>CAVYTO010000003.1:0-146419 GCA_963771505.1 Terriglobia bacterium
CTGCAGCTAGTTTTTAGAATTGTCATCCCGAGCGAAGCCGTTTTTCAGGCGGAGAGAGGGATCTTGCGCGGGGCTAGTTGGATTTGGAGTAAAGACAAGCCTAACTATTTGTCATTCCGAGGAGCGTAGTGAAGAGGAATCTGCATTTGGTTTTAAGTGCATTTGGTTTTAAGTGCATTTGGTTTTAAGTGCATTTGGTTTTAAGTGCATTTGGTTTTAAGTGCATTTGGTTTTAAGTGCATTTGCTTTGGGGTGGCGCGCGGCTTCAGCCGCGCCGTAACGACCACAATCCTCGACGGCTTTAGCCGCTGAGGGATTTGAACAATGACTCAGCACAGCGCATTATCGATTGACGCAAAGAAGCGTGAAGCGCGCTTCGTCCCTTGCGTGCAGAACAAAGACTACACTGCGTCCTTGGAGCTCCGTAAGGTGTATCAGGTTGTGACGGATCAGCGCGCTGCCAAGCTGCACCAATTGCGGGTGATTGATGAATCCAGAGAGGACTACTTATATCCGGAAGAATATTTCGTTCCAATCAAATTGCCGCAGGCGGCAGAGCGGGCGGTACTGAAGACAAACTAACCAGCTTGTCATTCCGAGCCATTCGGAGCCGCTTCGCGGCGAGAATGTGCGTAGGAATCTGCTTCTGGGATTTATCGGAAGTTTTGTTTAGGCATGGCTTGAGCCATGTAGGGAATCCAACAAGCTTCTGCGTCTCAAGGCGGTAGAAGCGTAGCCAAAATTTGAGACGTACTGTGAAGGGTCACGGCACGCCGTGGCCCCTCTATTTTAGCTTCGGGCATTAAGCAAAGTGGCGAAAACGAAACAGTAAATGGTGCCGGAATCCTTAACATGACGACACGTAATTATTGGCTTGATCTCTTTACGCCTTTGACTTGGCAAGAGTTTCTCAGCGCCGGCGGTGAGGTTTCTGGTTTTCGAGATTCGAGATGGAATACTCTCCAAAAAGTGAAGGTTGGAGACTATTTCCTTTGCTATTTGACAGGCGTATCGCGATGGATCGGGTTGTTGGAAGTCACGTCCGATGCTTTCCGCGACACAACTACGATCTGGAAGGATGAAGGCTTCCCGTGCCGAGTAAAGGTGAAGGTGATCGCTAAGTTGACGCCTGAAACAGGAATACCCGTGAAGGAGATGAAGGATAGGCTTTCAGTATTTCAAGCCGCTGGAAGCGCGCTTGCCTGGACGGGTCATTTTCGGGGTTCACCGACAAAGTGGAAGGTCGCCGACGGCGAAGCCGTCGTCAACGCTGTGATAAATGCCGAGAAAAACCCCCTGATTCGTCCGATTGACCCGAGCAAGCTAAAATATCGAACAAAAGCGCTCAAAGCAAAAATTGGGTTGGTTACAGTTCCGGAGTCCGAAGGCGTGGATCAACCAGAGCTGCAGGAAACGGTAAAAGAGCCTGCGGCTCATACCGAGATCCAATGGTTGCTACTCAAACTTGGTTCAGACATGGGTTTCAGTGTATGGGTTGCGCGCAACGATCGAGGCCGGGCGTTCGACGGACATCGGTTCTCCGAGCTTCCGGCGATGAAATCGAGCCTTCCGCTCCAATTTGATGACGCGACCAACCGCACGATTGAACTGATCGATGTCTTATGGCTTGATCGAAATTCAATTGTCGCGGCATTCGAGATCGAAAGCACGACTTCAATTTACTCAGGATTGTTACGAATGGCTGATCTCGTTGCTATGCAGCCAAACCTTAACATCCCGCTTTTCTTGGTTGCACCAGACGAACGGCGAGAGAAAGTGTTCGCGGAAGTGAACCGACCGACATTTTCGCGGTTGGATCCGAGGCTGGCGGAAATATGCCGATATGTCTCTTTCACGGAGTTGCGCGAACGGCTAGGACAAGTCAAAGATTTTGTTAAGTATCTTAAAGCCGACTTCCTAGAGGAATTGTCAGAAGCTTGCGATTTAGAGCAAGAGTGAAACTTGGTCTCAGCCGCTTCGGTTAAAAGCACTTCGCCGATCACCCGTGGGAGTTTTTCGATTGCTAATTCCTATTCGTGTAGTAACCCCCTGATTTCATACTACAAATTCCGCACTCAAAATTTCCTCAGCATTTATTATGATAAGGGGACACTCCCGGGGTGAATTATGTCAACGAATTTGCAATATCTACTCGACGCCGCAAAAAAAGCTGTTCTTACCCCACAAGAGAAAGAAGAGCAGAGGCGCAGCTTTGCCTATGGAAATACCAATATAGAAAATCCCCGCATTACAAGGGAAATGGTTGATCGAGAGGCAGAACTGTTAGGAGCCCCGAACAATGAGCGAGGAAAAGGATCGGCATAGCGAGGCTCTTGAAGCCGAGCTTGTCACCGACCCCGATGAGAAAGCTCGGGTAGAAGCACGGAACGGCCTGCGACAGATCGATGCCGTGGTCGAACAGATCGAATACTACTCGGAGCCTGAGCGTCCGTTCAAACTGCGCCCTTCGCAGTTGTTAAATCTACATCGTATTGCCCTGAAAGGGCTCAGCTCCTACGCCGGAAACTTCAGACCAGCAGGAATTGAGATACGTGGCAGCAAGCACCAACCAGTTGGTGCGCACATCGTGCCCGAAGAGATCGAGCACATGTGCGATTACGTCAACGATAACTGGGAGAAAAGCTCGCCCATTCATCTGAGCGCATACGCATTATGGAAGTTGAATTGGATTCATCCTTTCACTGACGGTAACGGACGTACGGCGCGGGCGATTTCTTACTTACTAATGTGCCTAAGGCTCGGCTACCGACTTCCCGGAAAAAATACCATCCCAGATCAGATTTCGCGAGATAAGTCTCCCTACTACAAAGCCCTGGAGGCCGCAGATGAGGCTTGGACCAAAAAGAAGGTCGACTTATCAGAGCTAGAAGAATACTTAGCGGGACTCTTGGCCAAACAATTGGTGGCTCTGCACGATCAAGCACGCGGAACCAATCGAGAAGCCGGACCATCCTGATACAGAGAAGTATTCCCACCCGAAAACATCGCGCTATGCACCCTTACCCCTTTTCCACCTCCACAATTCTTAGCGGAGGGAACGTATCCAGCCAATACATTCCGGAGCGCGCAAAACGGCAGCTATCACGAGAAGGTCCATTCAATGAGGGTAATCACGCCCTAAATTAGAATCTCTACTCGAGGCGGCAAAAAACGCTGTTCTCACGCCAGAGGAAAAAGAAGAGCAGAGGCGTAGTTTTGCCTACGGAAACACAACCATCGAAAATCCTCGCATAACGCGAGAAATGATCGATCGCGAGGCAGAACTCTTAACTTCCGAAAAACAGGTCTCTTAAGACGGCAGGCGTAACTTCTTCTAATGATTTGCACCGAGGCTTATAATTGGATTGTCATGTTACCGACCATCAAAGTGACGAGCCGTTTTGCGACGCCGTACGATACCGCGAGGGTGCTGGGCATACCCAAGTCTCGCACCGATGAAATTGTTGAACGCGTGCGCAAGATCACAGATCGAATGTTGCGCCGCAGCTCTGCAAATGGTGAGTTAACAGCTAGAGAGAAATCGACGGTGAGCGGCGCGAAAAAGAACCGACGCAATGTCACCACCAAAGCAAGAAAAACGAAGAGCAAGACATCTAAATCGCGCTAGCGCGGCGTCAGTGTTTTTGAATATTCCGTACGACGCGGCGTTTGAGAATTTACTGCTGGCCTATATCGCCGCCATAAGCGCTTTCGGTTTCACTCCCAGAGCGACGCTTGAAATCCCCGATAATCCGAGACTGGACCGCATTCTTTCGCTCATTGCGGAGTCCGAGTATTCCATCCACGATTTATCACGCGTGCAGCTGGATCGGCGTTCTCCCCGCACTCCGCGTTTCAATATGCCATTTGAATTGGGCCTGACGGTCGCTCTTAAAAAGACGCGCAAGCCTAAACACGTGTGGGTAGTATGCGAATCCGTCAAACATCGCATTCACAAATCACTGAGCGACCTGAACGGGACCGACGCGTACATTCACGATGGGACCATCCAGGGAGTCTTTCGCGAATTAAGCAGCGTGTTCGTAAGAAGTGATCGCCGTCCCACAGTGTTCCAGATGTGGCAGATCTATCGCGTAGTGCGCGCGGAGTTTAAGGGCATTCTGCGCAAGGCGGGAGCGAAAGATCCGTTTAACGCGAGGGTGTTCAAGAACCTGAGTATTGTGGCCGCCGCGGCTGCTGCGGACATTGTTCCGCCGTCACCATAAGGCCATCTTTAACGTAATGGACACGCCTGCCCCGTCACCGCTTCTCCACCTCCACAATCCTTAGGGGAGGGAACGTGTCCAGCCAATACATTCCCGAGCGCTTTACCGAAGCGCCGGCCGCGCGAAAGGCTTCGGCATACTGAGCGGTCTTTCTGAAGTCGGAAATAATGGCGCGGCCTCCGGGCCGGTGGCCCATTCAAGCCGTTTTTTGGCTTGAGTGGGTCGTGCACCGGCGGCGCTCTTCGTTTACTACGGCCAAACGCATGTTCGAAGTCGGCCTCGAGCGCGTGCGCGTCGGTTTTGATCTTTGCATGTACGGATACGTCGTCATGCCGGACCACGTTCACTTGCTTCTGAGTGAGCGCAAGCGCGGAACGCTTGCCGACGCCATCAAGTCGCTCAAACAAGGCGTGTCGCGGCGGCTGATTGGCGAGGCCGAGCACTTTTGGCAAAAGCGATATTATGACTTCAATGTCCGCAACGAAGCGCAGTTTGTGGAGAAGCTGCGGTACATTCATCGCAATCCGGTCGTGCGAGGGTTGTGTGAGCGTCCGGAGGACTGGCAGTGGAGTAGCTTCGTTCATTACGCAACGGGGCAGGAGGGCGTGATTGAGATTGAGTCCGAATGGACGGCGAGAAAGCGCCACTCGCCGAAAAAGCTATACGCATCCGTCGGAATTCCCCACTCAAGCCAAAGAACGGCTTGAATGGGCCACCAGCCGAATTATATCTACCCGGCACCGGCCAACTTTGCCTATTGCCATTTTGCTTACCCCCAAGGTTCCGGGCATAGCTTCGGCGACTCTGAAACCATCAAGGCTTGCAATGGAGCGAGCACCTACTACATTTCTTGGATTAACGGCAGTGGCGGGCATAAAGGATACTGGACAAGTGACGGATCCTCCGGCTACGTCGCGAGCGTTTGTGGTCAGGTGCCCTACTAGGTTGTTTACTCAGTTGGGCGTTGCGATGATGCTGTGCGCCCTGGGAATGGGGCAAAACCATTCCGCTGATAAGTTCACCGATCTCGCCTTACTTTCTGGGACACCAACTAATTACGGCCCTGTGAGCTATCCTGTCAACCTGTACCAAATTGACGCGAATCGCAGGTTGAAATTGGTTCGCGAAATAGTATCAGCGAAGGATGGCTTGTATTCAGTCCGGGACGATCTCGAAGGCACGCTGTGGATCGCTTTTCCTCACGTCATTCCGACACGAGTGAGTCTCATTCACGCGGGCCAACCAACTGTAAAGGATGAAGTCGAATTTAACCACAAGGCGCAAATTGTTCTTAACAGCAGGGCTGCGCTAGCTGCCGCCGATCACCTGGGTTCACGCGAACTTTTCCCGATTGCTCCGCAGGATACCAATTCCAGTTCTGACCCTACTCTCGTCGGAGTTTTAAATGATCAAAGCGTGAAGAACCGATTGCTGTCGGACGATTGGTCTGATTATCAAGGGCTGCGCTTCGCGGGTGTCGGGGGAGGGCCACAGCCCGATTTCACTCCTATGGCTACTCTTTCAGGTGGAAAGTTAGCGATGGTGATTGGCGCGCAGCGAATCGTTTTGCAATCAACGCCGTCTGCTGTTCCAAGCTCAAAGATCTCGTCCACGGTGGCGATCCTCGCCTCTACAGATCGCTTTCTTGTCTTCAATATTGCTCCAGCAGTTGAAGAGCTGTCGTCTGGCAAAATAATCGACACTCGCACTTTTATCTACGATCGGAAGCTAAATTCCTGGAAACATTTGGATATCCCGAGCAATTCTCCGCGTACGAGGATTTTCGGCTTCTGGATGGTGACTACTGTAGAAAACTGGAAGCCCGACAACGCCGACAATCCCGGGCGAACCAATGAGCGTAATTTTGCCACGACGCTCCTGCCTAACGTAAGGGAAGAGTACTCGGTCCTGGAAGGCGCCAACAACTACATTCCAGGTACCCTCATTCTGGACAATCTTGAGAGCGGAAAAAGAGCTGTCTTGCAGACAAACCAAGAGGACAGTGAAGTCTTGATGATCCAGCAGGACTTGATCCTCTATAGAATCAATGACGAGATTTTTGAAGGCCAAATCGTTGGTGAAAAAGTGATAAACGCTTCATTGCTTGTTAAAGATGCAGATGTGCCCGAGATACATTGGACTTTTATGGCGCAGCATTGATTGGTTCTCGCGAGGATTGATCGCCTTACGTTCGCCAGGCGAATGGGCGAAACCGGACTGGCTGGTGGCCCATTCAAGCCGCTTTTTGGCTTGAGTGGGTAACGTGCGCGGAGTTATCCTGTCCCCATGCCGTGGGGACTGAAACGATTCCACTAATTCGGGCTGGTGGCCCATTCAAGCCGCTTTTTGGCTTGAGTGGGTAACGTACACGGAGTTAACCTGTCCCCATGCCGTGGGGACTGAAACGATTCCACGAATCCGGGCAGACTCATTTTGTCACGTTCTGCTGTTATCATCGGCGCTCTTCGTTCACGACGGCGACAGCCAAACGAGCAAACCTTACCTTCGATAGCCACGGCAATCTATTCGGCACAACTGTGGGCGGTGGTCCCAACGGCGGCGGCGTGGTGTTCGAGATCAGCCGGCAGTAGTCGGAATCATGGGATCAAGCCAGCACACGGACGATTCGGCATGAGGGCTTTTCCGCTCTGTTACGAAAGTGAGATTGATTCGGCGGACGATCCCCGATAGAGTAGAGACGATCCCTCTCCGGTTTCTGTGAAGAAATTCCGTTCGCCCAGGAAAAAATTGTGCGTATTCGATGCCTACCGCTTCTGTTGCTTCCCGCTCTTAGTGTGCTGCATGGGCAGAGTGCGCCTGCGGCGCCGCGTTCGTCCAGTGAAAACCCTGGGCAGAAGATATTCCTGAAAGTGCGTCTGGATTCGTCGCTGAAAACAGCGAAACTCCAGCCGGGCGACGAGATCCACGGGGAATTGGCGCGGGACGTTTATGCGGGTGACCACGAGCTGTTTGCCGGGCACAGCAAAGTGGAGCTGACGGTTGAGCGGATGGAGCGGCGGCGGCGCATCCCCGACGACCATTGGCCGTGGGTGGTGAAGGCATTCACGCCGCGGCATGAGAATTATCCGGCAATGTTGAGCGCGAAGATTGTGCGTCCGGACGGCACCGAAGCGGCGCTGGGCGTGGAGTGGTTCGCGACGCGCCGGGAGCGCGAAGTTATCGCGCCCGTTGCTGGCGGCAAGACTGCGAAAACCAAGCAAAAACCTCTTTCTGAGAACGTAGCGACGCTCGAGGCTTCCGCGCCGGACTCAGCGGTGGCGAGCACGAGAGAGAATGCTGGGGGCGCGCAGGCGGTTCCGCCCATCGGTGCCGAAGGCAAAGTCGTGTTGCTGGGCGATCTCAGCGCCGGCCAGAACCATCGCGGTGATGAATTCCAGGCCCGCCTGATCGAACCGGTATGGGTGCATGGCAACGTGCTGCTGCCTGAAGGCACCGTGCTGTCGGGCAAGATCTCAAAGTTGGTGCCGCCGCGTTGGCTAAGCCGTCCGGGCTCGCTTTACTTGAACTTTACGAGCTTCCAGATTCCGGGAGGCGAGGTGCAAGCGACGTCCGCCGCAGTGACCGCCGCGCAGCTCGACCAGCGCTCGCATACGAAGATCGATCGTGAAGGGCAATTGCGAGGCGAACGTCCGGGCAAAATGTGGATGCTGATCAATGGCGGCGTGACCGCCGGGATCGCCAAAGAAGTAGACGACGGAACGCAGCTCATCCTTGAGGCGCTGATTTCTACGGCCACGGATGCTTCTACTGCGGGAACGGCGCGGATCGTCTCCACCTGCGCGTCAGGAATTTTTATGATTACCCGCCATGGCCGCGATGTCGTGCTGCCGCGCTTCACGGAAATGAATATCGTGTTCGACCGGCCCGGCACAGCCCCTGAACATAACAGCGCCCGCTAACGCGGCTCCGGCCTTGCGTGACTAAGCCTGTTCCTGTCAGCCCTACCCGCTTGCTTTATTTCTTTTAAGTGATATAACTCCTTCCGAGCGAATCCCACGCCAATGTTTACGTTTGCAGGCTGCCGTCCCAAGCCGGAGCAGTCGTATGTCCCGCGCGGTTGCGATTTCCGCTCTCCCGGAGAATCCCAATGAAGATGACAACGTCGATGTCGAAGCTGCTCGCGCTCGTGATATTTCCGCTGCTGGCCAACGTGCTAGTAATCGCGCAAGGAGTCGCCTCGGGCGACCTGCACGTGACGGTGAGGGATCCGAAAGGCGGCCTGGTCAGCAATGCATCGGTGGTGGTGCGCGATCCCGCGAAAGCATTCGAGCGCACGGCATCGGCTTATGCGGACGGCGAATATCAGGTGCTGGCATTGCCGCCGGGCGCATACACCGTGGCAGTGGATGCGCCGGGGTTCGCCAAAGCGTCCACGACCGGCGTGATCATCAACGTCGGGCAGTCAGCCGATCTTCCCGTGAACCTGAGCATTTCCGGCGGACAGGAAACGGTGACGGTCAGTTCGAATGCCGACCTCATCGAGACCCAGCGCAGTTCTTCGACCAACACGATTGACCAGAGGAAAATCGACAATCTGCCAATCAATGGCCGGAACTACATCAATTTTGCGCTGACCGACTCGCAGGTGAACCGGGATAACGCTCCGAATATTGGCGCGGCGCCGACTTCGGGGTTGAACATCAGCGGGCAACGCGCGCGTTCGAACCTGGTGAACGTCGACGGCGCGGACGCCATCGACAACGCGACCAACGGCGTGCGCTCGACGGTCTCACAGGAGGCGGTGCAGGAATTCCAGATCATCAACACTGGTTATGCTGCGGAATATGGCCGCGCATCGGGCGGTGTGGTAAACATCATCACGCGGTCGGGATCAAACGATTTCCACGGTGACGTTTTTGGCTATCTGCGGAACCGGAATTTTCAGGCGGTCAATCCCTTCAGCACGGTGAGCGATCCTGCCTACACGCGGGTGCAGGCGGGCGTGGCGTTTGGCGGCCCGATCAAGAAAGACAAAACTTACTACTACTTCGCGTATGAAGTGACGCGCCGGCACGAGACCGGATTCGCTAGCATCGGCCAGGACAACTTTGGGCTGTCGCCGTTCGACACCACGCAGGTTGGACTGCCGTTCGGCACACTGCAACTCACGCCGCAGCAAATACAGTTTCTGACCAGTCCCGCGACCCTGCAAATGGAAGGGACGAACCCCGTGTTTGCTCAGCAGGTGGGTAGCTACGCGGCCCTTGCGGGCGCGTCGTCCGGCCAGGCTCTGAATGGGGTGTGGCCGACGAACCTCGGCGGAGCGTTCGGGCTTAGCGGCTTTCCCACGTCATGCCCGCCGCCTACACCGGGATGCTTTGTGCCCGCCTCTTATCTCACGCTGAACTCGCAGGTGGGAAACTTTCCTGTGTTTGAGGGAACGAGTCTTTACTCTTTGCGGCTCGATCACAACATCAGCGACCGCAACCGGCTTATGCTGCGGGGAAACGTAAGCCCTAGCACGATGACCGGTATTGAAGTCAACGGCGAGAACCAGACATTCGGGCAAAACGCATATTCACGGACTTCGCAACAGACCTACCGCGACCTCGCGATCGTTGCGCAAGACACGTGGACGATCGGCAACAACAAGATCAACGAGCTTCGTTTTCAGTATGCGCGCCGCGGATTGGCCTACGACTTTTCGAGTTCTGCTGGCGGGTCCGACCCGGCGTCGAACGTATATGGTTACGCATTCTTTGGGCGGGAACCGTATTCCTACATCAAGCGGGTCGAACAGCGTTATCAGTTTGCCGACAATTTTTCGTGGGCCAAGGGACGGCATGACATGAAGTTTGGTGTCGACTTCAATTACATTCCGACCACCGCAACCTTCACCGTCAACTACGGCGGCGTGTTTGATTTCGGCGCGTTGCCTTCCGGTAGTTTAGGTTTCACCACATCGCCGACTTCGACGGTACAGTTTCCGCAACTGTCTCCGGTGCAGGCATACGGCGCTGGCATTCCGCAGGATTTTATCCAAGGCTTCGGTAATCCGAGCGATTCGTTTCCCAACAAGCCCTTGGGAGTTTTCTGGCAGGACTCTTGGCGCGCCAGCCCGACCTTCACGCTGAATTACGGCGTTCGCTATGACATTGAATTCCCGCCGCAGTTCACGCCTCCGACTGGCCTCGCCGCTTCCGCGTATCAGCAGTTAGGGCTTCAAAAGGGAATTCAGACCGACACCAACAACATTCAGCCTCGCATCGGCTTCGCCTGGGACCCGAAAGGCAATGGCAAGAGCGTGATTCGCGGATCGTATGGCGTCTTCTACGACCACCCGCTGCTGGGTCTCTATTTCCTCGGCGATGCCTCAGACGGCTCGAAGACCGGCCAACTCGTCTTTTTTGGATCCGCCCCGTGCAGCGCCACGAGCGTCGCCAGCCCGCTGAACCTGAACGCATCAAACATTTTCCAGGGGAGTCAGGGCAACGCGAACTGCTTCCCGCAGGCGGTCTCGTCATTCGGATACGAAGCCAATCAGCAGCAGTTCAACGCGTTCCTGCCCTCGTCGCAGTTCTTGAATCAGGGATACATCAATAATGGAATCCCGCTGATCTCGCAGCCGTTCGGATATCCGCAGTCGAAGAATTTCGTTTACGCCTACTCGGAGCAGGCCAACCTCACGTTCGAGCAGGACCTGGGTCACGGCTACGCTTTGAGCCTGGGCTACAACTTTAATGGCGGACGTCACCTGAACCGTCCGATCAACGCCAACACTGCGCGTGGCGATTTGCTCACCCAAAACTGGGAGGCCGCCGTGGCAGGTAACGCGGCATTGCCGACCGATAGCCCATTATCGGTCGCGGGTTGCGGAGCCAGTCCGTTCGCTGCGCTTCCGGGGGCGCTGCCTTACTATGTGCCGGCCGCGTTGGTAAGCTTTTTCCGTCCGTCGGGTCTGAACCCCTCGCTCGCTGGAGGTGCATTCGCTCCTTGCTTGCCGCTGGCTCTTGCCGACCTTGCTGCCGCTGGATTGAACACGAAGTGCAATCCGACGGCGACGGGTTTGTCTGGCTGCGTCCCGTTCAGCGATATGGACGCTAATTTTTCGAACGGCAGTTCGGTGTATCACGGGCTCACCGCCAACCTGCGCAAGCGGTTTAACAACCACTACGAGTTTCTCGCTTCGTACACGTATTCTCACTCGATCGACGATTCGACTGACTTGCAATCTCCGCTTGCGCCGCAGGATAGTTTCTATCCTTATTACAATGCCGAGCGTTCCAACTCGTCTTTCGATCAGCGGCACAGATTTATCTTTAGCGCGGTCTACCAGAGCGGGAAGGTGGGTGGGGACGGCGTCGGGGCGAAGCTGCTGAGCGATTGGACGATCGCGCCCATCGTCGAAGTTGCATCCGGACGTCCGTTTAACATCATCACCGGAACCAGCGACAACCTGCAGTTCGATCCCAGCGGTGCGCGGCCGAATATCGTCGCGTCTGGCACCCCGACAAACTCTTGCGGATATCAGACCGTGGCGTCGAAATTTTCTCCCACTGGATTTTTGCAGGAAGTTTGTTTCGCTGACTTCACTCCGCAGCAGTTGATCGCTCCGAACGCCCTTCAGTTGCTCGACGGAAACCTCGGCCGCAATGCGGGAACTACGCCCTACACGATCTTCGACGACTTGCGAGTGGCTCGACGAATCAACTTCGGAGAGCGGTTCAGCCTGGACGCGATTGCAGATGTATTCAACGTCGCGAATCGTTTCAATGTGTCGGCAGTCAACGTTCTCGTCACTAATGCGGGGCAGCCGACGGCAGCCTACGATCCCCGGCAATTTCAGTTTGGCTTGAAGGTGAACTGGTAAGACGAACGATGTTGTGAAGATTCTCCACTTCTTGTGGCGACTACTGTGCGGCTATGCTTGCAATGGGTAAAAGACGCGAAGGAGAAGCGATCTGCCTGCCGCCATCGTTACATCCAAGGGTCGAATCACTATCCTGCAGTAGTGAGACGAACTCCGTATCGTCCCCGGCAATCGTGTCGAGTTCGTGCCCACCGCGACTGGGGGTTTTGAGATCATCCCCGCAAGCCGCCCGGTTCAAGCTTTGAAAGGAATACTTTCCAAACATTCAAAACGGTCTCAGTCGAATGCATGAACCGCGGCGGCCGCCGCGCCCTAGATGCGACTACCCAGCCACCTTCGACAAAAAAGCCGTGTCGGTCGGAATGAAGCTGATGGGCGGTTAGCGGTTGACGGTTACCGTCGCCGAGCGTGTGTTGATTATCCTGTTAGACTTTTCTCGCACATCCATTCTTGGCGTTTGCCGGAGTTTCATTCCTCATGCCTGATGTAAATACTTCCACCCCGCGGACGCGCGTGGTGCGCGAGCCGCAGCGCGGGGTTTACGACCGCGAGTCGGCCTACAAAATTCTAGACGAAGGCTTTATTTGTCACGTCGGTTTCGTCCACAACGGGCAGCCGTTCGTCATTCCAACCAGCTACGGGCGCTCGGGCGATGAGTTGTATATTCACGGGTCCGCCGCCAGCCGGATGCTGCGCACGCTTGATCAGGGCGTGTCCGTCTGCGTGACGGTCACGCTGTTGGATGGATTGGTGATGGCGCGGTCGATATTCAATCATTCGATGAATTACCGATCAGTCGTCGTTCTCGGAACCGCAACGCTGATAACCGCGCCGGAGGAAAAACTGGAAGCGCTGCGGGTGCTTTCCGAACACCTCATTCCCGGACGATGGAACGTCGTGCGGCAGCCAAACGAAAAGGAATTGAAAGCGACCTCAGTGTTGCGCCTGCCGATCACGGAATTTTCGGCAAAAGTGCGGCAGGGGCCGGTGATTGATGACGAAGAAGACTACGCGTTTCCGACGTGGGCCGGGGTAGTGCCCGTCAGGAATATTTGGGGTCCACCGATTGACGATGAGCGATTGCTGGCTGGGCAAGCACCGCCGCCATGTGCGCAAGAATACGGTCGAAGGCGTTGATCTTATTTCGAACCGAAGTCCGCGACGCCAACTTTTACCATCGTTCCTTTAGGCACCGCTGGTGCTTTGGCCGCGTCCTTGGCGGCGAGCGGCTTATCCGGCGGAGGAGTCGCAGGTTGTTGCCCTGAAACCTCAGCGCTCTCGCGCGCTTTTGCCGGTTCGGATGCAGGCGGCGGAATTGGCAGTTCGGTCCACACGCCATAGACCCTGCCGCCGAATGCGGCCACGCCGTTGTAATCTCCGAAGAAAGTATCGGGTTTGGAAGTAAAGCCTTGCGTCGTCCAGCCATAGTTAGCGAACGTCTTTCCGCCATCGGTTGAGCGCGCCAGAGTTACGGTCTGTTTGATTTCCTTCGGATCTCCGCGGCGGTCGTAGAAAATTACGTTGACCGATCCTTCGACAGGGTCGACGGCCATCCACGGGAAAAATTGCTCCGCCCCGTCATGAACCGCATCGTTGTTGACGCGCACCGGTTCGCTCCACTTTTTGCCGCGATTGTCTGAGCTAGCGACAAACACATCGAGATCGCCGTTACGATAGTCGCTCCACGAGACAAACAGCCTGCCGGATTTCGGATCGATTCCGATCTGGGGAAAGCCGTTGGCACGTTCGAGCGTGTCGATCGAATACATGATTGGCGCGGTATGGATGATGGCGTGCGCTCGGGAGAATTTGCGCCCTCCGTCATTCGAGACAGAAAACCAGAGTGCGTCGTCCTGACTCCACACCGTGTAGAGCGCACCGTCGGGCCCGACTGCGCCGTCGAAGCCTTCGGTCGCTCCGTTGTCATCTCGCGGCAAGCCGGGGTGAGGATCGATCTCGATCGGCTGTGACCATGTCGCTCCGCCATCGGTGGAGCGAGAAATCACCATCTGCGAATCGGCGATGCGCCAGCGTGTCCAGCCTACGTACAAGTTTCCGGCGAAACGGCTCGAAGTATTGTCCGCTACGATGATCGGCTTATCTTCGAACGGGATACCGGCCTGGTTGGGCTGCTCGGCGACAGCAAAATGATTAGCCTCCCAGGTCTTGCCGCCGTCCGATGAGCGGCGCAAAAAAATGCCGTTGCGGGTTGCGCCGTGTGCCCAATAATTGACCGTGCCCAGCTTGTCGAATGCGATGTAGCAGACGAATGCGCGTCCCTTGTTGTCGTAAGTCACCGACACGTCGCCGGAAATCTTGTAGTTTGGCGGCGCCACACCTTCGGCTGCGTTCCAATGCTGGCCGAAATCCTGCGAGTAGGCGATGTGGACATTATCCTGATAAGCGGCGACCACCTGCCTGGGATCGTTGGGATTGACGGCGATCGAAGGCTCGGTGAACGTCCCAGGATCGGGAGTGAGGTTGGTGACCACGGCGCCCGGCACATTCGGCAGAGTCTGCAGTGTGCTTTGCGCGGATGCGGTTCCGAGAAAGGTGAAAGCAACGATCGTGTGCTTCAGGAATGACGGAGGCATTTATTCTCCCAGCACAATCTTAACGGAAGGGTGACTGATGTGGGGCGTACACTCCTGTCCGCCGATGTTTTCCGCGTGATGATAAAGCTCATGGCCGGTTGCGCTCCTGCGGGGCGGGTTCCAGGTTCAAGCCCAAGGCGGCATGGCTGAAGCCATGCCCTTCCCAAAACCGCGTTAACGCGTTACGGCAGCAGCAGAATTTTGCCTGTGGTCTTGCGCGCCTCGAGGTCGCGATGGGCTTGAGCGGCCTCGCTTAGCGGATATGTATGGTCGATGCGCAGCTTCAGTCTTCCCGCCGAGATCATTCCAAATACGGCGGAAGAACGGGACATCAGCTCTTCACGGGTGGCGATGTAATTGACCAGCGTGGGCCGGGTGACGTAGAGCGATCCTTTTTGGGAGAGCGCGATGAGGTCGAACGGCGGCACCGCGCCGCTTGCTCCTCCAAACAACGCCATCATGCCGCGCGGACGCAGCACGTCGAGTCCTTTTTCGAACGTGGTCTTGCCCACCGAGTCGTAAACGACATCGACACCTTTTCCTTCGGTGAGGCGCTTGGTTTCGGCCACGAAGTCGTCTTTGGTGTAGAAAATAATCTCGTCTGCGCCGGCTTCGCGGGCGAGTTTGGCTTTCGCGCCGGTGGAAACCGTGGCGATCACCCGCGCGCCGATGTTACGCGCCATTTGCACCAGCAGTTGCCCAACGCCTCCGGCAGCGGCGTGGACCAGCGCCGTCTCCCCAGCCTTCAGCGGATAGGTATCGTGCGTAAGATAGTGCGCGGTCATTCCTTGCAGCATGGCGGCTGCTGCTTGGCGGTCGTCCACGTCGCGCGGAACCGGCACCAGCCGGTCCGCCGGGACTGCCGCATATTCAGCATACGAGCCTTGAACTCCTGCCCACGCCACGCGATCCCCTACTTTGACAAACTCGACATCGCTGCCCACGTTCGTAACGACGCCAGAAGCTTCCTGCCCAATGGTGAGCGGCATGGGTGCCTTATAGCGGCCCTCGCGGAAGTAAACGTCAATGAAGTTCACCCCGATGGCAGATATCTTGACCAGGGCTTCATTAGGCTTAGGTTGCGGGGGTTGGGTATCGATGAGTTCGAGTACTTCCGGTCCGCCCGGATGTTTAACCTGGATAGCTTTCATAGCGATTCGCGTTGAATGTAACCGCGACTAATGCTGAGTGTACATGACTCTATCCGGGCGGTTTGACTCGCAATACGTTCAAAAGTGGAACGGCCGCCGGCCGCCGATGAAGGCACTGTACTCAGCATCTCGAATAAATAAGATTGATGGAATCCAAGCTGCCAATCTCGTCCCCGTAACCAACTCCCGTTCGTTCCCAAAGTAACCACCGCTAAGGCGCTTTGCGGATTGACCCCCTTGGAAGCAGCCATTTAGACTTTGGCAGTTATCCCGCTCAACCATTCAGAATGTCGCCCGCACGGCGGGCGGACAATTATGGGAACCAGGCGAACGCCCATCTCGGCCGCGATCCTCTTAGTGGTTGCGTGCGTGTGCAGTGGTTGCAGTTCTGCCAAGCGGCCGGTAGTGACTGCGCCGGTGGCGAAGGCGACTGCGCCAGCTTTGCCGAAGCAGTCAGCTGATAATCAGCCCGCACCCGCCCCGGCGAAGCAGTTGGACACGCCCCAGCCCATTCCCACCGAAGATTCTGTCGCCACACTTATCGATGACGTTGAGAAGGAATACGCCACCGGCCAGGAAAAATATGCGGCGGGCGAGCATGAAGCAGCGCAGGAAAGCTTCGACCACGCCTTTGACATGCTCTTGAGCAGTCCGCGAGGATTGCATGCTGACGCGCGCCTGCAACGCGAGTTCGACAAGATTCTCGACCTGGTGAACAAGCTCGAACTGGCCGACCTGAAGCAGGAAGCTACATCGACCCAGCAGAAAACCGAGCCAGCCCCGATCGACGAGACCAACGACGTCGCGTTTCCAGTGGATCCGGCACTGAAGGCAAAAGCCGAGGCTGAGCTGAAAGCCACTCATTCCGACCTGCCGCTGATGATGACGGATCCGGTGGCCAGTTATATCAGCTATTTTTCGACACGCGGACGAGGAGTGCTCGAAGGCGCGCTGATCCGCGGCGGCCGGTATCAGGACATGATTCGCTCAATCCTGAAGCAGGAGGGCGTTCCGCAGGATCTGATCTTTCTCGCGCAGGCTGAATCGGGATTTCATCCGCTGGCGTTGTCGCGGGCCGGTGCGCGTGGAATCTGGCAATTCATGGCCAGCCGCGGAAGCGGTTACGGATTGGAGCGCAGCGTTTGGATCGACGAGCGGCAAGACCCCGAACGCTCGACCCGGGCGGCGGCGCGGCACTTGAAAGACTTGTACAACCAATTTGGCGATTGGTATCTGGCTATGGCGGCCTATAACTCCGGGCCGGGAACGGTGCAGGCAGCCGTGAAAAGAACGGGTTACGCCGATTTCTGGGAGCTTTACCGCCGCGACGTGCTGCCGAAGGAAACGCGAAATTACGTGCCGATTATTGTGGCCATGACGATCATGGCCAAGAACCCGGCGCAATACGGACTTAGCGACCTGCAACGAACCGCGCCGGTGCCGTTTGACCGGGTGAAGATCGATTATGCCGTCGATTTGCGGCTGGTCGCCGAGTGCGTGGACGTTCCAGCGGCAACGGTGCAGGACCTGAATCCGGAATTATTGCGCTTGACGACGCCACCGGGACAAAGCTACGAACTGCACCTTCCCGCAGGCACAAAGCAACAGTACGAAACAGCGATCGCGCAGATTCCACAGGACATGCGGGTGTGGTGGCGATACCACCGCGTTACCGGCGGCGAAACGCTAGCTTCCATCGCCAAGACTTACCACACGACGCCCCGGGCGATCGCGCAGGAAAACAGCATGTCGGAAGGCGACGACGTGCAGCTTGACACAAAGCTCGTGATCCCTGTAACCCCGGGACGCCGCGTAGCTGACGGAAACCAAAGCTATGCGCGGCACTTGACGGTTTACAAGATTCGGCGGGGGGACACGGTCAACAAAGTGGCCGACAACTTCGGGGTTCCGGCGGAGATGGTGAGGCGTTGGAACCACCTGAAGAGCGACAGCCTGGGAAAGCGGCGGATACTTTACGTCCGCCTGCCGATTACGCCCGACCCGAACGCGCCTGAGGTCGAGACGACGGCCAAGGCCCGCGCCAAATTGAAGGCGAAATCCGGCAAAGTCACGATCGTGCATTACCGCGTAAAGAGCGGGGAAACACTCTATTCGATCGCGAATTCCAATCACACGACCGTTTCCGCCATCAAGCGGGACAACGGCAACCTCGCGCGCCTGCAACCGGGCATGATTCTCGTGATCCGCAGCATGCCGTAATGGGCCTACGGCCAACTTCCGGCCCAGCTACCTCAACAATTCTGATTTGCGCATTGACTCCGCATGGAAGAAAGGATTAGAACAAACGATGCGGCGTATGCAAGCAATTTTTTGTGCGATGCGGCCCAGGTTGCCGGTCGCAAGTCATCAGCGAGCGTAACGGCAAGTTGCGCAATACTTCCGGTGCACCGACCGGTATCAGGAGGAACGATGAACGTTGAGAGGACCTTCTACCTGCGGGACGAAGACGACGAGATGAACGAAGGTGGCACGTATGGGGACACCTTGGAAGAAGATTTCGAGGAAGAAGAAGACGAAGAAGAAGGGCCAGAATCCACGTCCACGAGCGGAGAGGGCCAGGACGAAGACGAGGACGACGAGGAAGAGCACTCGGAACCGGCGGCGCAGTCACCCAGCAGGATGCAGCAGCCTGAGAGATCAGCCCCAGCAAAGAAGAGTCCGGCAATGAAAACGACGAAGCCAGCCGCGAAGCCTGCAGCCAGGAAAATGCCGGCGAAAAAAGCCGCAAAACCAGCGAAGAAGAAAGCCCCAAGCAAGAAGGCCCCAGCCAAAAAGAAAGCCACCAAGAAAAAGACCGCACCCAAGAAGAAAAGTTCGAACAAGAAAAGCGCGGGCAAGAAAAGCTCAAGCAAAAAGAAGACGGCCAAGAAAAAGGGCCGCCGGCGCTAAAGTTCGACTTCCAGTCCGATCCAGTCACCGGGCCGCGCAGAGCATGCGCGGCTTTTTTATTGGGCGAGGGCGGGAAGCTGACAGCTGGTGCTGGCAAATAGACTTTTTTGTAAGCTATTGAAACTCTGACTAGGCGGGAGGGCCTAGGGCGTCGGCTTCTTGATCAATCAGTTCGCGAGTCATTCGAGGATTTTCAATCCTGGTGTTGCCGTATGCGAAGCTCCGCCGCTGCGCTTCCTTTTCTTCAGCGGTCTGACCTGCCCCCAGCTTTCAACCCTCCCTGTTCGGTTTGAGCCGGGATGGAGGAGCGCGAGGGGCAAGGGATGGCGTTTGAGTCCCTTGTCTCTCGCCCAGCTGTGTAGAAGCTTGCTGCCTGCGCTGCAAATTCTTTCGGGGTTTGGTATCCCAAGCTGCTATGCGGACGCTCGTCGTTGTACTCTTTCCGCCACGCCGCAATTTTGCGTCGTGCATCGAACAAGTTCTGAAACCAACTCAGGTTCAAACACTCTTCCCACAACCGTCCGTTGAAGCTTTCGATGTGCCCATTCTGCGTCGGCTTTCCCGGTTGAATGTGCACCAGTTCGATCTGTCGTTCCACGCACGCCAGAAAATGCCGGCTGGTCAGTTCCGGTCCGTTGTCGCAGCGGATCGCCTCGGGCCTGCCCCGCTCGCTGATGATCTGGTCCAGCACTCGCGTCACTCTCCGACTGGCGAAACTGGTGTCCACTTCCAACACCAAACACTCTCGTGTAAAGGCGTCCACCACGCTCAACACCCGGATCGTTCGCCCGCACTCCACCGCGTCGTGCAGAAAGTCCAAGGCCCACTCCTGGTTGGCTGAAGTCCGCGCCAGCAGCGGCTTTGCTTCGCGCCCGCAGTGCTTGCGCTTCTCCCGCCGGATTGCCCATCCCGCTTCTCGATACACCCTATGCAACCGCTTATGGTTTTGCCGGGATTTGTGGGGGTTCTTGCCGCTGTTCCCTCCCTCCCGCTCGACGCCGGTTGACTGGAGATCCCTCCCCCCGCTGGTGAAACCGCGGGGACTTCGGGATGACGCCTGGCTATATTGCAAAGCGGCTGCGTGCGGATGACGCCATCTGTGGCCCAATACCTATCCTGTTAATGATTTGACTCACGCTTGCCAGTCGGCTAGCCTCAAAGTTCTGCCTACACGAGCGGAGTAAAGCGCAGGCAGTGCCGGCATCCATCGTTTTCGTCCTATGACATCGAGTCGATCACGTATCGTCTTTAGGGATGCCGGGACGCTGGCGCTCGGCGCGATGACGCGGTCGCTCGCGGCAGGAACGGAAAGGCTGTTCGCGGACCCATGCTGAAAGCAATTTCTACCTACGTTTATGTGAAAGAGCGGCTGCATCCGGGGCTGCTGGACGGGCTGGTGCGCGGCGGCGCCGAGGCCATCGAAATTTTTGCCGCCCGGCAGCACGTCGATTACGCCAACCGCAAGCAGCATGTGCGCGAGCTGGCCGACTGGTTCCGTAATAGCGGCGTACCGCTGCATTCGGTGCACGCTCCGCTTTATGCCGACTACGAGTGGGGACGCGCGGGCGCGCCTCCGGTAAACATCGCTTCGCCTGACCGCGCCGGCCGCATCGAGGCAATGGACGAGATCAAGCGCGCCATCGAACTGGCGGAGCAGGTTCCGTTCCGCTTCCTGATCCAGCATTTAGGCCTGACCGGCGAGGATTTCGACGACCGCAAGTTCGAAGCCGCGATGACTTCGGTCGAACATCTTCGCGCTTTTGCGAAGCCGCTGGGCGTGCGCATACTGCTGGAAAATATTCCCAACGAACTCAGCACTCCCGAGCGCCTGGTGGAGATGATCCGCATGGCGCATTTTGAGGATGTCGGCGTCTGCTTTGATGTGGGCCACGCGCACATGGCGGGCGACCTGCCTGCGGCGTTCGAGACGCTGAAGTCGCTCATCCACTCGACGCACATTCACGACAATAATGGGCAGGACGACCAGCATCTCTGGCCCGGAGCGGGATCGCTCGACTGGCGGCAGGCGATGGAGCTGCTACGGTCGGCTCCGCAGAAGCCGCCGCTGCTGCTTGAAGTCGCGGAGGATGAGAAGGTCAATCCCATCGAGAAAATGGGCGACGCGTTGCGCAAGCTGGAGGCCGCTTAAGCGGCAATTTCGCAGACATGACTTCGCCGCTCACAACCATCGCCGAGATCGGCCAGCACGAGGGCCAGACCGTCACCTTGCGCGGGTGGCTCTACAACCTGCGCGAAAGCGGCAAGCTGCTCTTTCCGCAATTTCGCGACGGTTCAGGGACGATTCAAGGCGTAGTCCCGAAAAACGCGGTTGCGCCCGAAGTTTTCGACGCGCTCAAAGGCTTGACGCAGGAATCAAGCTTGATTGTGGAAGGCAAAGTCCGTGCCGATAAGCGCGCCCCCGGCGGCTACGAGCTTGACGTGGTCAACGTGCAGGTGCTGCAACGGGTGGCGGAAGGCGATCCATACCCGATATCGCTGAAAGAGCACGGCGTCGAATTCCTGATGGAGCACCGGCATCTGTGGGTGCGGTCGCCGCGGCAGGCCTCGATTCTGCGAGTGCGTGCGGAAATCATTAAGGCGGCGCGCGATTTTTTCGATGAGCGCGGTTTCACGCTCACCGATCCGCCGATTCTGACGCCTGCGGCATGTGAAGGGACGAGCACGCTTTTCCCCGTGGATTATTTTGACGAGCAGGCTTTTCTGACGCAGTCCGGCCAGCTTTACATCGAAGCCACAGCGATGGCGCTGGGCAAGGTCTATTCTTTCGGGCCTACGTTCCGCGCGGAGAAATCGAAAACGCGCCGCCATCTGACTGAATTCTGGATGGTCGAGCCTGAAGTGGCATACGCCCAGTTGGACGACATCATGGACCTGGCGGAAGCCCTGCTCAGCTTCCTGGTGAAACGCTGCCTCGAAAAACGGCGGGCGGACCTGACAATTATTGGGCGCGACATCGCCAAGCTTGAACAAGTGGCAGCGCCGTTTCCCCGTATCACTTACGACGACGCCGTAAAGATGCTCCAGGAAGGCCACGCGAAAGGCGCGCTCGAGAATAAATTCGAGTGGGGCGGCGATTTAGGTTCGCCCGACGAGACTTACATCTCGTCGCAATTCGACAAGCCGGTGATGGTGCATCGCTATCCCGCAACTGTGAAGGCGTTTTACATGGAGCCGGACCCGGTCCGCCCTGAGCTAGCGCTGTGCGTAGACGTGCTTGCACCGGAGGGTTACGGCGAAATCATCGGCGGCTCGCAGCGCATGGCTTCCTACGACTTGCTGGTCAAGCGCATCCACGAGCACGGGCTTCCCGAAGAAGCATTCAAGTGGTATCTGGACTTGCGCAAGTATGGCAGCGTTCCCCATGGCGGTTTTGGCATGGGAGTGGAACGTGCGGTGGCATGGATTTGCGGCCTCGAACACGTGCGCGAAACGATTCCTTTCCCGCGCATGTTGAACCGGCTGTATCCGTAGCGTTCTCGGGCGATCATAAATTTATGAAGACAACCATCTCAATCTCCAGCATCGTACCGAAAAAAATTCGAGTGATTGGTGTGCCGCTCGACCTCGGACAGTCGCGCCGTGGCGTCGACATGGGGCCATCGGCAGTGCGGGTGGCTGGACTCGAAGCCCGCCTCGAAGCGCTGGGACACATCGTCGAAGACGGCGGCAACGTGGCCGTTGCGATTCCTGAGCAGAAAAAAGAAGGCGCGTCGAACGCAAAATACCTCAAAGAAATCACTGCGACTTGTACGAAGAATGCCGAGCTGGTGGTGAAGACTTTGGAAGGCGGCCAGATTCCGCTGATCCTGGGCGGTGACCATTCTGTCGCCGCTGGAACCGTCGCAGGCGTAGCCGAATTCTTCCGCCGCAAGAACGAGAAAATCGGGCTGATCTGGATCGACGCGCACACCGACATTAATACGCCGGAAACCTCTCCCAGCGGCAACGTGCACGGAATGCCGTTGGCCGCGTTGCTCGGGCTGGGTCCCGCAGAACTGGGCGATATCTATAATTTTTCGCCGAAAGTAAGTTCGGAAAACTGTGTACTGGTCGGCATCCGCGATGTGGATGCGGTCGAGAAAGAAAACGTGCGCCGCGCCGGCATCCATGTATTTACGATGCGCGACATCGACGAACGCGGCATGCGTACCGTGATGGAAGAAGCTCTGCGGATCGCCGGACGCGGCACCGCGGGATATCACATTTCGCTCGATATGGACTGGGTCGATCCCGAAGACGCGCCGGGCGTCGGCACACCCGTTTGGGGCGGCGCTACTTATCGTGAAGCGCATCTGGCCATGGAAATCATAGCCGACCACGGACGCATGTTGAGCTTCGAAATCGTCGAAGTGAATCCCGTAATCGACGAACACAACCAAACCGCCGATCTGGCGGTGGAATTGGTGCTGTCGGCTTTCGGGAAGAAAATTCTATAGGTCGAACATCGCCGCTGGCGTGAAACAATACTCTCCAGCAATGCCTGCCGATACTCCAACATTTCTTTACGGCACCGCCTGGAAAGAAGAACGCACTGCGGTGCTGACCGAAATGGCTTTGCGTGCCGGTTTCAGGGCCATCGACACCGCAAATCAGAGGCGTCACTACTTCGAATCTGCTGTCGGAGATGGTTTGCGCGCGGCATATCAGGCTGGCGTGGCTACGCGTGAAGCAATCTTTCTGCAAACCAAATTCACTTACCAACGCGGGCAAGACCATCGCTTGCCGTACGACCCAGCCGCAAGCCTCGCAGAACAGGTACGCCAGTCGCTCTCGAGTTCCCTCGAACACCTCGATACCAGGTACATCGACAGCTTCCTTTTGCACGGTCCATCGTCGAACTATGAATGGACAGACGATGACGCCGAAGTTTGGCAGGCGATGACGGACGAAACGAAAGCAGGCCGTGCACGTTCGCTCGGCGTCAGCAATGTTTCGTTGGGGCACCTCGAGCAGATGTTGGAGTCGCCCAATGCGCAGGCTCCCACATTCGTGCAGAACCGATGCTACGCCCGCTTAGGATGGGACCGAGAAGTACGTGAGTTCTGCCGCGATAACAAAATCATTTATCAGGGCTTTTCGCTGCTCACCGCGAATGTGGAGATTCTGCGTCATCCGGTGGTGATCAAACTCGCGTCCCAACTGAAAACGACGGTGCCACAGATCGTGTTCGCATTCGCGCGAAGAATTGGAATGCTGCCGCTCACGGGCACAGCCAGCGAGCAACACATGAAAGAAGACCTCGAGAGCCTAAACCTGGACTTACCGGCCGAGGCAGTCGCAGCCATCGAGCAGTTATCGTAACTGCTATCAGGTCACCGCTAAGACGAACTAGGCTTTTCGAGACGACAGGAACAGGGCCAGCGCTCCGCCAGCCAGCAAGACTATGCCGAATGCCGGGGGCAGTTTTTCGCTGCTCTCGGTTTGGACTCCGAGTTTTGCGTCTCCGACTTTAATGCTGTGGTCTTCGTGGTGAGGTACGGGCACAACGAACGACAACGTGCCCAGCACCAACAGCAATACAGCGACGATTCGAATGCCGTTCATTGTTGTTTCTCCTCAAAAGATATAAGAGCGAGCCGCATATTTTTTATCCACCGGCAATTGCACCAAGAATCACCAGCGGCTCTTTGCCTTCGACAACTGCTGCCGGTAGCGGAGCATCTGGCGGCTCGTGCGAAAGGTCTTGCTCGCAGGCAAAGAAACGCAGAAAGGCGCGGCGCTGCCCAGTGTCATGGTTTCGTATCGTTCCCTGCAACATGGGATATTTGGATTCCAGCGCATCCAAGACCGTTCGTTGCGTGACCGGGGCAGCCACTTCAATCTCGATTTCGGATCCTGCGTGGGCCAGTGTTCGCAAATGAAATGGGAGAATGATTCGCACAGAACTAGTAGACTCTGCCTATATTTATAGCATCCGTAAAGCTTGGACTTGGTGTTCACAATTGCAAAAACTGTCATTCGAATCTTCGGCTCCGAGCAGCCCTCGCCCCGAAGGCGTCACCGCGATTGCTTGGCTCTTCCTGGTCAGCGGCGGCTACCTCGGCGCGGTTGGGTTTGTGCTGCTTCTCTATCCTGGATTTTTATCGTTGGAAGCGATTGTGCGATTGGGCCGTCCGTGGCTCGGCGGACTGGAACTCGGCGGTCGCTTTGTGTTTCTGATCGGCGGGTGGCTTTGCCTCTTCATCGGCCTCGAACTTCTTACCCTAAAACATTGGGCGCGCTGGGCTGCAACACTGGTTTGCTTATGGGGAGTCTTTCTGCTGATTCCAATCGTTTCGACGGCCGCAAACGACTTTCGCTTGAACTTGCTGTGGAGCGGCATGGGAATCATCGTCCGCGTGATCGTGGTTTGGTATTTGTGGCAGGAGTCGGTGCGGGAGGCATTTGATCGGCGCTCTCGGACCTAGGCCGCAGTAAAGCATCTATAACGGATCGCAACTGGCACGACATTGCCTAGTCTTCGTTCGCTAAATCCAAATGAAGGGTCATTCGCAAGGCTGAATCAGCGCACCGTAGTTCGCGTCTCCCTGGTAGATAAACTTCCTGCTCTGGACATCAAAGACCATATCTGTGGACGCAAAGCTTTGCTGACCACTTTACCTCCGCTTCACTGGTGGTCCCGCGCCACCGTCTCTTCCCACGTCTTTTGCTTCAGCATCTTTCCATCTTTTAGCAACTCTCGGGTGTATTTGTAATAGAAATTTGTCTGATCGGTCGTCACCGAAAGATGGCCGCGCCAAGTCAGTGTTCGGTCTTTCAACTCGAAAATTGTTTCGGCTTCGCCAAGCGTCGAAGAAATTGCCGGATGCGCATCGTCCGCGCTGTAAGTCATCTTTTCGTAATCGGTTTCTTTCCCCCAAGGAAATACGCTGCTCGACTCACCCTTCCAATGTACGGTGGTTTTCTGGCGTGCTTCGTCGCGCTCGACCGTCCATTCTCCCGGCCACGGTATTCCGGTGGACTGAATGTCTTTGCGCTCTTCGACCGGCTCGGGCGCGTGGAACGGCGGCGGCACCTCGCCTTGAAGCGGCACCACCGGAAGGGCTAGGCGCGACCCGTATTCTCCGCCGAGTTGCAGGGACGTAGTCATGTTGTAGGGCGTCGGCAAAATCATGGGCCACAATGCGTTTGAAATCGCCAGGCGAATACGGTGACCTTTCGGAAACACCCATGAAGTCAGATGCATTTCGATGTTAAGCGGATAGATTTTACCGGGAACCAAATCTTTAGGTTCCGTCATCGAGTCGCGTTGCGCGCCATTCAAGCCAGCACCGGTGATCTGCGTGACCGTGCCGTCTGGAGCAACATCGGACAAGCGGGCGAACCAATCAGCCAGCGGAGCGTCGGCGGAAGCCTGCAACACCGCTCGCGGACGGCCCAGGATTGCAACCTCTTCAGTAAGAGGCGCGGAATCGTACACCAGGCTAAATGCGTCGACCGGACGCGGATCACTAAGCAATTCTCCCCACCAGAAACCCGCCTCAACGCCGATCGAGGGAATATATTTCAGTGAATGAGTTGCGGATTCGGACGCGTTTCCGGCTAGCGTGTGGTTCGCCTGTAAGAACAAGAATGCGCTGCGCTCCCCCGATGGAGGCCAGAGATCTTCGCGACGCCATTCGCCGGGCACTGAAGCCAGCTTGGGGTCAGGCGGATGCCAGTGCTGCATGTAAATCACCAGCCGCGGATCGTTTTCCACGCCTGTATCTTTTCCCTTCAACCAGTGATCCCACCAACGCACCGCCTGATCGCGCCATTCGACTTGAGGCCCGAATGAAGCGTCGTTTGGGAATGTGTGGTTCCACGGGCCGACGATGGCACGGACTTGTCCGCCCGATTGCATGAGCATGTCGGTGACGTTGTCCCGATATCCGTCTTGCAGACCGCCGACCAGGAACGCAGGAATTTTTATTTCGCTGAGCGGACGCACGCGATCGCGCCAGAACGGCCCGTCGCGCTGATGCTTCAGATAAAGAAGCGACCACGGCGGCGCGTCGAAGCGCGGATCCAGAACCTTTTCGTCCAGCGTGTAATCGGGTGCGCCCGTCCAGCCTTCGGCCATGTCCATGTTGAGTTCAAATTCGTCGATGTGGGCCATGCCGTCCATGAAGTGGACGTCGTCGTGAAAAAGCTCGGCAGTGGCATCGGTCGCAAGAATCGCCTTCAGTTCCGGCGGATGGCGCATGGCCATTTGCAAAGCGTTAAAGCCGCCCCACGAAATCCCGAACATTCCGACGCTGCCGTTTGACCACGGTTGCGTAGCGAGCCAGTGAATGACCTGCTCGCCGTCGGTTTGTTCGATCTCGGAATATTCGCGCTCGGGCGGCGTGCCTTCGCTCGAGCCGAATCCGCGAATGTCGACGCGAACGCTGACGTATCCGCGATGCGCGAAGTAGGCATGCTTGCCGTAGTCTTCCGCGGCGGTGTCGTCGTCTTTACGGTACGGAAGATATTCGAGCAATGCGGGAAACTTTTCCGCCGGCTTGGCGCCGTCGGGCATGTAGAGCGTGGCGGCGAGGCGGACGCCGTCGGGCATCCTGATCCACGCCGTCTCCATGCGCACGCCGTATGCGGGCGGCGACGGGGGCTCAATCGCGAATGCGAAAAGACTAAGGCACGCGATGGCGAGCACGATCTTGGCTAGGCCTGACATATTAGCGGCACCGTTCGCGCCAATAAACTTTCCGCACAAATTGTATGCCTGATCGCATCCAAGCGAGTGGCCGCGCATGAATCATCTTCAATTTGAGCAGTGGGTCGGATTTCCGCTAGAGCAGGTCTTTCTGTTTTTTGCCAATCCGCAAAATCTGCCGCGCATCACGCCTCCGCAGTCGCACATGAGACTCGATGACATAAAGCTTGTTTCAGGCGCTGGCGTCGCGCCGCCTCTGGCCGGGGCCGGGACAGAAATTGTCACCAGCTTTCGGCCGGTTCCTTATCTCCCCTTTCGCGCCCAGTGGATTGCGCTGATCGTCGAATTCGAATTGAACCGCTATTTTTCCGACATACAAAAGAAAGGCCCATTTCGCGAGTGGCGTCATCGGCACGATTTCTTACCGGGAGAACGCAGCGGAAGCAGTGGAACGATTGTACGGGATACGATTGATTACGACGTCGGATTTGGATTTGCCGGGCGGATCGCCAACCAGCTATTCGTGCGGCGAACGTTCGACGCGATGTTTGCCCACCGGCAAAGCGTTCTTGAAATGCTTCTGGGTTCCTAGCGCGACGGCTCGACAAATACTGCTGTGCCGTAAGCGAGAACTTCGGTCACTCCCTGCATAATTTCCGTGGCGTCGTAACGCGCGCCGACCACGGCGTTGCCGCCCAGTTCGGCGGCGTGTTGCAGCATCAGGTCAAATGCCTCGGAGCGCGTCTTCTCGCACAGATTGGTGAGCAACGTGATGTTGCCACCGAGAATGGTTTGCAGCCCGGCGCCGATCGTGCCGAAAATTGACCGCGATCGCACGACGATTCCACGCACCACGCCCAATGTGCGCGTGACTTTGAATCCGTCAAGTTCAAACTGCGTGGTCACCATATTGTGCGCGACCATTCGTCCCGGCATGCTTTGCGTCATTCCCATCTGCAGTGATCCTCTCCGCTTCGTTGTCTGCTACGGGGATAAGCTATTCCAAATCGCGGCGAATCTCAAATTGTTTGCTAGATATGAATGTCGGGAGGGGCCGTGGCGTCATCCCGAGCGTAGCCGTTTTTCAGGCGAAGCGCGGGATCTCCCGCTCAATCGCCCCTGCGCGAAAGCCAAACCAGCTCTAATCGCTGACCAACGCAGCCGTCCGCATCGTTTAGAATTGAAAATCCATGCCAACTGGCTCAGAAATTCGCAGAAAGTTCCTGGATTTTTTCGTCGCCAAGGGACATAAGGAAGTCCACTCGTCGTCGCTCGTCCCAGCCAACGACCCCACCCTGCTGTTCACCAATGCGGGGATGAACCAGTTCAAAGACGTTTTTCTGGGCCTCGAAAAGCGCGCCTACAACAAAGCGACGACCTCGCAGAAGTGCGTGCGCGCGGGCGGCAAGCATAACGACCTTGAAAATGTCGGATTCACCAATCGTCACCACACGTTTTTTGAGATGCTCGGCAATTTTTCTTTTGGCGATTATTTCAAGAAAGATGCGATCGCCTATGCATGGGAGCTGATCACTTCTCCCGCGTGGTTTGGGATTGATAAAAGCAAGCTGTATGTGACCGTGTTTAACGGCGAAGGCGGATTGCAGCGCGACGCTGAGGCCTATGACCTATGGGCCGCCCAGGGCGTTCCGAAAGAACGCATTTTTGAAATGGGCGCGAAAGATAATTTCTGGCAGATGGGCGACACCGGCCCCTGCGGCCCGTGCAGCGAGATTCATTACGACATGGGCGTGAAGGCGAGCGACTCCGGTCACACGGATTGCGCTTTCCCCTGCGATTGCGGACGCTACGTCGAGATATGGAATCTCGTGTTCATGCAGTTTGATCGTGATGCCAGCGGCAAACTGAATCCCCTGCCGAAGCCGTCGATTGATACGGGCATGGGTCTCGAGCGCGTCACGGCGGTTCTGCAGGACGTGATTTCGAATTACGACACGGATTTGTTTACGCCGCTGATCAAGAAGGCGGCGGAGTTAACGGGGGCCTTGGATCCAAATAGTGACGGCAAAGCCTCCCTTAGAATCATCGCTGACCACTCCCGCGCGGCAGCGTTTCTTATTTCAGATGGCGTACTTCCATCCAATGAGGGACGGGGATACGTTCTCCGCAAGATCATGCGTCGAGCAATTCGCCACGGACATTTGCTAAATCAGAAGGAGCCTTTTTTTTACCTCATGGTGGATTCCGTTCGCGACTTAATGAAGGATGCTTATCCCGAGTTGGTCGACACTGCGCAGCGCATCTCTCAGGTCGTTTTGCAGGAGGAAAAGCAATTTAGCAGAACGGTAGAGATCGGATCTGAGAAATTGGAGCAAATTTTATCTGAGGCTCAATCGAGTGCAAAATCGGAGAGCCTGTCAGCGTACCTGAGAGCGAATCCGGCATTGGATGAGCGTTTTACGTCGAAGCTCTTTGACGATATATTGCGATTCGATCTCGACCCTCGAAGAAAGCCCGCTGGCACCGGTGTCGGCACAATCCTGCGTAGCCAAGAAGATTTAGACGGATACGAGTTTCTTCAGCGTAATTATCGTCCAGAGCTTTCTGGGTCGAAGGCGTTTAATCTTTACGAAACCTACGGTCTTCCCCTCGACTTCATCGAAGATGCAGCCCGCGACCGTGGTGTGACATTTAAAGAGGCCGAGTTCGACACCGCGATGGAGAACGAAAGATCCCGCGCCCGCGCTTCCTGGAAAGGCGCGGCCAAGCAGACCGCCAACCCCGCCTACCAGCAGCTTCCGAAGTCGGAGTTCGAAGGTTACCGCCAGACGCGTTCCGAAAATTGCGAAGTGTTGGCCATTATCAAGAATGGACAAGGCGCACAGGAACTTCATCCCGGCGACGAGGGCGAAGTCATTCTCGATCACACACCGTTTTATGCCGAGTCAGGCGGACAAGTTGGCGACCGCGGATGGTTTTACAGCGACGATCACAACACGATCATCGCCGAAGTGAAGGGCTGCTACGCGCCAATTCAGGGAGTGCGGGCGCATCAGGTGATGGTGAAATCCCCACCCTCCGCACAGAACGCGGAAGGATGGGGCACCCTCCGTGTCGGCCAAAAAGTCGACGCCGTTGTCGACACCGGCATTCGCGAGGCCACCATGCGCAATCACACGGCAACGCATCTGCTTCAAGCCGGATTGCGCGAAGTGTTGGGCAAGCACGTGAAGCAGGCGGGATCGCTGGTTGCGCCCAAACATTTGCGGTTCGATTTTTCGCACTTCACCGGAGTGGAAGATGAAGAACTGCAGGACGTAGAAGACCTCATCAATAAAGAAGTGCTGCGCAACGCGAAGGTCGAAGTCATCCCCGACGTGCCGATCGACGTGGCCATCAACGAATACAAAGCCATGGCGCTGTTCGGAGAAAAGTACGGTGACCGCGTGCGCGTCATCAAGATTGGCGACTTCTCGACCGAGCTTTGCGGAGGCACGCACACCGGGGCGACCGGAGAAATCGGACTGATCAAGATACTGAAAGAAGGAAGCGTTTCGTCGGGAGTGCGGCGCATCGAGGCGGTCACTGGCGAGGGTTCGCTCGCGCATTTCAGAAAAGACCATGAGCTGGAGCATGTAGTGGCGAGCTTCATGGGCCCAACCTCTTCGCACAAAACACGAAAGGATGGGGCGGCCTCAAACGAAGAAGAAGCGATGTCGCCGGCCGAGGTGCTGAAAGCGGAACTGGAAAAGAAAGACGCCGAAATCAAAAGGCTCACCCGCGATCTCGATCAGGCGCGAATGAAATCGGCGTCATCCTCAACCGCCAACGTGGCGGAGAAAATCAAAGAAGTGCGCGGCGTCAAGGTGCTGGCTCACCGCGCCGACAATCTTGAACGGCAACAGCTCCGCACGCTGATCGACCAGCTCCGCGACAAAATCGGTTCCGGCGTGGTCGTCGTCGGCTCGGCGACGGACGGCAACGTGTCGTTAATTGTAGGCGTCACGAAAGACCTGACATCGCGAATTCAAGCAGGAAAAGTGATCGGGCCCATCGCGCAGAAAGTCGGAGGCAAGGGCGGCGGGCGTCCTGACCTAGCCGAAGCTGGAGGGAAAGATCCGGCCGCCCTGGATGCCGCGCTCGACGAGGCTTACGGATTGGTGGACGGCCTGCTCGCGTGACAAGCCGCCCTTCGGGCACGTGATCTGGATTTCTATCCGACCCGGCACTAACGTGCCGGGCTAACGAATTTCGCCCCCGCGGAACTCGGCCACGCTAAAACCATTTGGTGAGACGATCACTGGACTCCTGCATCCCGTAGGTGTATACGTAGGGGACTTGATGATGGCTTGGCACAAACCGTTGCCGGGTTATCTTTGGAGGCTCTATGCCGAATCCCTCTCCCGGTAGCGCCAGCGCAGAGGAGCGCGTCCGTTGCATCGAGCATCGTGGCAAGTCCATTCTGCTGGTGGATTTGACGAACCGCCAATCGCCCGAAATCATTACTCTGCTCGCCGAAGTGCAGGACCAGATCGCGCAGAAGCCGGAAAAGTCGGTGCTGGTGCTGGCAGACTTCACCGGCGCACAGGTGGACCGCACGGTTTCAACCCGCATTAAAGAAGTTCTGGTGTTTGATAAGCCGTTCGTGAAGAAATCGGCTTGGGTGGGGACCGACACTCTGCCCAAGGTGTTCTACGAAAACTTCAAGACATTTTCACAGCGCGACCTGCCTGTGTTTGCTAATCGAAATGAAGCGATGGATTGGTTAATTCAAGACTAGCGGCCATGCTTAGGCGCGCTGCGTTCCGCCCAGTCCTTCGAGAGCTTTCGCGATCTTCGCCGACCACTCCGCGACTTCTTCTTCCCTCAGCGTTCGGTGATTCGATTGGAACTGAGCCCGCAGTAGCAAAGAGTGTTTGCCAGCCGGGACCGACCCTCCCCGAAAAATTTCGACGGGCACAAATTGCCGGAGTTCGCCGATTCCCAGTTCCGCAATGGATTTTGAGATGTGATTGAAGTGGACATCGTCAGCCAAGATAAACGAGAAATCGCGCTCTACTGCCGGATACGGCGACAACGGCTGATAGCGTGGCTGGCGTAAATTGTGCCGATAGAGTTTGTCGAGATAAAGCTCTGCCACAAACACGTCACGCTTCAGTTTTCGCGCTGCCGCTATGTCAGGATGAATCTGCCCAAACTCGGCCACGACCTCGCCGTCGAGCAGCGCTTTCGCCGAGCGTCCGGGATGATAATGCCCCGCCGCCCCAAGTTCATACACCAGCGTTTTGTGTTCAAACCGCTCCAGCAATGCCTCGGCATCGCCCTTCACATCGAAGAACGAGAGAGGACGCGAAGGTTGATGCGCAGACGCGAGATCTGCAGCGCCTGTGGCACCCAAGCAAATCCGCTTGAGCTGCTCTGCGGTCGTGCCTGCCTGCTGAAAAACATTGCCCGACTCGAAAAGACGCACGTCGTCGCTGCCACGGTTCAGGTTGTAGGCGAGCATATTGAGCATGCCCGGCACCATTGAGGTGCGCATCGCAGAGGCTTCAGCACTGAGCGGATTTTCCAACTCCAGAATCGGCATCGAGGAAAATCTCTTGGCGTCGGCGTCCGAAATGAATGTCAGCGAGATCGCTTCGTCGTAACCCAGCGCCAGGCAGATCCCACGTAAGATTTCATCGCGGCCCGCTTCCGGCAAATCGATCACAGCTCCGGTGTAGGCAGGCAGTGTGTTTGCGAACTTATCATATCCGTGCAACCGGGCGATTTCTTCGATCAAGTCGATTTCGCGCTCAACATCGAGCCGCCATGTGGGGATGGAGACGGTGAACTCAGTGTCGTCTCCGGGCTCGGCAAGCAGATCGAAGCCAAGGCGTTTGAGTACGCGGACGATGGCGTTAACGCCGATCTTTTCGCCGAGAATGCGATGGACTTCGGAAACTCGTAAAGCAACTGGGGCAAGGTCGATTTTTCTGCCGACGACGTCGAGCAGACCGCCATCGAGCGAACCGCCCGCGGCATCAAGCACGCGCCGAGTGACGAGGCGGCATGCAGTTGCGGTGGCGCCGTAGTCTGCGCCGCGCTCGAAGCGATGCGAGGCATCGGTATGCATCCCCAGGCGCTTTGAAGCCTTGCGCACGGATGCAGGATCGAACCATGCGGACTCGATGAGAACGTTTTTCGTTCGATCGGTGATCATGGTGTCGAGGCCGCCCATAATTCCGGCGAGTGCCACGGGTTTCTTTGCGTCGGCAATGATGAGGTCTTCGGTCGAGAGCTTGCGGTCGACTCCGTCGAGCGTCTTGAGGGTTTCGCCCTTCGTGGCGCGGCGCACGATGAGCTTGCCGCCTTCAAGTTGGTCGAGATCGAATGCGTGCGTGGGATGTCCCATTTCCCAAAGCGTGTAATTGGACGCGTCGGCAACGTTATTCACCGCCCGCTGGTCGACTGCGGAGAGCCGCTTGGTTATGGCCTCGGGCGACGCTTTGATGCTCACACCACGAATCACCTGCGCTGTGTATCGGCCGCAGCCCACGGCATCTTGAATCTCGATGGGGAAGGCCGATCCGGAAGAGCTTGCCAGCAGATGGGCATCGAGCGGCTTGAGCGGGAGATCATACAAGGCAGACGCCTCCCGCGCGACGCCGTAATGATTCATGGCATCGGGACGGTTGGTGGTGATTTCCATCTCGAAAACAGCGGCATCGCCTTCGCCATGAACCGCTTCGATAGCGATTCCGGCAAGGGTCAGATCGTCGGCGAGCCTGCGGTTGTCGACCGTGAGGACGACGAACTCGCGCAGCCATGATGGAGAAATTTTCATTTCAATTTAAATCTCTTCTGTTAACGGCGACCTTACATTTTTTACAAATCGTTCTTCCGAGGCTCCGAAGGCGAGGAATTATCCCTCGCAGTCGATAAACTTAACAACCGATTCGGGCCTCCACGCACTTCAGTTGCATCGTGATCGTCCTGCCCATCGTCCTCCCAGAAACAAACTTGGCAAATTTCATAGTCCGCACGTCCATGCAGTGTCTTGTACTGACAACAAGGACATCGAAAGGTTTTTTCAGGATGCCAAGGTTCGGTAACATTCTCAAACATGAGTTTTCTTACCAGCCCAATGAACGGCAACCAACAATGCCCTTATCCAAACTGCTCTAAAAATCTGACATCTCCGTTGAAGAACAATTGGATGTCGTCCACTCCATACTTCAAAATCGCGATGCGCTCGACGCCCATGCCAAACGCGAATCCGCTGACTTTCTTCGCGTCATAATCTACGAAGCCGTAAACATTCGGATCGACCATGCCGCAACCGAGAAGCTCGATCCAGCCACTGGCTTTGCAGTTACGGCAGGGGTTCCCGTCGCGATAACCTTTGCCGCCGCAAAAAATGCAGCTGATTTGCACGTCGGCGCTGGGTTCGGTGAACGGAAAGAATGAGGGGAAGAAGCGAGTCTTCACGCTGGAGCCGAAAAGCGCTTTCATGGCGTGATCGATCGTTCCCTTCAGGTCACAGAATGTGATGTTGGTATCCACAGCAAGGCCTTCGACCTGGTGGAAAAACGGGGAATGGGTCGCGTCCAATGCGTCATTGCGATGCACTTTGCCCGGACACACCACACGGACGGGAGGCTTTTGCTTTTCCATCGTGCGTATCTGGACGGGTGACGTGTGCGTGCGCAAGAGCAATCGATCGCGCAGCGGTTTCTTTTGCTGACCCGCGATGATTAACGTATCCTGCGTGTCGCGCGCAGGATGGTTTGGCGGGAAATTCAGCGCTTCGAAATTGTAGTAGTCGGTTTCAATCTCCGGTCCTTCTTCGACCGAATACCCAAGATTGCGGAACACGCCGACAATCTCGTTCATGGTTTTGATGACGGGATGCTCGGAACCGAGCTTGCGGCGATTGCCGGGGAGGGTGATGTCGATTTCAGTAGCGAGCGCCGATCCCGATTTTAGATTTTCGGATTTGGCGATAGCATCTTCGACGGATGCCTTGATCTCATTGACACGCTGGCCAACATCGCGCTTGGCATCTTTTGGAGCGGCTTTCAGCCACTGATCGTTGATCTGGGTAAGAAGGCCGTTCTTACGGGCCATCCAGCGGTCGCGTAGCAATTTCCAGTCAGCTTCTGTCTTTATTGCTTTCGTTTCCTCCGTCAACGCTGTGCGTAAATCAGCGACGGCTTTATCGAGCGCCGTCGCTGACCAATCCGTTAATTTGGGAACGGAATATGCCATGTTGAACGGAATTCCTCGCGACCTAAGCTCGCTCAGGTAACTTGTGGTGAATGAGATACGGCTAAAGCCGTGCCCTTCCCAAAATCAAAATATGCTTTAGCCCTGGCGCAAAGCAGCTTCCTCGGCGCTACGCTTCTCGGAATGACAAGATATCTACTGAGCGATACGCTGAAGCGACAGATCGACGTCCGAACTACGCCAGCGCGCCTTTAGCCTGCTCCGCCAGACTCTTGAATGCGGCCGCATCTTTCACCGCTATGTCGGCGAGAATTTTGCGGTCGAGTTCGACGCCGGCTTTTTTCAGGCCGTGGATGAACTTGTTGTAGCTCATGCCATTCAACTTGGCGGCAGCGCCGATCCGCACGATCCAGATGGAGCGGTACTGCCGCTTTTTCTGTTTGCGTCCGGAATAGGCGAACTTCAGTCCGCGATCAACGGCTTCTTTCGCTGCGCGGTATAGTTTTGATTTTGTTAAGAAGTAACCGCTGGCGCGGTCAAGTATCTTTTTTCTTTTGGCGCGGCGTTTGGTTCCGCGTTTTACACGAGGCATGATGTTCTCCTTTTTGTGCTGCGTTTTTATGGCGGCTGGAGGTAAGGTTTCTGACCTCTTCACTCGCCTTGCCGATGTGCAACGGAACCCTATCCGCCGCTGAAACTCTCCCTACTTCTGGAAGAGCCGTGCGACCGAGGGCGGCCGCAACACTCCGGCAAATCTCTAGTACGGAATCATTCGTTTAACTTTGGGCGTGTCCGCGTCGCTGACGAGAACGCTTTGGCCCAGTTTGCCTTTTCGCTTTTTGCTCTTCGACGTCAGAATGTGACGCAGGTGCGAATGGCGGCGCTTAACTTTTCCGGTGGCTGTTTTCTTGAAGCGCTTGGCGGCGCCTTTGTGCGTTTTAAGTTTTGGCATACTTCCTCTGTATGAATTGCTTAACCTTGGTGACTCGGGGTGCAGCGGCTGCTTCTACGCCTGGTTTGCGCGGGGCTGAGCCGGTGCTGCGGCGGCCTGCTGCTTGGGGGCGTCTTTCATCTGAGCCGACTTGGCGGCTGATTTCGGTTTCGCTGCCGGTTGCTGGTCCTTCTTAGGGGCCAAAATTGCGTGCAGAGTATTGCCCTCCTGCCGCGGCCGGAACTCTACGATGCTCTTGTCCTGTACATCTTTCAACAGGCGCTCCAGAATCTGGCGCCCCAACATGGTGCGGGTCATTTCACGCCCGCGGAAAAATATGGTCGCCTTAACCTTGTCGCCCTCTTCCAGAAAGCGAAGAACGTGATTCTTCTTGGTCTCGTAGTCATGATCATCCACATTTATGCGGAATTTCACTTCCTTGACTACGATTTTCGTTTGGTGCTTCTTGGCTTCGCGCTCTTTCTTCTCCTGTTGATACAGAAATTTGCCGTAATCCATGATGCGGCAAACAGGAGGTTGAGCGGTGGGCGATATTTCAACTAAATCCAGATTACGCTCGCGGGCCATCTTGAGCGCTTCGTAGGGAGTTAGAATTCCGACCTGACCGCCTTCATCATCAATTACCCGAATTTCACGAGCTCGAATACGATCGTTCGTGCGAATAAACCGTTTGTCGATACCATCCTCCGTCGAAACCAGACACAACTGGTGTGACCAAAATTATAGCATGATGCAGATGGCCCTCGGTCAGTGGTTGATGCCCGAACGCAGATGTTTGGCCAATTTTTCGATCCTTTTCAGCCGCTCATCGAGGTCTTTGGGCAGGATGCCTTTTGTGGTCTGTTCAACGTCCGACGGGATTGCCGAGGCCAACTTGGCTAATTCTTCCGCGTCTCGTTGCAAGGCTAGACTGTTGACCGCTGAGGCCGAAGACTGGTTCTGGCCTTTTTGGGCTGACGCCTTGGCCGCCGCTTGGTCGATCTGGGGATTTCCCGACGACATGGGCCGCTCGTCATGCGCCGGTTCTGAAGGGCGTCGAAAGCCGCCACTGCTTTGCGCGTAAGAAATCTTCGAGACCCCGAAAAATAACAACAGTGCCAAAAGCGTCGCGTAGCGCACTGAGTGCTCCGGAAGTAGAGGTTTGGATGTCTTCATAGCCGCCCCCGTTCAGTTGTGATGCAGAAGATCGGGATTCCGTCGATATTAGACCTGAAAGGGCAAAGAAAAAACCGGCGCAGAGCGCCGGCTCTTTATCGGGCGGAGGTGGGAATGTTACTTTTCTGAAATCGTGAAGTTAACCACCGCATTACCATCGGCGGCGACGGTCACCTGTTTATCCCAGGTCCGCGGTTCGGAAAATACGGGGCGCTCGATTTTTCGTTCGGTCAAAACGTCAAACGCCGCCTGATGACCGGCAATGCTCCAACCCTCGTGCCACGCTTCGATCTCGTATTCTCCCGGAGGCACGCCGGTCAGTTCAAATCGCCCGCTGCTATCGGTCACGGCGTAGTAAGGATGGTCGACCACAAAGATTTCAGCGTTCATCCATACGTGGCCACCGTTACAACGCAGGCTGACCGTGCCAGCACTGTTCATGGGCCGGGAGATCACGCGATCCACGAAGGGAAAAGGTAGATTGTACGTCGCCGCGCCCTCCATGTGCACTGTGTGTAGCACCGCGTCGGAACTCTTCATTTGCAGATCATCGCTGCGCGGAACCAGCAGCACGTGCGGTTCGTAGCGGCAATGTTTTTGGTCCAGTACAGGCTTCATTTGGCCGATGTCCATGGCTTTGCCCTGACGAACGTTTTTTAAGAAAACGACTGTATTAGCGACTCCGCCAGACGGCCCGACGATCAACCGCTCCAAGTCCACACTTTTGCGCGATTCGGGATCACAGATCGACGGGTCTTTAGTGACCGGAAAAGAAAGAGTTTTGGGGGTCGCTCCGGACCATTTCACGGTTCCTCGAATGGAACCGGCAGAATTCACTGAAATTACTTTGTAGTCCCCACTTTGCGCGGTGGACGCGACGGCTGAAGCAATCAGCCAGCTTGCCAGCAAGATAGTTGCTTTACTCACACAGCACTCCAATTCGATCGGCGTTGGCTACTCGGACAGGAGCCGATTTCGCACACTCAGCGTGGGCCTGAAGGCGTTCTGCGCAGGCCCTTCGCTGTACATCAGCGCACCCACCAGCTTTGGACAAACTCTCGCAAAGGCTGGTAGCTAAGGATGCCGGGGATTCGAACGTCACCGGACATACTTAAATCACGTGGATAACATTATTATGAGAACCGTCTAATCGGCCAGATTACCAAGGGGTCAATTGGCCTTGCGACGGGTACCTTGGTAATTGGGACCACGGCTAGTATCGTTGGCAAATTCATCGGGAAACCAATAACCAATACGATTCGTTGTTACTACCGACTAGTCCGGGTTGAATGTGCGAGAGCGAACGTAGATCTGAATGTTAGAATTCTCAGCCAGTGACACCTTTTTCCACAGCGAAGCCGGTAGAAGCGAGGACATCCGTAGCGATGGGTCCGGTTCCGCTGCTCGATCTTAACCGGCAATATCGCGAAATCAAGGGCGACGTTCTCGCCGCCATCGAACGCGTCTGCGAGTCCCAGCAGTTTGTTTTGGGGCCGGAAGTTGAAGCTCTCGAACGGGAAATCGCCGCTTTCACTGAAACAGAAGCGGCGGTTGGCTGCGCGTCAGGAACTGACGCGTTGTGGCTTGCACTGGCAGCGGCTGGAGTTGGTCCAGGGGATCGTGTTCTGACCACGGCATTTAGTTTTTTTGCCTCCGCGAGCGCAATCGTGCGAGCTGGGGCGACACCGGTGCTGCTGGACGTTGATCCGGAAACTTTGAACCTGAACCCTGAGAAGGTTCTGGCAGAATTGCAGCGCGGCGGATCGCATAAAGTGAAGGCCATTCTGCCGGTCCATCTCTACGGCCAATGCGCCGACATGGACGCGCTGCAAGCGATCTCAGATGAATTCAAGATGCCGATTGTTGAAGACGCGGCCCAAGCGATTGGCGCGAAGTGGCGAGGCAAGCCTGCGGGATCGCTCGGGATTTCCGCTGCCTTTAGCTTTTACCCAACCAAGAACCTTAGTGCCTATGGCGACGCTGGGCTAGTGACTACGCGCGATTCCGAACAGGCCGAGCACATGCGCCGGCTGCGGAACCACGGCAGTTCAAAGCGCTACTATCATGAAGAATTCGGCTGGAACGCCCGCATGGACGCGATCCAGGGCGCAGTCCTTCGGGTGAAGTTAAGGCACATTGATGAATGGAATGAAAAGCGGCGCAAGCGGGCGGCAACCTATGACGTGCTGCTGAAGAAATCAGGCTTAGTATCAGAAAGAAACGACGGGCCAATCAAGCGGCTCTCGGTTTCTCCGCATGCGCACCACGTGTTCCATCAGTTTGTCGTGCGAGCAGACCGGCGCGACGGCCTGCGGAAATTCCTGACCGACCGCAAGATTGGCACCGAAGTCTACTACCCAGTTCCGCTGCACTTGCAAGAGAGTTTCGTCTATTTGGGGCATCGCGTCGGCGATCTGCCGGAGTCGGAACGTGCAGCAAGAGAAGTGCTGGCACTGCCGATCTTCCCAGAATTAACCGAGGCGGAACAGGCGCGGGTGGTGGAAAGCATCGCCCAGTTCTACGAATAGGCTTCGACTAGCCTGCGGCCACTAACTCTTCCACACTGGCTTCCCGCAAAAATTTCGCTGCTTCTTCCGGCGGCGTGGGATTGATATAGAAACCCGTTCCCCACTCAAAACCCGCCGTCTTGGTGAGCTTGGGCATGAATTCAATGTGCCAGTGATAGTGGTCGTTGATCGCTTCCTGAACCGGAGAGCTATGAATCACCAAGTTGTAGGGCGCGTTATCGAGCACGCGGTCGGCTTTTATGAGCAGGGTTTTAATCGCTCGCGCCAGGTTCTCGAACATGTGTGAGGACGAGTTTTCAAAAGCAGATTCATGCTGCTTCGGAAGAATCCAGGTTTCGAAGGGAAATCGCGGTGCGTAGGGGGCGATGGTGAGAAAGTCTTCATTTTCAGCGACCACGCGAATCGCCGCTTCAGTCTCTTGCCTAACAATATCGCAGAATACGCAGCGCTCTTTGTAGATGTAGTACTGCTTGGCGCCTTCAATCTCTTCCGCCACGTAAATTGGGATAATCGGCAGTGCGATGAGCTGGCAATGTGCGTGTTCCAGCGATGCGCCCGCCGCTTCGCCGTGATTTTTGAAAATGAGGATGTACTTGAAGCGGCGGTCTTTTTTCAGGTCAAGAATGCGGTCGCGGAAAGTCCACAGAACGTCTTCGATTCGTTTCGGAGCGAGCGAAGCCAGCGTGGCGTTGTGGTCCGGAGTTTCAATGATGACTTCGTGCGCCCCGACTCCGTTCATCTTGTCGAACATGCCGTCCGCCTGACGGCTAAGGCTTCCTTCGATCCCCAACGCTGGGAATTTGTTAGGAACCACCCGCACCGTCCAGCCGGGCGTATCCCGCTGTAGGGGCGGTCCGCCGTTGGGATTGGGGCGATAAGCCTGCACCTCAGGCGGAGTCTTGCTCTCGTTTCCATAACAGAACGGGCAAAAACCGCCCTTGATTCCATTGCCTTCCAGGGAAAAATCGGTAGGACGTTTGGCGCGATCGGTGGAAATGATGACCCAGCGGCCCACAATGGGGTCTTTTCGCAACTCGGGCAAGAAGTAGATCCTTTCAGCGGGGAAATTCTCTATATTTTACGCCACGCCGAAGGCATTGCGGAACAACTCAAACTGCGGCGCAGCGCCAGGCTGGTCATAATATACGCTGATTACATCGAATCGAAACTGGCACGAAGGTGTAGGCTGGCCGCCGTCTGAGCGGATTTTTGGGCGATTTTCTGCCTCACAATGAGCCAAATTTAAGTATTGCCGGGCAACCCGGGCGAGGGCTCGCTGCTTGTCGCGATCAACAGCCGCTTCTGCCGGTTTCACATCCCGTGTCGTGCGGGTCTTGACTTCAATAAAACAGAGAACGTCATTCTCCCAGCCAATGAGGTCGATCTCGCCGCGGCGAAGCGGAGTGCGAAAATTGCGAGCGACCATCACATACCCTTTGCGGCGGAGATAGAAGTAGGCGTCCTCTTCGCCTCGGCGACCGGTGTGCTGATGGCTGGGGCCGCGCTCGGCTGGCAGCATGCGCGACGCAAGCCAATCCAGCGAGCGGATCGCCACGTGAGTGATGCGGCCGGAGAGCATGTGAGCATGTTAGCCCGGTTCAGCGTGAATCTCTGTGACGAATGTCACAAGGCTCTCGCCGGCGTGCTGTCGGCGGCCCTAGCGCTTACGTGGCTGCCAGCCCTGGGCGGTCGCGATAAGAATCTGCCACCATCCAGGCGCCAGCGGTAAGCGCGGCAGAGAGGATCGTCTCGCTTCTTTGAAAAGCGTTGGTCGCGCCTGCCGCCATAATAGGCACCCATACCAGCAGCGTGAACATGCCAATCTGCACCGCTGACAGCGCGGTAGCCAGCCTTGCGAATATCCCGGTGAGCACGCTCACGCCCGCCGCAATGAAAGTACAGCCGAAGAAGTATGCCCAGAACGCATGCCACGGCAGCCATCCGGGCTCGAGCGAAACCGTGTCTTTGATATCGAGGAAGTGAGCCACTCCGTAGTGGACCATGCAGAGTCCGAAAAGCACTCTCGCAATTCGCAATCCGCGGTTGTCGACGACGAAGCCAAGACGCTGTTTGTCCCGGTCCGTGGCAAACCACGTATAAAGAACCCACGCTCCCGCCATCATCACCGCAGTGTCACTAGCGCTGAAGAAAGCTCCAAGACCGGGCGCACGGATCAGGTCGGGAACTCGAAATACTAAAAACCAAAGTAAAAGACTGGCAAGAAGCACGCGGGAAGTAATGACGGATGTGCGCTCCCAAAACAGCCCAATGCCACAGCCCAAGGAAATGAGAGCTGCGAGATACGCCAACGCATGTCGAAGCGGAAAGCCGTCAGGTACCGGGTCCCACACCGGGGCGAAATTGCCCTGGATCAGTCCTGCGATTCCGAGGCCAATCATGGCTGTTGAAAAAGCTGCGTGTCCCGCGCTTGCGATGCGCATTGTTATGTTTTCCGAGGATTTCCTCAGTGCAATCCCTTTATCCGAGATGCGGGCATTACATCGAAAGATGTGCGGATCGCTATGAGAACCGGCCTTTCATTGGCTTTTTACAACTTCCCATATCAATTGTTGTAATCTGCGTTTCACGGAGGAAATATGACCAAAGTTGATCGCCATAATCCGGGTTCTTTCTGCTGGATCGAACTCAACTCCACCGACCAAAATGCCGCCAAGAAATTCTACGGTGACATTTTCGGATGGAAAGCCAACGATTCGCCCATCGGGCCGGGGCAGTTCTATACGATGTTCGAAATTGACGGTTTGCCCGCCGCTGCGGGTTATACAATCGGGCCCGAGGAGCGCGCGCAAGGGGTCCCAACTCACTGGGGGATTTACATTGAAGTCGAGAATGCGGACGACTCGGCTGCAAAAGTTACGAAGTTGGGCGGTAAGCTGCTCAAGACTCCTTTCGACGCGATGGAGTATGGCCGCATGGCCGTGGCGCAGGATCCCACCGGGGCGGTCTTCCAAATCTGGCAATCTAAAGCTACGTCGGGAATAAAGATTGCCGGCGTTCATGGAACGCTATGCTGGGCGGATTTGAGCACGCCCGATCCGAAGAAAGCCATGGATTTCTATAGCGGCTTGTTTGGATGGAAATTCGTCGCTGACAAAGATGGACTGGCGGGTTACCACCACATTGAGAACGGAAGCCAGATGATCGGAGGCGTGCCTCCCACCGCACACCGCAAGCCCGGAACTCCACCGCACTGGCTGGCTTATTTTCTGGTGGATGACGTGGACGCGACAGCCGCCAAAGCGAAGGCCGGAGGCGCCCAGTTCTATCTGGCTCCGATGACCATGGAAGGCGTGGGAAGAATGTCGGTGATGGCGGACCCGCAGGGCGCGGCATTTGCCATCTTTAAGTCAGCCCGCTAGCAGGTGACAATTTAGCGGCAGAAACAGGAAGGCGCCCGCATCGTTAAAATGCGGGCGCCAGAGTTTTTCTAGGGCGTCAATTAGACGGCCTGGACGTTCTCAGCTTGCCAGCCTTTGGGGCCTTTCGTCACGTCGAACTGCACGGTTTGGCCTTCTTGCAGGCTGCGGAAACCGCCGGCCTGAATCGCGGAGAAGTGCACGAAAACATCCTCGCCGCTCTGACGGCTGATGAAGCCGTAGCCCTTCGCATCATTAAACCACTTCACTGTTCCTTGTTCTGCCATTTGTTCTTTACCTTTTTCTGTTGGAATTGTGCTGAGAAGATTCGCTGCTGGTGAGAGTGGTGGCGCTGGTTGGCGTGACCGGCTTTCAACTTCGTAGTGAAAAAACTTAGCTGGCCTCCATCATACACCCTAGATTTGGCGGATTAAACAATATTTTTGAGGGCGGGATCTGGAGCGGTTTTGCCCAAATGTTCCAACAAGATCGGCCCGATTTGGGAAACATTGCCAGCTCCCATGGTCAGGATGAGATCCTCTGTTCGGGCGGACGCGATGGCGAACGCTGTGGCCTCCGCAAAAGATCGGCTGTACGACGTTTTTGGACTGCCCTGAGCGTTAATTTTCTGCGCTAGCGATGCCCCCGAAATTCCTTCTATCGGCTCTTCGCTGGCGGCATAAATATCCAGCACGGTCAGCGAATCTGCATCGCCAAATGCGGTGGCAAAATCGTCCATCAGGTCGCGGGTACGGGTGTAACGGTGGGGCTGGAAGATGACGTGAATTTTGCGGTAGCCACATTGCCGGGCGGCGGCCAGCGTGGCGCGAATCTCGGTGGGATGGTGTCCGTAATCGTCAATCACGCTTACGCCGCCGGATTTTCCGCGAAGCTGAAAGCGGCGGTCGACTCCGCGGAAGGCCTCTAGAGCAGCCTGGATATCGGGCACACCCACACCAAGCCCGATTCCGACAGCAATCGCAGCGGTAGCGTTCAACACGTTGTGCTGCCCAGGCACGTGGAGGGAAAACTCACCCAGAACCTTGCCTTGGTAGGTAACCGAAAACCGGCTGGTCGGACGGTTCTCTGCGGGATCGAAGCTGGTTTTGCAATTGTGAATGTGAAACGACGATCCTTTACCGGTGCCGTAGCTCACAACGCGCCGGCGAGCGACGCGAGCGAGCCGCCTGAGCACAGGATCGTCATTGCAGGCTACAACCGTGCCATAGAAAGGCACCCGATCCATGAATTCGAGAAATGCCCGGCGCACGTCACGCATGTTGCGGTAACAGTCCATGTGCTCGCGGTCGATATTGGTGACGACCGAAAGAATGGGCGAAAGCCGAAGGAACGAGCGGTCGCTTTCGTCGGCTTCGGCAACCAGATATTCCGACTTGCCAAGCCGGGCGTTGGATCCCATCGCATCGACTCGCCCGCCAACTACTACAGTTGGGTCCAGTCCACCTGCCGCGAGGACGGCGGCGATCATGGACGTAGTCGTGGTTTTCCCATGCATCCCGGCCACCGCAATGCCGTACTTGAGGCGCATCAATTCGGCCAGCATCTCTGCGCGTGGCACGACTGGAATATGCAAGCGCCGGGCCTCGAGTATTTCGGGATTATCCGACGCAACGGCGGAACTGATCACAACGACTTCTGCTCCAGCGACGTTCTCGGCCCGGTGACCTTCGAAGGTGACGGCACCGAGTTGGGCAAGCCGTCGGGTGATCGTCGAGCTTCTCCGGTCCGAACCGGAAATCTTGTAATTCAGGTTCAGCAGTACCTCGGCGATGCCGCTCATGCCGATGCCGCCAATGCCTACGAAATGGATACGCTGAATTTTGGCAAACATGGCTGCCGGATCACAGAACAGGAACTCCCTCACCGCTTCCCTTCTCGGAATGCCAATACCGATAAAGCAATGGCGAGAGATATAAGATAGCGGATTTATCGCTGGGTCAGCACAGATCCGCAGCCATTTTTGCGATTTCGGCGGCTGCCGACGGGTGGGCCATGGCGCGAGCGGCTTCTCCCATCCTTGCCAAACGCGGGATGTCGGACAACAACGAGCCGATAGTTTCCACGAGGCTTTCTGAGGTCAATGATGGCTCCTCCAGCATCACCGCCGCACCCGCTTGTTCTAGAGCTTCGGCATTGCGCTTCTGGTGATCGTCGGCGGCGCGGGGAAAGGGCACGAATATCGCGGCTTTGCCGGCTGCGGCGACCTCGGCCACGGTGCTCGCACCAGATCGGCACAATATCAAGTCCGCTTGCGAGAAATAGGCGGGCATATCATCGATAAAACGAAACGCCTCGAAGCTGCCGCGGGTCTTGCTGTACGCCGCAACCGCTTCGTCATAGTCGCGCTTCCCAGTTTGGTGGACAACCCGAATCCCGGGCACCCGCTGACGCAGCGAATCGGCGGCAGCGATCACCGTTTGGTTGATGGCATGAGCGCCCTGGCTTCCTCCGAAGATTAGCAAACTAGGCTGAGCATTTGGCACTCTGTTCGGAATCTCAAAAAACGCCTGCCGCACCGGCACGCCGGTTAGGCGCGCATTGCGAAAATAGCGAGCTGTTTGCTGGAAATGGACGGCCGCAGCGGAGACGAATTTTGCCACGACCCGGTTAGCAAAGCCCGGCACGACATTGGGTTCGAATGCCAGCGTCGGAATCCGTCCGATCATCGCGGCCAGCATCGCCGGGCCGGAGGCATATCCGCCAACCCCGATCACTACGTTCGGGCGAAATTCTTTGAGAATGCGCCGAGCGTGCAGGATCGCGCGAGGCAGGTCGAATGCGGTCTTGAGCCGAGTCGCGACGCTTACATTCTTGAGCGCACCGACCTCGACCAGTCGAAGGCTGAAACCAGCTTCGGGTACGAGGCGATTTTCTATCCCGCGGGCAGTTCCGATGAAAAGGATCTCGGCGCTGTATTGCTTCTTCAGTTCCTGCGCGATGGCAAGAGCCGGGATGACGTGGCCTCCCGTCCCTCCGCCGGCAAGAATTACGCGCATTGATTAAATATAAACCGGGGTATAAAAGCGGCAGCAAGGCTGGGCGCTGAGACTATTTTCATTCCGCTTGCTTGGAGATGTTGAGCAGCACACCTACGCATGCGAGCGTCATAAACAGAGACGATCCGCCGTACGACACAAACGGCAGAGGAATTCCTTTCGTGGGCATCAAGCCTAAAACCACGCTCATGTTGATGAACGCCTGTATCACGATCATGCTGGTGATGCCGACGACAAGGAAACGTCCGAAGCTTTCCTGAGTACGCATGGCGGTGCGGATACCGCGCCAGAGGAAAATTGAGAATAGTGCGACCACCACAAGCGACCCTAGAAGACCCCACTCCTCGGCGGTCACCGCAAAAATGAAGTCGGTGTGCGGCTCCGGCAGATAAAACAACTTCTGCTTGCTTTCCATCAAACCCAGGCCTGTGACGCCTCCCGTGCTCACGGCAATCAGCGATTGAATAATATGGAAGCCTTTTCCCTGCGGATCGGCATAGGGATTCATGAAGCCGAGAATCCGGTCGTGGCGGTATTTGACACGGAAAATCAGCAAATACAAAAGCGGTATCGAGCCGAGAAATCCGTAACAGAGATAGCGCATGTCCATGCCAGCCACAAAGAGAATACAGACGGTAATGGCGGCGCAGGCAATGGCGGTGCCAAGGTCGGGCTGGAATACGATCAGTCCGATAAACACCAACGTGGGGAGCACCGCCGGCATGATTGTGTTGCGCCAGTCGGTCATGGACTTGGCGCGGTCGGCCAGAAAAAACGCCAGGAATAAAATCAATGCCGGCTTGGCCATTTCCGACGGCTGAAAGGAAAAGCCGGCAAAGTGGATCCAGCGATGGGTGTGATGAGAGCGGTCGAGGAAAAACACCGAAATCAGCGCCAGCGTGGTCACTCCTAGAAACGTGAAGACGACGGCGGGGTGTTTGTAGCGGCGGTAATCGATTTTCATGGCCGCGATCATGGCGATGAATCCGGCGGCCGCCCATCCCAACTGGCGAAAGAGGAAGAAATATGCGGAGCCGTATCGCTCTTTGGCCATCACCGCCGAAGCGCTGAACACCATCACCAGTCCGAGAAAGACCAGCAACAGGGTGACTGTAAACAGCCAGCCGTCAACGCTAACGCGCTTCGCCATGGAGAAATCATTTCATCATGGAGTCGCGTCGCGGAACAGTTAGCGCGGCGAATTTTATCGGGTGCCTAACTTGGTTCGACCCAGTTTGGGGACATAAGGGGTCTACTCCGACGACCGTGACTTCGACCGTTTGGGTTCGTGGCGCAGACTGCGCCCTTCAACCAGGTGGAACAGTTCCTCACCCAGGTTTTTGGCGTGGTCGCCGGCCCGCTCGAAGGCCTGCGCCATGAAAAGTAGATTCACACTATATTCCCGGCTGCGGCGGTCGCTGTTATCGAGATGGCGATTGAACACCGACCGGCATAAATCGTCGATGTGCGTGTCGGATTGCATGACCGAGGTGGCCGATTTAGGGTCGCGCCGCATGAATCCGTCATGCACCGTGGTCAGCATTTTTTCGAGCGCCGAAGCCATCGCGCTGAGATCGTTCTCATCGTTCTTGGTGAGCGTCAATTCCAACCGTTGAAGCCTCTGGGTAACGGACCACGCCAAGTCGCCGATGCGTTCTAAGTCGATTATGAATTTCAGGCAGGCCAGTAGTTGCCGTGCTTCGGCTTCACTCACCTCGGTGATGGCAGTGGTGATTTCCTCATCCACCCGGCGTTCCATGCGATCGAGTTCCTTCTCACAATCCTTAACCGCAAGAAATGCCATGTTCGAGGCGTTCTCGATAAAGTCCCGCAGGTTGAAGGCGGCATCCTTGGCGACCAGGCAAGCCTGTAAAACGAGCGCGGTCAACTCCTGCGTAGACTTCGGCAAAATCGCCGCCGGACCTTTGCGCTTAACGGAAGTGGCGGCACGAGGCATGTCGGGTTCTTATGATAACGCCGGATTGTAGGCCGGGGGCTCCGTCCGGACCGCGAAGAAAACGAACCTTCGCATGTATCTGTGTAAATCGATTGCCGCACCTGCGGGTGAATATGCCGTGAAAAATGTGGCTGGGAGTAGCGGTTCTGGTACCCAATCCGTCGTTTTCCACTTGCCATCACAGGTGCGGGTCTCGATAATGGCGGTACAGCTTTTTGAGAACGCCGTGCACCGTTACAATCGCGCAAGCTTGATCCGCATACTTCGCCTCACTTCCCGGCAATTGGCCGGGTGGGAGAAGGCCGGGCTCGTCGCGGCCGCCGAATCCTATTCATTCTTCGACCTGCTGCAAATCAAAAAAGTACGCGATCTGTGCGCGCGTAAAGTCCGCCCAGCGGTCATCCGGCAATCGCTTGAAGCCATGCAAAAGCAAGTCGCGGGAATGTCGAATCCCCTGCTGGAAGCCAGCGTGTTTTCCACCGGCCATCGCGTGGCGTTCCGGCATCAAGGCAAAGTCGTAGAGCCAATTGCAGGACAATTTCTGTTTGACTTCGATCCAAATTCGCGGCAGCGGGTGATCAGCAGCCCTCCGATTTCGACGCGGCGTCCGGCTTCGGTCGAGAGCGAGATTTCGGAACTCTTCACGCGCGGCATAGCCCTCGAAGAAGACGCCGACAACCAGTTGCAGGCGATCTCGACGTATCAGCGGGTTCTGGAACTTGATCCCGACCACGCCGCCGCCCACATCAACGTGGGGACGCTCTATTACAATCGGCAGGAATTCAAACTCGCGGAAGAGCATTACCGGCTGGCGATCGACAGCGACCCGCGCTACGCGCTCGCCTACTTCGATCTGGCCAACGTGCTCGATGAAACCGGACGCGTAGCCGACGCGATCCAAACCTACAACGCCGCCCTTCAACTTGCGCCCACCTACGCCGACGCGCATTACAACATCGCTCTGGCCTACGAAAAGCTCAAGCAGCCTCGCAAAGCGCTGCAGCACTGGCGCGCCTACGTGAAGCTGGACACCACCGGCCCATGGTCAACCCACGCGCGCAGCCAAATCACCAAGATCCTGCAGGCGGATGGGTTGAAGCTGATCCCCGGCGGCAAGTCGTGAGGCTTTCAAGCTAACTCCTCGTCTACCAACTCCGCTAGAAGAGCTCGTCGGCAGTGTGCGCGGGCGACCACATAAAGTTCAACTTAGAGGCAATAAGCGTTGGAGAAAGGAAGAGTGCCGTGCGGACGGTTGCACGGCACTCGCTGAGTCTTTGTGGGTTTGTTTTGGCGCCCGCTAAGACGCCCACGGATCAATAACGATCTTCGTTACTTCCTGTTCTTTGTCGCGCCATACTTTGTACATTTCCGGAGCTTCGTCGAGCGTGATGCGATGAGAAATGATGTAGCTGGGGTCAATTTGCCCTTTCTCCACGCGATCAAGTAGAGGCTTCATATAGTTGTGCATGTTGGTCTGACCCATTTTCATCGTGATTCCTTTGCCGAATGCCGCGCCAAACGGGACTTTGTCGAGCAGGCCACCATACACCCCGGGAATCGAGACCGTGCCGCCCTTGCGTACCGCCTGAATTGCCTGTCTGAGAACGCTGGGCCGATCGGTTTCAAGCATCAGTGCGGTTTTCACTTTGTCATAAATTCCCTGAAGCTCGGTCGAGTGTGCTTCGAGACCGACGGCATCGATGCACGAGTCCGGGCCAATTCCCCCAGTCAAGTCCTTCAGCGCGGTGAGCACGCTGACGTCTTCCTCGGCATAGTCCACGGTGATCGCGCCGATTGAGCGGGCCAAATCGAGGCGTTCGGGAAAGCGGTCGATCGCAACAACCCGGGCCGCTCCAAACATGAATGCGCTGGCAATCGCGAACTGGCCGACCGGGCCGCACCCCCAAACTGCAACGGTGTCTCCTTCCTGAATTTGCGCATTCTCCGCCGCCATGTAGCCGGTGGGGAAAATGTCTGACAGGAACAAGACTTTCTCGTCGGGCAGATCGCTTTCGATTTTCAGCGGGCCGACATTGGCGAATGGCACCCGCACATACTGCGCCTGGCCGCCCGCGTATCCGCCCATCATGTGGGAATATCCGAAGAGCCCCGAACCGGAATAGCCGTAGGCAGCTTCCATCAGGTGGGCGTTCGGGTTGGTGTTGTCGCATGCCGACCAGATTTTCTTCTTGCAGAAATGGCAGTTGCCGCATGCGATCGTGAATGGCACAACCACTCTGTCACCCGCCTTGAGGTTCAGGACTTCTTTTCCCACTTCCTGCACGATGCCCATGAATTCATGGCCGAGGATATCGCCCTGTTCCATGGTGGGAATAAAGCCGTCGAACAAGTGCAAATCGGATCCGCAGATCGCCGTACGAGTAATCTTCACGATCGCGTCGTGCGGGTTCAAAATCTCCGGATCGCTGACGTTGTGAACTTCAACTTTGCCGCTGCCCATCCAACACAGTGCTTTCATAAATGACTTCCTCTCGAATAGAAATTAACGATTAGCTTGCTCTCTTTTGATCGAATCCCGGCGGCGTTGTGATTTTTTCGCCGTATGCCGACTCCTTCATGCCGGCTATCGCTCCGCGCGGTCCGTGGGGTTGTCCCTCTGTGCGTGGAATTTCTCCCGTTTCGACCAGCGCTTTGAAATGACGCAAGTTCTCGATCACAAGCTGCTTCGGATTCCGCCCGGTGAGAGTCTCCCAGGCACTGGCTAGCTTTCCCATACGAAATTCCTGAAGAACAGTCACCATGGTTCCGTGCCCGCCGGGTGATGGCTCGAAGACCACTTCGCCGGCGTTCTTGACTTCGCCGTCTAGCGAACGCCACGCGAGGCGGTGTCCGGGCTGATCCGCCAGCAACTCTGAATCCCATTCGACTGTTTTTTTCGAGTCCTTGTCGCCCGTCTTCATGACCCAGTGCGTTTTCTTATCGCCGATGCGTTTAACACTGACCATTTGCTCCTGCCAAAGCGGTACATTCTCTACGTCGGACCACAACTCGTAGAGTCGCTGCGCATCGGCATTGACGAGTGCGCTGGTACGCACCCAGATTTTTCCGTCCTTGTCTTGCGGCGGCGGCAGGTATCGTCCGTTCACAATTGTTCCCGCGGTGGCCGAGTCCGGGAGGCTTTCGGCGTTTGGGGCTTCATTCAAAGCATTGGGCATTGGTTTTCTCCTTGGTTTCGATTTGTTGAGCGCGCTGCGATCAGCTCGCCTTCGGTTTGGCCATCTTCTCGTGCATGGCGCCTTTCACAGTTCCTGGAACAACGTTCGCTAGCATGCCCTCCACCTTGGTCTTGGCCGAAGCCGCATACACGTGGTCTTTGCCTGCGAGCAAAGCTTCGATTCCCTGACGCGCGACATCCTCCGGCTGGCTTTCGTTCTTTCCGGACGAGCCAACTTCCGTGTTGTCCATTCCAGCGCGATGGAAAAAATCCGTGTTAGTGGGGCCGGGCTGTAGGGCTGTGACGGTGATGCCGGTGTCGCGCAGTTCATAGCGAAGGCTGTGCGCAAACGAGAGATCAAACGCCTTGGTCGCTGCATAGACTGCCTCGCGCGGCGCGACCATCTCGCCCGCGATGGACGCGGTAAACAGAATGCGTCCCTCGTTGCGCTCCATCATGTGCTGGACCAGGTACTTAGCCAGTTGGACCGTGCCGGCGCAATTCAGGTTCACCATGTTCAACTCTTCGTCCAAATCGGTTTCGAAAAATTGCCCGCCCACGCCTACTCCGGCATTGATGCAGGCGATGTCAACGTTTCTTCCGATAGCAAGAACCTGTTCCCACAGGCTCTCCACCCCTTCCCGAGTCGCCAAATCGGATTGAATCTCAGTCACTTCAACGCCAGTTTTTTTGAGTTCGGCGACAGCGTCGTGCAATCTGACTCCTGCCGAGCAGACAGCAAGGTCGTAACCGCGGGACGCTAATTCCCTGGCCAGAGAAAGGCCTATGCCGCTCGATGCGCCTGTAACAATTGCAAATTGGTCTGCCATTCCTTCTCCTCGACTTAAATAAAAGTGGCCCTGCCGTAAATTAAGTATTTTTTCAGGGACGTTTGAGATGTTTGTTCGGCACAGAGGGATGTCCCGAAAAAACCGACCGGAAGAGTCGGCTACCGTACGAAGGAATCGAGGCTAAAAAAGTTGGCTGCTCCGCAATGGTAAAATCGCAGGTTCGCATTTCATTCGTAAAAGGTGTTTGTCATGGCTGAAGCCACTCTGCACGCCCCGTCCCCGAGCCCACTTACCGCGTTTACTGAAGACGAAGTTTTGTTTCGCGAAAATATCCGGCAATTCGCCGAAGAAAAAGTCCGCCCTCTCACCAAGGAAATGGACGAAAAGGGAGTCTTCGAAAAAGACTTGCTGCACGAGTTTTTTCAGTTGGGATTGATGGGAATCGAGATTCCCGAACAATACGGCGGCGGCGGCGCGACCTTTTTTGAGGCTGTGCTGGCGGTGGAAGAAATGTCGCGCGTGGACGCGTCCGCTGGCGTGATCGTGGACGTGCAGAACACCCTGGTCAACAACGCCCTGCTGCGATGGACCAATGACGACCAGAAGAAGCGCTACCTGCCGCGCATGGCCGCCGACACCTGCGGGGCCTACGCGCTCAGTGAAGCTGGATCAGGTTCCGACGCATTCGCGTTGCAGACCAAGGCCGAACTGAAGGGCAGCGACTACGTTCTCAACGGCCGCAAGCTTTGGATCACCAACGCCAAGGAAGCCGGTGTCTTCATTTTGTTCGCCACCATCGATCCGGCGGCGGGCTACAAAGGCATTACCGCATTCATCGTGGAGAAAGACTTTCCCGGATTTACCGTCGGAAAGAAAGAAGACAAGCTCGGCATTCGCGCTTCATCGACCTGCGAATTGATTCTTGAGGACTGCCATGTGCCGAAAAACAACGTGGTTGGTGAGCCCGGCAAGGGCTACAAGATCGCGATTGAAACCCTCAACGAAGGACGAATTGGTATCGGCGCGCAGATGATGGGTGTGGCTCGCGGCGCGTGGGAATTCGCGTCGAAATACGCGCAGGAACGCAAGCAGTTCGGCAAGAGCATCAGCGAATTCCAGGGCGTTCAGTTTCAGATCGCGCAAATGGCGACAGAAATTGAAGCAGCGCGGCTGATGGTTTATAACGCCGCGCGGATGAAAGATGCCGGCGTCCCCTTCGTAAAAGAAGCCGCCATGACCAAACTATTCTGCTCGCAGGTGGCCGAAAGGGTAACGTCATTGGCGATTGAGATTTACGGCGGATACGGGTTTACGAAAGATTATCCGGTGGAAAAATATTGGCGCGACGCCAAGATCGGCAAAATCTACGAAGGCACATCGAACATGCAGTTGGCCACGATTGCAAAACTGGTGATGGGGAAGTGAGTGCGGGCCTGGTCTTTGCATGATCTCGGAAAATGATCATCAAAGTATCGAGTTACGTGGACGCGTACGGCGCGCGCGCCGCCCATGCCAGGAACGTCCACGAGCTTGACGGACGTGATGGTCGAGAGGCCCTGACCCGCTTCATCAACCAGACAATTCGAGAGACTCTTCACTTCCAACCTGAAGACCGCCTGCTCGACATTGGCTGCGGCGACGGCGTGCTTCTACGAATGGCCACCGAAGACGGCGTCTCCCAGGCCGTAGGCGTCCAGGCCACGGAAGCTGAGGCCGATCGCATTCGCTCGCTTGGACTCAGCGCAACTCAAGGCCTGGCCGATGCCCTTCCGTTTGCCGACTCGAAGTTCAACGTGGTCGTCTGCAACGCGGTGCTCGTGCTGGTTCCGCGCGAAAAAATTGACGCGAGTTTGCGCGAAATCGCGCGTACCGCCGAGCTAAACGCTAGAGTGTGGATTGGTGAAATTCCGGTTTCGCCCGAGATGTCCGACGTGCCCCGCCACCGTTCGGTGATGTCGATGTTGTGGTTCCTTGTGCGGAACCGAGGCCTGCGTACTTTTCTAGGAATGTGCCGGCGATTGCTCGTCCGCGGAACCCAGCGGCAGCCAGTGATTTTGAACACTGCGGCTTTAACGCAGTTCTGGGCTTCGCCGCGCGACTTCATCGCGATGGCGTCGGATGCGGGCCTCGCGCTCGAACGCTACTTTCCCTATCGGGTCATTGATTCGGCGGGCAAAATCGTGGTTTCCCCGAACAGGTACGATTACATCTTTCGCAAGTCGTAACAATTGCCAGGTTCGCGCGGGCTCTCGTCTGATCAGGCCCCCCCGCGCAAGTCACGTCCGTAACCCGTACTGGTTGTTTGCTCCGGTCATCGCAGGCGAACTCCGCCGACGAAGTCCTGGGTGTCGATGCCGTTGCTGGTATCCATCCAGGCGGCGTGAAAGATTGAGCCCGCCCAGGTGTTGCCGGTGTAGTCGCCCATCCACGCCGCGTTCGGGTAGCCGTTGTTGTTCGGGTTTGAAAACGCCGTCGTCAGTTGATAGTTTGGGCCGAAGCTCAAGCCACCATCGCTGGAGAACGCCGCGAAGGCCTGGTAGCTGATATTTAAGGGATCGTTACGGCGGTCGAGCCAGCTTACGCCGACGGTTCCGTTGTCGCTGACCGAGAGCCAAGGAAAGAATTGGTCGTGTGTGGCACTCGGCGGGGCCGGGAAGACGGGATACGACCACGACACTCCACCATTGGTGGAACGCCTCACTTCGACTTGCATATAGGAGCCGTTCCAGTTGTACATGACGACGTAAAGATTGCCAGCGTGCGGCCCGGTGCTGTTGTCCACGGCGATGACCGGGATGTTCTCGACAAAAACATTGCTGTTTGGGAGCATCCCTGTTGAGCCGCAACAGGGGCCGGGCGAGTGGGTGAAGGCGGTTATGTACGAAGGCTTCGACCACGTGTTCCCGCCATCGGTGGACTTTGAAAACATCATATAAGCCACGGAGTTGGCGCAGTTGGCATCGGATCCATAAGTCGGGCAGTGTTCCCAGGAAAGGTAGAGCGTTCCATCTTTGCCCACGGCGATATGGGTGTTGTCATCCGAGCCGGGTGAGTTTACCAACCAACCGGCAATCGAGAGATCCCAGGTATTTCCGCCATCGCGCGAATGAGAAACGACTACGTGGTCATTAACAAACTGGCCTCTCTTCCCGACCGCAGAGATGTAGATGCTATTTGCGTACGGGCTCGCCGGGGTGGTGTCAACTACCATCCAAGCGTAAAAAGGATAACCATTAATTTCGGTTATAGATCCTATTGCCGGCACCGGTGCACTCCAGGTAATTCCATCCGTTGATTTTTCGATCCCGATGAGACCGAGGTAGCCATTACCATTATTTTCGTAGGAACCGCCTATGTAGGCCGTCCCGCTAAGGTCGTAGGCCGCCATGGGCTGTCCGCCATCGGGGGCGTAAACTCCTAGCTGGGCCATGCACGTGGTTCGGTTCCAAGTCGCGCCCCCATCATCGGAGATGAAGAAGTCGGTAATACTTTGTCCGGGGCAATTGAAATCGTTGGCGCCTAGCAACAGGTGGTTGAGCTTCCCAGGGTTGGTGACAATCGGAGCATCGTTCACCAGGCTCCCTCCCTCCGACACCTGAATCGGTGTCAGGATGCAGGGTGCGGGCGAACATTGCGCGAAGTCCCCGAACGACTGAGCAACTGCTCGTTTGCCGAGCGCACACACAAAAACGAGCAATGTCCAAATCAAGATTTTCCCCGCCATCTTGTCCTCCCAACGCGAAACGTCTTACTTCAGACACTTGCCGTTTGGGTTGCTGCTGCACAGGCCGAACACATCGACCTCGGTTTGCGTTCCCATATACACCCTTCCGTTAAAAGGTGTGGGAACCGAGAGCTTTGTAGCTGGCCCGATAGTTGTTGTGACCCCGCCGCTGTTGTACAGCTCCCCGCTCGCCCCGCTGATGTTCTGAGCATTGAAGGCGTGGAGAACCGCCGCTGTAGGCATACCCGTGCAATTCGTTGGACTGTTCCTATGATTCTCGATCGCCCATACGATGCCCGTTGTGGAAGTGTTTCCGTTGGCCGAAATGGAGGCGGTTGTTCCGTGCTGGCAGAATGTCGCATTGGAACTAAAGGTTGGTGCAGTTGGGAACGGGCCTGGCGCGGTTGTACTCAGCTGATACATGTTAAGAGGAAGCGCGCTTAGGTTCTCCGCAACCTGGGCCGAGCCATAAACCGCGTAAGTCGTTCGACCCACCACTTGTCCACTTCCAGTAAGTGGGCGCTCCCCAATAGCCTTGATTCTTCTCCGGCGGATTAATGGGAAGAACTATCTCTTGGACCGTGTTGTCCGTCGCATTGAACCCTTGAAGGTTATCGCGGTCGAGCGTGAAAAACTTGGATTCCTTTTCAATATGCACGAGCAGACGGCTATGACCCTGAAAAAACGAATCCGGCAGAATCATAGTGCCACCAGAGCCCATATCCAAGTCGCTGGCGCAACGGGTGGACTGGTCGAGGGCGTAAAGTAATTGTAGACGGGCGGGTTATTTACCAAGCTTAGCGATCCGGAAGAGCCGACAGTCAGCTTCAGCAGGCTGTTTCCGTAGTTTGCGTGAGCAGGGTCGAACGTGCCGTCCGCAGTAGCGACATAAATGAAAGAATTGCCGTTGTTATCGGTCTCCGCAGCCAGCCCCGCCCCACTTTGCCAGATGCCGGAGCCTGTACCATTGGGGGCTGTGTTGAAAACACCCACTTGGGTGAATCCGCCCGCGCCATAGGTGTAACCCATAACCCACCCTGTCGGTTGCGTACCCATTGTCGTCCGCGCCCCGTCATAAAGCGAGAATCCTATGTAAACAGCGTTGCCGCCTCCACTCAGAGGCAGAAGCAGCAGTCCTGGCCGTTGTAATTGTAGATTGGGGTTGAACGTCAGAGTGCCCGTGCCGGTGCCTGAAGTGCAGTCACTGCTTGACCCCACCCCTGATACAGCGGCTGAGATCGTCGTGGGGCTGTTTGGTTTCTCTTTCCCGGTTGTAACGTCGATCGCGTGCAGGAAATAGAAGATCGTCGAGGAGTTGGCATTGGGCAAAAGAGCGGAGACCACGTACATCGTTGGAGGTGAGGTCGAGGTGTCGATCACCGGGGTGCTGGTGACGCCGACATTCGGGTAGATCGTGCTCGTGGGTATGCAATTCGCGAAGATGGTGCACGGGACTGGATATCCCCCAACCACCGGGAAATCGGCCATGTTCGACTGCCAGAGCGGGGACCGGATCCGGAATTGTTGTCCGCATCGAACGCATATAAATAGTCATTTTGCGTAGCGATGAATACAACATTGCAGCTTGTCTGCGAAGCACAGTTTGAAACATTCTTTAAGCCGGCTATTGCAAGGGGCTGGGCATACACCTGGCCATTGACCGGATACTGGAAAAGCAGGCCAAACGTGCTGCTACTTACAGTCGATGGACTGAGATAGTTTCGGCAAGCTGCTGGCCGGTGCGGTAATTGTCATTGTGCCAAGTGGTGACGTTCGGGCTTGGAGATTGCGCCCAAGCCGAGGTGCTAACCGTGAAGGCGAACATGGCGAGGATTAACGACAGAACAATTGCAGTCAGCGAGAGATCGGTTCGCGGGGGGGGTACATTCGAGAGCCTCCTGATTTGCCGCCCTGCAATCATGCTCCGCAACCTGCGAAGCGGTCAATGTAAATAAACGGATCTTCCGACATATCCGGCGCCAGCCCGCACATAGAGTGGACTGTCATGGCAAGGGCTGGGCCTCAGCGGCTCTCTCCCATGCACGCAAGTCACGTCCGTAACCCGTACTGGTTACCGCTAATGTGCAGCGAGTTGCAACTGGCCCCTGCCCCAAAAACGCCAAAACCGCCGTTAACTGCTTTCCTGTTAATACCTTACACCGATTCTCGCTATTGGAGTTCCGTCTGCATTATCTGTTTGTACTTGCTGGGATAGAAGGTCAGCTGGCAAGCGGGGTGTGCAGTGACAAATTGTCCGATTGAGGTCCCGGTTCAGAAACCTAAGCGAACGATGCTTCCGGTGCTGGTAGTTTTGTTCCTTCTCTCGTATGGACTGATGGCGACCCTCGTGGTCGAGCAGAACCAGACAATCGATTCGCAGCGCGGACTCATTCGCGATCTGTTCAGCGACAGCGGAAAGCTCTTCGCATTGCAAGGCAAGATGGCGATGGGCCAACACGCCGCGCCGAAAGCGAACGCTCCCCAAGCACATGCTCCGGCAGCCGAACCGCCAGCCGCCACGCCAAAGGCGCCGGATGCGCGAACTCGCGTTGCCGACAAGACCAGCGAAACGTTGCGCAATGCGCATCCCGAAAAGCCGCCCCGCGTGGTGGACGACGAGATGGACGGCCGCCGCGTAAAGCTGAAGATCTGACGAATTCGTTCGTGACCAAGTTCTGTGGATTGAAGCCATGAAACTCATTGCAGCCGCACTGGTACTGTTTTCGCTCCCTAACCCGCATTTTGCTCCGCCTGTAGCGGCACCCGTTGTCGCCGCAGCCGCCAAACCGGCGCGGAAAGGCGGACGCTGGTATCTCGCGCAAACTGGCCACGCAGTCTATTGCTACGGCCCGGTGATGACTGTCCGCCAACCGGAAGGCGATTTGCGCCGCGTGGCAACTTACTGCCAGGGTGGCGATCCCATGGTTCCGCTGCGCGACTAGGTTCGAGTCGTCCCTTTCACGCCTGCCAGCATAGATTCCCGTAAACTCGTCTGTATGGGCAAGTACGAGCGTCACGTTTTTATTTGTGGAAACCAGCGCGAGCCAGCAAGTGCGCGCGGCAGTTGCGATCCCAGCGGCAAAGGCGAGCTTCAGAAGGCTTTCAAAGACCGGTTGCACGAGTTGGGTTTGAAGCGGAAAGTCCGAGCCAACAAGTCCGGCTGCCTGGATCAATGCGAACACGGGCCTACCGTCGTGGTTTACCCGGAGGCGGTCTGGTACGGCCGCGTACAACTTTCGGACGTGGAGGAAATCGTAAGCTCGCATCTGGTGGGGGGAAATCCGGTGGCGCGTCTTGTACTATCGGAAGCCTGCATCAATACGCCGGAGTGTGCGCACAAACGCGGTAAGGGCTAGCGTAACCCGCGCCAGCAGAGGGAATTGCGAAATGTCCGCGCCGCTTGCGTCGCGGGACTATACTGATTTTGGTTCGGTTCGGTCGAGGTCTCTGCAATGCCGTCCGGGATCTACAAAAGGCTGTTCCTCCTCACTCTGCTAGCGTCAGCGGTTCTTGCAACGCAGACTCCCGCACTTGGCCAGGCAAAGAACGGCTACCGGCAAGCCACGATCGTCAGCGTTCGGCAGAACGCGCGCAATGGCTCGCTTTTAAGCCGTTATTCTTCGACGCATGTCTTTAACATGGACTTCACCGTTCGCCTCGAAGGACACAATTATTGCGCCGACTACCAGACCATCGTTCTTGATGAAGCAGGAGACCTGAGAAAGTCGTCAGCGAAGGAAGTCTCTATCGAGATGCTCGGGAACCGCATGATCGTGATCCTGCCGAGCGGAAGAAAAATCCGCGCACAGCTGGCGGACAACGCCCAGTGCTGAGTCCGAGCCGCTTTTCCAAAACAATTTAGGGTTTTCCACCTTTTTTCCGTGAAGTCATATACCGAATACAGGGTTTTCCCTATAGACTAAAAACAGTAGTCGACCTCAAACTATGGGTAGAGGTTTGACTGGCCAAACTGGCTGAAACCAAGGCTGGAGGCCGAATTGAAGGGAACGCCACGGAGTTGACATGGAAAAAGTATTGAAATCGATCTTGAATGCCACTGTGTTTGTGTTGGGCCGATGCTTTCGCGTCGCCAGACATTTACGACAGGGCGTAGCCAGTCACACCTAACGTCGCTAGTCTAATTTTCATTTCTTAACTGAGTTGGAAAATGACGTTCGCGCTTAGATCTGGCCCCCGGCGCAGAAACTTAATTTTCTATTTCTCAGAAAAATTCGCTCATCTCGGGAGCGGATGCTGCGGCACCCGGATATTTGGTGACGCTGAGTCCTTCCATTATGAGGCGCAGCGTGCTTTGGTGCTGGTAGAGCGTCGTAGAACTGAATCCTGCTTTCGCTTTCGGGCTGATGATCAGCGCCGCGACCTGTCCCCCGCCATGAGTGGTGTCACTGTCTTCCGCTTCGTCGAACACGACAATCAATAATCCATCTTTCTGAAACAGCGAACTGGAAATCAGAGGAGCGATATTTTTCTGAAGCCATAAGTCCGCTGCGGGCAGCGTTCCGTCGTGCGCGTCGTCCAGCAGGTTCGGCACGATATAGGAAAATTCCGGAATGTTACCATTCGCGAGGTCGGCGCTGAAATCAGCGAACGGCACAACGTTCTGACTTTCGGACTGGCTGTTGACGACGTCCGAGAGGTAAGCGAAGGGATTGTGGCGTTTGGCGTAAGGATACGAGTCGCCGCCCAAATAGCCCGCTGAGGGCAGGCTTTCTGCATAACTCTTCCAGGTTTTCCCGGCAGCGCTCAGTTCGCGCACGATGTTATCGGCCGTCACAACCCCGGTGTAAGCGTCATCGTTGGTGATGATCTGTCCGGTTGTAAGCATGAAGTAATTGCCGATCGATGGATGAGTGTTGGAGTAGTACTGCGTCGCAAGTCCATACTGAGACGCAAGCTGATTAATGTATGGCAGGCCAGAGTTGCCGATCACATCCGAATAACCATGATTTTCTTCCATCACGAGAAATACGTGACCGAACTGCGGAATTGCCGGAGCCGGTGAAGGTGAAGGAGCTGGATCGGGTGCCGGTGCGGGGGACGGGGCGGGTGTAGGAGCCGGATTTTGCGAAGGCGCTGTCGATGACGAAGACCCTCCGGAAGTGGACGAACCGCCGCAGCCAACCGCAACCATCAATCCGGCCACCAGTAGCGTCGCACCGACGGTGCGATAATCTTGCAGCTGCAATCGCATAGATATCATTTCCTACAAGTTCGATGCCGGACCAGCCCCTTGGGATGCCGCTACGGACGCGGCATTTGGAGCCGATCTGAGGTTTCTGCGAGCCGAATCAACGGCTTGGCGACTTCTGTCCGTCCCTGTCCATCAAATCCAGTGCGAATGACGGCTTCTCGTAGGTTCCTGAGACTTTCACGGGGACGATCTCGCCCTTCTTTTTCTTTTTGAAAATCGGATCCATCATCTTCAACAGGAACGAGGTAGTCCCGCTGGTTGTCTTGGAAATCTTCGAATCCACTTGCATCTGGCCATGCATGTCGATGCGATGGCTGATCAGATTGTAAGTTCCATGAGCCTTGGCTGAAGCTCCGGGGACATTGAAAGATAGACCAGGGAATGTAGCGGTCCCATTCGCTACGCTGGCCTGACCAGCGAGGTCAGCGACTACAGTTTCAGGGTCGACCGAATTTTTTTCTCCGCGCGCGCCGGCGCTGAGTTTATTCAGATCTTCCTGGGTGGAAGGTTTCGAGAACTCACCTCCGCCCAGCCCAAAGCCACCGTTGAGTTTCAGACGGCGGAGAAACGGTTCATCCCCGCCAGGAAGCGTCACCTTTGCCTGTAGGGAAATTACACCTGTCATGGGTGAGTGGCTGGCCCTGATGAATAGCTCCAACATATCCTCGACGCGCCCATTGCGGCTGGTAAAGTTCATCACCGCAACCTTACCTTCGTTTCCTTGGGCGTTGGCCGCCGCGATGCTTCCCTCGGCGAGTATGTGGGTCTTGCGCAACTGCGCGTCAACGTGCTCGAGAAAGGTGTCGCCGTTAGTGCCATCTACGTGCGCGGTGAATTGCGTGTTCAGCGGCGCTGGATTTCCTCCATAGGTCACTTCGAAATTCGGGGTAGCCGTCGTGCCGGAAACATTGATGTGGTCCAGCAGGCCACTGAATTTGCCGACGGACGACAATGTCCCCGCGATTCCATCGAACACGCTCAGATCGGCATTTTGAAATTCGTAATTCCCGGATAACGGCGTCTCTCCGGGATTGTCCTGGTTCCACACGCCGAATTTTCCTGTGCTGACGATTTCTCCTGGCGGCTTTGGATTGTGTAATTCGATTCGGTAGTCTAACGGGCCATTCCAGCCCACGTTTTGCAGGTCGGCTTTATGTATGTCAAAGCGCAGCGCTGGTGTGCGGGAATCATCAGATGCAAACTCAAGCACAGTGCCGTTGGCAACGATCTCGCCGACGCTGGTTGAAGATCGCTGGATCTTAAGCGGTTGTCCGCTGCCGAAGGGCGGGACAACAATGTGCATACCTTCGGCCTCAAGACTCGAGAGGTGTTGCGCCAGCATGCTTAGATAAGAAGCTTTCATCGTTAGGGTCTTAATCGTGATCAGCGGGGTCTGCACGTTCCCGTGAAGGAACACTACATCGCTAAGTACGCAACCGGGCGGGAAGTAAGTTTGGCGAAACCCCTGCATCTGTACCTTGCTGTCGCTAACTTGCTGGAGAGCGTCGATCACGGCGGCCTTGGTAAAGGGCCAAAAATGAATGTATAAAAATGCCATCACGCACACGCCGACAATTGCAACTACCGCGACAACTCGCACCCCCCGCCTTGAAGCGAGAGTCTGGCTGCGCGTGCGCATGGCATCATGTTCGCGCGTTGGAGTCGTGGGAGCTGAGATATGACACCTCCTCGGAAGCAGCGATAGAAAACGGTCTTACCCTGGGAACTCTGTTGACGACTACAGCGATTCGCTAAGTTGCGGATTTGCTCGAATGCGTTGCCGCTTGTGGAATTCAGAACGGCGAACCGGCATTGCGATCGTCGTATTGCAGCTTGTATAAAGTTACTCTAACCTGCCCAATCGTGCGGTGTACGCCCGTTTCGAAGTTTCACGGTCGATATAGTATCCGACAGTCAGGTTAGGGAGACCGGATGTCCGCCAAGAAAACGCTTGCAAATCCTTCACGCCTGAAGTCTTTCGATTCCGATAACGGCTTATTGCGGGTCATCATCGAAACTCCAAAAGGAAGCCGCAATAAGTACGATTTCGATTCGAAAGAGAGGGTATTCCACTTGAAGACTGTTTTGCCCGCCGGAATGGCATTTCCTTACGACTTCGGTTTCGTTCCGTCGACTCTGGCCGAAGACGGCGATCCGGTTGACGTCCTTGTATTGATGGATGAACCTGCCTTTCCCGGATGTGTTCTGGAGTGTCGAGTAGCGGGCGTGATCGAGGGCGAGCAAATCGCTAACGGCCAGAAACTACGCAATGACAGGATCATTGCCGTGGAACAAGCTGCACACAACTGGAGGCACGTCAAAACGATCGCGGACCTGGGCAATCGTTTCATCGAAGAACTGGAACAGTTTTTCGTGAACTACCACCGGATGTCGAACACTCGATACCGGGTTCTGCGCGTCAAAGGGCCCAAGACAGCTAAGAAGTTAGTCAAAGCAGGGAAGCTGTGAGAAATCCACCCTAGGCCGGTCCAGCCACTATTAGCGCTTCGGCAGCTCGTTCATCCACACGATGAATCTCGCGGCTGCGCGGGGCTGACATTCCAATCGCGCGGTTTTTTCCTGCAGCCTTGGCGCGCTGCAATCCGCGGTCGGCAATATTCAATACTTCTTCATAACGCAGAGAATCGGTATCACTTTCGCTCCACGGGAATGCAGCCCAGCCTACAGAGCAAGTCCGCCGGATGGTCGCGTCGCCGGAGCGCACGCGGTAAGGCTGTTCGCCGACCGCGTCCATGACGCGCTGCGCCAGAATTCCGGCATCTCTGCGGTCGGTATAACGCGAGACAATCAAGAATTCTTCTCCACCCCAGCGAATGAGCGCGTCAGAGTTGCGAATCGCGGAACTGATTCGCCGCGACATCTCGATAAGCACTCCGTCGCCAGAGTCGTGCCCATACTTGTCATTCACTTCCTTGAAATCGTCCGCGTCTACGAGATAGAAAATTAAGTCACGAGTCGCGGGGTCTCGCTTCTCGGCGTGCGCTCGCAACGCCTGGGCCACGTCGCCTTCGATCGTCTCTGCAAAGAAACGGCGGTTCCGCAGGCCGGTCAGTGGATCGGCCATGGAAGCGTCCTGCAATACTCGATTCGACTGCTGCAACTGTTGATGCAGCCGATGCTGTTTCATGAAAACCAGCGCGGCCATGCCAAACATCGTGGTCACCGTGACAATTACCCGAAAGCGCACGACTTCGAACGGGGAGTGGTGGTCCTGCACCGCGATGACGGCGATCACCGGCAATGACATGACCGCAACCATAGCGAGCCGCGCCATCCAGGCGTTGCGTTTCTCTTCTTCCACCGTTTCAGGGCTCGGTGCGAGTTTCCGTCCACGCAGCGCAACTGCTGTAAATATGGCAAACGACACGAGATACGGGGTGTCGTACCAACTTCCATTAAAGTATTTGCCCTCTTCAATTGCGAGATTCTGCAAAATGAAAGCTGCGCTGTTGAAAATGACGGCACCGAGAAACGCAATGTAAAATCGGCGCCAGGCGCCTGAACTCCCGCGAATCAAACTCAGAATTACCGTCACTAGCACCAGCAGTTCGAGATTGTAGAGACGGTCATAGTTGCGGTTGTAGATGGGAAGATTCAGCGAGACGTATTCCCATGAAACGACGAAATAGACGTAAAAATAAACCCACCAGATCATCAACAGCGAGAAATCCATAATGCCAAGACGGGCATTGTTTTTCGAAGGCTTAACATGCGGGCGTAGCAACAACCCTGCCAGCATGGGAACGCCGGCAAGGAAAAGCAACACATCCCCGGCGAAGGCGTCCGGCATGGGCTTGCGCAGAAACATGTCGTAGTAGATCCACAACGCTTGGTCTGCCAGCCACATCACCCAGCCGGCGGATTGCAGAACCCAGAACGCGCGCATTCTTCCATGGTTCGGCAACGCGTTCAACGAGAACGCGGCCAAGGGGGCGATCATCATCAAAGCGCAGAGGACATCACTGACTGTGGTGAGCGCAAAGCCGCGTGGCAACCAGGCTGAAACTCCCGCCTGGGCCGCGGCAAGACCCACCGTCAAGCCGATCCATAATTTATGGTTCGTCTTCAGTTAGAACCTCTCATCGTGAGTTTATCTGGATGCTCAGAGTCGGGAGAAGTTACTAACGTTACCTCATCCGGACTTGAAAAACGGGACCTATGTCTGCATAGAGTTGGCCGCAGGATTTACTCTGACGGCAAAGCATGGGCCGGGGTTGAAAGATGATGGTGCGCTCTAGGAAGGGTCGAAGTTACGAACTCGAAAGCGAGAAATCGCCGCCCAGCTTTTAACCGACAGCTCAACGGAAACACGAAAACTCGCGCTGTCTAACGGCACGAACGAATTAGTTCTTGCCTTCGGTAGTGATCCGGCTCGCTTTACAGATTTCCTCCGCAATTTTCGCCAAAGCTGGAGGGTCGTTGTTCTCCCCTTCGCTTGATATCACCGCACTGGCCGCTAAAGCGAAGTGCAACGCATCTTCCTGTTTATCGAAATACAACACTACCTGACCGGTTGCCATGCCGTCCCCTCCCGAATAGATCCGCTCACCGCGAACGGATGCTCCAGCTCATAATAGGCTGGAAGTCCTCGAACCTCGGATGTACTTTGTTGATACCCCTTGACACACCAGTGCAGTTTGCCCAGTTTCTGAAGGTATTGTTCTGGTGAAGTCAACAGCCGCTGCGTGCTAGCAAGCCATTATGATGAGCAGCGAAATATGATCATCCGAAAAGAGGTGCGGTTGTGAGATTTTCCTCATGGATCGCGTGCGTGATATTCACGGCCGTCATTCATCTTTCTGTGGCCGGCCAAGAAACAAAGCCAGCCCCTCCGACGCCGATTGACGAAAAAAAAGTCGAACTGGGCGGCACGGCGTGGGACCCTAACTGGGACCAAATCATCGAAAAAGCGCTACCGCCGGAAATGCTTTCATCCCAAGTCCCCCGTGGCGTGCGCCAGTTCTGCCCGCGCTTCTTCATCATGGACGAAACCGACAAGCGCGCTTTCTGGGCTTACTTCTTTCAGGCGCTGGCAGGAGCGGAAGCGGGATTGAATCCCACTACAACCGTCCGTCATTCAATTCCCGACACCACACCTGAGATTGATGAAGTGACCAGGAAGTCCGTCCGCAGCGAGGGTCTCTTGCAGCTCGCGTACGCTGACCATAGAAGATATGGCTGTGATTTCGACTGGCAGGCCGATCACCTGCTGAAGCCGAACGATCCAGCGAAGACGATTTTGCAGCCAAAGAATAATTTGGAGTGTGGAGTCAAAATTCTGTCGAACCAGATCATCACTAGGCACAAACCAATCCTGACGGCGACAGGATATTGGTCAACCCTGCGCCCCGAAGGGCAGAGCTACAGAGTTTTCGTTAAGCAGATGACGAATCCGCCAGCGGCCTGCGGATCGTCCAAGCAATCGAACATCGACGCCTACGCGACGACGAAAACAGTCCAGGAAGACGCGGGCCAAAGCAAAGAATCCCACTGACCCACGGTTTCGCTAGCAAAGCGGGGCTGCGTCAGTTCGCGACACTGAACCTTTGCGTTAAGCTGTTGATAACAATGGTAGGCGCGGCAGGAATCGAACCTGCAACCCCCGGATTAGAAATCCGGTGCTCTATCCGATTGAGCTACGCGCCCGCAAAAGCAATTTAGCACGTCTGTTTGGATCAATTCCCCGCCAACTTGCCTGACATAACGGCGTTTAACACGGCAACAGCGTCGATAACAGGCCTCAGAATCTACTGTTTTTAGTATAGCCAAGCCCGATCCTCTTCTATCTACCATATTCACCCTAGATGCCGCCAGCGCAAGCTGCTGCAAATCAGTAGGTTACGGTATTACCACTATGGAATCATCCGTGCATTGATAACAACCGAGTAGTGTATGTCTCTCCTGCGCGAAAATTACGATCTGAAGGCTTCCGGTAAGAGTCGTTGCGGAAGCATGGAAGACGCGGAAACCACAACTGTATTCCACCCCTTGGAGAATAAACTAATGAAAACAAAGTATTTTGGCAGACTGATTGGGCTCGTCTCAGTCGCGCTGCTACTGGCTGGCGGCATGCTGGCACAGGAAACCACCGGTGGCCTCATCGGTTCGGTGAAAGATCCGACCGGTGCTGTTGTATCAGGCGCCAAGGTGACTTTGACCGCCCCGACGCTGGTGGGCACAAAGTCGTTTACCACGGACTCGGCGGGCAACTACCGATTCTCGAACTTGCCGCCTGACACCTACACCGTTACGGTCATGGCAAAAGGCTTCTCGACCATTAAACGCGAAGGCGTGACAATTGAAGTCGGTCACTTGCCGACCCTGGACATCCCGCTGCAAGTCGGTTCCGACAGCACGGTGGTGGAAGTCAGCAGCCAGGCTCCGCTTATCGACACGACTACGAACACCACTCAGTCGAACATCACCGAAGACGTGGTTCAGGATGTCCCGCACGGACGTTCTTTCCAGTCGGTGATCCAGTTTGCCCCTTCCGCCCGTAACGAACCACTGGAAGGCAGCAACCGCCTGAGCAACGGTACCGGCGGATCTTCACCGGGTAACGGTTCCAACGGCAGCGATCACGGTTTCTCAGTTGCCGGCGGTTCCGACTCTGAAAATTCCTACCTGGTCGAAGGCCAGGAAACTGCCAACCTGATCGGCGGCTACTCGAAGACCAACGTTCCGTTCGATTTCATCCAGGAAGTTCAGATTAAGAGCTCTGGTATCGAAGCCGAGCACGGCGGCGCGCTCGGTGGCGTCGTCAACGTCGTCATGCGCAAAGGAAGCAACGCTTATCACGGTTCTTTGTTTGCTCAATTCGAAAACCAGGCACTCGATGGATCGCCGACGGCATATGCCCGCTATGATCCGGCGTCAAACGGCACGGTTGTGCCTCCCTCAGGCAACCTCCCGGGGTTTTTCATGGACCCGACCTACCAGAATTATCAACCCATCAAGCCGAAAACGAGCGATGTATTCCCCGGATTCACGTTTGGCGGCCCGATTGTCAAAGACAGAATTTTTGGCTTCGTCGGATTTAACCCCGAATTCAATGACGAAGAGCGCAAAGTGTACTTTGGTCCGAGTTACGGCACCCTGCCCTTCAGCCGTAACACACAAACCTATTACACCACCGCTCGGATTGACGCTAACGTCAGCTCGAAGGTTCGTCTCTACGCGTCCTGGCTGTACCAGTATCAGAAACAGAGCGGCGAAGCGCTGCCCGGCTCCGACTCAACCACAAACTATGTGAACTTCAACACTGGATGCTTTGGAGCCACCGGCGGAGCCTGCTTGCCAGGAGCCAGCCCAATACCTCCAAGCGCTTTTTCGCATAGCCAAGGCTACTCAGCCCCAAACAGCACCACCAACGTAGGAGCCGACTTCACGATTACTCCTCACATCGTGGCGACCACCCGCTTTGGTTACTATTTCGAAAACTATCATGACTTCGGATACCCTCAAGGGGCTTCCGGTTTCCAATGGCTGGTCAATAGCATTGGGCAAACGGACACAACCGGTGCCACTCTTCCAGCTGGCCTGCAGGAGCTGAATGGGTGGGAAAACACTGCGATCGACCAGAACTTCACTCTTCGCAACGCCAGCAAGGGCATTGAGTTCAGCCAGGATCTGGCTTGGTTCAAGAGCGGTTGGAAAGGTACCCACAACTTCAAGTTTGGCTACCAGCTCAACCGGCTTTCGAACGATATCTTTCAGCGCTTTAACCAGCCGTTGGTGCAGGTAACGGCGGGTTTCTCCGCTGCAACCAACTACGGCATTCAGACAGCGAACGGCAATATCACGTGCCCTCCGCTGGAAGCCTCGAACTCCCTGGGGAACTGCCAAGGAACAGACGGTTATATCACCGTCCAGGATTTTGGCACCCAAGGTAAAGTCACCAGCCTCGACCACTCCTTCTTCGTACAGGATGCTTGGACGATCGGGCGTGGGGTCACGATCAATGCAGGCGTTCGCCTTGAACGCGAATACCTGCCCGGCGAAAAATATACCGGGGTTACCAATCCGAACATTCCGTTAGGCAACGCCCCCAGCCATCCAATCGACTTCGGTTGGGGATCCAAGGTTGCACCTCGTATTGGCGCGGCCTGGGACGTATTCCAAAATGGCAAGATGAAGATATTCGGCAGCTACGGTCAGTTCTATGACCAGATGAAGCTGAACGTTGCCATCAGTTCATTCGGCGGTCAGTGGTGGCAGAACTGCTACTACGCACTGAACACCACCAACTACACAAGCATCGTCCCGGCATTTAACAACAGCAGCCCTCCGCGGTATTGCACAGGGGCGTCGAGTGCTGATCCGGCCAACTTTGCTGGCGGCGTAACTCCCGCTGGCATCAGCTTCATCGAAAACGCGAACTACCGTACCTTCCCAACAACCTGCTCGACTTGCAGCCAGGTGCAGGAAGCAGTCGCGCCTGATTTGAAGCCTTACAAACAGCACGAGAGCGTTTTTGGAACTGACTACCAAGTCGCCAAAAATCTCGCATTTGAAGCGCGTTGGGACCGCCGGCGTCTCGATCACGTGATCGAAGATTCGGCTATCTACAACCCGGCTGTGGGTGAAACCTTCGTCATCGTCAATCCCGGCGAAGGCATCAACAAGACCTTCAGCAACTTCTACAACTTTCTCTATCCGAACGCTGCGGCAGGCGGCCCGTTGAGCTGTTCAGCATCGTTCCCTTGCCCACCCAACAACATCATTCCACCTGCCCGGAGCTATGATGGAGTGGAACTGCGGTTGACCAAGGCGAACAGCCAGCACTGGTTCGGCATGTTCTCCTACACTTACAGCAAGCTGCGCGGCAACTACACCGGACTCACCAGTTCGGATCTTGCCGACGGCGGATTGGCTGGACGTAACTCTCCGAACAACAGCCGTTCATTTGACGAGCCCTACTTCTCGTGGAATGCCAACGGTGGATCTTCCAGCGGCCTGTTGCCCACGGATCGTCCAAATGCGTTCAAAGGTTATGCATATTACGAGTTGGCTTGGCTGAAGAAATTAACCACCGACTTCGGTATCTTCCAATATGCATACAGTGGTTCGCCAACGACCACCTTCGCCGATGTGGGACTAAATGGCGGTGCGTGGCCAGTCGACCTGTTTAATCGTGGCAAGTGGGCTGATGTTTCGCAAGACCCCACTACCGGAGCTGTTACGGTTGGAAATCCCCGGACCTACCGTACACCCTGGTACACCCAGACTGACTTCAACTTCCAGCAAGCCTTTAAGGTTAGCGAAGCAAAAGTGCTAAGCTTCTCGGCGACATTCACTAACCTCTTGAATCAGCACACAGTAACCGCTTATCAAGGGGAACTGGATTCAACTTACACAAACGCCGGAATTACTCCGACAGGAACAGGTTGCGGCGTACTGATAGGTGTTTCCGGTCCGTTCCAATGCATCCCGCCGCTCGGAGGCCAAGCCTTCTACGCTGCGGTTGAATCGCCGTATAACGTTTCAGCTCTGTTAAACGGAAACGTTGCTGGCGGTGGAAACTTCTTCACTGGAACATCTCCAATCACCATCAACAGCCAATACGGGCATCCGCTGTTTTATCAACTGTCCCGCAACATCCGCCTCGGGGTGAAGTTCACCTTCTAAGCGGTTTGGCTTAACCACCTTGGGAGCCGGTTTTACCGGCTCCCATTTTTATTGTTTGCCGCTTTGCCGCTATACTTCACCGCTGTACTCTACCCTCAACTAATTTTTGGGAGCGTGAATGGCGTCTGCGGGTCCTGCCCGGCTGGCATACATCGACTGGATGCGAGGACTGGCCTGCGTCCTGATGTTTCAGACCCATTGCTATGACGCGTGGCTGCGCGAGGATGCCCGTCACGGCGCGTTGCTCGAGTGGTCGCAAAAGCTGGGGACTTTCCCGGCTCCACTCTTTCTTTTTCTCGCTGGAATTTCTTTTGCTTTGGTCGTGACCAAGCTGCGCCGCAAGGGTTTGACGGCGTCGGCGATCGCGCGAACCACCATCCGCCGCGGAGCGGAGATTTTTGCGCTGGGCATCCTGTTTCGAGTGCAGGAGTTTGCCATCTCCTGGGGATGGGCTCCGTGGAGCGATCTGTTCCGCGTCGACATCCTGAACACGATCGGCCTCTCCATGATGTTGATGGGCGGGATGTGCTGGCTGGTGTGCCGTCCCTACGGGACTTGGTCAGGTGAAGCTCCCACCCCGGACTTACGTCCGGGGCTAATAAATGCCGCTCTTGCGGAGCTGAACCCAGCCGCCCCTACGGATCGTCCCGTGAGCGACAGCTATGGGACAGCGTGCGCGATTTGGGCGGCCCTGGTTGCGATGGCGATCGCGCTGTTGACCCCGCCGCTATGGACAACCTGGAGAATCCATTGGCTGCCGTGGCCCATCGAGTCGTATATCAACGGCGTCCACAATTTCGGAGTTCCGCAGCCCTGGCTATTCCCGGTTTTCCCTTGGACTGCGTTCGCCTTCGCCGGTCTCGCCGTGGGGTTCATCCTTCAAAGCGACTGGGCTCGCGAACGCGCCGCTGCGACTGTCGCGCTGGTGGGGCTTGGCGGCGTGGCCATCGCGCTCGGTGCTGGCTTGGTGGATTCGACTTCAGTGCGGATATACGCCGTTTACGACTTCTGGCACACCAGCCCGAACTTTTTTTTGATTCGGCTCGGGATTGTGATGGTGATGATGCTGGGAGCGTATGTGTGGTGCCGATGGGGCCTGGGGCACTGGGGATTCAGTCCGCTGATTCAACTCGGAAAGACTTCTCTGCTGGTGTACTGGGTCCACATAGAGTTCGTTTATGGACGATTCACGATCCTGCCACATCGCGGAGTCAGCGCAGCGACTGCGACTTTGGGATTGTTGTTGATCTGCCTGGCGATGCTGGCGTTGTCTCTCGTACGCACATGGATGAGCGGACGAGGAGTGGAATTATGGCGGTCGTTTCGATTTATCAACACCGTCATTTCCCACCCTAGTCGCAAACTGGGCGACTAGGATGGGGCACCCTCGGCTTTTGTGGAAACATCAATGGGCGGGTGCGGGCTGCGGGGTTGTGGCCGGAGCATTGTTGAAGTTCACCGTCGGCACCGCCCTTGAAGCCTCGGAAGCTGCGAAGTATGCGGGGTTCACTTTGTATCCAGCGAATCCGGCATAGAGGCTGTTGGGGAATTGCTGGACGTAGGTGTTGTAGTCCTGCAAGCGTATCGTTGTAACGCTTGCGCTCGACGGCAATGCGGTTTTCCGTTCCTGCGAGTTCGTCCTGCAAGCGCAGGAAGTTTTCGTTGGACTTGAGCTGCGGATAATTCTCCGAGATCGCCAGCAGTCGCCCGATCGCGCCATCAAGCTGTCCGTTGGCGGCAATCTTGTCTTGCGGAGTGTTGGCGGAAAGCAGTCGTGCGCGCGCGTTGGCAATGTCGCCAAACACCGTAACTTCCTGCTGTGCGTAGCCCTTCACCGTGTTGACCAGATTGGGGATAAGGTCGGCACGGCGTTGCAGCACGATATCCACTTGCGACCAGGCCGCCTTGACGCTCTCGTTCTTGGTCACGAGCGTATTGCGAACGCCAATGTACTGGCCGCCCACAGCCAGCAGAATCAAAACCAGCACCGCCACCACGATCAAACCTTTGCTCATAGCATTCTCCTGAAATCTCTTTTTATTTATGCGTTCACGGCCTGCGGAGGCCGAGGTGAATCCAACATCGTGTCTACAGCCGTCGTCACTTGCTGAATGGCCAGCAAATAGTCGCTCAGTACTTGCCGCGGATTGAGTCGCTTCCGCTCGACCCGGTGCTCGCGAATGTCGAACAAATGCTCGAAGCCCGACGGATCGAATGGGATGTGCGCGCGCAAAGCGCGAATAGCATCGCGGCTGGAATGCGGCGAGGGATCGCCCAACGCAAGCAGCGAATGGCGGAAAAGCGTCGTGAATCCAGACAACGATGCCAGCATCATTTCCCAAAGCTTCTTGTCGTCGCGGGCATCGGTCAGGACGCGCTGCCGCAGCAGGACGAGCTTCTCGCGCAACTCGTACTCCAATTGCGCCCGGTGCAGATGCATGGGTACGACCAGGTCGCGCAGCACGTCGTCGCCAAATACGACGTTGTAACGCCGTTTCATATCAAGCATCTCGATGGAAAAAACGTCCGCCGAGTGCGTAAGTTCGTCGGCTGTAAAGACGAGCGGTGCAGGATGCCCCTGGCGCGTCCATGAGTGGACCGCGTCGCTCATTTGCGACAGATGAGCAAATGATGGCTCACGCACGACGCAAAGCAGGTTGATATTGGAGAAATCGCGATGAAATTCTCCGCCAGCCGCAGACCCATAAAGAATGACCGACTGAAGATTCTTCCCTGCCGCGTCATGCAGGCGGGAAACAAATTCGTTTATCTTGGAAAGTGAATCCATAAATTTTCTCTGATTAACTCACCAGCCCCCGCTAGCGCCGCCGCCGCCGGAGCTGCCGCCGCCAAACCCGCCAAATCCGCCGCCACCACCGCCACCAAATCCGCCGCCGCCGCCGCGGAATCCGCCGCTATTAAAAAGCAAGATCCAAAATAGCGCGCGGCGCAACGGAGGCGTTGCCAGCACAATGATGCCAAGAATGATCAGGAATATGACTGTCCCGGCAGACATGCCCTGGCTGCGCTGCCGCCGGGGGATCGTGTCGTCATCCAACTGGGTGGGAGTAGTCAGGCTTACGCCTGCGTCTTGCGCGATAACCGTGGCGACGCGTGACGTTAACAGCATCACCGCGCCGTCGTAGTTATTCTCTCGCAGCAACGGGACGGCTTCGCGTCCGAAGCCCCCGACTTTGCCATCTGGCAAAATCGCTTCCAGTCCATAACCCACTTCAATCCGATACTTGCGGTCCTGCGGCGCGAGCAGAATGAGCACACCGTGGTCGGTTGCTTTTGCGCCTACTCCCCATTGCTTGTAAAGGCTCACGGCATAGCTGTCAATGTCCGAACCGTCGAGCGATTTAATGGTAACGACCGCAATCTGCGCATGCGCCTTCTCATCGATCTGCTGGCAGATGCTGGTGAGCTGCGTGACCGTCGAAGCGTCCAGCACACCGGCGAAATCGTCGACATATCCCGTGGCGTGAAGTTGCGACACAGGCTCGGCGCGGAGCGCGAAGCCAACTGCCAGAACCGCAACCAAAACCAGGAATGTCTTAACAAACCATTTCATTACGACTGCGATTGTATAGGAGAGATGCGGGGACCGCGTTAGTGATGATGTAAGAAGGCGATGATTTCGCGCTCGGCCCAATAGCCGTCAAAGCGATCGAGGTCGGCCTGATCGGCGCTCCTGTCCGCGATGTAGGCGCAATGGCCGCCGTCGCGCGTCTCGATGAATTTGATGTGAGGGTTCGACACAATCCTTTGTCGTGTTTCGGGCGTGATCCGGATAAAAGGATCGTTCGCGGAGTGAACGACCAAAGCGGGCACGGCAATCTGCTGGATCACGTTGGCTGCGGCGGCGCGAGCGTAGTAGTCGTCGGCTCCGGCGAATCCAGAATAGTAGGCGGTGATTTTGTCGTCGAACTCGCGCAGGGTGCGAATACCGCGAAGCCGCCGCACATCGAATCTGTCCGGAAAAAGGCGAGCCTTCGCGCGAAAGCGCTGGCTTAGTTTCAGAATGAAGTAATACTCGTAGATCCGGTTCGCTGGCTCGTGAAGAGCGTCTGCGGAAGCGGCCAGATCGACCGAAGGGCAGACTGCGGCAACTGCTTTAAACTGGGCCGGGCCGGTGCTTCCCCATTCTCCAGCCAACTTCAGCACAAGATTTCCGCCCATTGAATAGCCGACCAGGGCGAGCCTCGTGATTCCGTCTTGAGTTATCAACGTCTGAGCAACGGCCGCAATATCCTGCGACCGTCCGGAATGATAAAGCGTCGGCGCGATGGCTTCCGTTCCGCCACAATTGCGCTGGTTCATGCGGATGACGTTCATTCCAACCGCGAAACCCTTCGCCACGATCCCGCGCATGTACTGGGAATCACTCGATCCCTCAAGGCCGTGGACGACAATCACAGTCAACGCTTGCGACCGGTTAGGCTGCCAATGGCAGAAGCACAACACTTTCACTCCGGGCTCAACTTCAATCAGGCGCTCTTCGCTTGGCGGAAGAATGACTTTGCGGGGAATGAAAAAGCTGGCCAGTGTCTGGATGTGCCCGCCGCCGAAATGACGGCGGGCCACAAAAGCATCTGGCGTAGTTTGCGAACCGTCCACGTTTTGAGTTTAATGGAATTTACATCTCAGATTGGAGTACAGATCATGCCAATTTTTGAATACACGTGCGCCGCCTGCAATCATGAGTTCGAAGCGCTGGTTTTCGGCCGCGACAAAGCTGAATGCCCGAAATGCAGGGGAAAGAAATTGACGCCAAGGCTTTCGGTATTCGCGATGGCTGGCAAAGGCTCGTCGAATGAGCCGCTGTCCATGGGCGGTTGCGGATCGTGTGGCGATCCGCGCGGGCCGGGCGCGTGTTCAATGGACGACTAGATACTGCCCGATTGCAATTTTCACTGTTGCTCTTACGTTTTAATCCTCAAGATTTCGGGCCGGAGAATTCATGCGACTTGTCTGGATTGCAGCCGTGTGCGCCATGTCCGTCTGTAATTCAAGTGCGCAAAACATGCTTTCGTTGATGCCAATGCCGTCGAGCGTCGCCCGTTCATCAGGGGAACTCATTGTTGATGCAAACTTCTCCGTGGCAATCACCGGACATCCCGACGCGCGAGTCCGATCCGCTGCCGAGAGATTTCTACAGCAGGTCAGTCAGGTAAGTGGAATCCCGATGCGCTCGATGCAAATGCGCAAACCGCCGCCAGCCTCGTTGACTATCGACGTGGACGGCGCCGGCAAGGATGTTCAGGAACTGGGTGAGGATGAGTCGTATTCCCTCAGCGTCGCTCCGTCGAGCGCGACGTTACACGCAGCCAGCCCTCTCGGCGCAATACACGGCTTGCAGACGTTTTTGCAACTGGTCGAGACGACTCCATCCGGATTCGCCGTTCCCACCATCGAAATTCACGATGCAGCGCGCTTCCCGTGGCGCGGCCTGATGATTGACGTCAGCCGCCACTTCATTCCCGTCGAAGTACTGAAGCGCAATCTCGACGGCATGGAAGCGGTGAAGATGAACGTCTTCCATTGGCATCTCTCGGACGATCAAGGCTTCCGCATACAAAGCAAGAAATGGCCGCAGCTGCATGAAGCCGGAGCGGACGGCCTGTTTTACACGCAGGAAGAAGTGCGAGACGTGATCGCCTATGCGCGTGACCGGGGAATTCGCGTGGTACCGGAGTTTGACATGCCAGGTCACGCTACCGCGTGGTTTGCCGGACATCCGGAACTGGCCAGCGGGCCCGGCCCTTACGAGGTCGAGCGTAAGTGGGGCATCCTTGACGCGGCCATAGACCCCACCAACGAACAGACCTACAAGTTTCTCGATCACATGATCGGGGAAATGGCGGACCTGTTTCCCGACCAGTTTTTTCACATCGGCGGCGACGAGGTCAACGGCAAGCAATGGGATGCTAATCCGAAAATTCAGGCGTTCATGCGTCAACACGAGCTAAAAAGCAATGCCGATTTGCAGTCCTATTTCAATCGTCGCGTGGAAGCGATCGTCAGGAAGCATGGCAAAACGATGGAGGGTTGGGACGAAATTCTACGGCCCGAGTTGCCGAAGGAAATCGTTATTCAATCGTGGCGAGGCCAGGACTCGCTGGCTAGCGCAGCCAGATTGGGCTACAGAGGGATCTTATCGGCAGGCTATTATCTTGATCTCATGTATCCAGCCGCGAAGCACTATGTCGTCGATCCTATGAGCGGCGCAGCCGGAAAGTTGAATGCCGAAGAAAAGCTAAGAATTCTTGGAGGCGAGGCTTGCGAATGGTCCGAATACGCGTCTCCGGAAAATATCGATTCGCGAGTCTGGCCGCGCACTGCCGTGATCGCAGAGCGGCTGTGGTCGCCGCAGGCCATCAACGCTGTGAACTCCATGTATGAACGCCTGGATGTCGTCGGCCATCAACTGGAGCGCCTCGGTCTGACGCACTATTCCTATTACGAGCCGATGTTGAGGCGGATTGCCGGCCCAGATAGCCTCGCCACGGTGCGCGTGCTCGCGGATGTGGTTGAGCCCGTCAAGGAATATGCACGCGAGGAACTGGCGACAACTCCGGCAACGAGTGCAACCCCGCTCAACCGGCTGGTTGACGCAGCACATCCCGAGAGCGACGTGGCGAGGCAATGCGATCGCATGGTCGCCGACCTGATTGCAGGCAGTGCGGACGCGGAAACCAAGGCAAAACTCCGGAACTTGTTGACCACGTGGCGCGATAACGATGCGAAACTCCAGCCGGTGATTGCGCAATCTTTCTTGTTGCAGGAGGATGCGACGTTGTCGCGAAATCTTTCCGCGCTGGGTTCAGCTGGGGCCGAAGCGCTGGATTACATAGAGGGCGCGCAGCCGCCGCCATCTGACTGGCTGGAGCAGAAGACCGTTGTAATTCAAAATGCGGGTAAACCCAGCGCGCAACTTTTGTTGGCCATCACCGGATCGATTCAGAGGCTGGTCGTCGCGGCTGCGGCAGTGAACCAAAAATCCGCTAACGTGGGAGGGAGTCGGTGAAGCCCGGTATCATGTTGATCGCGGCTCTCCTTCTTTCGGCGGGCTGCATAGCCTCGGATAATAGAAAAGTACAGTGTGAAAGCGGGAAGTGGGAGTACCGCTTTCTTGCACCTTCGCCCACCGTCACGTCTCCACTAATCCTGCTCCTGCATGGGGCCGGGGATGACGCCGAGAACTTCATCGATCCCTGGAAGAAACTTGCGAAGAAAGAAGGGATCGTGCTGATTGCGCCCCAACTCAATCGCGATCCAAAATTCGAAGATGTTGCCCTTGCGACATTTCGCTGCATGATCGATGACGCAGCCAAGCAAGCGTCAATTGATCGCCAGCGAATTTACATTTTCGGACACTCGGCCGGGGGCTATCTCGCATACGACGGCGCAGCGCTTGACTCCGAGTACTATGCCGCCGTCGCCGTACATGCGATGGAAATCAATCCGGATTACGCTTGGGTAGTGAAGCGGGCAAAGCGAAAAACTCCCATCGCTATTTACATCGGCGACAGTGATCAGTTCTTTTCCGAGGAGCGGGCGCGCAGGACACGCGACTTGCTGATGAATGCGGGCTTTCCCGTTCGCTACACAGAACTAAAGGGGCACGATCACAATTACTACGCAATCTCGGACAAAATCAACGAGGACGTGTGGCAATTTCTGAAAGATAAGCACCTGGACAAATAGGCTAAGGTGTTGCGCTCTGTGGCAACTTGTGCACCGGCCCTAGTTCGACTTCGATCTGGCTATTGCGAGCAAAATTCACGTCGCGCCCGTGCGCAAGAAAGCGAGTATAAATCGTGCGCGCCGTTGCGGCGGATCCGATTGCAGCTCCCACCAGCCTTGAACCGGTGGTGATTGCGATCACACGCGTGATCAGTCCGAAGCCATTGCTGGTGACGGCGATGCGGCCGATGCCGCCATCGGTATCGAGGATCGACGATGCCGCGAGCCATCCTAATGTAAGCGGAAGCAGAAGGCCCTTATTTGTGTCGGGCTGAACGCCACCCTCAGCGTCCAGTTTCAGGCTTCCGTTTTTTGATCCATCGACCGCTGTGGGAACACCGGCGACCACGACTCCCGCCTGCGCTTCGTTGGGAAAATCCACTTGGCTAAAAGTGAAACGCAGGGCGCCGTTTCGCCCCCATTTTTTCGCCGGCTGCGCTTGCAATACTCTTCCGTGAAGCGTGGCCCCTTGTGGCACTTCGATTTTGCCTTGTGCATCGAGGACCGGTTGGGTCACCGTTGCCAGCACAGGGTCGTCTCGGTGTGCCGACCGGGAAGTGAGGTCCTTTTGTAAACGAGCATGGAGCACAGGCGCTGTTTTCTGCAAAGTGCCCTCTGGATTGCCGCTGCTTTTCTGGGTTCCTGCCAAAATGCCCGAAGGTGTGGGCGCTATCGGCTGCCGCAATATCACGTCATATTGGGCACCGCTCTCGATCGCCTGTGGATGCCAGGGAAGCTGTGAAAACAACAGCTTCTTCAGTCGGTCCGCTTTCCCCGGAGCGGTGACCTGTTCAATAGCCTGGTTCTTGCGAGCGCTGGCATCTGACCAGGCTTTGCGCAAAAGCGATTGATGGGGACGTCCAGCGGAGCTTTGGAAACGGAACACGTCCGCGCTTTGTGCTGACGGTTCGGCCGTGATCGCCATCGACGCCCCATTGGCAAGAACAACATGGTCGAATTGAATTGTGGCGTCTTTGAGCGGGGTGAAGTCGCCGTGGGAAATCGCATCAATACGTTTGTCCCGGGCCACCGGTTGCACTCGCGAGATTGCTCCTACGACCTGCGTTCTCGCTGGTAGAGCCAATACGTTTCCCACATACAGAGGATCCACAGTCCGGGCAGTTACCCGCGCGCCCGCTTTCACTTTGGAAGGTGCGTCCACCTGTACCCGTAAGATCGTCGGCCCTTTCGAGGTCTCGCCGGGTTGCTGTGCGAAACTCGAAGACGCGGTCAGGATGGTCACCGCCGACAGCGGAAGGAAGGCGACCGCGAAGCGGCTATTCTGCTTGATCATTTTTCCTGTCCCTTTACCCGTCTACGCTATTGGTGGAAAACCTTCTGGCGCACATCCGGCCAAAACTCTTTCAAAACGTTGAAAAATGCGTCAAGACCAATCTGCTGTCCCCATTTCGTCATCGTATTCCCAACCGAGCGGTCAGGATAATAAATGTTCGAAGCTCCCGCAGCGACTAGATTGCCGGCAATTTCTGACGTGTTGAACTGCGACGTTCCGCTGTCGGAGCGCGTAATCACTTCACGGCTGATGGCGTATCCGGTGCGGTTGAAGAAACTTCCATGACCGCGCACAAAATAGCGCGGATCCTGGCGCAACGCAATCGGCAGTACAGCCTCAGTCATAAAGTTTCCCACCGCTTGATCGGCGAAAGCCCCGCCAAAATACTTTGCGTACCCTTCGGCACCGTTGCCGAACGACGGATACTGCCGCTGAGCCATCGAGCTGCCAGCGAAAACACCCGCGACGAGAAAGGCCGAGAAATCGAATGAGTCATCAAGGGCGACTTTGTACTTCTCGTGCGGAGTCAGGGGCGAGATCTCTTCAGACTCTTCGTCCGCGCGAAAGTTTGGGATGACCCAGAGGATGTGATTTTTTCCGTACTTCTGCCGCCATCCACCCGTCGAGTCCGGTAGGCGAGCGGTCCGAGGCGCAGGAATGGTTGACTGGGGTTGAGGATTGTCGGGAAGGGGACTCTGCTGGCACGTGGCCACCGCACCAAATGCCAAAGCTAACAAAATGAGAACGTGCGGTCTGCGCGCCCTGCTGCGTGGGTACATCCCTCAAAGATGCCTTAAGCGGAGCTTTCGTTGTAATTATTCGTGCATTCTGTGCGGATAGAATTTTCGCTTGTTCCGATAGAGTCCAGAAAACCTAGTAAATTAGAGGCGAGGATTTCGATGGCCCATTGCGAAGCGTGCGGTTCACATGTCGCCGAAGGAGCACGGTTTTGCGCCAATTGCGGCTCGGCGACGCGCACAATCTCCGCCAGCACTGACGACTTGGCTACGCTTGAGTTTGCCTCCGCGCCCAGACAGACGAGGCCCGCATCCAGACTCTCGAGTTCGACTGGCGGCACGACGGGCGAAGGTCGCTTCCTGCCGGGAAGGTTGGTCATCGGCCGATACCGAATCATTGCATTGCTCGGGGCCGGAGGGATGGGAGAGGTTTATCGAGCCGACGATCTCACACTCGGTCAGCCCGTCGCGCTTAAATTTTTGCCTGAGCAAGCCGCTCGCGACGAATCGCTTCTCGAACGCTTCCGCAACGAGGTGCGAACCGCAAGAAAGGTCTCCCATCCCAATGTCTGCCGTGTTTACGACGTTGGCGAAGCTGACGGAGCACCGTTTTTCACGATGGAATATGTCGACGGCGAAGACCTCGCTTCCCTGCTGAGGCGAATCGGACGATTACCTTCAGACAAAGCTCTGGAAATTGCCCGCCAACTCTGTGCCGGCCTGGCCGCAGCACATGCCAAAGGGGTTTTGCACCGCGATCTAAAGCCAGCCAACATCATGCTCGACGGCCGCGGCCAGGCCGTCGTTACCGATTTCGGCTTGGCTGGAGTTGTCGAGCAGATTCAAGGAGCCGACATTCGGAGCGGTACTCCGGCTTACATGTCGCCAGAGCAACTGGAAGGCCGGGAAGTAAGCTTGCAGAGCGATATCTACGCGCTGGGGCTTGTACTTTACGAGATTTTCACGGGCAAGCGCGCCTTTTCGGCGGAATCGTTACCGGATATGATTCGCAGCCGGACCGAAAGCGCGCCGAGCAAACCCACATCGTTGGTGAAAGATCTCGATCCGGCAGTAGAGCGGGTCATCCTTCGGTGTCTTGAAAACGATCCAGCAAAACGCCCGGCCTCGGTGTTGACGGTAGCGGCTGCGCTCCCCGGCGGTGATCCTCTTGCTGCCGCGCTGGCGGCAGGTGAAACTCCTTCGCCACAAATGATCGCTGCCGCAGGCGAGAATGCGGGACTACAACCTCGTATCGCATGGTCCTGCTTGGCATTCTGCATTGTCGGTTTGCTGGCGATCGCTTACCTGCCCACCCGCACCGGCCTGACCAACAAGCTCGGGCCGGAACAACCACCCGAAGTTTTGGCACAGAAGGCGCGCGAACTGATCAACACACTGGGTTATACCGACAAGCCCGCCGACAGTTTTGCGCAATATTTTTACGATCAGGAATACATGCAGTACGTTCAGCATCACGAAAAAAATGTCGACTGGGAAAATCTTTACAGCAAACCACCGGGCAACATCGGTTACTCATATCGGCAGAGTCCGCAACCGCTGATCAGCACCGACTTTCATGATTCTGCGCTGACGCCCGGCGTCGTTGGCACGGACGACCCTCCGGCCATTCTTTCGGGAATGGTCGCAGTCACTATGGACACGAAGGGGAAACTCACTCGCTTTAGCGCAATACCGCCTCAGAAAAGTGAAGAGCCTCCAGCGCAGCAAAGCCCTACTGACTGGTCTCAACTTTTTAAGGCGGCTGGACTCGATCCAGAATCGCTCCATAGGGCGCAGCCGCAATGGGTATCTCTTGCCGCGTCGGATGAGCGCATGGCATGGACCGGCTCGTGGTCTGACGGAAATCCTCTTCGAGTCGAAGCGGCAGGGTTTCACGGCAAGCCCGTTTTCTTTTCAGTAATCGGACCGTGGACCAGTCCAAGCCGCATGAAGACAAACAGCGACACGCCCGGACGGGAGGCATCGCAACTAATCCTGGTGTTCATCCTTGTCGCCGTATTTAGCGCCGGCATATTGCTGGCTCGGCGTAATTACCGCCGCAAGCGCGGAGATGTGGACGGCGCGTTTCGCCTGGCTGGCGCAATCTTCGCGCTACAGATGCTCCTGTGGCTTTTTCGCGGACATTTTGCTGCAACCCTCAGCATGTTCATGGCTTTGGTACTGGCAATTGCCACATCGCTGTTTACCGCGTCTCTGGCCTGGACGCTCTATCTTGCGCTGGAACCCTACATCCGCCGCCACTGGCCGCATACCATTATTTCCTGGAGCCGGCTGCTGATGGGAAAGTTTCGCGACCCCATTGTGGGCCGCGATGTCCTGTTCGGGTGCGTTCTCGGCGTAGTGTGGCTTTTGATCATCGGTTTTTCCACTTTGCTTTTGGTGCATCGCGGCGCGCCTCCCGATGTCTACTCCACCGCTTACTTCATGGGGCTGCGGCCAGCCGCAGGGGCGTGGCTCGAACATGTTCCAAACTCGATCCAGGGCACCTTGGTTTTTTTCTTCATGCTTCTGCTGCTTCGGGTATTGCTGCGCAAACCATGGCTGGCTAATATCGTGTTTGTCGCCATATGGGCGGTGGGCAAGACTCTGGGCAATGATTTCCCGATCATCACTGCTTGTGCGATGGCGCTGCTGTACGGCATCGCCGCGCTGGTGGTCAATCGCTACGGACTGGTATCCCTCGTAGTCGGCATCTTCATTACAGACTGCCTGAGCGCTGTACCATTCAGTACGGATTTTTCCGCGTGGTACGCTCCGCAATGCTGGTTGGCACTGGGCAGCGTCCTGGCCCTTACGGTTTGGGGCTTCTATGAGTCGCTCGGGGGCAAACCAATACTGAAATCTGAGCTACTCGATTAGTGCGACGCCTTTAGCCGGGATGATCCTGTAACTTACGTCACCGTCGTTCCCGCTCACCCGAGCGGCGATGTGCTCGAAACTACCCGTTTTGCGCAAGCCTGTTGCCACCGTCCATGACCCAAAGCCGTTCCGGTGACGTTAGTAACTTGGTGATTGAAAATGCACACTTAAAATAAAGGCCGTGGGTCGTCTAAGTCTAAGTATTCGCAACTGGATGCTGCTTGCGGGGGCGCTCGCCTGCGCGCAGGTGATTGCGTCCGTCGCTTTACGGCCCGGCTACCGCCTGACGGCGGCAGTGGATTTGATCCAGAGCCTGCTTTTGCTTTCTGTTGTGCTCGCGATGGCAGGTAACATAACACGCACTAGCCATCGAGCAAGAGTGTTTTGGATCCTGATCACATTAGGCAGCGCCGCCTGGTTGCTCACGCAACTTCTCTGGACATATTTCGAAGTATTCATGCACGAAAGCGTGCCGAATCCCTTTGTCGGCGACGTGATTCTATTTCTGCACCTGGTTCCGATGATGGCCGCTTTGGCCCTGAGGCCACATCGCTTTCCCGATCGCCACAATCTGCGTTTGGGCTCCATTGACTTCAGCCTGCTCTTTGTCTGGTGGCTTTATCTCTATCTCTTTGTGGTTATTCCCTGGCAGTACATCACGGTCGATGTGGCGCTGTACGGAAGCAACTTCGACATTTTGTACACGATCGAACACGTCGTCTTTCTCATCGGCGTTCATCTGGTGTGGCGGAACAGCTCCGGAGCGTGGCGTGTCATCTACCGTCAGCTTCTGTACGCCAGCATCGTTTACGCTTTCGCATCGATCACGTGCGGACTGGCAATCGACTTCGGCACCTATTACACGGGAAGTCTTTACGATATTCCGCTGGCCGTGGGCATGGCATGGTTTACGTACGTTGGGCTCATGGCGCGACAACTATCGGTCGAGCCTGAATCCGCTGACGGAGTGCAAAGCGAAGGTAGCGTGTGGATTGCCCGCAGCGGCATGTGCGTCGCGCTGACCCTGCCACTCTTGGCATTGGTAGCACTTGGTCACCCATCGTTGCCGCCGGCTGTGAAAGGTTTCAGGCTCACGTTGACGCTGATCACCATCGTGGTGGTTGGCTCATTGAGATCGTGGCGGCAGCTCAAGCTCGACAAGGCGCTCGATCAAGCCCACATGGACTTGCGCGAAGATTCACTGACCGACCTGCTGACTGGCGCAAGAAACCGGCGCTATTTCACGTCAACCGTTGAGCGGGACGTCCAGCAGGCGATTCGCTCCTACACCTCACCGGACGGAACCGATGTACGGAACCGGGACCTGATCTTCTATCTGATCGACGCGGACTGCTTCAAGGAGGTCAACGACCGCTTTGGACACGAGGTCGGTGACGATGTGTTGATTGAGACAGCGCGACGCATTAGTTCCGCCATTCGCAACTCCGATGTATTGATTCGATGGGGCGGAGACGAGTTCATGGTCGTGTCGAGATATACAAACCGCGACGACGCCAGAACCTTGGCGCAGCGTGTTCTGGACGCGGTGGGAGGCACAGACTTTGAGGTAGGTGCGAACCGCATGCGACGAAGCTGTTCCGTGGGATGGGCGGTGTTTCCCTGGTTCGTCAGCACCCCAGCCGCGGCGGCGTATGAGGAAGTTCTCAGGTTGGCGGATGCGGCGATGTACGAAGCTAAGCAGGCAGGCCGGAACCGCGCCGTTGGCATGCTTCCAGAGCGTGCTCAGTCGGACGCAACAAAAATCACGGAACGAACTCTAAGCCTTGCCGAACGCCTGGCTGCGCGTAGCGTGCTGAATGAGGGACCTCCGATGGGAGACGAAGCGCCATCGACCGTGTCTTCCGGCAGGGCGTTCGCGGCGGCGCAAGACATGCAGGGCCACGCCTGAAACCAGCTTGGAAATCCACAACCCACAATAAAGAAGCCCGGTTGCCATTGCTGTCGTCTAAAGCTAATAGTGTCTCCAGCGACTTCAGAAATAAAGCAAGCAGCTACGCCCGCCAGTTCGACCCCCGTTCCTAAAACGCAACGTTTGCGGGCTGTCCTGCCGGCCATTTGGGACTTGGTCTTGCCTCGCCGTTGGTTGCTGGCGCTTGGCTTTTTGCTGATGGTGATCAACCGGGTCTCCGGGCTGGTTCTTCCCTACTCAACGAAATTTCTGATCGATACGGTCATAGTGAAGCGGCACGTAAATCAGCTGCGCTCTCTGGTACTGGTGGTTTTGCTGGCCACGATCGTTCAAGGCATTACCTCCTTCGCGCTGACCCAACTGCTTTCGAAGGCGGCGCAGAGGCTGATTACCGAGTTGCGCCAGAAGGTCCAGGCACACATTGGAAAGCTGTCTGTCGCGTTTCACGATTCGACCAAGACGGGCACACTAGTCTCCCGGATCATGAGCGACGTCGAAGGCGTGCGAAACCTGATCGGAACTGGGTTGGTTGACTTTGTTGGCGGCCTTTTGAGCGCAGCCATCGCACTGGTGGTCTTGTTCCGCATCAGCGCGGTCATGACTGCGATCGCGTTTGGGTTTTTATTCTTCTTTGCGATCGCCCTGAATCGCGCGTTCGGCACGATTCGTCCCATCTTTCGCGAGCGCGGAAAAATTACCGCCGAAGTCACGGGAAGGCTGTCGGAATCTCTCGGCGGCATTCGCGTCATCAAGGGTTATCACGCAGAAGATCGCGAGGAGAGAGTCTTTTCCAGCGGCGTGACCCGCCTACTCGAAAATGTGATGCGCACTCTGACGGCAACATCCGTCATGAGCCTTTCCGCCAGCGTGTTGCTGGGCGGCGTGGGTGCCGTGATTATGTACGTGGGTTCGCGGCAGATATTGGCGGGCACGCTGACCATCGGCGGCTTCTTTACTTACACGCTGTTCCTAGGATTTCTCATCGCTCCGATCATGCAGATTGTTCAGATCGGCACGCAGTTGACTGAGGCTGTCGCCGGACTGGAACGCACGCAGGAAATTCTCAGCGAAAGCCAGGAAGACAAAGATCCCCGCCGAACGGTCGCTCTACCACCGCTGGAAGGAAACATTGAATTCGACGACGTCAGTTTCAGCTACGACGGCATTCGGACGGTGCTGCACGACATCTCCTTCACGGCTTCGCCGGGTACTGTAACGGCGTTGGTTGGATCTTCGGGCTCGGGGAAGTCCACCACGATTGGACTTGTGTCTGCATTCTACGTCCCCCGCAAGGGGGTGGTCCGCGTGGATGGCGTTGATTTGAGCACCGTGAAGCTCGACTCCTACCGCACTCAACTCGGCGTCGTGCTCCAGGAATCGTTTCTGTTTGATGGAAGCATCAGGGACAATGTTGCTTTTTCGCGTCCCGATGCAAACGATGCGCAAGTCCTTAGGGCCTGCCAGATCGCGCGAGTGGATGAGTTCGCGGAATCTTTTGCGGACAGGTACGACACGATCGTGGGTGAACGGGGAGTCAAACTTTCCGGCGGCCAGCGCCAGCGCATTTCAATTGCTCGGGCGCTTTTGGCCGAGCCGCGCATTCTCATTCTTGACGAAGCAACTTCCAGTCTCGACTCCGAATCGGAAGCCCTTATTCAGCAAGGTCTTTCTTACCTGATGAAGGGACGAACTACATTCGTAATTGCCCATAGGCTTTCGACCATCCGGCGGGCCGACCAGATATTAGTGATGGAGCAGGGCAGGATTGTCGAACGCGGCATACATAAGGATCTGTTGGCGCAACGTGGACGCTATTTCGATCTTTACACGAAACAGCACGAGGTGGAGACCAACCTGTTCCTTGCTCCTGGCGAAGGTGGCTCGAGCACTTCTCGTGATGATCGAACAAACAAACAAAGCAAAATTCCCGGCGTTGCGGATGCGCTCGACCTGGTGAGAGGCAACGTCCGCTGACCGCATGAGCCAGAACGAAATCCAAGTCACTGATGTTTGCCGCAACTACGCAATGGGCGAAGCGACCATCCGCGCCGTAGACGGCGTTTCGCTCAAGGCCGAGCCCGGTGAATTCGTCGCGCTCTTAGGCACGTCGGGTTCGGGCAAATCGTCGTTGCTGAATTTGATCGCGGGACTGGACCGGCCAACATCGGGCAGCATCGTAGTGAATGACAAAGATCTCGCAACGATGTCGCGGGACGCCCTCGCCAAATACCGCCTGCACACGGTCGGCATGGTATTTCAGTCATTCAATCTCATTCCCAGCATGACCCTGGTCGAGAATGTCGAGCTGCCATTGCGTTTTGCCGAAGTTGATCGTGAGAAGCGCGAAGCCATGGCCGAGAAATCCCTCGCACGCGTTGGCCTTGGCTCACGCTTGCATCACCGGCCCCCTGAACTTTCCGGCGGCGAGCAACAACGGGCCTCGCTGGCCCGTGCTCTCATCAACGAGCCCAAGATTCTGCTGGCGGATGAACCTACAGGGAACCTCGACAGCCGCACCGGAACTGAAATCATGAACTTCATCCGCGAATTTAATCGCACCCTGGGTATGACCGTAATTATGGTGACTCATGAAAGAGCGTTGGCGGAACGATACGTGCGCCGCATGGTATTTCTCGCCGACGGAAAGCTGATTGGCGACCGACCGAATGTTGCCAGCGACGGAGCGAATTCGTGAAACTGCAGGACGTGACCGAGCTAGCGCTGCGGAATTTGCGCGAATCCGTACTGCGGAATTCGCTGACCACGCTGGGCATTTCCGTTGGCGTGGCATCGCTGGTAGCCATGCTCTCACTTGGCATCGGTTTGCAAAAGTTGGCTGCACGGCGGCTGCAAAAGTCTGGATTGTTCGACACGATCATCGTGACCTCGAGGCGCGATTTGCGCAACTTCAGCCGGGAAGAAGAACTCAGCGGGCCGGCGCCCGCGCAGAGCCCAGCGTTGGATGAACCAGCGCGAGCTAAAATTCAGCAAATCTCGAATGTCGTGGAAGCCTACCCCGACATTCGCTTCATCACTGAACTGCGGTTCCAGGACAAGCCGCATCTCACAATGGTTTCAGGCATGCCTGATTCCGCCCGCAGCAACGAAGCGTTTCAAGGCATGCAGGGTGGCTTCTTCTCGTCCGACCTGGCGCCAGAAGTCATCCTGGAAAAGACTTTTGCCGAGGATCTGCTGGGCAAGGCGCCGAAGGCCGGGTCCGAAGAACCCAAACTGGCGGACTTAGCTGGGCCGTTGCTAGGCAAGGATTTGACCCTGCGCTACGCCGAGCGCACTGCACCCGCCGCCGCATCGACCGACGACTCATCAGCTTCAGCCAGCGCTTATTCCGTCGTGCAACGCCAGCAGAGCGTGAAAATTGTCGGCATCTCAGAAACCAATCCAGAGACAATGCGCGGCCAGGGCGGCGCGAAAGCCTATCTGCCGCTCAAATTCGCAGAGAATCTCCACGTAATGCAACCTGCCGATCTGCGCAATTCCGACAACGCCGCTTCTGGCGCGCCATCGTATTCCACCGTGAGCGTGCGAGTGGACAGCCCAGCGCGAGTGCTGACGGTGGAAGCGGCCATCAAGAAAATCGGATTCAACACCTTCTCAATTACGGATGCCACGGCTGGCTTGCGGCAATTTTTTGCCGTGCTCGATTTGTTCCTCGGGATTTTTGGCAGCCTTGCGCTTGCGGTTGCATCCATTGGAATCGTGAATACGCTGGTGATGGCAATTCTCGAACGGCGCCGGGAAATTGGGATCATGAAAGCGATTGGCGCGAGTGACTCGGATGTGAAGGGTCTCTTCTTCGCGGAAGCCGGCGCGATGGGCATTCTTGGCGGACTGCTTGGAGTCAGCCTCGGCTGGACAATCGGCCGCGTCATCAACGCCGGAGCTAATGTCTATTTAAAGCGCCACCAATTTCCACCGGAGCAAATATGGTTTGTACCCTGGTGGCTCGTCGCCGGGGCTATTGGATTTTCTATTGTGGTGAGTCTGCTCTCTGGTCTCTATCCCGCATCGCGCGCCGCTAGACTCGACCCCGTGCAGGCGCTGCGTTATGAGTGAACAAGCCTTGTTTAAACAGCTTATCGGCTTCGCGAGTTTCGTTGCGGTGGTCTGCGCGCCGATGTTCGGCCAAAGCCGCGTCGACTGCAACGTCATGACTAGCCGCATTCTTAGTCAGCCGGTTAGGTATTGCGTTTTGGTTCCCGCGGGATACGACACTGACCAGAAGCAAAAATATCCGGTGCTCTATTTTCTTCATGGCCTCGGGGAAAATGAGCAAGCACTGTTCAATAGCGGCGGATGGAATGTGGTCGACGATCTAAGGCAGAAGCACGAGATCGGCGACTTCCTGATTGCCACGCCCGAGGCCAAGGCAAGTTTTTACGTGAATTCCGCCGACGGTCGCGTCGCTTACAGTGATTTTTTTCTTCACGAATTCATGCCGATGATTGCGGCAAAATACAGGGTGCTGAACGACCGCAAACACCGCGCCATCAGCGGAATTTCCATGGGCGGCTTCGGAGCTTTCCGGTTTGCATTTGCCTATCCTGATCTCTTTTCGGCGGTGAGTGCGGAAAGCGCGGCTTTGATGACGGAAACGCCGGCCGACCTCGACGCCGCCATGCAATCTGGGGGGGGACTGGGACGGGTCATGGGACCAGTCTTCGGTAATCCAGTGAACGTCAAACTATGGGAGGCGAACGATCCGTTCGATCTGGCGCGAAAGAATAAAGCCGGTATCGCCAAGCTGGCGATTTATTTCAATTGTGGACGAGAAGATGATTTCGGGTTTGAGAACGGCGCGAAGGCGATGGACCGGCAACTCACGAGCGAAGGCGTGAAACACGAATTCTATTTATTTCCCGGGAATCACAACATGGACTATTTCCTCGCTCACCTGGGCGAAGTTATTAAATTCCACTCACAGCACTTCGGGCTGACCCCAATCGAGTCGGCGAAGTAGCGGCTCGCTGTTCAGTCGTGCGCGGACGCCGAGAATTTCAACGCGAAATCCCTGTCCGACTTCCTGCGCGTGTTAATCGGAAGGATATCCGATTGCCACTGCCACCCGCGGCGGCCGTTTTCCAATGTCACGCTCTTCGCTTCTCCATATTCTGATAAGCGATTTAGCACTGTGGTGACCGAGGCAAGCAAATCTTTGTGGCGCAACTCAACCTGGTCGAGCCGAGCTTTCACACCTTCACTTACCTCTCTGGCAGTGAGCGGACCATCCGCTTCCATCAGAATCATGCGGCAAGTCTTTGTGAATCCGGGTTGGGTCGACTTGCGTTTGCCATCGATTGATTCGAGCCAGTCGTCCTCAACTACACCCTTGCCGAACACGGTGGCCAAGCCGACGATCGTGCGTTTAACCGTCCCGATGCGCTGCATAATCTCGCTGCGTTTATGTAGAAGTTCCTGAAGTTCCGCATGCGCGGCCCTCACTACTTCATGTACGTGACTATCCTCTGTTTCAAGAGCCCGCGCTTCTATCTGAGTTTCCATCTTGCTCTCCATCTGAGTCCTCGGAGCCCGCGACTTTCGCCGCAGTTGTTGTGATGCGTTGGAGGTTGATGTTTGCTGCTTTCGCTCTGCTCTTATTTTCTTATGCAACTTCACTGCCTTTCACGCCCGGCAGCGGCTCTGTATAAGTTTGTAAACAAACCGATGACGCTGTTAGTGCTTTGACGCGGCGGTATCGAAAAGGAAAGTGCGGATCGCATAAAACTTCGCTTTCCGTCACATTTCAGCAGGAGTTTTACATTCGAGTGTGGTTGACCTGCACTGTTCCCCAGGGTTCGGTTGCTCGCTCTTCCAAATCCCGTAGACATGCGCCGCGCACATACGAAGAAGCATATCGCTGGGCGTAAATCGGACCCCTCCGAAATTACAACCGGCTGTCGCTTCACATCATGAGCACACTGTTTTGTGTGGTGCCCGCAACCTTCTAAAGCAACCAACTTCATGGGCACGCTAAACCAAGTATCGTATTCCCCTGGATTTTCTAATCAGATTGTTATTCCCGTCGTCCCAACATTCTTTTCCCCGTATTTGTTATGGGCGCGCCCGTGCATTTGATCAAGTCGAATCGCCGAGCTTCGGATCCATCGATGATCGACGTAAATCAGGCGGGAGAGAAAATATGAATTGGAAAAATGGATTTAGGGGGATCATGCTGATCGCCCTGCTGCTGCCCAGCCTATTGCTGGCGCAGACCTCCACGACCGGCAGTATCTCGGGCGTGGCCACCGACCCTACCGGAGCACTGCTTCCCAACATCCCGGTGACGTTGAAAAACACCGACAACGGCAGCATCCAGAATGCGACCACGAATTCGGCGGGAACGTACCAGTTCACGCTTCTGCAACCTGGCAACTATCAGGTATCCGCGAACGCCACTGGATTTTCGGTGGTCAACAGAACTGTGGTTCTGAACGTAGGCGCGAGCATCGCACTGAATTTACAACTTGCCGTTTCTTCGGGACAGGAAACAGTCGAAGTTACGGGCGAAGCTTCAACCATTCAAACTGAAGACGCCAACATTTCCACGACCTTCAGTTCGAAGCAAGTCTCGTTGTTGCCCAACCCCGGCAACGATCTGACGGCAGTGGCACTTACCACCCCCGGTGTGGTCATGAACACAACTGGCGGATCAGTTTTCGGCGGCGGCAACTATGAGTTCTACGGATTGCCTTCGAACTCTAACGTGTTCACCTACGACGGAGCCAACGCAAACGATCCTTACTTCAACATCAACAACAGCGGCGCAACCAACCTCACTCTCGGATTGAACGACGTGCAAGAAGCCAGCGTCGTCACCAATGGATACAGCGGCCAATATGGCGGTCTGGCCGGCGCCAACATCAACTACGTTTCGAAATCGGGCAGCAATGCCTTCCACGGCAACGCAGAGTATTTCTGGAATGGCAGCGTGCTGAATGCCAACCGTTGGTTCAATAATCAGGCCAATGCGCTGGCTGGTAGCAACGTCGCTCCACGACCTTTCGACAACGCTAACCAGTACGCGGCATCGTTTGGCGGGCCGATTATCAAGAACAAATCCTTCTTCTTTGTCGATTACGAAGGCATTCGTCTAGTGATCCCTACGCCACTCTCGGTCAACCTGCCTACCGCTGCTTTTGAGAATGCAGTATTGGGCAATCTCGCCACTACCGATCCGAGCGCGGTGTCGACTTACAACACCTTCTTTGGCCTCTACAATGGAACTCCCGGAGCGGCCAATGCCCAAAATGCGCTTCCAGGGGGCAAGGATGGAGTTACCGGCACTGCGACCGGGAACGGATGCTCGAACATCTCACCTTCCAGCAACCCGCTGTTCGCTCAATTTGCCACCGCCCCTTGCGCGCTGCAATTACAGGGTGGAAATTCTCAACACACGAACGATTACCTGCTCGTCGGCCGTTATGACATGAATATCGGCGCCAGAGACAAGCTATTCGTAAGGGCTCAACACGAAAGCGGGTTGCAGGCCACGGTAACGGATCCCATCAACGCCGTGTTCAACGCCCACAGTGCTCAACCGGAGTGGCAAAGTCAGTTGAGCGAAACTCACACCTTCGGCAATACGAAAGTGAACAACTTTGTCGCTTCCATGCAGTGGTACAGCGCGCTCTTCACCATCGTAAATTCGCAGGCCGAGTTCGCCGCACTACCCGCCAACATCGGTACTATCGCCTTCGGTGATGGCTCACTCACCAATCTCAACGGTTCCGGTTCGGCATTCCCTCAGGGCCGCAACATTACACAGTATGGATTAGTGGACGACTTCAGTTGGATTCGCGGGCGCCACACATTAAAGGCTGGAGTGAATTTCCGGCGCGACGATGTGAGCGATCACAACTTTACCGGGCTTATACCCGTCCAGATACCGTTCTCGCTTGCTGATTTTGCAGCCGGTGGTACGGGGCCTCTCGGGTCCGAAGCGTTCCAGAACTTCCCCCAACACACCAATGTTCCCATCGCGCTTTATCAGTTGGGTTGGTACGTGGCGGATGACATTAACGCAACTCGAGACTTCAAGCTCACCCTCAGCATGCGGTTCGATCACCTTTCAAATCCAACTTGCGCTACCAATTGCTTCCAGCGCCTGACCGGTCCATTTGAAGACTTGAGCCGCGGCGGGCCGCTGAATTCCGTGATCAGCACCGGGCAAAGCACCGCATTCCCATCGGTTACACCAGTGGTTTACGAACCGAAGGTGGGCTTCGCATGGTCTCCTCGCGGTTCACAAAGCACCGTGATTCGCGGCGGCTTCGGCATATTTAGCGACGCCATCCCAACCGGGGCCATTGACGCCATCCTCACCAACGCGCCCAACGATCCTTCATTCACACTGTTCAATGGCTCGTTAGCTCCAGGCGGAGCCAACAGCTTCAGCGGGCAGCTGAATGCAGCAAATGCCGCGTTCGTTGCGGGTTTTGCCGGAGGAAGCTCAACCCTGCCAGCGGTGAACTTCGTCAATGGATCCAAAGTAATCGTCCCGCGCTACAACGAGTGGAGCCTGGAATTCCAGCACAACTTCGGCTGGCACACCACATTCACTACCAAGTACGTGGGCAATCACGGATCTCACGAAGAAGTCACTAACCCCGCTGTAAACGCTTTCAGTCCAACCGGATTCGGAGGACTTCCTACCGCAGCCCCCGACCCACGTTTCGGCGTAGTCGGACAGACCGCGAACGTGGCTAACTCCAACTACAGCGGTTTGGTCACAACCCTGGGACACAGCTTTAACGGCGGCTTTGAATTCAATGCCGGATACACATGGAGCCATGCTCAGGATGAAATCTCCAACAGCTCATTTAATCCCTTCGGCCTGAACACCAGCACCAATGTGGACGTGGTCACGCCGCTCAATCCGTTCAATCTGCGCTCGTTGAATTATGGCAACGCCGATTACGACGTGCGTAATTCGTTCAACATGAACTATGTTTGGTCCGACGCATTCCGGCACTTGACCAGCTGGGGGCCAAACGCGCTGATGAAGGGATGGGTGTTCTCCGGCACCATTATCAAACACACCGGGTTCCCCTTCTCCATCTATAGCAGCAATGCCACCAACGCCTTGCAAGCGGGAAACTTCGGCAGCACCGCTACGGCGACTATCTCAACCGCGCTGGCCAATGTGGACGGCCCCGTCAGCCTGGATTGCGGCGCATCCGGTGCCAACCTCAACACTCCCTGCTTTGGAGGCTCTGGATCGTTTTCACCTCCGACGACTACATTCTCATCTCAACGTAGAAACAGCTTCCGCGGCCCTGGATATTTCGACACGGACTTCAACGTCGAAAAGGGCTTCGGCGTTCCCAAGTGGGAAGGCGCAAACTTCTCGGTGGGCGCAAGGTTCTTTAACCTGTTCAACCACCCCAACTTCAACTTCCCGGTTGCCGATATCAACAACTCGCAGTTCGGCCATATCACGAGCCTCGTGAGCCAGCCAACTACGATTCTCGGTTCTGGACTGGGAGCAGACGCTTCTCCGCGATTAATCGAACTCACGGCGAAGATCAACTTCTAACTCGAGCTACGTTGCTCTACTGGCGGCCTCAAAAGAGGCCGCTTTTTTGTGCCCGGAAAAGCAGAGTCCTGCCGAAGAGGGTGGCAGGTTCTGGGCTGGAAGTGGAATGGGATGATTCGGGAATTGGGGTGGGAAACGGGAATCGAACCCGCAACCGCCGGAGCCACAGTCCGGTGCTCTGCCAGTTGAGCTATTCCCACCGCGCCTCTGCATTATAGCAATTGCGGCGGGTTCCAACCTTCGCGTCAGGGCGAGAAGCGGTATCCCAACCCCAGCGCAGTTACCAGCAGCGCGGGACGTTTCGGGTCGCGCTCAAGCTTCTGCCGCAGGCTCGCCACATGCACATCCACGGTGCGCGTCAGAGCTTCACCGCTGTATCCCCAAACATCTTTGAGAAGGACCCCGCGCGACAGCGTGACTCCCTGATGGCTGAGGAAGTAGCTCAGAAGTTGAAACTCGCGCGCCGAGAGTGGGACAACTTTCCCCTTACGCCTCACCGAGGTAGCCTGCAAATCAATTTTCAAGTCACCGATTTCGTAAACTTGAGGGACAGATGAAGTCGCCGGAGGTTGGCTGGAGCCGCGCCGAAGCAATGCTTCGATCCTCGCTATCAATTCCGCCATCTCAAACGGCTTCGTCAAATAATCATCGGCGCCGATTTTTAGCCCAAGAACTTTGTCCACCGTTTCTGTGCGCGCTGTCAGCATGAGAATCGGAATGACCGACCCGGCTTGGCGCAAATCGCGGCAAACATCGAAGCCTCTTTTCTTGGGGAGCATCACATCGAGAATGAGTAGATCGAAATTTCCGGTCAGCGCCTTTTGCAGGCCAGCCTCGCCGTCTTCCGCGAGTTCAACGAGATACCCCTCCCGTCGCAGACGGTCATGCAGGGTGATTCGCAACGCTTCTTCGTCTTCGACAACCAGGATTCGTTCGTCCATGAAATTCGGCTAGGTCTGAACATGTATCAGCGGCGCTGGCTGATCGTCGCCCGTATTCAGCGGCCCGGCAGCTACAGGCAGACTCAGAATAAACCTGCTTCCGTTGCCCGGTTCGCTTTCCACGGTGAGCCGGCCCTTCATGGCTTCCGCGAAGCTTTTGGCCAGCGCCAAACCAAGGCCTGTGCCGTGCGTGTGAGTGCTGGTGACGCTGGGGCTGCGGTAAAATGGCTCGAATATTTGGCCGATTTCGCTTTCGTCGATGCCAATCCCGCGGTCCTCGACAATAATCGTGACCTCAGATCCTGTTTCTTCGGCCTGCACGCCGATCCATTTGTTGTCGCCACCATATTTGACAGCATTCGTCATCAGATTTTGTAGGCACTGGAAAAGCGCGCCCGCATCGGCAACCACCCGAGGCAAATCTTCAGGAACTTTGATTTCCGCTCGGACTCCCGCAGCTTCAATCAGGCTGGCCGTACTGCCTAGGACCTCGCCGATTACCTTGCGCACATCCACCGGCTGCAAATCGTAGTGCGCCGTGTTCCCTCGGGTCGCAGCGAAGCGCAACACCTGCTCCACCAAGTGGTTCAGCTGGCGGGCTTGCCCTTTAATCATCTTGCCGTAGCGAATCATTTGCGACTTCTCGTCCACTATTCCGTCCGCGATATTTTCGGCGGCGGAAAGAATGGCTGCGACCGGAGTCCGAAGTTCGTGCGACACGCCAGTCACAAAGTCCATTTGCAACGCAGCCAGTCTCCTCGCGCGTTGGCTATTGATCACTAACAACAGTACGGCTCCTCCGAGCACTGACAACACGCCGAAACTGAGCGCGAGATTCCGCCACCGCAAATCGTTCACCGCGGCTTCGACGGAACCTTTACGGTGGCGCGCGAAGATTTCCCACCTTGCGCCGCTCGTAGAAACTGGATCGAAGCGAATGACATTGAGGGCCTGGCTCGCTTCCGGATTAGCGGTACCACCGGACACATTCGCCGACCGCGTAACGCCACCGATCAGCCTCGGCCCCTTCTCGGCATTCTGTGCTTCCAGTACCGGGAATCCGAACAGATTCAACAGGGCGTCCGCGTCGGTTGCATCGCTGGACGCAGTACGCGATGACGAACCAGGATAAGAGTCGTTCTTTCGTTCCAAGTCGACAGTCACGTCATACTCTGAAGTCTGCGGGCTGCCGAAATATCGTTTTATTAGTCGAGGAAAAATTCTCGTGGTGAGGGCAGACCGATCAAGTTCTACGATCAGCCAGTCTGCACCTTCCGCAGCCTGGCGCGCCGGAAAAATCAGCAGCAGAAGCGATTCATCGACCTTTCCGAACCGCGGCTCCTGAGGTCGGGTCTTCTCGTAAGCCACTCCAGGCTTCCGGCTTACGCCAGCGTCGTCCGGCAGCTGCAACTGTGCCAGAAACTTTGGCAGCTCGGGCCAACGCGACGGAAAATCTTCTTTAATAAAATTACCGTCGGAAAGATGCAGAAAGTCTGGCTCTGCCCCCGTTTGAGCGTGCCAGAGATAGACATTGGCCACAATTCCCGCTTGATCGGATGTGTCCTCCCACAGCTTTAAGCGCGACATCAGGGGACGCGCATCCACCGGCGTATCCCCTTGCGATTGCATCTCTTGCGCCATGGTGCTGAGATCTCGCTCGAGTTCCGAACGGAAGCTCATGAGCGATTCTTGCAGGGCGGCATGCATGCGCGTGCTGGCGGCGTCGCTCACCTCCGCGCTCCAGCGATATTGCATACCAGCCACGCCCAGCAGCACCAACACCAGAAGTGCCGGGACTACATGCGTAACCAAACGTTCTTTACTGGTCGAGGTCATGACTGGGTTCGATCACGACAGCGCGAAACTCGGCTCATCACGCCGCCGGGAAGCCCCATTATAGGTCGCTCGCGCTTCCCGGCCCGCGAAGACTACAGTACCGAAGCGGACGCCAGTTGGATTCTGCCCGCGCCGCGACCCTTGCTGCTCGCTAAAGTGTATCCATGGTCGTAGCCTTCGGCGAACGCTTGGCGGTCGCTAACGCTGACCCAGCGTCCAGTGGCGACGTGCGCGGCCTGACCTTGTTTAGCGTCTAGACGGCCCAGGTATGCACCATCTCGAAACGCGCCATCCGTCGCGCGCACTTGGGCGACAGGATCGGCCGGGGTGGACCGGATGCTGATGGTTGAGACTGCGCCGGCAGCGAAAACGATTGCGATTGCGAGTAAGCTTTTCATTGTTCTTCTCCTCTTCCTGCATCACTGAATTTCTTGGTGATGCGCTAAGAGGATTAAACCGCACAACCACCATGCAACAAGTAAAAGGGTTGTAAAGGATTTGTAAATCAAATTTGGTCGAAAGCGTTTGAATTCAGGCGGATTTCAGGCGCGAGCGGCGGAAGCCTTCGCGGGGGGTTGTGGACGGCCCACGCCTACATATTCGAAACCCAACAAACGCATGCGCGTGGCATCGAGCAGGTTCTTCGTATCCATGATGAGGGCACGACGCAATAGGGTCTTGATACGGGCAAAATCGAGCGCGCGGAATTCCGGCCATCCAGTCCCTACGATGAGAGCGTCGGCGCCTTCGGCTGCGGAATAGGGATTATCGCAATATGCAATCGCGCCGTTGAGTTCTACTCGCGCTTCGGGAATTGCCACAGGATCGTAAGCGCGAACCTGAGCGCCTTTGTCCATCAGGCTTTTCGCCAGGCGAATAGCGGACGATCCTGCGACGGAATTGGTATTCGGCTTAAACGCCAAACCGAGAATTCCGACTTGCTTGCCTTGCACCGATTCGACGAAGCTGGAAATCTTGTCGACGAGATTTCCCGACAATCCCAGGTTGACTTCGCGCGCAGCCGACAAAACCTTCAGCGATACTCCGTTGCGCTGCGCCAATTCGGCCAGCGAGTCCATATCGGATTCGGCAAAAATCCCGCCCATCGCAGCCCCCGGCTGTAAGCATCGCGGAGCAATCCTTTTGTCGAGGCCCAGCGCCAGAGACAGGTTCACGGCATCCGCATTCACGCGCTCGCAAAGACTTGCCATCTCGTTAATGAAAGAAATCTTGGTGGCTACAAAAGCAGTGGCGGATTCGCGGATCAGTTCGGCGGTTTCATGGTTGGTGATAATCAGCGGAACGCCACGCATCACCAGCGGATGAAAGCTCTGCTTGATCGCCAGCACGGCATCGTTCGATTTCGAACCGAGCACAATGCGGTCTGGCCAGTTGAAGTCTTCCACGGCGCAGCCTGGAGTAAAAAACATCGGCTGAGAGACGACATCGGCCTTCAGTCCCGCTTCCTGCAAACTGCGTTCCACCGCGCTGGCAGTTCCGACGGGAACAGGGGTGACAATACTCAGCACAGGCGGCTTGGTGGCAGCGCGAGCGATACGCAACGCGAGATCGATAAGCTGCGCGGGCGTGTCTTCGGCGAGAAATATCACTCCCGCTTTACGCGCAAAAGATTCCACATCGGTCGAATATGCGAGCCGCCCAGCGCGCACGTTGCGCTTGATGACTTCGTTGAGGTTTTTTTCGTGGAAAGGAATATTGCCCTGCGCCATCTCCACCATTTTGGAGCTGTCAGGATGGCAGCATGTTACGGGTGTGCCGAAGTCCGCCAGGCACGCAGAGACGATGGTGCCCAAATACCCTGCTCCGTATACCCCAACCTGCATGAAGGCCTCCCGGGCCGGTTCGCACAGTTCCCGCGGGGAAGCAGGTTTGCGCCAATTCCGCCTTAATCTTCAACCCATTATCTATCCCGGAAGGGTGGCTAAGGCAATGCACGAGAGGGTCTTGTACCGAGGGACAGGGTCAGTCGGGATTTAGGGCTCTTGCGGGGCCGCCACGCGGTTCCCCAACTGGCACGATGCCAGATCGCTCCAGCAATTCAGTTCGTCTTCCCGGACAAACGTCAATTCGGTGATTGGAATTGACCGGCTACCGCCGAACTTGGCCCATTTTTCGCTTGCGACTTGAAAGGCCTGACGGGCTTGATCGAGTGTCTCCATTTTTGCGATGGTGAGATGCGGCATGTATTCCCACTGCTCTTCCCCGGCAAGAGCTCCGCGATGAAGCTGCGCGTGAAGCTTTTGCATGTGTTCCGCCCCGCGGGCCACCCGGATAAACAGGGTAGGCGTGGCTGGCACAAAGGTGTCTACGTCGCCCAGTTCGACCTCGAACCCGGCCGCAGATCCGCAGGCTTCTTGGATGATACGGATCGCTTCAGAAGCGTCACCGGTGAGTTGACGCGGAGGAAGGATCGTCAAATGCGCCGCAAGCGCAGGCAGCCCCGGATGCAGTTCCCGCCACAGCTGTTCCACCCACTGGCCGGCGGAGCTGCGAACATACGCCACAAGGGCAAAGCGGCAGGCGGTCGGCGTCATCAAAGCAAATTATACGCTGGCCGACGAAGCAACTGCGCCAAGCGAACGTTCCCCCAGACTTCGGTTTCGGTCTGGTCTGAAAGCCTCAGCTATAATCGATGAGTCCTACCAACAGTCGGGGCGTAGCGCAGCCTGGTAGCGCACCTGCCTTGGGCGCAGGGGGTCGTAGGTTCGAATCCTATCGCCCCGACCATTTCTGTAATTGTCCTAACTATTTTGTCGCCTGGCTGAACAGCACCCCCTGCCCCGGTCCGCCCCCCGAAGCTGTCATGCCGAACAGCAATCCTGACGCCGGATCGAGGATCAGTCCGCCGTACGCGTAGGCGCCATCAGTGAGTCCAAAGGCGTGCAAAATCGTTTCGTTATTCGACGTGTCGATTTTGAAGATGGTCCCGCAACCCGTGGTGGTCAAGCCCTGAACGCAATAGGGCGATCCTCCACCCTGATAGGTCGTTCCATACACGTTGCCGGTTGAGTCAAGCGCTACGGTGCCGTACGGATAGGCGCCGTCCGTTCCTGGAAATCCGGTAAAAATGTGCAACACTTTTTCGGTCCACGTGCTGCCACTCTTCGTCAGCTTGTACACAACGCCACAACCGGCGCCGTTGAAGCAAGCGTTCAAGTCACCACCCACCTGGGTCACACCATAGAGATTGCCTTTGGAATCGAGCGTGAGCGCAAGGGGAAACTGTCCGTCAGTCGACCCTCCCTGAAAGCGATACAGGATGCTTTCAGTAAACCCGCCGTGACCGTTGGGGGTAAGCTCGAACACCGTCCCGCAGCCTGAGTTGCCGCAAGTGCCGCTTGTCGAGCCGCCAAAGGCCGTCGTCCCGTAAAGATTTCCGCTCGCATCCATTACCATTTGCGATTCGGGATAGCTGCCGTCGGGCGCACCAGTGAACGCGTACACGACGGATTCGGCGCCGGTTGAGCTGTTGACCTGATATACCAGCCCGTTTTGATCGAAGTTGGCTCCCTGCGTGGTTGTGCCATACAACGAGCCTGAAGCGCCTAGTGTCAAACCGGAAAGTGGAAAGATGCCGCCCGCTGCAATCTCAAAATTGTAGAGAACGGAAAACTTGCCGGTCGAGTCCACTTTATAAACAGCGCCGCATCCCGTGTTCAGATTGCAACTCAGGTCTCCGCCCATGAAAGTCGTTCCATAAAGGTTGCCTGCGGAGTCGACGGCAGGCGCGCCAAACCACGGGTTCATGCCGTCACTTGCCACAAAGCTGTGCAGCAGTGTCTCTTTGCCTGCAGAGGTGACGCGGAAAACCGTGCCGTCGTTGTCCGCGCCGTTAGCATTGACGCCCCCTGAAGTACTGTAGCCAGCAAAGACGCCGCTGCCCGTGATCGCGAGTCCGCCCTGCGGAAACGCCCCGTTGGCATGATTGAAGGGGTGGACGATTTTATAAGTTTGTGCCGGGGCGCAAACAGCCGCGCCGCCCAGCAACACTAAGCTGAATAGTTTTGCGAATGACATTGAAATGGCTCCCAAATTTTCTTTCTTCACGGTATGATCTCTGGCTAAGGAGTGACTTCGAACACAGTGCCCAGCCCGGTGGCTCCGCCGCCGAACGCCGCCGTGCCATAGAGATTGCCCGACGCGTCAATGGTCAGTCCGCCGAGTGGTTCTCCTCCATCAGCGCCGCCTGTGAACGCATGCAGGATTTTGTAGGTCCAGCTGGAACCACTGGGAGAAAGTTCGAACACAACTCCGCACGAATTGTTCGGGCAACTGAGGTTCACCATGCCGCCTTGTGAGGTGGTGCCGTACAGATTACCGGCACTGTCGCGAACCAGGGTGCCATAGGCAGGGTTTCCACCATCTACACCCCCGGTGAACGCATGGATAGTTGTGACCACTCCCGCTGGAGTAATGGAGTAAACGGTTCCGAAGTGATTTTGTCCTCCGTTAGTCGTGCCAAACGCCCGACCCCCGCTGAGCAGCAGACCGGCCCAGGGTTGCGTTCCGTCATTGATGCCCTTAAACGCGTAGATTACGGTTTCATCCCCTTTGGGATCGACTTTGAAGACTGTGCCGTTGCCGTTGTCACCATTGGATGAGTCGGTACCATAGAGATTGCCCCCGGCATCGCGCAACAACGCACCGTAAGGCAGACCGCCGTCGTCGTAAGCTCCCGCCATGACGTAAAGAGTGGTCAATTTGTTCGAAGTATCGAGCTTGAAAACCGTACCGGCTCCGCCGCCGCTGGTGGTGCCGTAGAGATTGCCGGTTGAGTCCCGCAATACCGGCCCGATGGGATAAACGCCGTTGGCCTGGTCGTTGGGATTGAAACCATACAGCACACTTTCCATCCCGCTCGAATTGACTTTGTACACGGTGCCCCCGGAATTAGGCCCGCCTCCGGAAGTCGTGCCGTAAAGATTCCCGGCACTATCAAGAATCGGCCCTGCAACTGGATTTGCTCCATCGGAGCCTGTGAACTTGTGCAGCACCGTTTCTTTGCCGCTGGAATCCACCTTAAAAACCAATCCGCAGCCCGGCATGAAATTGTTGTTACAGGATGAATTGCCTCCCGCCTGCGTTGTGCCGAAAAGGTTGCCGTTTCCGTCAAGAGCTAGAGTGCCAGTTGGAAAGAATCCGTTAGAAACATTCGTGAATGTGTAAAGCACCTTAAACGTTTGCGCGTAAGCGCCCAGCGAAAGACTCGAAAACGCCACGGCGGCGACGAGTGCCCGCAGTAAATTCCCTGAACAGAGTTTGTTATTCATTCATTCATTCCTTATGGAAGGCAATCTGGCGAAGCAATTACGAGAATAGGAGTGTTCGGCGTTCGAAACAGTTGCCCGACGCGGCATTTCTCCGCAGACCGCACAATCGCGGAGCGCGTGAAGCGCAAGAAGTTGCACACGCGCCGTGGGATGTAAGGAATTCACTTATTCCCACTGCATCGAATACTGGATACGAAAACGATGCGCTCGACAGAAAGCTTGGCGCGGCGCAGTTTCGTTTCCACCCGATGAGTCCTGGTTGCACAGCAATTCACTACACTCTACGAACACGCGCCACGCTTCGACGTTCCTGAAAAAATAGGGGTAGTGCTATGATCGCCTTCCGTAGACTTCGGACAATCATTCCATGACCCGCAATCAAATCAGCATCGGGGCTGGAGCAGTGGGCTTCATCATTTGCCTCGGAATGTTCATCGTCGCGTTATCCCAGCAGATGGGCGCGATCGCAGCATTGGCTTGTCTGGCCGCGTGGCTTCAGCTTTTTATCGTGATTGCAACCGCTGGAGATGCGATGTCTAACCGGCAGAGCGGCTCGTGGCGTGGGGCGATGGCCGGAGCGCTCGTTCTCGTGATCGCGTTGTCGTACGTGATTGCAGCTCATCGCTCGTGAAGCTATGCGGCTCTCATGCCGGAGCCACTCACGAACGCCGGCGCAGCGGGGGCCTTCGGGCGAAACCCTGAGCATGGCGAAGGATCGTATGCCTAAGAATGGTCCGGCCATTGCAGGCGATGTTTCCGAACTTTTGTGTCCCTAGAACTTGGGTGGAATTTCAATTTGAGGCGAATTCGCCTCAAACGCCCTTTACTGTAACTCCCGCTTCTTCCGTGCACATCGCCCCAGAAGCTCTCCTTCATCTCCGACAGAAAATGTTGGTAGCGCTCGGTAATCGGGATTGTCTTTTCCATGGGTGTAAGCCTGCTTTGCTAGGTTCGCTTCTGCTCTCCAGCCTAGCCGGCTTACACCCTCTTGCTTTCCAGGCAATCCAACTTCGTCATCCCCTAAAAACCAACGCAATAGGATAGCTATTTCTCGGGCGAGTAGCTGAGGTCTGCGTGATATTGAGCAAGCTCCGAAGATACTTTATCCGTGCAATCACGCAATGACTTCTGCAATTGATCGGAAGTCTCTTTACCGTAAGCCTCATCGAGCACATCGGCAACCGACTTTGGAAGCGGAGCCATGTCAGCATAATTTTTCCGGGAACTGAGGAGCACGAACTCAGGCCCGCGCCCGCCATTGACGAGTTGTAGCCAGCCGCTGGTTTTGGGCCAGTCAGCTTGCTTGGTAAGCGCTTCATTGATCTTCTTAACGGTAGCAATGAAGTCAGTGACCATCCCGGGATGCAGCGTGTAGATCGTCACCCATGTCAACGGGGAAACGGGCTGGTTCGCGGGAGCCAAGCTCATGTCCGCGCGGTACACGTAAAAGCCGTTGTGGCCGTCTTTGGTGTAGGGAGTCAGGTTGATGTTGCCGTCGGCGGTGTCGGCTTTGCCCATGCGTGCTTCCCATTCGTCGAAATCTTTCCAGGCATGGCCGCAACTGGATGTAACGTACCATCCGGTTTTTTCACCGGTCTCAATGCTATAAGTGTTCCAAGTCCATGTGTCTTTATGGGCGCGATGGAACTGCATGTGTTTTTTGCGTCCGGCCTCGTACTCGCTGCTGGCCTTCGGATTGGTGAAATAGATTCGGCAGACGTTGTTGGCATTCTGCGCGTTGATCTCCTGCGTGTGCGGGCCGGGGGAACTCGACTGCCCAAGGGATAGACCTACGTAACTGCAACACACAAAAACCACAGCGACTATGGACATTCGCATATAGGGCTCCTTGAAACGAAAGTGGTTGGATCGCCGGAAACTCTATGCTCAATGGAGGTGAAAGTCAAAAGAGCCAGCGGTGGGGTAACCGGTCCTGACGAGGACGTACGCGCTGAACGGTTGCGGGCTGGCCGAGTTGGGCTTATTTGAACTAGCGCCGCGACCGCACTAGGGTAATCATCACCGGGCTTCTTCTTCTCTGCGGCTGCTGCTGCATTGGGCGGCTCAAGTGTAAGGATCAACGACACCCTCCAAAGTGGGCCCGCGATTGGCCTCGACTGGTTTTTGCTTGATCTCCTGTTGACCGCAGTCATCTACGTGCCCATTGAAAGACTCTGGCCTCTGCGTCCGGAGCAAGGAACGTTTCGCAATCGGTGGACTTTGGATGTTGTCTACTTTATGTCCACTCATCTCCAGATACAGCTTCTATCTTTTCTGATCCTGCTGCCCGCCGTCCAGTTTGCCAAATATTTAAGCGTTCCAGTCCTGCAAACTCTGATCGCGCGACTACCTTGGTTTCTGCAATTTTTTCTCGCGGTTCTAGTCGCGGACGTCGCCGAGTATTTTATTCACTTGGCGTTTCACAAAGTCCCTTTTCTATGGCGTTTTCACGCCGTTCACCATTCTTCCACTGAGCTCGACTGGCTCTCGGGCTCGCGCGGCCATCTCTTCGAAGACATAATTACAAGAGAATTGGTCGGGACGGGCAGATTTGAACTGCCGACCCCTCGCACCCCAAGCGAGTGCTCTACCAGGCTGAGCCACGTCCCGACTAGGAAAGTATCCGTTGTCCGCAACGGATGGGGTTCCCGCTTATTCTACATCACGTCGCTTTCCCCACCTAAAGCGACCGCGCAACCTCGCTCTGCTAAATTGATCGCAGCCTCTTCCCTTTACCTGGAATTGAAACAACCATGCAAAGCCCCGACACCGCCGCGCCAGAAACCAAACATGGACTCTGGCCGTCTCTTGTCGAAGCGGTGCGAGGATCGCATCAGGACTTCACCGCCGGCAGCCTGAACCGCGCCATCCTGCTGCTCGCCGTTCCCATGATTCTGGAGATGGTTCTTGAATCGTTATTTGCCGTAGTCGACGTTTTCTGGGTCGCACGGCTCGGTGCAAACGCAATCGCCACTGTCGGCCTTACCGAGTCAATGCTGAGCCTGGTTTTTGCGGTGGCTATGGGTTTAAGCCTTTCAACGACGGCGATGGTGGCGCGACGTATCGGGGAAAAGGATCCGGAAGGCGCGGCGGTGGCTGGGGTGCAAGCCGTCGTCCTCGGATTGTTTGTGTCGATAGCAATCGGGATCCCCTGCGCGATCTGGGCGCCGAATCTTTTACGAGCGATGGGCGCGTCTCCCGGCATCATCACCGCGGGCAGCGGCTACGCCCGTGTCTGCCTCGGCGGATGCTTCGCCGTCGTGCTCCTGTTTCTCAACAATGCCGTGTTTCGCGGCGCGGGCGATGCCGCCATCGCCATGCGCTTGCTCTGGCTCTCGAACATCCTGAATCTCATTCTTGATCCGTGCTTAATCTTCGGATGGGGACCGTTTCCCCGCCTTGGCGTTACCGGCGCGGCCGTGGCTACGCTCACCGGCCGCAGCATCGGTGTGCTCTATCAGTTCTACCGGATGATGCGCGGTACCGAGCGCTTTCGCATCCTGCGCAGTCAGCTCCGCGTGCATTGGGATGTTTTGCTGCGGCTTGGCCGCGTCTCAATCACTGGAATTCTCCAGTTCGCGATCGCCCATTCCAGTTGGATTGGCCTCGTCCGCATCGTCAGCATTTTCGGCGCTGCCGCGCTCGCCGGGTACACAATCGGCATCCGCATCGTGATTTTTGTCATCCTGCCGTCCTGGGGATTAAGCAATGCAGCCGCGACGCTGGTCGGTCAAAACCTGGGCGCAAATCGTCCCGACCGCGCGGAAAAAGCCGTGTGGCGCACCGGCCTATATAACATGTTCTTTCTGGGCTCGGTAGGAATCGTTTTTATATTTTTTGCCGAACCGCTCGTGAGCCTTTTCACCCAAGACCCGGAAGTGGTCCGCTATGCCGCCGCGTGCCTGCGCATTGTGAGCTATGGCAATGTGGGATACGCCTACTTCATGGTGATGATGCAAGCTTTCAACGGCGCGGGCGACACCATCACTCCCACGATCGTGAACTTTTTCGGTTTCTGGCTGCTCGAGATTCCTCTCGCATATTGGCTCGCTCTCCCGCTGCACATGAACTCAAATGGAGCTTTCTTTTCGATTGCCATTGCAGAAAGCGTCATGGCCATCGTCAGCGCGATTCTCTTTAAGCAAGGCCGCTGGAAGAAGCAAAAGATTTAGAGCGAAGATCTTTACGGCCCAACGAAAACCCAGGTGTCGCCAGCGATCGTTCCATCCCCGAACATGCCGCCAAACATTAACGTCTGGCGAGCGATCGGATCGTAGGCCATGCCCTCGCCGCTGCGAGCGGGCGGCGAAATCGAGGGCGACAACTGCACCCAATCCGTTCCATTCCACGACCAGGTGTCATCCACTACTCCGAAGACCACGACCGCATTGATCGCCGGATCGTATGTGCTGCCCGCGCCCACGTATGAGGGAATTTGCGTCGTCGGCGCATCCAACGTCCAGTCGTAGCCATCCCACGTCCAGGTGTTGTCGGTGCGGATCGTGTCGCCGTTCCCGGCGGTCAAGACCACGCTGCGGCGGATCGGGTCGAGCGTCGCGATTCCCCAGCCCCGGGGAAACGGCGTGGTCGACGGGTTCAATCTCGACCAATACACTCCATTAAATCGATAAGTGACGTTGTAGGCGGGAATCACTTGAAAAGCGTTGTAGCCGCCGAACATCATCGCGCGCCCCGATCGTGGATCCGTGAACAACATCGCCCCGGTCGCCTTTGGCGGAGGGTTTTTCATCACAACCTGCGTCCAGGTCGAAGCCGCGCCATCCCATTCCCACGTGTCCTGCAAATACTGGTTGACGTTGAATCCGCCAAACATCACCAGCTTCTTCAGCGACCTGTCATACGCCATCGTCGCGCCATTGCGGACCGGCGGGGCCACTGTGGGATGCAGTTGGGTCCAGTTCGTACCGTCGAAAACCCAGGTATCGTTCAAATTTGCATTGTTGCCCTCGCCACCGAAGAGCACGACTTTCTCGCTCACAGGATCGTAGGCCATGGCCGGAAAGTAGCGGGCTTGCGGCGATTTTACCGGGGAGAGCTGTTGCCACGTGGACGCATGCGCGACTGTTGAATTCACGAGGACAGCGGCACCGATCGCCAAAGCGATAAGAAACAATTTCGTAGATTTACGGACAGAAGATTTGCGAACAGAAGACATGATGGGACGATCCTTCCGTGACGATTTTGGAGACAAAGCCAGCGCAGCTGCCGACAGCAGTGTGCGGCGCGAATTACAGCGATTATTCGCGGGGACGATTTGCCTGTCAACGCTGCAAAAAATTGCATTTCAAGGCTTTACAGCGGGCGTCCGTTCTGCGGAGGAATTCTACTTCGCAGCAAACACCAGAAAGTAATCCATGCCATCCGCCTTCACGAAGTCGTATTGCGACACCATCGCGTAGCCAGCCTGTGCCGCTTCGCGAATGACAATCTCGCGACTGACTCCGTGGTCTTCCCCGTTTCCGTTGCGGTCAATCACACCGACCTTCGCTCCGGGACGCAATGCCGGCCGCAGGTTTTCGAGTAGCGTCACCGGCTTCGCGATCTCATGGTACGTCTTCAGCAGCAACACTGCATCGATCGCATTCATGGGAAGTTGCGGATCGTCGCTCTTGCTCAGAACGGTCTTCACGTTGGCCAGTCCTTCTTTCTGTGCTCTACGCGACACATAGCTGATGGCGTCCGGATTGATGTCAACGGCAAACACATTCCCTGTCGGTGTAACTCGTTTGGCTGCGCGCACCGTGAACCATCCGGAGCCTGCGCCGATGTCGGCCACGCCCTTGCCGGGTTCGACACCCAAAATGTCCATGACCCGATTGATTTGCAGCTTTTCGTCGCGGCCCGGCGAATCGAAAATCGACAGATCGCCCGCGTAAGGCGTGCTCGTTTTTCGCGGCCCGGTCTGAACAGGTGCGACTGTCTGGGAAAAGGCACAACCGCACCAAAGAAATCCGGACAAAATCAGCAATGAAAGGCAGCGTCTCAGCATCGTTGTAACCTCTTCTTATTCAGACCTCAATGTCTTTGACGTCGCCGCCATCCTTTTAGATACGCGGAAATGTCCTGCTTACGTTCCGATGTCGGGCGCGTCTGTTATGTGGAGGCTGATCTATGACTAAATGGCGGTTCGGCAGCGTTGTCCTTGGAATTCTCTTTCTTTCTCTAGCCGCGGTGGCGCAGAGCACCGATCAGAGCCGCGAATTTCACTGGAAAGGGCATCTGCCTGCCGAAGGCGTGGTCATCGTTAAGAATGTCAGCGGCAACATCGAAGCCGACTCAGCTTCCGGCGACGAAATCGAAGTGACCGCCGAAAAATCCGGCGACCACGCCGAGGAAGCGCGAATACAGATGATCCAATCCGGCGACAGCGTCACATTTTGCGCCGTCCTTCCCGGATGGTTCAACGATCGTTGCGAGAGCGACCACTCCATGCTTCATCACAACGAGGGACGAAAGGTGCGCTTCACAATCCATGTTCCTGAAAACCTCCGGTTCACGGGCGAGAACGTCAACGGCGACGTCATTGCCGAAAACCTGGGCCGCTTCGTCAAAGCTGACTCTGTCAATGGCAAGATTCGGGTTTCTACCAAGTCCTGGGCGGAAGTCTCTTCCGTCAACGGCAGCCTGCAAGCGAAGATGGGGCGCGCCGATTGGTCTGGCACGTTGAAGCTTTCCACCGTGAATGGATCAATCGAGCTTGAACTTCCCAGCGACGCCAATACCGATGTGAACTTCAAATCCGTCAATGGACGTTTACGCACTGAGTTTCCCATCAATGTCGAAGGCACTCTCGGCGGGCGCATGGTCAAAGGACAGATCGGCACCGGTGGCCGCGAGTTGGTCATCGATACCGTAAATGGCGGCTGCGAGATCCGCCGCGCGGGACTTTGATCAAAATTTGATTGTCGGCGCTTCGAGAAGTCTCTCGACTGCATCTCAAGGCACTCACATTTCAACCCGGACTTGCGACCGGGTTCAAGGAGTGCAAAGTGAGCACCGGCGAACTCTTCCCCGACGAATCCGCGATTGGCGAATTTTCATCCCTCTCGTCCGCGCGCGAATCAGCCGGCGACTGCAAACGCTGTGACCTCTGGAAGAACGCTACCCAGACTGTATTCGGTCAAGGCCCAGCCAAAGCCTCTGTCATGCTTATTGGCGAACAGCCGGGAGACATGGAAGATCGCGCTGGCCAGCCTTTCGTCGGACCGGCAGGAAAGTTGCTGGACGAAGCTCTGGTCGCGAGCGGCATTGACCGCAGCAAAGTCTACGTGACCAACGTCGTGAAACATTTCAAGTGGACGCCGGCTCCGCGTGGCAAGCGCCGCATCCACGAGAAGCCCAAACAGCCTGAAATTCATGCTTGCCGTGTTTGGCTCGATGCGGAGTTGGATCTGGTAAAACCTAAAGTTCTGGTATGCCTCGGCGCGACCGCAGCTCAGGCTTTGTTGGGAAAATCATTTAGCGTCACACGCGACCGTGGAAAGCTGGTGGAATCCGATCTCGCGGACAAGGTTTTGGCGACCGTGCATCCGTCGTCAATCCTGAGAGCGGTCGACGAAGAATCCCGCCAGAATCAATTCAATGCATTCGTCGAAGACCTGAAGAAAATCGCCAGCTTGATTTGATCAAGAAACGTAGTTTCGCCTAAACACATATTCACGGCGTTAAAACCCGCCGAACCGAAAGCGGCTGAAACGAAGGCGTTCATTTTCTCGCACCAGCGCTTTGCCGCGCCCTTTCAAGAGATCCTGAAGGCCGATCGCGCCCACAATTTGTTGGTTTTCTCGATTGACCACTTTCAGATTGCCAACGCCTTCCGCGGCCATCAACTCGGCCGCACTGCGGCAGGTTTCGTCCTCGTAGATAAATGGGCCCGTCGACTTGTCGTGGCTCACTGAAACAGCCGACTGATCGCTCGGCAGCATCAGGTCCCTCACGATCACAATCTCTAGTGGATCTACGCCATACTCGCGCGTAAGGTGATAGCCGCGACGGCTCAGCTTCTCCGTCAAAATGGACCGCGGCATGAGCAATGCAGTCACAAGATATGCGCCAACACACCCTAAAGTGAGCGGCACCAAAGCCGGAAGACAGTGGGTAACTTCCAGGCTGAATAGAATCGCGGTCAATGGAACACCGAGCGATCCCGCCAGCATGGATCCCATCCCCACCAGAGCCCAGAACGCCTGATGTTCCGGGGAGGTGTGCGCAACGTGCGCGGCAAGAGCGCCAACCGATCCACCGATCATCAGTAGCGGCGCCAGGACGCCGCCTGAAGTTCCCGATCCCAACGAGAACGCCCACATCAACGACTTCGCGACGAGAATGCCCACGATAAGTGAAATGGGCGCGCTCCCGCGAAGCAACTCAGCTATGTTGTCGTAACCAACGCCCAACCCGCGTGGGAAAAATACGCCTCCAATACCGATTCCAATTCCGCCGATCGCAGGCCACCACATCCAGTGCAGCGGCAACCTCTCAAACGAATCTTCAAATGCATACATAAGCCGGCTCATGCCGGACGCGACCAATCCCACGACTGCTCCAAGCAGCAGCGCGAGAACGGCAACTGAGGCCCGGTCCCAATCGCCGAGCACCGGCATGTGAAAGATCGGCCCATGGCCGAGAATGTATCCTCGCAGAATCGCGGCCGCAGCGCTCGCAATCGCCACCGGCACCAGACTTCGCGGACGCAGCTCAAACAAGAGGAGTTCGACGGCCAGAAGTATTGCGGCCACAGGCGTCGCAAATGTTGCGGACATTCCCGCTGCGGCTCCGGCGACCAGCAACGTGGTTCTCTCAGCGTCAGAGAGTTTGATCCATTGGGCAATTAGAGATCCGAGCGCGCCGCCGCTCATGATGATTGGGCCTTCCGCGCCGAACGGGCCGCCGGACCCGATCGCAATCGCCGCGGAAATAGGTTTGAGTATTGCGATCTTCGGCTCGACTTGCGCGCGATTCAACAGAATCGCTTCAATCGCTTCCGGGATCCCGTGTCCCCTGATCTTTTCCGACCCGAAACGAGACATCAATCCGACAATCAGGCCGCCCATCACTGGAATCATGACCATCCAATGTCCGAGCGGGCTTCCGCCCGGAGAAACAGCCTGGAAACTGAACCGGTGGTAATAGAAAACATTGGTCGATAACGCAATCAACCGCAGCAGCGCGTACGCAAGAAAGGTGGCTCCGATCCCAATAACTAGCGACACGCTGGAAAGCAGCCACACACGGCGATCCACTGTGAAATCGCGCAGAACTGACGGCCTAGATTCCATAGCCCTTCACTGTTGTTCGACGCAGGCCAGGGCTTGCAGTGGTGATGCGGGCCAAGGTTCGAATCAGTCGCGGGGCCAGTACGTTTAACTCCCGAGCATGCGCAACCGACAGCGATTCCAGCATGCGCTCTCCTTTGGCCGTCAGGCGCAAAATAATGTACCGCCGGTCTTTATCCGAGTGTTCGCGTTTCAATAGCCCAATTTCCTGGCACCGATTGCTCAACTCGACGACGGTGTTGTGACGCAAACCAAGCCGCTCAGCCGCGTAGCCAACCGTCGGCGCGACACCGGCGGGAACTCCGGCGATTTGCAGCAGAAGCTGGTGCTGCTGTGGCTGGATTTCATGCCTCTCGGCTTCACTCTCGCTGAAGTGAAGGAAGAGCCGAAGCTGGTGGCGGAATTCAGCTAGCCCCTGGAGCCACTCATTCGCCGCCCCTCCTTTTTTGGATTTAGCCATGTTTTATATATCGTAATACGATATATTATCACAAGTATTACCCTCGACTAGCGATTTGAGGTTAGTTCTGCCGACCCTCGTAGGCGGTGATGTCAGCTTCGTGTTGCAACGTCAGGCTGATTTCGTCCAGACCTTCCAGCAAGCAATGCCTTCTGAAATCCTCGATGGGGAAAGGGATGTGCAGTCCGTGCGCGTCTGATAGTTTACGTCCGGCGAGATCGATTGTAATCCCGTAACCGTTCGTTTTCTCCGCGTTCAGAACGAGATTCTCGCACTGGCTTTCTTCGAGGGTTACGGTTAGCACACCGTTCTTCATACAGTTATTGGCGAAGATGTCGGCGAAGGACGGCGCAATGACCGCCCGGAAACCAAAGTCCTCCAATGCCCATACCGCATGCTCACGAGACGATCCGCAGCCAAAATTCTTCCCGGCCAGCAGAACTCCGGCATCTGCGTACCTGGGGTCGTTTAGTACAAACGTTGGATCAATCTGTCCATCGCTCGATCTTCGCCAATCGTGAAAGAGAAACTCGCCGAACCCAGTGCGTTCGACGCGCTTCAAGAATTGCTTTGGAATGATCTGGTCGGTGTCGATATTCGCCCGGTAGAGCGGGGCGACGATTCCTGTATGGATGCGAAAAGGCTTCATGAATTTCTTTCAGCGAAACTGCCAGTTGCGCACATCGGTAAAGTGGCCGGTGATTGCCGCCGCCGCCGCCATGACTGGACTCACCAGGTGTGTGCGCCCACCGCGCCCCTGGCGGCCTTCGAAATTACGATTGCTGGTGGATGCGCATCGTTCCCCCGGTTGCAAAATGTCGGGATTCATCCCCAAGCACATCGAGCATCCCGATTCGCGCCATTCAAATCCGGAATCTTTGAATATCTGATGCAGACCCTCCTCTTCTGCAATGCGCTTCACCACCTGTGAACCCGGTACCACCATCGCGCGGACCGAGCCAGCCACCCGATATCCCTTGGCTACACGTGCAGCCGCGCGCAAATCTTCCAGCCGGGAATTTGTGCACGAACCGATGAACACGCGATCAACTGGAATCTCTTCCATCCGCGTGCCGGACTCAAGCCCCATATATTCCAACATTCGCGCTGCGGATTCGCGGTCGATTTTGAGGTCGCGGATCTCAGGAACACTTCCATCAACCGGTACAACCATCCCGGGATTCGTTCCCCACGTAACGAATGGCGCCATGCACGACGCATCAAGCGGGATCCGCATGTCATATTGCGCGGCCGGGTCGGATGCGAGACCATTCCACCGGTTAACCGCTTCTTCCCACTCGATTCCCGCAGGTGCGAAACGCCGTCCTTTTAGATAAGCGAATGTCGTCTCGTCCGGCGCGAGCATTGCGGCTTTGGCTCCTGCCTCGATGCTCATGTTGCACAACGTCATGCGCCCTTCCATCGAGAGTGCGCGCGCCGCATTTCCGGCATACTCGATGACGTGCCCGGTGGCGCCATCGGTCCCGATCTGCCGGATCACGCCTAGCGCCAAATCCTTCGCACTCACCCCTTCGGCGAGAGTTCCGCCGATCTCGATCAGCATCGTCTTGGGCTTGCGCTGAGTCAGGCACTGGGTCGCCAAAACGTGCTCGACCTCCGAGGTCCCGATGCCGAACGCCAGTGCTCCGAACGCGCCATGCGTACTGGTATGGCTGTCGCCGCAGACAATCGTCATGCCCGGCTGCGTGAGCCCCAATTCCGGCCCGATGACATGCACAATCCCTTGGTCGGGCGAGTCGACGTCATACAACTGGATACCGGAGTCTTTGCAATTCTGCTGAAGGCATTGAATCTGCCGTGCCGCGATCGGGTCGGTGATCGGCGTGCCTCGCGGTTCCGTCGGAATATTGTGGTCCACCGTCGCAACCGTTTTGCGCGGCTGCCGGACGCGGCGGTTAGCGGCCCTCAACCCATCAAAAGCCTGTGGCGAAGTGACCTCATGGACAAGATGCAGATCAATATAAAGAAGCGCCTGTCCGTCGCTCTCGCGAACAACGTGCGCGTCCCAAATCTTGTCGATAATCGAAAGCTTCCCCCCGGTCAGGCTCTCATTCATTGGCCGTCACCAGGGACGCAGCATTGACACGTTCGATTTCCGCGGCGATCTTGTTTCCCATTTCGTTGGTCGAAATGACAGGCAAGCCATTCTCTTGCAGATCACGCGTTCGGTGTCCGGCGTTCAGTGCGGCAGCCACTCCCTGTTCCACGCAAGCCGCCTCCGCTTCCAGATGAAATGAATATCGCAACATCATCGCCACCGACAAAATCGTTCCAATAGGATTCGCAATGCCCTTGCCTGCAATGTCAGGAGCGCTCCCGTGGATCGGCTCGTACAGCCAGACTTTGCCGCCGCCACTCGCAGAAGGCAACATTCCGATGGATCCTACGATCGCGCCCGCTTCGTCCGACAGAATGTCGCCAAACATATTTTCAGTGAGAACAACATCGAAAGTCGCAGGCCGGGAAACCAGCGCCATCGCAGCGGAGTCGACATACATATGCTCAAGCTGCACTTGCGGATAGTCCTCTGCCATTCGCGTAACCACTTCTCGCCATAGCCGTGAGCAGTCAAGCACGTTGGCCTTATCGACCGATGTCACTTTTCTTCGCCGCCCCATCGCCGCATCGAACGCCACGCGCGTGATGCGTTCGATTTCAGGTTCGCTGTATTGCATGGTGTCGACCGCCGCGCGGCGGCCATTGCGGATTGACGTCGCGCGGGGTTCGCCGAAATAAAGTCCACCCAGGAGCTCGCGCACGATCAGCATGTCGGTGCCATGCACAAGTTCAGGGCGGAGCGGTGAGCATTTCTCCAAGCCTGGAAAGCAAATCGCGGGACGCAAATTTGCGTAAGCCCCCAATTCAGTTCGCAAGCGCAACAATCCTTTTTCCGGCCGCTGATGCACCGGCAACTGGTCAAACGCCGGGCCGCCCACAGCCCCGAGCAGCACAGCATTCGCCGCAAGGCAGGCAGTCTGCGTGTCTTTCGGCAACGGATCGCCGACGCTCGTCGCCGCTGCCCCGCCGATCTCGCAGGTGGTCAAGTTCAGATCATGCCCAAAGGAAGCAGCAACGCTTTTTAGAACATTGACCGCCGCAGCGGTCACTTCGGGGCCGACGCCGTCGCCGGGCAAGATCACAATGTTGAGAAGCATACGAATTTTGTATTTCAGACAATCGCGGGGATTGATCGCGTAGTGACGCGAGATCTATACGCCCCACAAGTAATCTTCCGGCTGTTTGGAGTGTTCCGCAGCAGGGATAAACGTAGCCGCCGGCCGTTTCACGCCGGAGGTTTCTATTGTTCGCCGATGCCGCCCGTTCGAGGTCGGGCCAGCAGACGCGGCCATGGCCTGCATCCGCGGTTTCGCAACCGTCTCCATCGACGGTCGCTCGCCTCGCTTTCGCACCAACTGCAAAAGATGATCGTCATCAATCTGTTTGACCTCGTCCGCCAACAACACAAACCGCTTATAGACTTCGTCTAATTGTGATCGATCAAACTCCATCCCGAGTTGCTCATATCGCTTGCCCAGCGCGTGCCGTCCAGAATGTTTGCCCAGTACGATGGACGAATCCGGCACGCCCACCGATTGCGGCGTCATGATTTCGTAGGTCAGAGGATTCTTCAAGACTCCATCCTGATGAATTCCGGCCTCGTGCGCGAAGGCATTGCGGCCGATGATCGCTTTGTTGGGCTGCACCTCTACTCCGGTGATTTCAGATAGCAACTGGCTCGTCGGGTACAGATGTTCGCCCGCGATCCCGGTTTCGTAGGCATATTGGTCGGCGCGCACGCGCATCGCCATCACTACCTCTTCGAGCGACGCATTGCCTGCGCGCTCACCAATCCCGTTGATCGTGCATTCGACTTGCTGTGCGCCCGCGGCCACCCCCGCCAAAGAATTCGCGACCGCGAGCCCGAGATCGTTGTGGCAATGAGTCGAGATCGTCACTCCATTGACGCCGAATCTGGCGTTAACTTGAGCAATCAACGCGCCATATTCTGCCGGCGTGGTGTAGCCAACTGTGTCGGGGATATTCAACGTCGTGGCTCCCGCTTCCACCACCGCGGCCAGTACGTCGAAAAGAAACCCGTAATCGGAACGCGTGGCGTCTTCGGGCGAGAACTCCACATCGGCGCAGTGGTTTCGCGCCAGACTCACCGCCATGGTCGCCCGTTCCAGGCATTGGTCGTGGGTGATTCGCAATTTATGTTTCAAATGAATTTCTGACGTGGCTAAGAAGACATGAATACGGCCGCGCGCCGCACCTCGCAGCGCCAGACTCGCCCGTTCCACATCCATCTCGCAGGCTCGCGCCAGCGCTGCGATGACCGGACGCCGCACCTCAGCCGCCACCGCCTGCACTCCCGCAAAATCGCCTTCCGAAGCAATCGGGAATCCGGCCTCGATTACGTCGACTCCGAGCCGGTCGAGTTGTTTCGCCAGCCGAACTTTCTCCCCCACATGCATGCTGCAGCCGGGGGACTGTTCGCCATCCCGCAAAGTTGTGTCAAAAATCCTGATTGGCGTGCGTTCCATCTTTCACCTTTCCTGATGTTCGAACGGCAATCGTAGCCAGTCTGGACAGGATAAGTAAAGATGATAATAATTGCGTTAGTATTAGTATTGCTACATCTCGCCTGCGCAGCTTATGGGCCAAGTAGTCTTTCTAAAGGACTGGTAACGATGGAACTCTCGCAATTGGAAGTTTTCTTGACGGTGGCTCGAGAACGAAAATTCTCGCGCGCAGCCGAAAAGCTGCATCGCACTCAATCCGCAGTTAGCCAGACCGTGCACAAGCTGGAAGGTGAAATTGGCCAGCTATTATTCGATCGCTCGTCGCGAGATGGCATCCTCACCGACGCCGGCCGCGAACTCCAGATCTACGCGGAAAGATTGCTGAACCTGCGGCGGGACGCCGAATCCGCGCTTGTCGAGGTAAAAGAACTTCATAAAGGAAAGCTGACCATCGCGGCCAACGAGTTGACTGCTCTTTATCTATTGCCGGTCCTGGCGGAATTCCGCCGCTTGCATCCCATGATTCGCATCACAGTGCAACGCTCGCTCGGCAGCGAAATGCCCAACGATGTTTTGGGTCACAAGGCAGAGCTGGGCGTCCTCACTTACAACCCGCGCGACCCTCAGCTGTCGTCGATCGTGCTTTATCGCGATGAGTTAACGTTCGTGGTTCCGCCGACCCATCCTCTCGCGTCATCCCGCCAGGTCAGCATTCGCCAGCTGGGTGCGGAATCGTTTGTGGCGCACAATGTGGCTTCGCCCTACCGTGACAAAGTGATTCAGGCTTTCAAACGGCACAAGACGCCGCTGCATATGGATATCGAACTGCCCACGCTCCAGGCGATCAAGCGTTTCGTCGCCATGGGCAACGGGGTGGCGCTGGTACCGCAGATGAGTGTGGAGAATGAAATTCAGCGCGGCGAACTCATCCGCATTGTCGTGCGCGAACTGAAGCTACAGCGAAAACTCCGGCTCATCCATCGCAAATCTGCGAGCCTTTCCAACGCAGCTCGCGCATTCTTAAAAGTTACGGAAAATATGGCCCGAGACCGTAGCGGCCGCTACCGCTTCCAGCGGGAGCATTGAGGCATGTCATCTTCTCTCCGTTACCGGATCGGCCTGGCCATCTGCGCGAGCATCTTCTTCATTTCCGGTTCGCTGCATTGGATTGCGCCCGCTCCACTCCTGAAAATCATGCCGCCTTTCTTGCCTTGTCCGCTGCGTTTGGTTCAAATCAGCGGCGCCGCCGAAATCCTCGGCGCGATCGGTCTTCTGTTGCCTCGGTTTCGGCGGGCTGCGGGATTCGGACTGGCAGCGCTGCTGGTAGCTGTGTTCCCGGCCAACATCTACATGGCGGTCGGCCACGTTTCTTTCAACGGATTCGCAGGGAGGAATGGTTTCGCTGGCTGCGTCTGCCGCTGCAATTGCCGCTGATTTGGTGGGCGCTCTACTACACGAGGTTGCGCCCTGAAGCGTCGTCGGCGATCTAACGAACTCTACCGCAGCTCCACAATAATTGGCGTGTGGTCTGACGGCTTTAACTGCGCACGAGGACCGCGATCTATTTCGCAACTCACCAATCGTTCCGCCAAGTCAGGCGACAACAGGAAGTGGTCAATGCGAATCCCTCGATTGTGGTCGAAGGCTTGCCGGAAATAATCCCAAAACGTGAACTGTCCGCCTTCGCCTTCGTGCAGTGAGCGGAAGGCATCGGTGTACCCAAGCCTCAGCATCTCGCGATATCGCTCTCGCGGCTCCGGCTGAAACAACGCGTCCCGGATCCACGAGGCAGGCTTGTGGCAATCGATGTCTTCGGGGATAACGTTGAAATCGCCGCCCACCAGCACTGGCACGTTCTGGCCCCTGAGACTCGTCAAATATTGGATCAGCCGGTCCATCCAGGCCAGTTTGTAGGCGAATTTCTCGGTGCCGACCGGGTTCCCGTTCGGCAAATAGATGTTCACAATCCGGATGCCGTCGATTTTCACTTCCAGAAAACGGGCGTGGGTGTCCGCTTGGTCACCAGCCAACACTTTGCCAATAGCCTCGATCGGATGCCGCGACAGCACCGCAACGCCGTTGTACGCCTTTTGCTCGACCGCGATGCTCTCGTAACCCAGATCGGCAAAAGCGGCCGACGGAAACTCGGTGCCTTTCAGTTCCTGCAACAGCAAAACATCGGGCGCCCGCTCTTTTAGCCATGCGGTGACATGGTCAAGCCGGGCGCGGATCGAATTAACGTTCCAGGTTGCGATTCTGATATGCGTCTCCGCTCATGGATATCGACGGCAACTACTTCATCAAGTCGGCTGTGTTAACGATACTCGCAAATTCTCCGTTCAGACTCGACAAGGCGGAATCGTGCATCTCTTCGGCGGTGTAGTGTTGCCCGCGATTGCCGACTCTCTCAAATGTCGCAGTCGCGTCAGAAACTACGTAAGTATCGAATCCGTAATTACCCGCCATGCGAACTGTGGTCGAGATGCAATGGTCCGTGGAAAGTCCGACGATCACGAGTTTCTTCGCGCCCATCGCGGTAAGCCGCTCGCTTAGGTCCGTTCCGATGAATGCGCTGTTCACCTTCTTGGTGATCACGGGTTCTCCGGGCACGGGTTTCGCCTCCGGCTTCACGGCGATTCTTTCGCCATTAAAAAGGCTTTTCGGATCCGGATTCACGTGATGAACATGGATCACCGGCCAGCGGCTGTCTCGCCACTTCTTTAAGAGCCTAGAGATATTGGCTTCCGCTTGCGGATTATTACGCTCGCCCCATCGCGGATGGTCGAAGGCGCGCTGCATATCAACCACAAGCAATACCGCGGAATCATCCTGCATCGTCATAAATCCTCGAGCGATTCGCCGCGCAGGCGGAACTTCATTCTAAATTGAAGAAGCGGGAAAGGCCGACACCGGGAGCTGACCAAGGCCTTCTCTGCTAACGGCGCCCTGACAGCATCCATTACAAAATCCGTAGCGGGCTGGCCGAGCTTTGCGTCTCCACTACAGAGGCTGCCCCATTCTTGCGTTCTTTGCAAGGATGGGCAGGTGGCCCAGCTTTACGTTTTTTGTAAAGCTGGGGATTCATGCTGCCTGCCGCGAGATTTTCATGCTGGCTTCGCCCCATTGATTGATTCGCACTGCGCCCGGCTCTCCGAAAGCGTAACTCCGATAGCTGCTCCAGCGCCACTGCCCGGGGTCCTTCACTAGTCCGCGTTTCACAGGATTCTCGTGCATGTAGCGCAGCTTCTCGATTCGTTTGCGCGCCGTCCGCACATTGAAGTCATAGAAGCGCGCCTGCCATACGTGTATGGCGCCGACCGCGAACAACTCCTGCTGCGCTGCCACTCGTCGTTTGCGCACGGATTTGAGCACTCTCCGCGCGAATCCCTGTTTGATCGCCTGCATCACTTTTGAGGGATCGCCTCGTTCCGGCTCGCTGATCAAAAGATGAATGGGGTCGGGTATCGCGACGTATCCGGCAACGACAAAGGCGTAGCGCAGGCGCACTTCTTCTAGCACTCTAAGAAACAGATCGCGACGATGCGGGCTGGCCAGCCAGGGCTGCCGACGATAGCAACTACCCGTGATGTAATGCGAATCGCGTGTACCATAGTAGCCCGTGGGATGATTGGACACGATGACAGCCTACCCAACGCCCGACAAGAAAAGCTGTGACTGCCGACCTTGCCGCCCCCAGCTTTACAAACAACGTAAAGCTGGGCCACCCGCCAGAAGCAAGCTGGATATGTGGGATATGGAATCGTGACGGCAACATCTGTAGCGGCTCGAGATTTCGTCTCAGGTAAGTCCCCGATACTATCGCTCGCGTTGGAGTCCAATCTAGGACACGATGTCAACGATCTAAACAAGTGCGAATATTTAGTTGGAGTAGACTGGCGAAAAACATTTCCCTTGAACGAGCACAAGACATTTCAGGGCGCATTTGCGAATCAGAATGTGGTCTGCAGACTAAGGGATGCGGCCACAATCGAGTTTCTCAAAACAAGTTTTTCCGTGGAAGATCATGTGGATTCGGTCGAGAATCGTCTTCTGATATAGGCACGACGAAGCGTTGAAGTAAATAAGAACTTCGCACCCCAAGAGGCAAACACGAATGCGACCTTTCTTTCTTGCATCTATTGCTGCTTTTCTCGTCTTACCGTCCTTTGCCCAGACGCTTGGAGTGAAGATATTGAATCGTCAGGAGAGCGAGACCGATTACACCTATATCGTGCCCGGCTATTCAAATTCCACATCGAACATGACGGCTACTTGCTCTGGCGATTCGATTGTGAACTGTAATGGATCCGCAAACACTACAGGTTGGAGCACCCCGGCTCGGCAAGTGTCTTACTACGTGCGGGGAGCAACTTTTTCGCTTCAATTGCCTGACGGTCGAGTTGCAGTGGTCAACTGTGAAAGTAAATTTAAAGAGCGCATGGCTGGCCCTCGTGGAAATCACCGAAGTTGTCGGATGCCGATCGTGGATGATATCGAGGTTGAATTTGATGGAGGCAAGGCAAAACTAAAATGGCCGGTGAGCCTCGACGGAAAGAAAATGGAGTCCGAAACGTACAAAATCCTCGGAGTGCTCCCGAAGTTGGGTAGTTGATTTCCAAAGAGACCCTTTGATTCATTCGGTTGATACCCAGTTCTGCAGTTTTGGAGACCGCGATCATGGTAGCTGTTCTTTGCCAGATAGCCCGGCCGTTTTCAATCGAAATGGTCTGGGATGCGGGAGTTTATTTGTTACTGCTCTTGGCACAACTTGGCTGGGCTTCGTGGTGTCCAACGTTGGTATTTTTTTTGTAACCCTCGTCGTGACCCACGTTGCCATATGGGTAAGGAATGGCCAATCCGCCATGAAAGACCATGCCCACAAAAACCTCGGCATCGGCTTACTGACATACTGCATCGCTTTCGTTGTGGTTTTCACTTCCACTTTACTCATACCAATTGATGGTTAAGGTGCCTCGTAAAATCTGGCTGGAAGCAGCTACTCAGGCTGTTCCACCCATTCTGCGGGAGCACCTTCCTGTGCCGCCTTACGCCTTGGAACATACACCGCCGAATGTAGTGCTCATCATGAAGCCCCAAGCGGGAATAACTCTTGACGACGACTATGCGGGCCAGCTCGACCTGCAACACAGACGAGAATACTTGATTACCCTTCAGAATCTAAGTCAAAAGCCGATCGAACTGTTCCAAGCTCTTCTGAACTCCCCCGTTCCAATAGAGGTAGCGAACATTATTTCGTCAACTGGGGTGGGGAATCTTACATTTGATTCCGGAGTCTCAATGGGAATCTCTGCATCCAAAGGCGTCCAAGTAAAGATGAGCATAAACGGGTGTTCGGGGCATCCCTCGTACACCCTAAAGGCAGTAAACATTGGTGGCCACGGCAGGGCAACAATTGCGATGATCTTGAATAGTTCTCGGTTCTACTCAACGCAACATGGGCCGTCGCCCCGGCCGCCAGCGGGACAATCTTCCGTGAACGGCGACTTCGTCTATAGTTACGAGGGCAAAAAAATACGTGTGGAGTACTATGCCCCGCTAACATTAGGAGACGACGACTTGGTTACCTTAGAGAATCGTGAACCGAAACCGAAGGGGCTGTGGCAAACGGCTGGCTTCGTGATGCTGCCCGGGCCATGTATTCCGGCGGCCCTGTTGTTCCAGCCACTGTCAAACACTAGATTGGACCAATCTTGGAGGAGCATGTGCCGCGCCACTGATACGTTGCGTCCCCACTTCGAATACGGGATCCATTAGCTCGGTAAAGCGGTTTGCGATAGATGACTACTCATCGCGTTGGCAAGCGTGGTTCTCAACGCAGTCCTTGCGCGTCATCAGGCTTACGTTATACGCCTGGCGTGGAAACCCTGGAATCGAGTCGACCAGGCGGGCCCTCCGCGGGCATACCTAGTTTCTAAACTTCTCCGCATTGGATGATCCGCTGCTGAGAATTTCCTCGACCCGCCTAACGTCCTCTTCAGTGTCGATTCCTACAGTGTCGAACGGCGTTTGGCCTACTTTGATGGCGACACCGTTTTCCAGAAAACGAAGTTGTTCGAGGCGTTCGCTGCGCTCGAGCGCCGACTCCGGCCACGAGCAGAATGCATCCAGCGCAGTTTTTCGGTAGGCGTAAAAACCCAGATGCTTCATGTAACGCGGATTTACCCCATCGCGATCATGGGGAATGGTCGCGCGCGAAAAATAGAGCGCTCTGCCGGAGAGGTCAGTGACGACTTTCACCGCGCCGGGATTCTTCACGTCTTCGGCGGATGCCGGAGTCATGAGCGTTCCGACTTGCACGGCGCTATCGCGCATGACTTCGAGTAGCGCAGAAATATGTTCGGGTCGGGTCAGTGGCTCGTCGCCTTGAATGTTCAGATAAACGTCGGCGTCAACGCTTTGCGCAACTTCGTGGACGCGATCGGTGCCGCTGCGATGCGCTGCGGACGTCAGGCGCGCAGGCCATCCGTTGTCGCGGCAAACTTCCATGATTTCTTCAGAGTCGGTGGCGACGATCACGTCGTCCAATAGCGGCGAAGACCGAACGGCGCGGTAGACGCGCGAGATCAAAGTCTCTCCCGCGATCGGCCGCAACATCTTTCGCGGCAGCCGGGTGGACGCCAGGCGCGCAGGAATAACGGCAATCGCTTTCATTCCCCGATCAAGCCCGGATGGGCCGAACATCTTCCCGCAGCGCCATCACCAGCGCGACGATCCATCCGATCAAACTCCAACCGAGAAAGAAGTTGATCAGCACGATCGTAAGCGTGTTCGGCCTGCTCTTGGCCAGCGCGATGATCGAAGGGAAAAAATAGAAAACAAATCCAAACCCGAAAATGGGGAGAAAAATCAGACCCAGGATTGCCATGGCCGAGCCTCCTGCCGACTAGGGTAAACCATTCCGGCACGGTTTAGCGTGTGGGACGGTCGGGGCTTGCATCCCTTCGCATTTCTCCTGATCCACCACGACAGAGGCTGCCCCATTCTTGCGTTCTTTGCAAGGATGGGCGAGATCGACCTAAACGCCGGTAATCCTGCCTTCTAAACGCTAAAAAACGTGAGCCATCGCCCGTGTTGCCCAGCTTTGCAAGGGGCGCAAAGCTTCGGCATCCGACGTTGCGGCACGGCAAGCTAGAATCAAAGTCGGGCCATTCCCCGCGAGTTGCTCCTTAATAATGATCTCTTTCTCAAACATCAATAAGCAGTATGGCAAGCAGTTGCTCTTCGTGGACGCTTCATTCCAGTTGAATCCCGGCGAAAAAGTCGGGCTGGTCGGTCCCAACGGGGCGGGCAAGACAACGCTCTTCCGTATGGTGGTCGGGGAGGAAACTCCCGACGACGGCGCGGTGTCTGTCCCCAAGAAGCTGACCATCGGCTACTTTCGCCAGGACGTCGAAGAAATGCAGGGCCGTTCGGTGCTGGACGAAGCGATCGCGGGCAGCGGTCGCGTCGGCGATCTCCATCACGAACTCGAGGCCTTGCAGCGCGAGATGTCCGATCCTGACAAGGCTGATGACATGGACCGCATCCTTGATCGCTTCGGTCATGTGCAGGAGGAGTATGAGCATTTAGGCGGCTACGCGCTCGAATCGCAAGCGCGTGAAGTGCTCCACGGTCTGGGATTCAAAGACGATCAGATTGACGGCGACGTGGGCGCTCTCTCCGGCGGGTGGAAGATGCGCGTTGCGTTGGCGCGCGTTCTGCTCGGAATGCCGGATGTTTTGCTGATGGACGAACCGACGAACCATCTCGATATCGAATCCATCATCTGGCTGGAGCAATTTCTCAAGTCATTTCCCGGCGCGCTGCTGATGACTTCGCACGACCGTGAGTTCATGAATCGTCTGGTCTCAAAGATCGCGGAGATCGACGGCGGCGAAATCATCACCTACTCAGGTGACTACGATTTCTACGAGCGCGAGCGAGCGATCCGAGAGAGCAATCAGCAGGCAGCATTCGCCCGGCAGCAATCGATGCTGGCAAAAGAACAGCGCTTCATTGATCGTTTCAGAACGCACGCGGCCAAAGCAGCCCAGGTCCAGAGCCGCATTAAAGCCCTGGATAAGATCGAGAAGATCGAGCTACCGAAAAAACGCGTGGTGGTGAAGTTTGAGTTTCGTGTACCTCCGCGATCCGGCGAACAGGTGGCCGTCCTTGAGGATCTGCACAAGAGTTACGGCCCGCGCGTGATTTACGATGGCTTCAATCTCACTATCCGCCGCGGAGAACGCTGGGCCGTCATGGGAAGAAACGGCGCCGGCAAGACCACGCTACTCAAGATGATTGCCGGAGCAAGTGCTCCAGATGCCGGAAGCGTGCGGCTCGGCGCCAGCCTGCATATGGGCTACTTCGCGCAGCAATCGCTGGACGTACTCAATCCCGACCACACCGTCGCCGAGCAGTTGCAACAGGATTTTCCGCAGGACAGTATCGGGGCGCTGCGGAGCCTGGCAGGAGCATTCCAGTTCTCCGGCGAAGACGTGGACAAGAAAATTCGCTCACTCTCCGGCGGAGAAAAATCGCGGCTGGCCATGGCACGCATGCTCTACAACCCGCCAAACTTTCTGGTGCTCGACGAACCCACCAATCACCTGGATCTTGCGACTAAGGAAATGCTGGTGGGCGCGCTGAAAGATTTCGAAGGCACAATGATTTTCGTATCGCATGACCGCATGTTCCTTCGCGGTCTGGGCTCACGTGTGCTCGAACTAGGCGGCGAGAGCGGCACGGACCGCACTCCCACTGTTTATCCCGGGTCGTACGTTGAGTACGTGCAGAAGCTTGGACATGAGGCGCCGGGGATATATTCGTAGGGATCGTGAAACGGAGTACGTTCCGTCCGTACGTTGAGTACGTTCAGAAGCTTGGACATGAGGCGCCGGGGATATATTCGTAGGGATCGTGAAACGGAGTACGTTCCGTCTGTATGAATGCATAAGTGAAATGAAGAAGGGTTCTCGAAGCGGCTACGATGCTGAGACCGGCGAAGAAAGCGCTGGCTCAGAAAGCTCACTTGGAGAACCCTATGAACAGCCTTCACTATATCGGATTCGACGTTCACAAAAAAGCCATCAGTTTCTGCGTCAAGACCGCCGCGGGCGAGATCGTGGAAGAAGGCAGCGTGCTGGCGCAACGCGAGGTCTTGCGGCAATGGGCCTCGGCCCGTCCGCAACCGTGGCGCGGAGCGATGGAAGCAACCTTGTTCAGCGGCTGGATTTACGACACGCTGCAGTCCTACGGCGAGCAGTTGGAGATGGCGCATCCGGCCAAGATGAAAGCCATCAGCGCGGGCAAGAAGAAGAGCGATACCATCGACGCGCGCACCATCGCCGACCTGGTACGCTGCAATCTTTTGCCGGCCTGCTATGTGGCGCCGCCGCGGATCCGCGAACTGCGCCGCCTGCTGCGTTATCGCAGCCTGGTGGTGAGCGAAGCGGTGCGCATGAAGAACAAGATGGCCGGGCTGCTGATGGAAACCGGCGCGCTCTACGTGAAGGAGAAGCTGCACCGCAAGAAATACTTCGCCCACCTACTGGAAAATCTCGAAGAGGTGCCGGAATCGGTGATCGATCTGCTGCGGTTGAGTCGCGGGGCGCTGGAAATGTTCGAGAACACACAGAAGCGGCTGGTCCGCGAGTTGCTCGCCGATGCCGAACTGGCCGAACGCGTCGAACGCCTGATGAGCATTCCCGCCGTGGGAGAAATTACCGCTCTCACCTGGGCCTTGGAGATCGGCGACCCGCACCGCTTTCGCTCCAACTCCGAGGCTATGAGTTACTGCGGGCTGACCGCGGCCTTGAAATCTTCGGCGGGCAAGCAGCAACGCGGGCCCATCTCGAAGCAGCGCAACCACTGGCTGCAAACCACGCTGATCGAGGCCGCCAAACTGGCGCCGCGCTGGAATCCGCAACTGGCCGCGTTGCACGCCCGCGAACTGGAACGCGGACATCGCAACCGCGCCACACTGGCCGTGGCCCGCAAACTCGTCGCCTATCTGCTGGCGGTCGACAAAAGTGGTCAGAGCTTCCAAGTGCGCGCACCCTCGGAAGTACTGACACAAAAAGCTGCCTAAGAAGTAGAACCTTCGAACTCAGCCGCGATCCATTGGCCGTTCCTCGCCAACTCGGGGACTGGGCAGAGGAGTCTTTGCTCCCGATGCTCCTTACCGTCTGTATCGAGGCCGGCCGGTCAACCCTAACTCATACTTCGTGGACCGGGTTCACGCCCGTTTCCCGCAAATGGATGTCTGGCCAAGCTGCTGCTTTGGCCGATGCTGCGGATCGCACGCCGTTCGCCAACTTCATCCGCCCCACGCCGCTTCGAGGCCCCACTCTTCCAAGCGTCAGGAGACCTCCGTCTCCTCTTGACTTTTACTTATCATGGATGTCCCCATATTTTCCCCGGAAGATCCGAAGCGCGACCAATACAAGTCCGAGGCCGACATCGTTGCCTTCGTCAAGAAAGCCTTCGCCGATGGCGCAGCCGCCATCCAGGCGAAAGGCGAAAAAGGCATGACGACGGAGGTTGTTTATTTCCCTGGGCAGAAATCGCGCGTTCTCGACATCGCGTACGGCATCATCGAACATAGCGGAGAACACTACGGCCAGCTGGTTGGGTACTACCGCCTCGCAGGTCTTGTGCCGCCGGAGTCGCGTCCCCAGAAGTAAAGAGACCAGCCGGGATAGGCCCACCCTTTGCGATAAACCTGCATCAAGGATGGGCCACCCAGGCTTTATGCTGGCTTCAAAGGGTGCGCCACCCGCCGTCAAAGGTATTGGAGAAAGAGATGGGAGAATTGATGGCTTGTAGCGCCTGTGTCACTATTCACCTATGCCACAAGCGCCTTTTGATTTCCAAGCCGTACGAAGAATTGCGATCACGGCTCTATTCTCGGATGATGTCCTTTTCGATAAGGTGGTTCTGAAAGGGGGCAATGCTCTCAACATTGCCCTTGGCATAAGTGATCGTACCTCTCTTGATCTAGATTTTTCCATAGAGAATGATTTCGACAATCTCGAAGATATTGAAAAGCGCATATCAGCGGCACTGGAAAGGCGCTTCAACGCTGCAGGTCTCGTCGTTTTCGATTTCAAGTTCGAAAAGAAGCCCAGCGTACCTCGAGAAGGCGCTAGCCCCCGCTGGGGCGGTTACATGATCTCCTTCAAACTGATGGAACGGGCCAAATACGAAGGGCTATTAGGCCACATTGATGCAATTCGCCGTGATTCCCTGGTCATTGGCCCGAATCAGCAGCGGGTCTTCACAATTGACTTGAGCAAGTGCGAATACGTTCGGGGCAAGCAAAAAGTTGAATTGGATGCCTATTCAGTTTTTGTCTACTCCGCGGAGATGATCGCGATAGAGAAATTACGCGCAATCTGCCAGCAGATGCCCGAATATACCCTCAATCGAAATCCGTCTCCCCGCGCTAGAGACTTTTTCGATATTCGCTTGATCGTATCTAAGACCGGCGCGAACTTAACCTCAGCAGAGAACTTGGAACTGGCGCGTCAAATTTTTGCAGCGAAGGAAGTGCCCACCGCTTTATTAGCAGTAATCGAGGGCTTCCGAGAATTTCACCGTCCAGATTGGGAAAGCGTACGCACCTCAACCACGGGTACGCTACAAATGTTTGACTATTATTTCGATTTTGTGGTTCGCCTTGCCGCCTCAATGGAATCCCTTTGGAACAAATAGACGCCAGTCAGCAATGTATTCTTTGTCGCGCAAATCATAAGACAAATAAAAATCGTATTGAAGTCCGAGATCTTTGAGTCTGCTGTACAGTTTTTCTGGATATCCAGCGCGTTCCATATAAAAACCAATGGCTTGGTGATACGGGTAAACGTACGACAGCTTCTTGAGGGTGGCTATTAGCGTTCCTACTGAAACTCGTGTCTGAGCGCTGCGGTAGGCCTCCAAAACTTGAAAGACACCGCCGGAATAGTTTGGCCGCACCACGATATCAATGAGCGTCCGTTCCACACTGGTGACTGGTAGCTTGATCCCGGAATAGTCCAGTGGTGTCACCTCGAGCTGGGCAGTGTTCTTGCCCCAAAGCAGCAGCGCTTCGTTTTCATTGAAACGGAACACGAAATTTGATTCTCGTTGTTTAGCCGCAAAGGCCCTGTGGATGCCTTCCTGAGTCAGTGTTCCCGATGATTGTTTTGGACTCTGTTCTGAGTTCACAAAAATTCGGGATGGGATTTGCTCAGTTAAGCCATGCAGGAAAAGGGCAGTGGCATGGCAAAGATATGCGTTCCGCTTCAAGGAGAGCGCAATTTCGTAAGGAGTTGCTTCTTTCCAAATGTATCTTACGGCGCTGGAGGCGCTGTGATGCACAGCTACGATATCGACCCTTGTCATGGGAGTTTTGTCGACAAGAAACCTAATAAAGACGGGTGTCGTAGTGCTTTGCGCAAGACGCCAAAAATCACGGTGCTGCGTCAGCATCCTTGAGATGTCGCTGGGCCAGAAAATTCGGTTCGGCAGACTATCGAATAGGGCGACGATGTCCTTGCGAGCGATTTGTAGTCGTGTTGCCAATTTTTGAAAGTGCTCCTAAGAACGTTGCATTTTCCAACTATGAGCCTTGGATCTGCGTGCGCCCGCCATCAAAGGTAGCTTTAGTATATATACCAAAGCTGCCTTTGATGGCGCACATCCTGATGGTGACAGGACGTTTAATGCCCAATTCTATGGACTTCTAAATTATACACCACCATGTCTCACTTGGTATATATACCAAGTGAGACATCTAATAGAAAAACAATGCCAGTGCAAAAGCATCAGTCCCGTAAGCGATAGAACATCGCTTCTTTTTTTGATATTGCTTGGTATATATACCAAGCAATATGGTAATTACAAATTCGGGAAGAGACGGAACTGACCCCAATTCGGCCAAGACACACCGCCCACCCTTGGCTGGCCAGCAATACACGACGTCGTTGCATGACCATAATTGGAGTCACTTCCGTCTACCCCGAATTTTCTGCACCAAATTTCCCCGGCCCTGAACCTACTGACGCACTGCAAATCCCGCCGGTAAAGCTGCCTCAAGATTGATTTGTTCGCCGGTGATGGGGTGGTGGAATTTTAGAAATCGGGCGTGCAGGAAATATCCTCCATCGCCGGGGAGGCCGGGAAGATTTTCTAGAGGCTGGCCCGTCAATCCGTAAAGAGGATCGCCCACCAACGGATGACCGATGGATGCCAGATGGATCCTGATTTGATGAGGGCGCCCCGAATTTAGAGTTACCTCAAATGTTGTAGTGCTTGCGTTTCGTCGGACCACCTTCGCCAACGACTTTGACGGCTTCCCTCTCGGGTTGGCGGCCCACACCATGCCGATGCGCGGGTGCGGTACCAGTCCGATGGGTGTGAGGATCTCGTAGGCATCGCGCTGTGCGATGTTTTGCGCCAGCGCACAATAGATTTTTTGCACTCGCGGCGTGTTCCAGTCCGCGCCGAGTTTCGCGGCGGCCTGCGCGGTTTTGGCGAAAAGCACGATGCCGGTCGTGGCCCGGCCCAGCCGGTGGACAGGATTTGCCTCGGGCGCTTGCTTTTGCACCAGTCGCAGCAGGGTGTTTTCCAGGAATCCGCCGCCGGGGAGGGTTGGCAGCCCGCCAGGTTTGTTCACGGCCAACAGATGCGGATCATTAAACAGAACTTCGAAGTGCTGGGGAGCATCTGGTTCGTCCCACGGCGGCCGGTTCCAGACAAGGGTTTGTCCTGCTGCGAGTAATTCCGTTCCGGCCGCGGCCACGCCGCCGATGGTCACTTCGCAATTGTCCAGTTTTTGTTGCCAAGCTTGTGCGGTTGAGTGTGGGTAAAGGCTTGCCAGATGGGAGAGCAGGGAGCGTCCATGATCTTTGCCGCCGATGATGGTGGTAAACGCATATCCCCGGTTGAGCATGTAGTTTGAGTGTAAGGGATGGCATCTGCGCCAGGTCGCTTTGGTGCGTGCGGGCCGGGAGCGCGGGTAAGATGGCGGCTAGGTGTTTGCGAATCTTCGCGGTTGCAGCTGCTGGAGGTCCCGGTTTCTATGAACGTACAAGCACAAATCAAAAAGTACATCGCCAGCCAGCCTGAACCGAAACGTCGCGAGATGCAAGAGTTGCACCTGCTCACACTTCAAGTGTTACCGGGATGCAAATTATGGTTCTCCGACGGCAAAGACAGCAAAGGCCAGGTTGTCAGTAACCCTAATATTGGATATGGATCACACACCATAAAATATGCCGATGGAAAAACGAAAGAGTTTTTTCAAATTGGCACAAGCGCAAACACAACTGGAATCTCGGTTTACATCCTTGGTCTCAAAGACAAGACCTACTTAGCCAAAACCTATGGGAAGACGCTTGGCAAAGCGAGCGTGACCGGATATTGCATTAAGTTTAAAACTCTAAAAGACATAAACATCGATGTACTTGAAGCGGCCATACGCCATGGATTTGAGGCTTCGAATGAAAACTACTAGCCACTGAAATGCGTCATCGGAAGCAGATTCCCACGCACGTTCTCGCTTCGCTGCGAAGGCTCGGAATGACAACGTAGTCAGGGTGGTAACATTTCCCGAGCATGCGTTGGCTGCCAGCTTCGCTTTAGCGCCGACGAAAGAAAACAAATTCAGGAGACGTTATGAAGAAACCATCTTTGTTTTTGTCTTTCAAACAAGTTTGGTTCATCCCGGTCATCGTCTTTGCTTGCAGCACCTTCACGCACGCGCAGGAGAACGCAATGGGAACGAAAAAAGAAGCTGCCGTTATGGCCGTGGCCAGCCCGACACAGGTGATTCTTGACGGCTGGAACGATGTTGGCCGAAAGATGATTGCGATGGCGGAAGATTTTCCTGAGGACAAATACGATTTCAAGCCCACGCCTGCGCAGCGAAGCTTTGCCGAGCAGTTGCTCCATGCGGCGGGCTCAAACTATTACTTCACCGACCCGGCGATGGGAAAAAAGATGCCTCCCGGAGAAGATCCTAAACGCGAGCAGTACAAGACGAAGGCGGACATTGTCGCCTTCGTGAAGAAATCTTTCGCGGATGCCGAAGCCGCCATCAAGTCGAAGGGCGATAAAGGGATGAGCGATTTGACGGTTGATCCGGTCTCCCAGAAGCAAGTTCGTGTCTATGACATGGCTTACGGGCTGCTTGAGCATTGCGGGGAGCATTACGGCCAGTTGGTCGTTTACTACCGCGTCGCAGGACTGGTTCCTCCGGAATCACGCCCGCAGAAATAAGCAGGAAGGACTAGAACGAGCGATTGATCTCGTACTAATGTCACCCCGGCCCCGCCGACTAGCCCCTAAGAGCGCATAGGCGACTTGGCACTCGTGCAGACGCATCCCCCCGGAGAAGTGGGTTAGATCTACTTGCCAAGAATCAGGCGCACATAGCTTCGGGCGTCTTGCAGCAATTGCTCGCGTGTAATACCAACCTTGGCGCGAAGCTGCAAGCCCTGCAGCAAGTCAACGAGCAACCGGCCTCGCACCTTGGCAGAGGGTGTGCGAGTCAGGCGACCCGCCTTTACTTCCTGCGCGAAACGTTTCGCGAATATATCAGCGGATACGGTGAGGCCCTTCGCGAGCCACGAACGGATCTCCGTTACCCGCCCCGAATGCCCCAGCGCAGCAGCGGCCAACATGCAGCCGCTGCGAGCGTCACCGGTAGCGGTGTTGACGGTAGCCTCGCAAAAGGCAGTCACCGCCTTATGGATGTCCGGCTCCGCTTGGAATGCTGCCATTTTGGGAGCTCCATAGATCAGCGCATAGCGCTCAACCGCCCTAAGTAGCAGGGTGGACTTGTCTCCGAAGGCTCGGTATAGCGCGGGCTTGGTGACGTTCACGGCGCGCGCGATCCGATCCACGTCGACTCCTTCATACCCATGCTCCCAAAACATCTCAACGGCACGGTCGAGTGCTTCGTCGGGGATAAAGCTTTTTGGACGTCCTGGCGGGCGCTTCGCGACAATAGTTACCATTGAGTACGAATCTCCTTGCATTGCATCTGTTGGTATCGTACTCTCGCGTATGTAACGCTGCAAGACAGTAAATTACAGGAGACGCCCATGGAACATTGCGAAAGTATCTTGATAACCGGAGCAAATGCTGGGCTTGGGAAAGAGACTGCCCGACAGTTCGCATTGAAAAGCGAAACAAGAAAGGTAATCCTTTTTTGCAGAAATCGAGCGAGGGCGGCAGCAGCAAAAAAAGACCTTGAGCAGAAAACAGGGAAAAAGATTTTTGAAATTATTATTGGGGATGTTACGGATGCAAATTCCGTAAGAAAAGCGGTAGAAGAAATAAAGGAACCTATTGATGCAATCGTTTTAAATGCAGGTGGAGTAATTGGGAAAACGGCTGCGAATTCCACGCCTTCCGGCATGAATCAATTAGCTGCCACAAATATTTTAGGCAATGTGATTCTAGTGGAGGAATTGATTAAACGTGACAAGTTAAGGAAAACAGTTCTGTCAGTCAGTGCGGAAGCTGTTCCAGGAGTAAAGATGCTCGGAGTAAAACGAGTTTCAATGACGACTTCTTCTGTGGATGAGTTTGCCGCTGTTCTTGATGGATCATATTTTGGTAAGAAGTTCAACGCATTGCAAGCATACGCATATGTCAAGTATGCGGAAACCATGTGGACGTTATCAATGGCAAGAAAATATCCTAAGCTCAAGTTTGTTGTTGTGAGCCCAGGAAATACAAAAGGAACTCAGGCGCCAGATAGTCTTCCCCCGCCAATGCGGTTTATGTTGAAGTTTGTGATGATGCCTATTGTCTTCCCATTGATGGGCGGAATGGTGCATACGCTGGAAGTAGGTGCAAAACGCTTTGTAGATGCCATTTCGGATGAGCGGTATAAAAGCGGCGTGTTTTATGCCAGTAAAGAGGGTAAGTTATCAGGGGAAATGGTGGACCAGAGCACCTTTTTTACTGATTTGAAAAACACTTCATTCCAAGATAACGCCAACGAGGCAATTCACCGTTTCATAAATTAGGTCTGAAAAAGCCCGGTGCCCCAGGTTCGCGCCCCATCATTTGGTGTCCGCGGTTTTCTCTCCTCTGATTTCGGGGGCGCCAACCGGGGTGAAAAATAATTACTTGAACCATCACAAGATCTTGAACTGCTCGGCCAACCCAGGTTAGCTCGCATTCGGCTACGCGGAACCCTTCGACTGCGCTCAGGGCAGACTCTGGGGAATTAGGCATTTTGCACTGCCAGAAAATATCCGATGAGGCGACAGAGCGTAGACTGCTAAACTTAACGTGGAGGATCATCTGGTGGCCCGATCGGACTTGCTCCTCAATTTAGTCAAGGCTGGATTCAACGGAGAGCAGGAACTATTCACGAAGACGGTAGAAGCCTTGATAGCAGAAGAACGCGCCAAGACCCATCACATTCTTGCGGATGCTCTCGCTCGGGCAGCGTCGGGTTCAAAAGGAAACCGGGATATACCTGTCCAGGTTGTTCTCAAGAGCCCGAGTGCCGAACTGCTACTGGAGCAGAGGGCAGATGTGGCTTTGTCGGACTTGATACTCCCGTCGACCGTAGAAATTCTAGCCAACCAACTTGTTGAAGAGCAGCAGCGCGCAGATTTACTTCGGTCCTATAATCTCGAGCCGAGAAGTCGAGTGCTTTTGACTGGGCCCCCCGGGAACGGCAAAACGTCGTTGGCAGAAGCGATTGCTACGGCGTTGTCCGTGCCCTTTCTGGTGGTTCGATACGAGAAGGTAGTCAATAGCTATCTTGGCGAGACGGCGAAGCGAGTTCAGGAGGCGTTTCAATATGCGCGGTTGCGTCAGTGTGTCTTGTTCTTCGACGAGTTCGATGCGCTTGCGAAAGAGCGCGAGGATCGCCAGGAATCAGGCGAGATCAAGCGTGTGCTCAATTCTTTGCTTCTTGAAGTTGATCGGTTGCCAAGTTATGTGATCCTTGTCGCCGCGACGAACCACCCGGATTTGTTAGATCGCGCCGTGTGGAGACGGTTTCAGATTCGCATCAACTTGCCTCTGCCTAACCGGGAGAACATTGCTCGGTGGTTTGACCTGCTGGCTTCACGTTTTCCCCAGTTCAATGTTAGGAAGACGAAACGATCCATTGCCGACTTAGAGGGTTCAAGCTACTCTGAGTTACAGGATTTGGCACAGGATGTTTTGCGGAGATGTGTGCTGAATGGAGACGCAGACCCAAACCGAGTTTTTCAAGAGCAACTGAAGCTCTGGATCCTGAGCCACCCCAAGAGGAGTGCTGATGGTAATGGCCACTCTGCCGCTTCTGATTTTTCCTACGCACGTAACCGCCGCTCGATCCAAGAGGGGCAGCGGAAGGCCTCAAATTCACCTACCAAGCGCGACTCGTCAGGGCGCGCGAATCGGACCGCAGATCCGAAGGCTCGAACAAGCGTTCGATGAGCAGGCTGCCGCACTCCGAGCCGATGTTGAGGGCGCGGAGCCGGAGAAAGTCATCGTTCTGGAGACAGTCGGTCCAATCAAAGACTTTGTCAACGCGGTTCGTCGCATCGACGGCATGGAATGGCTCGCCGAAATCGATGAAGAGATAGCTGCGGACGAAGACTTTTACCGTCCAAACAATGAGGATGCCACAGTAAGCGGCCGTCTCTTTCTGGTCATGGCGAATCGTGCGGCCTTGGATGAATTGTTACGCCTATGGGCGGCCTACCAGGCAGATCCTGAACGCAATTTCAGACGTAATTTTGACAAGTGGCGCCAGCTCTTCCGTCGGCTGCGGACCCTGCGGTTGTGGAACGCTGAAGATCGTCTGCGTGACACGGGCCTTCTCGCAAACTGGCGTTTTGATATCGAAAATGGCAGGCAGAATGTCTTGTTCGAGGCGGAACTTTGGTTTCGCGGCAGCCAAGAGACACGGCAGAGGGCCAGCCTCGAAGTTGCTCAAGCGATACGGGAAGTGGGAGGGCAAGTCGCACAAACCGCAACACACTCAGAGATTGGCTACCACGCTCTTCTAGGTTCACTTCCAGCAGCCACCGCTACACGGATTCTTGAGAATGAGGCGGTTCGACTGTTGCAGCTGGACGAAGTTATGTTTTTTCGTCCGACCGGACAGTCGATTTCGTCGCCCCCAGACACCCTTCCAATTCCATTCGCAGGTGCTGTGGGAGCCGCAGACCTCCCGTTGGGACCTCCTCGCGTGGGTTTGCTTGACGGATTGCCACTGTCGAATCACGCTCTGCTCGCGGGTCGTCTCATTGTCGATGACCCGCAGGGTTGGGAACAGGATTATCAGGCGATAGAAAGGGTACACGGTACGGCGATGGCCTCGCTCATTGTGCGGGGCGATCTTTCTTCTGCTGAAGACGCGATTACTCGTCCGCTCTATGTGCGTCCTATCATGCGGCCTGATCCACGCGATTTTCGTGTGCCCCGGAGTGAAGCGATCCCGACAGGTCAACTGACCGTGGACTTGTTGCACGGAGCGGTCAAACGACTCTATGAGGGCGAGGGCCAGACGGCCGCCGTAGCACCGACGGTCCGCGTCCTGAATCTTTCAATCGGTGATCCTAGTCGACCCCTCGATGGTCCAATGAGTCCCTTTGCCCGAATGGTTGACTGGCTTTCATGGAGGTATGGTGTCTTGTTCTTGATTAGCGCAGGGAATGACGGCTCCAACATTGAACTCGACATTGCCCACGCAGACCTAGCCCAACTCACATCGGCAGAATTGTCTTCTGCGGTTTCGCGCGCTATTCATATGAATGCCCACTTGCGTCGCATTCTTTCTCCTTCGGAGTCAGTGAACGCGGTTACAGTCGGCAGTATCCATGGCGATGACTCGGGCGTACGCGTTCCGGCGACACTGATTGACCCTTATCCCGATACGGGCTATCCGAGCCCCCTCAACCGAGTTGGTCTCGGTTTCAAGCGGGGTGTCAAGCCCGATGTCTTGTTGGAAGGAGGTCTCCAACTCTATCGTATGTCTCTGAACCCGCTCGAGCCGAACGGCATTTTGGTGTTAGCACCAACCCCGCGCGCCGGGCCTGGTCAATTGGTTGCTTCTCCTGGTCAGGGAGCAGAACTGCGCGCGAGTCGCTACATTTGTGGGACAAGCGGTGCGACGGCGTTAGGTACTCGCTCCTGCGATCGTATCTTAGAGATGCTGGACGCTCTGAACGTGGAATGGAATGCTGCACAGCTTGCGGTACTCACGAAAGCTCTGCTTGCGCACGGAAGCTCCTGGACAGAATCGGCGGAAGCACTGCGGCAGAGTTTGCAATTAGGTAACGATTTTCGGGACCACATTGCGCGATATCTCGGCTACGGAGCCGTTCGCCTCGAACGTGTACTGGCCTGTGAGAACCATCGCGTCACAGTTATCTCGGCCGCAGAGATAGCCGATGGCGAAGGACACCTTTACGAGCTACCTTTACCTCCGAGTCTATCCGGCGTTGTCGGGGTGCGTCGCCTTACCGTCACATTGGCATGGTTTACTCCTATCAATCCCTTGCACCGGGATTATCGCCGTGCTGGATTATGGGTAAGTACACCCGCGAGCGCGCTGAACGTGGATCGTCGTTGTGCTGATTGGCAGACTGTGCAGCGCGGCACTATGCAACATGAGATCTTCGAGGGAGACGCCGTAGTGGCCTACATCGATGGTGCTGCCGTTCGTTTGAAAGTGAACTGCCGTGCTGATGCTGGACGTCTAGATGATCCTATCCCTTATGCTCTCGCCGTGACATTGGAAGCAGGCGAGGACTTAGGCGTACCGATATATCAAGAGGTCGCAGAACGTATCAACCTGCGAACAGAAGTTCGAGCGATTTGACCAGCGGAGAAAGGCACTTCCTGAAAGTCGCGACCTTCAACATTAACAACATCAATAAGCGGCTCGACAACCTTCTGGATTGGTTAGCGAAAGCTGAACCGGACGTGGTTAGTCTTCAAGAGCTCAAGGCCGAGCAGCAAGCCTTTCCCGTGAAAGCCCTTCGGGCTCTCGGATACGAAGCAGTCTGGCAAGGGGAGCGGTCATGGAACGGCGTGGCCATTCTCGCGCGAAACCACGCTCCCGTGCTGACTCGCACCAGCTTGCCTAGTGGGTCGGTTTTAAATTCTGATGGCGTTTTAGCTGGTCGAAGGGATCTCCCGCTACGACACTGTGTGCCAGGGGAGATCCCTCGGCCCGCTGGTAAAGACGCGGGCCTTCGGGATGACGCCGTGAATCATGAAGACCAGCAAGCTCGTTACATCGAAGCGGCGGTTCAGGGAGTGCTGATCACTTCCATCTATCTTCCTAATGGAAATCCGCAGCCAGGACCGAAATTCAATTACAAGCTGGCTTGGTTTGAGCGCCTCATCGCGCACGCCGCCGAACTCATGGCGAGCGGAGCACCCGTGGTGCTGGCCGGTGACTACAACGTCGTCCCGACGCCGCAGGACATCTATCCGACGCGGTCGTTGGATAACAACGCGTTGATCCAACCTAAGAGCCGGCAGGCTTTTGCGCGGTTGCTGGCTCAAGGCTGGACCGACGCCATGCGGAAGCTGCATCCGGACGGGCCGCTCTGGACATTCTGGGATTACAAATTTGAACGCTGGCAGAAAGACAAGGGCATGCGGCTCGATCACTTTCTGCTGTCACCGAATTTGTCGGACCGGCTGGTGGACGGCGGCGTCGACCGATGGGCCCGTGGCCAAGAAAATGCGAGCGACCACGCGCCGGCATGGATCACACTCGATTTGTAAAACGGAGTCGCGAAAAGTAAGTTGTACCGCAACTTTCTAGAAAAAATTCCTGGCTCATCGAGGGCGTCCCTTTGCCGAGGCCTCGGAACCAGCTGGTTCACGGAACGGTTCCACAGCAATGCGCTCGTAGCGCACTTCCAGCACGGTCAGGGATTCTGTGCCGCCCGGCAGTTGCAGGACTACGCTGTCTCCGGCTGCCGACTTCATCAACGCGCGCCCCAGAGGTGACACCCAACTGATGTGGTTGCGATTAAGATCGACCTCGTCGGTGCCAACAATGCTCACCACTCGCTCGGCTCCCGCGGCATTGGCATAGCGCACGGTCGCACCGAAGAATGCCCTCGCCGCCGCCTGACCCGTTCGCAGAGCTTCCGGGTCCACCACTTCCGCGGCTTCGATTCGCTTGGTGAGAAAGCGAATCCGGCCATCGATCTGCCGCAGCCGCCGCTTGCCGTACTGATAGTCGGCGTTTTCACTGCGATCGCCGTTCCCGGCGGCCCACGCCACCACCTCCGTCACTGCCGGACGCTCGCGGGTGAGCAGAAACCGATGCTCTTCTTTAAGTCGCTCGAGCCCGTTCCGCGTGATGTAGTTCTTGACCGGCGGGCCGGGCGCGTCCGGCTGTGGTTTTCTGGTAGACCCCTTCCGCATTTGGTGGTCCTTGTCCTTGTGCTTCCAGTCGTAGCAGGGCGGGTAGCCATTCAAGCAGCACTTTGGCCGAGTGGGGCTTGAGCGGGGCGGTCGAGGTCTAAAAATCTAGACCAGAATGTCGGCTGCCGCGGTCGGCGTTGTATGCGAGTAGACATTCCTTTTGACCTCCAAAATGCCACAATTCTACGTTGCTCCTTAGACTCTGCATAGTGTGCAAGTTTTTTGCTCGTTGAATTTCCCCGCTCGATTGAAGATCAGGCTGGATGGGCCGTCTGTGGAGGTCCGACGCACGGGTGGGGGCATCCATGAATGCCCGTGATTATAGCGTGGAGGTTGTCCCGGCGGTGTACCACAGCGAAGTGGCTGCACCCCGTTCACGGAGGGAATAACGAGATTCCTATGCTCATTCTGGTCGCTGCGCGACTACGAATGGCTCGGAATGACAAGCTCGTTGGGAGGTGCAGGCCGAATTTCCCATACGTAGCCCGCGGCCCGGTTTGCCCGTCTGCATCTGCTCATTTATACTCATAGCTTGTCTTTTCGCTATTAATCGAGTCAGGAGCATCCAGTTTCATGCCTAAGCGCACTTTCCAACCTAATCGGCGCCGTCGCGCAAAGACGCATGGCTTTCGCACGCGCATGAAGACCAAGAACGGCGCGGCCGTCATATCGCGGCGTCGCGCCAAAGGCCGCAAACGCGTGGCAGTAAAGGCCGGTTTCCGCGAGTAGTGGTACCTCCCGTATTTCCGGAATTGTCTTGATCTACCATTCCGAGTTTGGACAGTAAATGGCGGTCGGGAACGCTCCCAATGGCGGTAGCAGTCTGTCTTCACAGCGGAAGCCAGCCCTTTCGAAGGCTTCCCGGCTGCTGGTACATGCCGATTTCGAGCGGGTATACAAGCAGGGGAAACGGCATTTCGCGAAGCACATGACAGTGTTTTACCTGCCGCGCCCGAATGGCGGCGGCGCGCGAATCGGATTCACAGTTGGCCGGGCCTTGGGCGGGGCGGTGCAGCGCAACCGCATGAAGCGGCGCTTGCGCGAAGCAGTCCGGCTGCTGGGACTGGCCGAAGTGCAGGTGGATATTGTCGTCAATCCGAAGAAATCGCTGCTGCAAGCGGATTTCGACGAGATCAAAACCGAACTGGCTCGCGCCATGCAAGTGGTGAACAAATCGTCCGCGCAAGCGGTCGGGAACACAAAATGAATTCTGCTCGCGACTTCGGCAAACGTGCGACGCTGGCGCTTTTGCGGACATACAAAGCCGTCGTCTCGCCGATGTTTGGCCCGGCGTGCAGATATGTGCCTTCCTGCTCCGAGTACGCGATGGAAGCAGTCGAGCAGCATGGCGCAATCAAGGGCGGATGGATGGCCTTGCGCCGGGTATTGCGCTGCCATCCTTTTGTAAAGGGCGGCTACGATCCGGTTGCGGCAGCGGGCAAGTGAGAATTCGCTGAGATTGGTTAAAGTATGAAGAGGCGTCGAATTGCCTGATTTTAAAAATCCGCAGCAAGAGCCGGGAATGGAGAAGCGCCTGCTTCTCGTTTTTGCGTTGACGTTTATCGTCATCCTGCTCTCGCAGCCCTTGCTGAAAAAATATTTACCGCAACCGTCCCCAGTGCCGCACACCGAGCAAGCGGCAAACGTCCAGCCGAACGCGGCACCGGTCAATTCCCCGGCAGCAAGTCCCGCCATGGCCGCCGCAGGAGAGCCAGTTTCGGCGAAGCAGGCCGCCGCCGAGTCTGAGACCGTCGTAGAAAATTCCTACTACCGCATCACTTTCACCAATCGCGGGGCGCTGGTGAAGTCGTGGATCCTCAAAAAATTTGACGACGATGCCGGCAAGCCACTCGAACTGGTCAATTCCGTTGCGTCGGAAAAATACGGCTATCCGTTCTCGCTGTGGACATACGACGAAAGTGTCCGCAATCGGCTGACTTCAGCTCTCTACACATCGTCGGGAAGCGGCACGCTGTCCGCGCCGGGCGATCTGAGTTTTGAATACGCCGACCAGGACCTAGTCGTGCGTAAGACCTTCCACTTCGACGACAGCTATGTGATCGGCGTCGAAACCTCGGTCGCATCAAAGGGTACGACGATCCCGGCCTACACTACATGGCCTGCCGGATTCGGCGATCAGACCACTCCCGGCACCCGTGGCGCGCAGAAGTCCTATGGGCGAACCTCTTCGTATTTCAGCCAGATCAATTATCAATACAACGACAAGATCGAGCGGCTGGACACAAAGAAGGTCAGCAGCGGCGCCACGCTTCAGGGCCCGTTTAATTGGACTGCCGTTGTCGACCAATATTTCGCGGCGGTCTTCATTCCCGCCGATCCGCTCAACGCCGCCGCTGTCACCTTGCGAAACGGTTTGGATGTCCCGAAAGATGCGTCCAACCTCAATTCCGAAACCACGAAGGTCGAAGTGCTGGGTATAGCCGCCGGCGATCCCCGCGGCCCCACCGTGCAGCGCGTGTATGTTGGTCCTAAGGCGCTCGATTCGGTGGAGTCAATTTCCGTGCCCGGAATCTCCGGAGCTGACGCCGACCTTCGCGGACTGGTCAATTTCGGGTTCTTTCGTATCATCGCGCGGCCCTTGTTCCTGTGGCTCCACTGGATTTACGAACACATCATCCACAATTGGGGCTGGGCGATTTGCATCCAGACGCTCATCATCAACCTGGTCCTGCTGCCGTTGAGAATTTCCAGCATGAAGTCCGCGCTGAAAATGCAGCGCATTCAGCCGCAGATGAACGCGATCAAAGATAAGTACAAGAAGTACGCTGTGCGCGATCCGCGCCGCCAGGAGATGAACATCGAAATCGGCGCGCTGATGAAGAACCAGGGCGTCAGCCCCGTGGGCGGATGTTTGCCGCTTGTCATCCAAATGCCTTTCCTTTTCGCCTACTACAGCATGCTGGGCGCTGCGCTCGACTTGCGCCACGCGCACTGGCTGTGGGTCCGCGATCTCTCGTCGGCCGACCCGTGGCACATTCTGCCTATTGGGATTATCATCACCATGCTGTTCACACAGCGCATGACGCCGCAAGCCGGCATGGATCCGTCGCAGCAGAAGGTGATGAACCTGATGATGCCGGTGATGCTGGGAGTTATCAGCTGGAATTTGGCTGCTGGATTGTGCCTCTACTGGTCGGAAGGAAACCTGATCGCGTTGGCCCAGCAGTCCATCATGAACAAGACGAGCCTGGGCCGCGAGATGCGTGAAATGGCCTTAAAGCGCGCCAGAAAAAAAGATAAGTAGACTACTGTCGTCAGAAATACGCTATGCCGATTCCCGACAAGATTGCCGCAGCCAATAAGATCAACCAATTCCTCAGCGGAGTGGTGCGCCTCGGCGGACTGCGACTGAAATACCGGATCACGGTCGATCCGCCGCTGCCCGAAGAACGTGATTGGGAACATCCCGAGATATTGGTGGACTTCACGGGCCCAGACTCTTCCCTTTTGCTAGAACGCGGCGGAGAGTTACTGCGAGCCATCGAATTGCTCGCCATAGAAATGCTGCACCTGCCGGGCAATGAGCACGAAAAGATTTCGTTCGACTGCAACAACCATCGTTCCCTGCGGATTGAGGAACTGCGAATCGCCGCCGGAGTTGCCGCAGACCGCGTCCGCAAAATGAAAACGCCTTACGAATTCTCGCCGATGTCATCTCGCGAGCGTCGGATCGTGCATTTGGCCTTGCGCGGCCACGAAGATCTGCAAACGGAAAGTCAGGGAGAAGGCAGCAGGCGTTGCCTCGTCGTATATCCAAAGGGTTACAAAATTCCCGAGCAAACTCGCCGCTAGGGATTGGGCCAACAAAAAAAAGACCACCTCTTCGGGCGGTCTCTCAATGCTTTCAACCAATTGCTACGAAATGACGCCCGCCTGCGGTTGCGGAATTGCCGCCGCCGCCGTGGCTGCTGCCGCCTCGTTCAATATCCGGTGGTGGATCGTGAACAGCGCCAGCTCCAGCCGATCCGAAACGCCGATCTTGTCGTAAACGTTCCGCAAATAATTCTTGATCACCTGCTCGGTGGTCCCAAGCTGCGTCGCGATTTCCTTATTCTTGTAACCCTGGACGATCAAGGCCACGATGCGAAGCTCTTTCGCTGTGAGCCGGTCGCGAACCCGCAGTCCGACCATGTCGTTTTCGGTGAGTTCGCTGGGCACTGCGATGTCCTGCACCCACGTGTCGCCGCGCGCCACTTTGCGGACGCAATCCACTAGCGCCGGGCTGGTGACGTTGCGATAGACCACCGCCTGGGCGCCCGCGCCCATATACTTCTGGGCGCTCTCGCCAGTGTCGGCCAGCACAATGACTTTGGTCTTCACCTTGCCGGCGCCTTGCACGATGCCGATGAAGTCGTTGTGGAAACCGCCTGCGACCACGAGGACCGCGGCGCGGAACTTGTCCAAAGCCATGAACATCTGATCGGGAGTCTGCGCTTGCGCGACAATCCGCATCTCGTCTTCCACTGCCAATACTTTGGCGATTCCCGCTCGAAAAATTGCCTGATTGTCGGCCAGAATAAGTTTCAACATTTGCGTAATCCTCTTTAGGATTGGCGAACGAAATCGTAGGAATCGATCACGCAGGCCACGCCTTGGGCCTCCGCATCGCCCGACGGCGCGTCCTTGCGCACCACTCGGCCCTTACACTGCACCGTCACGGTTTCCTTGCCTCCGGTTACTTCAGGGGGCAGGGCTATCTCGAATTCGACCGTGGAACCGATCTCCAGTGAGGCATCGGCCTTGATGTAAACCCCGGCCGCGCTCAAATTGCCGGTCATTCCGCTGTGTTCCGAATTTTCATCTTCCTTATGGAACTTAATGGGCAGTTCCAAGGGAAAGCGCTTCCCCGTTCTGGCTTCCGACACACACCCTCCTCGCGTCACGGCCCGCTTTTGCCTTCTGACAAAGGCTCCGGGAGGCCTCTCCTGACAGGGAGTTCAGCGATTTTCGTACCCCGTCCTTATATCATGGATTGGGCCTCTCTTAAAGGCGGGAAACCGATGTGCCAAGAGTGGACACTTGGGTTCCCCCGCCGCAATTGGGGTTTGCAGGGGCGAATCGCCCGAATTTCCGTTTTTCTGCCACAATAGAAACTCTTCCAGGAGCCATTCTTATGTTGCCATTTTCCCGCGCGCTGTCGACGATGTTGTTGTCTTTAAGTGTGTTATCGCTGTCGGCGCAACAGTCGCCCGCGCCAGCGAAACCGGAGCAGCCCAAAGCGGAAAAGACGCAGTCCGACAAGAGCGCCGAGCAGCTGGCAGCCCAGGACCGGGAAACTCTGGCACACCTGAATTCCGCTTTTGAAGCACTGGTCGCGAAAGTATCGCCTGCGGTGGTCCAGATACTGGTCAACGGATATGGCCCGCTTGACCACAATGGCCGCAATGAGACAGCGCTGATCGCGCGACAACATGCCATCGGTTCCGGCGTCATCGTCGATTCTGACGGCTACATAATGACGAACGCTCACGTCGTGGAGGGGGCACAGCGTATACGCGTGGTTTTGTCGACAGTGTCGTCAGATCCGAGCCAGGTTGCACCGATCGGCAAACAGCGCGTGCTTGACGCCAAGCTGATTGGAGTCCACAAAGAGAGCGATCTGGCTTTGCTGAAGGTTGATACAACCGGCTTGCCCACGCTTGCGTTCGGGGCCGGTCGGCGTGTGCGACAAGGTCAACTGGTGTTCGCCATCGGCAGTCCGGAAGGATTGGAGGATACGGCCACCATGGGCGTCATCAGCTCGGTTTCGCGCCAACCGGATCCCGACAGCCCGATGGTTTTCCTGCAAACCGATGCGCCTATCAATCCCGGCAACAGCGGCGGTCCGCTCATTGACATCGATGGATTCGTCGTTGGCATCAACACGCTGATTTTTTCGCAGGGCGGCGGCAGCGAAGGGCTGGGGTTCGCTATCCCATCGAGAGTTGTAAAGTTCGTGTATCGAAGCCTGCGGAAATATGGCCACGTCCACCGTGTGGAAGTGAAAGCCGGAGCACAAACCATTACGCCGGATCTGGCCGACGCTTTGGGACTACCGCGCAGCTGGGGCGTGGTCATCGACGATGTTACACCCGGCGGTCCAGCCGATTCAGCGGGATTGAAGATTGGCGATATCGTTTTAAGTGCGGACGATCGCGTCATCGACACTCTCCCCGCCTTCACCGCTGCGCTTTATTTGCATCCCCTCGACGAAGTGCTGAAGCTCGTAGTGTTGCGCGGAGATCAACGGGAGACTTTGCACATTCCGGTGCTCGAAATGACCCGATCAGATGGACGCAATCGTGAGCCTGGCGAATTCCGAGGCGAATGTGATTTCAAAACTGGGCATCCTCGGGCTGGACCTGACGAACGAGCAACTGCGTTCGGCTGTGGGAACGCTGCGGCGCGATTCCGGGGTGGTGGTGGTAGCGCGGACCGCTCAA
>CAVYTO010000004.1:0-219842 GCA_963771505.1 Terriglobia bacterium
GGAAAAACGGAAAGAGAGTCTAACCATGCAACTCTCAAAAGAAACGAAGACGGACGAAGATATTCGATCCGCAGAATGGCGAGAACCCTACCAACAAGCTCCTGCTTGATTTCGATCAGAAAAAATTGAGTGAGCGAATACAGGTGCCACGCTTCATGATGGGAGCGAAGATCACGATCGGTTGGCCATGTATGGAGATTTCCGCGAGGTTGCTGAGCCAAGAAAACTCCTCAGTCAACTTCCGAATTTGTTTGTCGTGATTGCCCGGCACCGCAAAGATTTTCTTGCAGCGAATCTGCTTGCGGTGCTCCAGAGCCTTCGCCTTGCTACCGATGCAGAAATCCCCAAGGAAATAGAGGATGTCATTGGCCTTAACGAAGCATTGAGACGGTCAAGGATCGTTTGATCCATTTCCTCGACGCTTCGAAACGGTCGATTACAGTAGCGGATTATGTTGCTATGCCCGAAATGAAAATCCGCCGTGAACCATATGTTCGGCATGTCTCTTGTGAACTCCCTGGCGACCTAGCCCCGTCTCAATGATGCTTTGCGTTCCGCTGCGGAACGACTTGCTGCGCAGGAGCTTCCGGCATTGGCATCTGTTGTGACTGAGCGGCACTTGATGCTTCCGGCGTTCCTTGTCGCACGTTGGCAAACCACGTACCCAACGCGAATCCCAGTGCTAGAGCAGCAGTGGCAACGACAGGCAGCCAAATGGCCCAGACCTGCTTTTCCAGCCTAACAAGGAAATCGTCCATCTGCTGCGCCCTAGTGGTCATGCTCCGCAGGAGCGAGTCATTGGCGCTTCTGACCTTTTCGATCACTCCGATGTCAGGGTGAGCTACTTCTCGTAGCACGTTCACAAGTTGCTCTTGAACGGAGTTCATTTCAGAACAGGACTGGTCAAGCGCTTTGGCCGTATCCGGCAGACCGGACTGCTGGAAGCACTGTCGCAGGCTCTCGCCCAGAAGCTTCGCTATGCGTGGCGGGTCCAAACCTGTTTCCAATTCCTTCGGTAATTGCGCAATGCGTGACTCAAGCCGTGACGTGTATGCTGCCATTCGCTTCTCGACTTCATCAGCCTTAGATAGAGCATTTTCTAGAATCTTCTGCAAAGACTTCCGTTCTACCGCGATCGCCGCGGGCGTTTCTCTCGTGAGAAGCGCCAGGATACCCATCGCTTCCAATACGCGGAGCACCTCGTCGTTTGGGCTGAGGGTGCGAGTGTGCGCGATGACCCTGTAGTATTCCGCCTGTCGTTCAGCGGGCACTAGTCCTGCCAGTTCATCGAACAGGGTTTGGTTCTCGGACTCAGCGCCCGCCAGATTTAGGAGTTCCTGATCGGCGCTCATGGGAGGAACATCTCCTTTGCCCGGTCGAACTCGGAGAAGAGCCGCCGCCGGTAACTTTCGGCACGCATCACGATGGAAGCACGCTTCAGTTCGTTGATTGCATTTTGCCTTGTCGCAACCTGGCCAAGGCGGATACCGTGTTGCCGGGCCGGGTTCTCCAGTTCTGCCAGACGAAATTCCATCCGAATCACGATTGGCGACAGCGCTTCGCGGAAACGAAGGGCTTGCTCAGCCGAATCCCAATAGCTGAAGTCTGACTGGGGACTTGTGGCGTTTTGGACGACAACATACTGGGCCCGCTCTTGCAGTCGGTTTGCCCATGCGAGGACACTCTCAACGCTTGCCGGGTCTGGCGTGACAATGCCCACAGCAGTGAAGCGCGCGCCGATGGCCGCGACATCCTCATACATCGCGTCGAACCAATCACTCGCTACCTGCCCCGAACCGGCTCCCATGTCAGCGAGGATGATCGCTGCGCCGGATTCGAGATGATCAACGAACGCGTCGAGACCGGCTGGCGTGTGAATATTCACCTTGGCTGCCGACCCGTTGAAGAAGTGCTTGAGAGAGCCCCGTGCCTTGTTTTCCGTATCGAGGTCGAGGAGTGTGAACGGAATCTCATTGGCTTCGAACCACTCAGCCAAGGAGACCATCAGGCCAGTCTTGCCAACTCCGCCCTTACCGCCCATGGTGAAGACGACGCGCTTATTCTTCTTTTCGGTGTTCATCGCGATCCTCCTTGATTGACGAGCTTCAACGGTTCACTTTCTTCGAAGTTAAAGTGCTTGGGTTTTGCCTTCTGCTCGACAGGCTTTGCTTTGAGCGCTGCAATTCGGGAAGTAACGCCGTCGGGACTCATGCGGGCACTCACGGGCGAGTCCGGTTCGAGCGGCGGAAGTTCGTACTGCACCTGCTTTCGGTGTTTGGCGCGAACCTTGATGAAAGAGTGAATCGTGCTGACTGCCACGTCGAGGCCGACGCGCTCGCGAAGAATGCGAACAATGTCGCGGTACGTGCAGCCTTTGCGCCGCAACTGGCGAATCAGTTCGCGATGAGTTTCGAGTTTGGAGCGAGCTGGTTTCTGCGGGATCGAATCCAGCAGGGAAAGAATGGTCGGGTCCATGATTTTCAGGCTCCTTAGCACCTGGCCATCACAGTCCGTTAACAGTCCGATAACCCGTCTCCACAGTCCGATAAGTGCCCTAGAGGGCTATCCGTACCGTTTAATTTCAATCAGTTACGAACTCTAGGACGACTTTCACGGCGATAACACGGGTTCGAATCCCGTCGGGGACGCCAACAATCAATCCATTAGGTGACGACCGCTCATTGGCGGATGATTATCGGACCGAGAGCGGACCTCTTTTGGCTCCTCCGCATCCAAGGTTTGCTGACACAGGAAATTCTGTGCCGTCGTGTTGCGTTGAAAGGAACCGAGCGAAATGGACGAAAAATTGATTGACCAGATTCTTGATGAGCTGTTTCTGTCGCTTGAGCAGTTAGAGACGCAGAGCGCTGCGATATTGCTCTTCCTGAAAGCCCAAGGGATGGCAGACGATGAGAAGCTGGCCCCGTTCATGGAACAAGCCGGGCGAACGAGCAACGTGAGGTGGCGCGCGACGCGGGTGCGTATGGGAGCTTTGCTGGCGTCCGCATTGAAGACGACGAGGCCGGCAGAGGCGAGTACCACGCCAGAGGTAAAGAAAAGCGAAACGTCTGGGGATGAGGGAACTGATCGAGGCGAGGATTCAGCTAAGGGGTCAAACAGCGAAGATGCGAAGCAGAAAGATTTCGGCCCGACCGATCTCGCAAGCGAGAAACCTGAGGACGGAGAAGCGAAATCCATGCCGAAAGCAGTAGAACCCGAGGGAAAGAGTGCGAAGGCTGTCGCGGGCCAGAAAGCCAAAGGCGATCGCGATAGTCCGGCTAATAAGCCAACCGAGAAAACGGAGAAGCAGCCAGCTACGAAATCCGAAGTCCCGGCAGAATCATCCAAGCGATAGGCAGACTGTTTACATTCAGCCGAGAGTCTTGCGACCAGCTGCGCTTTGTTCACCCTCCGGCAAATACTCAAAGCAGCGCCACACTTCCTTACGATCTACAATCATCCCGTAATCAGAACGACATCGGCATGACGAGAGGGAAATGAATGGGGCGGTTCACCGGGGTGTTGGGAATCCTCGCAATGCTCGGGCTGGCGTATTTGTTTTCCAGTAATCGAAGAGCGATCCGGCTGAAGACTGTGGCTTGGGGGCTGGGACTTCAGGTTGCCTTTGGCGTGTTTGTGCTTAAGTCCGAGGCTGGCCGAGCGTTGTTTCAAACTGCCGGTGATCTGGTCAACCACCTGCTAAGTTATGCGTTGGTTGGGTCGGAGTTTGTCTTTGGCGATCTTGGCAAACGCGGCTCGCAGCTTGGCTTCTACTTTGCGTTCCAGGTCTTGCCCATTGTCATCTTTACCGCTGCATTCTTTGCGGTTCTCTATCACTTCGGGATCATGCAATTTATTGTCCGACAAGCGGCGCGAGTGATGACGCGCTTGTTGGGAGCGAGCGGCGCGGAATCTTTGAACGTTGCGGCCAGCATTTTCATGGGGCAGACGGAGGCTCCGCTGACAATCCGCCCGTTCCTGCCGGAGATGACGCGCTCCGAGTTGATGACGGTGATGACGAGCGGTATGGCCCACGTGTCAGGGGCGATCATGGCTGCTTACATCGCCTTCGGCATCGATCCCAAACATCTTCTTAGCGCCGTGATCATGACCGCGCCCGGGACGCTGTTGATTTCGAAAATGCTCGTCCCCGAAACGGAAACACCGAAGACGGCGGGGCGCGTTGTGATGAGCGACGAAGAAGTGGCTGCGGAGAAGGGCGAGAACCTGCTCGGCGCGATCGCGCGCGGCACCACCGACGGGCTTCACCTTGCCCTGAATATCGCCGCTATGTTGATTGCATTTCTAGCACTGGTTGCTCTGTTGAATGGCATCATGGGCGGCGTTCACGGCGCTTTGGCCCATCATGGGATCAAGTGGTTCCCATCGAGTTTGCAGAGCGTCATTGGGCCGCTGTTCGCTCCGGTTGCGTGGTTAATCGGCGTCCCCTGGCACGATTGTGCGGCGATTGGGAATCTTCTGGGGACGCGAATGGTGTTGAATGAACTGGTGGCGTTCTCGATGTTGGGGCCACAGCATGCCACGCTCGATCCGCGGTCTTTCACGATCGCCACGTTTGCTCTGTGCGGTTTTGCTAACTTGAGTTCGATTGGAATTCAAATCGGAGGGATCGGTGCGTTGGCGCCAAACAAGCGCGGAGAGCTGGCGCGCTTAGGATTTCGAGCCATGATCGCGGGAACGATGGCCAACCTGATGTCGGCTTCGATTGCAGGAATTCTTTACTAGAATGCAGGCTTTAAATGTTGTTTCGCACGACTCCACGAACCAAGCCCGCAGTGCCGCCGTACACCAAATGTGAGGCAAGGCCGTAGAGATGCGAAGACAACGAAATCTCCTGAGGGTTTCCCGCTAAACGACCTTCAAGGTCGAATCTTCTTTGTCGCCCTCATGTGACTTTTTACATGCTGCTGATGCGGATGTAGCGTTTGATGTCAGGGATGGATCTGACAATGGTGTAACCAGCCAAACAAAGCCCGGCCGCGCCGATGATCATGCTGCTGGTGCCCGCGAAGTTTCTCAAAGTTCTTATTGCTCTGCTCATGATTAGTCCTCTCTGTCGAAATAACCGACCCGACCAGTGTCCGCGCGCCTTGTCATCGGCACAATACTTTCAATCCTGTATACAAGGGTGTGGCTACTGTAGAGAACGATGGCGCTAGTGAACGGTCGGCGAAGCAGGGCCGATACCGCTGCCTAGAAGCGCTTCAATGCATTCCAGGAAGCCGTGCATGCTCATCTTAGACAGAGTCGCCTTTATGCCGATTGATTTGGCGACATTTTCCAGTTCCCGTGTGAGATAGAGCGTTAAGAGCAGTATCGGCATGTCAGGAAATTCAGCCAATATCTGCGTGGCCGCCTCGAGGCCGGTGAGCTTCGGCATGATTAAGTCCATAATGATTAGGTGCGGCAAATGCTTGCGGGTGTGCTCTACGCCTTCCAAACCGTCGATTGCCTCTGCAACTATTTCCCAATCATTGCGGCTTGCTAAGGCCGATTTCAGGCTTCGGCGGAAAACGGGACTGTCATCGACGATTAAGATCTTAGCTGCCATGCGAACCTCACACTTTCCATTTCAGGTTTCAATCGAACGGTCCAAGAGCAACCGCTGTGAGGCAACCCTGATGAAGAGTGTGTATGATCGCGGGCCATTTTGGAATACCCTGTTGAGGGTAGCGCCATGTCAGCGCCACGGTATAAAACAGTGGATTGAATTCTTAATTTAGGTTAGATTGTTGACGAAGATGGCGACCCAAATTCCCGTAACCCAGCTACGCATCATGCTCGCGGATGACAATGCCATGATAAGGCGGGGTTTACGGACCCTACTGGAAAGCTGTGCGGGATGGACGGTTTGTGCGGAAGCGATTGATGGAAATAGTGCAATCGCCAAGGCCGTCGAGTTGAGACCCGATGTAATCCTTCTTGATCTCTCCATGCCAGATTTAAGTGGCTTTGAAGTAGCGAAGAGAATTCACGATCAAGCGCCCGAGTGCGCAACCATCGTCGTCACCGAACAGGACGCTCGGCTCATGGCACAATTGCCGTCGCAAGCCGGGGTTCGCGCTTACGTGGCCAAGTCCCGGCTGGCACTTGACCTTATGCCCACGATAGAGCAGGTGCTTCTACATACACGCGCGTCCGTCCCGCCAGCCAAGATCGCCTAAGATCTGGAAACCTTTCGGCCTTTTTGTGAGCGTTCGGCGGCAGGGCCATGAGGTTTCGAAAGATTCAATGCAGTATTGATTAGTGCGACGTGCGAAAAGGCTTGGGGAAAATTCCCCATTTGCCTCTTTGCCTTCGGATCGTACTCTTCGGCCAGAAGGCCCACGTCATTGCACATAGCAACTAATCTCTCGAATAGGTCTTCCGCTTCTTTGGTTCGGCCTTGAAGAATGTAAATATCTGCAAGCCAAAAACTGCACGCCAGGAAGACGCCCTCCCCGGTAGGCAAGCCGTCTGCCGTGGTCCTCGTGTCGTAGCGCTGTACCAATCCGTCACACATGAGGTCGCGTTCGATCTTCGCGATCGTGCCGGCTATGCGAGGGTCGTCAATCGGCAAAAAGCCAACGAGCGGCAACATCAGGAGGCTCGCATCGACGTCCTTAGCGCCGTACGATTGCACAAAGCTTCCGACTTTGGGATCGAACCCTTCGCGGCAGACTTCCTCGTGGATGACATCTCGTATTTCTTTCCAATGTTCCGCCGGCCCGTCCAGTCCAAATTGCTCGATGCTCTTAATGCCGCGGTCGAAAGCTACCCAGGCCATGACCTTTGAGTGAGTGAAGTGTCGCTTCGGGCCACGCACTTCCCATATGCCTTGGTCGGGTTCACGCCAGATTTTCTCTAGATGTTCGAGCACGATGTTCTGCACGCCAGCGGCCGCTTCGTTTTGGGGCAAGCCTGCCTGTCGCGAGTGGAGTGCGGCGTCGGCTACTTCTCCGTAAACGTCAAGCTGCAATTGGGTGGATGCTGCGTTGCCGATGCGCACAGGCCTGGCGCCGTTAAATCCGGCGAGTTCGGGGATTGTCCACTCATTCAATCTTTTTTCGCCGGCCACGCCGTACATGATTTGTGCTTGATCGGGGCTCCCGGCAACCGCTCGTAGCAACCAACCCTGCCAGGCGCTTGCTTCCTCGTCGTATCCGGCGTGCATCAGCGCTTGTAGAGAGAACGTCGCGTCGCGGAGCCAGCAAAAGCGGTAATCCCAGTTGCGTTCGCCGCCCGCTTGTTCGGGCAGCGACGTAGTGGGCGCAGCCACGATTCCACCTGTGGGAAGGTAGGTCAGAGCTTTTAACGTGATCAACGAGCGGGTCACGGCCTCGGTCCAAGGCCCAGTCGCGGGAGATCGCGCCGTCCACTTCAGCCAAAAATTTTGAGTGGCAGCGAGGGCTTTGGCGGCATCGACAGCCTCCGGGAGATTGGCGTAGGACGCGCAATAAGATAGTACGAATGGGATGACTTGCCCTTCGGCCACCGTGAAGTCGCTTACAGTCTTGAGGTTCTCTCCTCGCAATTCGACTGGCGTGCGCAAAACAACCATGTCAGGTCCGGCGATTGCGCGGATAGTTCCGTCGTCTAAACGAGTGACCCAGGGGACGGACTGTCCGTAGTCAAACCGGAGAATGAGGTCCATGTGCATTCGGACGAAGCCGCGCGTGCCACGGACGATTCGGACGATGTGAGAATGGTGGCCCCTCAGGGGCATGAAATCCGTCACGACGACGGTGCCTTCGGCCGTATGAAACTCAGTTTCCAGAATGAGGGTTCGGTCACGATACCGGCGGGAAATTTTCTCTACTGCATCGGCCGGGGCAATCTTCCAGCAGCCGTTGTCGGAATTCCCCAATAGGGCTGCGAAACATGCTCCTGAGTCGAATCGCGGCCAACAAAGCCAATCGATTGAACCATCATTTTTGCAGAGGGCGGCAGTCTGGAGGTCGCCGATTAGGGCGTAGTTCTCAATACGATTCGCCATAGGTGGATCGATTGGATGCGCAGGCGGGATACTCGGGACTGCACTGGGTGTTTTCGTCAGTCAGGGCCCGGAAATCCGGACTTAGCGCGGGCAGTCGCGCCACTAGCAAATTTCTACGACGGTTCGCCCGCTTGAAGAGCAAAGGTTAAGGCTCATCGGTGGCATCGGACTCGTCCAAACCTACGCGAAAGAGCGCCGCCTGAGCCTCAGCGTGTTCTCTCATTTCAAGCATTTCGTCGACAGTAGAATCTACCCCTTCAGGCTTGTCTTGCTTGCGCTGGTTTTTTCGTTCCGTCTTTTCTCTTTGCTTTTGTTGCCGCGTCTGTTCTTTCTGTCGCTTCGTGAATGACGATCGCCCTCTAGGCATAAATATCTCCCTAAAAATGGTTGAAATGGTTCGGACCCGTCTACGAGGGATGCCGATATGAATCGGCGTGCTGCCGTAGCTAAGACCGCTCAGCCGGAGGCTTCGCGTGTACGGCTTTGGGAGCCTTGGACGGCTCCTCGATACCTTCGATCATCTTGCGGTTACGAAGGCGCTGTGCGATTTTCTTTTTTCTTTCACGATTGAATCTTGCCTTATCCCCGTTGATTGCTGACATATGACTCCTAATCCCTTTATTTTGAGCAGTAACGACCCGCAAACTCTATGGCGGCCAAAGATAATTTGGGTCGCATGCATCGCGGAATCCCTCGCGGACGTCCTTCTCGGTATCACGGTGCGCAACCCCAGATGACTGCCGGCCCGACTGCGCAACCTTATGAGTGTACGCCTTTTGAATACTCCATGTCGAAATTGACTAAGCCACACGCAGCGCAGCTTTGCGAAAACCTTTGACCGCATAAACTCCGAGCGCAATAAAAACCAGCAACACGACTGTTTGGGCGATGAAGAACGGCGACTCCTTCTGAGTTGGGGCCAGCGCGTTCAGTGCAGGGACCTTCAAGAAAGACTGCACGACGGCAACGAAAACATTGAAATACAGCGCAATCACGGCCGTCGTCGCGTAGACCACCTTCCACGCCCCCGCCAGATGTTGGACATAGCGCGCGACAATGGCTACCGCAAGCACGACCAGTGAAATGGTCCCGATGATATGTGACGGCAACAAATGCTCGAATGGAAACATGAATCCAGTGACGTCCGTCAGAACTGTTGTCGCAAGGAACAGCGCGGTCCAGCGGTCAAGAGGTTCGCCCGAAATAAGACCGAACACAACAATCAGGCCCGAGACAATGCCAACGAGACTGATGGCCACATGCAGCATGGTGAAAGTTTGCAGGGACATTCCCAGCATCATGTCAATACCTCCAAATCGGAACCGCCTGAGTGTACTCCGAGCGGCGATAAGCACCAAGCGGGATCGCGTGGAAAACTTAATCGGCGGAATGTGGGCTGGGATTTGCTAAGGAAACGGCAGGCTGCCGCCTTCTGCTAGAGCGAAGGCGGAGACGATCCATGTAGAGGTAAACCACGGGAGTAGTGAATAGCGTGAGCGCCTGGCTAAGAATTAATCCGCCAACAATGGTGATTCCTAGCGGCTGCCGAAGTTCAGAGCCTACGCCCCTTCCCAGCGCCAGGGGAAGTCCGCCGAGCAGAGCCGCCATGGTAGTCATGATGATGGGACGGAAACGCAGCAAGCAAGCCTCGTGGATAGCTTCGACCGGCGACTTACCCTCGCGGCGCTCAGCATCGAGAGCAAAGTCAATCATCATAATTGCGTTCTTCTTGACGATGCCGATTAATAGGATGATTCCAATCAGGCCAATGACGTTTAGTTCATTGTGTGTTATCAAGAGCGCGAGAATCGCGCCGACGCCCGCGGAAGGAATCGTCGAAAGTATCGTGATTGGATGGATGTAGCTTTCGTAGAGAATTCCCAAAACAATGTAAACGGCGAGCAACGCGGTCAGGATCAAGATTGGTTCGCTGGAGAGCGAATCCTGAAATGCGGCTGCGGTCCCCTGGAAGCTGGCGTGGATCGTGCCCGGAAACCCGATGGCGCGCTCGGCATTCTGTATGACTGTCGTCGCTTCTCCCAACGAAATATTGGGGGCCAGGTTGAACGAAATCGTTACCGCTGGATACTGCCCCTGATGATTAACCGCGAGTGAAGTGCTCGAAGGGCCAAAGTGTGCAATCGAAGACAGCGGCACCATGGCTCCAGTCGATGACTTCACGTAGACGCTCTCGAGCGCGTCCGGAGTTTGTTGATATTGTGGCGCGACTTCCATCACTACGTGATACTGATTCAGAGGCTCGTAAATCGTAGATACCTGGCGTTGCCCGAAAGCGTCGTAGAGCGCGTTGTCGATGTCCTGAGGCGCAATCCCCAAGCGCGAAGCAGTATCACGGTCGATGATGACGCTCGACTGCAAGCCTTTGTCTTGTTGGTCCGTGTTAACGTCGCGCAGCTGGGGCACTCCCCGGAGTTTGGCTAGCAGTCTCGGCGCCCAAGTATTCAGTTCGGTGAGATCTTCTCCTTGTAAGGTGAACTGATATTGCGCTTGGCTCTGACGTCCGCCAATGGTGAGGTCTTGGGCGGATTGCAGGAAAAGAGTTGCTCCTGGGACGACCGCCAGTTGTTTGCGCAAAATACCAATGAGTTGATCGGCGGTGTGAGTTCGCTGGTTTAGCGGTTTGAGCATGATGAACATGCGGCCTTGATTAAGGGACGTGCTGCCGCCAGCAAAGCCAACCATGGTCTGTACTTCGGGGTTTTTGATTACGATATCTACGTAAGCGCGCATCTTCTGACTCATCGCCGGGAAAGATATGTCCTGCGCGGCCTGGACGGTGCCCATGATTCGACCGGTATCCTGCTGCGGGAAAAATCCTTTCGGAACAATGATATAGAGGTAAACCGTCAAGCCAGCCGTGAGGATCGTAATTATCAAGGTCAGGGGTTGATGGCGCAGAACCCATTCCAACATCGTTTTGTAGACCGACAGTACGCGATCAAAAACGTTCTGGCTGAATCGGTAGGCGCGGCCGTGTTTCTCTTCATTCAGTGGCCTCAGAATTTGCGCGCACAGTGCTGGCGTTGTTGTCAGCGAGACCACCAGCGAAACTCCGATTGCGATGCTGAGCGTGACGGCGAATTCACGGAACAGGCGCCCCACGAGGCCGCCCATCATCAAGATTGGAATGAAGACCGCCACCAGCGACGTGCTCATCGAAAGCACTGTGAATCCAATTTCTTTCGCGCCCCGGAAACTCGCTTGCACAGGCGGCATGCCCTGCTCGATGTAACGCGTGATGTTCTCGAGAACAACGATCGCGTCGTCAACCACGAACCCGGTGGAAATGGCCAGCGCCATCAACGAAAGATTGTCCAGGCTGTAGTGCAGCAGGTACATGATTGCGAACGTGCCAATCAGCGAGAGTGGCACGGCGATACTGGGGATCATCGTGGCGCGTACCGTGCGCAGAAAAACGAAGACCACCAGAATTACAAGAACGACCGAAAGCAGGAGGGTGGCTTCGATGTCGTGAACGGACGCGCGGACTGTGGTGGTGCGATCCATGACCACGCCAAGTTTTATGGCAGGTGAGATTGAAGCCTGAAGTTGAGGCAGCAACGCGAGCACGCTGTCGACGGTAGCTATGATGTTCGCGCCGGGTTGGCGGAAGACGATGATGAGGACGGCGCGCTTGCCGTTGGCAAGGCCGATAATGTGTGCGTCCTCGACGGAGTCTTGAACGTCGGCCACATCTCCCAAGCGAACAATCCCTCCGCTCTTGTCCCCGGCAACGATTAGAGACCTGTAGTCATCGGCTTTCGTGATTTGATCGTTGGCGTCGAGGGTCCAGGCATTCACGGGGCCGGCAAGTTGTCCTTTTGGGCGATTGGCGTTGGCCGCGCCAAGGGTGGTGCGGACTGAATCCAGCCCAATGCCCAGCTTATTTAGCAGCGACGGATTCACTTCCGCTCGGACCGCCGGGTTTGCGCCGCCGCCTACGTAAACCTGGCCGACGCCGCTGACCTGGGCCAGTTTCTGAGACAAGACGGAATTTGCCGTGTCATAGATTTGGGGAAGCGTGATTGTGTCCGACGTCATCGACAAAATCAGAATGGGAGCGTCGGCGGGATTCACTTTCCGGTAGTTGGGATTTCCCGGCAGATAGGACGGAAGTTGGCTGCGGGCGGCGTTGATGGCGGCTTGAACGTCGCGAGCAGCTGCGTCAATGTTGCGATTCAAATCAAATTGCAGCACGATGCCGGTCGATCCCAGTTGACTGGTCGAGGTCATCTGGTTGATGCCGGCAATGCGTCCGAACTGCCGTTCAAGGGGTGTCGCGACCGCCGAAGCCATCGTTTCCGGACTGGCGCCGGGGAGCCCGGCCGTGACCTGAATAACGGGAAAGTCAACCTGAGGCAAGGGGGAAACTGGAAGATAAGTGAACGCGAGTGCTCCCGCCAGCAGCAGCGCCAAAGTCAGCAGCGACGTGCCGATCGGGCGTTTGATGAATGGGGTGGAAATGCTCATGGTTCCACTTACGAGCTCTCCAAGGCAACTTCATCGGAGACATTTTTCATCCCGAAGCCCTCAAATCGGTTGGCTAGCCTGTCAAACCACAAATACACAACTGGCGTGGTAAACAAAGTCAGGAGTTGGCTCACCAGCAGCCCGCCAACAATGGTGATACCCAACGGATGCCGTAGCTCCGAACCGGTCCCGGTGCCGAGCGCAAGCGGCAGGCCGCCTAGCAAGGCTGCCATCGTCGTCATCATGATTGGGCGGAACCGCAGCAAACATGCCTGATAGATCGCTTCTTCCGGCGGCTTATGCTCCACTCGCTCGGCTTCCAGCGCGAAGTCAATCATCATGATGGCGTTTTTCTTCACGATTCCTATCAAGAGAATAATTCCTATCAAACCCACAACGCCGAGGTCGTTGCCGGTAAGAATCAGAGCGAGGATTGCACCCACGCCCGCGGAAGGCAGCGTAGAAAGGATCGTGATTGGATGGATGTAGCTCTCGTAGAGAACACCAAGAACGATGTATACGGTGACGATCGCCGCGAGAATCAGCCAAGGCTCGCTGCTTAAAGAATTGCGGAAAGCGGCGGCAGTTCCTTGAAACGCCGTTTGGACGCTTGCGGGAAGTTGAATTTCCTGTTCCGCCTGATCGATGGCCTTGGTCGCGTCGCCCAGCGATTTACCGGGGGGAAGGTTGAATGAGAGCGTCACAACAGGGAATTGCCCCTGATGGTTGATTGCAAGCGCGGAGTTCTTTGTTTCCAGGTGGCTGAAGGCGGAAAGCGGCACTTCCGTTCCGTTCGTCGACTTCACGTAAACGTCCTTGAGCGAATCGGGGCTGAGCTGAAAGTCCGGAGCGACCTGTAGCACCACGTGATACTGGTTGAGTTGCGTGAAAATCGTCGAAACCTGGCGTTGCCCGAAGGCGTCGTAAAGTGTGTTGTCGATCTGTTGCGGGACGATGCCCAAGCGGGAAGCGGTATCGCGGTCAATTACAAGGCTTACTTGAAGTCCATTATTCTGTTGATCTGTAGCGACGTCCCGCAATTCGGCAACCGTTTTCAACTTGTCCACTAACTTCGCGGAGTATACGGACAATTCCTTCGCGTCGGCATCTTCCATGGAATATTGATACTCGGTTCGGCTGACTCGATCTTCGACGGTGAGGTCCTGTACCGGCTGCATGTAAAGAGTGATGCCTTCGACTTTGGCTAACTCAGGTTGCAGACGGCGAATGATGTCCGAAGCGGTCGCGGACCGCTGATTCCGTGGCTTCAGATTGATTTGGATGCGGCCGCTGTTCGGAGTCACGTTCGTCCCATCGACACCGATGAACGAAGAAAGACTGGCTACATCAGAATCCTTGAGAATGACTTTGGCGAGCGCCTGCTGGCGCTCAGACATTGCCTCGAACGAGCCGTTCTCTGGAGTTTCGGATATGCCAAGGATCACACCCGTGTCCTGAACCGGAAAAAATCCTTTAGGTACCACTACGTATAAAAAGATCGTGAGCACAAACGTTGCGGCGGTCACTAAAAGGGTGATCGTTTGATAACGGAGCACAATTTTCAGCAGACGGCCATAGCCGGCGATTACGCGCTCGTAAAAGGCTTCAGACTTTCGGTAGAACCAGGTTTCTTTCGACTTGTCTCTACGCTTAAGCAGCTTGGCCGACATCATGGGCGTCAACGTCAGCGATACGACCGCGGAGACCAGGATCGTGACCGCCAGCGTCACGGCAAATTCGCGGAACAAGCGTCCGACGATGTCGCCCATGAAGAGCAGCGGAATCAAGACGGCGATCAGCGAAACGGTCAGCGAAATGATTGTGAAACCAATCTGCCCGGACCCCTTAAGCGCGGCGTCCAGCGGCGAATCGCCTTCTTCGAGATAACGGTCGATATTTTCGATCATGACAATGGCGTCGTCCACAACAAAGCCGGTGGAGATCGTGAGAGCCATCAGCGTGAGGTTGTTAAGGCTGTAGCCAAGCGAGTACATCACCGCGAATGTGCCAACGATCGAAAGTGGAACGGCAATGCTGGGAATGACCGTCGCGCTGAAGTTTCTAAGGAATAAAAATATGACTAATACGACCAGCACGATCGTGAGCATCAGTTCAAATTGCACATCTTTCACTGATGCCCGGATGGTTTCAGTCCGATCCGTGAGGACTTGAACTTTCACCGCGGCCGGCATGGAAGCCTGAAGTTGCGGCAGGATCTTTTTAATGCGGTCGACGACGCCGATGATGTTTGCGCCGGGCTGGCGTTGAATGTTGACGATCACGGCAGGCGTGCTGTTCATCCACGCAGCTTGATAGCTGTTTTCTATGCCGTCCGTGATTGTCGCCACGTCGCTTAGCCGGACGGGGCTACCGTTTCGATAAGCAATGACGATCGAGCGGTATTGATCGCCGGATACGAGTTGGTCGTTGGCCCCGATCGTGTAGGACTGTCGCGCGCCGTTGAGAGTTCCCTTCGCCTGGTCCACATTCGCTGCTGCGAGTGCGGTGCGAACGTCTTCCAGTCCCAAACCGTCGGCCGCTAAGGCGGTCGGATTCACCTGCACCCGCACGGCCGGTTTTTGTCCACCGCTGATGGAGACCAGACCGACACCGGGCAACTGGGAAATCTTTTGCGCAAGTGCAGTGTCCGCGAGATCTTCCACTTTCGAAAGCGGAAGCGTGTCAGAGGTCAGCGCCATGGTCAGGATCGGCGAGTCGGCGGGATTTACTTTGCTGTAAATGGGCGGGTTTGGCAGGTCAGACGGCAAATACGTCTGCGCGGCATTGATTGCTGCCTGAACCTGCTGTTCTTCAATGTCAATGCTCTGGTCGAGCGCGAATTGCAGGGTGATGACCGACGACCCATAAGAACTGGTGGATGTCATCTGGCTCAGGCCGGGCACCTGGCCGAATTGGCGTTCCAGCGGCGCGGTCACCGAGGAGGCCATCACGTTGGGGTCCCCGCCCGGATAGAAGGTCATTACTTGGATGGTCGGGTAATCCACTTCAGGCAAAGCGGAAACAGGGAGCTGCCGATAGGCAACAATTCCCACTAACAGGATCGCAACCATGAGCAGGGCAGTCGCGACCGGACGAAGAATGAAAATCTTCGATGGACTCATGGCGCGCCGCTAGTGGCGGGTTGCGTTGTGGGAGCCGACTGACTTCCGCCGCCAGTAGGGGCCCGCGGCTCTATCTTGCTGCCCGCCTGCAATTTGTCCTGTCCGTCAGTGACCACGGTGTCGTTGGCCGCGATTCCTTGCGATATGACACTTTCATTGTTCTGTGTGAATGCAACGGTCACGGGCCGGACGTCCACCGTCTTATCTGCCTTGGTAACGTAAATGAATGTGCCTTGAGGCCCTCGCTGAATCGCAGCCGCCGGCACCACGATGCTGTTTTTCCGCGTATCCAGCAATAAATGAATGTTGACGAATTGGTTCGGGAATAACGCGTTGTCTTTGTTGTCAAATTGCGCCTTGAGCTTACCGGTGCCAGTAGTTTGATCGATTTGGTTGTCCAAGGTAGTCAGTTGGCCTGAAGCAATCATGTGAGAATCATCGCGACTGTAGGCTTCGACGGGAAGCGATCCTTTACCCATGTATTTCTGGATGGCCGGAAGATTATCCTCTGGCAGCGTAAATAGGACTGCGATCGGCTGAAGCTGCGTAATCACAAACATCGAAGTCGTATCGCTGGCGTGAACGATGTTCCCAGGATCCACCTGACGCAAGCCGATTCGGCCGTTGATCGGGGACGTGATGTGGCAGTAGGTAATCTGCAAACGTGCATTATCGATCGCGGCCTGATCACTGCGCACCGCGCCTTCGAATTGGTCCGCGGTCGCTTTTTGGGTATCAACTTGTTGCTGGGACATCGCGCCGGAATCCTTTAAAAGTCCGGCAAAGCGTTGGTAATTGAGCTGCGCGTCTTTGAGCGAAGCTTGATCTTTGAACAACTGCGCCTGCGCCGTTGCTAACTGTACTTCGTAGGGCCGGGGATCAATGAGCGCCAGAAGTTCGCCTTTTTTTACCAGCTGGCCTTCCTTGAAATTGACTTGCACCAATTCGCCATCCACACGGCTCTTCACATTGACGGTGTAGAACGCAGAGACTGAGCCCAATCCCACCAGGTAGTAGGGCATGTCTTTCTGCTGGGCGGTCGCTACTGCGACGGGTATCGGCAAATTGGCATTCGCTTTGCTACTCGCGGGTTTCGCGGCACTACTGGAACATCCAGCTTGCAATAGGATCAACGCGGATATGCACAACATAAGCGCACACCGCTCGATTAGCGAGAACTCGCCGCGAGAGTCGTAGACTCGCCAGTTCGTTGGCGGAACGACCAGGAATTGCGGGCTCACCGCCCTTGCGGTAGTCAAATAGCAGCCTCGGCACTAGATAGGTTCAAACGCATGCACCTCGTAAAGATTGTAATCCGCCGATTTATTCGACGTTGCCACCGGGAAGCGGTTGCTTCCGCTAATGGAAGGAATTAATCAATCCTATTCTGTGAAGCGGCTTGAAATGAGACGATTTACAAACTTTTACCTGATTTAACCCAATCTTTACCGCGCCCGCGTAGCTTGCCTCGCTTGCCGATGAGATACTGAAAATCAAGGAACTTCTATGAGACTTTCCGCGTTGCCATTCCTGGGCTTGGCATTCATTGCTTCGCTTCAAGGACAGATCACATCCAGCCCTAATCCCGCCGATCAGGGGGCTAGCGCGCCAGTCAACGCGGCTCCGAGTGCCACCCAGCGAAAGGGCGCAGCCGGAGTCATTACGGCCATTTCTTCCGGACAGATGACAATCAAGTCGATGGATGGCAAGACTTCCACCATCGCATTGACGGGCAAGACTGAATTTCACGTGGACAGGCAGCCGGCTAAATTCAGCGATTTCAAGGTTGGCGATGGTGTGTTGATCCGCGGCACGAACACCGGCGAGAACGAATGGCAGGCCGATTTGGTGGCGAAGCGCGCCAACAACGGCGGCGAAGCTGAAATTCGCGAGGCATTGGGCAAGAAGTTTATCGTCGGAGAGATATCGGCCATTAACGGGGTGCAGTTGACGATTCTGCGACCTGACGGAGTCAGCCAGACCATCGCAGTTGATGAGAATACTTCGTTCCGAAAACAAGGAGAGAGCGTCACGTTGGCTGATTTCAAAGTCGGCGACCATGTATTCGGCCGCGGCGAGTTAAAAGAAAATGTTTTTGTTCCTTCCCTCTTGGGTTGGGGCGACCCCATGTCAATGCTGGGCGAACTTGGCGCCAACCCGAAGCCGCCGGGAAAGTGAAATCGCCTCGGTGAGCCTCGGATCGATCAGAACCGCCTGTGCGCTGCTGGCCCTGCTCGCGGTGGGGTCTGGGTTGGCGCAAACAGCTCCACCAGCGGCTCCTGCTGAAGCGGGCGGGAATGTGCACGGTTTGGTCAAGTCGGGCAACATTCCGTTGCCTGGGGCAACGGTGACCGCAACCAATACTCTGACCGGCCATAAATCCACTGCATGGACAGACTTGGACGGAAGCTATTCGCTGCACGTTCCCTCGAACGGCCGTTACGTCGTGCGCGTTGAGATGGCCGCATTCGCCGCTGCGACCCAGGAAGTCGTAATCAACCCAACTGCGCACGACGTTACCGCGAACGTCGAACCCATATTGCTTTCGCGCGCGCAGCAAGCTGCTCAAGTTCAGCAGAAACAAACCGCCGCGATAGGGCGAGGATTTCAGACGCTCTCCGTGTTGCAGAGCGCGTCTTCCTCTGACCTCGCATCGGGCGGCGGTGACGTTGTGCCATCAGGATTTTCCATTCCCGGGCTTTCCGCAGGCGGCGCGACCGAATCGGTTTCGATTTCCGGCAACAATTCAAGTCCTTTCGCGACCATGAGTAGTGATGAAATGCGCGCCCGCTTTAACGAAATGCGGCAATCGAATGGCGGCGGACTTGGCGGCCTCGGTAACTTCGGAGGAGGCGGCGGTGGTGGCCCTCCGCGCGGAATGTTCGGGCGCGGATTTAATTTCAATCAGCCGCACGGCAGCATTTACTACAGCGTGGGTGATTCCGCATTGAACGCAGCGCCTTTTTCCCTTACCGGGCAGCCGGTGACTAAGCCCGGCTATTTGCAGCAACGATTTGGCGTGACCACCGGCGGCCCTCTGAAGATTCCCCATCTCTACAAGGGCAGCGACAAGACCTTCTTTTTCCTCAATTACAACGGGGCGCGCGGGGAAAATCCCTTTGACCAATTCTCCACCGTTCCGACGCTGCTGGAGCGAATGGGAAATTTTTCTCAGACGACGTACACAGCCGGTGCAACGGCGGGCCAAGCAGTCCAGATTTTCAATCCGAACACGGGAACGCAGTATCCCAACAACACATTGCCGGCAATCAGTTCGCAGGCAGCGGCTTTGCTGGCATACATTCCACTGCCAAATCTGCCGGGAGTTACCCAGAATTATCATCGGGTGGTCGCGACCACAAACGACAGCGATGACTTCAATGTCCGGTTGATTCGTTCGTTGGGCGGGACAAGCGCTGGCCCGCGCCCTGGCGGCCCACGCAACAGCTTGATTTTCGGCTTCCATTACCACGGGGCGAACGAAAACCTAGCCGACTACTTCCCAACGGTGGGGGGCACGACGACAACGCGCGACTTCGACGTTCCCGTGAACTACGTGCGGACGTTCGGCAAGCTGACCAATAACCTGCGTTTCGACTTCAATCGCAGCCGGACAAAAACGCAAAACCTCTACGCTTTCTCGCAGGACGTGGCCGCCAATTCCGGCATCACCGGTGTATCGACAAACCCTTTCGACTGGGGCTTGCCCGCGCTTTCGTTTACAAATTTCGCCGGCTTGCAGGACACGAACCCGAGTCTCCTGAGGAACCAAACGCTGACTTTCTCGGACAACTTAGTCTGGAACCACAAGAAGCACACTTGGCGGTGGGGCGGCGACTTCCGGCGAATTCAGTTGAATACCGAAAGCGATACCAACGCCCGCGGCACTTTTGTGTTTAACGGACTGAATACAGCCGCGCCGGGAAGCGCCGGGCAGACCGTGCAAACCAGCGGCTACGATTTCGCCGACTTTCTTCTGGGCTTGCCGGAGCAAACCTCAGCCCAGTACGGCTCGAACAACTATCACTTCCGCGGGAACTCGTGGGACCTTTATGCCCAGGACGAGTGGAAACTGCGCGGCAATCTCACGCTGAATCTGGGTGTTCGTTACGAATACGTTTCGCCTTATACCGAAATCAACAACCGGGTTGCGAATTTATCGTTGTCTCCGTCGGTCTTTAATCCGGCTCTAGCGACTTTGCCCACGTCTGCAGTTTCCGTAGTTCAAGCAGGAGTCGGCGTTCCCAGCACGCTAGTTCATCCGGATCGAAATAACTTTGCCCCTCGCCTCGGCGTCGCGTGGAAGCCGCTTTCGAAAACCGTTGTGCGCGCAGGTTACGGCATCAATTACAACACGACTGCCTACCAAACCATCGCCCAGGACCTAGCCTTCCAACCGCCGTTCGCTTTCTCGCAAACCAATGTTCAGTCCATCACCGGCGGTGTGGGCAGCCTGACGTTGCAGAATGGTTTTCCGCCCCCCGTTCCCGGTGGGGTCACGAACAGCTATGCGGTGAACCCGAATTATCGGGTCGGCTACGTGCAAATTCGCAACCTGGATATACAGCAGGAAATCCGTCCGACGTTAATCGTGAACCTGGACTACACAGGCACGAAAGGATCGGGCCTCGACATCCTCTCCGATCCAAACCGGAGCCTGGCGGGAATTCGCATCACGAATGTCCAAGCTTTCAACTATGAGGATTCGATTGGAAGTTCCAGCGCGAATGCGGGATCGGTAAGGATTCGCAAGCGGCTGCAAAATGGGATATCGATTGGCGGAACCTACACTTTTTCGAAGTCGATTGATGATGCATCGACGATCGGCGGGGGAACGACTTCAAGCTCGACCTCTGCAGGTCTAGGCGCGGGCGGTACCGGGCCCGGAGGCGGTGGAGGGCCGGGAGGTGGCGGTGGGGCAACCTCGGCGACGAATACCGGATCGACTCAGGTGGCTCAGAATCCGTTCAATCTGGCCGGAGAACGCGGCCTATCCAGTTTCAACCAAACGCACCGCTTCACCGCGGACTATCTCTGGGAACTGCCGTTTGGCCACGACCGGAAATGGCTCACCAACTGCGTCCGCCTGGCGCGCGGTGTTAGGTGACTGGCAATGGAGCGGCGACTGGACCATCGCATCGGGTCTGCCATTCACGCCGCGAATTCTTGGAAGCTTCACTGACGTAAATAGCGGAACCAATGGAGCGCTGCGACCGGACCTGACCGGGCAGTCAATCAGCATATCGAATCCTGGCATCGGCCAATGGTTCAACGCCGCGGCGTTTGTGGCTCCGCCCGCGAACCAATACGGCAATGCACGACGCAACAGCATCATCGGGCCGGGAACGCATGTATTCGATATGGCGTTCACCAAAGTCTTCCCATTGAGAGAGTCGCGCGTGCTAGAGTTTCGGTCGCAACTGACCAACGTTTTCAATACGCCGCAACTGACGACGATTGATACCGTCCTGAATTCGCCGACATTCGGGCGGGTCACCGGCGCGGGATCGATGCGGCAAGTTCAAATGAGTGCGAGGTTCAGGTTCTAATCTTGTGATTCGAACCTCCCTAACTCGAACAGTCGGAGCCAGGCTCGTTGCCGGACTGGTGCAAATTGCACTTCTGGTTGCGCCGCTTGCCTCGCAGGATCAAGACTACGTTTTCAAAGCGCAAACCGAAGTCGTTCTGGTCAATGTCACGGTGCGCGACAAGAGCGGCAATCTGGTGCGCGACCTGAAGGCTCAAGACTTCACCGTCCAGGAAAACGGCAAGACCCAGCATGTTGCTTCCTTCGACATCGAGAACACCGATACCGTCCCGTCAACCGATGTGGCACAAGTGCCATTGATGAAGGCGAATGATGCCTCCACATCGGGCGCGTCCGCGCCGGCACCGGCCGATACGAAGGCGCAGGTCAAAGACCGCAGGCTGATTGTGCTCTTCTTCGATTTGTCGAGCATGGAACCGGATGAAGTCGACCACGCGGTCACCGCAGCCGAGCACTACGTCGACAACCAGATGGTGCCAGCCGACCTGGTTTCGATTGTTTCTTTGGGTAACACCGTGACCGTGAACCAGGATTTCACTTCCGACCACGCGCAATTAAAGAAAATCTTGCAGGGTTTCAATGCGGGCAGCGGACAGGGATTCGAGGCCGGGTCGACTGGCACTACCGGAGGCACACAAGACACCGGGCAATCCTTTACCGCGGATGACACCGAATTCAATATTTTCAACGCCGATCGGCGGCTCGAAGCTTTGCGAACCATCGCGAAGCAACTTGAGCACGTCGATCAAAAGAAATCGCTGATTTACTTTTCCAGCGGGCTCGACCGTACTGGAATCGAGAACCAATCGGAACTGCGCGCGGCGGTAAATGCCGCCGTCCGCGCCAACCTGGCCATCTACACCATGGATATTCGCGGGCTCCAGGCGATTGTTGCCGGGGGCGAAGCGCAAAATGCCAGCATGAGGGGAAGTTCGGTTTATTCCGGCCAATCGCAGTTGAGCGCGTATGACAGCAATTTCAGCTCGCAGGAGACATTGGTGACTCTCGCCGGAGACACTGGCGGCAAGGCATATCTCGACTCCAACGATTTCAGCAAAGTCTTCAAGGGCGTGCAGGACGACACCTCAACCTACTATGTGTTGGGATATCACAGCACCAATCCGGCTCGGGATGGAAAATATCGCAAGATTACTGTCACTCTAAATCGCCCCGGCCTCAAGATCGATTATCGCCACGGATACTACGCGCCCGCGGATTATCAGCACGCGAACAAAGATGACCGCGAACGCCAATTGGACGAGCAACTCGCGTCCGACCTGCCGGCAACCGATCTGCCGCTGTATCTCTCGGCAGGTTACTTCCGGGTTGCGGACAGCAAATTCTTCATGCCGGTTTCGCTCGTGGTGCCGGGTTCCGAAATTCCATTTGTCAGCAAGAGCGATCAGGACAAAGCCACGCTCGACGTAATCGGGCTTGTCACCGATTCCAGTAAAGACAAGCGTCAGGTCGGCGACCTGCGCGACACGGTGAAGTTTGCGGTGAACGCATCCACACAGGTGAAGCAGAAAAATGTGCAGTACAACAACGGATTTCTTCTGCCGCCCGGTGCGTATCATTTGAAGTTCGTCGTGCGCGAAAACCAGACCGGACGAATGGGATCGTTCGAAACCGACATCACCATCCCCGACCTGAAGCCGCAACCGCTCAGGATGAGTTCGGTTGTGCTATCAAGCCAGATTCAGCCGGCAGGGAAGAAGAAGACAGCCGATTACGATCCGCTGGTCCGCGACGGGTCGGAACTCATCCCTAACGTCACCCACGTGTTCGCCAGCGGACAGCATTTGTACCTCTACTACGAGGTCTATGATCCGGGCAAAGAGGCGGCAAAAACAAAAGACGCCGCTTCCGCCATCAACGTGCTCAGCAACGTTGCGTTCTTTCAGGGCAAGGTGAAGGCGTACGAGAGTCCGCTGGTGGCCGTAACTCAGCCGACCTCAAAAGACGGCAAGATCGCGGCCTTTCAACTGGATATTCCACTCACGCAGCTGAAACCCGGCTTCTATACCTGCCAGGTGAACGTAGTGGACGACGCCGCCGGGCACTTCCTCTTTCCGCGGGTGGGGTTGTTGGTCAGGCAGTAGAGGGTCGATGAGCCGAAATCATGCCCAGCATTAATGCGAATTTGGCATCAGGTCACCGCGCGAATGCGCGCGGTCAAGAGCAGAAGACTTACGTCACCTGCCGGGAGCCGTGAGCTCTATAGGCGAAGTGGCTGCCCGCGTCGTTTCCTGTCTGCCCGCACCAGTCACTAGTCGCTCGATTCCGCGCAGGTTTGTGTATCATTCAATCGTGATTTCTTGATTTAAAACACGCCTGAGCGCACATCCACGAGCCGCCGCACATTGCCAATGCAATGAATGCGCTGGACCACTCGGCGGGATTGTGCGGAGCGCCGGGTCCCGACGCGGCGGAGAGACCGAGTGAGCGCGGAAGATGCAGTCCGACAAACCAGAGCAGGAACATCCATCCCAGCAAGAATGCCGCCCAGTATCCCATCCATTTCGTCGCAATGCTCAGGCCGGCGGCGATGAACGCGATTCCCGTGAAGTACGCCCAGAACAAATGCCAGGGAAGCCACGCGGGGACGAGCACGGCGATGAAACGGATGAAGAGCAAGTGATCGATGCCAAAAAAAACGCAAGAAATCGCGAACAGCAACCGCCCGGCCGTGATCAGCCGAGACGAGACAGGTTCGGGACGATCATGCTCGCGACTGGGTAAAAGACCGGCGAGAATAAAAGCGGCTGCGCTCAGAGCCAGAGTCTCGAAGAAGGTGGTTCGAGATCCATAGGCAAACCATCTCGTACTTTCGAGAAATATAACGAATAGCAGAAGCACTGTTCCCAGAAAAAGAGCCGATTGCCGCGCTAGCACATTCGCTGCAATGCAAATTCCGGCCGCGAGCATAGCGAAACCCGTGAGATAGACCAGCCAGGTGTGCTCAGCGACAAAGGGCAGCACTGGAATGACATTTTGTCCGGGAAATACGGACTTATCGAAGGCGCGAAACCAAGCGCATACTAGATTCTCGATCCCAAGAGCCGCGATAGCAAGCGCGTAGATCAAACGGCCCAGCCTGGTTATGTTTTGCAAATTATGCTCCAACGTGGCGTACGGAAAGCTAAGAATAAACCCATCTCCATCATGGCTGCGTTAGACGAAGCGGTGGGGCCACGGGTAGCGAGGGCATTCCAGGCTGTGAATTGTAGATAGAACGATGTTGTTTGGTGTTCTCTAGCGGCCTCCGGTATATTTACGCCTTCCTCCCAATGCCGACGACACTTGCTAATTCTGCAATCGAAATCCGCGAGCTAAAAAGCTACGACGACCTGCATCAAGTGGAAACGGTTGAAAAAGAAATCTGGGGACTGGCCGATGCCGACGTGCTTCCGGTAACAATGGCCGTCGCGGCCAAAGAGGCAGGATCGATTTGGATTGGCGCGTTCAAAGGGAATCAGCTCATAGGTTTTGCCTTCGGAATCCTGGGGATCGAAAATGGCGAGGTCAATGTCCATTCACACATGTTGGGAGTATTGCCCTCGTATCAGAACCTCGACCTCGGTTATCGGCTGAAGTTGGCGCAGCGTGACCGCGTGCTGGCGCTGCGGCTACGTGGAAGCGACGGTGAGTTTCGCATCCGTGAAATGACCTGGACGTTCGATCCTCTGCAAGCGCGCAATGCTCACTTCAACTTCAGCAAGCTGGGCGTCGTGAGCGATCGATACAAACCAGATTTTTACGGACCGGCTACATCGAGCGTTCTGCACCAGAATGGTACCGACCGGCTTTGGGTGAGGTGGCCGCTTGAGAGTCGCCGCGTCCGGCAGAGATTAGAAGGGAAGCAGAACCGCGCGGATGTTTTAGATGCACTCTCCGTGCTGACACCGCTCGTGCGATTCATCGGCGACAGCAAGCCTGTGCGCAGCGATCTCGCTGCGGCAGTGGGACGGCAACGAATTGCGATTGAGATTCCCAGCGATGTCGCTTCCATAGAACGGCAAGATGGCGCTCTCGCACGGGAGTGGCGCGACGCCACGCGGTGGGCTTTTACCGAGGCGCTGAATGCCGGGTTCTTTATTGCCGAATTTTGCAAAACGGTTCGCGGACAGCAAGGGCCAGGCGTCTATCTTTTAGAAAAAGGGTCAACAGGCGAATACGTTCCAGAGATGAATGCGCAGTGAAGCGCAAGCGACGCGGAGGGCTAACGCCCCTTCAAAGCTCCAGCGCGACTCAAAATTGCTGATCTGGATTCGGTCGTCAAGCCGGGAACCTGAAGCGCACGATCCATCAAATCCCGATCAAGCCTGCGGGCATAATACAAACCGTTGACCTCTGCGACCGAGACTCCGTGCGCGTCTCTCTCGAGAACTTCAATCTCGTCTCCCGCCTTCACTTGACCTTCGTCAATCACAGAAAAATAAAATCCGCTGCGTAGACTTAGGGCGAATAGTTTCGTCATGTCATCGCGGTCAAATCTGACTTGGAGTTTGTAGCACGGCATCCTCGGCTGGGCCACCTGTAAGACCGCGGTTCCGACGCGCAAATGGTCCCCGATGCAGAGATCTTTTTCCAGCAGCCCTTCAGTCGTTAGATTTTCGCCGAAAGCACCGAAAGATGACGGCATCTGCGGCAGCTGGGCACGCCAATATTCATAGTGCTCGACAGGATATCCATAGACCGCCTTGCTCGGTCCGCCGTGAACTGTGAGGTCGGCTTGCTGGTCTCCGTCGAGGTTGAGTGCGCGAATCGGGATGGTGCCTTCGATGGGATCTTTGAAGATCGCTGTGCTCACATGCGTGCGCTTCCACTGCACGACGCGGGGCAATCCGACATTAACCGAGACTACTCGCATGGCGTAAAGGCCGAATTAAGCGGTGAATAGATGATAGAGCATGAAATAGACGATCACGCCGGTCACTGAAACGTACATCCATAGGGGAAACGTCCAGCGGGCGATGGCACGATGGCGGTCGAAGCGCTCGCGAAGGGCGCGAACGAGCGTGATGATGATCATGGGCACAATGACCACCGCCAGGGTGACGTGGGTGATAAGAATTGTGAAATAAATGGGACGCCACACGCCTTGTCCGGTGAAGTGAATCGACCCCACGTGAAAGTGATAGTAGAGATAGCAGCCCAGAAAAATGCTGGACGAAACCAGCGCCGCCAGCATTACGGCGCGATGTGCGGCCATGTTTCCGCGCTTGATGAACCCACGGCCAATAAGAAGGAGAACGGCGCTGGTGCCGTTCATGGTGGCATCGATCACTGGAAACATGGCGTACTGCGGGGGAACTTGCACTATGCGATCACTGTCTCCCGGCGGTCAGCGGCAGCGTGAACTGTGGATTCCGTCGGCAGCAAGCGCCATACTTGAAAAGTAAGAATGTAAGTTGCAGCCAACAAGAGCGCTCCAACGGCAACGTGAGCAACTGTTGACGCGATCATGGGCAATTCCGGTTGCGCAGCGTCGCGGCCCCATTCGACACGCGTGAGAAACGCCAGAAAGCCGAGGCAGAGCTGCACGGTGACCAAAAACAAAATCGCAATCGCGGGACGGCGAATTGCCGGGACGCTGCCATAGCGGGTTAGCGCGGTTACCGCAGTCCAGGTGAGGATAATCGCGACGAGCGGCGCGTTCACAACATGTGGTACCCAACTCAGTCCGTGATGACGGAACAAAGCGCCGAACACGAGTTGCACATAGAGCGCGAGAAGCGACAACAATGCCAGGCTCAATAGCCGCGGGCGCGCAGCTTCGCTCCCGAGCGTTTGTGAATCCTCCACCCACTCGCGTCCAGTAAACAGCGCGATACAACAAGCAATGCAGAAGAATGTCTGGCCAACCGCCGCATGGGCAGACGACACCAACGGCGGAAGAAAGTAAATCACCGTTAATCCACCTAAAGTGCCTTGGGCGATGATCGTACCGAGGGCGGCGATGCCGAGAGCTTTCATCCAGCGGCGCTTGTCGGTTCGCCAGGTCCAGATTGCGATGGTGATGGTGAGAACGCCGATGAGTTCGGCAATCATGCGATGGCTGTGCTCGTAAACTATCCCACCCGTCCACGGTGGCAGTTTATAGAACGAACCGTACGATGTAGGCCAATCAGGGACGGAGAGCCCAGCGTCGTTGCTCGTGACCAATGCGCCGGCAATGATCAGACAGAAAGTCGCGCAAGCGGTGAAGACCGCAAAGCGATGATGCGCGGCGTTATACGGAGTAGTGACGGCTTTCAGGGCTTGATCCTTGAACGAATCAGTCTAACAAGCTGCGGAGGATTTGAAAACGGGCTGACCGGAAAGGAGCGGGAAAAAAAACGGCCACAACTGGTTCAGTCGTGGCCGCCAAGTCCTGAGTTGCTAGTGAATGGTCTTGATTGCCGCCTGCACCTTTTTTGCCACGCTGTCAGGCAGGGGAGCATAAGTCAAAGCCGAAGTCATTTTTTGACCGTCGGTGACCATCCAGTTGAGGAAGTCAACCAAAATTTTGCCTTTTGCTGCATCCTTGGACTGGGCCGGAATTAGCAGCCAGGTGAAGCTGGAGATGGGGTAAGCGTCCTTGCCCGGAGCATTGGTAATCGACACGCGGAAATCGGCGGGCATCGTTGGAACCGATGCCGCGGCTGCGGTCACGCTTTCCAGGCTGGCTTTGACGAACGCGCCTGAAGAGTTCTTCACGATACCGTACGGGATTTTGTTCTGCACGGCGTAGATCAGTTCCACGTAACCGATCGATCCTGCCAACTGCCGAATTTGTCCGGCGACGCCTTCGTTGCCTTTACCTCCCAGTCCAACCGGCCACTTTACCGACGTGCCCTTGCCTGGCCCGCTCTTCCAGTCGGAACTGACCTTCGATAGGTAGTCGGTCCAGATATAAGTCGTTCCGCTTCCATCGGTGCGATGGACGACAATAATGTCCTGCGCAGGAAACTTCATGTCGGGATTGGCCGACGCTATCGCAGAATCGTTCCATTTCGTGATTTTGCCAAGGTAAATGCCCGCCAGCGCTTCGGGAGTGAACTTTACTTCTCCGTTAACGCCCGGGATGTTGTAAGCGGGAACAACCGCTCCCATCACGGTGGGAATATGCACAATCTTGAACTTGGCTTTGGCGAGTTGCTCATCGGTCATGGGGCCATCGCTGGCGCCGAAGTCGACCGTTCCAACGGTCAGCTGCTGGATGCCGCCGCCGCTGCCAATCGACTGGTAGTTGATCTGAATATCGGAATGGAGGTTGTGGTACTCGTTGAACCACTTCGAATACATCGGATAAGGGAAAGTTGCGCCTGCTCCATTCAAAGTAGTCTGCGCCATGGCCGGCAGCACGAAAGCGAGACACAACAGTGCGATGCGACGTATCACGTAGTAAATCCTCCTGGGATGAAGTAGCAGCTTCAAATCTTTACAATTTAGTATTCAAGGAATTTGTTAAGAGAAGGTTACAACGCGATAAATATTGGGGAGGTCTGGGGCAAAGGGCAAGTCTGCAGGATGCACCCGGACGACTCAACGCGCGGAGTCTAAACGCGCGATTTCCCGCGAAAACAGCGGGTTGTTTGGAAACTCAGTATTGAGGCCAGCCAGCAGGGCGCGGGCATGAGCTTTATCTTTTTCTCGGACGTAGGCAATCGAGAGCAGGATCCGCGCAAAAGGAGCCAAGTACTGCCCGTGGTCGGCCGTTAGCTGAAGTTCCGCGATACCAGCGCCCTTGTCCCCGGCCAGCCCTCCCATTCGCACCAGCCACCGCACCGGAGCGGACATGCTTCCGATAATGTATTTGCTGAATCCCGTGGCGAGATGCGCGTCATAGCAATTGGGATCGACTGCCAGCAATTGCTGTGCCCAGGTGTCGCCCTCACGTGTGAAGCGAAGGGAAGCCATGTTGCTTTTCTCTATCAAGGCGGCGTAGTCGGCCTTTAGACCAGAAGACAGTGTCATGGCAAAGAGCGCATCGCGGTTTTTTGGATCCTGCGCCAGACGGGTCCGAGCGCGAGCTTCGGCTTGGTTGAGTGCTGCGGTGAAGTGGTCGCGGATTGAAGCGTCGGGAGTAACTTTCTTGCGCGCGTCAAATTCTTTGTCATTCTCGAAGAACTGGCCCTCCAGGACTCCCAGGCGATTGAATTCTGAAAAAAGATAACCTGCCGCCACCGAGACCGGCCCCATCGGATCATCTGGATGATTTTGAGCATAGGTCGCAAAAACCTGATGGGCGCGATCAAATTCCAGGTCGTAGAGGAGATGGTAACCATCGAGCAGCGGAACCGTGCCCAACGCCGGAGCGGTGTACGCGGAAAGCGGCAGGCAGCACAGGGCCGCCACCGCGACAGACGTTAGCCAGCCGCCGCAGCCCAATCGCGATATCAACGAAGGTTCACGGCCCATTTAACAATCCTACCAGCCCGTGCGTTTCGTTTCACCTGGATTTTCTACGCTTCACGATTGCGTCATCTGGCGATTAACAAAGAAGCTCATGAGAATCCCTTCACATCTTGCGCTAGACCTTCTTGTATAATCCGGTGCTTCGTAGACCTCAAGGAGTTCTGCCCATGACACGCTGTACACGGACAAGTTGTTCGATTGTTAGTTTTGTGTTGTTGATTGCCTCTGCGATCGCCCAGGAGAAAGTTGACCTTGACGCGGTCAGTCGCATTCGTCATGAGGAATTTCAGAACTCCAAACTTCCGGAGCTGGCGAGCGGACTTATGGATTCGATTGGCGAACGGCTCACAGGATCGCCGAACATGAAGCGCGCGAATGAGTGGACTCGCGACGAGTTGACGTCCTTCGGTCTTACGAATTCCCACCTCGAAGCGTGGGGGCCGTTTGGCCGGGGATGGGCCAATCAGTACGTGAATGTTCGGATGACAGCACCAGACGTCACGCCGCTGCTCGTTTACGCAAAGGCGTGGACTCCGGGGACAAATGGGGTCATCTCCGGGAAATGCGTTCGCGTCAACATCGAGAAGAAAGAAGACTTCGAAAAATACAAAGGCAAACTTTCCGGAATGATCGCGGTGTTCGGCCCTGACCCGGAAGTGAAGCCAATTGATAAGGCTCCGTTCGAAAGATACAGCGAAGAAGAACTCAAGAAACTCGGCCAGTTCGATAGCGAAGAACGGCATGCCTTCAGCTACGCAGACTACCTTAAGCGGTTAGCTTTTCAAAAAGACATTGCAAAGTTTCTCGCCGATGAAAAAGTGATTGCGGTCGTCGACCATGGTCGCATTACCTCCGGTGGTGGAACGGTATTTGTGCAGTCAGGAGGATCGTGGAAACCGGGCGAGACCGTCACCGTCCCCGCCGTAACCATGGCCGTCGAACAATGGACGCGCATCGCGCGACTACTGAAGCAAAAGAAAGATGTCTCGTTGGAACTCAACGTTGTGAATACTTTCTACGACGATGACCCCATGCAGTACGACACCGTAGCTGAAATTCCCGGCGTCGATAAAGACAAGAAAGATGAGATCGTCATGCTTGGCGGGCATCTTGACTCGTGGCATGCGGGAACCGGCGCCACCGACAACGGCGCTGGGACCATCGTGATGATGGAAGTAGTTCGCATCTTGAAGTCGTTAGACCTGAAGCCGCGACGCACCATACGCATCGCGTTGTGGAGCGGAGAAGAAGAGGGTCTGTTTGGATCGCAGTATTATGTGCAAAAACATTTCGGCTCGCGTCCAGCAATGAACGATCCGGACATGAAGGGGATGCCGACTTTGTTGCGCCGCGAAGCAGGCCCGGTGACCGTGAAACCCGAGCAGGCCAAGGTTTCGGCGTATTTCAATCTGGATAACGGAAGCGGAAAGATTCGCGGCGTCTACCTACAGGAAAATGCCGCGGTTGAGCCGATCTTCAACTCGTGGATGCAGCCCTTCAGCGACCTAGGCATGGACACCATAACCATGCGGAATACGGGCGGGACCGACCATCTGTCGTTCGACGCGGTCGGCATCCCCGGCTTCCAGTTCATCCAAGACCCTCTGGATTACGAGACTCGCACTCACCATTCAAATATGGACGTTTATGATCGGTTGCAATTCGACGATCTCAAGCAGGCTGCGGCGATTGTTGCCAGCTTCGTTTACGAAACGGCGATGCGCGATCAAATGATTCCGCGGAAGCAAATCGACAATACTCCGCCCAAACCGCCTGAAGACAAAGAGTGAAGTCTAGGCTGTTAGAAGTTCGTTTACGGCGCGGCGAGCCTGGTCGATTGCCTCGTTAGTGTAGGCATTCGCTCCGGCATCTGAATTCGCAACAAAGATGCGGCCGAAAGGTTTTCTGCCGACAATCCACGGCTTTTCACTCTCCGCCCAGTCGGGATCGAACAAGGGATTCGGAGTGAATGAATAGCCGTGCGCCCAACGATTCACGGTGATGCCGGCAATATCGCGAGCCTGGTCAAAGCCCTGCGGTCCCAACATTGTGCCGAGTTGCTCGCGGATTTTGCGCTCGAAAGTTGCAAATGGGGTGCTCATCAATTCGACGCGCCCCATGCGATGTTGATCGCGTTCCGGTAGGCCCGGCCTGCACGGTGTTCGCAACATAAACAAGACCATGGGGTCGCTGGGGTCTTCAGGAAATTTGTAACTGCCGATATTGACGGGGAAATCAAGAGCCACATAGTTGTGATAACTTCCCGGCGCGACAATTTGATGGATTCCAAGTTTCTGGAATGCGATCCAGTTCTGAATTGCGACGTGGGTATAGACCAGCGGTGTCTTGACCAGGTAGTGAAGCGCTTCTTTCTGCTTGTCCGGTAGGCTGGGACAGATGTACGGGATCATCGTGTTGTAACAAGCCAGCACGCAACTGCGTGCTTTCGCGGCAAATAACTTTTCGCCGCGCGCGTAATGGACTTCTACACTTTTGTCGCCCGAGTTCTCAACGTTCACGGCCGTGCTGTTCAACCGAATGCGGATTGGCGACGCCTCCTGATCCAGCCGCGTGTAGTCGGCTCGCGCGGTTACGACGTCTTCCATCGTTGTACCCGGGACGGCCCCAGGAATCAGCGAACGGACCAAGAGTCGGGCTACGGAAGCGTTTCCATCCGGAAAATGAAAAATGTAGGGCTCGGCTTTTTCTTCCGCGTGAAGACCTAGGCCCTGAAATCCCGGGTACGAGTCGGCGTCGTAATCGTCATCGCTGTTGTAGCAAGACCACGCAGAGACCGCATCGATCCCCACTCCAAACAGGTCGTGAGTATAGGTTTGAAAAAACGGCAGCGCTTCGGGCGTGATTTTGCACACGCCGGTCAGGTAATTTGCATAACTGATTTTGGTAAGTTTCGCTTGTTTCTCGGTGAGCGACAAGCCTGGATAGTAATCGACTTTTTCGGTGTAAACACGGGCAATGTCGCGCTGCGCCGTCTCGGAGAGCGGTGTCTTTCTTAAATACTCAGCCCAGGGGGTCTTGCCCATTCCCGGGACCAGACGGTCTTCACCGAATGTTTTTTTATCGAAGAAGCAAGCGGTGCCGAGCGTGTCGTAGAGTTTTCGATTGTAGTCTTTGTAGAAGCGCTGAGTTTCGATTCCAATCTCCTGTAGCAAAGCCTTGGCGACCCCGGAATACGCGGAGGGGCTTTCAATCGATTGGGTTCCGCCATAACTCAGCAGCATGCGATTGCCGACGGTAAATTCGTTTCGTTTCGCGTGACCGCCAAAGTCGTCGTGATTATCGAGGATCAGAATGCGCGCCTTGGGATTGGCTTCGCGATAAAAATAGGCGGCTGACAATCCACTGATCCCACCGCCCACGATAATCAGATCAAAGGATTCGTTCGTGCTCTGGAGTGTTCCTGTTTCCTTCCACGATTCGCCGTCGCGCAGGCTGTGCGCTGTTGGATAACTGCCTTCGTGGTTTCCCCGCATCCCCGTGAGAGCAGGAGGATAGTAGCCGGGGCCCTGTTCCGGGGAACCTGCGATGGCTGGATCGGACAGCCCTCTGAGCCACGGAGCACTGGAAGCCACGATCGAGCCCCCGACCGCCAGACTCGCGCCGTCCAGAAAATCCCTGCGCGTGATGTTCCGTGACATCCCCAGTTCGCGATCTTTTGCCTCGTCGCCCATTCGCCCCCTCCGCCGACTCCTGGCTTGACGTTGGTGCCGCCCGTAACCTTACTATAATCGCGTAAGGTTTGGAAGAGGCACCGTGAGGTTGCGAATAAGCGCCGATCTTATTGCGATTTAGGCAACTCCATCAGAAAGCCCGTGCCCTGGCCTGCCTGCACGCTAGGCAATTGGCCATTCCATTTATCGATATAGGCCCGTTGGTTTTCTAGACGCCGCAATTCCAGCAACTGCGGGGTGATCGAGGTTTGGCGGATGCGGTTGGCGTCGGCTTCACCCTGCGCTCGCGTGACCGTCGACTTCGCGTCTCCCTGGGCCTCTGCAATCTTCTTCGCTGCTTCAGCCTGCGTGGTCGCGAGTTGGTTCGTGGCCCGCTCCGCTTCCTGAATCGCTTGTGCCTTAGCTGTGATTGCAGTTGCGATGACCACAGGCACGCGCGGAGCACCAATGAATCCGAATTGTTGCACCCCGACGCCAACGTTGTTCACCTTTGCCTGAATTTCCTGTTCCACCTGATGCAGGAACTGCGCCTTCTTCTCTCCGTAAATATCTTCCACGGTGTAGGTTGACGCAACTTCATTCAACGAATTGCGTACGATGTCCCGCAGAATACCGTGAGTGAACACATCCAGATTGTTGACTCGATATTTCACATAAAAGTCTGGCACTTTAGTTGGCTCGATCGCATACGAAAGAGATGTATCGGCGAAAATCTCCATGCCCTCTTTGCTGTTGAACCCCATCTCTTCATTGATTGGATGTCCTTCGTTGACATCCTTTGTCCACTTTACCGTCTGCACGAAGGTGGGAAATTCTATGATCTGCGTGGTCAGCGGACTGTAAAAAACCCAGCCTGTCCTGATGGGGATCTGCGAAGCGCCGCGCTGGCTGCCCGCGAGGTTGACTTCGATCCCCGTGTAACCTGCTTCAATGCGCACGACACTGATCAGGAACGCGGATAAAATCCACAGACCGATCAGCGAAGCAACCACAATCGCTATCCAGCGCAAAGCCGAGCGAGACGATAAATTGCGGCCGAACCTGTCGATGATCTCGGGCCGGCCAGTGCCGCGATCTGAATCAAACATGGTCATAATTTTCTCCAAATTGTGCGCGTTACGATCGGAACGATGACAAGCAGCGCAACGATTAACGAAACGCCGCCGATAAACGCCCGGTCACTCGGCAAGTTCATCAATCGAAAAGCTGCTAACAGCACAGAGTAGGTGGCGATCCCCACGATGAGTAACGCGACCGCTCGCCAGTGCCATTCCATTGGAACACACCAGTCCTATCCACAAATCTTAGCCAAATTTAATTAAGTACCCCGAGAGGGGGGTGCGATGGGATCGAGTTGAGTAATCGGTTACATGTCCGTCACAAGCGGCAAACACTTGCGTCTTCTCTGTACATACTACTGGATGCTGGCTCCCACCCTCGGGATTCATGGCACGGTAATCCCTTCAGCCGGTCACTGGGACATCTTGGTCGACGGCCGTTTTCCTCACGACACATGTCTCTTGCGCATAAAGCGTGTTCCTACCTCGCCGATGGACTATCAGGCGGGAGATTGCGCCGCGACAATGTCTCAGTGAGCTTTCCAATCGGACACGAAAACTATCCGCCGCAAGTCGAGCCAGACCTTTCGGGGTCAAAGGAGCTTTGTGATCTAAAGCGTCTCGGGAGAGGCACCGCAGTCGCATTCGGGTTTGGAGCGGTGGTGTCCATATTGGTCAATACAGTCTGGGCGCGAGGCACGCTGCCGACGGTGCTTACGCTGTTTCTGTTGGCGTGGGTCGCGTTCGGTCGCCAGATCCGGGCAGCCACGCAGGTCGTAAAAGAAATACAACGGCGAATAAAGGAACTTGAGCAAACATTATCCGAACGAAACACTGCGATTGCCGGACTTCAATCTGAAATTCGCGGCAGAACGATGGCTGAAAAAGAGCTCGAAGATCGAGAAAGAAGTCTGCGAGATGCCGTGGACGCCGGAGAGTTGGGTGTTTGGCATCGAGACCTCAACACCGGGAATCTCGAATGGAACAAAGCGTGTCTCGCTCTGTTCGGGTTCCCGCCAGAAACCAAGATCACGCTAAACCAGCTTTTGGAGGTAGTCCACCCAGAAGATTGGATCGCTGTGCATCGGGCTATCGACGATGCCGTTCTCAATCACACACCCTACGAACACGAATATCGGGTCATCTGGCCCGACGCAAGCGAACACTGGCTCAAGTGCACTGGAATTACCAGATATGACAATCAGGGGAAGGCGCTGCGGCTGGAAGGCGTCGCCTGCGATATCACCAAGCGCAAGAGAGTCGAAATAACGCTTCGCGATAACGAAGAACTTCTCCGGCTACTGTTGGATGGAATCGGGGATTACGCCATCTACATGCTTGATCCGCAGGGCCACATCGCCAGTTGGAATACCGGCGCTGCGCGCATTAAGGGTTACACCACAAGCGAAGTCATCGGCCAGCCCATTTCAATGTTTTATACGCTGGAAGACCAGGCGCGGGACGTTGCCGGCCAAGCCATTCACGATGCACTGGCTTTCGGCCGCTTTGAGGCAGAAGGGCAACGCATCCGTAAGGATGGCTCCATCTTCTGGGCGCACGTGCTTATCCTTCCCATGTTCGATGCAGAAGGCAAACTTCGGGGATTCTCGAAAGTTTTGCAAGACATCAGCGCACGCAAAAGAATCGAGGAAGCGCTCAGCGAACAGGCTGTCGTGCTCGACCTGACGCAGGTCTTTGTGCGCGATCTCGAGAGCCGGATTGTTTTGTGGAATGCGGGATCAGTTAAGTTCTACGGATTCTCAAAGGCCGAAGCGCTCGGCCAGATTTCGCACGCGCTACTACGAACCAAGTTTTCTGCGCCGCTTACTTCCATCGAGCGCCAGCTTGAAAAAGACGGTTTCTGGGAGGGTGAACTCACACATCGGCGAAAAGATGGCAGCACCATGGTCGTCACCAGCACGTGGTTGCTACAGCGCGACGCCAAAGGCCGCCCGTTTCGCATTCTCGAAACCAACACCGACATTACGCAGAGAAAGAAGGACGAGCAGGAAATTCGCCGCCTGCAAGATGAAACAGAACGGCGAGTGGTCGAGCGCACCGCCCAACTGCAAGCCGCGAACCATGAACTGGAAGCGTTTACCTATTCTGTCGCACATGACCTGAGGGCGCCGCTGCGCCACATAGCTGGGTTTTCTGGGATTGTTCTCGAAGAATTCGGCGAGGTTGTGGCGCCCGAGGCGAGGCACTACCTGAATCGCATCCACGAAGGCACCAAGCGTATGGGTCAATTGGTTGACGAGATGCTGAATCTCGCGCGGGTCGGCCGCCATGCGCTCGATCTTCGCCCTACGCCGCTCAACGATGTTGTGCGAGATCTGCTGCCCATGTTCCAGGCCGACTGCATTGGGCGACGGGTAGATTGGAACATCGCCAACCTTCCAACTGTGGACTGCGATCCGATTTTGGTCAAGCAAGTGTTTCAGAACCTGTTGGCGAATTCCCTGAAATTTACTCGTACGCGTTCGGCCGCGACCATCGAAGTTGGTTGCGAAGCCGGCTCCGGGCAAACAACCATGTTTGTTCGCGACAACGGGGTTGGATTCAACATGAAGTACGCCGATAAGCTGTTCGGCGTGTTTCAACGTTTGCACCGGGCCGAAGAGTTCGAAGGCACTGGTGTGGGTCTGGCGACTGTCGCCCGGATCGTTCGAAAACACGGCGGCTCGATTTGGGCGGACTCGACACTCGATGGTGGAGCAACTTTTTATTTCACACTTGGAGCTTCGCGAGAAGCAGACTTCCGCGAGAATCTGCAGGCCGTAGGAGTACACGCATGACCATGCCCGAAGTAGACATTCTGCTGGTTGACGACAGCCAGGAAGACCTGGATCTGGTGCTGCATGCGTTGCGCCGGGAAAACCTGGCCAATAACATTTCAACCGTACGCGACGGCGAAGAAGCGCTGGATTTCATCTTCTGCCGTGGACAGTTCAGCGAGCGCTCCATGGGCCATCCGCCCAAACTCATCCTGCTCGACTGGAAGCTGCCGAAGATCGATGGGAGCGAAGTCTTAGCGGAACTAAAAAAGGATGCTCGCACCCGTGCTATTCCAGTTGTTGTGATGACATCGTCGCGCGAGGAGCGCGACTTGATTCGCGGATACCAGCTTGGAGCGAACAGCTATGTACAAAAACCGGTGGATTTTGCGCAATTCCGCGAAACCGTGAAAACGCTGGGCATGTACTGGCTGGTTGTGAATCAGTCCGTGCCGCGACCGGTGAATGTTTCATGAGCAGCGCACCGGGAGTTGCAGTCACCATCAACCCAGATCTCAGCGTCCTTCCCGTCCGGCAAGTTTCGCTAAAGGTACTGATGGTCGAAGACAATCCCTTCGACCACGAACTGGTCCTACACGAGTTGAACCGAAGTGGTTTCGCGATCGAAAAGACGCTGGTGAGGACTGCCGCCGAATTTGTGACTCAAGTCAGGCAAGAACGCCCCGAGATCGTGCTCGCCGACTACAACCTGGGCGATTGGACTGGAGTTGAAGCCGTCGCCATCCTGAAACAAGAAAACCTGGACATCCCTGTGATTCTGGTTTCTGGCGCGCTCGGGGAGGTTGCGGCGGTGGAGTGTATCAAGCAGGGCGTAACCGATTACGTCTTAAAAGACTCTTTGACCCGATTGCCACTCGTGATGCGCCGCGCCCTGCATGAGAAGGAATTGTCACGTGAAAGCAAGCGCGCACAGCGAGATTTGGCAGCCAAAGTGGAAGAACTGGCACGATCCAACGAGGACCTCGAACAATTCGCATATGTGGCTTCGCATGACCTTCAGGAACCGTTGCGGATGGTGGCGACCTACGCCCAGTTGATCGAAGAGCGGTATGCCGACAAGCTTGACGATAACGGCCGCAAATACGTCGGCTACGCCGTCGACGGGGCAGTACGAATGCAGGCCCTGATCAAAGATCTTCTGGCCTTCTCCCGCTGTGGTCGTCCGGGCATGGAAGCGGGGCCGGTGGATTGCAACCAGATCGTGCAACGAGTGCTCGTGAATCTCCAGATCGCAATTACACAGAGCGGCGCATTCATCTTGCCCGCCAATCTCCCAAACGTTTGGGGTAACTCTTCGCAGTTGGAGCATGTCTTTCAAAATCTGATCAGTAACGCCATCAAATTTCGCGGGGAACGCCCCCCGCGAATCTCAATAGGTGCTGCCAAACAGGACGAAGAATGGGCATTCTCCGTGGAAGACAACGGCATTGGAGTTCTGCCCGAGTTTGCCGAAACAATTTTCTGCGTTTTTAAGCGGCTGCACACTCGCACCGAATATCCCGGCAATGGAATTGGACTGTCAATCTGCAAAAAAATTGTCGAGCGCCATGGGGGAAGAATCTGGGTTGCATCCTGGCCCGGGCCGGGAACGAAAATCTGTTTCACTCTGCCCGATGCGGTAGCCCGAGGGGAAGAAAAGCAGCCATGAGGCCTAAGCGAGTAACGGTTCTGTTGGTGGACGATAACCCAGCCGACAGTGATCTCATGTCGGACGTGTTATCGAACGAGACAAATGCCTCTGTCGTTTACACGGCGCCCGACGGTGTGGAAGCGTTGGCCTACTTGAGGCAGCAAGAGCCGTTCTGTGATGCGACATCGCCCGATTTGATCCTGCTCGACCTCAATCTTCCCAGGAAAGATGGTCGCGCGGTGCTCGGCGAAATAAGAAGCGATCCGGAACTTTGGCTCACACCGGTGGTAATTTTCAGTGCGTCGCAGGCGGATTCGGACATTGCCTCCGCCTACGAGTTGGGCGCAAATAGCTATGTGAGCAAGCCTGGGACTTTACCGGAATTCCGGGCAACGGTCGCCACGCTTGCGAAGTTTTGGTTCCACTGCGCTTGTTTCTTGGAGAGAGAAAACCTATGAATGAACATTCGTCGCACGTTTTGCTGATCGAAGACAATCCCGGGGATGCCGACTTGATTCGACTGCGTCTGGTGGAAGCCAACTCCGATGTCAGCGTTTCCTGTGCTAACCGTTTGTCGGATGGATTGGCGTCACTGCACGACCATCCGCCGGCCGTGGTTCTGCTTGATCTGAATCTGCCCGACAGCCACGGAGCGGAAACCTTTCGCAATGTACTCAGCAAGGCTCCGGGCGTTCCGGTGGTGGTGCTGTCCGGTCAGGACGACGAAGAACTGGCAGTGAAGGCAGTCCACCAAGGAGTGCAGGATTATCTGGTGAAAGGGAATTTTGACAGCCGCCAACTCGGACGAACGATTCGCTACGCTGTAGAACGGCAAGCTTTGCTTACATCCCTGGACATCAGCCGCAAACAGCAACTGCAATTTAAAGACGAATTCCTTTCGCATGTTTCGCATGAACTGCGCACCCCGCTGACTTGCATCCATCAATTTGTCACGCTGATGCTGGACGGAATTGCAGGAGGAATATCCGGTGAACAGCGCGAGCACCTGACCACAGTTCTCAAGAGCGTGAACCAACTTCGCAACATGATTGGCGATCTGCTGGAGGCGACGCGGGCAGAATCGCGAAAGCTGCGCATGGATACGCGGTGCGTCTCTTTGAGTTCGGTTGCGCGTCAGGCGGTATCCATGCTGCAAACTACAGCCAGGGAAAAAGGGGTTGGCCTGGAAATGGCGGTGGACAGCAGGGTTCCGTTGGTCCATGCCGACCCGGACCGCGTTATGCAAGTGCTAGTGAACCTGGTCGACAACGCCATTAAGTTCACTCCGGCGAATGGCTCAGTGATGGTGAAGGCGTGCATGGTCGAAGCGGATCCCGCGTTTGTTTATGTTTCGGTCGCTGATACCGGTCGGGGAATTAGTCCCGAAGCTCGTGCTTTGGTGTTCGAGCGCATGTATCAGGATCCGAACTCGACCGACAATAGCCGTAAGGGCCTCGGGCTGGGTCTTTATATCGCGCGAGAACTCATACGCCTTCACGGCGGCAGAATATGGGTGGAGAGCCAACCCGGGCATGGAAGCGTATTCACATTTACCATTCCAGTGTTGTCGCTCAAACAACTGCTGCTGCCGATCGTTACCACCCAAAACCAATTACGTGAAGACTTCACGCTGATTAGAGTGGCCATCGCGCCGGTGCCGGGCACTAATCCAGGAGTGTGGGCGGATGTACGTTCGAGGTGTGTTGACATCCTGCAACGTTGCATCTATCCCGACCGCGACGTTCTGCTGCCGCCGCTCGCCCAGAGTGCGGTGCGCGACGATTTCGTGATTGTCGCCTCCGCCAATGCGACGGGAGGCAGTATCCTTGCCACCCGGCTGCGACGGCAGTTAGAAGACTGCCACGAAATCGCGAGCCAGGCAGCCTTCAGTGTCACGTCGATCCCTGTTTCATTCGCCGCCAACCGCGACGCGTCGTTGCCTGATCAGGTGCAATCGCTCGCCGACCACATTAACAAAACTGTCATGGCGGATATGGACGATAGCGGCCGAAATGATTCCCTAAAACAACAAACTAATGCAAATTCGCACCAATCATAAGGAGAAGAATAGCCATGCAAAAACCGAAAATACTGATTGTTGATGACGATCCAGACCTGCGCCGCGGACTAAATCTGCGGCTTCGGGCCAACCACTACGACACGGCCTATGCGACCGACGGCTTCACCGCCATGGCGATGGCACAAAAAGAGCATCCCGATCTGATCATTCTGGACATCGGCCTGCCAGCCGGGGACGGCTTTGTTGTGCTGGAACGGCTGCAACAGGTAGCGTCACTCTCTTGTGTTCCCGTGATTGTGCTGACCGCGCGCGATCCGCAAAATAATCGGGAACGTATTCTGAAAGCGGGAGCTACAGCGTTTTTTCAGAAGCCAGCCGATAACGCCGAACTCATGAGTGCAATCCACGCGGCTCTCACCCAAACCTGGCCCGCCAGCCACGGGGTTTCCGCCGGAAGCAGTTAGAGTTTCGCGCTCAACACATAACAACCGCATTCGATTCATGACTCGCAGTAACGGCCCGCATGGGCTACAGTGACAGGGGGGGCGAGTCATGAATTTTTCTTTGGCGCTGGCGTTTGGCATTGGCGTCGCGGCGGGGTTGCGCACGATGACCGCCCCGGCTGCGGTCGCCTGGGCGGCCCATCTCGGCTGGTTCGATCTTGCAGGCACACCTTTCGCTCTAATGGCGACCACTTGGGCCGTGGTGATCCTCACGATTTGCGCGATTGGTGAGTATGCCGCCGACCTGATGCCCAAGACCCCGGCTCGCACCGCGCCGGGCCCGCTCGTTGCACGAGCGCTCTCCGGAATGCTCTGTGGAGCTTGTCTCGCTTACGGCGGCTCCGCTTCGCCGATGTTTGGCGGGTTGGCGGGACTCATGGGTGCGATGGCCGGAGCATTCGGCGGCTACAAAGCTCGAACGGAATTGGTTCGCGCTTTGCATGTACCGGACTTTGCGGTCGCTGTCCCCGAAGACTTGATCGCCGCCGGAGTCGCCTTCCTCTTAGTCTCGCGGTATTGACGAACCCAGTCATGGCGATCGGCTGGATCGTTTAGATTAAGAGCAGTCACGACTGCATTTCGCGGTCCCAAAAACGCCCCTTCCGCGCTGCTGCGATGAAGTTCTTTACTCCGGGTTTCCCGTCCAGCTTCAGCAATCCCGGACCCTCTTCAACCGCCGCCTTCTTCGCTAACCCATCCGATCCTGCCCAGCCCACAGTCTTGCAGTGACGTTTCGCGTCCATCAAAAAGCTAACCGCATCAGGATCTTCGGCGAGCGTTTGGTCGCCGTGTTCCCCGGTCAGCACTGCAACCGCGTCAAACAAAACTGACGGAGAACCGCGAAGCGCATGATCGGCGGGATGCCTTTTGCCGGCAGAATCCACTTCACCCTGAATCTTGGCCGCCAGAATCGCCGCTTTTCCTCTTTCTTTGGCGATGGCGGAAACGAGCGCTTCCTTCATCTCCGCCTTGAATCCTGTCCCAAGAAGTATCGCCACCTTCCTGCCTGCCATGCTGTCTTCATATTTCCCGTACAGGCGCAAGGCGGGACTGGGTTTAAGATCGATCGGGTCCCGAGCCGGAGTCGCTTCTGTCGTCGACCCATTCACGCCGAGACCGTTGCGCACGTGCTCAGCAAGATTTTCGTCAATGACCTCCAAATGCCCCAGGATGCGCATCCGAATTGCCTCGGTTTCAACCTTTGATAGTTCAAACGTAAGGGCCTGTCCAAGGTGCCGCTGTTCCGGTTCGGTGATAGATCGATAGAACATTCTTGCCTGCGAATAATGGTCAGCGAAGGTCTCCGAGCGGACCCTGACCGCGCCACCGTTCACTGGGCGATCCGAAGTTCTAAATCCATCCGCGTTGGACTCGCGCGGTCCGTCATGATCCAGCGAGTTAGGCTCGTAACTTACGCGACCCTTGGGAACCTGCATCTGGTGAATGCCGTCACGTTGAAAATTCGCGAACGGACATTTCGGAGCGTTGACGGGAATCTGGTGAAAATTTGGTCCACCCAGGCGGCTTAGCTGCGTATCAAGATAGGACATCAACCGCCCTTGCAGCAAGGGATCTTCAGAGAAGTCAATGCCCGGAACCACGTGACTAGGGCAAAATGCGACCTGTTCGGTTTCGGCGAAGAAATTGTCTGGATTACGGTTCAGTACGAGTTTGCCGACCATTTGCAGCGGGACAAACTCCTCTGGAATGACTTTCGTGGCATCGAGAACGTCAAACTCGAAGCGGTCTGCGGTTTTTTGATCAAAAACCTGCAGGCCCAACTCGTACTCGGGGAAATCTCCGGACTCAATCGACTCCCACAGGTCGCGACGATGGAAATCAGGGTCTGCGCCGCTGATCTTTACGGCTTCGTCCCATGCGACAGAAGAAGTGCCGAGCTTAGGTCGCCAGTGGAATTTTACAAACTGCGAATTTCCCTCAGCATTGACAAGGCGAAACGTGTGAATGCCGAAGCCCTCCATCATTCGGAGTGAGCGTGGTATGGCTCGGTCGGACATGACCCACATAATCATGTGCAACGATTCTGGCATTAAAGAAATAAAATCCCAGAACGTGTCGTGGGCTGACGCTGCTTGGGGAAAACCGCGATCCGGCTCGATTTTCACAGAGTGGATGAGGTCCGGGAACTTGATCGCATCCTGAATAAAAAACACTGGAATGTTATTGCCAACTAAATCGAAGTTTCCTTCGGAGGTGTAAAACTTCACGGCAAATCCACGGACATCGCGGGCGAGATCAGTCGATCCGCGCTCCCCGGCAACCGTGGAGAACCGCACGAATACGGGGGTCTTCACTTTAGGGTCGGAGAGAAATGCAGCCCTCGTGAGCTTGGACAAAGACGAGTAAGGTTGAAAATACCCGTGCGCACCTGCTCCTCGAGCGTGGACAATCCGCTCTGGAATACGTTCGTGGTCAAAGTGGGTGATCTTTTCCCGAAGAATGAAATCTTCTAGCAGGGTCGGTCCGCGGTCCCCGGCTTTCAGCGAATTCTGGTTGTCCGAGATCGGCAGGCCCTGGTTTGTTGTGAGTTTATTCTCAGGCGAGGTCGATTGTTGATGGAGCTCTCCGCCAGCGACTGCCGCAGTACGTGCCTGGGTCTTGCCACTCTTCCTGGACGTTTTCATATTCATAATTTCTTTCTTGTTTTAGGGTTTCGCTGTGATGCCGTAGCCGAAGTTCCAGTTGGCGACGTTTTTCAGTTGAACTGAATTGCGCGACGGGTGACGGTTGACCGATGCGCAGCATCGAAGACTACGAGAAGTATGCGGAACCCGTCATGCACGTGACACTTTCTACCCACTTCCCGCCGATGGAGGCAATGTCCGCCGCTGAACTGCCGATCGGCAGCGAGTGGCAGTACGAGCCTAAATGGGATGGATTTCGCTGCCTTGCCTTCCGAGATCGAGACAAGGTCGAACTGATGTCAAAGTCCGGAAAGCCGCTCTCTAGGTATTTTCCCGAGCTCGTTGCCGCGTTAACCGATCTTCGAACGGACCAATTCGTGTTGGACGGAGAGATTGTGATTCCGCAGCAAGAAGGGGCTCTCTCTTTTGACCATCTGTTAATGAGAATTCACCCGGCTGCCAGTCGCATTAAGAAGTTGAGCGTTGAAATTCCCTGCGTTTATCTGATCTTCGACCTGTTGCAGGTTGGCGGTGAATTGCTGACCGGCGTGCCTCTCGATGAGCGAAGGAAACGACTCGACGCTTTCGCGGAGATAAACCTTAGCGCCCCCAACGCCGTGATTCGCCTTTCTCCATTCACCGCAGATCCGAAGGCGGCGCGGGAGTGGTTCAACGCAGGCGTGGGCCTCGACGGAGTGATTGCGAAACGCCGAGACATGCCATATCAGTCAGGCGAACGCACCGGGATGCAGAAAATCAAGAAACAGCGAACTGCGGATTGCGTAGTCGGAGGATTTCGCTATCTCGAAAAGAAGCCGCTTGTTGGTTCGTTACTGCTAGGCCTCTACGATGAGGAGGGCCTGCTGAATCACGTAGGATTTTCATCTTCAATCCAAGCCGCTGATCGGCCAGCGCTGACGGAGCGTCTGGAGAAATTAATCAAGCCTCCCGGATTCACTGGAAACGCGCCCGGTGGCCCTAGCCGTTGGAGCACTCACAGGTCGGGAGAATGGCAACCTCTGGGTCCAGAGTTGGTGGTTGAAGTGCAATTCGATCACTTCACCGGCGGAAGATTTCGCCACGGAACGAAATTGCTGAGATGGCGCCCGGATAAATCGCCCCGTGACTGCACGATGCAGCAGGTGGCGAGGGAAAAACAGGCCACCCTCGACGCATTGGACCTGCGAGGTTGACTAGCGCATCAAACTCTTCCGATCTCGACCGCATCTCAGTGCTTCCGGGTTTGTAGCCTCAACATAATCTGTGGACTGCGGCAAATTCCTGAAGCAGAATGAAAATCCATTACCTCGCAATCGGCGTGCTCGTTGTTGTTCTGCTGAAGTTGGCTGCCTGGCCCCAGATCGCCCAGCAAGGGCCGCAGTCGGTCTACGAAGGCCAAAATGTTGCTGCCGTCGATCTGATTGGAAATCCACATCGCGACCTCACTCCGTTGAAGCCGTTGATCAGACAGAAGGCCAGCGAACCGTATTCCCAGTCGAAGATTGAAGCAAGCATTGCAGCGCTTCAAGCCACTAACGAGTTCAAGAAGGTCGAAGTTAGTATCGTTCCAGCGCCTTCAGGGCTGCGTCTCGATTTCCTTCTGGAGCCTGCTTACTACCTCGGAGTCTTGAGCTTTCCTGAGGCCATTAAGAAATATTCGTACTCGCGCCTTTTGCAGGTGGTCGACTTGCCGGAAGAAGACCCGTATGACCCGGCACGGGTAGCGGCGGGAGAAGAAGCGTTGCGCGGTTTTCTTCGTCACAACGGATACTTCCAAGCGACGGTGAAGTCAGCGCCAGAGATTGACGACGGGTCGCACCTCGTAAATCTGAACTTCGCCGTCGTGTTTGGAAAAAGAGCGAAGATCGGGAACGTGTCGCTGGAAGGGCCGGAAGGTGCAGAGCAGGAGAGGTTGAACCGCGCGATTCGCTCGATTCGGGCGCGCGCGACTGGTGGCTTGCTAAAACCTGGAAAGCCGTACACGCCCGAGCGCATCACGGCAGCGACCGCTCTCATCCAGCGTAGCTTGTCGCAGCAGCATCATCTCGACAGCCATGTGAAAGAATTGCCGCCGCGGTTCAACGCGGAAACGAACCGCGTAGATGTTGGCTTCAAAGTCGATCTCGGGCCGATCGTTAACGTTAGCCTGACCGGCGCCAAACTGTCGGTTATTCCCCTTCTTTCAGGGAGGGAAATGAAAAAACTGATCCCGATTTACTCCGAGGGAACCATTGATCCTGATCTGGTACAGGAAGGCCAACAAAACCTCGTGGACTTCTTCCAGAAGAAGGGCTATTTCGATGTGAAGGTTGACACGAAATTCGACCATCGCGAGGGTCAAGTGTTTGTCGTTTACAACGTTGACAAGGGCCGCAAGCATAAAGTCGATCGCATCGTTTTCCGTGGCGGCAGCAACATTCCGGAAAAAGATCTGCTTTCGGTGGTGACCGTGAAAAAGGCGCGCCTGTTGTCACGCGGCAACTGGAGCCAGAAGTTGGTTAAACAGAGTGCGAGCAATCTGGAGGCGCTGTACCGCGATCGCGGTTTCGAAGAGGTAAAAGTTGAAGGTCAGAGCATTGATCACGAACCCAAGATCGATGTCTTGTTCAATATTGAGGAAGGCCCGCGCACTTTTGTGCGCAACATTACGATCACCGGAAATGCAAACATTCCATACCAACAATTGGGTGCTCCGGTGGGTTTCCGTCTCGCGGCAGGAGCGCCTTTTTCCCCGCGACTTCTTGCCGAGGACAGAAATCGCGTCTCAGCAAACTATCTTGATCATGGATATTTGAACGCTGAAGTGAAAACGACCGTGGACCGGGACGCCGCCGACCCGCACCAACTTAACATCACTTTCTCAGTCGAAGAGCATCAACTTGTCCGCATCAGCAAAGCGATTTATTTAGGACAGAAGCACACACAAGAGGAATTCCTGAAGAAAGCCGCTCGCATATCCCCGGAATCTCCGATGAGAAAAAGGGAACTTTTGGCATCCGAAAGTCGACTGTATGATCTCAACATTTTCGACTGGGCCAGCGTTGGGCCAACAAAACCCATCACCGATCAAACCGATGAAGCTGTAGTTGCGAAAGTGCATGAAGCCAAGAGAACAGAAATTACTTACGGTTTTGGGTTTGAGGTATCTCACCGCGGAGGCAATATCCCCACCGGCACTGTCGCTGTTCCCGGCGGGACGAACATCCAACTGAACGGATATCAAATCGCTCCCAGCCAATCTACGTTTGCCAGCCCACGCGGGTCGATTGGCATTGACCGGCACAATATGCGAGGGCTGGGTGAAATCGCGAGCGCCTCAATTCTGATTTCTCGTCTAGATCAGCGTCTCCTCACAACTTATGCTCAGCCACATTTCTTCGGATCATCGTGGAGGTCGCTGACGAGCTTTTCTGAAGAGCGCACCACGGAAAATCCGCTTTTTGGCGCAACTTTGACCGACGCGTCGTTTCAGTTGGAGCGATTGCTAAACCGCAAGAACAATACCCGTTTTCAGATTCGATACGATTTCAACAACACAATCCTGTCGCAGATATTAGTTCCAGACCTGGTGCTGTCCCAGGACCGCAACGTTCATCTTTCTACACTTTCGGGCACGCTGCTTCGCGATACGCGCGATAAACCGCTGGACGCGCATCACGGAAGCTTCACCAGTCTTTCTATTGGAATCACACCGACGGCGCTCGGATCGAGCGCGAACTTCGCGAAGTTTCTTGGTCAATATGCCTACTATAAGCCGTTACACTCGGTGGTTTTCGCCAACAGCATCCGCTTGGGCTTGGCGAAATCATTCGACGGAAGTTTTGTTCCGACGAGCCAATTGTTTTTTTCAGGCGGCGGGACGTCGCTTCGCGGTTTTCCCATCGATCAGGCGGGACCGCAGCGTTTAGTGCCTTTCTGCAACGTATTGACGGGCCAGACCGGATGCGTGAACGTTACCGTGCCGGTAGGGGGTCGCCAGCTCTTCGTGTTGAACTCCGAAGTCCGCTTTCCGCTCGGCATCATGAAGGCTTTGGGAGGGGTAGTGTTTTACGACGGCGGAAACGTCTACAGCGCCATCAGTCTGCATAATTCTTACGACAATTTCACAAATACGATTGGCGTCGGATTGCGCTATGCCACCCCGATTGGGCCGGTTCGCATCGACATCGGCCGTAATCTAAATCCGGTTCCTGGCATCACCCCTACCCAATATTTCATCACATTGGGTCAGGCGTTCTAGAAAAGCAGACATGGAGAAGAAAACCAAGTTCGTCGCGTTCTTCGGGATACTAGCGGGTGTCTCTATTCTTTCCGCGATCGCAGGGCTCGGCTATCTGAGAAGTAATAACTTTCGCCAGTTTGCGATCGGAAAGATTACCGGTCAGGTGAACCAGGCTACTGGCGGCAGAGCTGCGATCGGCGGTCTGGATTTTAGTTTGTCGACTTTGACCGCACATCTCTACAACGTAACTCTCCGCGGCTCCGAGCCGGGGTCTGCGCCGCCTTTGCTTCATCTCGATGCCTTGACCGTAGGCTTGAAGATCCAGTCTGCCCTTCGCCGGCAGATAAGCCTCAGCGAACTGGTTGTCGACCATCCGGTCGTGAATGTTGAGGTGGACGGCGAAGGCCGCAACAATTTTCCTAGTCCGCCGTCAAGCCAAAGCAGCGGAAACCCAAACCTGTTCGATTTGGCGGTCGGACATGTTGCTGTGACTGGCGGAGAACTTAATTATCGCGATCAGAAAACGCCGCTTGACGCCGATCTACGCGGCCTGAAAACTCAGGTAAGTTTCGAGCCGCTGGAGCGCCGCTACCGGGGATCACTTTCTTACGATTCAGGCACGATGCAGTATGCGACGTACCACGCGGTTCCTCATCAATTCAGGGCTTCGTTTAATGCAACGCCTGGCGTTTTGACTCTGGAATCTGCAACGCTCCAACTCGCTGCTTCCACATTGGCGTTCAACGGAACACTGAGCGACTACAGCAACCCAAAGATTTCCGGGCACTACAATGTCAAGCTCCATTCGCAGGACTTTGCGCAATTCGTTCCAGCTGCCCGAATCAGCGGCGATACGACGATGCACGGAGATATCAACTATCAAAACCGCGCTGGTCAGTCTTTCTTAATGGCCGTTCAGAGCAGTGGAGTGATTGTCAGCGATGAAATCGCAGCGGCGACAGCGCAAGGTCACGTCGAAATTCGACACGTACAAATCCCTTACAAAATCGCAAACGGCTCACTGGAAGCTCGCAACGCCAGGGCGGATCTGCTTGGCGGAAACCTCGACGCAAATCTCGAGGTGAGCAATCTGGATTCGGCACCCGACTTGAAGATTCGCACGGCGCTCCACGGAATACAACTAGCCGAACTGCAACATTCGTTGCCACGATCGCAGCAAACTGCTGTCGCGCTCCTCGGCAGGATGGACGGTTCTGCGATTATCGCTTTCACAGGAGGAGGAAACAATCTTCGAGGCCAAACCGACCTTACGATTCAGTCGTCCACGAGCGCGAATTCTTCGAAGCAGTTGCCGGTCAGCGGTGTCATTCATGCTACGTATGATGGCAACCACCAGAGCGTTGCGATTCGGCAAACGCGCTTGCAAACGCCTGTTTTGTCGGTTTCCGCAGATGGGGAAATGAGCCGCCAGTCTCGCTTGGTGCTGCATGCGAGCGCTGAAGATCTACACCAAGTCGCCGAGTTGGTCGCATCGTTCTTAAAAACGCCATCTACGATTCCTCAAGTTCGCGGCTCAGCGACGGTTGACGCGACGGTCACAGGTTCAACTGCCCAGCCAAGAATCTCCGCACAAGTACGAGCGCAAGACCTTGAAGTGCAGGGCAGTGCATGGAGGCAAGCCGCTTTCTCCATCGATGCGAGCCCATCGCATATAGGCATTTCGGACGGCATGTTAGTGAGCGCGCAACAGGGTCAGGCTTCGTTCGCTGGTAGCAGTGTTTTGAGAGATTGGGCCTACTCGCCGTCGAGTCCGGTGAAGGCGGACATCACGGTGAGGAAGATGTCGATTGCGAACTTGCTACATCTGGCCAATCTTCAATATCCAGTTAGGGGTGATTTATCGGCTTCGATAAACATTACTGGAACCCAACTGGAGCCTTCTGGACATGGTTCGGTTGACGTGGCCAACGCGCAAGCCTATGGAGAAGACATTCAGTCTGTGAATCTGAAATTCCACGCACAGGGGGAGTCGATTGTTTCTCACTTAAATTTGGCGTCCAAGGCTGGAAGCGCAGATGCCGATTTGACCTACGCGCCGAAGACAAAAAGCTACAATCTGCGTCTTGATGCTCCAAGCGTTGTGCTTGCTAAGCTCCAAACTATCGAAGCCAAGAACCTCGGGATTCAAGGTACCGTAACGATCTCGGCGCGCGGACAAGGGACGGTCGACAATCCGCAGTTGACGGGTACGATCGAAGTTCCAGCGTTACTTGTGCGGAACCAGCCTGTGAACGGAATCAAGGCAGTGCTGAACGTAGCGAATCACCAGGCCGATGCGACTGTTGACACGGAAATCGCCAAAGCATCGATTCGGGCGAGGGGACACGTCGAATTGGCAGGGGACTACCTAGTCGACGCCGTAGTCGACACAGGCACAATCCCGATCGATGGACTGCTGGCAACCTACGCCAATCGGGCGCCGGAAGGGTTTCAAGGCCAGACGGAACTTCACGCCACGCTTAGGGGACCGCTGAAAGATAAGGACAAGCTCGAAGCACACGTCACAATCCCAACTTTAAATGCAAGCTATCAATCTCTACAGATCGGCGCGGCAGGATCTATTAAAGCTGACTACGCACATTCCGTGATCACTCTTCAGCCTGCGGAGTTTCGCGGAACGGGGACATCGGTGCGCATCCAGGGAACTGTGCCTCTGTCAGGCAACGCGCCCCCAACACTTACGGCACGAGGGTCCATCGACGCTCAAATTTTACGGATTGCCGATCCAAACGTGAAAAGCTCCGGCAAGGTGGCGCTGGATGTGCGCACAGCGGGCACGGCGTCGAGTCCACAGGTCGCGGGCCAGATACGGCTTCAGGACATCTCGGTCGAAACAGCCGACGCACCCCTTGGGGTTACAAAGCTCAATGGCAATCTGGACTTTGACGGCGATCGCGTTCAAATTTCACAAATGAACGGAATCGTGGGCGGAGGGAATTTATCGATCGGAGGTTCACTTGCCTATCGTCCCACCCCACAGTTCGATATTGCGCTACACGGAACTTCCATCCGGTTGCGGTATCCGCAAGGCCTTCGAACACTGCTTGACAGTAATTTGACCTGGACCGGCAACGTGCAGAATTCGACGCTGGCTGGGCGTGTAGTGGTAGATCAATTGTCATTTACGCCGGATTTCGACCTCAGCAGTTTCGCCGATCAATTCAGTGGTGTTTCGGTGCCCTCGCAACCCGGAATCGCAGGCACGATTAATTTGCAGATCGCAGTCCAATCGCAGGACAACTTGAGCGCGCGAAGTTCGCAAGTCAGCATCGAAGGAACAGCAAATTTACGCGTGATCGGCACTGCCTCAAATCCAGTGATCACCGGTCGAACCGACCTAACCGCAGGCGAGTTGTTCTACCGTAATGTGCGGTATCAGTTGGAGCGGGGAATTATTACGTTCGATAATCCAAATGAAACCCGTCCAACTCTCAACGTGGCGCTGTCGACGGTGGTCGAGCAATACAATCTGACGTTGAACCTAAGAGGGCCGATGGATTCGCTTACGACCTCATACGTATCAGATCCGCCGCTCGCCACTGCTGACATTATCAACCTCATAGCCCTGGGCAAGACAACATCTGAGTCCGCTGCCTCGAGTCAGAGCACTGATTCCATGATTGCATCCGAGGCTGCCAGCCAGGTGAGCGGAGGTGTCCAGAGGTTGGCGGGAATCTCCAGCCTGCAAATCGACCCGCTGATCGGCGGCAACAACCAAAATCCTTCAGCTCGCCTGGCCTTGCAACAGCGAGTGACGAAGAATTTCTTGTTTACGTTCTCGACTGATGTTTCACAGCCCGGGCAAGAAATTGTCCAAGGAGATTACAAGATCAGCAATCGCTGGTCGGTAAGCGTAGAACGCGATCAACTCGGCGGAGTTTCCGTCGACGGCAGGTTTCACACTAAGTTTTGACAATTCGCTGCGACAAGAGTTCACGCAGCGATTTTGACCGGCGCTTGCTCTTCGTGTTCCTTCGGAGGCAGTTGACCCTTCGAGCTTTCCTTTGCCAGTTCCGCATTCAACTCTGCTCCAACCAGCAGCGCAAACGAATTCCAATAAAACCAACTCATGAATGCCACTACGCCACCGAGCGTCCCATAGGTTCGGCTGAAATTGGCGACGTGCCGAAAGTAAAAGCCCAGAAGATACGAAAGCCCAATCCAGCAAGAAACCGCCAATACCGCTCCCGGCAGGGTTGCCAGAAATCGCTGCTTGACGTTTGGACCCAGATAGTACAAAACCTCGACCGCCAGCAGAGTAAAGACAACAGCAACTGTCCAGTGAATGAACGGCCACAAAAGCACAAACAGGGTCGAGAGGCTGATTTTCGATGAAAGCCAGATGCCGAACCTAGGCCCAACCATCATCACAGCGAGAGCGGTAATTAGAAGTATTCCCGTGATCGCGGCCAATCCAACTGCCAGCAGGCGAGTTCTCCAGTAGGGCCGATCGTCCGAGACGTCGTAAGCGATGTCGAGTCCCTCGATGATGGCGTCAAACGCCGCAGTAGCGACCCAGATTGTTCCGATAGTCCCGAATGACAACCACGCCTTGCGATTGGTGGAAAGAATGTCGAGCAACACAGACTGGACCATTTTCATGGTGTCCGGCGGGAGCAATTCTGCCATAAAGCCGAGAACGCGTCCGAATAAATCTGGGAGGGGGATCGAACCGGCCACCGCCGACAGAAACATCAAGCCAGGAAAGACTGACAGCACGAGGTAATAAGAAAGGGCGGCGGCGATCTGGAGCGTGTGGTGCCGCTGCACGTCCTGAGCGCCAGCCTTGACGGCCCGTTGCAAACCAGCTAAAGTCACGGCCTTTCGATGCTGCTTTGGCTCGACCGGGTTGCGGAACTTCAGCCCGGAACCGCCAATTGACCATAGCCTTCAGGATGATTTCTTTTTCTTTGGAACTTTCGCGCCCTTCTTGCGCGCCTCCGATAAGCCGATTGCAATCGCCTGCTTGCGGCTCTTAACTGTTCCTCCCTTGCCGCCCGGCCCCGATTTGAGCGTGCCGCGTTTCTCCCGATGCATCGCGCTCTCGACTGATTTGCTCGCACCCTTGCCGTATTTGCGGGCACTCGATTTTTTCTTGGTAGCCATCACGTTTCTCCCTTGCTAATGAAATTGTTTGTTGGGGATTAGTTTGGCCCCGAGAGGCAGAGGTTGTATCCATGTATCACAACGATCATGTTCGAGTCGCCGATAGCAAATCGATGCGCGAATTTGAGAATTGCATGGCTCGAAAAATATGTCGTTTTACTCTGCTTCGAAGTGGGGAATCATCGGGCTCATGAAGTCCGCTGCCCTTGAGCTGGGGAAATACAAAATCACCGTTAACGCACTTATCGCCGGGCTCGTCGACTGAGTTGTTGACGCTTCGATCTGAGCACTGCGATGAAGCACGATCAGTCTGATGGTCAATACAGCATTAACCTGATGGCTTTGGGCGCAACGGATCGGTAAAGTGGAATTACCCGCAAGGATGTAAGTCGATGAGGGATTCGTCGCTCTTAACTGTTTATTTGGTTAGCCGCAAGTTCAGACGTGCGAGTTTCACGGGTGGATCGGTAAGTGAAGATGAGAATCGCACAAGTAGCGCCGCTTTACGAAAGCGTCCCTCCCGCCCGCTATGGGGGAACGGAGCGTGTAGTTTCGTGGCTGACTGAAGAATTAGTTCGTCTTGGTCACGACGTGACGTTATTCGCCAGTGGTGATTCTCTTACTACAGCGCGGTTAGTTCCGGCTTCCAAGCAAGCGCTGCGTCTCGATCCAAACTGCGTCGACCCGCTTGCTCATCATGTAATCATGCTCGACCAAGTATTCAGCAGACGGGACGATTTCGATCTGATTCATTTTCATATCGATCACATGCACTTCCCGCTGAGCCGACTGACTGGCATTACCCAAATCACCACGTTGCATGGCCGGCTTGATCTGCCTGACCTGGCTCCGCTGTACAGGCACTATCGCGAGATGGCAGTAATTTCGATTTCCGACGCGCAACGTAAGCCCCTGCCTTGGGCGAATTGGCAGGGCACTGTCTACCATGGATTGCCTCGCGAATCATTCGCGATGGGAGACGGTTCCGGCGGCTACCTGGCATTCCTGGGCAGGACATCCCCAGAAAAGGGCCTCGACCAAGCGATTGAAATAGCCAAGCGGACTGGGATGCATCTGAAAATCGCCGCCAAAGTCGACCGAGGGGATCGTGAATATTTCACTACGGTGATTGAGCCTCTTCTAGATCACCCGCTGATCGAGTTTGTTGGGGAAATTGGGTATCCTGAAAAAAGCGATTTTCTAGGAAAGGCTGCTGGGCTTCTTTTTCCCATCCAGTGGCAAGAGCCGTTCGGTCTAGTAATGATTGAAGCGATGGCCTGCGGAACCCCCGTGATCGCCTACCCCTTAGGATCGGTCCCAGAGGTGATGGTGGATGGCCTAACCGGCTTCACCGTTCCTGATAAGGAAAGCGCCATACTCGCGGTCAGTCGCCTGAAGGAGATTGATCGAAAAAAATGCAGGCGTCACTTCGAAGATCGTTTTGATTCGGCGCGCATGGCGCAAGATTATCTAGAGATTTACAAGACATTGGTGCGCAATCAGTCGCAACCTTCCGAAATTTCAGACGGAGTTATTAATTGCACGAAACTGGCGGCAATCAGCAATACTACATAGCGACAAAATCTTCCCCGACCGATGACCGTGCAAAAGTTTTAAAGTACGGCAGGATGTTTTCTGTGTTCGATCATCTTGGCGACATGCAGCTCGCCGGGTTGGGCGAACAGGGAATATTCCTGCGAGGTACCAGGCACATATCAGAACTCGTTTTGCATCTGTGGAATGCCCGCCCCCTGCTTCTAAGCTCAGCCATAAAGACCAACAATTTTCTGTTCACCGCCGATCTCACCAATCTCGATGTCGGGCAGAACGATAAGATTGTGGTTCCACGCGGCACCTTCCATCTACAGCGATCCCGGTTCCTTTGGCGCGAAACCTGTTACGAGGAATTTGCGTTTATCAATTACGGAGCAGCGCCCGTCGATATTCCCGTCAGCGTAAATTTCGATGCTGACTTCGCTGACATCTTCGAAGTGCGCGGCATGTCGCGACCAGAAAAAGGGCAGCGGCTGCCGAATGAAATCGGGGAACAACAAGTCCTGCTTTCCTATGAAGGACTGGACAAAGTTGTCCGACGGACACTCATCCACTGCGATTCGCGGCCGGAAAAAATCACCGCTACTGAGATTCAGTTTCATGTGCACCTCGAACCTTCGGACCGGAAGGAATTCCGCTTGGCGATTTCGTGTGACGCTCGCCCGGAGCACCCAATAACGCCCTATGAAGTGGCTCTGGAACGTGCGACCGAAGAACAAAGGACCGAGGCGGAAGCCTTTCCGCGAATCGGAAGCTCGAATTCTCGTCTCAGCGATTGGCTGGAGCATTCTGTCGCTGACGTGCAGATGATGATCACCGGAAACCCGGAAGTGAATTATCCCTATGCCGGTGTTCCTTGGTTCAGCACCGTGTTTGGACGAGATGGAATTATCACAGCCTTGCAGATGCTGTGGCTGAATCCGGCCATTGCAAAAGGTGTGCTTGAATACCTGGCGCAAACTCAGGCGACGGAAGTAAATATCGTGAGGGAAGCGGAACCGGGTAAAATTCTCCACGAGACTCGCAGCGGTGAAATGGCTGCTCTGGGTGAAATTCCTTTTGGCCGGTATTACGGTAGCGTCGACTCGACTCCATTGTTCGTGATGCTGGCGGGGCAGTATTTCGAGCGCACCGGCGATCGCGAGTTCGCTCGACGACTCTGGCCCCACATCGAACTCGCGCTTCAGTGGATCGATAAGTTCGGGGATTTGGATGGCGATGGTTTCGTCGAGTATGCCCAGCGCTCAAGCAAGGGCCTTGTGCAACAAGGGTGGAAAGATTCAAACGATTCCGTCTTTCATGCGGATGGCACGCTCGCTGAAGCGCCGATTGCTCTGTGCGAGGTCCAAGGATACGCTTATGCGGCGAAGCTGGCCGCCGCGCAACTGAGTCGCGCAACCGGTCACGAACATCTGTCTGACAAGCTCGAGGCCGAGGCGGAAACTCTTCGCCGGAAATTTGAAGAGGCTTTCTGGTGCGAAGATTTATCTACTTACGCGTTGGCATTGGATCGTAATAACAAGCCCTGCCGTGTTCGCACCTCGAACGCTGGCCACTGTTTGTTCACTGGGATCGCTGAGTCAAGCCGGGCACTGCGCGTTGTCGATACTCTCATGCAGCCAGACTCGTTCAGCGGTTGGGGAATTCGCACCGTAGCCTCTGGGCAGGCCCGCTACAATCCTCTGTCCTATCACAATGGTTCGGTGTGGCCACACGACAACTCGATGGTCGCGGGAGGCGTCGCGCGCTACGGACGAAAAGATGTTGCCGGCCAGATCTTGATGGGCCTGCTCGACGCGAGCCGGTGGGCCGAACTGTATCGGCTTCCGGAATTATTCTCAGGGCTCGAACGGCGCGGAGGCGAAGGCCCTACCCTGTATCCGGTCGCGTGTTCTCCTCAAGCCTGGTCCGCGGGAGCTGTTTTTCTTCTCGTTCAGTCCTGCCTGGGCATTTCAGTGGATGGGATCAAGAACCGGGTTGTGTTTGATCGCCCCTACCTGCCCGAGGGCGTTCCGCAGCTTTGGGTGAAAGGTCTCCGCGTCGGGCAAGCTGACATCGATCTTTTCTTTCACCGCACCAACGACGCGGTGCGTATCGAAGTCACCCGGAAAAGCGGCGAGGTAGAAATAGTGTCACCCGAGTCCGAGTTTGCAGTGACCGGATAGCGATTCATTTGCAAGCGGTAGGAATGGGTTCGTCTTGTTGCCGCCACAATATTTTCGTTGCCACTATTGGCCCAAAATGTCGGATCGAGCGTGGCCTACGTATATGTTTCCGGACAATCAGCGGTGGCGTAAATCAGATCACCGCATTCGCCGGCCAGATTTTTTGGGACAATGCAAACCATCTTTATACGGTGAGCGATACGAGCGGCGAATTGTTTGTGTTGACAGTGCCGCCGGCTTCCATCTCGCAGGCGCCGGGTTCTTCTTACCCGATTCCTATGGCAAACGGTTTGATTGTTCAGCCGTTGAAGTAAGCCAGTATCAAGACAGGGATCGCGGGTAGACGCATTACAAACGTCCTAATCGGGTGTGAGGAATATTAGTCGTGAAGGGCGGGCTAGCTTCTGTAAAAAATGGCTCCTCAGGTAGGACTCGAACCTACAACCCTTCGGTTAACAGCCGAATGCTCTGCCATTGAGCTACTGAGGAATTTGGAATCGCCGGCCGGGGTGGCTGGCGATCTCGTTACTCATTCATAATAACATTGCGTCCCGCGGATGAGAATCGCGAGATTTTGCGTCGAAACTGGCCCGACGCTCACACTCAGTGGACAAAAAATCCAGGCCCGGTTAGGCCTGGATCATTGGGGAGGGGCTCGTTCAGTTCTTCAGTTTTTCGCGGTCACCGCAGTTTGCTTGTTTGACTGTGCAAGCTGCTGCTCAATGATCTGGTGCAGTTGGTTGTAATCCAGCGCGCCACTGAAGAAGTGTCCGTTGACGAAAAAGCTGGGCGTTCCGGTCAGGCCCAATTGCACGCCTTCCAGCCGGTCTTTCTGTACCGCAGGTGTAGCCTCACCGGAGTCGAGGCATTTGTCGAACTGTGCGGAATCGAGGTCCAGCGCCTTGGCCTGCGCCTTTAGCTGGCCCACGTCCAGGTCTTTGCTCTTGAACAGTTCGTCGTGCATCTGCCAAAACTTGCCTTGCGAACCGGCGCAGCGTACTGCTTCGGCGGCTTTTTCCGCATGCGAGTGCATGGGAAGCGGGAAGTCTTTGTAAGCTACGGCAACTTTACCGCCGAATTCGCCCTGTAATTTCGTGATCGCGGGAGCCACTTTCTGGCAGTAGGGGCACTCGTAATCGGCGAACTCAACGATCATCACCGGTGCCTCCTTCGGACCGAGTGTTTCGGCGCCCGCCAGGTTTACGTTCACTGAAGGCGGGGCCAGTGTGACCACGACACTGCTTTTCTCACGCAATGCTGCGACGTACGCGGCGCGCGCTTTCTCCGTGCGTATCTCACGAATCTTGTCGAGAATCTTGTCTCGCAATGCGGAGAACGGCTGGTCCGTCGATCCCAGTCCTTCGTAATAAACTTCCATTTGGTCTTCGGTAGGATCTTTAACTTGAGACTTGATGTCGCGGTCGACCAGTTGAGCGACGGTCAGGTGTTCACTTTTCGCTTTCTGCTCCAAAAGAGTTTTATCAATTAGATCTTCCAGCGCTTTGCTTTGCGCCTGATAGTAAGAATTGCGTGCCTGCAGTAACTTTGAAGATTCCTGCTTTTCCAGATCGGAATTGGTCAGCTTAGTGCCGCCAACTTCCGCGATTACGCTGGAATCACTCTGGGCGAAAGCCGCCCCGCTCAGTGTGATTGCCAACCCCAGCCCAAGACAAGTTTGTAAGAACCGCATAACATCCTCCCCATCCCCCAGAATTTTGACCGAAAAAAACCCGCCAGGGCAACGGCAGTCTCCGCTGCCTGGCGAGTCGAGTTTTGTTACATTTTTGAGCGTCGTCTAGACCGCTCAGACTTCATAGGGCAACTAATTACTCACCAGCGCCGCAGGAGCAAATGCCGTGGCCGCTGCCATCCAGCGTGATGCCGTAGCATTGCGACTGCAATGCGCCAACTTCAGAAGCGCTGAGGGTGGCGTCAGGCGAAACGGTCTCGGTCAGAGTTCCGTTGTTCTGAATGTGCGTGGTGAACTGACGAAGTGCGGGCGTCGGGGTGATCACAGCTCCACCAGACGTCGGATGTCCGGTTGGCAGAGGGCAGGTTCCGTTCGACTGAGCGGCAGAGACGATCTTGATGTCTCCCGTCGCTGGCGCGGTGCCGGTCAGCGGGTTGCCGAGCAGATCTTTGTTGACCGACAAAGTGCGAAGGTCATCTGGGGTCAGCGGGCAGCTGCAGCACTCTTGGATCTCTTCCATCGCGTCGAACACGAAAATGTCGGCGCAGATGTTGCGATACGAGGTGCCGGGGTTGATCAAGCGTACAGTCGCGTCCGTCGATCCATTGGCGTTCGCGAAATAATCGACCTTCAGAGTGTCAGCCGGCGGCGGTGCAGTAGCTGCAATCGCGCTGGTGGCCAACAGTACCAAAGATGCGACCATGGTACACACAAAAAGTACTTTGGTTCGTGACATGCTTCCTCCTTGAGATGGCGCCCTAGCCGGCAGGGGGAGGGTTAGCTCGGCACGTTGCGGCGCTGTCACGAACTGTACTGTGATTTCAGCCATTTACAATTCCCCGTGTTAACTAATCCCCATTCCTTACGCCTGCGAGCTAGCCAAACGGACTAGATTGCCACGCCCGTTGCCATTTTCTCCCGCAGAGCCCGCGATTTTTCCGATAATCCCCGATCGCGTTGTCACGTTCATCTTTACCATTACCAAACGAATAAAGGCTTTCACTGTGTTCGGACTGATCAGCATTCGCTCCGCAATTTCCTTACTGGTCAACCCCTCAAGCAGTAAACCGACCGTCTCCTGCTCGCGCGGAGTTAAACCGTAACGTTGCGCGATCTCGCGCATCGTAATCGTGCCGTTTGAGTTGCGCTCCAGCAAAAGCACGAGGGACGGTAGCTGGGCAACGGCGTCTTTTTTTGCCGGATTTAACGGGAATGATTTGCAGATATAGGTGCGGTTGTCGGATCGGAATTGGCTTACCAACTTGTCCTTCGAGGGGAGCCTTCGATCTACCAACCGAGTGCGAATCCGGTTGCTCACCCATTCTTCCAGGCGCGCGATTTTTTCTGGGCGCTCGGGGTAAGTAAGAATTTGGATTGCCTCCATATTGGAAGCGATCAAATTATAAGAAGGATCGACAACCACCAGACCGGTTCGCGCGGCGCTTGAGCTATTGTTGGACTTTACTTCAAACATATGGAAATCTCAGAAGTCCCTTTCTGCTTAAACGCAATGGCGTCGAAGCAGCAGACGTCGCCATCAGAGAACTGAACCGGGTTCGTCCACACCTAATCGCAGTGCTTAGCTGTGAAGTTCGCAGTGCTCTAACTCAGGATGAACGCGGCCCACAAACCACTCGCAATCGCGGAATCCAATTGTGCAATCGAGAAGCGAATTTCTATTGGGGGAATAGAATTCGCTAGTTGAGCCAGTGCATTCGGGGGAAGAAAAGCTCGCAAGGATTTTGGACTAATCCCCGGTCATTGTCAAGTCCTTATTCTTCATTGAGTTCCACCTAACCCTTTAAAACTAGCCCATTTGGGTTAGTGCTGTTCGGGATGGCGGGAGGTGCTAAACTCTCCCGTTCAAGACCTTGAGAGAATCGAAACGAATGCTGCCATTTCTACCGAGTCTCCGGCACTTACCGGCCACTGTGATCATTGTAGGAGGGCTGGCAGTCGGTCAGACGAGCCCGGCAAATAACGCCCCCGCTGGCTATTCTAAAGAAGCCGATATTACCCGCTCCGGATCTTCAATTCATTTGTCGGCCAACTCGCCACGACCCCTGGAGCAAGCAATCAGCGCCCTTCAAAGCACTTACGGCTGGTTTGTCAGCTACGAAGATCCGCGGTTTGAACACGCCTCCGACCTGGCTGAAGCTTCCGACTCGAGATACGGTTCCGGTCAAAAAACGGCTACCAGCAAACGGGTGCCGAACGGTCACACGTTCACGGCCGATTTTCCTGCCGGCACTACCCCCGGCGCGGCCCCCGATCAAGAAAAAAGCTTGAGGGCAATCGTTGACGCGTACAACCAAAGTAAGAATCCTGGCCATTTCGAATTGCGCAGCCTGCCGAACGGCGGATTTTCAATTGTGGGTATAGGGGCACACAACAAATCCGGAGAAATCGGGGCACAGACGCCGATTCTCGACACGCTGATAACGATTCCGACAAAAGAGCAGACAGCTACGCGCACTGCACGGCTCTTCTGCCAAAGCCTGTCGGCGGCAAGCCACACGACGGTTGCGTTGGGAGTCTACCCGGTAAACCTTCTGGAACATAACCTCGTTCGCGTCGGTGGCACTCGGATGGCTGCCCGAACCATGCTCGCAAATCTGGCCACTGCGACTTCTCGCCAATTTGCCTGGCAGTTGTTGTACGACCCCGATACTAAAAGCTACTTCCTCAATCTGCACATTGTCCGACCGGTGACCAAAAGCAACTGAGGTCTGCCGCGGATGATCCGTTGCCAGATTTCCTGCTCATCTAGCGGCGTATAATCAGCTCTTAATCCTAAAAATGGGCGGTGCACGGCATGCTTTCTGGGAACGGTTTTAAGAGCGCAAATGGTTCGTCCAGCAACGGAAATAGCGTGGTCAGTCCTCGTGCACAGTGGATCGCAAACCGGCGGGAGAAGAACTCAGACGGCAACTTTTCGCAGATGCATTTTGCCCGCAAAGGCCAGATTACCGAGGAAATGGAGTTCGTCGCCCTTCGCGAGAGGATCTCTGCGGAGTTGGTGCGAAGCGAAATCGCCCGCGGTCGGATGATCATTCCTGCGAACATCAATCACCCGGAACTGGAACCGATGTGCATTGGTGTTGAGTCGCTGTGCAAAATCAACTCAAACATCGGCAACTCGGCGGTGACGTCGAATATCGACGAAGAACTGAAAAAGCTGCACACGTCAGTGCATTATGGTGCTGACACGGTGATGGATCTCTCCACGGGCGGCAACATTCACGAAATTCGCGAAGCGATTCTTCGGCACTCGCCCGTGCCCATCGGCACGGTGCCAATATATGAAGCGATCTCACGCGTCAAGCGAATCGAAGACTTGAATAAAAACGTCATGCTCGAAGTCATCGAAGAGCAAGCCGAGCAGGGCGTGGACTACATGACCATCCACGCCGGCGTGCTGATTCAATATCTGCCGATGGTTTCCAAGCGCATCACCGGCATCGTGAGCCGCGGCGGCGCGATCCTGGCGCAGTGGATGGCGCACCACCACAAGCAGAACTTTTTATATGAGTGCTTCGACGATATCTGCAAGATTTTCGCCAAGCACGACGTCAGCTTTTCTCTCGGCGATGGCCTGCGGCCCGGTTGCATCGCCGACGCCAGCGATGAAGCCCAGTTCGCGGAGTTGAAAACGCTGGGCGAGTTGACGAAAAAGGCCTGGGAATATGACGTGCAGGTGATGATCGAAGGCCCCGGCCACGTCCCGCTCGACAAAATCAAAGAGCAAGTGGACAAAGAAAAAGAGCTTTGCTACGAAGCGCCGTTTTACACGCTTGGCCCGCTGGTCACCGACATCGCTCCCGGCTACGATCACATCACCTCGGCCATCGGCGCGGCCATGATCGGATGGCACGGCGCGGCCATGCTCTGCTACGTCACGCCCAAAGAGCACTTAGGGTTACCAAATGAGAAAGACGTGAAAGACGGCATCATCGCCTACAAGATCGCCGCCCACGCCGCCGACATCGCCCGCCGCCGTCCCGGCGCGCAGGACCGCGACGACGCCCTCAGCTATGCCCGCTACAAATTCGACTGGGAGAAGCAGTTCGCGCTCTCACTCGACCCCGAAACTGCCCGCTCCATGCACGACGAAACCCTGCCCGAAGAACACTACAAAGAAGCAGCCTTCTGCTCCATGTGCGGCCCGAAATTCTGCTCCATGAACTATTCGTCGAAAGTCGATGAGTACAACAAGCGCGAGCACGGCCTTGAAAAGAAAGATTACTCAGAGTTGGTGGAGCGGCTGGTGGAGCTGAAGTAGGGCCTTCCTTTGTCGGACTGAAACGCCGCTCATATTTGTCGCAGGAGTTGATGGATGCCGCGCCGGGTGGATTGCTCTTTTCAGGCGGGATTCTTCAAGCATCAATGCGGCTCCGGAGCCGGTTTCTCTTTTGGCAGTTCTCCTTTCGGCGCTTCCGCTGTGCCTTCTTTTCCTCTTTCTTTACCCTTGGCATCGGGTTCGTCTTCGTCGCCCTTATCTTTGTTGATGTATTGCACGATCAAAGAAATTCTGCGGTTCGACGGGTCAAACGGGTCTTTCTTACGCAGGCGTTGGTCGGCGTATCCGCGCACTTGTGTGACTTGGGCAGGGCCGAGCCCATTTTCCTGCATCAATCGGCGGGCCGCGTTAGCGCGGTCGGTCGACAATTCCCAATTGCTGTATTCGGATTTTCCGCTGTAAGGTTTTGAGTCGGTATGTCCTTCGATGGAAACCGTGTTTGGCAATTTGCCTAATTCATTTGCCAGCATTTTGAGTATTTCTATGCCGTCGGCGCTGGGCTTAGGGCTGCCACTGCCGAAAAATGTGCCAGTGGCCGACTCGAGCAATTCGATGCGCAGACCTTCGGCGGTCACAGTCATTTCAATCTGATCTTTGAGCTTGTCGAGATTATCCATCTTGCGGATATTTTTCTGTAGTTCCTCTTTCAGTTGTTTCATGTTGTCTTTGGTCAGAGAAAAGTTTTCGCCGGAACCAGTCATGTTGGTCCCAACTTTCTTCGACGTTCCTGAGGGATCCTTAAAATATCCGCCGACTGCTTCCTGAATTTGCTTGCTGCTGTTGAGGAGCCAAAGCACGATGAATAACGCCATCATCGCGGTGACGAAATCGGCGTAGGCAACTTTCCACGCGCCGCCGTGGTGGCCGCCGTGATTAATTTTCTTTTTTATGATGATGATGGGACGAGTTTCGGCCATGCTTCTATGCCGATGCGGCGGCAGCAGCTTCGCCGCCGCCCTTGCAGTTTTTCTCGACTTCGGCAAACGACGGCCGGACGTGTCCGGGGATGGCGCGGCGAGCTGTTTCAATCGCCATGATTGGGGCAGCGCCTTTCAGGAACGAAATGATGAGCACCCGCAAGACGTGGAGAAAGGCGTGTTCGTCTTCGGAATTCTTTGTCATGTTCGCGGCCAGCGGTCCTACGAGTCCGTAACACAGCAAAATTCCGAGGAATGTTCCCACCAGCGCAGCAGCTACTTTATGGCCGATTTCTTCGGGAGGTCCTCCCAAGGCGCCCATCGTGATCACAACGCCGAGCACTGCGGCGACAATGCCCAAGCCGGGAAGCGAATCGGCCATGCTGCTTAAGGCGGCAATCGGCTGCCCAGCGGAGTGATGGTGGACTTCCATATCCAACTCCATGAGCTGATCGAGATCGAAGGCTTCGACTCCGCTGATCGCCATTCGCACGGTATCGCAAAAATAGTCGCGCACGTGATGGTCTTTGATGAACGCCGGATTCTTAGAAAGGATCGGACTCTTGTCGGGTTCTTCCACATCGCTTTCCAGAGCCATCAGGCCTTCGCGTCGTGCCTTGTTGAGCAACTCGTACATCGTTTTTAAGGATTCGAGGTAGCGTTTTTTGGTGAATTTCGAGCCCCCGAAGACTCCGACTACTCCGCCCACGATGCTTTTCAGAATGTAGAGGGGGTTGGCGATGAGCACGGTGCCGATGGCGGCACCGCCGATGATGACCAACTCCGCCGGCTGGACCAGTACTTTTAGGTTGCCGTGCTCCATGAGGTAGCCCGCAAGGACGGCGCCAAAGACCACGACGATTCCAATGATGGAGAACATTCAGATGAGTTTTGTGCTCTAGCTTTTTGATTTCAGCTGACCGCTGTTCACTTCCGTCGTGTCGCTATTAGTAGTTTCTAACCAGTCCGGAAAGTTGCCGCTGAAGGCTTTATCGGAGTGCCGCTGCAAAACTTAACGAGAATCGCTCGCTGGAAGGTGGGGCATTGGGATTGAAGAGGTTGCGGCGAGGTGCCGATGATGAATCTGCCAGCGGAACGGATGGCGCACCGAAACCCAGCCTGCGGAATAAAAATTGCGGGTAACGTGTGAGGGTTGAAAGATAAGTCGCTTCTTACCAATCGCCAACATGAGATCCCATCGTCAAAACGCGAAGAGTTTGTTTTCATCGTTCGTCCGTAAAGGTTGGCAATGAAGGCGCTGGAAGGTGTGTCGCTGCATCGCAAATTGACGTTTGTGATCATGGCCATCAGCGCTGCGAGTCTGCTATGGGCCAGCTTGGCAATGGCGATATACGACAGCCTCACCTTTCGGCAGAGTCTCGCCAGCAATCTCGATACTCTGGCCGAGGTTGTCGCCCGGAGTAGCACCGGGGCGCTACAGTTTGAAGACGTCCGCTCAGCGCGGGAGCTGCTTTCTACTTTACGTGCGGCGCCACACGTAACTGTCGCAGAAATCTTCGATGCGAGCGGAAAATCAATTGCCGTTTATCATCGCGACGCCGGCCTGCAGCCTATACCGCTTCCAAAAACTCCCGCCTATCGTACTGAATTCAGCCACGGGCGTTTGTCGGAATATCGCCCCATTCTGTTTGCCGGGGAAATCATCGGAGTGGTCTACCTCGAAACGGACTTGGGACAACTTCAAGAACGGCAAATCAGGTATTCGTGGATCACCGTAATGATCCTTTCCTGTTCGAGCCTGTTTGCATGGTTAATGGCGCAGCGTTTGCAAAAAATGATTTCCGGCCCGTTGCTGGACTTGGTGGCGACGATTAAGCAGGTCTCAGAACGGAGAAACTATTCGATACGGCATCCTGTGACCAGCAGCGACGAAATCGGCGCACTGGTGCTCGGCTTCAACGAGATGTTGACCCTGATCGAACAACGAGATGAAGAACTGGACCGTCACCGATCCAGCCTCGAACAAGAAGTCAAGGAACGCACACACGAATTGCAGGCCACGAACGATCAACTGCTCTCAGCGAAAGATATAGCCGAAGGCGCCAGCCGAGCGAAAAGTGAGTTTCTGGCGAATATGAGCCACGAGATCCGCACTCCCATCAATGGCATTTTAGGAATGACGGAACTCGCGCTCGATACTGAACTGAATCAGGAACAGCGGGAGTATCTCTCCATGGTGAAGTCGTCGGGAGAGGCTTTATTAATTGTGATCAACGATATTTTGGATTTTTCAAAAGTGGAAGCGGGCAAGTTGGAACTTGAACTCATCGAATTTGACCTGGACCAGTGCGTCGGCGAAACCGTGAAAACGATGGCTTTGCGGGCCCAGCAAAAAGGCCTCGAGCTGGCCTACGAAGCGGCTCCCGACGCGCCGCGGCAGGTTCATGGTGATCCCGGGCGGCTTCGCCAAATTCTCATCAACCTTGTGGGTAATGCGCTCAAGTTTACCGAGCGTGGAGAGATCGAGGTAAAAGTCACAAGCCGGTTAGATGGAGACGCTCACGAGCTACATTTCACCGTGAAAGATTCGGGCATCGGAATTCCTGCCGACAAACAACAACTGCTATTTCGTTCGTTTTCGCAAGCCGACACAAGCCACACTCGAAAATACGGGGGAACCGGGCTGGGTTTGGCAATTACCGCCAGCCTGGTGCAAATGATGGGCGGAAAGATCTGGGTGGAAAGCGATCAAGGGAAAGGCAGCACTTTTCACTTCACCCTCCGGCTCAAAGCGGCTGTGGCGAGATCACCGCAACCTCTAAGCGATGTGGCCGGCATCGACGTGTTGATCGTGGACGACAACGATACGAATCGCCGGATACTGCTCGGTCTATGTACTGGATGGGGCATGGTCTGCAAAACCGCCGCAAGCGGATTAGAGGCCGTAATCAAAATTTCCGAAATGGCGCAGACCCAAGCCCCTCCCCGTCTGCTGTTGCTGGACGTTCGTATGCCGGGAATGGATGGTTTTGATTTGGTAAATAAAGTCCGCCAGGATTTCGAGCCGCCGCCCGCGATCGTCCTGCTGACTTCCGCAGGGCGCTCCGGAGACATTGCGCGTTGCCAGGAAATGGCGGTTTCGTACTTGTTGAAGCCGGTCTTCAAGGCTGACTTGATGTCCGCGATTCAAAACGCCCTGGGTCTGTCAGGCGACCGAAAAGAGGAAAAGTCCATGGCCACTGAACCAACTGACTTGAAGAAGGAGGGCACTCCGTTACGCATTTTAGTGGTGGAAGATAATCCGGTGAACCAGGTTGTCATTTTGCGGGTACTGGCAAAGATGGGCCACACGACAGTTCTGGCGCAGAATGGCGAGATTGGAGTACGACAAGTAAAGATCGACAAGTTTGACCTGGTTTTGATGGATGTCCAGATGCCAGAAATGGACGGGCTCACAGCCACCCGCGAAATCCGGCGGTACGAACGAACTACCGGTGCACACATTCCGATTTATGCCATGACCGCCCACGCGATGAAGGGCGATGAAGAGCGCTGTCTGGCTGCTGGAATGGACGGCTATCTCACCAAGCCGCTTCGTATCCCGCAACTGGCGGAGGTCTTGCAGCGATTTGGCAAACCCCTGGATCAGTCTGAAGTGTTGACTCCGTCCTTGCCGCCTGCAGTAGAAGCAGTGTGCTGGGACCGCAACGAAGCCCTTGATCGCCTCGGCGGCGACGAACCGTTGTTTCGCGAACTTTGCCAGATTTTTCTCGACGAATCGCCGAAGTCGCTCGAAGAATTGCGCGGCGCACTTTCGCGAGCGGATGCCGATGCAGTGCGCCGCATCGCTCACACGATCAAAGGCGAAGTTGGATACTTGTCGGTACCCGTCGCTTCACAGGCCTCTCGCGATTTGGAGGACATGGCAAGGAAAGGCGACTTGACCGGCGGTAACGCCGCGTTTGCCACGCTCGAAAATCAATTAAAAATGTTATACCGCCAGATGAGAGCAGCGGCGGGAGCGTCGGCGTGAGTTTGCACGATCACAAAGCACAATCGGAAAATCAGGTCGACCTGAATCGGGTGTTGATCGCCGAAGACGATCCTATTTTCCGGCACATCCTGTTTCGCTGGCTGCAATCGTGGGGATATGACGTGGTGGCGGCCGACAACGGATCGGCTGCATGGCAAGTATTAAGCAAAGAAGGATCGCCACGTATGGCGATTCTCGATTGGATGATGCCAGGCATGGAAGGCCCGGAATTGTGCCGGCGAATCCGCGCTCGGGAATCGGGAGCCTATCACTATGTTCTCTTGCTTACCGCGCGAGACAACAAGCAAGACATGGTTGAGGGTTTTGAAGCTGGCGCCGACGATTATCTGACCAAACCGTTCGACGCCGACGAATTGCGGGCCCGCGTAAGGGCAGGGCATCGGATCCTCGAACTTCAAGCCGAGTTGCTTGCCTCGCAGCAGCTCCTTCAGATCGAAGCCGCGCACGACCGCCTAACTGGACTTTGCAATCGAGGAGCTGTGCTTGACCGGCTTTCGGTTGAACTGGAGCGCCGCCGCCGCACCCTGGATCCGCTCGGGGTCATCATTGCCGACATTGACCACTTCAAACAAGTGAACGACACTTATGGCCACCTCGTGGGAGACTCGGTGTTGCGTGAAGTGGCACACCGCCTGGAATCGACTGTCCGAACATACGATTGTGTCGGACGTTACGGCGGTGAGGAATTTCTCATCGTGGTGCCTGGATGCAGCGCGTCCGACCTCGCCGCGTTGGCAGAGCGTTTGCGGATTTCGGTGTTCGCCACACCCATTCAAACTAGTGCGAGGCCACTTACGGTCTCAGTCAGCCTGGGCCTTGTTTGCGCGGCCGCATCCGCAAGTTCAGATTTGATAGGTGAAGATCTGGTTCAGCGTGCGGATGCGGCACTCTACGTCGCAAAAAAGGCGGGGCGCAATCGGGTGGATATTTCCGAATTCTCTTCTTCGATTTCGCATGTGCGCTAACCGATTCGGAAAACGGTTAGTCAGTGGATATGGTGAAATTAACCGTAATTCTGGCTTCGGTCTCGACCGCTTGTCCCGCAAGCAAGTACGGTTTGAAGTGCCACTGTTTCACAGCTTCGCGGGCGGCTGCGGAAAGTATGGCGGGGCCGCTTAAGACCCGCAAATCCTGGATGCTACCCGATCGCCCGATTAGGGCTTCCATGATGACAGCGCCCTGGACCTTCATCTGCTTCGCCAGGACTGGATAATTTGGCGCGACTTGCCGCGATACAGTAATCGGGGTGCGCGACGACGCGCTGGTCGTAACGCCATCGTCCCCAACGCTCGCTTCCGTTGCCGGCTGCTGGGACTCTTGCTGGACCGGCGTCTGTATCTCCACATCGACCGATCGTTTGTTGGACTGCAAATTCTCATGGCGATTACCCGCAACGACTTCGATTTCCAGCGGAGGCAGTACCGTGCGGTTGGTCGCGGTAATGGTCGGCGCTACTGCGGTTTGTGCGGGTACGCTCACATTCTTCAACGGATGCGAAAGTTTCGAGTGCGACCGGCCGGGCGTGGAATGAGATACTGCCGCCGATCCTGTCGAAATCTTCGACTGGTCGCTGCGCGTTTGGCTAACCTGAGTTTGGGCGTCGGTTGCGCCGGAAGAAGGCGCATCCGTCTGACTAGCCTGTTCGTCCGGTGAAAATACGTCCGACCAGAAGGACCAGTTCTTCACTGTCACGACAGTCAGCGCAACGCATAGCAGTCCTAGAGCCGCTTTCATCAGCAGGCTTTGCTTCTGTGTAGAAGTCAGTGTGGAAATCCGGCTCATTGTTGGCGAGCTTTGCTCGTTGAGAGTATGCATGGAAGCCTTCCCGCGCCCGAACGGGGGAACCGGGCCTCGCTGGCTAGTATGCAGTGAAACAGCGATTAAATCTACAAAAAACGATGCCATGCCCCACGGGAGATACGACATTGCCGGGCGCAACTTTTTTGCACCTGGTACATCCCATCGGTGGCAGGAAAGCGCATACTGGCGGGGGAGAATTTTTATGGCACCTGGCGTTCCGGAACGGAAGTTCAAGAGTATGAGCCGGCGGGAATTGCTTAAACTGACGCCTGTGCTGGCTTTAGGGGCGTTCGCCATCCCCAAATTCAGGGAACCCCTGCTGAAAGCCGGCTTAGGATTTAGCGATTGGGCCTCCGCACGACTGTTTCGGGAAGGGCATTTGGCCCCGACTTTCAGCGATGCCGAACTCACTCCTTTCCCGAAATTCCCGATTAACGGATACGACGTGGAAGACCCGGGGGTTGACTTTGACACCTGGTCGCTCACCGTAAGCGGCGCGGTCAAGAGGCCCGGAGACTACAAGCTGGCCCAGATTCAAGCGATGCCAAAAATGTCGCAGAATGTTCGACATGTGTGCGTAGAGGGCTGGGATGTCGTCGGCCGTTTCGGCGGCGTTAAGCTGGCTGACTTTCTGCAAGCAGTAGGCGCAGACCCGACCGCCAAATTCATCACGGTCGAGTGCGCGGATGATTATTACGAATCCATTGACATGGCCACCGCGATGCATCCGCAGTCCCTTCTTTGCTACGAGATGTACGACCAGCCGCTGACGCGGGAACACGGCGCGCCACTGCGGTTGAACATTCCCACAAAAATTGGATACAAACAGGCGAAGTACCTGACCGATCTTAAGGTCGGCCATGTGCTGGAGCGGGCAGGTTACTGGGAAGACCAAGGATACTCAGGATTTTACGGGCTATGAAGATTGCGGAGACAAGCGTGAGCCACACCATCGAAATTTCAGACGCTAAACGCGGCGAAGGCGCTACTGCGGTTTATGAGCATCCGTTTGTCATTCGGATTTGTCACTGGATCAACACGGTGGCGCTATTCGTGATGGTCGGCAGCGGGTTGCAAATCTTCCGCGCATTCCCGAGCTTTGGCGCCAAAATTCCGCAACATAACCTAATGAATTGGCCGAAATCATTTGCGATCGGTGGCTGGCTGGGAGGCGCGTTGCAATGGCACCTCACGTTCATGTGGATATACATGGCCACGGGCGTGGTCTACGTCCTCTATCAAATCTTCAGCGGCCACTACCGGCAGGTTTTATTCGTTCCGCACGACCTTCCCGGAATCTGGCCGATGGTGAAACATTATTTCTTTTTCGGTCCGAAACCACCCGCGACTGAACCTTACAATGCCCTGCAAAAGCAGGCGTACACGTCTGCGATCCTGCTGGGAGTTCTTTCCGTGCTGACTGGGCTTGCGATCTGGAAGCCGGTGCAATTTTCCTGGCTCGCATGGTTGATGGGAGGATTTCACTACGCGCGAATATGGCATTTCGCCGTCATGTGGGCCATTATTTTTTTCATCGTCGGTCACCTGGTCATGGTGGCGCTGCACGGCTGGAATAACTTTACCTCGATGCTGACAGGATGGAAGAAAGACCCGGATTATCCGGCGTACACAGGCAACACTACTCGCGACGAAGCTTAAGGAAGAAGAGAGAGACGACCCCAGCACATGGATGCGGCCAGTTCGGTAGAAAAGCTGCCAGCTCAAGGACAGCCTCGCGAGGAGGAACTGATCCGCCGTGTGCAAAATGGGGACCGGGAAAGCTTTTATGAGGTTGTCCAGCCGTACGAACGGAGGCTATACGCCGCGGCATTTTCGATTTTGCGGAATCCCGCTGACGCGGAAGATGCCGCGCAGGAGGCAATTCTCAAAGCGCTGAAGAATATCCGGCAGTTCCGTTTTGAGGCGCGTTTCAGCACGTGGCTGATTCAGATCACTATCAATGAGGCGCGGATGCGACGGCGGAAGGAGCATACCGAAATCATGGAGCCCATCGGTGAGTACCGCGAAGACGAAGGCACCTACACTCCGCGCGAATTTGCCGACTGGCGGGAGATCCCTTCTGAAGCCTTGGAGCGACGTGAAGTCCGCGAGTTGCTCCTGGAGGCACTGGCTTCGCTCGGCGGAAAATACCGGGAAATCTTCATCCTGCGCGACGTTAACCACTTAAGTATTGAGGAGGTCTCTGAAATGCTTGGAATTTCTCGTGCTTCGGTAAAAACGCGGCTGCTGCGCGCCCGCCTCATGCTGAGAGACCTGCTTTCTCCCAAGATGAATGCTGGTTGGTTCAACTCTCCTCCCGTGGTGAAAGGAAACAAGCCATGGTAGAACGGTGCGATCGTTTCTGGCTGGAAGTGTCGAATTACATCGACAACGAGGTCGATCCTTCATTGCGTGCCGAATTGGACGCGCATTTGCAAGAGTGCCCGAGTTGCCGGTCAGTGCTCGAAGGCACGAGAAATGTCATTCAGCTTTACGGGGACGAACGGCTCTTTCAGGTGCCGCTCGGATTTAGCGGCCGACTGAGGCGGAAGTTGGTCCGACCTCAACCGGTATGGCAGACCCCCGGCTTCGGGTGGGTGTTTGCGGCTGCGGCGTTGGTTTTGGTTGTGGGCACGGTCGCCGTGGCAAAATCGCCGCAGTCCAGTTCCACGTTGCGTTCCCAACTGGCTGCACCTGCAAAACGAATTCCGCCCCAGCTTCAGGTGGTTGTGGCCGAACACGGAAAGCTGTTCCACCTAGCCAGTTGCTCTTACATCCACGCAGAGGGCGGCTCCGTACGAAGTCTGACGGCTGAGGAAGCTGCGCATGAAGGATACGCGCCCTGTGTGCGTTGTTTGAAGGACTACGTGATTAACCTGGCAGCGAATTTCCTACGGAAGCATGGAATGGGGTAGCTTGAAGAGGTTCCGGGTAGCCGTTGACTGCAAGACTACCCGGGCGGGATTGACTGCGCTACTACTGCTTGGTGGTATCGCCGGTGCTTGAGTCCTTCTTCATGTTGTCGTTGCTCATCGAATCGTTGCTCATCGCATCTTTTTTCTTGTTCTTTTTCTTCGACATCTTCTTGTCTTTCGCCATGTTGTCTTTGGACATGCTGTCTTTGGACATGTTGTCTTTTGACATGCTGTCCTTAGACGCGCTGTCTTTGCTCATCGAATCCTGACTCGTCGAATCTTTCTTCATCGAGTCCTGGCTCATGTTGTCCTGTGCGAAAGCGGACATCGACAGGGCTAGGAAACACACAGCTATCAGCGAACCAAACAATTTCTTCATGAAATCTCCTTGGGATGTTTCGAATGGCGCCGTCACTGCGCGCTCTATGGGGATGTGCCGAAAGGGAAGAAGTTACAGTCTTGACGCTGTTTATTTGTGGCGGACTTCAACCGGTGCGCGATTCCGGTCTAGCGGAAGCACATGAAGCTCCCATTTCACCGGAACGGACGTAGGGAAGTAGCATTTCGTTTTGTCGCAAGCCTGATACTCTAGCTTGCCGGCGATGGTAAACGTCTTGCCGGTGCTGCCCAACGAGCCCCAGAACTCGGAACTCGTACTCACTTTTACATCCTGAGTGACGCGAAAGGTCCCTTCGAAAACCGGCACGCTCTCTTTAATCGCAGGAAGGTAGAGAATTTTCGACGCGGGATAAATTGCCGGCTTGAATTCCATCTCGGGCATTGGGTCTAGCAAAAGCCTGATGGGCTTGTAGCCTTGGCTACCGGGTGCATAAACGTGCATATCGGCCGGAAGTTTGATTTCAGCCGCTAGAGTGATGCGCGTTCCAGGAAACCCGGCGCGGTCGGATTGTTGCAGCGCCAACTGAAACTGCGGCACATTGATCGTATCCGTTACTTCCTGTCCTAATTCCGGGAAAAGCTTCGAAATAATGCTGTTTCCCGTAAGCCGTTCGCGATATTTCGCTTCGAAGAACTTCTCGCGTATCACGCCCTTGTTGTCGATGAAATAGTAGCCGGGCCGCGCGAATCCCTTTTGCATGCCGGTGGCTTCACGGTTCAGCACTCCGTAGGTCTGAATGATTTTCGAGTCGGGGTCGGCCAGCAATGGAAATTGGATTTGGTGCCGATCAGCGAAATACTTGAGTATCTCCTGATTGTCGTAGCTGATCGCCGCGATTTTCACGCCTTGCTTTTCGAATCGCGGAAGTGCGCTCTGCAGCTGGACCAGCTGCCCTTTACAGAACGGTCACCAGTCGGCGGAACGGAAGAATAACAACACAGTTCCGTTCACGCCTTTTAGGGAATCCAACGTTTGTGTGTGACCCATCTGGTCTGAAGCTGAAAAGGCGGGAGCCTTGTCGCCGACGCGAAGGCCGATCGCCATCGGTTCAATTGAGTCTGCATGGATGGTTTCCCCGTCGAGTGACCCCTTGATGGTGACGGTGTCTTTCAGATGGCTTGCGGCTAGATCCTGCGGTTCCACGGAATACATCACGCGATTGGTATCGTCGTAAAGCGCCAGTTTCGCGCCGGGAGCGCTTTTGAAGCACTCAGGAGATTCCGCGAAAGCTTCGTCGGCATTGCAGCTACTGTAGACAATTACGCCGGACCACGATCCAGCAGTATCTTTACCCGTCTGCGCGGCCGCAATGGTCGAGAACAGGGTCAAAGCGGCAAGGCTGGCCGATGTGATCAATTTGAGCCGCACTAGCAAGCCAGTTGCTCCCGGTTCAGCTTAAGCCCATTTAGATTACCGAGAACCGTGAGCGCAATCGATTCCGTGACGAAGAAACTATTAGCCAGTTCGCGCAGTTCCTCCGCGGTCACGCTATCGATCTTCTCTATCAGTTCATCCATGCTGTAGAAGCGGTCAAAGTACATTTCCTGGCGGGCCAGGTTTGACATGCGCGCGGTGGACGATTCCAAAGACAGCATCAGGCTGCCTTTGAGTTGGTCCTGAGCGCGGCGAAGTTCTTCCTCTGGCACGGGCTCTTCCTTGAGCTTGCGGAACTCCGAAACCACCGACTGCACGACTTTCGCGGCTGAAGAGCGCGAGGTTCCGGCATAGACCGCAAGACATCCGGTGTCACGATAAGGATTCAAGTCTGCGTAAATGGAATAGGCGAGGCCTTGCCGTTCGCGGATATTCTGAAACAGTCGCGAACTCATCCCCCCGCCTAAAAGCGTGCTCAGAATGTAGGAAGCGTGCCTTCGGTCGTGGGCGATGGGATGGGAAGGCACACCGATACAGATTTGGACCTGCTCCAGCGCTTTCTTGTTGCGCATGATTATGCGTGGAGCGATTTTAGGCTGCGGACTGTGAAAGCCATTCTTTCGCGACTCTATCCCACCGAAATGTTTGGTCACCAACTCGACGAATTGCTCATGTTTCAGGTGTCCGGCTGCGCTGACGATTAAATTGCCCGGCGCAAACCTCTGATTGTAGAAACTGACAACCGGGTCTCGCTCAAACGTCTTGACTGTATCTTTTGTGCCTAAAATCGGTTTGCCCAGCGCGTGGTCCTTCCAGAAACTCTGGGTAAAGATTTCATGCACCAAGTAGTCGGGATTGTCTTCGTCCATCTTGATTTCTTCGAGAATCACGCCGCGCTCGCGGGCGATGTCCTGGGCATCGAAGATCGGATTGAGGACTAAATCGCTGAGCACATCCATGGCGATGGGAAGATGCTCATCCAGAACTTTCATGTTGAAACAGATACATTCCTTGGCGGTAAAAGCATCCATGTTGCCGCCGATCGAATCCACCTGCCGGGCGATTCCTTCGGCGGAACGATTTTTGCTACCCTTAAAGACCATGTGCTCGACAAAATGGGAAATACCGTTCCACTGAGACTCTTCGTCGCGTGAGCCGGTTTTGATCCAGATCCCCAATGAGACTGAGCGGATATGCTCCATCTCCTCGGTAATCAGGGTCAGACCGTTGGGGAGGATTTCGCGCCGGATATTTCTAGTCTCTTTGGTCATTTCAGGTGAAGCCGGTTTCGGCAGGGAAGCCAATCGATATTGTTACACAAGGAGGATGCCAGTGCGTCCAAGCCTTGGTGTGGGATTAAGTCGTTTAAGAGCTTTCACTTACACACCATTTGATGCGGGAAATCCAAAAAGCACCGTCTGCCTCGTGCGCTGAGTTCGAAACTATGACGCCGCCGCAAAATCCGACTCTCTTGTGCTTCGATCTCGTTGATTTGATTACCCTTATGGAAGACCTTGGCGAGCCGAAGTATCGTGCCCAACAGATTTTTGACTCCATCTATCGGCAGCGAACGGCTGAAATCGATCTGATTTCAAACATCCCGAAAGACCTTCGCACAGCGCTGACCGCTAGAGACCTTTCGGTTGGCCAGCCACACATCGACGGCCAATTTTCCTCGGTGGACGGAACCATTCGCTACCTCGTGAAGTTTCCTGATGGGCAAACGGTAGAAACCGTCTGGATGCCTGAGGGTGACGACGGCGAATTCGGCGATGGCAGCGAAGCCGGGGCCGATCCACAACGCAGCCAGACCTGGAATCGAGCCACGATTTGTGTTTCAAGCCAAGTCGGTTGTGCGGTGGACTGCCAATTCTGTCTGACCGCGTTGCTCAAAATGAAACGAAACCTCACCGCCGGCGAAATCGTCGGGCAGGTAATCGCGGTGCTGAATGAACGCAAGATGAACCCCCCGGAGGATCGCATCAACCTGGTTTTCATGGGGATGGGCGAACCCTTCCTTAATTATGACAATTTTACGAAAGCGGTTCGCTTATTGGTTCAAGGCGTCGGCATTCCGGCGTCGCGCATGACGGTATCCACGGCGGGGATCGTGCCACGCATTCACGATCTTGGAAACGAAGCGACCCGCCCAAAGCTTGCTATTTCGCTGAACGCTCCTAACGACGAATTACGCGACCAGATCATGCCCATTAATCGCAAATGGAACTTGGAAAAGCTGATGGATGCCGCCAGAAAATTCCCCTTGCGTAACCGCGAGAAACTTACGTTTGAATATGTTCTTCTGAATGGTGTCAATGATGAAGTGATTCACGCACGGCAAGTAGCGGAGCTTGTTAGGGGAATGCGCGTGAAAATCAACCTCATCGCTCTTAATCCAGGTCCCGGCATTGCGTTCGGTACGCCAGCCAGCGACAGAGTCGAACAATTTCAGCGGACACTCATCAATGCCGGAATTCCTGCATTCATCCGTCGGCCTCGCGGTCGTGACATTTTCGCTGCATGCGGGCAGCTCAAGAAGACCACCGATTCGCCCGTCTCGACTTAACCTCGTTGCCCGACCGCAGCCTTGGCACTTCCACCGGCTGTCGTTTTCCCGTCACCTAGCACCGCAGGAAGTTCGATACGAAAAGTGGCTCCGCCTTCAGGCCGGTTGCGGCATGTGATTGTTCCACTATGTTCCTGAACGATGCCGTAACATGCGCTCAATCCGAGGCCGCTTCCTTGTCCTACCGGGCGGGTTGTGTAGAAGGGGTCGAAGACCCTGTCAGGTTCGGCCATGCCCGGACCGCCGTCGGCATATTCCAGAACCACCAAATTATTTTGCAGGTTAGTCCTGACCGTTAGAGCGCCGCCGTTCCTCGTCATCGCGTTCAGGGCATTGTTGGTAATGTGAATGCATACCTGGAGCAGCTGATTGGAATCCCCCAATATTCTCGGGAGCCCTTGCGACAACTCCAGGTTCACCTGTATGTTCCTGGAACTGAGCTGCGGTTGGCAAAGTCGAATTGCCGTCTGCGCTAGCGTGTTTAAATCCAGGGCAGTCTTCTGCGTCGGCGTTTGTTTTGCAAAGGTAAGCAAGTTGGAGACGAGAGTGCGCGTGCGCCTAACCTGAAGACCCATTTTCTCGATTAGAGACCGTTGTTCGGTGGACAATGGGGTTGCCATCAGCAATTCCGAATAGCCCAGCATCGCGGTGAGCGGATTATTCAGTTCGTGCGCAGCCCCGCCGACCAGCTGGCCCAGAGATGCAAGCTTTTCTGACTGTAAAAGTTGAGTCTGTAGTCGCTGGAGGTTGTCGAGAGACTTCTGTGACGTTCGCAGCAAATTAAGGAGCTCTCGATCCAACAGATGCTGCTTAATGATCACCAGGGAGCCCATCAGCAACATTCCAGACAGAGTCAAAATCAGCCGGAACATCCTGATTCTTGGCGGCACGGCTGTGTCAAAAATCTCCCATGCGGCCAAGATTGGTAACGAAAACAAGGCTGCCATTCCCAATCTCGCCACCCACACTCCCTGAGTCATACGAGCCTGGGAACGCTGTTGATTGGCGGGCGAGCACGCGGCCCAGAGGCCGATGGCTGTCACCAAGACGTAGAAGGCGGAAATCGGAATGTCGTACACACTTCCCGAGTAGTAGTGGTTTCGTCCGATTGCCCAATTTGCAATGAATGATCCGAAACCGTAGACCATGCCGGCTCGAATCCAGTGTGCGTAGTTTGCCTTCCAATCTCCGTTGCTCTGAATCCAGACGACTATCAGCGCACCCACAAAAACAATCTCTTCCGCGAAATACAGCCCGGTCACGTTGTGGGAGTATGCCGCCTCGCTCAAATAAACGTATTGCCAAGGAAATACCGTGAAAGCGTAGAGATAGAGCCACCAGGTAAAAAGGAGTGCAAAGTCTAATGACCCCAGGCGAGTCGAACGTTCGTCGTGTTCGAAGTGGGGCTGGATGGCGAGCGCGGCCGTCATCGGAACCAGATGAAGGAATGCGATGATATCTGCGCCGAACGGATTTGGAACCTCTCGGTGAAGGACCAGTTCCCAGTAACTCCAAATGATCTGGTAAACGGTCAACATCCCCAACCCCAGCGTCATGAACGCCCAGAACACCTTCGCTCTACCGCGATTGAGAAAGATGTTCCAGCCAATCGCGAAAGCTCCGGACAGGAGCAGAAGGGTTTGGGAAAGGTCGGTAAGCTGTGATAGCGCGTAGCCCTGGCGTAGAAGCAGTGATCCTATCGCCTGAGCGCCAACGAGCGCGCAAGCGCAGTAAAGCCAAATCTTCTGTGTCCTGGGAAGACGCATACTTTCCGCTATCATAAAGTTCTGTGCCTGTGGCGCAAAAGGTACTTTAGTAACTATTGCGCTCCAGTGCCAGCAAATCCGGGCAAAAACAGACAGATTGGACGGAACCGGGTACTATCCTTGCAATATGGGTTCGCTGCACAACCGTCTGATTTGGCGTTTCCGGGCACCCGCCGGTTATGAAGAAGTGCGCCGGATCGAACGATGGTTGGCGACTGCCCGAGTGTTTCTTGCGATTTCCGCTCTCGTGGCGCTTTGGATGGACGCAGGCGGCAATCGATATTCAATCTGGGCCTTTGGACTCACGGTTTTTTACATCGTTCATGGCCTGGTGATTATGCTGCTGCTGCGATTTCGGCAGCAATCGACTCCTGCTTTCCGTCTCTTGGTGCACGCAGGCGATGTAGTGTGGCCTGCCGTGATTTCGTTGTTCGGCTCTGGCCAAAGCAATCCTTTCTTCCTATTTTTTGTCTTCGTCCTGGCGGCGGCAGCGTATCGCTGGGGTTTGCTTGAAACAGTTGCCACTGCCGCTGGAAGCGTTGCATTGTTGTGGCTGGAGAGTCTGGTTGTGCGAGTGGGTTGGTTAACGCATTTAGATCACATCTTCGCCAGCCACAGGATTCCCATTTTCCAGATTCAGCCTGAAGATTTTGAGCCGCGTCGACTGTTCATGCGTTCCATCTATCTACTTGTGATGGGACTTCTGCTGGGTTATCTGGCCGAACAACAAAAACAGCTGCGCGCGGAAAAAGCTGTAGTCGCCAGGGTTCTTGGACAAGTCAGAGTTGAATCGGGACTGACAGGCACTTTACAGGCAATCCTCACCGACCTTTCGACGATGTACGGCGCCAGCCACGCGATCATCGCCTCGTGCGAGGCGAATAGCCACCATGTGTTCACCGGAGACCTGCGCATCGGGCCCGAAGGGGTTCCCACGTTCAAGTGGCTGGATGTCTCCGGAGCAGACCGGGGCATTTACTTATTTGAGTGTCCGGTGGATGTCGGCTGTTTCGAACGCGATCAGGATGGGGCACTTTCCGCTACGGTTCTGGATATTGCCGGAAACCGTTTGCGGAATATTGACTGCGATTTCATGAATGCCTTCCTGCATCGGCATGCATTTAGCAGGGTGTTGGTAGTTTCCTTCTTGTTTGGAAGGGAATGGTCCGGAAGGGTTTTCCTGGTGGATCCGCAATCCATTGGCGATAGAGAGGATGAACTTCGCTTTCTGCAGGAAATGGTGCGGCAGATTGGCCCGGCTGTTTACAACGTTTATCTGCTACGGAGATTGCGGCTTCGAGCTGGAGCTGCAGAGCGCGCACGCTTCGCCCGTGAACTTCATGATGGAGCTGTGCAGTCGCTGATCGCAGTAGAGATGCAGGTTGACGTGCTGCGCCGGCAGTCTGTGCGCGCTCCCTCTGTCGTGCCGGAAGAACTTGGGCGTATACAAATGCTGTTGCGGGAAGAAGTTCTCAAACTGCGAGAGCTGATGCAGCAAATGAAATCACTGGACGTCGATTCGAGGAAGCTCATCGGATTCTTGGGTGATACGGTGGAACGCTTCCAGCGAGAAACCGGAATTTCGGCACGCTTTCTTCCCGAGGTGGCGCAGGTAGAGATGCCACAGCCTGTGTGCCGTGAGGTTACGAGGATCGTCCAGGAAGCGTTGGTCAACGTCCGCAAACACAGCCAGGCGACTCAGGTTCTTGTCCGTTTGGGTTCGCGCAATCGCGCGTGGCACGTGGTGATCGAAGATGACGGCAAAGGTTTTCCTTTTTCCGGTTACATGTCGCACGCCGAGCTGGACGCGATGGCCAAGGGCCCCGCGGTAATTAAAGAGCGGGTCAGGCTGATTGACGGCCAACTCGCGATAGAATCAAACCCGGGCCGCGGCACGCGCTTGGAAATTAGCGTCCCCTGGAAACAAGAACAGGTCTATGGACAATAGAAAGCCGGGGTCAGTTCGAATCGTGATTGCAGACGATCATCCCATTTTTCGCGATGGGCTGCGTCGGCTATTGGAGTCGGAACCTGAATTTAAGGTGATAGGCGAAGCCAGCGACGGTGGAGAAGCTGTAAAACTGGCGCGCCAACTCAAGCCCGACATTCTTCTGCTCGACCTTGCCATGCCTCGTCACACGGGCCTTGACGCTTTGCGCGAAATGACTACCGCGACAAATTCAAACGCGGTTCGCGTCATCCTATTGACGGCGGCGGCGGAGAAAAACCAGATTGTGGAAGCGCTGCAACTCGGCGCTCGAGGGGTGGTCCTAAAAGATTCTGCGACCCAACTCTTGCTGAAGAGCATTTACACCGTGATGTCAGGCGAGTACTGGGTAGGCCGGGAAAGCGTCTCGAACCTGGTGCAATATCTGAGGACTCTGGTTCAGTCTTCCGGGGAAGAGGCTCGGCAAAAGAAATTTGGATTGACTCCGAGAGAACTTGAAATAGTCTCGGCTGTCGTCGCAGGATACTCGAACAAAGAAATTGCGGAATACTTCAAAATCAGCGAAGATACCGTCAAGCACCACCTCAGCAACATTTTCGATAAGCTGGGCGTTTCCACACGGCTGGAACTAGCGCTTTTTGCGGTAAATCAGTCTCTCCCTTTAAAACCAATAGCTTAGATATGGCACTTTAGTGCCATATGCCCCCACCCCAGTGCCATTGGACGGCAGCCCCCTCATCACTAAACTAGGGCCAATACCGCCAATCAGTTGAAGTGTATCTGAATGATCCTTGGCGGAAACGTATTAACTTCGGGGGCCTTGTGAAAAACTTTTTGCGCTCGCTTTGGTCAGACGACCAAGGCCAGGACGTTGCCGAGTACGCCGTCATGCTGGCAGTGATTCTTGTGATCGTCGTGGGTACGATCCGCCTGATCGGCACGAACTCGAACAACGTGTTCTCGTCAGTAGCTAGCTCAATCCAATAAAAATCGATTCGCCGCTGCTCCTAGCACCGCACGATTTTGTCGCTGCGGATGCCTTTCGTGGCGTTGCGCGTGTCCACGACCAGCTTAGATTCCCGGACGATCTTCGGATAATCGTACTGTGTGTGGTCGGTCACGATGACCACGCAATCGTATTGCGCCAGGTTGTCGAGAGGCGAGCGTTGCAGTTGTAAGTCGTATTTGCGGCCCTTGCCTACCGACGGAAAAAAGGGGTCGTGGTAACTCACTTCAGCGCCTTCCTTCTGCAGCAATTCAATAATGGTCAGGGACGGCGACTCTCGCAGATCGTCCACGTCTTTCTTGTAAGCCAGTCCTAAAACCATGATCCTGGAACCGTTCACTGCTTTCTTGTGGCGATTGAGCGCCGAAGCTAAGGATGCGATCACGTGATAGGGCATGGAGATGTTGATTTCTCCTGCCAGCTCTATGAAGCGCGTCCGAAAATCCCATTCTTTTGCCTTCCACGATAGATAGAACGGGTCTACCGGTATGCAGTGTCCGCCCAAGCCCGGGCCGGGGTAAAAGGGATGGAATCCAAATGGCTTGGTCGCCGCCGCATCAATCACTTCCCAGATATCAAGCCCCATTCGTAGCGACAGCAGTTTAAGTTCGTTGACTAAAGCAATATTTACGCAGCGATAGATGTTCTCGAGCAGCTTGGTCATCTCGGCCGCCGCCGGCGAAGAGACTCGCACCGTGCGTTTGAAGATGGCACCATAAAGAGCTGAAGCCATGTCTGAGGCCGTTGCGTCGAGCCCGCCAACAACTTTCGGAATATCTCTGCGGGCAACCGTGTCGTTTCCGGGGTCTTCTCGTTCAGGGGAAAACGCAACGTAGAACACGTCACTTTTGGTGTCGCCGTTTCGAGCAGCCGTAAGGCCAAGCTTGTTGCCGCGCTCAAGTATTGGAACCATCACTTCTTCAGTCGTTCCCGGATAGGTTGTGCTCTCCAGAACCACCAGTTGCCCCGGTCGAAGATGCGGTGCGATCGCCTTCGCAGTATCTGTGATGAAACTCAGATCGGGCTCATGATAGTCATTGAGTGGAGTGGGCACGCAGATGATGATCGCGTCCATGTCAGATAGCCTTGAGTAGTCGGCAGTAGCTTCAAAGCCGTTGCTCTTTGCACCCCGGATCTCAGCTCCGGGAATGCGGAAGATGTAAGACTCACCACGATCAAGGCTCGCAACTTTTCGCGAATCGATGTCGAAGCCGGTGACTCGAATCTTTTCTTCGCTGTAGAGCAGGGCAAGCGGCAAGCCGACATAACCGAGGCCGATAATCCCCACTCGCGCTTGTTTGGTTGAGATCTTCTGAACAAAATCCTGCAGATGCGCGCTGGAAGCGGCTACTACGCCGGGCAGGGAAGAAGTTGTCATAAACAGCATTATAAATGCAGCGTGTAACACTAGAATGAATGCGTCCGATTTGGCGGTCAAATTACTCCCCGAATTCCTCTCATGGGAAAATCGAAGATTGCGTTGCTAATTTGCGGAGCCGGGCTGCTCGCGTCGTTCGCCGCTGTCTCCGCACGTCTTCTTGTTGTGAATCATCCAGCAGATTCTGACGTGATCGTCGTCTTGGCCGGGGAAACCGATAAGCGACCCGATCTGGGTTTAAGCTTGCTCGCAAAGGGGGTCGCTCCCGTCCTGATTCTGGATGTTCCCGGGAATGCGAAGATTTACAAGATCAGTGAGACAGAAATCGCTAAAAAATACATACGGGGCCTGAATTTAGCGAATGTTGATATCTGTCCGATCTATGGCACTTCCACGTTTGCCGAGGCGCGGGAGGTGGGAACCTGCTTACAGACCAAGGGCGGGAGTCGGGTGCTGATTGTGACGTCGGACTATCATTCCCGACGGGCTCTCGCTATCTTTCGGCGGGAGTGCCCGAGATATAATCTCAGCGTTGCCGCGTGCGAAGATCCGGCAGTTTTTGGCGTTCATTGGTGGAAGTCGCGGGAGTGGGCGAAAACCAACTTCAATGAGTGGGTGCGCTTGATATGGTGGGAACTGGTCGATCGATGGCGCTAGCTCTTCAGCGTGATCTCTTCGAGGCTTCTCCACTAGGTTATTGACCGAAAATAGACAATAGAGCTAGGCTTAGGTGTCGGCTAAAGAACCGGTTGAGTTAGTTTGGACTTCAATCATGACTCTCCTACTGAAGCACGTCTTCTGTTCGATCGCGGTTGCGGGGATTTCGTTAGGTGTCTACGCTGCGGATTCGGCAGGCATGCTGTACGCGAAAGGATCTGTGATCGTGGATGGCAACCCGGTCAAAGACTCAACCGCTGTCTTGCCCGGCAACCTCATCGAGACCAAGGCTGATTCGGAAGCGAACCTCACTGTGGCTGGTTCGACGGTAACGCTTCGGCCCGAAACTCTCGTCAAGTTTGCGGGCGCCGACATCTACCTTGATCATGGAGCGGTCAATGTGGGCACCTCGACTCAACTGAGGGTTCACGTGAAGTGCGTCCAGGCCCAACCCGCTTCCACAACATGGAGCCAGTTTGACGTGGCGGATGTTCAAGGCACCCTACAGATCGTGGCGCGCAAAGGTGGAATCGGCATCAGCTTCGGATCAGAGTTCAATCTGGCGAAAGCTGATGCAGTACCCCAAAATGCGGCATCGACTAAACCTCCCGTTGCGTTGAATGAGGGGCAGCAATTCAATCGTTATGAAGGCGAAGGCTGTCCGGTTGATGCCAAGCACAAAGGCGTAGCTGCTGCGTCAGCAGGAATTCAACACAACCCAGTGGCGCAAGCGATTGCGCTCGCTGGCGGCATCGGCGCGGCCGTGTATTTCATTCCTCACGGAAGTCAATCGATCAGCCCCACCGCTCCCTAGGTGCTAGCCAATTGCCGAGGCAGGTTTGGCGCGGCTGCAATTGTGCACATCAAGTAAAAAAGCAGTGCGTTTGCGGGAATTTGCAGATTGAAGTCGAGAGCGCTATGGACCATCAGCCCGGTGATTCCCAACGCGCAGGCTAAACCGACCACCCCGTTTGCCGTCTCCGGCCAACTTCGAAGTTTGCGCATCAATCCCCGGTAAGCGGTCAGCAGGAACCAAAGTCCGCACGCAAAACCGGCGATCCCGGTTTCCACGAGAAGCTCCAGATAGTCGTTGTGCGCATGGTTCACGAATAAGTTGGAATGAAGCGTCTTGAATTGAGGGTAGACCTCCGGAAAGTTACCGAGACCGTAACCTAAGATCGGTTTACTCAAGAAGGCGCGCCAACTGTCCCGGTCGATAGTCAACCTTGTTCCTCCAGAGAGCTCACTTCGCGTTGAGGTTGTAATGGTGCCGATCCTCCCGGCGAGATCCCTGCCGCCGATCCAAATCAAAAGGGCAACTGTCGCAGCCAAAAAAATCGCGGTCCGGTAAAAAGAATTATTGCGGGCATTGCCACTCCAAATCAGGATCGCGATCAGCAACACTATCTGGACCGTGCAAGCGAGAGCGCCTCCGCGCGAGCCCGAGAAGAAAATTGTTCCGACCATCAGGACCGCTGCCAATCCAGCGAGGAATCGTTCGTGAGAACGCGCACAACGCGACAGTGACACTGCGATGGCCACCGGGGCGAGCATTTCCATCAGGCCCGCGTAGTGATTATGATTCACATAGGGGCCGTAAATCCATCCGCCGCCCGATGGAACTCTGATCCAGTAAAGCTTGCCTCCCGACGTGAAGCTTTGTAGCAGCGCAAACACCGACATCGATGCGCCATACATTATGAGCGTGGCCGCAAGCACCCTTAACCTTTGCGGTTCCTCGAGAGTTTGCGTCAACAAAAAAGCAAGCATTCCAAAGGCGGCATAGAGAAACAATCGAGCTTCAGTCGCGTTGCGATAAGCGGTGCTGCCGATGAGCAATTGCAAAATCGTGACCGCGCCTAATGAGAACATGGGCGCGAAGATCGGGTTGTAGTGGATTGCGAACGAACGGGCAGATACTTGCTGCCCTACCCAAGTGAGGAGCAAGAGTGCGGCGCTCAGCTCAATTGCGAAGATCGCCCATGGTTGCACGGCACCGAAAGCCAGTGGCGCCATAAAGGCGATCGCAACGAGACCGGCAAAGACTACTGGATTTCCTGAACGGTCGTTCTTAGTGCTTCGGCGCGCGAACTGTATCGACGTCACAGCGCAGCCTTCGGGGCGATTCGCACTTCGGAAATCCACAATTTACCGCGGATGGCATTGCCGACAGGGTGGCGGCGAATCCTGATCCGCACGAGGTCCGTAAGCAGACCGGTAGTAAAGTCAGTGGCCACGGATTTCCAATCCTGAGCGTCCTTCAAATCGTCGGTTGCAGCGACAGCCAAACCGGTCGTGAGGTCTTCGATTACAAATTGCGGACCGCCCGCTCCCTGCATATCCGGTGCGAGGTAAAAGGCCGAAAAGTGGTAGCTGGTATTCGGGTCAACAGCTACCCATTGGGAAATTCCCGTGTCTTCAATTCCGGTGCTGTCGTAAGAAATGGCAAGCGAATGATTTCCCGAATGGATATGTGAGGTGTCCAACGCCATCGCAACTCCGGCTTGTTCACTCAGTCGCCAGCCAAAACCTGAATTCAAAACCGGCCAATTGAAGTCGCCATTTACGATCAAGTTGTTGCTCTCAGGTTGATAATTCTGCAGATTGCTGAGCAGCGCAGCATCTCTCCACACCGTTTTCGCTTGAGCAACCCGATTGTTAGAAAGCAGATAGCGAACATAATCCAAGACGCGACCTTGTTCGATCGGTTCTCCGAGCGCAGCAGCAGCCGACCATACTCGAAATGCCAGATCGTTCTCGTTGCGCGACGCAAAGTATTCGACCAGCGCCATGTACACCTCCGGATTTTGCAAAAGTGAATGGCCGAGCAAAGAATCGAGGTCCGGCTTGGTTTGCCAAATCAGATTTAATGCGTCCGGCACACGCGAAGGATCGTTCGCCATCAGCACGCGAAACTCCATAAGGGCTTTGTCTGTCTCGCCGTTCGCCAGATAAAGGTTTGCAGCCTCCCATGCGACATCGGGAGTGGAGGGATCGTCCCTGATTGCGCGCTCCATCGCAACTTCTTGGCCTGAACGATTTCCGACCAACTGATTTCCATTGGCCAAGCCGAACCAGTAGTCGGAGCGATGCGGGTTGAGTGCAACGGCGCTTTTCAAGAAGGGAAGCGCTTCCTGAGGAGATTGAAAGGCAAGCAAGGAATTGAGGCCCAGACGGTATTGATACTCAGCGTTACCCGGATCGAGATGGGCCGCACGCTGTTGACTCGAAAAGTTCGGCTGGTCTCCGTAGTACGACGCCATGAACCGTTTCGACACGAGCCACACATAAATTGCCAGCGCGAAGATGAGCGAGAGTGCGAAAGCACTTCTCTGAAATCTGGAATCGAGGGACGCTGGCATTGTTGAAAACAACAGGAAAGCTTCAAAGTGGATCGCGACTTCTCTTAGTCGCCTTCAACAGCCGCTTCTGGAATAGACTCTTCCGCCACAACGCCGCCGTCTTCCTGGTAGTAGCGGCTGCTGTACTTTTCCTGATATTCGCTGTAATAGCGATAATCGGCCGAGTTCAGGTCAACCGCATTGAGTAGAACTCCGGCGACCCGCGCGTTGACTTGCGCGAGAAGGTCTCTGGTTCGGCGAAGTGCCTGCCGCGTCGTCTGCTCGGAACGAATTACCAGGATCACGGTGTCGGCGCGTGTTGCCATGACCACGGCATCGGTTACGGAAAGGGCTGGCGGAGTATCAATCACGATGTGGTCGTACTCGCCGCGCAATTGAGTTAACAGTTCCTTCATCGGTGCGGATGCGAGCAGTTCAGCAGGATTGGGCGGCGGCGTGCCTGCGGGCAAAACAAAAAGATTTGACAGAATCGTCGATCGCACGGTCGCCTGTTCCGCACTGGCGCTGCCGGTCAACACATTGCTCAGTCCTGTGCGCGGGCCCATCCCGAGCGTCTTGTGGATGCTGGGCCTTCTCAAGTCTGCGTCGATGAGCAGAACTCGAGCGCCTTTTTGCGCCAGCACGACAGCGCAGTTGATGCTGGTCGTGGTCTTTCCTTCCTGGGGAAGGGAACTCGTGATCACAATCACTTTGGGTGGAGTGCCCACGGAAGTGAGCAAAATCGAGGTCCGCAACGCGCGGTAAGATTCTGCCATACGCGACTGTGGGCGTACTTGCGTGATCAGTTCCACCGCTTCTTGAGAGGAGAGCAGCGCAAGCTTCGACTTGCCGGGGACGGACGTGCGAGTTTGTCGCGAACCGAGCGGAATCATACCCAACGAAGGTAGTCCGCAGATGGCATTTGCCTGTTCAGGCGTCCGAACGGTGTTGTCGATAGCGTCCAGCAAGAAAGCCAGGCCCAATCCTGTGCTTAAGCCAAGAGCCAGTCCCAGAGCGAGGTTTCTCGGAATATTCGGTTCGACTGGTGCCGTCGGCACTCTGGCCACGTCGACAATCCGAAAATTATTGGAGCGGAGGCTGGCGGTGACGCCCGCCTCTTTCAATTTCTCGAGCAATCCTTCGTAAAGCGTTCGGTTGCTGTCTAAGTCGCGCTTCAGCAGGCTGTATTCGATCGCGCTTTCGTTCAGTTTGTTGGCTTCCTGCTTCTGCTTTTCCAGGGCGGCGTGCAGCATGTCCTCACGCTGAAGCGCGGCCAAATATTCTCCGTGAAGCCGCACCACAATCTTTCGCATTTCAGCCTGAATTTGGACGTCGATTTCTTTTAGTTGGCTGGTTAGCTGGGCCACTTTGGGATAGGCTGGCCCGAATTGCGTGCTGAGCTGCGCTGTCTGGATACGGAGGTCGGCTTCCTGGCCTCTCAACTTATCCAGCAGAGAGGACGATCCGCCCGCGGCGCTACTCGCCGCCGCCGTGCTGGCCGCAGCGGCTGCCACTGAATCAGGATCGCCCGACTGAACCAGCCGGTAAACCGATTCTTTCTCCATGCGGGTTGCTTCAGCCGCGGTTAGGTCACGGTTCAACTCGTCCAGCTTTTCCGTCGTGATGTTCTGCTTCTCGTCGCCTCCGAGGATTTCATGTTCTTTCTGGTACTTGACCAGCTTTTCTTGGGAGCTTTCGACTTTCATTTGCAGGTCGACCAGCTGTTTCGACAGCCAATCGGAAGCCTGCATGGTCGATTCGAAACGGGTTTTGAAGTTTTGCTCTACGTACGTGCTTGTGAGTGTGTTAACGACCTTCGGCGCGAGGGTCTTGTCCGGACTGCGGTAGGCGATTTCTATCACTCGCGTGTCGGGCACAAGTGAAACCCGCAAGTTCGATTTGAATTCCGCCAGCATATCGGCGGTTTGCGGAGAGTCGGGGTTCAACGAATCGGTTGACAGCGGCAAACCATTTTGGTTCGCACCGCTGCCCGGCTTGTCCAGATGAAGCTGGCGAATAACCTGCAACGCCAGCAAATCACTTCGCAAAATTCGAGCTTCCGTGTCGAGATCGCTCGGATCGTAGTAGTCCTGGCCAGCATTTGCGGAATCTTTAAAACTCAGTTGCGTCGGATCGTTCTTGTTAATGGCGATACTGCCGACCGCCTCATAAATCGGCGTGCTGCGGAACGTCGCGAGCACGACCCCTCCAAATATGGTGATTAGACAACCCAGAATCACCCACTTGCGTTTGATGGCAATGTGGAGGTAATCGCGCAGGATCGAGTCTTGGGTATTGGCGGTGGGATAACCAGTCACCCGGGGCGGCTGATCGTAACTCTCCGGCCAGATGCCTTGATTTGCAGGCAAGCCGTTGGTGCCACTCCTGATTAGAGGTGCCGGTTCCATCAAACTCCTAAGACAGAAATCAAGCCCGATACATTTCTCTTGAAAGAAACCGGTATCGCATCATTTAGCTTGCCCTTGTCGGAAGTTACCCGCCCATTCTAGCATCGGGACGGACTGAAATAGGCCGTAATGTGTATGGTTCAGAGAGCCCTTGCGGCACTGGCGGTCTGAACGAGGATGTCGCTCCTCGGTATACTTGAGAATCGCGAAGCTTCGGAGCGTACGCGCGTCCATAGAAGGCAACGAATGAATTGGTCTGAACAAACCGTTCTGGTAACTGGAGGAACGGGATCTTTTGGTAAGAAGTTTGTGGAAGTGATGTTGCGCGATCACCGTCCCCGCAAGCTGATTGTCTTCAGCCGGGACGAGTTGAAACAGCACGACATGCAGACTTCCGGCTTGCAAAGCGATAGCCTGCGCTATTTTTTAGGCGACGTTCGTGATCCGCAGCGCCTTGACCGAGCTTTCTCCGACGTGACCGTCGTAGTTCATGCGGCGGCGCTGAAGCAGGTGCCTGCCTGCGAATACAACCCATTCGAAGCGGTCCAGACAAACATTATCGGTGCACGCAACGTCATCGACGCTGCGCTCGACCGGGGGGTCAAACACATATTGGCCTTAAGCACCGACAAGGCGGTGAACCCGATTAACCTGTATGGGGCCACCAAACTCTGCGCGGAAAAAATGTTTGTGCAAGCGAATGCGTATGCGGGCACGAGACACACGCGGTTCAGTTGCGCCCGTTACGGCAATGTTGTTGGCAGTCGCGGCAGCGTTATCCCCGTTTTCCTCGAGCAACGCAAACGCGGCCGGATCACCATCACAGATCCGCGCATGACTCGATTCTGGTTGACCCTGGAGCAAGGTGTCCAATTTGTTGTGCGCTGTATCGAGCAGATGCATGGCGGCGAGATTTTTGTGCCAAAAATCCCCAGCATGAAATTGGTGGAGATGGCGCAGACCATCGCTCCCGAGTGCGAAGTCGATTTTGTGGGAATCCGTCCGGGCGAAAAATTGCATGAAGTGTTGGTTTCGGAGGATGAAGCCAGAAACACGCTGGAGATGGACGACATGTACGTGATTCAGCCGACGCACTCCTGGTGGAGCGGTAAAAATTGGCCGTCCGCGCGTCCGCTACCGGAAGGATTTCGTTACGCCAGCGATTCCAACGGCCAATGGTTGAGTTCGGCGCAACTCGATGCTCTGGTCAACCCGAAATCGACGTCCGATTCTGGTTCTTCGGAAGAAGCAGACCACAACAAACATTTGGCCGGGGTGTAGGTCATGGCACCGATTTCTGTCGGAACCGAACTTCTCGCGATCGCAGGCGGAAAACCTGTGAGGGCCAGGTTGCTCCCATACGGCCGCCAACTGATCGAGGAGTCGGACATCGCAGCGGTGGTCGAAACTCTTCGCTCCGACTGGCTAACCACCGGCCCAAAGGTAGAAGAGTTTGAAGAAGCTTTTGCAGAGTTCGTCGGCGCGAAGCACGCGGTGAGTTTCAGTTCGGGCACCGCGGCCCTCCATGCTGCGTGCTTTGCCGCAGGACTTAAGGCAGGCGACGAGGCTATCACCACGCCCCTGACATTCGCGGCCACAGCCAACTGCGTGCTCTACCAGGACGCAACTCCAATTTTCGTGGATGTCGAGCCGGACACCTTGAACATCGATCCCGATAAAGTTGCTGAGCAAATCACAAGCAGAACTCGAGTAGTTCTGCCGGTGGATTACGCGGGCCATCCAGCGTCTCTTCAACCCATCCTCGATCTGGCAAGACAGCACGGGCTGATAGTGATAGAAGACGCCGCCCACGCTTTAGGCGGCGTTTATCGGAATCGTAGGATTGGCGGAATCGCTGACATCACCACTTTCAGTTTTCATCCGGTTAAGCATTTAACCACCGGCGAGGGCGGCATGGTGACAACCAACAACGCCGGATGGGCAGAGACTCTGCGCCGCTTCCGCAACCACGGCATCAGCAGCGACGCGCGGAAACGACAGGCGCAAGCGCAGTGGCAATACGAAATGGTGATGCTCGGATACAACTATCGCCTAACCGACATTGCCTGCTCGTTGGGGCTGAGTCAGTTGGCGAGGCTTGACGAAAATCTGAGAAGACGCCGTGAAATCGCGGCACGATATTCCTCAGTGTTCGAGAGGATACCGGGTGTGGTTCCTCCCGCGGTTCGTGACGACGCAAAGTCGGCCTGGCATCTCTACCCTATACAGGTCGACCCGTCGAAGCTGACCGTCGGCCGCGCCGAGGTGTTTGCCGCGCTGCGTGCTGAGAATATTGGAGTCAACGTACATTACATTCCGGTCCATCTGCATCCTTACTATCGAGAACGCTTCGGAGATCGCACGGGGTTGTGTCCGATCGCGGAGAAAGCTTACGAGCGTCTTATCAGCCTGCCGATGTTCCATGGCATGAGCGACGATGATGTGGATGACGTTATCTGCGCTGTGACGAAAGTGGCTTCGGCATACGTGAAGTAGTTGTGAAATCTTCAGCGCACGACTCGGCCTTGAAAATGACAACTCCTCAGATCGAACGTTGGACTGGAGAATTCGGACGCGCCTACACCGACCGCAACACGCTTTCACCCGACGAACTGGACGAACTTTATGTGAAGCGATACGGAATCTCTCGAACAGATTTGAACCGTCGATTCCTGGCCGAAATTCCCCGCAACGCGAAAATCTTGGAAGTTGGCTGCAATGTAGGGAATCAACTCCTGCTGCTGGAGCGCATGGGCTTTACGAACCTCCACGGCATCGAAATCCAGGAATATGCGATTGAACGCGCAACCGCGCGTTTGCCATCGGCAAAACTATCGGAAGCTTCGGCGTTCGAGATTCCTTTTCCGGATTCTTACTTCGATGTGGTCTTCACCTCTGGCGTCCTGATCCACATCGCTCCCGAGGATCTACAGCGTGCGATCGCGGAGATGCTTCGTTGCACTTCAGCATATGTTTGGGGTCTGGAATACTACGCCGACAAACCCACTCCTGTGGAGTATCGAGGGAACCAGCGCATGCTCTGGAAAATGAACTACGCTGACCTGTTTGTGAATCATCCGAACAACCTCGAGCCAGTTAAATCTGAGCATTTACGCTACCTCGACGACCCTAATGTCGACTCCATGTTCTTGGTGAGAAAGAAACGCACCCAGACGAACTCACAGCGATGAACACTGTGGCCATCATCCAGGCGCGCATGGGCAGTTCGCGGCTGCCGGGAAAAACGCTGATGGACCTCGGCGGAGAATCCGTTCTCTCGCGGGTTGTAAAGCGAGTGCGGTTAGCCGCGAAGCCCTCGCTTGTAGTGGTTGCGACCACCAATCTTGACGCCGATCAGGCGATTCAGGTCGAGTGCGACCGACTGAATGTAGAGTGCTTCTGCGGCTCAGAACATGATGTGCTGGATCGTTACTATCAGACATCGCTTCTTTACGCGGCGGACTTAGTCGTCCGCGTGACCGCGGATTGTCCGGTTATCGATCCACAGGTTGTGGACGATTGCATTGCCCTGATGGTTTCAGAAAACTTTGAATACGCAGCCAACGATGTCCCTAACACCTTCGCCCGCGGCCTTGATGTTGAGGTCTTGACCGCCGACGCTCTAAAGCGCGCCTGGCACGAGGCGAAGGCGTCTCACGAGCGAGAGCATGTCACACCATATTTTTACGAAAGTCCCGGCCGGTTCCGTACGGCGATCCTAAAGAGCGATGTTCAATGCGACGGCTATCGCTGGACCCTCGATACCGCGGAAGATCTAACGCTGCTTGGAAGAATCTACGAAGACTTTCATCCGCGAAACGACTTTGGCTGGCGGGAAATCGTCGCCTTAATGCAGCGTCAACCTGAGCTTCTTGACATAAACGCATGCGTATCCCAAAAGACGGTCCAATCCCGATAAATGAGAGCAGGCACCCTCCTCATCCGCGCAGACGCAAGCGTTGCAAGGGGAACGGGCCACGTTATGCGCTGCCTCGCGATTGCCCAAGCATGGCAGGATGCTGGCGGTGATCTGTTGTTTGCGCACGCAGAGTCTACCCCGGCAGTCGATGCCCGGTTGCGCTCCGAGGGGATGAGATCGATCGTTTTTCGAAGCACGGCGGCCAGCCCCGACGACGCGAAAGAATTGATAGCGACCGCACGTTCGGCTCATGCCGATTGGGTGATTGTCGACGGCTACCACTTCACCAATTCCTATCAGCTCGCGCTTCAAGAGTCTCAGGTGCCGTTCATGTACTTAGGCGACCAAGACACAGGTAGCCATTGGCACGCGCAGATAGTCGTGAACCCTGACGTTCGCACCTCTGAGGAATTATCTGCGACCTGGGAGCCGGAGACAGAACTGCTTCTGGGACCGGAGTACGCGTTGATCCGGCGTGAATTTTTAACCAAGAAACCGATCTCACGTTCGACGCACGCTGCGGCTGGAATGCTGCTGTTTACAATGGGTGGGAGCGATCCCGACAACCTCACGGGCCGGCTGATGGCATCCCTCGATTTAAGCCAGCTGCCTGCTGCTTCGATGACGGCGATCGTGGGAGGCAGTAATCCGCATTGGGGTTGGTTACAAGAGCTTGTCCAGGGAATTTCGTTTCCCGTCAACCTTGTCCGAGATCCGGACGATATGTCCGGCTGGATGGCGTCGACAGACATAGTTGTAATCGTTGCCGGCAACACGATCTGGGAGTCGCTTTTCATGGGCTGTGTCACCCTCTGTTGCTCTCGTAGCGACAGTGACGCGAAGTTGCTCCGGTGGCTAGCCGAAGAAGGAGCAATCATCGACCTTGGTTCGCATGCAGACGCCGATCTGCCCGACAGGTTAGGCGCACAACTAATTGCTCTCAGGGACGAAGGGCTACGTCAGACTGTGAGCGCCAGCGCCCAGAAATTGGTGGACGGGCATGGAGCAACGCGTCTAGTGGAAAAAATCCAACAACATCTCGATCGAAAACGCTTGCGATGAAGATCGCGATCTCGCAGCCCACTTATCTACCGTGGATGGGTTACTTCGACCTGATCGATCAAGTCGATACCTTCGTATTTCTTGATGATGTCCAGTTCGAGAAACAATCCTGGCAGCAGCGCAACCGCATCAAGACTCCGACCGGATTGCAATGGCTCACGGTTCCAGTGGTTTTTCGCGGCAGGCTCAATCAACTTATTAAAGACGTTGAGATCCGTGTTCCCGATTTTTGGCGTGACCACCTTCGGGCAATCGAACTGAACTATCGCCGCGCGAGATATTTCGATGACTATTTTCCCAAAATTTCTGAACTATTGACCAACTGCGGGCCGTCTTTAGCGCAGTTGAATATTAGCTTGATCGGTTTTTTCTGCTCAACGCTCAACATAAAGACACCAGTTGTTGCGTCGTCCGCTTTAAATCTGACCGGCAAAAGGACTGCTTTACTTGCCAGCATCTGCGAATCGCTTACTGCCGGAGAATACCTATCTCCGCGAAGCGCAGCTGAGTATTTACTCCCGGAGCGAAGCGAGTTGGAACAGCGGGGAATACAGGTAAGTTTTCACAATTACACCCACCCGGAATATCAACAGCAATTCCCACCATTCGCCGCGTATGCGAGCGTGCTCGATTTGCTTTTCAACGAAGGCCCAACTTCTCTCGATGTTATTCGGAGCGGAAGAGGCAATTCTTTGTCGCCCGACCAAATCGCAGCGGAAGAAGACCAAAAAACAACGACGTAGGCTTACGCTGCACCCTTGATTTCTACTCCAGCCCATTTTTCGAGGAGCGTGAGGGTGGCAGCATAATCCAAGTCTCCGTGCCCGTCCTCGGTTGCAAGTTCGTAGATTTCTTCGACCACCTTCAATCCCGGCAGTTTCACGCGCGCTTCTTTGGCCGCATCAAGCGTGAGGCGAATGTCTTTGTACATCAAGCGCAAAGGAAAGTTCGGCGAAAAGTCCCGCTTCAAAACGAACGGCGCTTTATATTCCACCACGCCTGACTTCACCATGGAGGCGTTAATCAGGGGCACAAGCACGTCTGCATCGACTCCAAGCTTGGCGCCCAGTGTCAGAGCTTCGGCGAAACCTTCATAGATCATCGCGATCTGGAGGTTCATGACGAGCTTGGCCGCATGGCCTTTGCCGGTATCGCCCATGCGAAAGATTTTCTTGCCCATGGCGGCGAACAAGGGCTTGAGGTTGTCAATAACCGGTTCGTCTCCACCAATGATAAAAATCAGAGAGCCGGCTTCGGCAGCGATCTTTGAACCTGTTACCGGAGCGTCAACGTAGTGAACGCCTGCTTCCCGCAGTTTCTGGGCAAACTTTACTGTCGCCGACGGAGCGATTGTGCTGGAATCCACAATCGTCATTCCGGACGCGACCGATTCATGAACGCCGTGAGATCCAAACAGAATGGTTTCGACCGCCTGCGTGTCTGAGACACACATCCAAACCACTTCCGCTCCGCGAGCTGCCTCAGCTGGCGTAGAGGCGCTGCGAGCGCCTTCGACTTCTTTGCCAGACGACCGGTTCCACACCGTTACCTCGTGTCCTGCCTTCGCCAGGTTCGCAGCCATGGGATGTCCCATGATGCCCAGGCCTAAAAACGCCACCTTCATGAACTTTCTCCTGTGATTAGCGATTCGATTTCTATACTAAGGCACGGACTGAATCGCTTTGGAGGAAGTTTGCTAAAAATTGCCCTGTCGATCGAATTAAAATCCCCCTTTTATTGTTCGTAGGCTCCGATGTCGATATTGGAACCCTGCACGCGTGGATTTCCCGCGTAATCAAGCGTTCCTTCAATGGTTACGCCCAGATTATTGCCGGAGTTGACCGCCGGCGAGGTCGGCTCGACGTGAAGATCGGGAGTGGTTTTGTTCACAAAAAGTGGATCAGCGTAGAGCGAATGATCGTCCTGACCCGAAGCTGACTGGTAAGCCGTGAAGCCGGTTTCCGTTTTGGCCTGCCATTTCCAGTTCGAATTGTTTGCAGTGGCGGGCGAGAAATAAACATTGTGGTCGAGGGTGGCTGGGCTGGGTGAGGAACTCGTATGATCGTTGACCAGCAAAGCCTGTTTGCCAGCGTAAACGATGTTGTTCTCGAATAAATTGTTAGTCGAGTGAAACTGGATCTGAAACTCTCCGCTTCCAGTGTTCTTTCCATCATTTTGGAAAAGGGAATTGTTCACGATGGTTACGTGGTCGCTGCCACCCACTCCGCTGGCGTATCCGCCGATCGAAATACCAGCAGAGTTCCCGAAGTAAACCAAGTTGCTTCTCGCTGTGATGTAACTCGAAACCTTACCGGAATGTTCGCTCGCCATCTCAATGCCCAGATCCACGTTGTGCACCAGGTTGCGCTCGATAATGATGTTCGTTCCGCCGTCGACGTAAATTCCGTCTGAGCACCAGCAATTGTTTGGGTACGACGGATTTCCCTGTGAAGTGATGTTGTATACGGAGTTTTCCCCGATATACCCATTTCGAGCTTGATCGTAGGCAGGATTCGGTGAGACGCCCTCATAGCCGATCGCGTCAATGCCGATGTTGTTGTTGTCGTGAATCAGGTTGTTTGCCAGCGTGAAGGTATCCACATTTCCGTCCAGCGTCAGCGATTCACTGCATCCCGTTTTCAGATTGTCGAGTTCGTTTCCTGTGATCGTGATGTTGTTTAGCGAGGCCGGCGCCTGGGTTCCGTAGACGGCCAGACCGAGAGCGTTGGCGTTGCATCCGGTGGCGCTGGTCACGATGTCGTGTATGTGATTGTTAAGGATTTGCAGGTTGCTTCCAGCGCCCGTGATATAGAGCCCAATCGGTACGACGTTTCGTTTCGTTGTTTTGTAATTGCGGATTTCGAATCCCTCGATGATCAGGTAGCTTTGGCTCGCAATGTTGAACAGTCCGTATTGTCCTCCGGGAATCGCCAAGCCGGTGCCATCGACTGTTGGAACCTGTCCCGCGTAATTTTGGAAAGTGATGTAGCCAGCCGTGGCGGAGCCCGAGACCGGGATGTTCACCGTTTCGTTGTAGGTTCCACCGAGAACGTTGACTGTGTCTCCCGCCTGGACATGATTCGCAGCCCATTGAATCGTCCGCCAGGCCGATCCCGCGGACATGCCGTTGTTGTTGTTATTACCGGAGGTTGACACATAGTAGGTCGTTGCCCAGGCTGTCGAGATGTTCAGAATTGTGAACGCAGCGAAGATTACCGCCAAGAGGCGGTTGCGGGGGTTGCTCATAGGGATCTCCTGAAGGCGGATGAAACGCCACCTGGTTACGAACACTTACGGTTTATTACGTAATAGTGCGTTTGTCAAGAACAACCGATAACAATCTTCCGGCGCAGGCGGGTTCGCCGAATGTCTTAGAATAGGTTTACGCCTGAATGTCAAAGCCTCGACTAAACACCCCAGCGTTGCGCAGCCGCGCCCGGCAATTCGGTAAATTAGTGAGCAATTCCGTTGTAACTCCGCGCACCGGGCAGACCTACAAGCCAAAGTTGGTGGGAAAGAATGAACTCGGCGTCACTTTTATCGGTCATTCCAGTTTTTTCTTGCAGATTGGCGGGCTGAATGTTGCGGTCGATCCCAACTTCGCGCGCTGGCTTTTCGTCCTCAAACGGCTCCGCAAGCCCGGTATTCAGGTCCGTGATCTGCCTCCGCTGGACTTGGTGTTGGTGACGCATGCGCATTTCGACCATCTGCACCGGCCGTCCCTTCGAGCGCTGGCCCAGCATACCCGCCGCCGCAACGGAGAAGCGCCCGCCATTGTAGTTCCACACCATGTGTTTGATCTGGTCTCCGATCTGGGGTTCAGCGAGATCATCGAACTCAACTGGTGGAACAATTTCCGGCACAAAGATCTGACCGTCACCCATGTCCCGGCCCGGCACTGGGGCGCCAGAATAATTAAAGACTCGCATCGTGGGTATGGCGGTTATGTAATACGGGGAGCCAAGCACTCGGTGTATCACGCAGGCGATACAGCTTATTTCTCGGGATTTCGTGAGATTGGAGACCGCCTGGCCCCGGAACTTGCATTGCTGCCGATAGGAGCCTATCAGCCGGAAACCTTTCGCAACGTGCACACCAGTCCCAGCGATGCGACTCGCGCTTTTCTCGATCTGAAAGCCCGCTGGATGGTCCCGATGCACTACGGAACGTTCCGCCTTTCGCATGAACCGATGGACGAACCGCTTCAGTTGTTAGAGCTTGAGGCTAAGCAAGCCGGAATTCAGGATCGAGTTGTGGTTTTGCAAGAAGGAATTACGCACGTATTTTAAATTCCCGCTCAGTACGAAAGCAGCACTCTGAGATCTCTGAGATTGTTTCCAGTCGGACCGGTCATCACGGCGTCATCCAGCCTCGCGAACGTGGGATAAGCATCGAACTCAGCGAGGGCCTTCAAGATATCCAAATGCTGCGACTCCGCTCGACTCATGGTGGTGCCGTCGATGACCCCGCCAGCGACAGGGCTATTGCCATCGATTCCGTCGGTTCCTGCGCTCAACACGGTTTCTGTATGCCCCGCAATCTTCGGGGCACAAGCGAGCGCAAATTGCTGATTGCGTCCGCCCACTCCGGGGTTTCGCACCGTAACCGTAAGCTCGCCGCCAGATAGAAGACAAACACGATCCGCGCGCGGTCTCAAATCGCGAAGACGACCAAGCAAGTAGTCGACTCCTGCCGAGTAGTCCCAGTCATCGCAGGTCGAATCGATTTCTACGAGAAATCCCTGACGTTCGGCTTCAGTCTTCGCCGCCGCCAAGACCGCATCATTCGACAAGACTGTGCACCATCGTGAGCGTAAAAAAGCGGGGTCGTCGGACTTCGGCGTTTCGTCGAGCGCGTGGCTTTGAAACAGTTCGCGCACAGAGGTCGGAAACATTTTGGTCATGCCATGTTTGGTCGCGATCTGGTAGCAATCGCTTGCAGTCGTTGAATCTGGCATGGTTGGGCCCGACGCCAAGGCATCAAGCGTGTTTTGGGGAACATCCGAAACCAGAATCGACACTTGCTGCGCCAAAGCTGCTGCTTGCGCCAGGCGGCCGCCTTTGACGGCCGACAGATGTTTACGCACGGCGTTGATCTCCGCAATGGGCGCGCCGGAATGAACTAAAACCGAATAGGCGTCGATCAGCTCTTGCAGCGATATTTCGTCATCCAGCGGCTTTTCTAACATCGACGACCCGCCACCGCTGATCATGTAGATGACCAGCGACTCCGAAGTTTGGGCTTGTAGCGATTTCAATATGGAGCTTGCAGCTCGGAGCGACTCCTCGTTCGGGACGGGATGTCCTCCAAGAAAATAACGAAATCCTCGAAGATGAAATGGTGGCTCCGTGGAATTCACGATGACGCCCTCGAAGCGATCTCCCGCCTGTGACACTAGAGCGGTTGCCATCGTGTGAGCTGCCTTGCCTAAAGAAACGACGAAAATTCGCTGATATGAGGAAAGATCGTAAAGGTCTTCCCCGATTCGCAATATTCCACGTTCGCACTGAACATGGCGTTCAAAGGCTCGCTGGATTGACGACTCCTTCAATGCGTGCTGAAAAATTGAGAGCGCCGCGGATTTCATCTTGATCGCGAGCGCTGGATCGGGGTGGGGTAGAGCCATCCCGGAGATTATACAAACTGCCCTTGCTCTTAAAAGTTTGCCGGCTCAGCAGCGCAATGAGCGGCTTAAGGCTGGATTCAGGCGAGGCCTGCGAGAACAGTAGGTATCGTTAGCGCCACGAAAAGGCCTGTAAGCCATCCAGTATGATGAGCGGCATGAAGGACACGAAAAGTTGCTCGGACATAAATAGGTGCTGCGTCGATGATTGCAACGCGGAAATCATCGTGAAGCAGGAAAAGGCTTGAGCCCTAAATGCGGGTTCTAATCATCGAAGACGAGCCCCGACTGGCTGAAAACATCGCTCGCAGTCTCCGCGAGAGCGCAGGCTATGCGGTGGATGTCGCGCCGGATGGTCAGGAAGGACTTTTTCTCGCTGAAGGAGATTCTTACGACCTTGTGCTTCTCGACCTGATGTTGCCAAAAATGGACGGTATGCAGGTGCTCAAAGCCATACGGAAAGAGGGCAAGGGTGCACCGATCTTGGTGGTAACCGCTCGGGATGACAAAGAATCGGTCGTAGCGTTGCTCAATGCCGGGGCCGACGACTACCTGACCAAGCCCTTTGACCTGGGTGAACTGCTTGCGCGGTCCAAGGCCCTTATCCGCAGAGGGAAGGGTCAGACATCTCCGGTGTTGTCGATTGCAGATCTCGAACTAAACACAGTGAACCGTACCGTCACCCGCGGGGGCCGGGCAATTTCTCTCACTGCAATGGAATATCGCGTCCTCGAGTATTTAGCGCATCGGCCCGGAGCGGTAGTTTCGAAGACCGAGTTGCTCGAACACCTTTACGATTACAACTGGGAAAAATTCAGCAATGTCATCGAGGTTTATATTTCCGGACTTCGCCGTAAACTCAACAACGGATCGTCCCAGCAGTTGATTCACACAAGCCGCGGACAAGGCTACATCCTCCACGACTGATATGGCGCCTTCGATCAAGCGAAATCTCGTCTACACGGTCGTGCTCTCGCAATTATTACTTGCGGTAGGACTTTTGCTCGTGGGCATTGTCTATACCCGCAAGCGGTTGATTTCGGCGCTTGATTCCGGTTTGCAGGGCCGGGCCGCCAGTGTGGCCGCGTTAGTGCGCTACAACGATGACGGCAGTAGCAACGTCTATTTCGACCAGACAATGCTGCCGCCATCGCTAGATCCGGTTCACCCTGACTTGTTCTCCGTTTGGAAAGAGAGCTCGGGAAAATTGCTGGCACGCTCTACGAACTGGCCTGTCGGGTTGGAAGTCGGCCCCGCTGAACGTCACCATTGGGATTTTAAGGTTGACCACCAACGCTATCGCGGTTTGCGAATCTCAGCTGTGCCGGTCTTGGACCGCGAAGAAGGCCAAACCGCTCCGCCAGAAACATTGACCATTGTGTACGCTGCTCCCACGCACCGCATCGAGGAACAAGTGAAAGCCGCCGGAATTTTCATCGCTCTTGCGAGCTTGATTTTGCTCACCGCGACCACCTGGTTAGCCCTGTGGGGCGTCGGACGCGGTTTGCAGCCGCTGGGCCAACTCGCCGATGAGGCGGCCAATATTTCCGCCCAGAACTGGCAGCTACGCTTGCCTCCACCAGATCAACAACCTCTGGAATTGCAGCCTTTGACTCGATCAATGACCACGATGCTCGCCCGGCTTGAGCGGTCTTTTACCCAACAACGGGAATTTCTTGGCAATGCCACGCACGAGTTGAAAACACCGGTAGCTGTTCTTAAGTCATCGCTCCAGTCGCTGATTCACCGGCCCCGCAGCACCGACGAATATCACGCAGGAATCGAACAGTGTCTCGACGACATGAAGCGGCTGGAACAGTTGCTCGAATGGATGCTTCGGCTCGCACGCGCCGAACAGTGGGCGCACGGGGCGTTGCGTCGAGACCTTCAACTTGTCGACCTATCTACATCCTGCGAAGAGGCCGTCGAACGCATGCAGGGATTGGCGAATGCCAGTGGCATGAAAATTCAGCTCGACATTCGCAACGCCGCTTGCCTCCGCGCAGATCCAGAAGATTTGCAATTGGTTTGGAACAATCTGCTGGAAAACGCGATCCGGTACAGTTCCTCGGGAAAGACTGTTGACGTTTCCGTTTCGTCGAACGGTGCAGGAAGGACCCTTGTAACTTTTGTGGACCATGGATCGGGAATTTCGCCGCAGGACCTTCCGCACATCTTTGAGCGTTTCTACCGAGGCGATCCGTCACGAACCAGGGCTACAGGTGGATTTGGGTTGGGATTGGCGATTGCAAAAGCATTGGTTGAAGCCTACGGCGGAACGATCAATGCAGCCAGTGAGCCTGGGGCTGGCACGCAGGTTGCCGTCGTTTTACCTGTCGAGAGTGTTGCATCGAACTCAGGCTGAGTGCTTCTGCTCCGAGGGTTGCATCGCAGAGAGTCTGGACATCGCCGCAACCATCATTCCCGACAGCAATTGCATTGTGGCGACGTCCCCATGATCGAAGGCATGAGGCGAAGCGGAGAGCACTTCAAATACTCCGAGAGTACGGCGGAAGTGCCTGAGGGGTGCGGCAAGAATCGAGCGAACTCCGAGTCTGCGGCAGCTGGCCAGGTCCACGAGAGGATTTTGCTCGGCGTCGTGACACAGCACCACTTCACCAGTGCGAAGGCAGTCGGCCGAAATTCCAGAGTCAGTCTGCAAACGCGCCCCCAAGTCAGGCGCGGTCCGTCCAGTTCGGGCGCGACAGATAATTTCTTCGCCATGGCGTAGCGCGATGGCCGAGCCAGTGGCGCCGGTCAAGCTTTGAGCGCGTTCTGCAATCACGCTAATCGCCGGCTCCAGGTCGAGTTCAGCCGGCCGGATATTGCTTTCCTGATCATGCCGTCCGCCGCGATGGATGCGAAAAGCCCCATCTGAGCGAGCGTGGTGAAGGGACGTAGCTTGCGTGCCGGAAAAAGACGGCACAGCGACGTCAGACATCGGCACCGTTCGCAGCAAGTCGCGAACCAGACGGTCTAGTTCCGCGTCAGCGATGACGTGCGCGACCTGCTGACCCATCAGCGATCCACCCAGCACCCGCGACAAACTTAAAACCGCCTGGCTCCCGCAAGCCATGCAGTATGGAGTGTTGTTCTTGCTGATGATTTCGCAGGACACGCAAAAGACTGCGGTCTGAAGAGATAAGAAATGAATATCTTGCCCGGTCAACGACTCCATCTTGCTTAAACTTCCTCCACGAAAGTAAACCGTAACCCTAAATGGATCGCAGTGATGCAGAAAGTGGCGCACAAGGTTCTCGCTGTGGATAACGGGGAAGAACTACGCTCAACCGGCGCGGGCAGCGGCGACTGAACGCGAAGGCGCAATGAGCGCTGCTGGCGGATTCGCATAGGCGATGCGATGCAGCGCGTCCGCCATGGCCACTGGAAAAACTGCAATGAGCAAATTGATGTCGATCTGAAGGTCGCGCTCACTGTAAAGGCGATGCAAGTTCATCGTACCGATGCGCCGATGGTTCGCCGTGACCAGATCCAGGCGAAGGCTCCACGCAGTGATCATCTCGTGCTCGAACCGGCTGCCCGGTTTGACCCAGCGTAAGCGCGCGGAATTGAGCCGGTCACGAACTAAACCTGTATTGTCGTCAAGCTCGGGTGGTGCGCTATCGAGGGTCAAATCGAAAGCGTCGAAATCGTTGCTGGAAAATGCCGCCACCAGCGTGTGGCCAAACTGGTTGTAGCTGCCGGCCACTTTCATCTCTTCCAGTGCTCGCCGGATCGAAAGATTGTTGATGAAAACTTGCCGTTGCTCCATAGTTCGGTGCGCGACGCGCCGCAACTCGCCAAACTCCAGGTAGCCCAGATGTTGGACGCCGATCCAGACCCCGGTGCCGATCACCGCCAGTACGAGGCCGAGCGTGCTGCCCTGCGGCCACAACAAAAATAAGCTCAAGAGCGCAAAAATGCCTGACACGCCATAAAGAACAATTACCACTTGGCGATGGGAGAATCCCATTTGCAGCAGTTTGTGGTGGATGTGCTCCCGGTCTGCGGTAAACACCGGACGCCCGCTAATAAAACGCCGGGCAATCGAAAGCGCAGTCTCTAGGATTGGAAGTCCGAATGAAACGACCGGAATAGCCACAGCGACCGTGGTCGGCGCCTTCTGGGCGCCGTAAAGAGCGAGGGCGCTCAACATGAACCCGATGAAGAGACTTCCGCAATCGCCCAAAAAAATCGTGGCGGGATTGAAATTAAATCGCAAAAACCCAAGAATCGCCCCAGCCAGGGCAAGCGACATTAGGGCGACCGGTTGTGAGTGGCTGATCAGAGCGACAACGAAGACCACCAAAGTCGAAAACAACCCTGATCCCGCAGCCAGACCATCGAGGCCGTCGATCAAATTGAAAGCGTTGGTGACCGCGAGCACCCAAACGATCGTGAGGGGGAAGTCGACGAACCATGACAATTGATGACTTCCGAAGAGCACCGGGAGTTCCAGCACACGCAATCCGCCCGCGTAAAGCATGGCTGCGGCAATTGCTTGAACTGCAAATTTGACGTAGGGCCCAACCGGATGTACATCGTCGTAAACACCGAGCAAAAAGATCAACGTTCCAGGCGCCAGAATTGCCAGGCTGGAACGAAGCGAAAATCCGAAATTTAAACTGGGGAAAAATCTGGCTGCGATTAGAGCTATAGAAAAACTGAGAAGAAAAGCCCCGAAAATCGCCACGCCGCCAAGACGTGGCAGCGCACGGCTGTGTAGATGTCTGCCGACCCCGGGAAGCGCGACCCAGCCGCGCACAGTGGCCGCATCCCTCACCAATTTGGTCAAGATGAAAGAGAAAACTAAGGTTGCGACAAAAATCCCTAAGCAGAACGGCGTCAACATTCCCCCAAAAGCGCCCTATGACTCTGAAAACTGATATTCGTAAGGTGTTCCGAACCGGAACATATTCCTTTTTCGAGAATACCCACTCTCCGCTAGGGCGACAATGTACTTTTAGGGCACCTCTCAGTCTTTTCTCATCATTCTGTGCAAAAGCTGTGAGCAAACACGCGATAAGTGTCGATCGATGGTGCGCTGAGATCATGTGCTAGACTTTGATCTCGCAAAAAATGTTGCCGCAGTCTCCCATGACAGTTTCGCGCTGGCACTCATTTCGCGCCGTTCGGCCATCCGTCGCATCTCTCCGTAAGGGTTTTTCCAATGTTGCTGTTTTTGGCGCTGTCGGGGCATGTTTGATTTGCGCGAGCGCTCAGGATGCGCGACCGCCGGTAGAGCCTCCGACGCATCAAAATGTGTCGACTGAAGGAACTGCCGACGCATCTGTCCGCCTGGAGCCGGGAGACTTGGTGCAAGTTGGCGTTTACGATGTCCCGGAGTTAAACACCAAAGCTCGGGTTGCAGACAACGGGGACATTTATCTGCCGTTGGTGAGTTACGTTCATGTTTCCGGCGACACGGTGGAACAGGCGCAAACCCTAATTGAGAAGCGGCTTGCCGACGGCGGTTTCGTCAAGAATCCTCATGTCGCTTTGACGGTTGAGCAGAAGGGTTCGCTCGGCGCGAGTGCGTTAGGCCAAGTAGCGCATCCCGGTGTTTACCCTGTCACCCCGACAACAAAATTGTTCGATCTCATCTCGACCGCAGGCGGGCTTACCGAAAAGGCAGGACGGACCGCGACGATCACTCACCGCAACGGCACTGACCAGCCGGTTACCGTGGACCTCGCGCGAAACCTGGAGGACATTCCTGCAAGTAATGTTGCGGTGCGTCCCGGCGACACCATCGTTGTACGGAAGGCGGACGTCGTCTATGTCGTCGGGGAAGTCGGCCATCCCAGCGGCTTTCTCATGGAGAGCGGGCAATTGACTGTGCTGCAAGCGATCGCCCTGGCTGGCGGAACCACGAAGACCGCGAAACTAAGTGGTGCGCGAATCATCCATAAGGGCGACTCCGGATTGAGCGAAACGACAGTGAAACTGCAAAAGATATTAGCGGCGAAATCGCCTGACATGCCGCTTCAAGCGGACGATATTCTGTTTATTCCAACGAGCACCGGGAAACTGGTCGCCAGTCGAACCGTGGAAGCCGCTCTTCAGGCCGCAACAGCGGTGAGCATCATCGCGATTCCGTAGACTTCAGCGGTTAAGGACGCCTTCCAGAACTTGCAGATACGTCTCTGCGGTTTTCTGCCGGGAGAAGTGGTTCAGGATGTGAACTCTCCCGCTATCTCCAAAATTCTTGCACGCTTCTGGGTTGTTTCGTAGCCGTTCAATTGCTTCAACCAGCTGAGTCGCATCTTCTGGTTCGATATAGACACCTGCCTGCCCCGCTTCAAGAATTGATCGCGCCTGGCCGTCGACGCCTAAAATCACTGGCTTCGCGCACGACATGAATTCCAGCATTTTTGTGGGAATCACCGTCTTGAAGAGCTCGGTCTTCTTCAGCAATACCAGGCAAACATCCGACGCGCGGATGAAATCGGGAATCGTCTCACGCGGCTGCTGACCAACAAAGCGAAGATTGGTCAGCCCCTTGTCGCGCGCGGCTGAACAAATGCGGTCTTTGTCTGCGCCTTCGCCAACCAAAACAAACAAGACATCGAGAGATGAGCTTTGTGAGCTGGCTGCCGATTGCAGCAAGGTGTCCAGTCCGTGAGCCCACCCCATCGTGCCGATGTAGCAAGCAACGAATTTATCTTCCGCGTTCCAGGATTTGCGCAACGCGCCATCTGGCTCACCCGGAGCGAACAGCGCAGTTTCGACCCCATTCTCGACCACGGAGATTTTTTCATTAGGCACGTTCCAGTGCAGAACCAAGTGGTCACGAAACGCATCCGTGACCACCACCACGCGGTCGCAGGTCTTGTAAAGGAATCCCGCAATTCTGGAAAGAACACGATGAAGCAGGGAAGAATCCTTCATGCCGACAGCCGAAAGAGATTCTGGCCAGAGATCGCGCACCTCGAAAATGAAAGGAACTCGCATCCACAGCGCGAGCCACCAGCCCGACAGTCCGACCAGCAGTTGTGGAGAAGTTGCAATCACGATGTCCGGGCGATCGATGAACAACCCTCGCAATGCCGCAGAAACGGCAAATGAGGCGTAGTTCAGGATGCGCTCGTAGGCTTTGCGGTTGGGGAACGGCAACAGCCATGTGCGGACAACATTCACCCCAAAAAGATTCTCGCTTGCAGTGAGCCGGCGAAACTTGCGACGATATGCTGCCGGCACCGTTCCCGTAGGGTGATTTGGAAATCCGGTGAGGACTGTGACGTCGTGGCCAGCTTCCACCCAATGCCGGGACAGTTCTGCTACGCGAGCCGACGGCGCTCCCATTTCTGGCGGAAAGTACTGCGAGACGTAAAGTATTTTCACCCGAACTCAGTAATAGCAGAGTTTGAACGCGCTCTTATAACAAAGTGCGCGGATCCTGCGCGCGCGACTGACCGCGAACTGTTCCCATCGATCCGCATAGCGAGCGAAAATCGGTTCATTGGCGAGTTTGGCCATAATGCGAAGTTGCACGATGTGCAAACGATGGTAAAAGGGGCTGGCAACCATAGGCAGCAGCGTTCCGGATTGTTCATAAAGTGACCAGAACCCCGTATCGTAGCGCGCGAGATTCGATTTCAAGGTTTCGATTGAATCGGCAAAGAGTTTTTCTGCGGCAGGGTCGCGAGTGGCGAGGAAGTAATCATACACTCCCCAAAGCGCCCAGATGAATCCATTCAAGATGTGTGTTGGCGGCGAAACGATATATTCCTCCAACCATTTATGTCCGGCATCATCTCTGAACACCAGGCCGCCGTCGTCCACTGATTTTAGAAATCCACCGAATGCGTCCCGAGCTTTTTCAAGGTGAATCGGCGAGCCGGTAAACGCATGTGATCTAACTAGAAGCGATATTCCCTGGCCCTGTGCCAGCGCCGAATACCAGGGAGCCTTCAGCCGTGTCCGATATTCCCAATCGAAGTGATGGTTCCACACGAAAATGCCGTGCGAATTCGTTTCCAAGTTCGACGCGAGCCAATCAGCAGCGGCAATAAATCTGTCCCTGCGGACCGATTCTTTTGTTTGGAGGAACAGGTCGTGATTACCCAATCCCCACTGCGCGATTGCGATGGGATTGTATTGGCGGCCGATGGCCCCCCGATAATCAAGCATGGGTATGCCGGACGAATCTAGATCGGCGGTGTAATCGGCCTTGTTCGCGAATAACATGTAATACGCGCCGAGCTGATTGAAGGAATGTTTTTGATTGGGAGTCGGCTGGTCGTGCCAAAACGTCAGATGGCTCTCGCCGGGTAGCAAGTAGGCGTCGGCGATGCGACGATAGTAGCGAAGCCTGTTGCGAAATCCCATCCTGATTGGTTGTGAGCTAGCCTGCGATCTTACGGATGTATGTCCGCATATCGCCGTCCCGGACCGCGATTGTCGAAAAGGCTAATAAGCTCGTCGGGCTATCGCCATCTGGAAAAATCAAGTTGCCATATTGAAAATACTTCATCGGCCATCGATCTTTCTGCCACGACACTCTCTTCTCAAACCGGGATCCAAGCCGCGACTGGAAAATACAAACTTCTTTATCGGTGTTGACTTGGCTCGGCTCCGCCATTGTCGAGAAGAAAATCGAATCCCCGACAGCGCACCCGTATATCGACGAACTGGGCAAATCGCCGACCGTCCGCAGTACCCCCGACCGCGTCAGATGGTAAACGTGATTATGCTCGAACGGAGTGTCGGAAGAAAAATACAAGCCATCCTCGCGAATTATCGCAGCCACCGCTCTGGTCTGCTGATTGCCGGATAAGACGGTCTCGAAATGTTTGAGATCCGTAGAGCACCGCAGGATGCGGCACTCCGAGCCGTCGTCTCCGGTAAAAATCCATAAGCAGTCAGCCCATCGATCGAACAGAATGTTGTGTACGTGGCGAATCTCACCTCCAGGAAAAGTATGTGCGACTTCCCATGAGATTCCGTCATCGATCGATGCGTAGAGATGCACGTCATCGCGATGGGGATTATCGAAGTATTCTCCAAACAGGACTGCACGGCCAGGAATCGAACAGAGGTGCAGTGGCCGCGTTCCGCGCTGAATCACGTGTGAAATCTGAAAGTCCGAAGCTCCCGGCAGAAGGGTGACAATAGCGCCGGGCACAGCGCCAACCAAATGGCCGGACTGAAGCGCAACCAGCGCGTGAAATCCATCTCTAAGCAGGCGGGATGTGAGCGGAGAGCGTGCAGTCCAGTTGCGCCAGAAACTTGGATGAAAGTTGGCTACACGCTCCCACGCTATCGTCCCATGCTGTGTATCCGCAGCCAAGAGCGTATACCCGCGAGAAGCGAAGAGTTTCGACCCGGACCAGGCAAGCACTCGCAGATTAGGAAAGGTCGCATACGGGTGCCGAGTCCAATCGGAGTTTGCGTCAAACGCATTGGATTGATCGACGGCCATCTGCCGCGGACTGAATTCGCTTATCAATTTTCCGATTTCAGCACGAAAAACGGACCGATAGCCAGCGCGTCCATACGCGTGCGCTTGAAGCAATCAATTGCTTGCGCCGGTTCGCACACGATCGGCTCGTTCTCGTTGAAGCTCGTGTTAAGTAATACGGGAATGCCGGTTTTCTGTTCAAACATTCTGATCAGGTCGTAGTAGAGTGGATTTTCCTGCTGGCTCACAGTCTGCAAGCGTCCGGTATCGTCGACATGATTCACGGCGCACAACTGCGCTCTCTTTTCCGCCCGAATTTTGTATACGTGCATCATGAAGGGCGAAGGATGATCTTGCTCAAAGTATTCGCTTTGCCTCTCGACCAGAATGGATGGCGCAAACGGCCGAAACCATTCCCGGCGCTTGATGCGCGCATTCAGAATATCTTTCATGTCTGGCAGGCCGGGATGCGCCAGGATCGAACGATTGCCCAAAGCGCGAGGGCCCCATTCCATCCTGCCCTGGAACCACCCCACCACATTGCCGTCGGCGATCTGTTGCGCGACAGTTTCAAGCAACGGCCCGCGGTCTAAGCGGCGGTAACGTAGCCCGGACGCCTTCAGGCCCAGCTCAATCTCTGCCGGCGAATATTCCGGGCCGAGATAGGAATTTTCCATCACGAATGTTCGTGGAACTCCCAGAGCCGCGTGCTGGGCGTAGAGAGCTGCGCCGATTGCCAAACCTTCGTCCCCTGATGCTGGTTGTATCCATGTGTGGCGAAACGGGGTTTCGTTGAACAGTTTGCCGTTAGCCACGCTGTTGAGCGCGCATCCCCCAGCCATTACCAATTGGTCGCATTTCGTTTCTGAATGCAACCGCCGCAGCATCTGAAAAAAAACTTCTTCGAAACGCTGCTGCATCGCAAATGCCAGGTCCATATCTCGCTGTGTGAGTTCAGCTTCCGGTTCGCGTGCAGGTCCAAAGGAGTCGACCATCCGTTGAGAGAAGTGCGGCGCCAATTGCACTGTGCCATTTGCAAGAATCTTCATTCCCTGATTACTGCCCAGCGGTTTGAAAAAATCAAGATTCAAGCGAAGTTCGCCGTCCTTGTAGCGGACGATCTCCCGCATTTCTTCACTAAATCTTTCTTTTCCGTAGGGCGCAAGGCCCATCACTTTGCCTTCATCTCCGTATGCCTTGTAGCCAATAAACTCGCAAATCATCGTGTAGAAGCTACCCAACGAATGTGGAAGGAACACGCGCTCAAACGGACGAACCTGGTTGCCATCACATTTCGCCATCATCGCGGAAACGAAGTCGCCGGAGCCGTCGTAGCTGAAACCGGACGCACTCTCCCACGGAGAGCAATAGTAGGCGCTGGCGATGTGAGCAAGGTGATGTTCAACCGAATGCTGTCGAAAGCGCAGTGTTGCGGGATCGATGTCAAAAGTCTCGGCGAGAAGCGTCCGCACGTCCCGCATCGCCTCTTTACGCTGGCGTAGGTGAATGAAGTTAAGCAATTTGGCTGGATTCGCCACTGCATAGCGGACTTTTTTTGCAAGATTTGCGTTGCTGTCCTGACCCACCGCAACGTGATCGATCTCAGAGATACTCGCCCCGACGGCGTGTAGACAGGCTTGAATCGCTAACGAAGGAAATCCAGCAAAGTGTTTGATCCGGTTCAGCCTCTCCTCGGCGATTGCGAATACGACTCGACCGTCCTGAATAATGGCGGCCGAAGCGTCCGCGTGAAACATGTTCAGGCCGAGAATGAGCATTCAGGAAGTCAGACGTGAAGCGATGAAAGTCATGAGGGAAATTCCGCTACCTCGCTTGGCAATGCAAGAATGTCACCAACATTGATGGCGATAGCGCTGCCAGTCTGGGAAGACTCGTTCGCACGCAATGTGGCCAACGTCACTGTCACAATATCGCGGAAAGGAATCGGAGAATTCGACCCAGACAAAATCGCGTCGGCGAACGCTTTCCATTCGCCGCAATGTCCTTTGTCTCGGGTCAACCAGGAGCGCATCACGCGTGTCTTGCCGCCACAGACAAGTTCCAGTCGTCGGAAGTCGTCTAGTGTCGCGATCGATCCGCCGCCGAATACCTCGATGCGTTCTTTGGCAAATGATCGATCGCCGTTGGCAAGATAGCTGATGGCCGCAAGCGATCCGTTGGCAAACCGGAGGTTGACTACAGCAGAGTCGTCGGAGGAACGCTGGAGGTGATGCAATCGTTGCGTCTGCACCTCAATCGGCATAGATCCCGCAAGAAACGTACAGAAGTCGACGAAATGGCAGACTTCGCCCAAAATTCTTCCCCCGCCAACCACCGGATCGAGCGTCCAATGGTCACGCGGTAGCGTGCCTGCGTTCACTCGGTAATGGATGAGAAGCGGCTCCGTAATCGCGGCGAAATGCGATTTCATGCTCACGGCCATTGGTGCAAAGCGCCGGTTAAATCCCACCATCAGAAGAGGTTTGTTCGGCGCGCGATTGTACGCTTGAACGATTTCGTTCAATTCGTATTCATTTAAGCAAAGTGGCTTCTCACAAAAAACATGCTTGCCGGCGTTGAGGGCAGACACCACCGATTCGGCGTGCAGATTGTGCCTCGTCGAGATCGCCACGGTGTTAACGGACGGGTCGCTTAAAATTTCATGTTCGGACGTGGCGCAATAGCGAAAACCAAACTTGTCGCCGGCATGTTTCGAGTGGGAGCCGTTCGCAGCACAGACGCCGATAAATTGAACACCAGCGGCGGTTTTCATCGCAGGCAAGAGCGTGGAAAGTGCGAAGGCCCCCGAACCAATCAGTCCGACATTGACGGATTCTGTTGTTAAAGGAGGTTTCACTCGGCCTACTAAATCAATTCTGTTGGCCGTTTCAGCTCGTCCAGGATAAGAAATCAACACTCCCAGAAACTGCTCTTGAGTTTTGCCCGTGATCAACTCGTACGCACTTCTCGCGTTCTGGATGGGGAAGCGGTGTGTGATCAGGGATTCCAACCGCAGTTTGCCTTCGTCTACGCTGTTTAGGAAAGCTTCCATGTTGCGAGTTTCTGTCCAGCGTACGTATCCGATTGGGTAATCGCGGCCTTTCTGTTCATACGCGGAATCATACCGGCCTGGGCCGTAAGATCGCGGAATTCGGAAATCCAATTCTTTTTCGTAATAGGTGCGGCGCTGCAAGTCGAGGCCCACGGTCCCGACAGCGACGACGACTCCGCGATCCCTGGCGACGGAAGCGGCGAGATTCACCGGTTGGCTGCTAGCGGTCTCTGCCGCGATGATCACTACGTCGGCGCCGTGTCCAGAAGAACTTTGCAGGCAGAGGCGCTCGAACTCGCCGGGATAGGTGCTCACCGCATCGGCTCCCAGTTCCGCCGCGAGGCGCGCTCTACCGTGCGCAATGTCCAAACCAATCACGTGGCAACCCGCCGCTTTCAAGAGCTGCACTGTCAATTGGCCAAGAAGTCCCAGCCCGATCACGGCTACTATGTCGCCGAACCGGGCATCGGACGTGCGAATTCCGTGCAGCGCAACCGCTCCAATCGTGGTGAAGGCGGCATGTTCAAAGCTTGTAGATGGGGAAGGGATTCTCGCCACGAGCAGCCTGGGAACATTCGCAATTTCAGCATGAACTGCGTACCCCGCGCCGGCGCAGGCCACCCGCTCACCGGGGTGCAGGTCGGTTACTCCCTCCCCGCAGGCGATGATGGTGCCGGCACTGCTGTAACCAAGACCACTGGGTTGGTCCAAGCGCCCGCGCACTGCGGCAGCTGTTGAAAGAATGCCGTCTCGTCTAAATTTCTGAATCGCGTCTCGCACCAAATCCGGCCGCGCTTTGGCTTTTTGCCATAGATTCTTGTTGGCAAATTCAGAAGATGCCCGTTCGGTTCCAGCCGAAACCAGTGAAGCTTCGATTCTGACTAATACCGCCCCCGGCAGAAGATGCGGCGCGGGGACCTCGACGACATCAATTTCGCCGCTGCGCGGGGATTGCAATACTTGTTTCACGCCGTAGCCACCTGACGGCATGGTTCTGCGGACCCAGCGGAGCGAGCACGATCATCAATGAATGTTTGCATCCAAATTTCGAGAGTCAGGAATTGCCAGATTTGCATGGACCAGTCGCGCCGACCAGAGCGGTGTTCCGCAACCATTGACCGAATCGTCGCGGGGTTGAACATCCCACGCTTAGCAATCGTTGACTCATAAAGCAGGTCATCGACCATCTCTTTCAGGTCGTGGGCCAGCCAATAGTCAACCGGAGCAGCGAATCCAGCCTTCGGCTGGCGAAGTACTTCAGGCGGAAGGATGCCTTTCATGGCTTTGCGGAAAATGTACTTTGTGGCGGGTTGTAGAAACCCTTTCAGCTTCATGTGTGGTGGGATGTTCCACGCCACGAATTCGGCCAGTTCGCGATCGAGAAAAGGAACCCGCACTTCCACCGAAGATGCCATGCTCATTTTGTCGTTGTAGTTCAAATTGAGCGACGGCATGAAGATTTTGGAGTCCACATAGAGCATTTGGTTCAGGAAGTCCGCATCGCCGACTCGGGCAAATGTGGCTTGGTGCTTCAACGTGGGATCATTTACAGCGGCAATGTCAGCCCATTCCCCGGAATATAGCTGCTCTCTCTCTTCACGATTCAGGTAAGTGCAGTTCATCACGAACCGATCAACTGCCGAGAGTGATTCGCTGCGCAGCATCTTGCGAATCAGGCGCAGCGTGCCTTTGAGCGGGGTTCCTCTCATCGTCGGCATAGCCGCAACCGCACCTAAGATCGCATGCCGGATCGGACCCGGTAATTGGCTGTAAGCATGAGACCATCGGTCCGCCACATGTTTGCGATACCCGGCGAACAATTCGTCTCCTCCGACACCCGAAAGCATCACGGTGGATTCACGGCTCGCCTCACGACATACCAGATATGCAGCGATCACTGCGGGATCGGCTACAGGTTCATCCATGTGCCAGGCTAAAGTCGGAAGCAGGCTGGTCACATCCGGTTCAACGACGATTTCGGTGTGTTCGCATCCTAGGTTTTTTGCCAATCGCGCAGCCACAGCAGGATCGTCCAGCGTGTGCTCTCCGACTCGGTACTTGCGCGGATAAGTGATGGTGTAAGTGCGAAGCGGCCTGCCGCTGCCAGCGACAGCTGACGCCATGGTCGCCACGATCGCGGAAGAATCGAGCCCGGCACTCAAAAAAGCCCCTAAAGGCACATCGCTGACCATCTGCTGCCGAACTGAACGTTGGAATTGATCGCGAACCTGCTCGGCCAGTCCGGCTTCGGAGCCTTCAAACTGATGCTCCTGCGGAGGGAAATCGAGGTCCCAATATTGTTTGATTTCGAGACCTCCATTGCGATAAAAAGCGGAATGGCCGGCGGGAAGTTTGCAGATTCCCCGGAACATGGTCTGGGGCTCGGGTACCCAAAGGAAAGTTAGATACTGGTTCAGAGATGACGGATCGATTTCCGCAACAAGTTCTGGCACCTGAAGCAGCGACTTAACCTCGGATGCAAATGCCAAGCCACCGTCAACTTCGGCATAATAAAACGGCTTGATCCCAAAGTGATCTCGAGCGAGAAAAACGACTGGCTTAGACGAGCGAAAATCGCAGATTGCAAACGCAAACATCCCGTTCAATCTGAGGACGCAGTCGGGTCCTTCCTCTTCGTATAAGCGCAAGACAACTTCAGTATCGGTTTCTGAGCGAAACTGGTGCCCTTTGTTCTTTAATTCATCTCGCAACTGGCGGTAGTTGTAGACTTCGCCGTTATAGGTAATCCAGACCGTGCCTTGAGCGTTGCACATCGGCATGCGGCCATCGGGCGAGAGATCGAGAATTGCGAGCCGTCTGCTCCCGAGGCCCACGTAATCGCCATTAGGAAAATTTCGTTGCCACACTCCGGAATCGTCCGGGCCGCGGTGCGCAAGAATCGAAGTCATCCGATTCAGCGCGTCATTATCCCCGCAATTGATCAGCCCGCTGATGCCGCACATGAGTTAGTCCCCGGAAAGCCGGCGTTCGTAAATTTTTGCCTTAATCGTGAAAAACTGAATGCCCTGAAACGCGCAGTAGACAAGTCCGGGAATGCCATCCAGAAATCCCAGACAAAAAAAGTATTTGTACAGAAAGAAAGCCAGCGGCGAACCGGGTATCGAAAACAGCCACTTGCGCAGCCAGCGTCGGCGCTGCGCTTGATTTCCCCACGGAGACGCAGGCAGATCGTCAGAGTCATGTCCGTCCACCCAGACTTTTGCTTCCCAAGTTGAATACTCGTTGTGTTTCGCAATGTACCGCGACAAAGACTCTTCGTTTCGATGCACTAGAAGATTGCGCAGCTCAGCGGTAGGGCCATCCACGACCACGTGCTCATGCACTTCCATATCGCACATCGAAATATCTTGATCTCTCAATCGGCACTCGAACCGGCCTTTTCCAGTCCGAAACAATGAAAGCTTTGAAAATCCCGCCCCGCTGTGGCGCAGCAGCCTGCCCAGGAAGTGCATTTCGAGGCCAAGATAATATCCGGAAATCGTCGTGACCTGGATCGCCCGGCGAATCTCTTCGGCGAGTGCAGGCGTGAGCGACTCATCTGCATCGAGCAGCAAAGTCCACTCGTAAGAGAGCGGAAGCGTGTTCATTGCCCACTGCCGCTTTTTAGGCCATCCCCCGCCGTAGCGAAACTGCACGAGTTCAGCGCCGTAATCCGCCGCAACCTGGGCAGTTGCGTCGGAACTCTGCGAGTCAACCACGAAGACTTCGCCGCAACTCCTCAGCGACTCCAGACATCGCGCAAGGTTCTTCGCTTCGTTTCTTACGGGAACGATCACGCTCACCGGCAAGGTCGCTGACGAAACTTTCGGCGACCCAGCGGATGACGGTGCCTGAAAATCCGCGGCGCGCTGAGTCGGATTTTCCGCTAACGCTGTCCGTGCTAGCAACGAATCTTCCATGTCCAAGGTGTGACTTGATTTTAGAGCATCTTGCCGCTCCGTACTGTGTGATTTCGAGCCGTGGTACCATCTGGCTAAATCTCAAAGATGTCGAACAGCCTGTCCACACCCGCCTTGAAGGATCACGTCCGAGACTTTTGGAATGCCGATCCGTGCGGCACGCGCTATCTTGAGGGAAAAGAAGATTTTCATAGTCACGCTCGCGCCCGCTATTCCCTCGAGCCTTTCATTTCAGAGTTTGCGAAATTTGCTGACTCCCGCGGACTGCGGGTATTGGAAATAGGCGTCGGCATAGGGGCAGATTACCTGGAATGGCTGAAGGCGGGTGCCATTTCCACAGGCGTAGATCTTTCGGATGTTTCTCTATCTCGCGCCATGGCCCGATGTGAGATGGAAGGCTTTCAGCCAGATTTGCAGACCGCTGACGCCGAACATCTACCCTTTGCCGACAACAGCTTCGATGTGGTCTATTCCTATGGGGTCATGCACCACAGCCCTGACACTCAACGATGCATCAACCAAGCGCTCAGGGTTTTGAAGCCTGGCGGAGAGGCAAGAATCATGCTCTATCACCATGCCTCGTTGACGGCAGCCATGCTTTGGCTGCGCTACGGAATTCTGGCCGGGAAGTCGCTTCGCCGCAGCGCTTTCGATCATCTCGAAAGCCCCGGTACAAAAACCTACACCCGAGGCGAAGTAGAAACCATGATGCGCAGCTTCGCGAATGTTGAAATGCGGCAGGTCTTCAGTCCTGGCGATTTGCTGTTGCACGAGCCATCCCAAAAATTCCGGTCCCTGTTTTACAGATTGTGCTGGAAGTTATTTCCGCGCGGGGTGGTGCGCAGGATTGCGAGCCGATGGGGCCTGTTTCTGCTGGTGTCAGCCCGCAAACCGCTTCGACCTGCCTAAGCCACGATGGCGTGGCGCTCGCACCAGTGCTGCAAAACGTAAAGCGACCACGGCCGCGACCAGGACGTCTTTCCCGCCAGAAAACTTTGCCAGACATCCCACACTGCCTCACGACTTAACACGCCCGCAAGCGGCCCACGATCTATATGAGTTAAGGCCTTTTCCACGATGCCGCGAAGGTCTTGCCTCAGCCAGTGTTCGAAAGGCAGAGTAAAACCACGTTTCTTCTGCCGAACCAGGCCTTCCGGCAGCAGACTAGGGATTGCCCCCAAAAGCAGTGGTTTCGGCAGGTTTGGATTCAGCTTCCATGCACCGGGCATGCGAAAAAGTTTATCCGCAATCGTGTGGTCAAGCAGAGGGACGCGAACTTCCAGGCCATGGGCCATGCTCATCGTGTCCGCGTCTCTCAGCAATGTGTTGAGCATGTAACATCTGGCTTCGAGGTAGGACAGGCGATTAACGGAATCCATCCCGTTAGCGCGTTGCAAATAGCGGGCGATTTCCGCGTTCTCCCGGTTCGCGGCAGTCTCTAAAGAGGATATGAGATCGTTGATTTGGCCCGGAAGGAATAAAGTGCGCGAAACAATGTAAGGATCCAGAAGGTCTTCAGAAATCAGCGTCGCTAATTTTCTGTTCTTGTCAGAGCTAAAAAGCCTGCTCGACAATGCTTTCTTCGCGACATCTTTTCCGAGTACTTGACCGAACGCACGCTGGAATCGCGCCATCTTCAGCGCCGACTCGAAACCGGAGTAGCCGGCAAACATTTCATCGCCGCCAAGTCCCGATAGCGCGACTTTCATCCCCGCGCGGCGGGTATACATCGAGATTAGATACGTATTGATCCCATCGATCGTGGGCAAGTCCATTGACTCGAGAGCGTCGGGAATCGAATGCAGAGCATTTTGTTGGGTGGTTTCGATTTCGTGATGATGAGTACCGAAAAGTTTTGCTACCTGCCGTGAACCGGCTGCTTCGGAGAAACCTTCTTCTTGGAATACAAGCGAGAAAGTGTTGAGTGGGAGCCCATAGCGACTCAAAATAGCCGCTAATGCGCTTGAGTCGATCCCTCCTGAGAGAAAAAGTCCGACGGGGGCATCGCTCACCATTTGCATCCGGACAGATTCAAGCAGCGACGCATAGAGATCTTCCTCACGCCTGATCCGGTCTTGCGAGCCAGTCTCCTGTTTTTCTGGCTGGTTCGTTTTCGCGTAGTCCCAATACTCAATCTGATCAATGTGGCCGTTTTCCCAAAGGAGATAATGTCCGGCGCGGAGGTTAGAAACCCCCTCAACCAAAGTGTTCGGATCGTAGAGCGACCCGAATGTCAGGTAATCCAATAGGCCTGCGCGATCCAGTCGGCGGGGAACGATACCGGTTGCGAGCAGAGTGCGCACCTCCGAAGCGAACACGAAAGTGTCGCGAAACGATGCGAAGTAAAGTGGTTTGATACCAATCGGATCTCGCGCCAGAAACAGTCTGTCGTTTCGCGCGTCCCAGATAGCGAAGGCAAACATTCCCCGGAACTGCTGAAGGCAATCCTCGCCCCAGTGCGAAAAAGCCTTCAACACCACTTCGGTGTCGCTGTTGCTCAGAAAGGAACAACCCAGCTTTTCCAGTTCACCACGAATTTCTTTGAAGTTGTAAATTTCGCCGTTGTACACGATCCAATTGCCTGTGCTGGGATCGTGCATGGGTTGATGGCCGGAAGACGATAGATCGAGAATGGCCAGCCGCCGGTTGCCGAGGCCGATCTCGCAGTTCGAAGCGCGAAGAATGACAGTGCCAGAATCGTCGGGACCGCGGTGAGCCAGCGATTGAGTGGCTTGTTCGAGCATCGCCGGAGAAACCTTTCCGCCGTTGGCCACGATTCCGACGATGCCGCACATCAGATGCTTTCCTCAGCCGATAAAAAACCGGGGATAAAGGTCATGCAGCAGCCCGCGCTAGATCGTCAGCCATTTGCAATATCTCTTCGGCGTGATGTTTCCACGAAAAAGTCGAAGCGCGGGATTTCCCTCTGTCAACCATCCCAGTTGTTTTTCCATTGAGCGCCTCGACCGCCGTTTGGGCAAGGGCTGCTGAAGAAAATCGATGAAAAAACAAGGCAGCGTCGCCGCAGATTTCACGGTGAACCGGCAAATCGGACGCGATCACAGGGAGGCCGCTGGCCATGGCCTCCACCAAAGGATGCGCAAACGACTCCGCGTAGGCCGCAGTCACGTATAAATCGCAGGCGCCGTAAACATAGTGCAGACAGCCGTAGGGAACCGTTCCCAGTTCAACAATGTTGTCTGACAAATTGAGTTTGCGAATCAGCGTTGCCGCTTTCGCAGTGCTGTATGTGTGCTTGCTCAACTGCGAGTTTATAGAACACGTCAAAACAAGTTCCACCTTGCGGCCGATTTGAGACTGCAAAAGAGGCAATGCTCGAAAAACGGTCTCGAAGTTTCGATAATAGTTGTAATGGCTCACCAGCAACAATCGAAGCGAATCATCTTTTCTGAGCAGTTTATCGTTGAGCGTCGAGGACAGGTTGGAACTGCTGAAGAACGCATCACGATCAAAGCCGTGATACACAGTCTCGATTTTGCGTTTCGTCCAATGGTTGAGTTCGGATGCAAACGCGTGGCTCGGGGCCACCGTTTGATCTGCCCAAGCCACCGACGCTTTGGCGAAAGCCGATCTGATGCGGGTTTGCAGCCATAGACGATACTCGTGTCGCGAGATCAAATCGACAAAGAAATCCGATGACGTATAGAGTGAATTCCGCGAAAGCAGAATTTGTGGTATGGGCGAATTGCGCAAAGCAAAATTTCCAGTGGAAAGCAGGACCTCGGCTCCGCTTTGCTTCACGATCTGCGGCAGCGTCCGTTGTTCACGCCAAAAGCGGGCACCAGTTGTCTGCGTATGCATTTCCACGAAGTCAGTCTGCGGCAAGGCGTTCAGTTCTCGACAGCAATGGTCGTTCGCCGCTATGGTCATGCGGCACCCCAGCGTAGAAAAGTGAGGGATGGCGTTACGTAGATACGTTAAACCGCCGCCAGCGCTCGCTCCGGCGCCATTGATAAACAAATGGGTCATCTCGCAATTGCGGCAGGTATTTGGCGTTCGTTCCACGACCGCGTGCCTTGCGAGATCGGGGTGGGTCTTCGCGCGCGCACGGCCTCGGGAAGGGAATCCACCATCAAGAACACGGCAATCCAGAAAAAGACGCACAAATCATAGCCCACCGCGAAAAGCCAATCCTCGAATCCCGCATGAATCAACCCTGCGGTTATCATCGCCGCCAGCGGCAGCGCGGGCGAAGAGAATTCTCGCGAGCGCCATATCCATATGGCGAAACGAAAAAGGTAGGCCACGATGAGTCCGAGAAGCAGGACGAACGGCACAACTCCGAGCAGGCCTTCCCACTCGAGGATCGCAAAGTAGCTATTTCCGTGCTCTTTGCCGGCGACGACAGTGTCCACGCGCATTTGGTTAGGCTCAACTCCTACGACATCCTTCCCATTGGCGCTGGTTCCGAAGCCGCTGCCCAAAAACGGATGCTGCCGGATGGATGCGATGGTGTTATCCCACACAGATCTCCGCGATTTGAGCAAATCGCCGCTCGCGTGTCCCTTGTACAGAAATTTGTCCAAGGGCGACCGCGAGGCGGTTGTTTGGTTTTTGATGGGAACCCAAAGCGCCACCAGGAGAGCTGCGACGAGTGCGACTCCAATACCTTTAAGGAAATAGCGATATCGACGAGTTGCGATCGCGACCAAGAGGCAGGAAAAAAACGCCGCCATGATACCCGCCCTTGCGTAGCTGCTGAATAACAGGGCGACCGACATGATCAGCGCCGCGCGTCGCCGCAGCAAAGAAGGAGTCGCCATTTCCTGAAGGCTTCCCCAAAATAACAGGGGAACGGCGATGACGCCCAAGACCGCGCCCAAAGAATTGGGATTGCCGAGAAGCGGATAGTGCAATCCGAAATAGGAGAACGCAAGAACATAGATCAGCAGCTCGACCCATCGCAAAAATCGTGTTGCCCGCATCAGTGGCTTGTCATTGATGTCCAGTCGCGCTCCGGAACCGCAATAGATCAATAGCAGCAGCAAGCTGAGAGCTTTGAACGCCGCCGTGGAAGGGTAGCTGGAAACCACTGCGGAGGCGAATGACGAAAGTATGCACAGCATGGCCAATCCATGCAGAGGCCCGAACCAACGCTGCGGCTCGTTCAAATACATTCGCAGCCCGGCGATGGCAGCGACAAATAACACCACCCACCGGCCGGCGCTGCCTACGAAGTGCAGTGGAGATCTCGTCCCGGCCAGTACGAAGATCAAAAGTACCAGCGGCAGACAGCGTTGCCGGTAACTCCAAACCACCGCAATCATCACTTCGATCAAAATGAATGCGACAACGTACTGCACACTGGTCAGATAACCGGCAAAATATCGGGCCAGTATCCAGATCGATAATCCACCCGCAAAAACTGCAATTATCGCGGTTAGAAATTTATGGTCACGCGACATATTGGTTCCGTGTCAGTTCGGCGGCTGTCGCCATGCCTCCGGCACACTTTGCCGGCGAGTAATCTGAAATCCGGCGGCGGCTGTGGGCTCCCATGTCAGCTCTCAGGATAGGGTCGACCGCGAGTTGTGCCATCGCTGCGGCAAGGTGATAGGTTTCTTTCGGAGCCACGATCCTGCCATTGCATCCGTCGTCAACTAAGTCTGCGGCGCAGCCCGCCGCACTCGTCGTGATAATCGGCAATCCGCAAGCCATAGCTTCGTTCACGACTAGCCCCCAAGGGTCGCTGTGCGTGGGAAATACAAACGCTTCTGCGAGAGCATACAGAACCGCTAGTTTCTCACGTTGGTAGAAGCCAGTGAAAACGATTTGGCCGGACGTAACTTGTCGGCTAATGCGCTCCAATTCATTTTTGCTTGTTCCCTCGCCGCACATGACCAACCCGAGTTGATCTCTAAGCCTGGGATCCAGATGGGTATACGCTTCCAGCAAATCGAAAACACCCTTCTCGCGAACCATCCGGCCAGTAAACAAAAAATATCGCGCGGGCAGATTTAGTGACGTTCGAAACTCGTCGGCGCGTGAGCGGGCAGCGTCTGAATGCGAGATGAAGAAGTCATTGTCAACCGCATCGGGAGCAAAGAAAATCTTTTTGCGGTCGATTCCGAACTCCGCTAAATATTGAGCCGATGACTTGCCCGCCGCCACGTAGCCGTCGCAATGGCGCAGGAACCGCGCCTTCAGCGCTTCCAGCAATCCATTATGGCTGCGACGGTCCATTCCCGTGCTCTCGACCCACGTTAAGAATGGAACGTGATTTCGCCTGGCCCATTTTTGAGCTTGCCACGCCGCCGCGTAATTGTATCCGCCGCAAATTACGGCATCCGGCGATGCCTGACGTAGAGCATCTGTCACGCCGGTGTTAAAGAGAAAGTTCAAGGAACCAAGCCTAAAGCGTTTAGACGGCAAAACCTGATATGAGAACGCAATCTCGTCTTTATAAATCGTCCATTGACGCAAACCAGGATCGTTCTCCGCCAGAAAAACTACGTGAAGATCAATGCCGGGCAACTGCGCGAGCGCATTAAAGACTGGAATTCTGTATGGCGCGATGATCTCTGTGATAATCACCAGCTTCATGCGCGAGCGCAACATTTCCGCAGGGTCTCGACGAGATGACCAGCTTGATGCGACAGGGTAAAGTTTCGCAAAATCTTTTTCCGCGCGAGATCGCCCATGGATATACCCATTTCCGGCTGTTGCAGCAAAACAGAAAGCGCCTCGATCAAGTCGTCAAGATTGCCTGGCTCGACGAGCCATCCGTCTTTGCCGTGTTCAATTATTTCTTCGATGCCCTGTCCGCGGCAGCCGATCGCCGGCCTTCCGGACGACATAGCTTCGAGGTAAACGCACCCCAACGCTTCGTAGCCGCTCGGAAGAGCAAATACTGCACAGCGCTTCATTGCTTCCGCGACCTCGGCGCGGGATTGCCTTCCGCGAAATTGAATTTGATCGCTAATCTTAAGAGATCGCGCCGCAGCCTCTAATCTCCCGCGTTCGACGCCTTCCCCGATGATCTCGCACCGCACTGCGGGAAACGCCTCCCGCAACTTGCCGACAGCGCGCAGCAACAGTTCATGTCCTTTGGTCGGGATCAAGCTGCCAACACTAAGAATTTTGCCAGACCGACCGCCGCTGGATCGATGATTTTCATTCGTGGGCGAAAAAAGTTGGGAATCAACGCCGTTATAAATCACTTGGATCGAATCAGAGTTTCTTTGATCTGGAGCCAGTTGCTGCCGTACGAGGTCGCTGACGCATATCACTTGGCTGGCCGCAGCGAAAACCATTCGCGAAACGCGTTCGCACCACTTTCCAGCAATTCCGACGGCCTGACGAGTCGAGTATGCATCAAGCCCATGCACCGTAACCGCGAATGGAATCCCTAATTCTCGCTTGATGAGCGCAGCCGCGTGTCCACATGGCAATGGGGAATGAGCATGGATCACGTCAATTGGATTCGATAAATGAAGTTTCCGCACGACTTGAAGAAGTCGTCCAAACAATAAAGCTCCCGCGGAGGAAAGGCCAAGGCCGCCCGGTAATGCGGGATAGCTTATCCATCTCGCGGGCGTCGCTGAGAGACTGGCTCCTTGAGTCTTTCTATAAAAAGGCTGCACGGCAATCACAGTATTCGTGGCCCCGTATTCCGTGAAGTGTCGAAGAGGTTCGGCAACAAAGCAGCCCGTCCCGTCGTCCACATCTGTTGGATAAAACGGAGTTAACGTGAGGACGTGGAGTGGCGGTCCTGCCGGCATCACGCTGACCTCGCGCGGGATGGCGAAAGAGCCAGAAACACGTTTTCCCATTGTTTGGTGATGACATCCCAGTCGAAGCGTTGGGCAAGCTTCCGCCCCGCCACACCCAAGCGACGGCGCAAGTCCGGGTCGTTTAGTAACTGTTCGAGTCGCTCGAAGATTTCGAGGTCCGAAGCGGCGAGAAATCCGGTTTGTCCATCGACCACAGTTTCTGGGCTGTAATTATTCCTGGCGATTACAGGCAAGCCGCAGCTTGCGGCCTCAAGAATTACCTTAGGCGAACCTTCCCATAAAGAGGGGAAGAGGAAGAGATCGGACGATTGATAGCAATTCCGCAGCTGTTCTGCTGTGAGCATGCCGAGTAATCGTACGTTCGATAATCTCTCTTGTTCTATTTGTTGCGCGAGTTGCGGAGCCATCACGCCCTCGCCGGCCAGCGAGAAATCCGCATGCGGAAACCGTGTCGCGGCCGCTAACAGCACCTGTGGTTGTTTGAATGGGCGCAGAGATCCAGCGAAGAACACCTGCGGTCTGAGATGCGGTGGGCGGGCGTGCTTTGGTGAGAAAAAGTTGCAGTCAACCCCGGTGGCGATGACTTGACTCTCCAGTCCGTATTCCTTTTTTAAACTTTCCCTGACCGCTTCGGAATTGCTGTAGAGATGATCGCAACACAACACAGTTTTTTCCCACATTTCGACCGCCTGCGCAGAAACCGTGGGCTCATTGCGCAAGTCCGATTGAGACTCAACCGTGCCGATGGTGACCTTGCGATCGCCGCAGATTTTTCGAATTTTAATAAAGAGCTTCTCCGCAGGCGCCGATTTCAGGTAAAAAACGATGTCGTGCTCGCGGCTCATCAGCGCTCGAAATATTCCGATGGACCGTCTGCGAGCTGGCAAGCGGATAAGCGTTGTATTTGGCCGTCCGGCAATTCGCTCATCGGGAGTGCCAGTGCAAAAGACGCTGACATGAAACCGCGAAGGATCCAGACGAGAGACAATTTCCCTCGCGTTTCCCATTTGCGCATTAGGCAGCCCGGCGTCTGCGAAGCTATCCACCAGAATGCGGACAGGTTTCATGTGCGCTTGCCTATGAATGTCAAGTTCATGCTAAGGGAGCGAATGCACCGCAGGTTGGACGCGAGTATCTTCCAATCGATTGAGCTGCATGTCCCTCAATCGCGCCTTCAGCGCAGAGTCAAGATCGCGAGATTTGTGTGACCGGGCGATGTGATCGCGGGCGACCTTCAGCAGTCTTTGCCGAACCAAGGTTGCGACCCCATCAGGTACAGGCGACTGCTCGTTGGGGTCTGCTTCCAGATCGAACAACATCTCTTCTTTCTTCGCAAAATCGGTGACCAGCTTATAGCGGTTTTCGCGGATCACGAGAACACGCTCTCCAAGCCTATCTTTCTCACGAAACGGATTCGAACACTGCGATACGCCCTCCACAATCGCTGGATTATTCCATTCTTCGTCTTTACCGGCACCTGGCCAGCAATCCGTTCCGGCGAATGTTTGTGGTGATTCGATATCAAGAGCCGCCAGCAGCGTGGGAGCCAGATTTAGCAAGCTGAACGGAGAACTCACCGTCGCCGCATTCTTCATCTCCGGGACTCGGATCAGCAAAGGAACCCGAATCAATTCCTCACCCACCTGTGATGGGGAGTGAAATCTTCGCCCATGGTCAAGAAATTCTTCTCCATGGTCGGCAGTGGCTGCAAGAACACAGCTGTCCCAAATCTTGCCCTGAACCAGCGTACTTACAAGCCGAGAAAGTTGATGATCAACCGATCGAATGCCCGCATCGTATAAGTCGACGATCTCGTCTCGGTGGCGTCGGAGCCGTGTCTCCGAAACTCTCCCTCGATTCCAGAAAGAATTCAAATATCGGGCTCGATCTGGCGTGATGGGCTCCAGGCCAAGCAAATCCAACGAGTGACTTGTTGGATAGTAGGGCGAGTGTGGGTCCATGAAATGCAGCCATAGAAAAAATGGCTTGTGGGCGTGTTCGTTGATCCAGCCGATTGCCTGATCGACTATTTCGTTCGCGGAAGGAAAGCGGCGCAGAGTCTCAAAAGATGCCGCGGGAAGTCGCGCTATTTTCTGGCTGTACTGAAAATACGCCTCGTCGTATAAACCTTCCAACCAGCTATTGCGGCTGTGTTCATGCAACCATCTGTTGGCTCGCGACAGGGCGCCGTGTTGTGGGGCTGGGACCCCATCACTTCGCTGATCCGACAGATGGTCCTCGAACGTGTCGAACCCTTGGTCGTAGCCGAAGCTCTTCGACAGGTAGGGATTTCCTGCCAGAAACGCCGCGGTGCTATACCCAAGGTTTTGCAAGATTGACGCTAGCGTCGGTTCACCCGGAGCCAAACCCAATACGTCGCGACCTAGAGCTAACGGATAGCGCGAAGCCATGATCGCCGGGAACGAATAATAAGTTGGTGCTCCTGCGACGATAGCGTTTGTGAACACAACACTCTCATGCGCCAGCGAGTCGAGAAACGGCGTAGTCGGTCGCCGGTATCCCAGCCATCCGACATGATCAGCCCGCAGGCAATCGATCGTGACCAGAATCAGCCGTTGTCGCCTCACGTTAAGACGCTCCTCTCGTCGCTAACTGCTGTTCCGATCCACGCTGTTTCGCGTCGACGGAGACCCATCCATCGCGGGAGCGGAAGCGGCCTTGAGTCACGATGTTATAGACGTCTTCGTCGTGCACATAGAGAAGATCGGGGAATTTAGTTTCGAGAGCCGATAGCAACCGATCCAGCAATTCCAACGTCGGCGTCCGGAAATCGCGGAGCGTTGAATGAAAATTGATCGAGTGCGCGGAGATGATCGCGGGCAGGCCTCTCGTCAACGCTTGCGCGGCAAGATCGACGTATGCGGCGAGCGGAAGAACTTCGTGGCTTGGCTCGAAATCGAGAGTGCGATAAAGCATTAACATTTCTGCATGATCAAGGTGCGGATACGATCGTGCTGGCCCGTTCTGAGCAACCTTGATCCCGCACGCGGACCAAGCTGCAATCGTGTCTGCGTTAGCGCGGTAGCCGGGAGCGCAACCCGATGCCGGCTTCCTGCCGAAAAAGTCTCCAAACATCCCCGAGGCCTCGGCGATGAGTTCGCGCTGTCTTGAGGCGGGAAGAAACCCGACCTGCGGCTTCTCAGGCTTGTGATATTCGTATCCAACCCAGGGCATTCGCCAGAATACGTATGGCGTTTTTGCCTTCCAGAATTGGTGAAGCAAATCAGATCGTTCGCCGGCCTGCTGCAATTCTCCTTCGACAGCCGTTTGGCAGAAGTGTGTCAGCCCGTGCAGCGCGGGATAAAATACGCCGTCAGATATGCCTTGTGCGTAGGCCTCAAACAAGCCGGGCCGCTTCCAACCGGCGGGTAGGCCTTTCGACAGCGGAAGCAGATGCGTCTCGCGGTAACCGTTGGCTGCCATCTGGGTAAAATCCAAATTTGCAACCAGGAAGTTCATGACGATGCATGCAGACCGGCCGGTCGAATCACGACGGCTGCTAAGAAGGGCGCTCAGAGCTCGAAGGTCGTCCGCGGTTTCCAACGTGTATGAATCGTAGGGGTGTTGCCCAAGCGCGATTCCATTTTCTCGAAGTTCGTCGCGGCCTTCCTTGTCGCGAACGCCAACCCGTCCCCAATCGTCGCTTTGCAACAAGATCAAGGGACGGCTAAACGAGAATTCCCGAAGGTAGCCTTTTGGCGACCGCAATAGATTCCGCGCGAAATTGAACATCAGACGTGGCTTACTCTCCCGTTTCAGATGTACCCAAGGTCCTTCAATCGTTGTTCGATGACTGCCTCCTCAGCTTTGTCCATTTCCGCTGTATCGTTCTTCAATAATTGTTCGAGCACGAAAATCAACAACTGCTCCAAATTCGCGAAACGTCCGCTGTACCTCTGTTCAGCAGCGAGACAGAGATTGTTAGGAAGCCGCAATGCTCTCGTATCTTCGGTCACGCTGGTACCTTGGATGATTGGAAAGCGGAGTTCAGCCGCGAGCGGACCGCCATTACCATGACTTTGTCGTCGTCATCCAATCCCCACAGCAACGCAGTTCCCAAAAATGCGATGTATCCCAGAAGCACCACGGCTCCTATCTTTAAAACGCTGGGCGCGGCAAATTGAAATAGCCAATGTGAGACCGCAAGCACACAGGCAGTCGCAGCCAGAGGAGCGAGCAACCGCAAATATCCGCGGTTATAGGGCAGCACGTGCAAACGCTTTCGCACTTCAAACAACGCAAGAACGTTCGACAATATCCCGGCCAATGAGGAAGCGATGGCCGCCCCGCCGATACCCCACCGGGGAATGAGCATCGCATTCATGGTCAGCATGATCGCAACAGTGATGGCCTGAACACGAACCAACTGGTTTTGGTGACCAGTCATCAGTAAGAGAAATCCGACAGATCCCACCCCGCAGTTGATGACCTGGCCCAGCGTTCCGGCAATCACCACAAACCACCCGGCCGCGAACTCACGCCCAAAAATCGCCATCAACGGACGAGCGAACAGGATCATCGCTGCAGCCAGCGGAAGAGTTAGTCCCAGTATCCATTTTGTGGTGGTCTGGTACATTCGCGCCAGCAGCGCGTGCTCTCCTTTGGCGTAGAGCGCGGCAATGGTTGGCGCAAATATCTGGTTAACCGACTGCAAAATAATCGGAACAAAAGCTACCAAGGCCGTCGCAATCGCGTAGACGCCTAACTCCCGCGCAGTGCGGAAATATCCCAGCATGATCACATCGGATTGTGAAATAAGAAATTCCAGCAACCCAACTCCAAAAGCTGCGAATGAAAAAGCGAACACCTGACGTTCGAGGGATGCAAATCGCCGCGACCGGCCGGGCTTAGTGTCCGGAGTCAGCTTCCAGACTGCCGCTGCAAGCAGTCCGCAAACAATGACTGATCCGGCAATTTGCGCGGAGAGGTAGCCTTTAAGTCCCAAACCGGCCGTCAGTAATACAAACGTGATCGCCATCATCATCGGTTGCCCGATGAAGCTATTGATCGTCGTTCGACGGACTACGTCTCCGTAGCCGGTGAGCGTCTGGCTGAGAAAGCCATTCACGCCACCTAACAACATCACGAGCGCAAAGTACCACAGATAGCGAGTCAAGACCGGAGAATGGTAAAAACGCACTGCGACGAACGGTCCTGCGGTCAAGAGCACGATGCCGAGAAAGATATTTGCCGCTACCAACAGACCCAGACAGCGAACGATGAATCCGCGCAGCAGGTCAAATCTTCCCGTCGCGAAATATGACGCGACAAAGCGCACCGCCGCCTGCGAGAGGCCAAGCGCGTTTAGCATGCCCAAAAAGCCAACCATCGTCATCCCGAGGGCATACAAACCTAACGGTTCGGGTCCCAGCGTTCTGGCTAGATAAATTTTGAATAGATATCCAGCGCCAGTTGTAAAAACTGTGCCGGCGAAAAAAATCAACGCTTGACGCGATACATTGCCCATCTGCCCACGAAAGCCAGTCACAGCTTTTGTGGGGACGTCTGGTACGCGCAATGTGGGACCGGAAACCATGATCGGTGCGATGATTATCAGCCTACACTAGCGGGAGATTGCCGCTGATCGGACGAAGTTTCCAGTGAGTAACTCTTTGCAATCTTCAGCGAGCATTGGTTGATATAAGCCATTCAGACTACGATCAGAAGCCACCTGGGATTTCAGCAGATGGGGAATATTCTCAATCTCCCGACTCGAATTGAGAATGCGACCTGCGCCGTATCGCGCGAATTGCTCCATGTATCCGGCAAACGGGTCCCGCAGCCATCCGCAAAGGAATATCGGGACGCCCATCCGAGTGGACTCGACAGCAACGGAAGACTCGCCGGTGACAGCTAAATGCGCGTGACGCCAAAGCTCGGGCTGGATAGGTCCTTCAATGACTCGAATTGCATCGGCTTCAGATCCGATCTGCTGCTTCAATAATCGTCGCGCACCTTTGGCGGTCTCAAAGGCATGAACCTTGACCACCAGTTCCAGGTTGCACTCTTTCGCCAGCCGAACCAGGTGTGGAAGGAGATCGCGGTAAACCTCTTCGGCGCGCCAGCCAAGCGATGAATACGGTTCCGTGAACCACACCAGCCACGTTCGACGCTCATCGCCTCCAACCTCTGTCGCTCGAGGTTCGGGAGGGCCACCAATGTAAACGCGCTCAGGCTCCATGCCGCATTTGCGCGTCAAGTAATCCTTCTCCATCTCGCTTTTCGCCAGATACATATCCTCGTGATGGTTTTTAAAAGCCATCCACGAGTCCAACGCGCCGTGATGGCACGCCAACGCGGGGATCCCGCGATTCTTGGCCAGCATCAGCGGCAGCCTCGTATAAGGATTGCTGTCGTCCGCGCTCAAGCACGTTGTGATTTCGTGTGAGTCGAATAGCGCGTTCCACGCTGACCGTACGGCCAGCCCCCACCGCAGCAGCGGCGAAATTCTGTTGAAAACCTCATCGCATTCCGTTTCGCTGAATCCCAGCTTTTCGGCAAGATGAAATCGAAGGCGGTTCCATGCGCTGAGTAAATTCTTTTCTTCTCCCCCGCTTACGCTGCCGAAGTAGCCATCCAGAGAAATTTGCGTCACGTTCGGTGGCACCTTACTCAGCCTGGCGACTGAACGGGCGGCCACCAGTAGAAATCGGGTTTCGGGTAGCAACTCGGCGTATCCCACTTCAGTGCGAGAGACGTTCACATAAGCCGAGGGTAGAAGGACTAGCGGGCCGCCACGCGGAGCCCTGGACGAAAATCGTCGGCGCCATTGATGTTCCCGATCAAATTTGTCACTTATCACCTGGAAAAACTTCGCCCGATCAAGCTTCCGCATGCGGTCAGGATAGTAATTCAGCCTGCTGAACACAGAACCTGTCGGGGAGGGTATGGTGACCAATCGACCTTGCACCATGCATTGCAGCAAACGAACTTTCGAATCGACCTTGCTGGTGACCAGCTCGCTATCCAGCGAAATGCGCGCGGCGACACGGCGAAGCAGAATGATGTTAATTAAATCGGGAGCGATTGAAACCGATAGAACGGACCACCAGTCGATCCCGAATTTGTCGACGACCTCTCCGAAACCGGAGCTAATCCGTTCACGCAATTCCGCCAGATCGGGAATGCCTTTGGCAAAGTCGAAAATGCTGACGATCGGGATGCCTCTGGCTTGGATCGCCTCCGCGTACGTTGTGGCTGGAGCGCGGCCAAAGTCTACTATCAGATCCCACTTGCCGAATGGATAAGCGGATGACAGCCGATCGGACGGATGCAGCAGAAGTACTCTCATGAAATAGCTATTGGTCCAACTTAAGCCGCCGAAGGGGCGCGCTCGTTCAGCTCGAAATCGGTCGCGATGGTGTTTGGCTTTCGTCGAACGATCAATCCAAACAAGCTCTTACGAATCGAGTAGCGATGAACGAACCCAGATTTTTCAATGCCCCTAATCGATGCCACATTTGACACCGCGCTGAAAATCCACACATTTTTGCCTTCGGCGTTGAGCAGCTCTCCGAGCGCGGTGATTGCCTTTGAGTAAGCGCCTTTACCGCGGGCCGACGGGACGGTCCAACAGTCGTAAATCAAAACCGAATTCCGCGCTGGTGTGTACATCTTGCGTCTGAGTTCGTCGACATAAAAGCCCTCAAAGTCAGTTACCCAGCAAAAATGCACAGGATCGTCAGGCGCACCCCACAGAAAGCCGCGCGCCTGAGTTGAGCTTAATCGCAGCCCTGAGCGCTTCAGGAACGACATCGTTCCTGCGTCATTCCCATGTTTCATAGCTGCATTTGCCAGTTTATCCAGATCAACTGGTTGCAACATGTCGTCGCTGAAACTTCCAGCGGATTCACGGTTGGGATTCCATTCAAAGAATGCAACCTCTCTTTGCCACGCGTCTCGCAACCGCGATATAAGCCAGCGAACGGTATTGTGAGGATGCTTCAAATCGATGCGAGAACCAATTCGCACACGTTTGCTTAGTGCGGCCCGCATGAGTCGTTCAATCCGCGGGAACTTCTTGACCAATGCAGCCGCGAAGTGTCGAAGCCGATGCCTGACGTGCGAGACCAGCGAACGGCTGGCCGTAATATGTGCCGTCTTCACGATTCGAGTGCTGACCCGTTCTTTGTAGCCCTCGGCCCCCAATCCAAGATCTACGCGTTCGATTTCACTATTCTTCGCTGCCTCTTCGACAATGCGAATCAGCAAACTCAATCCGGGGAAATATTTTTGAAAAGTGGTATCGAATGTCGGTTGGTACCAGAACCAGCTATTCGCAAACTGAAAACCATAGTTCCACGCGATCTGCTGCTCGCCGATTGAAAGAAAACTGAACTTCATCCATCCAGATCGAGAAAGCAATCTAGCAAGCTCGTCTAGAAAGTTGCGTCTGGCAGGATCAATCAGATTGCTCTCTTTTCCCATCATGAGGAATCGCGCGACGTGCTTTCGATAGAACGACGGCAGCGTGGCGCCGAGCCAGTCTTCGCCTTTCGTATGCTGCAGGCGCACATTCCCAGCAGCGTTAAGTTTCTTGGCGATCCGTCGCAGCGATCCTTTGGTCTCCAACTGATTTGTGGCGGCCCGCTTCTCCTCGGGCGAAGTCAGAGCTACCTGAGCGCAATCGTAGGCTGGACGCGAAAAAACATGGTATCCGCATCGCCTCTGAGCGCGAACCACCGACTCTTCGGACTCAGCCGGCAAATTCGCGAGAATCAATTCCGCCACTCCGGATTCGCGAATCGTTCTCAACGACTCGACCAGGAACTCATTGCGGTCTTCGGGCGCACACACGAAGTCGCAATAATCGGCCGTGGTGCTGGATAAAAAACCGGCCTCTAAGCCATCTCGCGCAACATATAAAGATGCCGCGCCCACCAATCGCTTTTGTTTGTATCCGAGCGCCAGCAGTGGCCGCCGGCAATCTCCGTACGCGCGGGCCACAGCGAGGGCCCACTCGTAGGTGTAGAACACTTCCGGCCGCTCCGTGCGCAGCACGAGTTCGTCCCACTCCTCGCGGAGTTTCGCATCGTCGGGAACTTCGCGGAGCAATCGTATTTCCACTCAGACACATCCCATCTCAGCCTGCCAAATGCGCGGTCCACGAATCCCCGAGAAAGCGGTCTCGTAAGGTTCGATAAAACCCGGATACGTGTGCTTCAAACTCATTTACGCTCATGTCGCAGGAAACGTGAACCCTGGAGATCGCGAAAAGACTTTCAGCCACCGGGTGCGGGGGCTCGACATTCATAAAAGCGCAATCGTAGCCGGCTTGTTTCGCCATGGCAGTCTCTCTCCCAGACACAGCGGCGGGGTCGCCAAACGGATAAGCAAACGCCCATATGGGCTGCCCCAGGACATCTTCCAATTGCCTGCGGGATTCGCTGATCTCCTTCCACGCCATCTCGTCACTCATCTTCGACAACCTAGGATGCGACAAACTATGCGCCCCTATAGTCATCCCCGATGCCAGTAGTTCCTTCGTCTGATCGAGATTCAGGGTGAGAAACCTTTCACGATTGGATGGATCCGCAAAAAAATCTTCTCGCCAATTCGACGGTACGCCCAACTGATTTCTGACTTGATCGATAATTTCTTCGCGCTGCTCATGCGCAAGTCCGGCCATGATGTTCATCAGATTGACCCACAGAGCGTGTTTCGCTGCGCGCCCTGTAATTCTCTCTTGAATCGCGAACCGAGGCAGCGTCAACGAAATGGGATTCGTAGCAAAATGCAGCAAAAGATTTAGTTCTTCATGCCAGAGCATCGTACCGACGCTGTTAAGAGCATCCGCAAGCACAAAAAAAAGGCAGGGCAAGTCTAATGCCGTCAAAATGGGTGCCATTCCAGTCAAGTTGTTTTGCAGGCCGTCATCGCAGGTGATAAGGACGGCCCGCGGCGGCAATTCGAAATCTCCCCTGCACCACGCGCGAAACTGATCGGGCGTAATGGGAGAATAGTGACTCTTCAGAAGTTTGAGTTGATCGCGGAAAATGGAGGAATGCACCATGCACCCATCCACGTCGGATCCACGTGCCTTGTATGACGTCGGCATCACACCGTGATAGGTCACTATCGTCGGACCATTATCGGCGGCGCGGCGCAAGAAACCTGAGCGTGCCAATCCTGGATAAACGACGCGCTTCAGTACAGGGCTCACGACTTTCATGCGTTTTCCACCTCGTCCCAGCTCAAAGGAGTTCCAGCTTCGATATTCCGTGCGGCACGCTTGCCTATAACCTCGGTTAAATGTCTTGTGTGTATCCCGTTTGCCGGCCGGATCGATCGCACATTTTTTGCAGTGAAGTGTTGACCTTGCGCAATATTTTCCACCACAAAAAGCGAGCGGCGGAACGCCAGGCTCGATTTTTCATGTTCGCCGGGGCCGAAGATGGGTGACCCCAAGGCTTGCTCTGCAACGCGAACCGCAGCAACCATCTCTGCGAACTCGCCTGGTTCCATCGAGAATTTGCTGTCAGGCCCCGGCTCTGCGCGCGACAGCGTCAAATGCTTTTCCACGATACATGCACCGAGTGCGACCGCCGTGACCGCAACCGCGCTACCGGGAGTGTGGTCCGAAAGCCCCGCAGGAACTCCGAAGCGAGCAGCAATTTCCGGTATCGTGCGCAGATTCATCTCTTCCGGCAAAGCTGGATACGCGCTCGTGCATTTCAACAATGCCACCTGGGTCGCGCCATTTTCAGCGGCCGTTTGCAGTGCTTCCGAAATTTCCGCCTCTGTCGCCATTCCAACCGACATGAGGATTGGCTTTCCCGTGCTGGCGATCCGCTGTATGAGTTGGACATCGACCAATTCAAACGAAGCTACCTTGTAGGCAGGAACTTCCATCTTTTCCAGAAAATCCACCGCAGTTACGTCAAAGGGGGAAGAGAAAAGATCAAGGCCGAGAGAGTTGGCTTCGACTTTCAATTTGGGCTGCCACTCCCAAGGCGTATAGGCCTTGGAGTAGAGTTCGTGCAATGTTTCGCCGTCCCAAATCGTTCCGCCCCGGACCCGAAAATATTCGCGATCGCTTCGCATCGTAATTGTGTCAGACGTGTAAGTCTGAAGCTTTACCGCGTCAGCCCCGCAATCTTTCGCAGCTCGCACGAGTTGGAGGGCTTGATCGAAATCCTGATGATGATTAGCGGAAAGTTCTGCGATCACGTAAACCGGCGAGCCCGGCCCAATTGCTCGCTTCCCAATTTTCAGGCTCGCCGCGAACGGGCTTAAGCTTTTGGTCGCGCCTTGAGTGAGTGTCGGCATCTCTAATCTTTTATTTACGAATAGCTTACCGCGCAGCGACCTGCTTCGTCGTGAGGGAACCATCGCCATCAACTCGTCAATCCGCGCTTACACCGGTCTTTTCCGGGAACTTCCACATTTTGTAAAATCGTTACCGTCGTAATCCTCGCTATTACACAACTGTTACAGTCGCGTCCTTCCGGCGCTGGTAACGTGAATAAAGAAACCCAACTCACAATTTACAGGATTGCCATGGAACTCGAAGCTCTTAATCGCAAAGCCGCAGCCAATAATGAAGTCAACTGGATCACGGCAATTTTTATGGGTCTGTTCCACGTCGGGGCCATTGCCGCGCTATTTTTCTTCACCTGGAAGGCGCTGTTTGTAGCGGCGTTTCTGTGGTGGGTTTCAGGCAGCCTCGGCATTGGCATGGGTTACCACCGGCTGCTGACTCACCGCGGTTACAAGACGCCGAAGTGGGTGGAATACTTCCTAACCACTTGCGCCACGCTGGCGCTCGAAGGCGGGCCGATTTTTTGGGTCGCGACTCATCGCATCCACCATCAATATTCCGACCATGACGGCGATCCCCATTCTCCCATCGACGGCAAATGGTGGGCTCACATGGGTTGGATCCTGATGGGCAAGTCCATGCATCACGACACCACCACGCTGGCCCGTTACGTCCCCGATCTTGCCAAAGACAAATTTCATGTGTGGATCACCAAATATCACTACGTGCCGATGGTTGTGCTCGGCCTGATTCTGCTCGCGGTTGGCGGGCTGCCGTTCGTACTGTGGGGAATTTTCTTGCGCACCACGATTGGCCTGCACGCCACATGGCTCGTCAATTCGGCAACGCACAGCTGGGGCACACGCCGCTTCATCACCAAAGACCTTTCGACCAATAGCTGGTGGGTCGCGCTACTCACATTTGGCGAAGGCTGGCACAACAATCATCATGCCCATCCGGTTTCGGCCCGCCATGGTCTTCGCTGGTACGAAGTCGACATGAACTGGTACGGTATCTGGGCCCTCGATAAATTAGGGTTGGCGAAACAGGTCTACCGCGTGAAGCTTGATGAGCTTCGGCAAAAAGAAGAGGAGTTGAAAGCTCAACTTGTCGCGCCGCAGCCCGAAATTGCCACCGCGCTCTCCGCGTCTTTCGACTAACCTTTCCCCGACAACTAAAGGGCCGCCCGCGGCATGTGGGCGGCCTTTTCAATTTACAGGGCAAACTTCGCGGTAAAATCCGTCCATGCGCATTACCAGCCGTCGCAAAGCTATCATCACCTTCCTGGTTCTGGGGGTAACGCTTGCGACCGTCGCCGTCGCGGTCGGTTTCGGTTGGATCATCTTCAATTGGCGCGAAGGCCTCAAAGTTTTTCTCGGAATCATTTTCTTCGGGGCGATTTCCGCGGGCCTGATTCTGAACACAATTTTCTTAATCAGGGAAATCAAACGCAACGAGCAGCACGATAGTTTCATTAATGCGGTTACGCACGAGCTAAAGACACCGATCGCATCGATCCGCCTTTACCTTCAAACCTTACAGCGACGCGACGTAGATGAGGTTAAGCGAGGCGAGTTTTATCGCTTGATGCTTGACGATACGGATAGGCTGTTGAATACGGTCGAGCAGGTCTTGAAGGCAGGCGAAGCCGGACATAGACGCACATCCCGGTCCCGAGTGTTGTTGAATTTTGCCGCTTTGGTACGAGAATGCGTGGAGTCCGCTCGTACCCGCCATCACCTTTCAGAAGAGGGCGTCGCGTTCCAGTTGGCCAGCGAAAACGAAGGGGTTGGTGTGTTAGGAGACGAGGAAGAATTGCGTACGGCAGTTTCGAACATGATCGAGAACGCCATCAAGTATTCCGGCGATCACGTTGAAGTGCTTGTGCGCCTGGAAACTCCAGACACCAAGCGAGTGCTGCTCAGCATAAAAGACCGGGGAATCGGCATTCCCGCAAATGAACTGAAACGCATTTTCAAGCGCTTCCACCGTGTCCCAAACCGCGCTCAGGTAAAGGGAACTGGGCTGGGCTTGTTTATCGTTCGGTCGATTGCAAAAAAACATGGCGGCACCGTGATCGCGCAAAGCCCCGGCGAAGGCCAGGGCACAACGCTGCTTCTGGATTTGCCGCGCCGGCTCGCTCCGGGAGCGAACGCTTGAGCCGCGTCCTTATTGTCGAGGACGAGGCTCACTTAGCGAAAGGCCTCAAGTTCAACCTCGAAGCTGAAGGCCATTGTGTGCAGGTCGTCGGCGACGGCGAGAGTGCCCTGGCTTTGTTGCTCGGTCGTTCTGATGTGGGCCAGCTTCCATCCGGGCAGGGCAACGATTTCGACGCGGTCGTCCTCGATGTCATGTTGCCGGGCAAAGACGGGTTCGCGGTCGCCTCCGAACTCCGCGCCGCAAGACAATATGTTCCAATCCTGATGCTCACCGCTCGTGGTCGACCGGAGGATGTGTTGAAAGGTTTTGCTTCCGGCGCGGACGACTATCTGCCCAAACCCTTTGAACTGGCCATTTTGCTGGCCAGGCTCCAGGGACTCTTGCGGCGACGCGATTGGATGCAGCGCTCCGATTCAGCACGCAGTGAAATGCCGTCCCCGTCTAAGTCGCCGGAGTATGACGTGATTTCGTTTGACGGCCGTACCATTGACTTCGGCAATCTGGAACTGCGGGTGAACGACGTTGTCACCCGCCTGACGCTTATGGAAGCCGAGTTTCTGCGACACTTAATTCGCAATCAAGGCAGCGTTGTAACGCGGAAATCGATCCTCGAAGACGTTTGGGGCTTGCACGAAGACACCGACACTCGCGCGATCGACAATTTTGTCGTGCGATTGCGGCGATACATTGAAGACAATCCAGCGAAGCCGAAACATTTGCTGACCGTGCGTGGAGTCGGATACCGGTTCATCGCCGACCTGAAGACGTCCGCTGTGACCTGATCAGATAGACGGTTGCTGAAGTTGTCATTGGACAATAAATAGAAGAAAGTCTCTATACAGCGCCACCAATTTGGTCGAACGTTTATCGATAGTTGCCGCGCTCTCCCGCGTGAGGCGTGTCGTTCAAATTCAAAAGTTGCCAGTAGGGAACGGCAGCGCGATGAAATGGCCCGCGGAGCGTATGCTCCCGGGTCTTTTTCTTTCTTAATTTACTTATTGCTGACGGGCAGAAGCGCCTTCAGCGAGAGCGCGCAGGACCTTCAGAAAGCTGGATGCGCTGGTTGCGTCGCCAACGGCGTCGAGAGGCAGCGTGGCTGCTAGGTTGGGAGATTCCGGCCGCAGTCTGACGCTTAACAGACGATGCCCGCCAGATGTCATCAATGCTGTGACCACCGGAGACAAATCATTTGACCATTCCGGACGCGACGTCAGTAGAACTGGACTCGGACGGTGCAATTCCCAATCCTGACCGGCAATCGATTTTGCGGTGTGAGCGTGATTTAACCAATGGTGCCTGAAAACATGGACATGGTGGCTCGGTGCCCCGCCCAAATCGGCCTCAAAAGTGAGAACTTCCTTCTTTGACTTCCAGATGGCAAAAAGCCAGTGCAGCGGAAAAGGTCGGGGACGGAGACTGACGGTGACGCGGGCGTTCTCGAACCAATGGGCGGCGAATCCCAACTTTATTTGCAAACGATTGACATCCAGCCACTTATGCCCAAGTATTTTGCCTCGCGTTCTGCAAGCGGCCTCGAGCGATCGCAGCACCCTAACCCCACGCCGTCGATTGTAGCGGACGAAAAACCAGTACCAAAGCGCGCAGGCAGCCAGCGCCGCAACAACGTCGATGAGGAAGGTGTATTCCAAACCCGCGCCTTCGTACCAGTAACTACTATGATGCGCATGGTACGACTTGCGCTATGTAAACCGCAAGCCTATTTGCACACTCCCACAACAAAATGCGCGGCTGCATTCAATTGTCCTTTAACACTACAATAGTCCCGTGGAGATCGCCCTTCGTGACTTCCGTCGCCACGATTTCGAAGCCCTCTGGCGCATTGATCAGGACTGCTTCCCGGTAGGCATTGCCTATTCCCGCCAGGAATTATCAAGCTACATCCAGCGCAGGGGAGCATTCACCTTCGTCGCTGACGCCGGACAACAGCCCATCCCTACGCGACCTCCGGAGGATCCCGCGCCCTCGGGGATCGTCGGTTTCGTGGTCGGGGAAGCGAATTCACGGGGCAGAGGCCACATCGTCACCATTGACGTTCTACCCATAGCTCGCCGATCTGGCGTCGGCTCGATGCTGCTACAGGCTGCCGAAGATCGTTTACGCGTTGCTCGATGCGTTCGAGTTCGCCTTGAAACAGCTTCCGACAATGCTTCCGCCCATGCTTTCTATGACCGCCACGGGTACGCTCGGGTTGGAATCCTTCCCGCCTACTACGGAAACGGACAAGACGCCGTGAGTCTGGAAAAGCCGCTTTAAACGATCCCACTCCGAACGGCCAACCTCGGTCGTCCCGCCCGATTTGGTCAAACACTTCCGGTCGGTGCAATCCTTTGCGCTAGGGTTTAGAATTCACCGTCCGATAGTGTCATCAGATGGTTTCACTTGCATCTTTATCGAACCAGGGTTCATCAAAAGTTGAGCACGCTACACTCAAGGTGACCGAATGACGCAAAACGAAAAACTAGAACAGGCTGAAACTAAAGTGGATACGTCTACCTTACAGCCAGGTCAAGCCCTTCCCATTCTCCCCGTAAGAGACACGGTCTTATTTCCTCACGCAGTTCTACCGCTCACCGTGGGACGGGAGAGTTCCGTTCAACTGATCAACTCTTTAGGAGAAGACAAGACGATCGTCGTAGTGGCGCAGCGAGAAGCCCGCGTGGATTCCCCGCAGCCTGCTGACCTCTACACGTTCGGTTCTCTGGCCGTCGTCCACAAAGTCGTCAAAATGCCCAACCAGAGCCTTTTCGTGTTCGCTGAAGGCTTGGAACGCGTTCGACTAACCGAATTCACCCAACTCTCCCCATTCATGCGCGGGAAGATCGAGGCGGTTCCGGAAACGATTCCGCCCAAAAGCTCGGAACTGGAAGCTTTGCAGCGGAACGTTCTCACGTTATTCCAGCAGATCGTTGCGGGATCGCCGACGCTATCTGACGAGCTATCCACGGTTGCAACCAACATCGACGAGCCGGGCAGATTGGTGGATTTCATCGCTTCCTCGTTGCCATCTCTCTCTACGGCCGACAAACAGGACACGCTGGAAACCACTGACGTGCGAGTGCGTCTGGAGAAAATCAACCAGCACCTGGCGAAGGAATTGGAAGTCCAGCAACTTCGCAACAAGATTCAATCCGAAGTTCAAGATCGGGTTCAGCAGACGCAGCGCGAATACTATCTGCGCGAGCAGATGAAAGCCATCCAGAAGGAACTTGGCGAACAAGACGAAGGCGCGCGCGATAACGAAGAGCTCAAAGCAAAAATCGAAGCGGCTGGCATGCCCGACGACGTTAAGAAAGAAGCCCTGAAGGAGCTGGCTCGCCTGTCGCGTATGTCGCCCATGGCCGCCGACTACTCGATGACCAGGAATTATGTCGAGTGGCTGGCGGCGTTGCCGTGGACCAAGACTTCCGGCGGTGAAGTCGACATCCTTAAGGCAAAAGAAATCCTGGACGAAGATCACTATGATTTGAAGAAAGTCAAAGACCGCATTCTTGACTACCTTTCTGTACGCAGGCTGAAGCCGGGAATGAAGGGTCCGATTCTGTGCTTTGTTGGGCCTCCCGGAGTGGGCAAGACTTCGCTGGGCAAATCGATCGCTCGCGCTCTGGGACGAAAATTCGTCCGCATCTCTCTTGGTGGGGTACATGACGAGGCCGAAATTCGCGGCCATCGACGTACTTACATCGGAGCTTTGCCCGGCCAGATCATTCAAGGGATTCGCCGCGCCGAGACCAAGGATCCCGTCTTCATGCTGGACGAAATCGACAAGGTCGGACGCGATTTCCGCGGCGATCCCGGTTCTGCGCTGCTGGAAGCGCTTGATCCCGAGCAAAACTCGACGTTCCGCGATAACTATCTCGATGTCACATTCGATCTGTCGAAAGTCCTGTTCATTACAACCGCGAACATGCTCGACCCCATCGCCGAGCCGCTTCGCGATCGTATGGAAATTATTGAACTCCAGGGCTACACCGAAGAAGAGAAAGTGCATATCGCTTTTCAGTATCTGGTCCCGCGACAAATTGAAGAGAACGGCATCACGGCAGAGCAAATCGAATTCCCTCGCGATGCGATGGGCTATCTGATTCGCCATTACACGCGTGAAGCCGGAGTGCGCAACCTCGAACGCAACATCGGCACCATCTGCCGCAAGCAGGCAAGGCGCTTGGCGGAAGGCAAGAAGGACAAGCTGACTGTCACGAACGAAGTCATCCAGGAATTTCTGGGTGGAATCAAGGTGCGCAGCGAAGGTGAAATCGCCGAACGAACCAAACGCGCCGGCGTGGTTGTCGGACTTGCCTGGACCCCATCGGGAGGGGACGTGCTCTTTATCGAAGCGAACACGATGAAGGGAAAAGGCGGCTTCACCATGACCGGGCAAATTGGACAGGTCATGCAAGAGTCCATGCAAGCCGCGCTGACGTGGGTGCGTTCAAACGCGACCCTGCTCGGAATCAATGAAGACTTTTTTGCGCAGCATGACATTCATATTCACGTACCGGCGGGCGCAATTCCCAAAGACGGTCCGTCCGCGGGCGTCACCATGGCCACTGCGTTGGTCTCGCTCCTTACTGGACAACCGGTCAGAACCTTGACTGCCATGACTGGAGAAATTACTCTGAGCGGCGACGTTCTGCCGATCGGTGGAGTCAAAGAAAAAGTGTTGGCCGCCAAGCGCGCGGGAGTGCAGGACGTCATTCTTCCGGCCGACAACAAAACCAACCTGGACGAAGATCTCACTCCTGAGCAACTCGAAAATATTCGAGTGCATTACGTGAAGACGATCTCGGAGGTGCTGCGCATCGCCCTTTCGCAACCTGACACTGAACAGGCCGATGACGAAACCCGTCACGCGGCCCTCGCGGCTCAATCGGTCTAGTTAGTTAGCTGTGATACGGCCGGTTTTCCTCTTCGCAGGGAAACCGGCAATTTCTTTGCCACTTGAAGAGCCCCTTGTATTGGGCTTACAACTATTCGAGTGCTGAAGGGTTTAAATCTATGCACCACCGGCCGCCGCTCAGCGGCCTACTTGAGAGGAGTTCGATGACGAGGAAACGCTCAGTTCTCCCGCTGGCAACGCTTTTAGCCTCATTCTTAATCATGCAGGCGGCAGCCGTATTCGCCCAGGACGACCAACAACCGCCACCGGACCAACAGCAGCAGTACGGCAACCAACAAGAAGGTAACCAGCAGTACGGCAATCAGGCGCCATCGCCCGATCAGGAGCAAAATACCCAGCCTGATCCTCCGAGCCGCGTTGCGCGATTGAATTTTTCTGAAGGTTCCGTTTCCTTTCAACCCGGCGGCGAAGGCGACTGGGTGCAGGCTGTACCCAACCGGCCGCTAACCACCGGAGACAATCTTTGGGCTGACCAGAATTCCCGCGCGGAGCTTCACGTCGGTTCCACGGCCATCCGCATGAATTCTGAAACAAGTCTGACGTTCCTCGAACTGGACGACCGGACCACGCAATTCAAGCTCTCCATGGGAACGCTAATTCTCAAGGTTCGCCACCTCGACGACAACGATTTATTTGAAGTGGACACGCCGAATCTCGCGTTCACCATTCAGCGCGTAGGGGATTATCGAATCCAGGTGAATCCCGATGGCAATCAGACCATCACGACGGTTTGGCGAGGACGCGCAGAAGTGACTGGCGGAGGCGAGTCGTATCTCGTCGTGGCCGGCCAGCAAGCCCGCTTCGACGGAACCGACCAGCTTAACCATGACATCAATCAGCTTCCGCCTTACGACGACTTCGACAATTGGGCGATGGATCGCGATCGCCGCGAAGACCACTCAGAATCGGTCAACTACATTTCTCCGGAAATGACTGGCGCCGAAGACCTTGACCAGTATGGCAGCTGGGGTTACGCCGCAGATTATGGCCCGGTTTGGCGGCCCAGCGGAGTTCCGGGAGGCTGGGCCCCGTATCGCAATGGGCACTGGGCTTTCGTCGAGCCCTGGGGCTGGACCTGGGTTGAGGATGAACCCTGGGGCTTTGCGCCGTTTCACTATGGAAGATGGGCTTACGTCGGAGCCGGGTGGTGCTGGGTCCCGGGGCCTGTCGTAGTTCGCCCGGTGTATGCGCCTGCTTTAGTCGCCTTCGTCGGCGGCGGTGGATTCGGCGTGGGCGTCGGTATTGGCGTGGGCGTCTCGTGGTTTCCGCTTGCGCCACGAGAAGTCTTCGTGCCCTGGTATCGTGGCAGCCGTGAATACGTGAACAACGTGAATATCACCAACACTCGCGTGAACGTCACGCAGGTCACGAATGTGTACAACACAACCGTCATCAACAACAACACCACGATCAACAATACGAATGTGACGCGCGTGACCTATGCGAACCAGCACGTGCCCAGCGCGATCACTTCCGTGTCTCACGACACTTTCGTCAACGCGCGGCCGGTTGCTCGCAATCTCGCTCCGGTCGATGCGAAATTGGCGCAAGCTCCGGTAACCTACCGCCAACCAGCCCAGCCCGCACGCGCGAGCGTGGTGGGGGCGGGGACCGTGGCCCGCGTCAGACCTCCCGCGGCTGTGATCAATCGAGCCGTGGTCGCGACCCGCAATCCAACGCCACCTCGGCCATCCTTCGAGCAGCGGCAAGCGCCTGTAGTTCACGCGCAAGCTCCTACTGCTCCTCGGCCCGTGACGCAGGGTCAGGGGAGTCATCCTCAGGAAGCCGGGCGCCCACAAGAACCGGCTCGTCCCCAAACCGGCGCGCCGCAGGAAGCTGCACGACCGCAAGGCACGCCCGCTCAAGAGCAGACGCGCCCCGGACAGCCGGCTCCTCAGCGCCCCAATGAAGCTCCGGCGGAGACAGCGCGTCCGCAGACCCCGGCGCGCGAGACTCAGCCTGCGCCGCAAACTCAACAGCGCCCTGCGCCACAGACGCAGGAACGTCCCGTCACTCCAGCCCAAGAACGCCCTGTGCCGCAGGCTCAGGAACGTCCCACGCCGCAGCAGGCTCGTCCAGTGCCGAAACCTCCTGACAACTACTCCCGAGGTTCCGCCCCGGCGGAACAGCCCCACCCATTGGTACGCACGGCTCCGCCGCCGCAGAACCGCCCCGAAGTGCAGCGGAACGAAGAGCAAAAGTTCAACAACTGGCAACGGCAACGCCAGAACCCCGCTCCTCGTCCGGCTCCTCGCCCTTCGGCGCCGCAGCAAAAGAACGAACCACCGCATCCGCCTCATCGCTAAACGGATCGGTAGCCCACACGCCAGTTCTCGCAAGGGAACTGGCTTTTTTGTTTTAGACTGAAACGCAATGCAAGTCCGAGTCTTGTTTTTCGGCGTCCTGAAAGAGCTTAACGGCGGCGGCGAGACCGCGATCCACTTGGCCGATGGTGCGTCGCTCGGAGACGCACTTCGGGAGTGCATTCGGCTCGTCCCTGCGCTCGACAAGTTCTCCAAATCTATCGCGATTTCACGTAATCAGGACTACGCGAAGGCAGATGCAATTCTCTCCGACGGTGACGAAATCGCCTTGCTGCCTCCGGTGAGCGGAGGATCAAGCCCCAGCCGCGCCCTTCTCATCCGCGAGGTAATCGATTCACCAGCGATTTTGACGGGTTTAAAACAGCCTGCAGACGGCGCTTTGGTCGTGTTCGAAGGAGTTGTACGCGACCACACCAAAAATCGCAAGACGATCTTCCTCAATTACGAAGCTTACGAAGACATGGCCGTCAAGATTATGGATCGGCTCATAGGCGATGCCCTAGCCAAATTTCCTGTGCGCGACATCGTTCTGGTCCATCGCCTTGGCCGGCTGGAAGTCGGAGAAATCAGCGTTCTAATCGCCGTCGCATCCGCCCATCGCGCCGCCGCGTTCGACGCTTGCCGATGGGTCATCGACACATTGAAACGCACCGTCCCCATCTGGAAGAAAGAACATTTCGCCGACGGCGCTGTGTGGTCTGATGGGGAGCCATTCCCGGACAACATCGACTCAGGCAGCTATGGCGAAAAGGCAGCATCTAAGTGACCAGCGCCTGGCCTCGAATGTCTCAATCCAACTTACGAAACGTGCTACTCGTGGCATGGGTGATCTCGACCCTTGCGTTGGCCCAGGTGCCCAGACCCCCGTCGGTGGCAGGAACTGCCGGTTCCAAAACCTCCTCTACTCGCGATACCGACACTACGTTCAAAGTGGACGTGAAGCTGGTCAGTGTCTTCGTTACCGTCACCGACCAAAATGGCGCGCCGGTCGGCAATCTGGCGAAGGAAAATTTCCAGCTGATCGAAGACGGTAACGATCAAAACATTTCTGTGTTCGCGAAAGAATCCGCCATTCCGCTTTCTATCGTCATGGACATCGACACCAGTCTCAGCACTCGCAAAGATTTGCCCATGGAACTTAGCTCTGCGAGGCGCTTCGCCCACGCTTTGATTCGCCCAGAAGATGCCCTGAGCCTTTACGAGTTCAGCGAAGTGGTGAATGAAGTTGTTCCATTCACTCCCGACTTGAAGACCATTGATCACGGCATTGAAAGAGTTCGCTCCGGCGCCGCTACTGCGCTCTACGATGCCGTATATCTCGGCTCGCAAGCTTTAGAGCGACGGCAAGGAAGAAAAGTGCTTGTCGTAATAACCGACGGCGGGGATACAGCCAGCAAAGTCAACTATCAAGAAGCTGTGCGCGCCGCGCAGGAAGCGGAAGCGATCGTTTACAGCATCATCGTGGTTCCGATCGAAGCCAGCGCCGGACGCGACCTTGGAGGCGAACACGCGCTCATACAAATTTCCGCGGACACAGGCGGAAAGCATTTTTACGCCACATCCGTCCCGCAACTCGATGCCGCGTTCGCGCAAATCAGCGATGAACTGCGTACCCAATACCTGCTCGGATACTATCCATCCCGCCGCTTGGCCGATTCCGATTTTCGGCGAATCCAGGTGAAGGTCTCGGCAGCAGGATCGAGCGCATACAGAGTTCGCCACCGCGCTGGATACTACACGTCCAAAGCAAAACTCTAACGAGTCAGGCTCTGATTTCCGTGTTCAGCAGTTGACAAAAGAAAACAAACAAGTTCAACTCAACAAAATTATCACTTCACGAAATTTCCGTTGCCTCCCAGCTCCGGAAGGAGATCACCATGACTGCAAGCTTTAGCCTCAAGCGGCTCCTGCGAAATAGCTTTGCTCCGTTTGCTTTAATCCTGGCGTTCAGCGCGTTAGCTTTTTCGCAGAGCACGGTTGGAACAGGCAGCATCGTCGGCACAGTCACGGACCCTTCCAACGCGGTCGTTAGCGGTGCCAAGGTCACCGTCACCGATCTGGGCACCGGCCATGCCATCCCAGTTACGACGAACGCGAATGGCGCCTACAACTCCGGCGCCCTGGTTCCGGGAAACTATAAGGTCACGGTAAAAGTAAAGGGTTTTTCCACGTTGGAAAAGCCGCTGACAGTGTTGGTCGGAAACACGGCCAACGGCAACATCAAGCTCGAGATTGGTCGGGAGAACGAAACGATCGAAGTGCAGGGTTCCACGGTTCAGGTCAACACCGAGCAAGCCTCGGTGCAGGGTGTTTTGAATGCCGAGCAAATCGAAAACTTACCGATCAACGGGCGCAACTTTCTCGACCTTGCGCAGCTTGAACCCGGAGTACAAATCCAAGACGGACAAGACTTCGACCCCACCAAGGCCGGGTATTCGTCGATTTCGTTCGGAGGCCGCTTCGGCCGCACCGCTAGAATCGAAGTCGATGGCGTCGATGTTTCCGATGAAACCGTCGGAACTACAACCACCGACGTTCCCGCCAGCGGCATTGAGGAATTTCAGCTGAGCCAATCCAGCCTCGACCTCTCGAATGAATTAACATCTTCCGGCGCCGTGAACGTGACGACTAGGTCCGGTACCAATGACATTCATGGCCAGGCTTTCGGATTATTCCGTGACAGCGCATTCTCTGCGGCTTTACCCACGCCGCCCGGCCTGACCACTCCCTTCCAGCGGTCGCAATACGGCGGTCGCGTTGGCGGCCCGGTGATTAAAGATAAGCTTTTCTATTTTCTGGATGGCGAGCGAACGCTTCAGCATGAACAGGCCCCAGTCCTGATAGGTGCGCCGTTCTCGCAATATTCCGGCACCTTCGCATCACCATTTATCGAAGACAATCTGCTGGGGAAAGTCGACTACCAGTTGCCCCACTCGGGTCACGCATTCTATCGGTTTACTTACTTCAAGAATTCGTTGCTGGCGAACGCTGGCCTGGGCTTTTCCATCTACGACAACAAAGACATTACCCGCACCCATGTCGCCGGGCTGGATTTCAACACCGGAAGTTTCACCCACAGTATTCGCTTCGAATATCTCAAGTTTCAGAATCAGATCGTCGATGCCACTCGCGGCAGCACATTGCCTTTCGCCGATTCACCGGTGGAAGTTCAGTTAGGAAGCACCGGCCTCGTTTTTGGCCCGAATTATCTCGCTCCTCAAAGCACCCTCCAGAGCGATCACCAGGTCAAGTACGACGGCAGCAAGATTCTGGGTTCGCACATTATTCGCTACGGCGTTGGTTACAACCATCTCGCCGGTGGCGGCTTCGCCAACTTCCAAAGCATCGCGCCATTTCTGTTCACTAACATCGGCTCGAGCGAAACCACATTCTTCGCCCAATCCGGCCCCTTCCCCGGTGGAGCATCCAATCCGCTCAACTATCCCGTTGAAAGCGTCGCCCTCGGCAATGGCTTGGGCTACTCGACCACGGCCCCTGCCTTCGGTTTTCCCGCAGGCGGAATTATTGACAACCGCATCGGCTTGTATGTCGGCGATAGCTGGAAGGTGAAGAAAAACTTCACCATCACCTACGGCTTGCGCTATGTTCGAGATACCGGGCGCACCGACAGCAACCTTGCTGGCATTCCAGAGTTGAACGCGCTCATGCCCGGATTGGGTAATCCAGTGAAGCAGCCCAACCTGAATCTTGCCCCTCAACTTGGTATTGCGTGGGATCCTACCGGCAGCGGCAAGACCGTCATCCGCTCCGGCATTGGTTTGTTCTACGAAAACGCCATTTGGAACAACGTCGCTTTCGACGCTCCGGGACGAGAAAAAACCGGCGCATTCGGCCAGTTCCCGACGGCGTGCGCAGCGACAGCCATGCCTCAACCGGTCTTTGCAACCAATGGCCAGCTGCCCTTGGCGACTTTTTGTAGTGCGAACAACGGGCAATCAAGTAAAGCCGTCGCCATCGGTTCTGTGGCCGCTCAAATTGAAACCTATCAGCAGCAATATCAGGCTTTATCTCCGTTTAGCACTAGCTTGCCCAATCCGAACTACACCGGAACGGTCCTGGATCAGGGCGGCGGGCTGGGCACAACCGCTTCGATGTTTGATCCTAATTACCACTCGCCGCGCTCCGTGCAAATCAACTTCGGCATTCAGCATGAAATAAAGCCAAACATGGTTTTCAGCGCGGACTTCGTGCGCAACGTCCAGACCCACTATTTGCTGGGCATCGACGAAAATCATTCAGGTGATGCCAGCTATTTCAACTTGAACGGAGCGCAACAAGCCATCGCCGCAACTCTTAGCGCGTGCGGCGTCGGGACTATCAACGCTGCGATCAATGCATGTCCCGGCCTTTACCCATCTGGTGGTGGCGCTTCCATGTCTGACTTTGGCAGCTTTGGGCTTACCTCCTCCGCCGAGATTGGCCAGCCCTGCGCGGTCGTGTTCGGCTATAACTGCGCTTTCCCGGGCATCAATCCTGCGGCGCCGGCCTTGCCCTTCCTGAAGTCGGTCGGACGCTCGGTCTACAACGGTCTTCAGACCAAGCTGGTTGAAAACAAGAAGAACCCGTTTCGGGGAGTGAAATACCTGAACCTTCAAGTCGCGTATTCGCTGTCACGGTTTGAAAACACCGGCGGCGGTTCGGGTGACAGCCCCGCAGCATCCGATCAGGACTTCATCATTAGTTCCCTTGACAACCGCAATCCAAACCGATACTTCGGCCCATCGGTGCTCGATCGCACCCATCAATTTTCGTTCGGCGGCTATGCCGACGTTCCGTATGGATTCCAGATCAGCGCGATCTCGCATTTCTGGAGCCCGCTGGCGGTTTCCACCATCGTACCCAATACGAACCTTGGGTACGGAGAGATTTTCCGTACGGACTTCACCGGCGACGGCACCGTTCAAGACCCGATTCCCGGAACTCACGTCGGCAACTTCGATCGCGGAATTAACGCTTCGAATATCAACAAGACGATCGCTAACTACAACGCAACCCTTGCCAATCAAGCCACCCCGGCTGGCCAAGTCCTTATTCAAAATGGACTGTTCACATTGGCGCAATTGCAAGCGTTAGGCGGAGTTGCACCCACCTTGCCGCTGGCGCCGCCCGGTCAAGTCAACCTTGCTTGGTTGAAAGCATTCGACTTGAAGTTTTCCTGGTCCCACACTTTTTGGGATCACATCACTGTCCAGCCGAGCGCTGGCTTTTACAACGTTTTCAACTTCGCCAACTTCGATTCGTCGAGCAGCACTTTGAACGGATTGTTGACCGGCGGTGTCGGCCAAATAAATGGAACGGATTCCAGTGGCCACAACATCACGCGGACCGGCGTCGGAACCGGAGTCTTCTCGCTGGGTTCGCCGCGCCAGTTGGAATTCGGCCTGCAAATCAGCTTTTAGCCGCGCGGAGTCTGCTGCTGCTGTGATCGCGCTGCGGTGTAGAATCGTGGTGATGCCGTTGCAGGATCAACAGCCTGAAGTGGTCGCCCCTGAGGCGACCTATCTCAAATCTTTGAGCGAAGATCGCACGGTTGTGTCCGTCAAGCTGAGAGATGGCGACACCGTGCACGGCTGGATCGAGTATTACGATTGCGACATGCTTCGCCTCACGCGACAGGGTTCGCCCAACATTTTCATTTATAAGCACGACATTCTATACATTGCGGAAGAGGCGGCACGTTGAGTTTTGCGTCATTTTCCAGCCGAGCAAGTTGCCCTCTCTCATGACCACTTCCAATCCTTCCAGCTTCGTTCCTGCCGCATCTGAGATTGCCCGCGAGGCTGGGGCGCTAATCCTGGGCTACTTCCGGCAACGCGTCACAATCGAATACAAAGGTGAAGCCGATCTGGTCACAGTCGCCGACCGAACTTCGGAGACCCTCATTCGCGAGCGCCTTCGCTCACACTGGCCAAATCACGACATTCTCGGAGAAGAGCAGGGTTTGCAAGACAACGGCAGCGACTACCGCTGGTACGTCGATCCGCTGGACGGTACGACGAATTTTGCCCACGGCTATCCCGTCTTTTGCGTTTCGATGGCACTTGAGCATAAAGGCCACCGGATCGCCGGCGTTGTTTACGATCCGACGCGGGATGAGTTGTTTGCCGCAGAGCAGGGAAGCGGCGCAGAGTTGAATGGCAAGCCGATCAAAGTTTCGCGCACGGCGCGGCTCGCTGAGTGCCTGGTGGCTACCGGTTTTCCCAGCTACAAACGCCACAAAAATCCCAATATTTTTTATTACCACCAGATCACTCTTCGCAGCCACGGCGTGCGGCGGGCAGGCTCGGCTGCACTCGATTTATGTTATGTGGCAAGCGGCCGGTTTGACGGCTTTTGGGAATTCAATCTCAATCCGTGGGACACCGCCGCCGGAGTGCTGCTGGTCGAAGAAGCTGGAGGACGCGTTTCAAATTTCCGCGGCGGAGAATTTGACATCTCCAGCCGCGAAACGCTGGCGACTAACGGACTGGTTCACGATGAATTGATGGACGAATTCGACAAGATCAGCAGCGGTCGCGGGCTCGAACCGCTGCCTGCGATTGCGGAGGTGAAATGATGCGTCGACACACTGCGTTCTTAGCTGTGGTACCGATTCTGCTGTCAGTTGTAATTCGCATTCACGCCACGCCTCCGGCAGATCGGCCGAACAGCGCGCCCGACGCCGCTTATGAGCAGTCTTTCGATAAATGGAAAACTGATCTGGTCGATAGCCGCAAGAAGAACTGGCTCCCGCTTGCAGGTCTTCTGTGGCTCAAACCCGGGGACAACACTTTCGGTTCAGACCCCAACAACGCAGTCGTATTTCCCAAAGGCCCGGCCCATGCGGGAGTTTTGACGCTCCAGGGTCTGGATGTTACCGCGAAATTCGCTAAAGAGTCGGGCGCTCTGATTGACGGCAAACCTGCGACCGCTGCCTCGCTGATACCCGATACAGCCCCTAAAACGACGGAAGTAGAAATGGGCGATCTCCGTTGGCATGTCATCGTACGTGGTCAACGCGCCGGCATTCGCGTGAAGGACTTGCAAAGCCCAGCCGTCCAAAAATACAAAGGCCCAGAATTTTTCCCGCTGGATTTGTCATATAGAGTTACCGCCAAGTGGATACCTTCCGACGGAAAGAAGACAGTCGATGTGCCAGATGTTCTGGGAGACATCAACCCGACGCCAGTGGCTGGCACCGCCGTTTTCCAACTCAACGGACATGAATACAGCTTGACGGATTTGGGCGGCAACGCGGCAGAGGGATTGTTCTTCGTTTTTAATGACCTCACCAGCAAAACGGATACTTACCCCGGCGGTCGCTTTCTCGATACAGACCCAGTAGCGAACGGCACCGTGGTGTTGGACTTCAACCGCGCGCACAGCCCGCCGTGTTCCGTTACACCGTATGCGACTTGCCCGCTCGCGCCCAGGGAAAATCGGCTCACTGTAGCGTTGCCGGTCGGAGAGAAATACGATCGCAGCCACGGGCACCACTGATGCGGCAGAGTTCATTACAATTAGAGATAGTTCTCTGAGGCTGCGCTGTGACCAACACTCTTCTGGATCGAAAAATCGACAAACGGCCGCCCCAAGTGCGTTTTGACGGGCGAATCCTCTTCCTGACCGAAGATCCCGCACTCATTCGTCGCCAACTGTCGGGCGAAGACCTGCCGTGGGACACCGCCAACCCCGCGAACAATCCCAAATTGCGTGACGATATTTCCACTGACGAAATCACTCCCGCTCACTTCTGTTTCTATTTCGATGAGACGCTCGGAGAAATTCCTTACGCCGGGTTGAAGTGCGGCAGTGAATTTCCCGTTGCGCGATCGTCAGTAAAGAATGGCGGCTTCGTGTGCGCAGTCAGCGGCAAGCGCCGCGGTAAAGGCTCGAGCCGCGAGCAGTCGCCTTACGCGGAAATGTGCGCAGGCATCAGGCTCGTGATCGCGGAAAACATCGAGCGTATCTACAAGCAAAATTGCCAGAATCTCGGCTTGCTTACTTCGACCGATTTTTCTCTGATCGATAAAGTGCGCGGGGGCAAAGAAGTTCCGCTCGAAGTGTTCACCGATGGCGAAGACGAAATCACGCGCCAAGTCATCGAGTATGGCGGTCTCTTCCCGTTCAACGTTGCCCGCATGCAGAAGAAAGTATTCTTGCCGCCGATCAAGACCGCGAAGCGTCCCATGACCGTGGCCGAAAAGATTTTCGCGCGGCACATGATCAACGAAAAAGGAGAAACGGGTGTAGCTGCCGTAAAGCCCGGAGATTCTGGATTTGCGCGCGCCGATCTCCGTTTTAGCCACGAATACGTGACGCCGATGGCGTCCATTTTTTACGAACGGTATGTGGGGAAGGATGTTCCAGTCAATGACGCTTCCAGCATTATTTTTTTCCGCGATCACCTTACGTTTCTCGATGATGTCATTTCCGAAGAAAAGAAAAAGATGGGCCTGCTCGACTTGGCCGATCAACTCAAAATAAAGCAGCAGGATTTCGCCGCCCGGCAGGGCATTCGCCTGCACGGCGAGTTGAAAGACCGCAAGGGTTCCGAAGGTATTTGTCACTCGATCGTGCTCGAAAGCTACGCGCTACCGGGCCAACTCAATATTGGTTCCGACTCTCACACTCCGCATGTCGGAGCGATCGGATGCGTCGCGTTCGGCATTGGCACCACCGACGTCTTCAACAGTTGGATCACGAAAGATGTGCGGGTGAAAGTCCCCGAATCGGTGAAAGTGATCATTCGCGGCCAGCGGCACCCGAATGTCACGGCTAAAGATTTCATCCTCAAGATACTCAGCCTGGAATACGTTCGCAGCGGCAAAGCACTGGCGAAAGTGATGGAATATGCCGGCGAAGCGATCGAGTCGCTAGGAGTCGATGAACGCGCCACCATGACCAACATGGCGGCGGAAATCGGCGGTTTCACCGGAATTGTCGCGCCCGACGCAAAAGCCGTCGACTTTCTAGTAGAGCGCCGGGGCATCCCACGCGAGCGTGCTGAGAGTTTGATTCGCGGCTTACAAAGCGATCCCGACGCAGAATACGCCGAAGTCATCGAGCTGGACGCGGCCGAAATCAGGCCCATGGTCGCGACACCCGGAGATCCGGGCAACGGCAAATATATTCGCGATTTGCACACACCGGTCCCGGTCGACTTGGCCTATGGCGGTACCTGCACGGCGGGCAAAAACGAAGACATGGATATGTACGCCGAAGTTCTTGCCGACGCGCTGAAGCAAGGCAAAAAGGTCTCAGATTCCGTCAAGTTCTACATTCAGTTCGGCTCGCAGGAAACGCGTGAATATTGTTTGCGCAAAGGCTATTTCGAGATTTTCCAGCAGGCGGGCGCGCACATTATCGAGCCCAGCTGCGGCGCGTGTATCAACGCCGGCCCCGGAGTCAGCACCCGTCCTGAGCAAGTGGTCATCAGCGCCCAAAACCGCAACTTCCCCGGACGCAGTGGTCCCGGCCAAATGTATCTCGCGAGTCCGCTCACCGTGGCCGCGAGCGCAGTTGCTGGCCACATCGTCGAATATGAGCCGGTCCACGAGAGGGAATTGACTCGGGCTTAGGCTTTTTGGCTGGTCAGACACGCCTTTTGACCTCTCAACCCGGCGGTTCACCGTGTCCTGCCTGTACCGCCATCCACATTCTTGTTAGAATTTATTTTTACGGAACACTTTCGCACCCTTCAGGAGACGCTCAGTTTATGACATATGTGATCGCAGAACCGTGCATCGGAACCAAAGATTCAGCCTGCGTGGACGCTTGCCCGGTTGACTGCATCCACCCCAAGAAGGACGAAGGCCCCTTCACCGAGGCGCAGATGCTCTACATCGATCCGGTGGAATGTATCGACTGCGGCGCTTGCGTTCCCGTCTGTCCGGTTTCGGCGATCTTTGCTGCCGACGATCTTCCGGAAAAGTGGAAAAGCTATACAGAAACCAACGCCAAGTATTTTGGCCGCTGAAAGCAGCGGTCGGCGAATTGGATTCTAGCGTAATCCCGGCAACAACATGGCGCTGCATGAGTCCGAAGCAATAGTGCTGCGCACCTACCCTCTGCGGGAAGCGGACCTCCTGGTCACGCTTTTCACTCGCTCCGAAGGCAAAATTCGCGGTGTGGCTCGTTCCGCGAAAAAATCTAAACGAAGATTTGGCGGAGCGCTCGAGCCTCTAACGGTTGTGCGCGCCTTCTACGACGTACGAGAACGTCAAGAGCTAGCCCGCTTGGACGCCTGCGAGATCATGGATTCGCCGCTCGCGAACGAAATCACCTATGCGAGATCGGTTGCGTTGGCCCACGTCGGAGAACTGCTGGATGAATTGCTGCCCGACTACGAGGTGAACGATGCTGTTTTCCGGCTCGCTATTTCTGTGCTCGATCAGCTTCGTAGCCGCGAAGTCTGGATGCCCATCACCTATTTCGAACTATGGATAACCCGCTTGATGGGATACTTGCCCGATCTGTCGGAATGCGGCATCTGCGGCGCCTCGCTCAATGGATCCCGCGCCTATTTCCATGTGCTCGCTGATGGATTGATGTGTGTCGAACACAAACGTCTAGCCTCATCGGAAATTTCTGCGGATTCCCGGACGCTGGCTACTCAAATGTTTCGCGCTCCTATCGCGACGTTTGCTGGCGTTTCCTGGCCCAAAGAACTTGGGGCCGACCTGCGCAAGCTGTTGATTCAAATTTTGCAGCGTCATATCGCCAAGGACTTAGTCACGGCCGCGATGCTGGCGAAGGCCGCTTTCTAGCCGCTATGCGCCGCTCAAAGACGGTCATGCTATAGTGCGATTTCGCGCATGGGATCATTCCTGTTTTTCGCTTTTTCGTGGTGGAGTATCCTTCTACGAATTGTGGCCATTGTCCACTTCATCCGGAGGAGGCCCGACTTCTTTTGGCTGTGGATCATCCTGATCCATTGGATGGGCGCTCTCGTCTACATCGCAGTTGAAGTTGTGCCCGATGCAGGTTTGCTAAGCCAGGGATTCAAGGGTTTTCCCCGCCGTCGTCGCATTCACGAACTGGAATCCGCAATCCTCGACAATCCGTCTGCCGGAAATTACGAAGAGCTTGCCGATCTCTACTTGGACGAAGGCAAGTTCTCCCGCGCCCGCGAATGCTACGACAAGGCTCTCGCCCAACGAACCGACTCTGTCGACCCTTTCTATCGGCGCGGCATCGCGGAGATTCGCATGGACGACTTCGCCGCCGCCGTTCCTGATCTCGAGCGAGCCGTGGAAGATGATCCGACCTACGATTTCCATCAAGCGATGGGATTATTGGCCCACGCTTATGCCAACACCAAGCAGCCCGATAAAGCGGAAGCCCTTTTCCGCGAGGCAACGAAGGTCTCAACGTCATCCGAAACATATTTCAACTATGCTTGTTTTCTCGCCAGCCAGCAGAAGACGGCTATGGCGCGGGAATGGGCGCAAAGATTGCTTGCCAAAAAAACCAACATGCCCGGATACCTTCGTCGCCGCGAGCGCCCTTGGTTTCGCAAAGCGAATGCATTACTGAGTAAGCTATCCACGTAGCTGGGGAATTTTAAGAGAGGCTGTGGACAACCGTGATTCAGTTCGTTACCGTGCCAGCGCAGCAATGCACTTGTGAAAATTGCGGCCACCGTTGGCAGACGCTTGCCGCGAAACCGCCTGAAGCGTGTCCAAACTGCCGCTCTGGCAAATGGAACAAACCTACCGGGCAAAGACGGCCTGAAGGCGCCCCCTCCCCGGAGCATAAGCAAGACAATGAAACTCCGAGCACCGTGCGCCCGCCTAAAGTGGTCCGCTCACGCCACATCGCTGGGATCATCGGCCCTTACTAATCGGCCTGGAATGTCCCCGTCACTCGTTCGCCTCGCTGCTCTGCGTGCACATGCTACATTCGGACTTGCATTGAAAGCGCGAAACTAGAGATGGAACAACGCCTCATCCTCATTAATTTGTTGATCAAGCTCGGCGTTGCCGCCGCCGTGGCCAGTGCGCTTGTTCGATCAATCGAATTCAAAAAGCTGCTGTTTCGTGAGCAGCGCCCGCTGAAGCAACGAATTTACCTGATCCTGTGGCTGGGCATTCCTCTGACCCTCGGCGTGTGGATTCGCTTTGGCGCAAAGAGCTTCATAGCGGGCGACCTTTCGCTCGAAACCGCGATTCTATTGGGCGTCCTCGGAGGCCGGTTCACGGGCATGGTCGGCGGATCGCTGCTTGCGCTCCCAGCGTTGTTGCACGGCGAATGGGCCACGCTGCCGTTTATGTTGATTTGCGGATTTCTTTCCGGCCAGCTACGCCGCCTTGCCGCAGATCAGGAGGACATCTGGTCGTTTTCGCCATTCGTAGATCTCAGCATCTACCGATGGCTGCGCAGAAACCTCCCGCGCCCGCGGCCTTTTGAATGGCAGACCATGTTCTTCGTCATGATCATTGCGCTGCGATTCATGCAAACCGAATTGTCACGCTACCTGCCGCATGCCTCATTTAGCCTCGAAAGCCCGACCTGGTGGGTCGAGGCCTTGATCTACGCAACCTCCATCATGGTGATCGGGACCGAACTCAAAATATGGAGCAGCGTTCGCGTCCAGATCAAGCTGGAAGAGCAGGAACGGCTTCTTCTCAATGCGCGCATGCAGGCGCTACAGAATCAGATCAATCCGCACTTTCTGTTCAACACATTGAACTCGGTTTCGTCCCTGGTCCGCTTCGACCCGGATACAGCGCGCGAAATGATTATTAAGCTGGCGAATATTCTCAGGCGGCTGCTAAATAACACAGACGCTTTCGTGCCTCTTAGCGAAGAGGTGGAATTTATAGACAACTACCTGGATATCGAAGTCGTCCGTTTTGGTCGCGACAAACTGCGAGTCGTGAAAGATCTTCAGCCCGAATCGTTGGAAGCCATGATCCCCAGCATGCTCTTGCAGCCCCTGGTAGAGAACTCGATTAAGCACGGGCTGGCTTCAAAGATTGAAGGCGGAAGCATCTTCGTCCGTAGCCGCATGGCGGAGTCGCACCTGGTGATCGAAGTAGAAGACGACGGCGTCGGTATGGCAGTTGCGGATGCTAATGTAAATAGCGGTACGGGCATCGGGATGGCTAACGTAGCCGAACGATTGAACGTACTCTATGGCGGCGCAGCCGGCATGACCGTGGATAGTGGAAAAGGCAGGGGAACTCTGGTGCGGATACGCCTTCCACTGCTCGACTCGGAAAGCGCGCTACCCGCTGCGATCTACGATCGTTCCGCAGAACGCTCCAGCACCCGCCGATAGAAATCTTCGTAAAGCGGAATAATTTTGCTCGTACAAAATCGCGCTCGCGCCACCGCGCGGCTGGCCTCAGCCATTCTCGTGAGCAGGTCGTTGTCGGTCAGTAGGTCAATTGCATACTTTGCCATCGTTTCCACGTCGCCGACATCCGCCAGATAACCGCTCACACCATGTTCAATCATTTCTGGCACGCCGCCGACGTTGGTGGCGATGGGAACAACCTTGCAGGCCATGCCCTCCAGTGCCGCTAATCCAAAAGATTCCAGTTCGCTGGGCAAAAGCATAACGTCAGCCAAAGCCAATTTCTCATATACCTGATCCTGCTTGCCGAGAAACAGGACGTCGTTGTGAATCCCCTTCTGCACCGCCAGCCATTCGGCCTTAGAGCGGTCAGGGCCGTCGCCGATCAGCAGCAGCTTTGCCGGCAATTTCTTGCGCACCCGATCAAATATCTCGATGGTATCGGTAATGCGCTTCACCGGACGGAAGTTCGATAGGTGCACCAGGACCTTCTCTCCGTTCGGCGCGTATTCAAGCCGCCGTTTGGCAGCATCCGCATCGCGAATGTATATGTCGCAGTTAACGAAGTTGTACACAACTTGAATATTGTTTTTGATCTCGAATTCCCGCAGTGTGCGTTCGCGCAGATATTGCGAAATCGCCGTCACGCCATCGCTCTGCTCTATCGAATATCGAGTGATCGGAAGATACGACCGGTCCTGCCCGACTAGCGTGATGTCTGTGCCATGCAGCGTCGTCACAAATGGCAGCTTCCGCTTCGTCGGCCCGGCGGCAAGCATCTGGCGAGCCAGAAGCGCGCTCACCGAATGAGGAATCGCATAGTGCACGTGCAACAGGTCGAGGTCGTACAACTCCGCTACTTCCGCCATACGGGTCGCCAACGCCAAGTCATATGGCGGATAGTCGAACAGTGGATACCGCGAAACTTCGACTTCGTGGAAGTGAATATTGGGTTGCGGGCCGGTCAGACGAATGGGCTGGGCGTAAGAGATGAAATGGATGTCGTGGCCGCGCTGCGCCAGCTCGAGGCCGAGCTCGGTCGCGACTACTCCACTGCCGCCGTATGTGGGGTAACAGGTGATGCCAATCTTCAAAGTCGAATCCTGGAATGTTCCGGTCTCTGATGTTTAGACGGCGAAACTTGAAATTGGATTCAGCAACGGCGGCGATTGGCTAATGCTAGGAGCCAGCCGTTGCCTTCGTGTGCGGAGAAATTCGGCGATCCATTTTTTCGATGTAAAGCTGTAATTGTTGCTGCACCAGGTTTTCCAGGTCGGTGAATTCAATGCCCATGCCTACGCCGGGATCGCTGGTTCGAACCACGCCTGTGCTCTTAACTTGCTGGCTGCCCAGGGCAAATGAAACGCTGACTTTAGTGTTTCGCGGCAGGGGAGAGCGAGTTTCCACGTAACATCCTCGACCGCCAATGTCCGTGCTGTTCGTGCTTAAGTGAGTCCGGCCCTTGTCTTGCAATCCAATGTCGATAGGGAACGAAACTCTATGGCGCGAGAACTTGCGCTTGTTCTTTCCGCCCGTCTCAATGATGGTCGTCGAAGGGGTCAACTCCTCCCACGGCGTTTCCTGACCAGGCAGCATTTGCAGGCCGACGTCCATCTTTCGCGGCGGACCCGCGTCGACTACCCAAACCACGCGAAACCGCGCTTTCTTCTCTGCATACTGCACGCCGATTACATCATGCGGACGCAGCGGGTGGCTGATGCCCGACACAAGCACGCCATCGCTGCTCATGTTCTTGGCTTTTGTGTGTTGAATGAATGCCCGGCCTTCTGAGTCCATTCCCCACACTCTTACAGGGAGTTCGGCTTCCACACGGCGTTCTGGTCTTTTATCCATAAACCAACGGTCTCGCCGGTTACATCTCCGGCAATCTTCCGCATAATACCCTGTCGGGGGCCTGTTAGGGGTTGCCAATTTAGGGGCTGGAGGGTATCCAAAGGTCTTGTCCGCAGGGTTACTTGCGCGGCTGGGCGGCAAATTGCCGGTAGGAGATCAGCTCGATTCCGGCGTTTTTTATGACATTCTTCGTCGATTCAGCAGTCAACACGCTCAGTTCGTGCTCACGGGAATCCCGCAACCTGGTGGCGACTTTTTGTAAGTCCGCGTCGTTGTATCCGGGATGGCAAACGAATTCCCACGTTCCCTCCGGTAGCCCTTCAACCATCGCCCGGAACAAATCCAAGTCGAGCGACCCGGTTGCGACAACTCCAAGGCTGCCGTCTGGCGACAACATGCCCGCTTTTTCTACCTCCCGACGAAAACGTTGCGCCAGCCGGTTGAGCAAACTCACCTGAAAATATCGCTTCCATAATCCCGGATGTCCCGCAGCCAGACGGATACTCAACCTCCCAAACGGATTGCGAATCGCTTGAATTCCACAGTCTTGCGCTGCCCGCAGAATCGGACGCAATATCTGCGGAAAAAGGTGAGCGTGTTTGTGGCTGTCAATGTGCGAGACCGCAACTCCTGCCGCTAGCAATTTCTGAATCTGGGCAGTCACTTCCGCCTGGATTTCATCAGCGCGCATTTGCCCCCGAAATGCGCGCGTCATCACGGAACTGATCGATTCCGGGAAACGCTGTGTTGGGCTTTCAACCAGACTGCTCACCTGCGAAACGGGAAGCACCGGAATGCCATCCGCGAGCACAACGTGACAGCCAACGCTAAGATCTTGCAACTCCTCGGAGCGGCGAACAGCATCATCGAACGCCGACCCACTGGCCATAAGCGTCGTGGAAGACACAACGCCTGTGCTGTGTGATTCAGCGATGGCGCGATTGACTCCGACGGTAAGGCCAAAGTCATCGGCGTTGATTATCAGACGAGGCACTGCGCGAGTTTAGCATTCGGTCTAAGGCCCCAACGGCGTCAACTGCGACGGATCCCCCAACAAGACGGGTCTGAACGCTCTTCGCTCGACTCACTTTGTAATCCCCCGAAAAATGAGAGTAGTCGGTCCAGGGAGCGAGCACGAGGTTGCGTTGATCGGAGTCGAGCCAGCGGGTGCTGTATAGGGCAACCGCACCGGGTGCAGAAGCAACCTCCAACAATTGCGCGGCGCGATTCCGCTCCGTATACTCGACAGTGGATGGGCGGTTAGCTCAGTTGGTTAGAGCGTCTGCCTTACACGCAGAATGTCGGGGGTTCGAGTCCCTCACCGCCCACCAGCTTCTAAAATCCAACCGGCATTTAGGCCCTGAAGTCGCACACCATGACGGTCAAGTCATCTTCCTGAACCGGGGACCAGTTTTTAATCCTCGTAACAACAATTTCCGCAGCCTCTGACGCGGTCATTTCCGCGGTTTCCGCCAGCAAGGATGCCAGTCTCTCTCGACCGAAAAATTCTCCCGTGCCATCGGACGCCTCAAGAACACCGTCGGTATATAAAAAGAGCCGATCACCGCTTTCCAAGGGAAGGGAGAGTTCGGAATAAGCCGCGAAATCAAACGCGGCAAGAATGAGGCCATTTTCTTCGATAGGCTCAACCGCCCTGCCGCGAACCAACAGCATCGGCGGATGTCCCGCAGCTGAGTAGCGCATCGTACGCGCCTCCGCGTCCAGGTAGACATACGCCGCGGTCACGAACTGCCCCTGCGTATTTCCGCACAGCGCGCCATTCATCCCGGCCATGAACTTCGCTGGAGCGCCCGAGCTGGGGGATTGCGAAGCTGCGGCGAGCTTGACCATGGAAGCGATCAGTGCGGCCGGCACCCCATGTCCCGAAACGTCGGCGATCAGCAGGCCGGCGCGGGTAGGCTGGGTCACGACGTAATCGTAAAAATCTCCCGCCACTGATGTCATGGGGACGTATCGCGCCGCAACCGAAAAATGGTTAGAGATGGGAAACGCGGAAGGCAAAATTGAAAGCTGGATGCGCCTTGCAACATCCAATTCCTTCTGCAATTCGTTGAACTGGGTTTCTCGACTGAGGGTGCGGCGTGCGGCCACATATCCAAGGCTACCCAGGAAAACCGCAAAGCCGAGAGGTTCGACCTTCGGCATGTGCAGGGAAAAAACGCCGGCTAGATTTTCGGCTAGCGCGAACGCGACAAAAAGAATTAGACCCCGACGGATCGCCCGCAAGTCGGTATCGGCATCTCTCCATCGTTTGACAAGATCCACCACAAGAATCAGTAGCGCGATGCTACCCGCAATCTGATTGATGGCACCCAACCGGGACGAGTTTCCAAATGCGCCCGCAGCAATCGCCAAGGCCAGCCCAATTGCTCCGTAACCGTAAAGCACGGTTCGTGCCAGCGACCGCAGCAGCCCGGCCGCGCTCATGAAAAGGAGTGCCGGTACCGGCATGGCGTAATCCACCGCTGCAACAAAACGGGGAAACACCCACGAATTTGCCATCAGCAATTTGACGATGTCGGATTGAAGCCAGAGTCGCAAGCCATACAACGCTGCAAACCCTGCGAAGTAAAACAGCAGAGCGTCTGGCTTGCGCCGAACCAATGTGAACAGTGCAGCGATCAGTCCGACAGACATGAATGCTGCGCCGATGAACAGAAAGGGGCTGTCGTGGACAAACAGCTTAAGAACGTATTCAGACGAGAGGTCGAAGGGGATTGCTGTCATCCGCAACGAATATTATCAGCTTAGCCGAGTACACCGGCATGCTCGCCCAACAAAGAAACGCCGAGTGCTTCTACGGATCGCACTCGGCAGCAAAACAGTCCGCTAAATATCGGAAAGGCAGCGCCTCAAGCCGCCCGGCGCAACCTCGGCAAAACTTCCTTCCCGTAAAACTCGATCACACGCATCTGGTCTTTTTGCCCGCTGTGGATGTGGACTTCGGTCGCTCCACCTTGAAAGAGTTCGGCAATGGCTTTGGCGTGGACTTCAGGGTCGGTGCTGATCGGCCAGCCTTCCTGCACGTTTTCCAGTGGGACTTCTTTGTCGGCGCGGTCTTGAATTTCCTGCGGGTCCCGCACATTGAAGTAAGGCTTCCATGCCTTGGGCAGAAAGCGCCACAGCTCAGCGGCTTTGTCGCTTTCCTTTTGATCGCCCACGGTGACGAATTGCTCGATAAAAACCGGCATCTGCGCTGCGTTTTTGCCGCCAGCTTTCGCTCCCGCCTCAAACTCTGCCTTGTGTTCCTTCCAGGTATTTGGATCGGTAATGAGCCCGTCAGCATATTGCCCGACCCTATGCATTGCTTTCGGTCCGTTGCCCGCCATCAACAGCGGAATCGCAGGCGAGGGGGCATCGTAGAGCCGCATGTTCACTTTGTAATATTTGCCCGAATGCTGAACCTGCTGACCGCCCCACAGGTCGCGAATGATTTGCGTTGCTTCGACCAATCGCTCCGAGCGTTCCGGCCACGCGGGCCAACTCCCCACCGCTGCTTCCTCGTTTAAAGCTTCTCCAGAACCAAGCCCGAGAAAAATCCTTCCCGGCGCCAGAAAATTCAACGAAGCAAACGCCTCAGCCACCACGGCGGGGTTGTATCGAAACGTCGGGCAGGTGACCGTCGTCCCCATCCACATACGTTTCGTGCGCTCGCCGATCGCCCCAAGCGCGATCCATGCCTGCCCGGCGTGCCCTTCGTTCGCCTGCCACGGCTGCAAGTGATCGCTTGCGGTAAGAACATCGAATCCCGCCTTCTCCACGGCGACGCCCAGTTCCACCAGTTCGCGAATCCCAAATTGCTCGAACGCCAATTGAAATCCGACCATACCTTTGTGCATCGGTGAATTGCTACGTCCGCTTCGTCCCTGGAATGCCTCGGTTTGCCCCCAGGCGTAAGGATTACCTTTCGAAATAAGTGACGCGCCCAACATCGTTCCCATGGATTTCAATACCCCCCTGCGATCCAGTGCCCACGGCGAAGTGTTCGTTAGCTTCGAAAAATTTGACATTGTTTGCCTCCCGATCAATTTCGCATTCTGTGAGAGACCCTTCGATGCATAGATTCAGCGGAGGTTGTTATGCCGTGTCGATCTGATCACGCGCAAGCATTCGTGACGATGAAAAGCTCGCTGAAAAACGATCATAGATAGAAAGCCCGAGGCGGGCAGATCGCTGCCGCGATCGGAGGTAACAAGTTCGCTGTCGAGGGTCGGCCTCAGGCGATTGCCTAAGGTCAGTTTTAAAAACCTCGATTTGGCGCGTACATTCGAACGTAACTTTGGTACCGCTGCAGACACGCTGCCTACAGAATGAACCCGATTCCTGTTTCTCCTCGATTTGGCGATACTCCATTAGAAAGTTGTTGCATCCAAGTTCCAGGAGTCGGTTTCATGAGCGCACATATCAGCCAAGCACTGACCTCCCCCCACTCATCCGACCTCGGGATGTTTCAAGATTGGCGCGAAACCTACAAGGCGGCAATTCTGGAAGAGGATCAGACCATGCTTAAGCAACGCATAGCGGATGCAGAGATCGTGCTCCAAGCGCGTGCTGGCATGATTTTTCACGACGCAGCTTTGGTTCGATCTGATGAGCACGAAGCCATCGAGCGCGCGATGTATTTCTTGCGGATCCTCGCAAACAATCCGGAATTGGTGTGTTCTTCCGCCGTACAGAACTAATCTCTGACAGGCCCTATTTGCGGAAAATCCCCGATTTTGGGAATTCTTCAGCGGTGTGCAGAAGTTTTATCATCATGGCGACCTTTCTTCCGTCTAAGGATTTCACCTAGGGAGGATCAGTGAAATCTGTACCCATCAGCGCAAAATCCTTAGATCGGGTACCCGGTTACTGTAAGAAATCAGGTTTGGGTTGCCTGCAAATTACAGGCACAGCCCGATAGACGATTTTGCCCTTGGAATTTATCTTCGTTAAGTCAAGCAACCCCCGTGCAATTCTATCTTCAGGAGAGTAGTGAATGAGCAACACCAGCGCCTCTGGCCAGAGTAATGATGAAGTCCTTCGGCGTGCCCAAGCCGGCGACCCAGCAGCGTTCGCCGAGCTGTTTCAGTCACATAAGTCACGTGTTTACTTCATTTGTCTGAGAATGACAAAGAACGTGGCCGAAGCCGAGGATCTTACCCAGGACGCCTTCATGCAGGTCTTTCGCAAGCTAGGCGATTTCCGGGGAGACTCGGCCTTCTCGACCTGGCTGCACCGCGTTGCGGTCAACACAGTCCTTATGCACTTTCGTAAGAAGTCGCTGCCTCAGCTTTCCCTTGATCAGCCAACCCACGAAGGGGCGGACGGAAAGCCAGTGTTTCGGGATTACTCCAGCACTGACAATAACTTAGCTGGGTGTGTGGACCGCATTGCGCTCCACAAGGCGATTGAAGATTTGCCGGAAGGTTACAGAACTGTGTTCCTTCTGCACGAAATCGACGGCTACGAGCATCAGGAGATAGCTAAACTGCTCGGCTGCTCAGTAGGGAACTCGAAATCCCAGCTCCATAAGGCGCGGCTAAGAATTCGAGAATTTTTGGCCAAGCCTGGCCCCAGCGCTCAACAACCGATTCCCGTGCCGCTTTCCATCTCATTTGGTGAGGCAGCCGCTGCGTAGTTCGTGACGAGTCTCTTCTCCGCCCGATGCTTAAAGCATCGGGCTTTTTTTCGCGCCTATCGAGGCTGGCTCTGGCCCGGATAATATCCAGTTTTTGTTCGGACGGTGAGCGGGCCGTAGCTCGGCGCCACCGCTGCCACATTCAGCGGCCGGTAGGTTTTCGCGCCGTTCGTTGGACGATACGACAGCGTATATTGCGTGCGTATGTCTTGGGCGATTTTTCTGGTAATCGCGTCAACTTCTTGCAGACTTTGAGGAAAGAAAACTGCACCCCCAGTCGCGCTGGCCAGCTCTGAAAGCGCATCACGCCCGGCGTCGGTGAGGGCTTCGCCGGTCAGTCCGATTGCATAAACGATGGGCCCATTTTCCTGCTGAAGCTGGCGGGTGGCCTCTTGCAGCGTTTTCTGGCTCATGTTGTCCTGGCCGTCTGTGATTAGCAACAGGACTTTCTTTTGTTCCTTCGTGTTATTGGAAACGTGTACTGCTGCCGCTACGGTCGCATCGTAGAGCGCTGTGCTTCCCGAGGTGGAGACATGGTGCAACGCAGCCTGAAGCAGACTGATGTCGGAAGTAAAGTCCTGATCGAGGTAGGAGACCTTATTGAAGTTCACGACAAAAAGCTCATCGTTCGGGTTGCTGGATCGAATCAGGTTCAGCACCGCGTCATTCACCTTTTCGCGCTTTTCTAACATCGACCCTGAGTTGTCGATCAAAATTCCCATCGCTACCGGAACGTCTTCCGTTCGGAACGAGGTGATCGGTTGAGGAACCCCGCCGTCGCTGATTGAGAATGCAGTTTTCGAAAGGCCCGAAATTGGCCGCCGTTCTTGATCTACGACCGTCGCGTGAAGCACTACTTCCTGCGCTTCGGTTTTGAAGACGAAAATGCCAGAATCGTTGCCGGCGGGCGGCACAGGTTGCGGCGCCTGTTGCGGCGCAGGTTGAGTTGATCGCGGCGGAGCGGTCGACTGCGGGTTAATTTGCCCCAGTAAACCGGTGACTGCAAACAAAAACACAAAGCCAACCAATCGGACGATTGACCCGCAGAGTTTCATCAATACTCCTTAAATTGCGTCAAAGGGAATCGCCGCACTAAATCCGGCGGGTTAGTACCAGTATCAGCAAAATCAAAACAACCAGACCCAGGCCGCCGCTGGGATAATATCCCCATCCCGAACTATAAGGCCAGGTAGGCAACGCTCCCAGAAGCAGCAGTACCAGGATAATTAGAACTATCGTGTACATCGTCTTCCTCCTTCAGCGTATCTTCTACTACTTACTATCGGCCGATCAAAATCATGCGCTGCCAGCGCTGGGTGTAGCCGCGCCGACGGGCTCCGGATGATCTTCGTCTCCCGATTCCGAATAACCATGCGGATGAAGTCTGTGCCAATCCCACGCAGAAGCCACGATGTTTTCTAGCTTTGGTATTTTCGCCATCCACCCCAGCTCGCGCCGTATCTTCTCGGAACTGGCAATGAGCGCTGAAGGATCCCCGGGCCGCACCTCGCGGTCGACCGATTTGATGTCGCGTCCGGTCACGGCCCGCGCCGCCTGAATGACTTCGCGCACGGAGAATCCCGTGCCGTTGCCTAGGTTGTAAATCAGCGGGCGATCGCTGTCTTGAAGCGCATCGAGAGCCAATAAATGTGCCGACGCCAGGTCGCTCACGTGAATGTAATCGCGAACACAGGTTCCGTCCGGTGTCTTGTAGTTGGCGCCGAATATCGAAACCGATTCGGCTTGACCTAAAGCGACCTGCAACACTCGCGGGATCAGGTGCGTCTCTGGATTGTGCGCCTCGCCGCGATGGTGGCCATCAGCGCCAGCCGCATTAAAGTATCGCAAACTCGCATATCGCAACCCGTGAATCCGGTGAAACCAGCCAAGCATTTTCTCGACCATCAGTTTCGATTCGCCGTAGGGGTTGGTCGGATCATAGAGATCGTCTTCGGCAATCGGCTTATCGTGTGCGTTGCCGTAGAGCGCTGCCGTCGACGAGAATACGAACTTCCTGGTTCCCGCCACTAGCATGCATTCGAGCAAATTCAGGGTATTGGCGGAATTGTTCCGAAAGAACTTTTCGGGGGCAAGCATCGATTCGCCCGCTTCGATAGAGGCCGCGAAATGAAGAACGGCATCGAATTTGCCCCCTTCGAATACATGGGCCAAGCGATCCCGGTCGGCCAAATCGCCGATGACGAGTTCCGCGCTGTTTGGTACGGCGGGACGGTGCCCCTTGCTCAAATTGTCGTAAATCGTCACTCGGTGGGACGAAGCCGCCAATTGGCCGGCAATCACGCTTCCGATGTAACCGGCTCCACCTGTCACCAGCAAGTTCAATTTCCTGTCCTCACAGAGCCCATTATCGCGTGTTCTAAGATGCAGAAGCCAGTTATCGGGTGGTCGCAAGGCGGCGTTCCTGAATGTCGCCCTGGGTTGGCGTAGAGGCCGAGAAATAAGGCGGCGTTGCATGGTCTAGACTAAGGGCAACTCGGCTGTCAAATTTCGCCTCATAATCATGCGGCTAAAAGTCGAAAACAGCTGAAATTTGTGTAGGATGCGCTCCGGGTTGACCAGCGAAAAGGCAAAAAATTCAGGCGGAAATTGGCGGCAGCGAGTACTAGCCCTGCGCAACGTCCCGCCTACGCTCCGCATCGTGTGGAACTCCGGCCGCGCGATTGTCTCACTGAACTTGGTTTTCCGCGTCGTCGCTTCAGTACTGCCCATTGTCCTTTTGTGGGTAACCAAGCTGATCATCGATGGCATCGTCCACAAGGTTTCCACTGGCGGCCCGGTACCTCAGCGTTTGTGGTGGCTGGTAGGTGCGGAGTTCGGCATCGCCGTCGCCAACAGCCTCTTGGCGCGATTTATCGATTTTTTGGACTCGCTTCTAGCTGAAAACTACACCCGTCACGTCAGCATCCTGGTGATGAAGCATGCCGCCAGCCTGGATCTTCAGGCCTACGAAGATCCGCTGTTTTATGACCGGATGGAGCGCGCCCGTGTACAAGCGACCGATCGCCTGGGGATGATTCAATCTATCGGGCGGTTGGTTCAGCAGGTCATTACCGCTGTCCTGATGTCCGCGGCAATTTTCGCGTTTTCTCCTTGGCTGATGTTCTTGCTCGCCGCCGGAGTTTTGCCCGCATTTCTGGGGGAAAGCCACTTCGCGTTTCTGGGATACGAAAAGAACTTTCGGCAGACGCCAGTTCGACGGCAGATGGATTATCTCCGCCAATTGGCTGGAAGCAAAGAAGCCGCGAAAGAACTGAAGCTTTTCGGGTTGAGCGGCTTTCTCTCGGATCGCTTCACGCGCTTATCGAACGAAGTCTACGATCAGGACGTCTCTCTCGCCCGCCGCCGCTTTGCGGCAACGTCGCTGCTTTCGATGCTTGGCACGATGGGCTATTACGCCGCCTACGTGTTTGTGATCTGGCGCACCTTGCAGGGTGCTCTGAGCATCGGAACGTTGACGTTTCTGGCTGGCGCAATTCAGCAGGCAAGTCTGAACCTCCAGCAGGTCTTCTCTACATTGTCGGGAATCGCGGACCAGGCGCTATTTCTCACCGACCTGCTGGCGTTCTTTGCCATGGAGCCGACGATTCGTTCGAAGCCGAACGCGCTGCCTGCGCCGAAGCATTTCGGCAAGATCGAGTTTCGTGGAGTCTCATTCCATTATCCAGGTAGCGAGCGCCTTATCCTAAACAGGCTGGACTTCACGCTTCATGCGCGTGAACGCATCGCTTTGATCGGCGAGAATGGACAGGGCAAAACTACAATCGTCAAGCTCATCACCCGCTTGTACGACCCAACCGAAGGCCAAATCTTGTTGGACGGGGTCGATCTCCGAGAATACCGTCTGGAGGATTTGTACCGCGAGATTGGCGTGATATTCCAGGATTTCATGCGTTATGAAATGACAGCCCGCGAAAACATCGCCACGGGAAAAATCGAAGAAATCGAAAACCTGGAACTGCCTGCGAAGCGCCGCTGAAAAGAGCCAGGCCGATGAAGTCCTTGCGCGCTTGCCCCGCAAGTTTGACCAGATGCTGGGGCGGCGGTTCGATGGCGGCGTCGATTTATCCGGCGGAGAGTGGCAGAAAGTTGCTCTGGCGCGTGCCTACCTCCGGGATGCGCAGCTTCTAATTCTGGACGAACCGACGGCGGCCCTTGACGCGCGCAGCGAGTTCGAAGTCTTTCGCCGCTTTAGCGAATTGACCACGGATAAAATGGCTTTGTTCATCTCTCACCGCTTTTCGACGGTGAGAATGGCGGATCGCATTGTCGTGCTCGAAGACGGCGCAATTGCCGAGCAGGGAAATCATCAGCAATTGGTGAGTCTTGCCGGGCGCTACGCGGAAATGTTCGAGATGCAGGCTGCCAGTTACCGCTGATGGATACATCGATGCCGCAAACCATGCAACCGGGGACGATCGACGCGAACGGCAGACAGCCGGAAGCGGAGGCCCGAGGCCCGCTTGTAGCGGAGTTAGAAGCGTCCGGGCGGAGAGTCGCGAGCCGCTTGAGCTGGATGCCGGGAGTTCGATGGTCGCGCACATGCCCCGAACGTGTTCGCAACCTGGAAAAGCGTCTCAATCGTGCTTTTCAAGCAGAGGCCGACGCGAACACCGTTCCCGATCCCACCCTGCCGAGCTTTCGTGAAAATGCCCCTCTTCTGGCTAGCACGTTCCATGAGGTGAGGGAATCGACGCGCCGGATTTGCCGGCTGCCCCATGTACGCACACCAGAAGGCAAAGTGTTGCCGCGAGTGATGGCCATCGCTGAAGGTCTGGTTGAAAGTTCGGGTTCCCATTGCGACGAAGAAACTTTTTCTGCGTTCATTCGCGGTTTCCAGGAAAGCACCGCTCTTGATTTGGCCGAGCTGTGGACGCTCAGCTCCGCGCTGAAGATGATTTTGCTCGAGCATCTCTTGGCGAGCCGTGAAAAAACACAATCGGACCACGCAGAACAACAATCCTCGATGGACTCGCTGCGTGCCGTCAACGTGACCCCGTGGCGGGTGGTAGTTGAGCCGTTCATTCTTTTTGACCGCACCCTGGCGCAGGATCCAGCCGGGGCATACAGCCGCATGGAATCTGAAAGCCGCGACTTATACCGGGATGCAGTGGCAAAGATCGCCGCCCATTCCGAACTGAATGAACAGGAAGTAGCGTTGCGAGCATTGGAGCTAGCGCAGAAAGCAAAGAATTCCTCAGGCTCCGATCCTCGCAGGACCGCTCGCTTTTCTCACATTGGGTATTACCTGGTGGCCGAGGGCGAGAAGGAGTTGCGCGAGAAGAGCGATTTCCGTCCGCCATTTCCTGAGCGGGTCCGAACCGTTCTCAAATCGCGCCCGGACGATTTGTACGTTCCCAGCATCGTGCTATTCACGGTCGTGATCGCGGCCATCGTCGCTAATTTCTCAGGATTCACCCAGTCATCGTTTGAACTTTGGGTTCTAACCCTGGCGGCGCTCGCGATCCCATGCTCGGAAACAGCCGTTCAGTTGGTGAACTACTTCGCGACGTCGCTCCTCACTCCCCAAATCCTGCCAAAATTAAACTTTGCCGGCGGCATCCCGGACGATTGTGTTTCCTTGGTCACCATTCCAGCGTTGCTGCTGAATGAAGGCCAGGTGCGCAAGCTGGTCGAGGATATCGAAGTACGCTTCCTGAGTAACTACGATCGGAACCTGCACTTTGCGCTGCTGACGGATCTCCCGGATTCGATCGCAGCGCCGCAACCTGGCGACGATCCCCTCGAAATTCTTTGCGCCCAGCTAATTCGCGACCTTAATGCGAAGTACCGGCGTCCCGACCACGGCGGATTCTTCCTGCTTCACCGCGCCCGCCGCTACAATCCTCGCGAACGCGCGTGGATGGGTTGGGAACGTAAACGCGGGAAACTGATCGAACTTAATCGCTACCTTCGTGGCGAACACACGGAGTACGCCCAGCAAATCGGGGACCTGAGCAAGCTCCCGTCCGTGCGCTTTGTGATTTGCCTGGATGCCGACACCCTGCTTCCACGAGGCGTCGCCCATCGATTGATCGGGGCCATGGCTCATCCCCTGAATCAGGGAATTATCGACCACCGAAAGAACATCGTTGAAGCGGGCTACGGATTGTTGCAGCCGCGCGTGGGCGTGAGCGTGCGCAGCGCGGCCCGGTCCCGTCTAGCGAAGATATATTCGGGACAGACGGGCCTCGACATTTACACCCGCGCCAGCTCGGACGTCTATCAGGATCTTTACGGCGAAGGCAGCTACGTTGGCAAGGGGATTTACGAAGTCGACGTCCTGCATAAAGTTTTAGACGGCCGTTTCCCCACAAATCTCTTGCTGAGTCATGACCTGATCGAAGGGGCCTACGTCCGCGCAGGGTTGGCCAGCGACATTGAAATTATCGAGGACTATCCCTCGCACTACAGCGCCTACAACCGCCGGAAACATCGCTGGCTTCGCGGAGACTGGCAAATTGCAGAGTGGATGCTGAGTAAAGTCCCGGGAGCGCACGGCGAAAAAGTTCAGAATCCAATTTCGCTGGTATCGCAGTGGAAGATTTTCGACAATCTCCGGCGCAGCATGGTGGAACCGGCAACGTTTGTGCTTTTTCTGATGGGGTGGTTGGTGCTTCCCGGCACGGCTGCCTACTGGACGCTTGTGACCTGCGCGCTGTTGTTCTTCCCGGAGTGGTGCCGTGCCATGTTTCAGTTGGCCCGTGCCGCGGCCAAACAAGATCGTCACATCGCGCGGGATGCTGTGGATGCACTCGCCGCTGCGAACGTGGGGATTCTGCTCAACCTGGTTTTTCTCGCTCATCAAATGCTGCTCTCGCTCGACGCCTTGGTGCGCACTGTGGTTCGCTTGGCCGTCACTCGCGAACGACTGCTTCAATGGGTGACCGCAGCGGAAGAAGAACTCGGTCTCATTCCCCGCACGACCCTGGATTTATATTTGGATTGGACTCCGGTCCTCGCGATTGGCATCGGCTTGTTGATTTGGTGGGCGCGTCCGACATCGCTGGCGGCCGCGTTGCCTGTGCTCTTACTATGGGTGGCCAGCCCATTGATTTCCCGTTGGCTCAATCGATCTCCGAACAGGCAGAGGAAAGAATCCAACGTGGAGAAGCGATTCCTGCGTCGTATCGCATTGCGGACCTGGCGATTTTTTGCTGAATACGGTGGTCCGGAAAATAATTACCTGATACCGGATAACGTTCGCGAATCCCCGGAGCTTGCCGACTTACGTTTGTCGCCCACCAACCTGGGCTTTCTTATCAACTCCCGGCAGGTGGCGTGCCAGCTTGGCTACATCACCGTTCCTGAGTTCGCAGAATTAACCCTCGGAACTCTGCGCACGACCGCGAGCCTGCGTCTTCATCGAGGCCACCTGTTCAATTGGTACAGCGTCAAGACTTGCGAAGTGCTTCCGCCGCTCGTGGTGTCGTCGGTGGACAGCGGAAACCTGCTCGCTTCGTTGTGGACTTTGGAGCAAGGATGCCTGGAGATGCTGGGCCAGCCCATCATCAGTTCAAGTTTGGCCGACGGTATTTCGGATTATTTGCATGAGGGTGTTGCGGCGAAGCGCGTATCGAGAAAGCAGCTTCGCGCCTTCACTCGCGCTCGCCGCACGGATTGGATGGCAGCAATCACCGAAACTTCGCAGATCCCAGCAACTCAAACCGGGGATTCCGCTCTGACCTCAGAGTGGTTTGTCACCCAGCTTCAAGAGCGCGTCGCAAAGGTCAAAAATCTCGTCACCGATTTCACGCCCTGGCTCTTGCCCGAGTTCCGCCCGCTTCGAACGCGGCTTGAAAATAGCAAAAGCGGAAAGTGGGATGAAGTTAAGGTTTCGAACTTGCCCGACTTCATTGAGCAGCTATCGGGGCTTCTCGCCGCCGACACCGGCGTGGACAAGAGTTTGAGCCGAAGTCTCAAGGAACTATTGCCCAAGGCCAGCGCCAAAGCGGCGGAGCTTATTCACGACCTTCGCGCTATCGCATCCCAGGCTGGCACTTTCGCCGACAACATGGATTTTAAGTTTCTTTTTAATCCAGACCGTAAGCTTCTATCGGTGGCGTTCGACGCAAACAAGAACAAGTCGGAGCCTGCATGCTACGACCAACTGGCTTCCGAATCGCGTGTGGCTACTTTTGTTGCCATCGCAAAAAACGATATTCCGCAAGAGAGCTGGTTTGCCCTGGCCCGGCGTCACGCCGTCAACAACGAGCGGATTGTGCTCCTCTCCTGGTCGGGTACGATGTTTGAATACCTAATGCCGTCGCTTTGGATGGAAACCCATCCCGACACTCTCCTAGACCGCGCCACACTGGAAGCGGTGCGTGCTCAGCGGGCTTATGGCGATCGACGAAATATTCCTTGGGGAATTTCGGAATCGGGCTACGCCGAGAAGGATGACGGCGGAGGATACAAGTATTTTGCTTTCGGATTGCCCGGACTCGCGCTGCGCTCGTCAAACGCCCAGCTTCTGGTGGTCTCGCCGTACTCCACCTTGCTCGCGCTTCACGTCGATTCCGACGAAGCGTTAAAGAATTTGCGGCGCATGGAACGCGCCGGTTGGCTAGGAGCGCTTGGCTTCTATGAAGCCGTCGATTTTGGCGAAGACGAAAAGGGAAGACGCCGCCGACAACCCGAAATCGTTCGCTGCTGGATGGCCCACCATCAAGGCATGAGTTTGCTGGCGATCGCCAATTTCCTAGGCGACGGTGTGGCCCGCCGCTGGTTCCACAAGAACCCCTACGTCCAAGCCACCGAATTATTGCTTCAGGAGAAACCTGTGACCCGAGCAAATCCCCAACTTGGCAGGCCGCGCTTTGCCGCTTAAATTTATTTGCAAAACCCAAACTCCGAAAGCTAGTCGTTGCGTGCCACTTCCATTTGCGCGCGCTGTAATCGCAGTCGCCATCACGCTGCTCGCGGTTACTCCGGCGCTATTGAGTCAAACTGTTGCCGGGCCGCAGAGAGTTGTAATCGACGTCAACGCCGCCACGCAACCCTTTCCGCACTACTGGGAGCGAATGTTCGGCTCGGGGCGGGCCATCCTCGCGCTGCGTGACGACTATCGCAAAGACTTGCGCGCCGTGAAGTCAGCAACAGGTTTTGAGTACGTCAGATTTCACGCCATTTTTCATGATGAAGTCGGAGTCTACGACGAGGATGCGGAGGGCAAGCCGCACTACAACTTCTCATACGTCGATGAAATTTATGACGGACTGCTTGCCGAAGGGGTCAAGCCATTTGTCGAACTGAGCTTCATGCCGCGCAAATTGGCGCTCAAGCAGACCGACCATGCTTTTTGGTACAAGCCGAACACCGAACCTCCCAAAGACTGGCAAAAATGGGACGCGCTCATTGCAGCCTTCACCAATCACTTGATCGAACGCTACGGCCTGGAAGAAGTGAGCCAGTGGTATTTCGAAGTCTGGAATGAGCCCAATCTCGACTTCTGGTCGGGAGAGCCGCGACAATCCACTTATTGGGAACTCTATGATCACACCGCGCGTGCCATCAAAGGCGTAAATTCAAGACTTCGCGTGGGTGGTCCCGCCACCGCGCAGGCGGCGTGGGTGGATGCTTTCATCAAACACTGCGCCGACAATCACGTTCCCGCCGACTTCGTTTCCACGCATGTCTACGGCGACGATTCATCTCAAGACGTATTCGGCAAACCAGGCGATATCCCTCGCAATGAAATGGTGTGCCGTTCCGTGCAAAAAGTTCACGACCAGATACAGGCGTCAGCCATGCCGGCGTTGCCGCTCATTTGGAGCGAATTCAATGCTACTTACAAGAACGAAACTCAGATCACCGATTCTACCTTCATGGGTCCGTGGCTCGCGGATACGATTGTCCGCTGCAACGGTCTTACGCGGATGATGTCGCTGTGGGCTTTCTCCGACGTGTTTGAAGAGCAGGGAGTCGTCAAGACCCCGCTTTATGGGGGATACGGTTTAATCGCGGAACGAGATATACCCAAGGCCGCCTTCAATGCGATAAAACTTTTGCACCGTCTCGGAGATCAGAGGATCCCAACGGAATCGGATTCCCTCCTGGCAACTCGCCGGAAAGATGGAACTGTCGTGATCGCTCTGTGGAATTACTCCGCTCCCGACCAAACTGCGGAGCCCAGGCGCTTTGAGTTGAATTTTTCTGGAAGCCGGGCTAGACAGGCCTCGATGTGGCGCGTCGATGACGATCACGGAGATGTGCGCAAGGCTTACCTAGAAATGAAATCGCCAGCCAGTCCTACCGCATCGCAAATCAAAACTCTTCAGCAAGCAGGGGAACTTGGTAATCCCGAAGCCGTCGCCGTGAAAGACCACCTGCTGGAAGTGACGGTGCCGTCACACGGGTTGGCTCTGGTCGAGCTTCACTAAACACGGTTGACTAGCGTGAACCGCTCTCTGGTCCAGCCGTCGGCTTGAATCCCGCGCGTTCCATGCCGCGCGTAGCTTCCGCGTTTTTCATGAAAGTGTCCCACACGAAACTGCTGCGAAGATTTTCCGCCATCAACATCGTGATTCCGAGATCGATGCCGATCACATCGTTGTCGAACCAATTCGTCAGCGGATTGAAAGCGTCGACGAACCCGTAGCGGCTCCATGCCGAAGGGTATCGTTTGCGGATATTTCGGAGAACACGCAAAGTTTCTTGCGGCATGAAGGGCAATGACCCTCCGGCAGCGCAGGGAACCACGGTTCCATCGATCGGCCCCAGAGCGGGTGGCCCACCCCACACCACATATCCTTGCCGCGAATCGGAAGACGTAATCCCCCACAAGTCTTCGCTGTAATCGGGAAACTGTTTCGCTAATTCCAGGCAGAATCGACGGTGAACGTCGGTGGCAATTTGCGAATTCTTAAAGTAGTCCGCGTATTTGTCACGCTTGCCCCGGAAATCAAACCAGGCCTGAGAGTATTGATGCACAAACAGCGGCGCAAACGAACCCACGTATCGCAGCCCGTCGTATTCGAAAGTCGTCCGTTTCCACGCGTTCCACACGTCCAGCCGCAACGGATAAGCGGAAGAGCCCAGGCCGAGCAGGTACATCATCATCAATTCGCTGTAGTAATCCCAACGGTAGGGAAGAAATCCAATTTCCGGCGTCCAGCCGTGGGGCAGAAGCGAAGTATCTTCCGACAGCCAGCCCCAATCGACACGGTTGAAAATTTCGAACGCCAGATTGCTGATCTCCGAGTGTTCCTCGAAATGCGCCCGGCAAGTCAAAATTCCGCACAGCAGGATCGCCGTATCCACCGACGACACTTCCGAATCCCACATGCGTTCGCCCGTAGTAATGTTGGCGAAGTGATAGAAAAACCCCCGATGGGTCGGAAGCTTTTTCCAGAGAAACCGCAACGTAGCGGCTACCCGCGTACGCGCGTCGGTCGGAGTAATGTAACCACGTCTTTCCGCGATGCAGAGTGCCGTCAATCCGAAGCCGGTTGCTGCGATGCTGGCCACCACCCCGGTATCGTTCGAGCGCACGTCGCAACGGTCTTTAATGAGGCCAGTCTGCGGATTGGCTTGCTCCCAAAAAAAGAGGGTGTGCGCTTTCTCAATTTCATCGAGCAGCGCGTCGTCTTCGGCGGATACGCCGGGATTCGTCGGAAGCGGCGCCGAACCCGCGTGTTCTCCATTTCCCGGACGCGTTTGCAAAGCCCACAGCTTCAGGAAGGGAAGCGATGCCCCCGCACCGGCAATCCTAAGCAGCGCCTGACGGCGGGATAAAGTTGTTTTTGCGCGGCCTTGCGCGGGTTCAGAAGATGTAGGACGATTCATAGGGACGGAAACGGCAATGTTGCGCAAGCAACGACAAACAACGGCCCGTACGTTCAATGATTTCAGTGTATGTTACGAAATATGACGGGAGCAACAAAAGTCTCGATCTGGGTTGTAGCTTTGATTCTGCTTGTGACGGCTGGAATTATGACCTCCTCTGTCATTCGCAAGCGCCGGCGGATCACTCTGAACGGGGCCGTCATCCGGCAGGATTCAGACTTCAATAAACAAGTTCCGATCGAAGGCGCCCAAGTCACCGCCATCACCGATGAAGTCATGGGGCCCGTGACTACTGACGGGTCCGGCAGGTTCTTGATCACGCTGCCCCGCGGATTCCGCCGTCGGCAGCCAATAAAATTGCAATTCCGAAAGCCCGGCTACCAACCGTTGGAACTCAGCGAGTTTATCAGCGACCAGATTTATATCGCGCGTATGGAACCTATCGGAATGCCGGAGAAAAAGGCAGGAATTCCCGGTCAGCCCCAGCAGGTGATTTCCAATGTTAAAGTGCGATATCTGGTGAAGGCGACGACCGAAGCCAACGTGGGCAGCACGGTCAAAACATTTCAGGTCGAAAACAAAGGCAATATTCCCTGCAAGGGCCAGCCTGTTTGTTCTCCGGACAGAAAGTGGAAGGCCAACACATCCTCCGCGGTTATGGACGCGGGGCAGGGTAACGAATTTCGTAATCTCCGCATTTCATGCATTGCAGGACCCTGCCCGTTCACGAGCGTGGAGCAAGAAGTGTTTTCCAACGACGGAAGGACCGTTACCCTGGTGGCCCGCGACTGGTCAGACACCGCGACTTTTCTTGTCGAGGCGGAAGTCGTGCACCCTATGGTGAGCGATACAGTGAGAGAAGCCTATCCGGTGATTTTCGGACCGGCGTTGAGCTTCAGCGTTCCGCAGTCTTCCGAAGGGCCAAGTTTGGAAGCGGAACTGAACGGAGACGCAACGGTGTTTCCTCTGGGACCGAACCTATCGTTAAGTTGGGCGCAATGCACTGACGGGCACAGCAAAGACCTGTCGACGGTTTTCAGGTGTGAGCTAAAGCCCGGTTACCGCTTCCGCTAGGTTGGCCTTACGGTTTTTCTAACTGAGGCTTAAGCACCGAGATTTTTTTTGCCTCATATTGCCGTCCGTCGAATTCAGCAGTCACGCTGACATCGCTGCCCTCGCGAAGTTCCGTGCTACCGGGAAGCCGGCTGCGCTCAAATGAAATGTCATATCTCTTCTGATCCCGGGGATCAAGCACAACTAGAGTTCCAGCGTGCATGTCGAGAAACGTCAGCTTGCCCGCGAACACAAAGGTGTTGCCGGGCGACGCCAAAAGCGAGATCTGTTTTGCGACTCCGCTTGCACCAGAACCTTCATACACAACCGAGACCAGCGTGTTAGGTGTAAGGTCGGCGACCGTCACGGACGGTTGTCCAATTCGAGAGACTTGAGTGGTCGAAGCCACGCGAAGCCTGACCGGTTCGGCGGCTAGGCTGTCTCGCAACACGAGTTCCTGCTTGCCGCGATCAAAATCGACGACTTGGCCCTGAAACTGGGCGGCAGGCACGGTCGTCAGCATGTGAATGCTCCGCGCGAAAACAGCTGTGCCGTCAAGCACCGTTTCAACCGAGATGTGGTCGCCCGGACGAAGGTCTTGGATTGTCGCGGCTTTACCGTCGCGAAAAATATGGGTGCGAGCATCGAACAGGAGCGTCAAACGCTTTCCGCCAAACACGTCGATGTTGATCTGGTCGCGGATGCGGTCTAGTTTTCGGATATTTCCGCCAATAGTACTGGACTTCCCCGGCTGCAAATTGGGCAGATCGGGAAGGGCATTCGGGTCGGTTCCACGCGTAATCGCCGGAACGCTGCCCGGCGGGGTCGGGTCCATGCTGGGAGAAGACAGCGCGGACGCTTGCCCGAAGCCGAAAACCACTAAAAGTGTTGCTAAAACCATGTTTGACATATCCTCGAACGGATCCATTCTGGGGGCGCATTCCTGCCATCTATGGGATGCCGAAGGCGCCTTCGGCGTGGTCTGGATGGCGGAGCGGACGAGCCTCGAAAGTCTCGCTTCTGGCAACAGATAGCCGCCATTTGCATCAAATTGGGTGTGAAAAAGGTTCGAAGCTCGTCGCGCAACGCCAAAGCCAACCTCCTAGCGTCCGCAGCTACGATCGCGGTTGTATTTTCCGGAACTTGCCACGCCGCCAGCACGTTAAAGGTTACCATTCCCAAGCGCAGCGCACTTACCCCGGTGCAAAAGCTCAACCGGGAGGGTGTCGAACTGGTAAAAAAGCACCATTTCCAGCAGGCCGAATCAGCTTTTCTTAAAGCTTATCTCTACGACGCCAGCGACCCCTTTACCCTCTACAACTTGGGCTATGTAGCCGAACTGGAAGGCGATTTGGACCGGGCTGGCAAGTTTTATGGTCTGGCCTCTGAGCAGGCAAATGATGCCATGATCGACCGCTCAAATGTGGCCTCTCTTCGAGGCGAAACCCTCAAACAAGCCATAGGCGGGGTCGGCGATCTCGACTTGCGCGTGAATCAAGGCAATATTCGAGCCATGAAGCTCTTGGCCGATGGACGCCCTCTGGAAGCTGAGTCGGTTCTCCGGGACACACTCACGGTAGATCCCAATAACGCGTTTACTCTTAATAATCTTGGAGTGGCGGCAGAATCGCAGGGCGACCTTGATGGAGCGGTCAAATCCTACCGCAGCGCGGCCGACACAAAGTCCAACAAAGTGGTCGTGGTAACGGTGGGCGACGCCTCGTGGAGAGGGAAGTCCGTAAGCGAAATGGCGGCTGCCAACGCATTCCGCGTGGAACAGCGGATACAGAATGCTAAGAGCCCCGAGGCCCAAGCTTCATTGTTGAGCCTGCGCGGAGTGTGGGCCATCAATCGCAACCAGACCGAACATGCCGACCAGGATTTTCGCGAGGCTTTTCGCTTGGATCCGACAAGTGCATTTTCGATTAACAACGCTGGCTACGCCGCCGAGATGAACGGAGATCTCGAAACAGCGCAGTTCTACTACGAGCGCGCTCGTACTGGGCAGGGGGCCAACTCTAAGGTAGGCCTCGCTTCGCTACGGTCGAAAGAAGGGCTGTCCGTGCTCGATGCGGCGCAGGACAGTTCCGACCAGGTTCGTTCTAAGATATCGAGTGAACAAGCGGCAGCGCGCAAGCTCAACACGCCGGTTGTGCTGAGGCGCCGGGACGGTTCGACGGTAGTCGAGCCGACTGAAGCGCCGGTGCCAAGTCCTCCGAATACGTCACCAAGCCAGCCACAACCGCAGTGATGTCGATATCTCAACTTTGCCAGCAACAATCGTTTACTAATACGCCGAAAGCCAGGGGATAAGAGTGATGGAAAGCCAACTTGCGTCGACAGATGTAACCTTCAGCCAGCTAGCGGGATGCGCCGCGCTGTCACGGTTGCTGCTTTGCGACCCGGATAAAGATCCGGTGCTGGAAATTATGCGCCAGCCCGCGCTTGATGAAATGTTGGCGCTTGCCGGCTCCCACCACGTGGTCATTCGCGCCATGGAAATTTTCGCCCGCATTGAGTCCCAAGCCGGGCGCCTGGACCGCGCGGAGTGGGCTATGGAAGCGATCGAACCTGAACGCGCTCGCGTGGACAACGCTGTGAAATATCTGGCGGGAATCTGCACTACTTTTGAGCAGAACGGCTGCGACGTCACGGTGATTAAATCTCTCGACCATTGGCCCGATCTGGGAAGCGATATTGACCTCTACACCAACTCGAATCCGGAAAAAATTATTTCGCTGATGAAGCAGCACTGGAACGCCTCGCTCGAACACCGCAGTTGGGGCGACAGGTTGGCGAACAAATGGAATTTTCAGATTCCCGGCTTACCAGAATTAGTCGAAATACACATGGGACGGCTGGGCCAGACTGGTGAACAGGTAGGCTTCGCCAGCGGTATCAGCCAACGGGCCCGTCGAGTGACGGTCGCGGGTCACTCGTTCGCCGTGACCTCGCCTGAAGATCGGATCATGATCTGCACGCTTCAGCGCATGTACCGGCACTTTTACGCTCGCTTGTGCGACATCGTGGACACGGTGGCGTTGCTCGAAAGCGATCGGGGAGTGAACTATGACGTGTTGCGCGCTTCTTCGCAAGAAGCCGGAATCTGGGATGGAGTGGCGACGTTCTTAGTCATCGTTTCCGATTACGTAAAGAGCTTCCGGGGCTATGGGCTCGACCTGCCGCCGCAGGTGAGAATGTCAGCCAGTTTCGGCGTAGAGCAGATGCATTTCGCGCGTGGCTTTTTGCGAATTTCGATCATTCCCCATTCCGCTCGGCTCTACGCCACGCAGTTGGGTGCGCTGCTTTTGCACGGAAATATTGCCAGCACAGCGCGTTTGAGTCTACTGCCGTGTCTGGCCACAGCAGCTGCCGTGGGCCACAAGATCACCGGAAGTGATAAAGGAATTTGGTAGTTCTGCACTTCTGAGTTTTTCCTGCCGCCAGCCTCACGGGCTGGCGTTTTTGTCGATTTCCCCACAAAAAGACGGTTTCACCCGCGCTGATGCACCTTCCATTCACTTCCTAAGGGATTCCCTGATTGACCCTCCTTGGAGGCGGTATTACGGTTCCTTAAACCCAGTAGTTTGATGTATGTAGCGACTGGAGGCCAAAAGTTGGCCATGATGACTTAGCAGCGGCTTAAGTCGTTATCTGTGAAAAAGCCGCCAAAAATATACACCTTGCGAAAGTGTGTATTGATCCCCTACGGAGATGGTTTAAGAAAAATGAAGAAAAATCTACTGTTCATCTACGTCGCCACCGTCCTCGCAATTCCGGCATTTGCCGGAGTTACTGTCAACTCCCCAGCTAACGGTTCCAGTGTCGGCTCTCCCGTCCACTACTCGGCTACGGCCACCACGTCGTCCTGTTCAAAGGGTGTTGCTTCCATGGGCTTGTACGTCGATAACTCGTTGGTTTACGTGCAGAATGGCGCCAGCCTTGACACCGACTGGTCGCTTTCACCTGGTTCGTATAACACCGTCGTTGAAGAGTGGGACTATTGCGGAGGTGCAAGTTACACCCCGATAGCCATCACGGTAACTGGCGGCAACCAGTCCGGCGTTTCGGTGACCTCCCCGACAAATGGCAGCACTGACCAATCGCCGGTAAACTACATCGCCACGGCAACGACTACCTGCTCGAAGGGCGTTGCTTCGATGGGTGTCTACGTCAACAACAATCTCACTTACGTGGTCGACGGTGCCAGCCTCAACACCAAGCTGACCTTCAATAACGGCTCATACAATACGGTCGTTGAAGAATGGGATAAATGCGGCGGAGCTTCCTACACTCCCGTGAACATCACCGTCAGCGGTAGTGGCGGGGGCGGCGGCGGCGATCCAACGCTTAAAAACCTGCAAGCGGCCAGCGGATGGAAAGGGTATGGGGAATTTCCGCCCAAGTACCAAATTTGCACTCAGTGCGGACCGGGTGTGACCTATTCCATGAAACAACACATCGGATCGCCTTCGCTTAGCGGCAACTCCACAGAGTTCACCCTGGGTGGAAAGACTGCGTACTCCGACGTGCTGTGGACCAATGCTTTGATCGGGCAAAACACCACTCAGGGTATTCCGGACAACGGCCACACGCTTCTGCCAACACTCCACAACTTCACATACGATGCTTACTTCTACGGCACTGACATGTCGCTCTCCCAAGTCATGGAGTTCGACATCAGTATGTACATGAATGGCGTCAGCATGATATTTGGAACTCAGTGCAAGATCGCTGGCGGCAACGAATGGGACGTGTGGAACACCCAGGAATCGAAGTGGGAATCCACCGGCGTTTCCTGCAAGCCCATCAGCAATGGATGGAACCACGTAACCATTCAGGTGCAGCGTGAGTCCGATAATTCGACACTATTCCAGTCGATCACCTTGAATGGCGTGACCAGCAATATCAACAAGAAGTATCCGGCTGGTCATTGTGATTCCGGATGGTGGGGAATTACTGTGAATTACCAGATGGATGGCAATTACAAGCAGCAGACCTACTCAACCTACCTCGACAACTTTAGCTTTAGTTACTGGTAGAGCGAACGGTTGCTCCTGAGGACGAGGGGCCTTCACGCCATCAATTCTTTGGCGTGGAGGCCTTTCCACATTTCGCTCATGACTTGATCGGATGTTTCCTGCAATGTGGGTGCTCGCACCACGGTAAGAACGTGGGTCAGCGAATTCAGCTTTAGATAGGCTTCGCGGTTGATGTGGAGAAAATCCAGCGGATACTCAGGTTTTCGGCGGCGCGCCTGATCCGGATCGACGTCAAGCAAGTAAGCGATGTCCGGCCTCGGAATGATCCTGCTGATGAATCGAGCGAAAGTCCTTCCAATAATCGACCCGAGCCGCAGGTTCGCCAACTCGTCGTACATGTAACGGTCGAAAATGATAACGTCGGCTTCGGCATGCTGTCTCTGCCGGTAGACCGAATTCAACGACATTGCATCCAGCAGGTAGATGAAAAACCTGGCCGGCGTCATGTACCAGGACTGGACATTCTTGTCCCGTCGGTTCAATGGCCGCTCGGGCGAACCCACTCCGGTATCGCCTCGAAATAAAACTTGCGCCGAGGTTTCGCGAAACCGCTTCAAAACGGCGATGTCATCCCAAAACCGGACCGTTTCAAAGCTGTAGCCCTCACGAGTGAGCTGATCCATCAGCATCGCGATCTGGGTGCTCTTTCCGGCTCCGTCAATACCGGAGAAGCTTACTGTGAAAGGGTGTCTCAGCCGCGACCGGCGAGGTGTTTGGGCGGTGCTTGCCATCGAGTCTAGTGCGTTCCGGGGGGCCGGCTGGGGCTCGCGTTTTCCAGCGCAACTACGGTCCCTACCGCGACGGCAGCGCCAGCTACCACTCCCATGCTGATCAGGAAGGTCCGTACCCGCCTCTGCTTGGCCGGAGCCACCACGGCACCCGCCGGACGCGCGGCAGCCACTCCAGCAGCCGTGATCGGCGGGGCCACGGCAGTTCCTACTGGCTCCTGGACCGGTTCTTGGGCATTGGATTGCGCCACGATGACAGGCTGAATCGCACCAGGGCTGTCTGGCAGCGCGCTAGGCGCGGTCGGCTGCTGAGCGCCGGCGAAGCAAGCCGAGGTTGACGCCAACAATGCGACCGCTGCGGAGCGCTTGGCGCACCGCAGCATCTTTACCGCTGGTTTAAATCGTTTAACTGAACCCATACTTGCGAATTCCTTTTAGTCGCCGCTGGCGGACAAATAGGGGGAATCCCAGTACGTGGGGATGGCTGGAACCAAGTCTTCCGTTTGGTAGCTCTCTGCGGCTTCGCTCGCCGTGTCGAAAATCTCAAAGATTCGGTCAATCTCTGCTGCTCTCAACGTGTTAGCAAATCGGAAAGGTATTCCCGACAGCTTCACATCTCCATTGCGCTTAAAGGCTTCTTCGGCGAACTGAAAAAGAACATGAATCCCAAAGTTGTCCAGAGCCCTAACGCCTGATAAGTCAAGCACCAAGCGCGGGCGAACCGCCCCCAAAAGAGATTTCGCTTCCTTCAAGAAATTTATGGCTGTTTTGCCAGTAAAACTCTGGGGGAGTTTTTGGACTAACACGTTGGTTCGCTTCATTTTCCCCATCCTGATTGTTAAGGTAATTATAATGCCCTCTCGTAACCATCCACTTAAAGCCGTAATCGAGTAGGGAATCTCATGTAGTTCAAATCTAAGGGGAGGAGCAGGGGAGAAAAACTCGTTCTAGCGGGACGAACCTTGCATCAGCCGCTCGATTTCATCGTCGGCATCGTTAACCGAGTGCCGTACAAGATTAGCACCATATCGGGCCAAAGTGCTGAAATTTGTTTTGTACCAGCAACAATTGATCATTTTGGGCGATAGACCGCAATAAACCCTTACCCGGTCAAGACGTAAGGGCATCGCCAGGCTGGCCGCGACCAGACGGTGATTTCCATCCAGAATGGTAAAGGGTCCAGTTGCATTGATTCCAATGAGCAAAACCGCTCCAGGATCCGTTTCTTTGGACGATACGAACGCCCGCAACTCGCTAATTTTTTGAAGGAAAGCGTTTTCCGCTTTCCGGCCGGCAGCTATCACCTTGAGAATCTCGGTTAGCGCGTAATTACCTCTAGCCAGCTTGCGCCACTGCGCCCTTGGGAACACTCGAATACGTTCCAGATCGTCTTTCTGTATCTGGGCTTCAAACCATTCGGTGTCATCGGGCAACTCTCGCCAGAGCGAACCGTGACGCAGGAATAATAGCGCCCTGCGTTTGGCGTTTTCGCTGGGATCGGACAGGTTCGGAGTCTTAACCAGATCGCCAAGTGGCTCGCGATAATCCTCGAACTCCGGGTTCTGAAAGTCGCTGCGGAGGAACTCGTAAATCACCTGATCCTCTGACACCCGGCGCAGCAGCCTCATCTCGTCGGTGAGTGGTTCTGTTTCAGGATTCGACCGACGGCGCCACCAGGCCCATAGGAACGGCAGTGCGACGATGACTAACAAAATTGACATCATCACAAACTGCACGGCTATTACCTGCTGCAACGATGAATGATAACGGTAAATTCCCGCAATCAGCACGCAGCTAAACAAGAGTTGGACCCAGCTCGTGTTGGCAATTTTGTATGACATCTCGTACGCGATTAGAACCACACAGAGCGAGTACACGCAGGTAGTGGCGGCGTACAACGCCAGCAGGTACGGAAACCCGTACCTGCCCGCAGTTGCGAACTGCGAGCCGAACAGCGAAGTCCAAATCCAGGCAGGAGCGAACCTCAGCCCAATCGTGAGCAGGGAGCCCATGGAGAAAACAAGCATGAGAGAAATGCCTAGCACCTGATAATTGTTCTGCTCGCGCTTCGTCCCAGCGACGATGGGGAACATGGTATTCACGACCGCCCAGGAGAACGCGAAGATGACGCGTCCGACTAGCGCCACGGCCGCGTAAAGGCCGGCAGGCGTCGGCGGGAAGAAATGTTTCACCACCACAATGTCGCAGTTGTTGATGATGACCTGACCGACGAAGAACACGATGGCTTGCATCGCTTCGCGAAACGCGTCCGGAATCGGCATTGGCTGGCCCGACATCGAAGGCAGCGCGGCGCCAGCGAAGAGATATGCAACAGCCACCGCAGCCGCATTGGCCGCGATGACGCCCTCGACTCCGTAACCCAGATAAATGCAGAGTAGCGACCCAGCGAGACGGGCAAAACCTTCCAATACCAAATTCCCTGCGAGCGCCTTGAATCCGCACGCGCCTTGCAGATAACCGCGCCGGCTTCCCAGCGGAACGTAGAAAGCAATTCCCAGGCTGAGAAGGACTACAAGTAGAGAATCGGGCAGCCGCAAATATTCCGCGATGACATTTCGCAAAAGAAGGAAAAGTAACGCCACCGTGATGCCGGCAATCCACGCTCTCCGGTGAAAATGGCGGTATGCATTATTGCGAGCTTCTTCCCCAGTCTGCTGGGCCACAACTTTCGCTGACACAATTTGGAACGAAAGAGTGACCGCCGAGATAAGGATCAGTAGTGTATAGACGGCGCTGGCGTTGCCGAACGCAGTTGGCCCAAGAAACCGCGCAACAGAGATGTTGTAAGCGAAGTTGATTCCAGTGGCCAGGCCCGAGCCGGTGAGAAGCACAACACTGCCCGACAGGAGCCGGGCTTGCAAAGTTTTAGATTCGGAATCGATCGTCGCAGCCAATCAAAAACTCCAATATGCCAGTGACGCCGTTTGCGGGGGTTGTATTTGAAGAATGCGGCGACTTACATCGCCATTGCGGTTAATCAGATGCAAAAAATTGCCTATCCGCTGCTTTATCTCCCGCCGCGCCGGCCGGTCAATGCGCCAGGGCGCAACCCCCGCCTCCCGCTGGTACTCTAATGCATAAGCCTATGGTTAGACAGTGTAAAGTGGCGCTGGCGGTTGCCGCATTGTTACTGCTGGAAGGGTGTGCCCAAACGAATTCAAAGCAGTCCTTGCGGCAAGCGTTGCCGGCTGTGGGTTCGGCGACCCAACTTCTGGCGGTTTACGAGCCTTGGTTTGGCCATCCTCAGCACATCTCGGTGGGATATTCGACCCAGGATCCGGTCGAAATCCGAAAACAGATCGATCAGGCGAAATCGCTGGGTATCTCCGGGTTTGTTATTGATTGGTACGGAGATCGTGAGCCTTTCATCGACCGCAGTTACGCCCTGATTCAGGTCGCTGCGGCGGAGAAAGATTTTCACGTCGCCATGATGTATGACGAAACCGAAGGCGCCGCCGACAAAGCGACCGATGATGCGCTGGCTGCGTTCTACAAGTTCCAGGCCACCTACCTGGCAGACAATGCCCCGGGCCGAAGCGCCTATTTAACCTATGACGGCCGTCCCATGATATTCATCTTCCCCAAAGGCAATCGTACGGATTGGCAGAAGGTGAAAACGCTCACCAATCAGTGGGACCCCGCTCCGCTGCTCATCTTCGAAGATCGCAAAACGGAATACGAATCGCAATTCGATGGGTTCTATGCGTGGATCAACCCCGGCAAACCGGGTTGGAAAGCCGATGGCAGTAATTGGGGAGAAGATTACCTGCGCGCTTTCTACACGAAGATGCGTGATCGTAACGATAACAAGATAGTCATAGGGACTGCGTGGGCGGGCTTTAATGACAGCAAGGCTTCATGGGGATTGAATCGCCACATGTCGCAGCGTTGTGGTCGCACTTTGGTCGACACCATGGAGATGTCGAGGCAGTACTTTCCCGCGAGTCATCCGCTGCCATTTCTGTTGATTGCTACGTGGAACGACTACGAGGAAGGTACTGCCATTGAGGCGGGATTAGCGAAATGCGATGCCAACGCCGGCCATGCCGGCGCTGGCAATTAGATCGTCAAGCTGCCGGATACGCCGGTTGGCGCTCTTCCTCTTTGATCCGCGTCCGGCTGGTCAGCACGCGCTGCCGGGTTGACGGCGTGGCTCGATCAACCTCGCTGATAATCGAAAGAGGCCGGTTGCGAACTTCGTCGTAGATGCGGCCAATGTACTCGCCAAGGAAGCCGATGCTAACGAGCAGCAAGCCGCCCACCAGACACACAGTGAGGGCGATGCTGCATCCCAATGCAACCGTCGGGTTTTTTGTGGCGATTGCAATGATCGCAAGGATCAGTGCCGCTATGCACGTCAATCCAGATAGCGCGAAGCTGAGCCGCAGCGGCTTGTAGCTGAAGCTCGTGATCGCATCCATCGCGTACTTAATGCGGCTCAGGAAGGTCAGCTTGCCTTCGCCGCCAATGCGGTCTTGCCGGTCGTAGTAAACCACCGCCGTGCGATAGCCCACCCATGCGCGCAAGCCGGGCAGATAGCGGTTGTGCTCGCGGAGCGAATTGATCGCGTCAACCGCCTTGCGATCGAGTAATCCAAAGATGCCGGAGTCTAGTGGAATTGGATAATCGGAAAGTGCGCCGAGTACGCGATAGAAAAGAGGGAAGAGCACGGCCAGAACCTTGCGGCCTTCTTCGCGGCTTTTGCGGACCGCAGCGACAACTTCTGCGCCATTGCGCCAGGCGGCGATGAATTCAGGAATTACAGTCGGCGGATCTTGCAAATCCGCATCCATCAACACCACCGCATCACCGCTGGCGGTTCGCAGTCCGGCCGACAACGCGCCCATGTGGCCGAAGTTGCGCGAAAGGTTCACTACGACGATGCGAGGGTCATGCGACTGTTCCTCGCGCAACAACTCGAGCGAAGAGTCCTTCGAGCCATCGTTCACGTAGACGACTTCCCAGTCTTCGTCTACTTCATCCATGGCGCCAGCCACAGTCCTGTGCAGTAGTGGAATTATTTCTTCTTCGTTATAGACCGGCACTACGATCGAAATCATACGGGCTCCTTAGGCTGTAACGCTTGTTACTCTGGGGAAGATTGAAAAATACGAACTTTCCAAGAGACTTCAGTCGGCGTCAACACGGCGACATAGCGGGTATGCACGTGCTGCGTTCCACCGTCTTTGCCATGATCTTGCAATTGCACGTCGTATTCCACTTCATCCACCAGTTCTATCGATAAGCCTTCAGGGGAGTAAAAAATCAATTTGATGTTATGGGAGGCGTCCCGGTAGCTTGAGGATAGACCCAATTTTTTCTGCTGCTCGATCGTGCCAGCCAGCTTTTCCTGGGCGATTCCGGTGAATGAGCCGGGAAGTGGCCCTGGGTCATTGGCAGAAAGGGCCGTGTTCATTGTCTTCCACGCCGCAATGTAATCGCGAACCACCGCGGTTTGCGTGCGATCTTCGAGCGTTCGGGGACCGAACGATGGGTCCAGCGATACTTTTACCGTCGGGTCAGGCGCGGCCCAGCCTGCGGTACTGAGGGCAAACGACAAGCCCAGCAGGGTCAAAAAGCGGTAATTGTTCGGACGCGTGCTCATTGCCCACCGTCCCACCGCACATTGTCACCCAGGACTTCTCCCGTGGCCACAGACACCGCCGCGCCCTTGTGCGCCGGCAGTTCGGCCTGCGCAACGCCACGCTTCAGCGGTGCCTCCACGGTAGCTCGGTAGCCGTTGTAGACTTCGGTGAAAGTGACGATTGTGCCGTCTGGCACGGCATTTCCGGTGCAGTCGCGCACCGGGAAGGTTTGAACCAAGAGTCTGCCCTGCGCGGGATGCAACGTCATGTGCAGATTGCAAGCTTCTCCGGGCACTTGCTGTAGTACGCGCAAAGCTTTAGCCGCCGCGCCTGAGCTTGCGAGGAACGTCGCGATTCCGGCGTGCGGTGACGAATCCATGTTCAGCCACGCTACGCCTTGTTTTGTCTGAACTGTTCGTTCTTCCCCCGCGGAATCGCCGGACGTCAGTTTGAAAACGACAGGCTCAGGTTGTAGGACCAAATTCCGGAAGGCGTCGAAAACATAGGCCACGCCGCTGATGCCGTTATGCAGGTTGACTTCGAGTCGCGAAGGCCGGGCCAAGAAGCTAATCGTGGCGGGTAGAGGCTGCGAAACGATGTCGAAATCCGCTGGCTCATTCGGCGACGTAGAAAGAAAGGCGGTGTAGTGGCCGGCGTTTGACAAGTCGTTTGGCGAAATCGTAACCGGATTTCCTAGCTGCACCTCGGTTATCGCTGCTCCTGCTGGCCCGACGATGTAAATCTTGGCGTCGCCACTGCCTTCAGTGGATATCTGGATCGGCTGTCCGGCCTGAACTTTCTTGGGAACTTTGATTCCATCCGCCCAAGCCGCGGCGGTGATGGATAGGACGAGCAAAAATGCGCGGGATAACCACGAGCGCATCATTGGAATCTTGACGAACTGTAGGCGGTCGTCACCACGCGATAGGTCGCGACATTGCTCGCAACGTCCGGCGGAATCGGGATCGAGAACTGTGACGGCAGCTTCGGCAGGAGTGCGCGATTCAGGTACGAATCGCCGACCCAAACCAGCTGGCCTTTGCTGTCGTAAAACGTACCGAGAACGTGCGTGATATCCACCACAGTTCCGCTTTGATTGAGAAGCTGACCCGTTAACGCAGTGTCAGGTTTCGAAGTGAGCTTCTGGTCATCCACTTCGATCACAGGATCGGCGGATGCGGCAACGAGGTTCGACGACGGTTGCATCCGTACGCTGTCAACCTGTGAAAGACTCACGCCGGGGAAGTCGATGCGGAATGGAGTGACTTGCTTCGGCATGAGAATGTGCAGAATCTTATCGAAAGCGCCTTCGGTACCGAGAGTCGCGCCGTTCTTGCCAACCAGAGTTCCTTTCACAGTCACGAAGGCAGGAACCGTGTCTTCGTTCAACACTTCGCCCAGGATCATTACGCCGCTACCGCGATCGGTCGGGCGCATATCGATGATGCGTATGTGCGGGGACTCGACATTCTGCGCGCCCCAGTCATCTGCTGCGCCGCGGTAGATCACATCCCACCGCAGGTAGTTCACGGGGATCACTTGCGGCGGGATCGCCTGCTCTTTCACGATCGGCCAGACCACAGCCCAGTGGCTGCCGTCGCGGGTGACCTGCAAATCGCGGGTGTCCTCGAACACGCCTACGACGCTCGACCAGCGGATGTTGACCCGGTACGAAGCCTGATCTTCGGACGAGTGAAGCGGCTGCATGTCGAAGTCTGAGAGAGTTGCGTACTTACGCAGGCTGGGATAGTTTCCGCCCAAATCCCGGACCAGGTCGGCTTGACTGAACTGAGATTTATTTGCGAGCTCGGAATACGCAGCGTCAAAATCGCGGCGTCCGATGTCTCCCAGAAGGTTTTCTACAGCCGCTTGTGGTGTTCCCGAGCCGCCCAGACGCGGAGCTTGGCCAATCAGGATGCTGGCCGCGTGAACTGGCCAGATCGTTCCGAGGATTACGAACACAACGGTCGCGACAGCGATGGTGATTGCGATGATCCGTCCGCTCACGAGAAGGTCCTTCCGAAGACAAGATCGTCGCGGACAACAGATGGCTCGGAAAGCATTTCCCCTTCACCGTCACGCGATGGTATTAGCAGCAGGAGCAGAGCCAGGAGGCTGCTGCCGACAGGGAACAACCCCCACGCAATTCCTTGCCACGCTGGAGGCATCTGCGGTGCATTCAGCGGAGTCGCAGGAGGCACGTCATCCCGGCCCCACACGCTGATTGTGCGGTCTTCCAGTTCGTCGACCTTGCGCCATCCCGCAAACACCAGAAGCGGCTCGTAGTAGGGATCTTTCACAAATACCCACTTGAGTCCGTAAAAATCGGCGTGGTGTAAGATTGCGGTCAATGCATCGAGACCGGCCTTACCGAAAAATTTCGAACTGGTCAGCGCTCCGGCGCCGTTCTGGGTAAGTTCGGGCAACATTCTGCCTGAGTTCCATTCGCCATCTACGCTACCGGCATTCGTCAGGGCGGCCAGGCGGGCGATCTTGTTGCCGAAGCCCAGCGTAACGTAGCGGTAATTGTCGTGTCCGTCGCGATTCAGCCACGCGGCAACGGAATCGACCTTGAAATCCGCGGCGTCGGCAGGTTTGTAAGTCGACCAACTGACGGCGGCTGCGCACGTGATCACAGCGCATATACCGACGAGCGCAACGCCTTTGCGATGAAAGCGCTCAATAATTTCCTTGATCAACAGGCCGACCAAGGGCAGAGCCAACAGACTCGCCCAATAAGTGAAGCGCTCCATCGTCAGAACTTCAAATGCTCGACCCAGCAAAATCCGCCCGACCTGGGTCGTTCCGCCAAGACCGAACAAAAACGCTAACCAAAAACCGAAGAGCAACGGTCGAAGCCGTGGAGTCGTCGCGCCGCGCCAGACGATGAACGGCAAAGCCAGAATCATCGCGCCGTAGGGCACGATGAAATAGTTCAAGCCCCACGCGGGACTGAGAATGTAGTTAGCGCGGCTGGGATGTGGAATCGGCGCCTGCGTTACGGGATAGCGAATCAATGCGATCCAGAACGGTGCCAGCACCACCGCAATTGCTGCTCCGATGAGCACCACGGCTAGCACAGTTCGCGTGATTACTCCGGCCGAAGAACTCTCGGATTCACGATCATTGCGCGCGTCGCTCAGTGCCAAAGCGATTACAGGGGCCGCAAAGAGCAGAGATCCGAAAAGCAGCGTCGCATGGTGCGCTGCCGCAGCCGCTGTGCTGAGCGCGGCACCCTTTAATAACGCGCCAAACTCGCCCTTCCGCGCCCAGTTGTAGAGAAATGGCAGCGCATTCAAATACAACGGCGCGGCAAACGTGGTTGAGAGCTGACCGGCTGAATAAACCAGGAAGCACTCAGTACCTAGAAAGACACTAGCTATGGCCGCTAATATCGCGGCTCTCGGGTCAACCCACAACTTGGCGAACCGATATACTCCGACAGTAAGCAGCAAAATCGCCGCAAATTGGACGACCATATACGCCATCTCAAGCCCGAACAGATGGGACAGGAGCGCAACCCATTGTTGGGGTAACGGCGGATAAGTGGTTTGCGAGAACCCGGCATACCACTTCGTGTTCCAGGGCTGAAACCAGCTGTGGACGTAGTGCGAGGCGAAAAATATATGGAAATTTGTATCGTAGGACTTCAGCGGCAGCTTCATTACAAGCAGCGGGCCGTGGACCGCGAAGGCCAGTAACAGCACTAAACTGAAAGGAATCGACTTTGAATCTGTGTCGCCGGAACCAACCCTTTGCACGATTTTCTCCGGGTACGTACGATTCCTTATCGTAACCCAAGGTTGCTCAGAATCCAATCCAACTCTAGGTGTTAATTAGGAATCCAATCGATCCGATTATGAGTAAGAGTAGTACAGCCATCATAGTGAAAACTGGTTACTTAAGTACCGCACTCGCGTGCGTGATATTTTCCGCAAGCCTTCGCGCTCAGACGTTCAAGATCGACCAATCTTCGCCCTCGCCGCCGGGGCCACAGAAACCTGCGAATACTACGCCGAAGGCCCAGCAGAAATCCAACGAGGAGCGCTCGCTGGGTTGGGGCTCAAATATCAATAACGCCAGGCTAGCGCGCTCGGCTGAGCAAGCCTTGAAGAGCGGCAATTACGCCGCGGCACTCGATTTTGCACAACGCGCCGCTCAAGCGGCTCCCGGGGATTCGCACCTCTGGTTTCTGACCGGGTATGCAGCCCGGCTCTCAGGCAAGCTGGCACTCTCTATCGACTATTACAACCGCGGACTCAAAGTTGAGCCCTCATCTCTTGACGGGATGTCAGGCTTGGCTCAGGCATACGCCGCTTCACGGCAGACATCCATGGCGCAGGAAATTCTCACGAGAATCCTGTCGATTGACCCGAGGCGGGCGGGCGACGCACAATTGCTCGGGGAAATCCAACTTCGCGGCGGCAATTATCAGGACGCAGTCGACACCTTGAACAAGGCCGAGCAGCTTCAGGCCACACCGCGTTCCGAGTTGCTGCTCGCGTCGGGCTACGAACATCTCAGTCAGCCCGAGCGAGCGAATCACTTTTTACAGCTGGCGCAGCAACACGCTCCCGATGATCCGGAAGTCGCACGATCTTTTGGCGCGTTCTACCGCGAACAGGGGAACTACAAGGCCGCCCTCAACTCGTTGCTAAGCATCGCGAACCCAAGCCCGGAAGTTACGGGCGAAATTGCGTACACCTATCAATTGAGCGGGCAGCCCGAAGAGTCCGCAAAGTACTACATCAAGGCGGCGAACCAGCGGCCGGGTGACGTGAACCTGCAACTTTCAGCCGCCCAAGGCGAAGTCAGCGCCGGTTCGATCGAAAAGGCACAACCGTTTCTCGACCGGGCGCGTCAACTCGAACCCGATCACTATCGCTTGCATGCGCTGCTCGGCGAAATCGACCGCCTGAACGGCAATACCGAAGACGCCGCGAAAGAATACAGCTCTGCGCTGGCGCATCTTCCGGCCGATGCGCCGGAGGGTGCTCTATATCCGATTCAGCTGCGGTTGAACCTGGCGGAACTGGAAAAAAGCCTCGGCAATCAGGAAGCGTCCGACCGAGACCTGAAATCAGCCGGCGGCCAGATTGCCGCTCTCGATGTCCGCGGCGCATCCCGACCGGAATTCTTGCGTTTGCGGGCCACGATCAAAATGAGTAGCGGAGACTTTGATGGCGCTCAGTCGGACCTGAAAGAAGCCCTTTCGATTAATGACAAGGACCCGAACAATCTTCAGTTGAGCGGCGATCTTTTAGTGAAAATGGGCCGCACGGAAGATGCGATCGTCCTCTACAAAAAAGTTTTGGCTGTTGACCAGAACAACCGCCTGGCGTTGACTGCCTTAGGATTTGCGTCACGAACCGTGGGCCGCGATCAAGACGCGGAAGACTATTTCAAACGATTGGCCGCCGCCGAGCCCAAACTTTTTGTCCCTTATCTCGCGCTCGGAGATCTTTATGTTTCCCGACGCAACTTTACGGAAGCCGAGGGTTCTTACCGTAAGGCTTATGAACTATCGCCCAAAAATTCGCAGATTATTGCGGGCGCAATGAACGCCGCGATCGAAGGGAAACAATTTCCCTTGGCGGGAGTGTGGCTTGACCGCGCCACGCCGGCCATGCGGCAAGATGCCCAGATCATGCGAGAGCAGGAGAGATATCTCACGTGGACAGGGAAGTATCAGGAATCAGCTGACGTGGGCCGCGCAGTCATTCAGAAATTGCCCCATGACCGCGATGTCGTCGTCTATCTCGGATACGATCTTCTGCATCTCGAAAAATATGACGAACTCGGCGAGCTAACGTCTCGCTACGTAGACGTGTTGCCGAAAGAGCCGGATATTCCGCTGCTCGCGGGATATGTTCAGAAACATGCGGGAAACCTCGAAGAAGCAAAAAATGACTTCAGCAAGACTCTAGAGCTGGATCCAAACGTCGCCACCGCTTACGTGAACCGCGGTTACGTTGAACACGATCTTCGCGAAGCCGCAGCTGCCCGCTCTGATTTTGAAAATGCGCTGCGCCTCGAACCGGAAAATGGGGAAGCGCACCTCGGTCTTGCCTATGCCAGCCTGGATTTGCATCAGGCGGCCACTGCGCTAAAACAGGTTGAACTAGCGCAACAAGAGATGGGCGATTCGATGCCGATCCATCTTGTTCGCGGTACGGCGGACGGCGATCTGGGAAAACTCAAGGAAGCGGTGAAGGAATACCGCATTGCCTTAACGTTTGCGCCGAACGATCCCAATCTTCATTCCGCGCTGGCAGACCTGCTTTACAGTCAGCGGCTGTACAACGAAGCTATTGCCGAATTCAACACGGCGGCCAAGTTGTCGCCCAACGATCCCATTGTTTATGCCGGACTGGCTCGGTGCTACGCGCAGTTACATGATCGCGACGCAACCATGCAGAACGTCGAGCTTGCCGAAAAGACTGCCAGTGAAAAGCCTGAAAAACTAAGTTCCATTTACTTGTCGACTGGACAGGCGCTGGATTTGCTCGGTGATCGCACCGCCGCGATGGAGCGCTTCAGCAAGGCACTCGACACTTCGAACCACGATTCGCTCACCGTCCGACTGGCGATCGCGAATTTAATGGTCTCACAAGATCAGTTCGACGATGCCCGGCGTCAAGTCGCCCTGGGATTGATGGAAGCCCGCGTCGGTCAAGCCGATCCGCCGACCGGACGGCAGTGGGCCCAGGCTGCAGATGTATTCCTGAATATTCACGATTATCAGCTAGCGGAAGACTATTACAGCCGCGCACTAGCTGCGGGAGCACCCGTCGGAACCGCCAGGCTTGGTTTGGCTAACGCCTATCTCGCCCTCGGAGATACGACGCGCGCGCAAGCTCAGGTCGCGTCCATCAATGATCCCGACGCGCTCGATTCTGCCGAGTACTACCTTACCAAGGCCAACGTATTTCGTCAGAGACATCAGAATGTGCAAGCCCTAACCGCGTTTGCCCAGGCTGCCAACGCCGCAGGCCAGGATGAAACCGCTGACCGTGAGTTGCTCGCGGCGGCCGGCGACGAAGGCTTCCAGGTGAATTCCCGACTGAGTTTGCTTTCGGATTTTTCTGTCCAGCCAGTATTCGAAGACACAACCGTATACCCGCTCGACGCGCGACTCGACGTGGCTAATCCGCTTCCGGGCAAACAGGCACTGTTGCCTGAACCGCGCTCTTCGCTCGAAACCCAATGGACGACTGCATATCACCTGCACTTTGCGGATTTGCCGGGAGCTGGTGGATTCTTTCAGATTCGTAACTCGCGCGGCCAGATTTCCCTGCCCAGCGCGGACACGATCATCAATCGCGATACCACCGACTACACGTTCAATTTCGGATTGAATCCGACCGTGCACTTCGGTCGCAACGTGATCACGTTTAACAGCGGCGTACAGGAAACGGTTCGCCGGGATTCATCGGACCCGACGGACATGAATCAAAACCTGTTCCGCCAGTTCGTTTACATGAACACCAGTTCGTTTTTCAACGCAATCTCGGTCAGCGGCTATGCCATCCGCGAAACAGGGCCGTTCACCGAACGTGACCTGCACTCACGCGACTTGGCTGGTGCCCTGAACTTCCGGGTTGGCGCTCCGTGGGCAAAGACGGCGCTGATAACGGGCTGGGGTGCCAGAGATGAGCAATTCCGGCCTCTAGTCAGGGAGTTTTACTACACTTCCGTGTATCTGGGTGTAGAGCATCGCTTTAACCAAAAATTTCTGCTTCGGGCGGTGGCGGAAGACCTGCGAGCTTGGCGCGTTCAGGACCTTCAGTACGCGGTTTCGCAAGCCCTCAGGCCAGCGGGCAGCATCTTATATTCGCCAACTCGTAACTGGAACCTTCAAGCTACGGTGGCTTATTCGAGAAACATGAGCTTCCACGCTTACGACGCAGTGCAGACTGGATTTGCCGCTTCGTATGCGTTGCCGCTGAGAAGGGAATATAAGAGCGAAGCGGGAGATATGGTTATCCGTTACCCGATTCGCTTTTCAGCTGGGTATCAGCAAGAATCATTCTTTAATTTTCCGGGCAGTGGTAGTGAAAAATTTCGCCCGTATATAAGCATCACGATATTTTAGAAACAGTCCGGATTGGAGCCCGATGAGGATTTGTCTTGTTACCGCGTTTCCGCCGAGTGGACGACAACTGAACGAGTATGCCTTCCACATCGCGCGCGAACTGCAGCGCGACACTCGCATCGAGCTGTTCATCCTGAGCGATGAGCTGACTCAGTACGAGTTCGCGACAGATGAGCATGGAAAGCCGTTGGGCGACGAGAAAAAGGGCGAGCTTCCGGGATTCCGTGTGGTTCGATGCTGGAAGTTTAATAACCTGCGCAATCCGCTTACTATTCTAAAAGCGGTCAGGGACATAAAGCCGGACGTGGTCTGGTTCAATCTGGTGTTCTCGAGCTTCGCGACGCCCGAATTTCCTGTAGCTGCGTTCGCAGGACTCTGCACTCCGATGTTGGCGCGAGCGTTCGGTTTCTACACTCACGTCACGTTGCACCACATCCTCGAGCACGTTGATTTCGCCAGTGCAGGCGTTAAGCGTGAAAGATTGTTCCGCTTCAGCAGCGGTCTTGCGACCCGTGCGTTACTGGGGGCAAATTCCGTTACCGTGCTCTTGTCCGAGTATCAGCGCACGCTGGTGAAAAAGTATTCAGCTCGCAATGTTCTGCTGGGCTCGCATGGAATTTTTGCGTCGTGCCCAACTCCGCCCAATTTCTCCAAGCGGTCGAATCCCGAAAAGCGGATTCTCGCGATTGGTCACTGGGGTACCTACAAACGGCTTGAAACCCTGGTCGAGGCGTTCGGCGAAGTCTCCAAGAAAGACCCTGACGCCCGGCTCGTGATCGCTGGAGCAAATCACCACACGAAACCGGGATATTGGGAGTCGATACGAGAAGCGCAGAAGGGCAATCCAAAAATAGAGTTCCGCGGTTACGTGGCCGAAGAAGATATTCCGGAACTGTTCCAGTCGTCCAGCGTGCTGGTGCTGCCCTACGACTCTGCTACAGGAGCGAGTGGGCCGGCCCACCAGGCGTGCGAGTACGGACTGCCCATCGTATGCGCCGACATTCCCGATTTCCGTACGATGGCCGTGGACGAAGAAATGGCGGTACGTTTCTATCGCACAGGTGACGCCGCAGACCTCGCCAGGAAGCTTTCTGCCTTGCTCGCGTCAGAACGCGACTTGCGCGACATGGCCGACCACAACTTCTCCGCCGCCGTTCGCATGACGGTGCCCAGGGTAGTGCGTCAGTATCTGCGATGGTTTGAATTGGAAAGAGTAAAGCGGGCGCGAGAAATGTCCGGAGAGACTCCGTTCACGGGTTCATTGCGAGATGGCATACCGTGGAGGAGGTTCCTGGGAACCCAAGCGCGCCGCAACCGTAAGAACGGAGCGACGCGCGGCGTTCCAGACATTGATGACGGCGTCCAGGATTTGGATGCGCCGCCATCGGAGCTTTCTGAGCTCAAGGACGGTCGCGAAGAAGAGTCACGATTCGTGACCAAGTTCGAGACCGGCGATTGATTACCAGGTAGTGACTGACTCTTTACTGGTGAACTGCTCGATCTTCACCCCGGAGACTGAACTATCCAGTTGGTGCTGAACGCCGAGCACAGGTCCCCAAGCCGGTTTCGGAATCGTCGAAAAGGCGAGTGTTCCCAAGTAGATGGTGTTGCCATCCACCGTGAGAGTTCCAAAGCGAAGCTTGGTGTTCGTGTCCGAACTCGGGCTGAAGTTGGATGGAATGATTTGATAGCCGCTTCCAGTGACGCGCTGCGAGTAGTACGTCAGGTGATGCCACGACCCTGGCGAAAGCTGGCAAGGCGACGCTCCACTGTTCGTCCATCCTAGACCGCTGCCTTCCGGCAACCAGAACTGCCACTGATTAGAGATGTAGTTGCACTGAGAACCGAACATATACTCGTGCACGCCGTCACTTAAAGGAATTGCCTGGAACATGTCGAATTCCAAGGCTTGAATGTTCGAGGTCTGTGTGGTCGTCGGGATGTAAACCCAGAAATCCCACAGGAAGTTGGTTGAACCAACATACGGCGAAGGATTGGTCGTATCTTTCCGGTAAAACAAACTATCGTCATAGCGGCACTTGCTGTTCAGGATGAAGTGCTGTCCGGCGTGACCATAGTTCGGCGCGTTGTTCGTATTCGGATCGGAGCTTTGGTTGAAACTGCCAATGCTGCCATCGTTGCATGTGCCGCCGACACCGCCGGCGTTATCTACAACCCAGCCGCCATTGTCAACGTTGAACAAACGGGTAGAGATGAGCGGCGGCACCGGCGGTGCGGCTGTCGTTACGTTAATCGTGTATTCGGGCGTGCTGATTAGAGCTCCGCTTGAATCCCACGCAGTTACGTAGACGGAGTGCGTCGTGCCGGGCTGAAGAATAATCCACGCGTCCAGTGATATCGCGTGGTTTTGAAAGGCATTCTGTCCGTCGATGTAAACGACGTAACCGGTAATGGAGAGCGTGCTTTCCGCGGTTGCCAAGAAATGGGCGGGGGTGGTGACGTTCGCGCTTTGTTGGGCGTTCAGTGTCGGAGATTGCAACGTGATCGCGCTGACCGCCGCATGTGCCGACGGGGTGAGAAGACTGGCCATCATCGCGACCACTACGATCACGGTCATCGAGAGAGCGTTGAACGATCCGCTGGAAAAACTTCGGGGTAGGCTCGCGCCGAGAGACTTCGGTTCCATATAACACCTTGGGATTTTGAGTTCCATGCGGCTTTACGCATGGCCTACCATCTGAGGGAGTTGAAGCGAGGTTATGACGGAATCAGGTTACTGGCAACGGTACTAAAGTGCTTAAGCGAAACTAATGAACGGGCCGCGCAGCGCGCGGTTGCTCCCATTTTGGAATTGCCCTCCTGAGACGTGAAAACATTTTGCTCTCGGCGGGACCGCCGACATGCCAGTACAATCCCAAAATGAAACAGAAGAACTCTGGCACTGCCGCTATCCTCCGTGCAATAAAAACTGCGAATGTTTCGCAGGACGCCACAGTTCAAAAGTCCTACCGCAAAATTCTCGAAGAAGAAATTAACGAAGGTCTTCATGAGCTACAGCGCCCAACTCTCGGCTTGCTGATTTCCGGTTTTTCCGCCGGCCTTGACGTCAGCTTCAGCGTGTTGATCATGGCGGTGGTCTTGTCGTTGGGACAAAATCTCTCCAAGCCGGTGCTCGAGATCATGCTCGCGCTCGGTTATTCGGTGGGCTACATTCTGGTAGTGATCGGCCGCTCGGAATTATTCACTGAACACACAACGCGTTCGGTTTATCCCGTGTTGCATGGCGACGCGTCGGTTGCGGCGTTGGCCCGTCTCTGGGCTCTCATCTATGTTTCCAACCTGGCAGGATGCGCGATTTTCGCGAAGGCCATCACGTTTATCGGTCCCGCTTTAAACGTTGCTCAACCCTGGGCATTCGGCCACCTGAGTTCCGGCTTAGTGGATCATCCCGGATGGGTCATCTTCGTGAGCGCAATTCTCGCCGGCTGGCTGATGGGCGTTCTTTCCTGGCTGGTCTCCGCAGGACGGGATTCGATGGCGGAGATTACCGTGGTGGCGATCATCACGGCGACTATCGGCATTTGTCACATGCATCACTGCATCGTGGGGACCACGGAAGTGCTCGTCGGCATTTTTGCCAGGCAGGGAACTACCTGGTCACAGTTTGCTCATTTTCTGGTATGGGCCACGCTGGGAAACGCCACCGGAGGCTTCGTGCTGGTCGCGCTGATTAAGTACGGCCACGCGATGAATGCGGGCAGTGATTCGGATCGGGTGGAACTCGAAGAAGACGAACCTAGCTAGGCAGCAAAAGGGAGAGTTTGCAGTTAACCGGCGAGCAGCGGACGAACCCGGAAACCCATTTCTTCAACGCGGCGCAGATGTTGGATTGTGCGGATCAGCATCCATTGCAGGTCTTTGCGCTGGCACGGGCTGGCTACCACGTCGAACAAACCCAACTTTTTAGTCTCCGCTGGCAAGAATCCATCACGCCGTTCGGGAACAATTAAAATTACCGGCACGTGGGGAAGCAGAGTTTTCATCAACTGCAAACGTTCATTGCAGCTTTTTTCGTCGAGGCCGGAAAGTTCGCAGAAAACTACATCGACGCTACGGTGGCTGAGGATCGCTTTGGTTTCCCCGGTGGTTGCGGTGGTGATGGTTTCAAGTACCGACCATAACTTGCCGGCTTCCTCGATCACTTGGGCGTTAGCGGAATCGACGCCGAAAAGCAGGACCCTTACCTTCGGCTCCCTTTCGCGTTTTTTCGTGAATCCTCTGGCCAGATAATCCGAAGTTGCCATTTCGTCCTGAGGCGGTGGGGATCGTTGCAAATCCGCCTTTTTTCTCTATACGCGTTGGGGTTAGATGCGAACAATCGTAACGCGTCGGCGGCGCAGCTAAAGAAAAATGAAACCATTCATCTCTATTTTAATAGCCATGCTGCGTAGGGTTTTCCCGTAGCATTCCTAAGGGTTTACCTCGAATTAGTACAAACGGATGATGCCGTTGCGCACCGCGTAAAGCGTCAAATCGGCGATTGAGTGCAAATTTAACTTTCGCATTATGTTCGTCCTGTGAGTTTCGGCGGTTTTTACGCTTAGATGCAGTGACATTGCGACTTCTTTAGTCTTCTTGCCTTCGGCAAGAAGCTGCGCTACTTCGCGCTCGCGTTGCGTAAGAATGCCTTTCGAAACGGAATCCGTGGTTCGGTTTCCACCGAGGTAGTAGTTAAGAATGAGTTCCGCCGCCTCCGAGTTGAAAAATGTTCGATGAGTTTGTAAAGCCTCGACGGCCTTAATTAAGTCGCGTCCCGCGTCCGCTTTTGAGAGAAACCCACGCGCGCCTGCTGCAATCACCTCGCGGATCACCTGTTCCGAGTCGTGCATCGTCAGGATCAGGACACGAATTTGTGGGTTGAGCGCCAAAATCTGGCGTGTGGCCTCCATGCCATCCAGGTTGGGCATGCCAATATCGAGAATTGCTAGGTCGGGATTGGAATCCTTACAGGCTTGCACCGCCTCTGCACCATCGGCGGCCTCCGCGACTATCTCCCAGTCGGCGTGGCTTTCGAGAAGCGATCGCACACCCCGCCTTACCAGCTCATGGTCGTCCGCGATCAGGATTCTAAGTTTGGTCATCGTTTAGTTCACGTTACCTTCTACTACGGCTGCGCCGCTATGTTACTTTTGAGTATCATCCGCAGTGCACAGCTTAGAATCGCTTCGGGGAGCTACCAATACTCTGATCTTCCCGTAAAGTGCGGCAAAGCACCCTAGGGGTTTTCCTTACGAGACAGAACTATAGCTTCCGATGGACGACTAAGTCACGCAACCTACAGTGCTTACTTGGGGATGCAACGTGAAACCCGGCCCTTCCATCAAAACAGAACCGATTAAGATTTTAAAGCCGACCTAATATCAATGAAAATCCCCCAAGTTTTGTCGTCATTTTTGGCATTCAGCCTTTTGGCCCTCTTTACCGCTTGTGCCGGAATCGGCATATCTCCCAACCTGACTTACCAACTCACCATTACACCTGTGGGGTCGGGCACGGTAGTTAGTAGTCCATCCGGAATCAACTGCGGCACCTCCTGCGCCGCCCCATTCAGCGCGACTTCGAGCGTAACCCTAACTGCGGCGCCCGCAAGCGGATATTCGTTCACCGGATGGTCGGGCGCTTGTAGCGGCGCGGCGAGTTGCGTGGTGACGATGGATAGCAATACGGCAGTGACGGCCACGTTCACGGCAATACAAAATCCTGTCACTCTTACCGTGGCTCTGGCCGGCAACGGTTCGGGCGCGGTTACAAGCTCTCCCGCCGGAATCAATTGCGGAACTGCATGCACCTTCATATTTGCCAAGGGCACGCAGGTCACCTTGACTCCGACGCCCGCGTCCGGTTCTGCGTTCACCGGATGGAGTGGGGCTTGCGCCGGTCTCGGTCCATGCGTTGTAACTCTAGGAACCAGCACCTCCGTCACAGCGAACTTCGCAGTTTCCGTTCCGACCGTGCTAACAGTTGCTTTGGCGGGTACCGGCACCGGCACAGTCACAAGCTCGCCAACCGGGATCAGCTGCCTGATCACGTGCAGCGCCACATTCCTTTCAGGAACGCAGATTACGCTGTCAGAAACTCCGGCTCCGGGAGCGACGTTTACCGGCTGGAGTGGAGGAGGCTGTAGCGGCACTGGGGCATGCGTGGTGACGCTGCTCAATGCAACCACGGTCACCGCCACGTTTGGGGGAACAGCCACCGCATACACCCTTAGTATCGATGTCTCTGGTACTGGCGGCGGCGCTGTAACGAGCTCCCCCGCTGGACTGAATTGCGCCGTGGGGTCCACATGTTATGCCACGTTCCCGACTGGAACGCAGGTGACATTGAGCGCGGCGCCCAGCCAGAATTCTTACCTGGTCGATTGGGGCTCGGCGTGTTCCGGTTACACGACTTGCGACGTTACAGTAAACATGGACGAGTCGGTGACCGCGACGGTCAACGTCTGGCCGATCAACCACATAATTTTTCTGGCTCAGGAAAACCGCTCTTTCGATCATTATTTCGGCGCGCTGCGCGACTACTGGAAGCGTAACGGTTATCCAGATCAGTCTTATGACGGATTGCCTCAGTTCAACCCGGTCACAGGCATCCCCCCGTTGCAAGGCCCGGCTCCATCGAACCCCGGTTGCGATCCCGCCTCGCCGCCGCCGGCAGATTGTGTTTACGATGTGAACAATCCGGTCACTTCGTTTCACCTGAAAACGCAGTGCGTAGAAAATCCCAGCCCGTTCTGGAATGAATCTCACGTGGATTGGAATTTCCACGACCAGGTGGGCCGCTATGGTCACTTTGCCGGTGACGGTTTCGTCCACACCTCCGGGCACGACGGGCGCGCCCTTGGCTATTACGACACCGACGGTTTGCGCGCCATGGGTTATTACACCGACGCGGATTTACCGTATTACTACTTCATGGCGTCAAACTTCGGCACATCGGACCGTTGGTTCAACCCGGTGATGACACGCACCAATCCCAATCGCGAATATCTGATCGGCGCGACTTCGCATGGCTACGTTTATCCCATCGGTTCGAACGCGCAGGACATGCAGGCGATCCCAACTCCCACGATCTTCCAATCGCTGCTGGCCGCTGGAGTTTCCTGGAAAATTTATGTGAATCCGACCAATTCGCCGTGCACTCCGCCCTACCAGGCTTCTTGTCTGGTGCAGCAGAGTTATGTGAGCGGCTTCGCCTGGGGCCAGTCATTCTTCGCGGCGAACCCGCAATACATCGGCACGATTGGAATACCGGGTTCGGACTTCGACAACGATGTTGCCAACGGCACGCTTCCCGCAGTCGCCCAGATCGAGCCCGCCTCCTACGCTGGGCTTGACGAACACCCTAGTGATTACGACAACGCGCCCATAGAAGCCCAGGCCGGTGCGAAATACGTTGCCGGACTTATGAATGAAGTCATGCAGAGTTCGTCATGGCAGGATACGGCGTTCATCTTAACGTTCGACGAGTACGGCGGATTCTTCGATCACAACGCTCCCCAGCCGGCCATCAGTCCCGATGGTATTCCACCGGTTGATTTGCAAGACACGCCGTATATGGACGTTTGCTACGGCATCGTGCAGCCGCCGTCATTCGGCATTTGCGACTTTACCTACACCGGCTACCGTGTGCCGCTGGTGGTGGCGTCGCCTTACGCCAAGAAGAATTATGTCTCGCATACCGTGATGGACACGACGGCCATCATGAAGTTGATTGAAGAGCGCTTCATTCTGGCTCCCATCAACGCTCGCGACGCCGCCCAGCCATCGATGCAGGAATTCTTTGACTTCAACAACCCACCCTGGTTGACGCCGCCGACCCCTCCGGCCCAGCCTACCAACGGTGCCTGTTACTTGAATATGCTGCCGTAAGCGTTGCAGGGAAGCATCCCGATAAACCGCTCCGATGCCGCTGGCGGTTCCGGATCGGACCCTAGGCGCAGCCTCTGCGGCTTTGCTTCCTCCTAGGTGAAATTAACGTTCATGCGGATGAATCTTGGTTCCAGCAAGGAATCCACTGTATTTTCAGCTGAAGCTAAGTGTTCTACCTTTGCCAAAGTTGATTTCATTCGCAAAAGGGTAGCCAACAAATGAACGACCTTCGTACGTCGCCAAAACACCTGCAAAATGTCGTTGAATCCTCGCTGTCTTTACTGCGTGAAGACGAAAACTCAAGCCGTATTCTCGCCGCCAGAACCCCAATCGGCCGAGGCAGGCCATCGAGCGTCACCGTACACCGCCAGGCGATTTCTGACGGCGCACAGGCCCTGGGAATGTTGTGGCGGGTTTCCGAAGTTCGCCGTATGATGCCTAAGCGCCGTTTGCGATCTGAGTAGGTTCCCATTTGAACGAAACCGGCTCACAGCCATTCTCGTCGGATTCGTTGACAGTCCTAACTGTCCTGGCAGTGGTCGCCGCGCTATATTTTGGCCGTGGACTCCTCATCCCTCTGGCATTCTCGATTGTTCTGGCTTTTCTGATCGTACCTCTAGCGCACTTATTTGAGCGGATCAGGCTTGGACGTGCAGGCAGCGCTACTCTGGCCATAGTCTTGGCACTGGCAATTGTGGGATCGCTGGGCTGGATTGTTATCCGCCAACTCAGCCAGATCGTCGAGCAGTTCCCAACGTATAGAACCAACATCCACGAGAAATTCAGTGAACTGCGATTATCTAAGCGCAGCGGCCTGACACACGCCAATGAGGCGGTCACCGCGTTGAGCGGAGAAATTCGCGACGCTTCAACCGCGGCGACGGGCGCGGCCGCCGAAAAGCAAGCTCACAAACCTGTGCCGGTCTTGATCGCTCCGGCATCCGGCCCTTCGGATTTGGGTCAAACCATCATCGGCCCCTTGGCGACCATTCTTGAGACCTCCGGAATGGTGATGGTCTTCACGCTGTTCATGGTGGTGCGGCGGGACAACCTTGAGGACCGCTTGGTGCGACTCGCCTCGGACAAGCACAGGAACGTCGCCCTCGTCGCCATAGGAGAAACCAGCCAACGCTTGCGCCGCTACTTCCTACTTCTATTTGCGGTAAACGCCGGTTATGGGCTGATCTTTGGTGGAGCGGTGGCCCTGCTGGGAATTCCTCATCCACTGCTGTGGGGAGTACTCGCTTGCCTGCTGCGCTTCGTACCTTACCTGGGCGCACCGCTTGCAGCCGCGTTCGCTGCGTTCATGGCAGTCGCTGTTTTTCCCGGATGGAGGGAAGCAATCGCAGTCATTTTCATTTACGCCGTGCTGGAGCTGCTCTTATCAAACTTCATTGAGCCCTGGCTCTACGGGGCGCACACGGGAATTTCTCCGCTGGCCATTCTGGTGACGGCCCTGTTCTGGGCGACGATATGGGGACCATCGGGATTGATTCTATCCACGCCGTTGACGGTCTGCCTGGTGATCCTCGGACACTACGTGCCTCAGTTGCGATTCCTCGAAGTGATCCTAAGTGATGAACCGGCGGTCGATCAGAAAGCCGTTCAGCTCGAAGAAACCATGGCCCATTTTTAGAATTGGGGCCACTGATCGCTGAACCAACCTACTGGGTTTTCCGCGCACCTAATGCTCTCTTTGAAGCGATTGCTGTTGTGCTGACATCAAATCCTTGAATCTTAAGGACTTCGTGGAAAACCCTGTGAATCAATTGCCGCATGCGGCACAAAAAGCGGCAGTGAAATCCTTGCCCCACAAACTCGGCGCGAGCGTCGAATCGGGGCGCACCGAGTTCTGTGTATGGGCTCCGTTCGCCGAGCAGGTAGATGCACATCTGCTCGAGAATAGAAGTCATCTCGCGCTTGCGCGCTCGGGCGAGTATTTCACCGCTATTGTTGACTCAGATCTGACCGGATGCAGGTTTCGTTACCGCATAGACGGAGGCGATGAATATCCCGACCCGGCGTCGAGATGGCAGCCGGATGGCGTCCACGGCCCGTCCGCGATCTTGCCGCAGATTTTTGAATGGTCAGATCATGCCTGGCACGGTCTCGACTTGAAAGACTACATTTTTTACGAATTGCATGTAGGCACGTTTTCAGTGAAGGGGACGTTCGACGGAGTGAAAGAGCGACTCGAAGAATTGCGCGATCTCGGCATTACTGCCATCGAACTTATGCCAGTAGTCGAATTCCCTGGCAGCAGAAACTGGGGATACGACGGCGTTTACCCCTTCGCCGTCCATCACGCTTATGGAGGAGCAGTTGAGTTAAAGAGGCTGATCGACGCATGTCACGGCTTTGGTATGGCTGTGGTTCTCGACGTTGTATACAACCACCTCGGACCTGAAGGGAACTACTTAGGCAAATTCGGACCCTACTTTACCGATCGATATCGCACGCCGTGGGGACCGGCAATTAATTTCGATGGCGAACATAGCGATCACGTCGTGCGTTACTTTGTCGAAAATGCCATCCAGTGGCTCGACGAATTCCATGTGGATGCACTGCGACTGGACGCCATCCACGGCATCATTGACCAAAGCGCGCAACCGTTTCTCGCATGTCTCTCTGAAGCCGTTGACCACCTGGCCGAACGCCAGGGTAGAAAAATCTACCTGATCGCCGAAAGCGATTTGAACGATACCCGCGTTCTGCGTACTCGGAGTGAAGGCGGCTACGGTCTGCACGCCCAGTGGAACGATGATTTTCACCATGCCCTGCATGCCGTTCAGACCGGAGAGCGAGACGGTTACTATCAGGATTTCGGCAGCGTTGCCGATCTCGCGAAATCCTTTCATGAAGGGTTTGTTTACGAAGGCCAATATTCAAAGTTCCGCAAGCAGCGCCACGGCAACTCATCCGCTGCGGTTCCGGCGAGTTCGTTGGTTGTGTGTTCACAGAACCACGATCAGGTTGGCAATCGCATGCGGGGCGGCCGCTCCCCCTCGCTATTGAGCTTTGAAGCTCTCAAACTTTCGGCTGCGGTCGTGCTGCTCTCACCCTTCTTGCCTTTAATTTTCATGGGCGAGGAATTTGCTGAAAAAAATCCGTTTTTGTACTTCACGAGCCATGGAGATGCAGAACTGGCTGAAGCGGTGCGAAAAGGCAGGCGCGCCGAATTCGCAGCGTTTGCATCTCAAGGCGAAGCCCCGGACCCTCAGGCGGAAGCGACTTTTCATTCTTGTCGAATACATGCACTTGGACAGTTCACGCCGGAACAAAAAACGATGCGACGTTTTTACCGGGAATTAATTGCTTTGAGGCGTAAGCTGGCGAATCTCCTCGATTGCGAGAAAAAATCAGCCGTTGCCTTTTCGTCAGAGTCTCCGCGCTTTCTCGCCGTGAAGCGCGGACAGGGTGCCGATGAAGTATTCTTGTTGTTCAACTTTGAGAAAGATCCCGTAAGCCCGCCGGCTTCGCTTTTGCATCGAGAAATGCGGTGCCTGCTGGACTCTGCCGATGTGGGCTGGGGTGGCCCCGGCGCGTCGTTTCAAGACATGATTAAGCCAGAAACTTTCGCCAAACATAAGATTGCACCGCAGTCTGCGTGTGTGCTCGGTAGGGCTGCATGAGATACGTGTGCATACACGGGCACTTCTACCAGCCACCGCGTGAGAATCCTTCTCTGGAGTACGTCGAGATGCAGGATTCCGCTGCGCCTTATCACGATTGGAACGAGCGCATCACGGCCGAGTGCTATGCCCCGAACGCTGCCTCGAGGATTTTAGATTCCGAAGACCGCATCTCGCGCATTGTCAGCAATTATGCGCACATGAGTTTTAATTTTGGGCCGACCCTTCTCTCCTGGCTCCAGGCGAAAGCTCCGGCGCTCTATCAATCGATTCTCGATTCCGACAAACGGAGTCAAGAACGCTTTGGCGGCCATGGCTCGGCCATCGCGCAGGCATACAACCACATGATCATGCCGCTGGCGAATTCTCGCGACAAGCGCACCCAGGCGATATGGGGACTGCATGATTTTCAACATCGCTTCGGCCGTGTGCCGGAAGGGATGTGGCTGCCCGAAACTGCGGTAGGCCTGGAAACGCTGGACATACTGGCTGAGCTTGGTGTGAAGTACACGATTTTGGCTCCGCGCCAGGCCAGTCGAGTGCGCAAGATTGGCGGCCGGTCGTGGAAAGATGTCAGCGGATCCCGCATCGATCCGACCCGCGCTTACCAGATCCGGCTGCCATCCCGCCGCATCATCGATGTGTTTTTCTACGACGGTCCCATATCGCAGGGAGTTGCGTTCGAGGGGTTGCTCGATAATGGCGAGCGTTTTGCAGAACGGCTGCTGAGCGGGTTTTCTGACGCAAGAGATTGGCCGCAATTGCTTCACATCGCCACCGACGGCGAAAGCTACGGACATCACCATCACTTCGGGGAGATGGCGTTGGCGTACGCGCTCGATAAAATTGGCGGCGGAAACCTGGCAAAGGTTACGAACTACGGCGAGTTCCTGGCGCTGCATCCGCCCACTCACCAGGTCGAAATCATCGAAAACAGTTCGTGGAGTTGCGTGCACGGAGTCGAACGCTGGCGCAGCAACTGTGGATGCAACTCAGGCGGACATCCCGATTGGAACCAGTCGTGGCGTGCGCCGCTTCGCGCAGCGCTCGACTGGCTGCGCGATGTGCTGGCACCCTGCTTCGAACAGAACGGCAAAGCGTTTCTTCGCGATCCATGGGCGGCGCGCAACGATTACATTGACGTGATTCTGGATCGCTCCAGCGAAAACGTGCAGAAATTCTTTGCGATGCATGCTACCCACGAGTTGTCGCCTCAGGAACGCGTTTCCGCCTTGAAGCTGCTCGAAATGGAACGGCACGCGATGCTGATGTACACGAGTTGCGGCTGGTTTTTCGATGAACTTTCTGGCATTGAAACGGTCCAAGTGATCCAATATGCAGGACGTGCAGTGCAGTTGGCGGCGGACGTTTGTCAGTTGCCCGATCTCGAAGCCCAATTTCTTGAGCGTCTGGCGCAAGCGCCCAGCAACATCGCGGAGTATCAGAACGGCGCCGTGATCTACGAAAGGTTCGTAAAGCCCGCCGTTGTAGACCTTCCCAAACTTGCGGCGCATTACGCAATTCGATCGACGTTTGAGGCGTACGGCAATCACGCTTCGGTCTACAGTTACACCGCCGACAGGGAAGAACTGTCATTGGTCGAATCCGGAAGACAGAAGCTCGCCATCGGACGGGCGCGTTTCACGTCGCGCATCACCGAAGAAACTTCGACACTCGCATTTGGAGTGTTAAACTTCGGCGACCACAATGTCAGCGGTGGAGTTTGCGAGTGCCCCAACCACGAAGATTTCCAGCGGTTAACGGATTCCATCGCCGAAGCATTTGGGAAGGGCGACACTTCGGAAGTGCTGCGCCTTCTGGATAGCGGCTTCAATCACAACCTTTACTCTCTCAAGTCGTTATTTCGCGATGACCAGCACAAGATACTGGAAATAGTCCTTCAGGCGACTCTGATCGAGTCCGAAGCGGTGATTCGGCAGCAGTATTTCGAACACGCGCCTCTTATGAAATTTGTCGCCAGCCTGCGCGTCGCCCAACCAAAACTCTTTCAGATGCTGGCTGAAACCGCATTGAATAGCGAGCTGCAACAGGCTTTGAAAGGTGGATCGGCTGAACGTGAACATGCAGCCAAGTTGATCTCGACCGCGCGAGAAATGAATATTACTCTCGACAGTTCAGCCCATGAGTTTGTTGTGCGCCGCGCGGTTGAAGACTCCGCACGCAAATTTGCAGACGATCCGCAATCGCTCGAAAAGATCGAGCAACTGGAAGCGGCAGTGCGCTTCGCCCAGTCGTTACCCTTTCCCGTCATTATGTGGGAAGTGCAAAACCTGGGTTTCGTGAAACTCACTTCCGCCTTTGCTGAAGCTCGCAACAAAGCCGACGCGGGGGATGAGTCCGCAAAAGCATGGGTCGCCCACGCCCGCAGCCTGGCAACGATGCTGCAACTGCGGATTGAATAATGTCGTTGCGCATTCCCATCTCGACGTACCGGCTGCAATTCAACTCAAAGTTCGGGTTCCGCGATGCGACCAAGCTCGTCCCTTACCTCAACGATCTTGGGATCACTGATATTTATGCCTCACCGCTTCTGCAAGCCAAACACGGGAGCGAGCACGGGTATGACGTCACCGACCCATCACGATTGAACGCGGAATTAGGCACCGATGAAGATTTCGACGCATTAGCCGCGGAGTTGAAGCGCCACGACATGGGATTGCTGCTCGACATTGTGCCCAATCACATGTCCGCTTCAAGTGAGAATCCCTGGTGGATGGACGTCCTTGAAAACGGCCAGCGGTCGCGCTTCGCGGCATACTTCGATGTCGATTGGCACCCTCCCAGCCGTCCACTCGAAAATCGAGTCCTCTTACCTGTGCTGGCGAAACCCTACGCAGAAGTTCTGGAGAGTGGCGGGCTGAATTTGGCTTACGAGGCTGGCGCTTTTTTTATCAATTATTTCGACTTCAAACTGCCAGTGAATCCCAGGAGTTACGCGCAAATATTGGAATATCACGCCGACCTGCTTTCTGCGTATCCTGGAATTGATCAGGCCTCGCTTCAGGATTTCCAGAGCCTTCTCGCAATTTTGCAGCAGATCACTGCCGGTTCATCTGCGTCCCAGCTTGATCCGCGGCAGATACACGACATTAAAGACAGGCTTTCGCGCCTCTACGCGAAATCCTCGGCAGTCAAGCAGTTTGTCGATGAAAATATTGCTTCCTTCAATGGCCAGGCGGGGGCGGCTGAGTCTTTCGGATTGCTTGATCGCCTGCTGGCGCGGCAGGTCTTCGCGCTGGCATTCTGGCAAACCCCGAATCAGGGCATCAACTATCGCCGCTTCTTCACCATCTCGGAACTGGTGGGAGTTCGAGTCGGCGACCCGATCGCGTTCGACGCCAGCCACAATCTCGTTCTCCGGTTGGCTTCGAAAGGCCTTGTGACCGGGTTTCGAATCGACCACATCGATGGCTTGCGCGATCCGCTGCGTTACCTCGAAAGATTGCAAGAGCGCCTGGCTGGTCCAGAACCGCCGGAGGATCGGCCATCTTTTTATGTCGTGCTGGAAAAAATTCTCTCCGGCCACGAGCAGCTCTCGGCAGATTGGCCAGCCCACGGCACAACCGGATACGATTTTCTCAATTATCTCAACGGGCTCTTCATCGACGAACGCGGCATTAGCGACTTGGACAAGTCCTATCGTACTTTCGTTTCCGCTCGCATCTCCTACGACGACCTCGTCTACCTGAAGAAAAAACAGGTCATGGCCACGATGCTTTCGGTCGAGGCACGCAGCCTGGAACATTATCTTGGATTGCTGGCATTGCAAGACCGCTACGCTCGCGACATTCCGAGAGAGAAATTGGCACGGGCGATTGTTGCGACCACAGCCTGCCTGTCCGTGTATCGGACCTACGTCCACGGATTTGAAATTTCACCGTCCGACCGCGAAGTGATTGAGCGGGCATTGCGTGAGGCGCAACAAAGAGATCCGGAAGTTGGCGACGCGGCGTTTGCCTGGCTGCGGGAATTGCTGCTGATGGGCTCGCCTGTACAAGTACCGCCGGAGCAGCGTCAGGCGCGCCTGGATTACGTTATGAATTGGCAGCAGCTCACCGGATCGATCACTGCCAAAGCAGTGGAAGATTCTGCGCTTTATCTCTACAACAGCCTGGTCTCAGCCAACGAAGTGGGCGCGACGGCATCCGCTCCTTCGGTTTCTCCTGCTCATCTGCACGAATTCTTGATCGAACGACAAAAGGATTGGCCGTTCTCGATGAATGCCACGATGACGCACGACACCAAGCACTCTGAGGACTTCCGCGCACGAGTCAACGTTCTGTCGGAAATGCCTGAGAAATGGAACACCGCGCTGCGAAGCTGGAGTGCCATGAATTCCGCTTTGCGGGTGCAGGTCGACAGGCACGCGGTGCCGGATCCAAACGAAGAGGTCTTGCTGTATCAAACTTTGCTGGGTTCCTGGTTAGGTTCAAGAAGTCCCGATGCTGCGTACGTTAAGCGCATTCAAGACTTCATGATTAAGGCTGGCCGCGAGGCCATGATTTACACGCGCTGGACCGTACCTAACGTCGCGCATGAGTCTGCCCTTATTGATTTTGTTGCCTCCGTGCTGGACCCTGCCAAGAGCGATGCCTTCCTTACCGATTTCTCTCATTTCGCGGAAACGATTGCGTTCCACGGTGCCCTGAACTCGTTGTCGCAGCTTGTGGTGAAGGTTGGATCTCCCGGTGTGCCCGATTTTTATCAAGGCTCCGAACTTTGGGACTTAAGGCTGGTCGATCCTGACAATCGGCAACCGATCGACTTCGAGCTTCGTCACAGTTTTGTGAAAGCAATCCAATCCCATCCAGATGAGATTGCCGCTTCGCTATCATCCTGGAAAGACGGTGGCTTGAAACTCAGAGTAATGCGAGCCGCGTTGGCGTGCCGCAAGAAATACGCAGAATTATTTCTTAATGGAAAGTTTCATCCGGTCGCGGTGCGAGGCCTGCATGCCGAATCCGTCTTCGCTTTTGCGCGAAGTTTGGGAAATCTCTGGGCGCTCATTGTGGTTCCTAGGATTACTTCGAGAGTCAGCCGGGCTCCGGCGATGCCCCTCGGATCCAAAGCATGGAAAGACACCCAGCTTGTCGTCCCGGCAGACGCTCCAACCAATTGGAAGGACGTGATCGGTGAGAAGGCGTGTTCCGCCGTCAGAGATGACGACACCAATGTTATGTTGGCTGCCGACGTTTTCCACAGCCTTCCAGTCGGAATGTTAATTGCTGAGAAGTGACCGGCCAACGACTACGGTAAACACCGGATTGACTCTGCGTTAAAGCACCGACTAGGCTGAAGCCTCAAGATAAAGTAGCGCGGAGGGTCCCTCATGGTTTCGTATTGCGCAAACACCTCCTGTAAAGCACATTTTAAGTTTCTTCACGAAGGTCGTCTGTTTCAGTTTCTCAGCGATCCTGAACACGCGTTCAGCTCCCAAATGGAGTATTGGTGGCTATGCTCGGAGTGCTGCGTGTCCATGGTTCTCGTTCGCGAAAGTTCCGGCGAAATCAAGGTCGTGCCGATGAGAAAGTCGGTTGTACCCATCGCGCGACATCAAGTGCCGGCGCGCATCTCTTCCGAGCGTACCGCGATTAAATCCGTCGCTGTTTAAGCGTCGCCTCTGCTTATCTATGTTTCACGGCGCACATCCTCGTGCGCCATACGTTAAATAATCCAAAAAAAATCCAAGCCAACTCCGTTCTCGCCGTTGCAACTAATGACAGAAATTCAAACCTCAGGAGGGCGGAAATGGCAAATCAAGGTTTACGCGAACTTTATATTGACGAACTCAAAGATCTCTACAACGCAGAAAACCAACTGGTAAAAGCCTTGCCTAAAATGGCAAAGGCAGCTAGCTCTGACGATTTAAAGCAAGGGTTCGAGAAGCACCTCGAACAAACCAAGGGACACGTCGAGCGCCTGGAGCAGATATTCGAGGCGCTGGGCGAATCGCCAAAAGGGAAGAAGTGTCTGGCGATGGAGGGACTGGTCAACGAAGGCGCTGAAACCATGCAGGAAGATTTTGAAGGAGCGGTCATGGATTCGGCCCTAATCGGCGCAGCTCAACGTGTCGAACACTACGAAATTGCGGCTTACGGCACTGCACGAGCCTTTGCCGAGATTTTAGGGGAATCAGACCACGTTTCTCTTCTTGAGCAGACCCTGGAAGAAGAAAAAGAGACCGATAACACCCTCACGGAACTGGCGGGGGAAATTAATCAGGAGGCGAATGCCGGCGCTGACGACGAAGAATCTGAGCAGAAGATAGTCAGCAGCTCTAAAAAGTCGTCCAAGCGCGTCGCGTAGCATAACGCCGCGCATCTTCAATGATGGAGCGTCGATTTCGAATCGACGCTCCTCGTTTTTCAGAACCCAGATCAGAGTGGCGAAAATTCGTCTTCCCGCTCTTCTTCGCGCCGGGATGAGAACTTTCTCTCCAGAAGGCGCTGTGCCAATCCCCGGCCGCCGTTCCCAAATGCTATCGCCAGTCCCAGCATGACCGCCCCGAAGGTTATTCCGAAGGCGATTAACATGGTTTGCTCGGCGATGCCCAATTCCTCAAAAACCATTGACATGACGAAGACAATGATGATTGAACGCACCGAAACGCTGAGCAAGCGGGGCGATGGAAAACTAGCGTTCACTGCTGCCAGAAGGGTGGCTCGGGAACAAAAGCTGGCTCCGAGCAAGCCAAAGAACATGATGAATATCGCAACGATCAGTCGCGGCAGGAACAGAAAAAACCTGGCGATCTGGTCTTGCAGCCCGAAAATTCCCAAGACGCTTACGCCCAGCAGAATGCATCCCAGCCATGTCACCCAAAAAGCGAATTGGCTGGCCAATTCAGTGGCCGGAGGCAAGGCAGCCTTCGCGAGCAATTGGGCCGTCCCTGCATTTTCCGCCAGCCGGTCGAATTGCATCAGTCGCAAAATGCTTCGCAGAGATACTCTCAGAATGTATGCGACCAACCACCCGACGAATGCGACAATGACCAACACGATGAACCGGGGAAGGAAGTGCGCAAATCCCCTGACGAGTTCATGAAAGGCTAGAGTCAACTCGCTGACAATAATTTCCCGCATGGTGACCTCACTTTTTCTCGTTCCACATTTCCTTCAAATACGGCTTCTGCTGCTCGAACTCTAAACACAATTTCTCGATATTGTCCTCGACCCCGGTCCCGTTCTCGTTGCCATTTTGCGCCGAGAACACAGCGGCACGTCCGCGAAATAGCGGCGCCAATGCCTGAATAATGTGATCCCTATTAATGACCGAGTGATGGTAGGCGCTGGCAAACTCATAAATCGTCTTAACCCACAACTCAGAGGGGTACTCGAATCCGTCATCTTTCTTCTTTGCGATGGTTCGAAGCTGCTCCAGCGTGGAAGGCGATAATATGCTCTGAAAAACCGGCGCCAAATCGGAGACGCCCGTCGCGAACATATCGCGCAAGCGCTTGCGATTCACTCGCACAGCATCGGCGGTGAACTCTTGCTCAGGGCCGTTAGTGACTATCTCGCGGCAAGAATCGGTGGCGCTCCAGGTCTGAAATCCTTGCGCCATCGAAGAAAACAGCGGACCGACTGTCCGGCGCATGGCCGGCACCAGATCGGCAGCCGACCGCTCGACATGCAACTTCGGGCCTAGAAACGATTGGCAGACGCGGTAGCCGCCAAGGATCGCGGCCAGCGCTAATTGGCAATCCGGACCCGCCCTGGCGGGTTCTTCATTCCACGCATTATTCGCGAGAAATTCGCTGGCCAGGCGGCCGGAAAAAGCGAACTCGGACGCATAGGGCTCCCGCACCCGCTGCCCATACAAGGCGCGAGTCATCGGATAAAGAAGATTTGTGATCAATATTCCTTCCGACGGATGTCTGGCGTAGGTCGGCAGGGCAAGATCGAACTTTTCGTGAAAGACGGGCCTGACGAGGTTCGCCAACCATTTGGTCGTCATGTTGATCGATTGCGGCGAAACTACTACGCAGGCTTTGGCACGCAGCAGATCGGCCGCCGAGAGAATCGTTCGCAGCGACCCATTGCTTCCTTCATTGTTGGTGTAATTGGTGGATATGGCGGGAAGCGTGCGCAGAGTCTGCCACTTGCTGGAATGACGCACGTCGCTGATTGAGGCGCTGCGGATTATCTCAGGCGTCCCATCTCGAGAGCCTCCGTCGGCGTTGATGATTGCCGCCCGTTCTCGGGGAAAAAACTCAATGATGCCCGCCTGAATTGTCTCGAGAATGCCGCCGATGTCTTTGGCGTTATTGTGGGTTGGCAAGCCCACCAGGATGTCCACTTCGCCGACGCTGATAAGTCCACGAAGGTAATCGTCGGTGAGGACGCTTTCCTCTCCGATCTTCGCTTCGTCGATTGTCTTAACCACCATTTCGCATAGACCCTTTTTTATTTAAGAGCTAACAATTCAGATCCGCCGCAGCCGGAACCAGTAGAACTGATAAGGTCCCAGTGTCAGAGGATAAGGATGCGAACCGACTCGCGGAAAAATGTTCCCCCCAAACATCTCGACCGGAATTCTTCCTTTATATTTCTGCAAATCCAGCTCCACCGACTGAGCGGCGCTCGATAAATTGTTCACAGCCAAAATTGCTTCGCTCTCCCATTGTCGTACATAAGCAAGAATGCGATGGTTTCCGGGATAAAGAAATTCAATCGATCCGCTGCCAAACGCCCGCGTGGTTCGGCGCACAGCAATAATGCGCTGCATCCAGTTGAACAGCGAGTGTTCTGATTTTTGTTGCGCCTGCACATTCACCGCCGGATATCCATACACCGGGTCGGCGATCAAAGGAGCATAAAGCTTCTCGCCTTCTGCCGTGGAAAAGCCTGCGTTCCAGCCACCCGTCCACTGCATGGGTGTTCGCACCCCGTTACGGTCGCCCAATGTCACGTTGTCTCCCATTCCAATTTCATCACCGTAATAGATAATGGGAGTTCCAGGTAGCGACATCAGCATTCCGTTCATCAACTCGATTCGCCTTCGATCGTTATTGAGGAGCGGCGCCAATCGCCGCCGAATCCCAAGGTTAATGCGCATCGTCTTGTCGTTCGCGTACGAGTCGTACATGTAGTCGCGTTCCGCGTCGGTGACCATCTCCAGCGTTAACTCGTCATGATTGCGCAAAAACAGACACCACTGGCATGACGCTGGAATCTCAGGCGTTTGTTGCATGATTTCCGTGATTGGTTTGCGGTCTTCCAGCTTCACTCCCATAAACATTCGGGGCATGAGAGGAAAGTGGAATGCCATGTGAAACTCGTCTCCACTGGAAAAATATTCCCGCAAATCGGCAGGCCACTGGTTGGCCTCGGCCAGGAGCATTTTCCCCGGATAATGCAGGTCAAGCTTCGCACGCAACTCTTTCAAGATGACATGTGTTTCGGGCAAGTTCTCGCAGTTGGTGCCCTCGCGCTCGACCAAATAAGGGACCGCGTCGAGACGAAATCCGTCGATGCCAATATCCAGCCAGAATTTCATCACATCCCACATTTCGTCTCGCACTGCGGGATTGTCGTAGTTCAAGTCCGGCTGGTGGCTGAAGAAGCGGTGCCAGTAATAAGCCTTGGATATCGGGTCCCACGCCCAATTCGAGAGTTCCGTGTCGAGAAAAATGATGCGCGTCTGTTTGTATTTTGTGTCGGTATCGCTCCACACATACCAGTCGCGCTGCGGACTATCCGGCGAACTGCGCGATTCTCGAAACCAGGGATGTTGATCGGACGTGTGGTTCAACACCATCTCGATGATCACTCGCATGCCGCGATCGTGAGCGTCCGATAAAAACGCTTTGAAGTCGTCCAGCGTTCCGTAGCTGCTGTGTACGGACCTGTAGTCGGCGATGTCGTAGCCATCGTCCCGCAATGGGGAAGGGAAGAAGGGCATGAGCCAGATGGCGCTCACGCCCAGTAGCTGCAAGTGGTCGAGTTTTTGCCTCAGACCCTGGAAATCTCCGATCCCATCTTTATTACTGTCGTGAAAGGTCCGCACGTGGACCTGATAAATGATTGCCTGCTTATACCAAAGTGCGTCGTTGTCTATGGGCAATCGCTCCTCCGCAATCCATCATTTTCGCACTTTCGAGACTTTTGTTCTCCTCTGATACAATCGAGATAAGTCAGAGCATGGACAGATGCCTGATGGAACGACTTGCGATAAATAGTTTTCTGTTTACAACGATCAGGCGCTACTTAACTTGACGGATTGTCACCACGGGTTTCCCGCTGACCCAAGTTCAACAAGTTGGGGGACGTAGTTCAGTTGGTTAGAACGCTGCCCTGTCAC
>CAVYTO010000005.1:0-196655 GCA_963771505.1 Terriglobia bacterium
AGGGCGGTGTCCTAGGCCGGGCTAGACGACGGGGACGGCTTATTTTGGCGGGTCTAGGTGCAGTTGCGATGGTATCAGCGCACGGATTCGCGTGTCAAAGTTGATATCGCAACTGCAAACGCGACTATCCAGCTACTTAGCCGGTGCTTCGGTCTGTTGAGAAAAAAACACGTGCCAGCCGCCGTCGCTCCATAAATAGGAATCGGAATACATTCTGATTTTCTTGCTGCCCTCCTCTGCCTCCGACATGCTGGAGCCATGTGCAACGGCGACATTCTCATACATCAGCACTTCAGGAACGGGCAATTCAGGTATCGGGGTATTCTTTCCCCGGTTCTTGGCCGCCATGGCCAACTCGTCCGATACATGCTTGACTTCGCCCGAACGCAGGATCTCGGTGAAATTGGGAACCAGCAAGCATCGCATGAATTCCGTGTCTCCATGCAAATAGGCAACGGACCATGCGCTCTCCAATCTTTGAATCGTGGCTACATCTTGACCTTGGTTCATCAACTGCGGAAGCTTGCAATCGCCCTGAGCCTGCATGGCGGCTGAAAGCAGCAGTGAGATAAAAATGAGTCGGACCATTCCTCGTATGACGTAAGCGGCGGTACATGGTTAGCACCAGCTACATTCGCCACGGTTGCATCCGATCGCCTGCTCGCGACATCAGATTGGAACGGTTCAAACCCAGAATGCCAGACCCACTTTATCTCAGCCTTTGGTATCCGAACTTCGACGTCGAGGACATGCTTCCGCGCATGCTCTCCGTGCTGCGGCAATTCCCTTTTTCAGTGCGCCGGCCGGGCGTGGCACATGTAGCGCTGCATCCGGTTTCGTGGGGCGAAGCGACGATTCTGGAGCGGCGATTTGAACCCGGTGCCAGCCCCGAAGCGGCCGTGTTAGTTGCGTCCGAGTTGCTGCATGATGACTATGCCTACGTTTTCGAGGCCGCGTGGGATCTTGCGATTCCCGACCAGAAAAAGCAGTGGCAGCCGCAGCCGGCAAACGTCCGCTTCATCGCTCGCGCGCCGGGTTTCGACGGCGGCGCATGGGAGCAGGAAGGCCACATCCAGGTGGACTTCGGCCTCGACTCCCATTTTCTTCAGGAAGATGTCGCTTTAACCATGGAAGCGGAAGAGCATGTCCGCGCAAACGTTCGGCAGTTGGTTGAGTTCACCACCAAGGCCGAAAAAGGTTCTGGAGCCAGCGGACGTCTGCTGTGGTCGGAGTCGGACGACAACTTTGCTCACAGGCTTGTGTCCCGCTTGCAACGCGTGCAGTAGATCTGAAAGCTTACTTACTTAGTCCTGCCGCCTTCTACTTTCAGCGTGTCGGCAGCGGCAGCCTGCGCCGCAGCCAATCTCGCGGTCAGCACTCGGAACGGCGAGCAGGAAACATAATTGAGACCAATCTGGTGGCAGAATTCCACCGAGGACGGATCGCCGCCGTGCTCTCCGCAGATGCCAACCTTCAGTTGGGGACGCGTCTTGCGTCCGCGCTCAGTCGCCATGCGAACCAGTTGTCCCACGCCTTCGCGGTCCAGCACAGCAAACGGATCTTGCTTCAGAATGCCCTCAGCTATGTAGGTTGGCAGAATCTTGTTCACGTCGTCGCGCGAAAAGCCGAACGTGGTCTGCGTCAGGTCGTTCGTGCCGAACGAGAAGAATTCCGCTTCCCGCGCGATTTCATCGGCGACGAGCGCCGCTCGCGGCAACTCGATCATCGTCCCAACCAGATAATTGACTTTCTTGCCTTTCTCTTTGAAAACCTCGTCAGCGACCCGCCGCACGATCGCCGCTTGATTGGCCATTTCTTTCAAGGTCGCGGTTAGCGGAATCATGACTTCGGGAAACACCTTCACTCCCTCATTCGCGACTGTGACAGCCGCTTCGAAAATTGCGCGCGCCTGCATCTCGGTAATTTCGGGGTAGGTGATACCGAGCCGGCATCCGCGGTGCCCCAGCATCGGATTCACTTCATGCAATTCTTCCACACGGAGCAGCAACATTTTCAAGTCTTTCAATTTGGGCGATCGCGGCTTCGTCGCTTCAAGCACCGCAATTTCAACCATCAAGTCTTCACGGCGCGGAAGAAATTCGTGGAGCGGAGGGTCGAGCGTGCGAATGGTGACCGGGAAACCGTCCATCGCGCGGAACACGCCGATGAAGTCCGCACGCTGCAGCGGCAGCAGCTTTTTCAAAGCGGCGCGGCGTTCCTTTTCGTTAGACGCGAGAATCATCGCCCGCATGTGCGGCAATTTCTTCTCGCCGAAAAACATGTGCTCGGTGCGGCACAAACCGATGCCTTCCGCCCCAAACGCCCGGGCCTGAATCGCGTCGCGAGGAATGTCGGCATTGGCGCGGACGCCGATCTTGCGAAAAGGCTCAGACCAGCTCATCAGCTTTACCAGCTCGGGATCATCCGGTTTCGCCGCCACTGTATTCAGCCTGCCTTTGATCACCCGGCCCGTGGTTCCATCCAGCGAAATCCAGTCTCCAGCTTTGAATGTGTGCCCCTTCGCGCGCATCTCGCGCGCTTTCTCGTTCACCGTAATGTCGCCGGCTCCGGCGACGCAGCACTTACCCATGCCGCGCGTGACCACGGCCGCGTGGCTGGTCATGCCTCCACGCGACGTTAGAATTCCGGCTGCGACCTCCATCCCGTGAATGTCTTCGGGAGTGGTTTCTGCTCTCACCAGGATGACGGGATTCTTTTCCGCGCCATGTCCGGCCTTCTCCACTGCTTCGTCAGCGGTAAAAACAATTTGTCCGACAGCCGCTCCGGGCGACGCGGGCAAGCCTGTCGCCAGCACTTCGACGTCAACGCTTTTTTCGTCCAGGGCGGGCACAAGAAAGTCGTACAACTGATTTGGCTCAACCCGAAAGATCGCTTCTTCCTTCGAGATCAACCCTTCGTCAACCATCTGTATCGCAACCCGCACCGCCGCTCGCCCGGTGCGTTTGCCACTGCGAGTTTGCAGCATGTAAAGAGTTCCATCCTGGATCGTGAACTCGAAGTCCTGCATGTCGCGATAGTGCTTTTCCAGCCGGGTAGTGATATCGCGGAGCTGGTCGTAGACATCCGGCATTACTTTCTTCAATTCGAGAATCGGCACCGGAGTTCGCACGCCGGACACCACGTCTTCTCCTTGCGCGTTCATCAGGAATTCGCCATAGAATTCCTTCACGCCGGTCGCGGGATTCCGTGTAAAGCCAACGCCCGTTCCACTGGTTTCTCCCAGGTTTCCGTAGACCATCGCCTGGACGTTGACCGCCGTACCCAGTTCGTCCGAAATGTTGTTGATGCGACGATAGTGCTTGGCGCGATCATTCTGCCAGGAACGAAAAACGGCATCGCGCGCCATGGTCAACTGCTGATTCGGATCTTGCGGAAAATCAGCCTTGGTGTGTTTCTTGACGACCCTCTTGTATTCGGCAATCACTTCTTTCAACGCCTTCGCGTCGAGATCGGTATCAAGCCGGGCTTTCTTATTTTTCTTCTTTTCATCGAACACTTCGTCAAACGCATGTTTCGGAATATCGAGCACCACCGCACCGAACATCTGAATCAAGCGCCGGTAGGAATCGTATGCAAATCGCGGATTACTGCTGCGCTCCGCCAGCGATTCCACGCTTTCGTCGTTCAACCCCAGGTTGAGGATCGTATCCATCATGCCCGGCATGGAGAATTTCGCGCCCGAGCGAACGCTTACCAGCAGCGGATTATCTCCCTTGCCCAACTGTTGCGCTTGCAATTTTTCCAAACGCTCGAGCGCTCGCTCCATCTGACGATCAACTTCCGCCGACACCGCACCATGACGCATGTATTCGCGGCATGCCTCGGTCTGAATGGTGAACCCCGGGGGCACCGGCAAACCTGCATTCGTCATTTCGGCGAGACCGGCGCCTTTGCCGCCCAGGTCATCTTTCATTTTTCCGTGACCTTCGGCCTTGCCGCCACCGAACGAATAAACGAATTGGACGTCTGAATTCTTGCTGGTTTTCACATCGGAAAGAGTTTGGGTTGCCATGAGTGCGAGGAACTCCTCTTATTTATTAAGTTTGTGTGCTAGAAAATGTCTTTGCGAAGCGATAAGAATCTACGCACGTCCACTCACGATCTCGGAAAAATCCGCAATCGTCGATAGCTCGGCTAACAGCGTTTTCAAGAGTGCTAGCCGGTTGGCGCGCACGCGCTCGTCATCGACCATCACCATCACTTTTTCGAAAAATAAATCCAACGGCTCACGGAGGGCTGCTAGTGCGAGCAGCGCTGCCGAGTACTTTTTCTCAGTTCGTAAAGCTTCCACTCGAGGTTGAACTTGATCGAAGTGCGACGCCAGATCTTTTTCTTCTGGCGCAGAGCCTTCGGTCAATGCGAAGCGACCGTCTGTGGCGATTCCTTTTTCCGCAGCCTGCCTCAGAATGTTTCGGATCCGCTTGCATGCCGCACCGATCGCCTGAAATTCCGCCGTGTGTGAGACTTCTTTCACCGCGTCCGCTCTTTGCAGTGCGTCAACGACATCGTCGTCTCCGGCAGCCATCACCGCGTTTACCACATCGTACTCAAATTCACGATAGTCCTTGAGGAAAAACTCCAGCCGTTCACGGAGAAAGACTTTCATGTTTTGCACGAAATCCTCGTTAGTCGAAAACCGGTGCTCGGCATCCGAGCCTTTATAGCCAGCGCGAGCGTCGCGCATGAGGTCGAGTAACAGGAAAGGCAGTTTGTGTTCGGCGATGGTCTTGATAATGCCATTAGCCTGACGACGAAGAGCAAACGGATCTTTCGATCCAGTCGGCTGCAAACCGAGGGAAAACATACCCGCAATCGTGTCGGCTTTATCCGCTACGGAAAGCACCGCACTCTCAATCGTCCGCGGGGCGGGGCCTTCCACCGACAGCGGCTTGTAGTGGTCGTATATTGTGTCCGCGATGGAGTGGCGGGTTGCCGCAGGCAGGTAAGAATCGAGCTCTTGCTCGCGCGCATACAAACCGCCTACAACACCTTGCAACTCCGTAAACTCTTTCACTAATTCGGTAGTCAGGTCCGCCTTCGACATGCAAGCTGCTTTGTGGACCACTCCCGGCCGGATCGCCATCCCATGCTGCCGCACAGTTTCAGAAAGCCAACTGGACAAACGCTGCACACGCTGTGTCTTGTCGTAGTAACTTCCGAGGTCTTTCTGGAACGTCACCTTTCTCAGCAGAGGTACGCGGTCGAGGAGCGAAATTTTCTGGTCGGTCTGCCAAAAGAACCTGGCATCGTTGAAGCGCGCTCGCAAAACTCGTTCATGACCGTGCCGGATCACCCCGCTTGCATCGCCATCGGTGTTCAGCACTGCGAGAAAATGTGGCGTGAGCTTGCCTTCTCCACCTTCAATCGCAAAATATTTCTGATGGTCTCGCATGACCGTGACCAAAACTTCCTCCGGCAACGACAGGAACTCTCGTTCAAAATTACCCAGAATCACGGACGGGTATTCCGTCAGGTTGACAACCGCATCCAGCAGGTCGCCGTCTTCGCGCCATCGCGCTCCGGGAATCTGCCGGGTGGCTGCATCCAGTTCTTTGCGAATTTGCTGTTCGCGCGCACTTCGGTCGAGAACCTTGGCCCCAGCCATCGCATGCATATATGCATTCGCGTGCGGAATCTTCACGCTGTGATTACTCAGGATGCGGTGCCCACGCGACTGGTCGCCAGCCCGCACGCCGTCGAACTCCAGAGGAATTACTTCACCGTCGATCATGGCGACAATCCAGCGCACCGGGCGAACGAACAACTCCCCGCGTTTGCGCCAATACATATTTTTCGGCCAATAGATCGAGTTGATTTCTTTAGGCAGCGTTTCTGCGAGAACTTCGGCGGCACGACGGCCCTTCTTGGTGACGGTTGCCGCGATGTATTCTCCCTTTGCAGTTTGAACGGTTTCCAATCGTTCGAGCGTCACGCCATTTTTTTTGGCGAAGGCAATGGCTGGTGCGGCAGGTTGACCATCCTTGAAGGCCACGCTAGTAGAAGGTCCGGTTACTTGCTCGGTAACATCTTTTTGCGCATCCGCAATTCCCCCGAGCACGCTTAAACGCCGCGGCGACGAAAAGGCAGCAACGAACTGCCCGTGTCCCAAAGATTCTTTCAGCAGAAGTTGGCCAACGCGGGTTGCCAAATCGTTCGCCGCAGCGTCCAGCATCCGAGCGGGAATCTCCTCGCAACCGATTTCCAGAAGAAAATCGGCCATTATGTCCCCACCGGCGCAAGATGAGGATTGCCTTTACTCTTATTTTTCTTGGGCGGTGGCGCCAGTTCCTGCACCGGATCAGCGGAGCCCTTCCTTTGTTGATTCACGTAGGCTCTCGCGATTCCAACTGCCAGTGCCCTCACCCGAGCAATCACGCCGACGCGCTCGGTTACGGAAATCGCTCCTCGCGCATCGAGGATGTTGAACAAGTGCGAACATTTCAGGCAAAGATCGTAAGCGGCTAAGACCGGAAAGCGCCCGGTTTCCCGAGCGTGGCCCTCACCCGCTTCCGGTTCCGTGCTATTACCACGCTTGAGTTGTAAAGCACCAAATCGCTCAATCAGCGCCTTGCACTCAGCTTCATAGTCCGCGAAGTGCTGCCACGCCTTATCGATATCCGCCATTTCGAAGTTGTAAACCGAGAATTGCTCTTCATCCGCCAACCGCACATCGCCGTACTTCACTTCCCTGTCGTCGGTGGGATCGCGCGCCCACACAATGTCGTAAATCGAATCGACATCTTGAAGAAATGCGCAAATACGCTCCAGGCCGTATGTCAGCTCTGCGGAAATCGGATCGAGATCGATGCCGCCACACTGCTGGAAATATGTGAATTGCGTAATTTCCAAGCCATCGAGCATCACCTGCCAGCCCACGCCCCATGCGTTCAGGGTCGGCGATTCCCAGTTGTCTTCTTCGAATTTCAAATCATGCTGCCGCAGATCGATGCCGATTGCGCCCAACGATTCCAGGTAGAGTTCCTGTACATTTTCCGGCGGCGGCTTGAGAATCACCTGCATCTGCATGTGCTTAAAAAGGCGATTGGGATTCTCTCCATACCGGCCATCGGCCGGCCTTCGCGATGGCTGGACGTATGCAACCTTGTATGGGTTGGGGCCTAGAACCCGCAAGAAAGTCTCCGGGGACATAGTCCCAGCGCCGACTTCCACGTCATAGGGCTGCTGCAACACGCATCCGCGCTCAGCCCAGAATGTCTGCAAACGGAGTACGAGTTCCTGAAAAGTCAGCGATTTTGCACTAGTTGTTTGCATAACAGGCGTTGGTTGATCGAAAGGAGCTGGCACCGACACCGATTTAATCAATGATTGTAAAGGAAGAAGCGCGACCCGTCAGCTTGCTTCTCGTTTGCGAATACCATGTTTCATGGATTTTAATACGCGTCACACCACTCGTCGCCGTCTGCTAGCATTTGAACTCAATCGATGAAGACTTCCCCTGCTCTCAAGAAAAAGCGAACTTCCAAGGCAAATAACAGCGCCCCGCTCTCGGCCACGAGCCGAGGTCGGAAAGCTTCCCCGAATAAGGGTTACAACCCGGTTGCGCCAGCTCGCATAGCTGAAATCCTTAACCGCCTTGACCAGCTTTATCCCGACGTCACCTGCGCCCTGACTCATCGCAACGCCTGGGAGCTTCTTGTTGCCACCATCCTCTCCGCTCAATCGACCGATGTGAATGTCAATCGCGTGACGCCGGGCCTGTTTGCCAAATATCCTACCGTGCAGTCGTTTGCTGCGCTTCACGCCGAGGAGCTTGAGCCAGAGGTGCGTTCTACCGGTTTTTTCCGCAATAAGGCCAAGTCCGTAACCGGGGCAGCCCGGCGTATCGTCGAAGTCTACGGCGGCAAGGTTCCCGATAACATGGATGACCTACTAACTATTCCCGGCGTGGCCAGAAAGACCGCCAACGTGGTCTTGGGGACATGGTTCAAGCAAGGGATTGGTGTAGTTGTCGATACGCATGTAACACGGATATCGCGGCGGCTGGAGCTTACGAAGCAAATTGATCCGGGCAAAATCGAACAGGACCTGATGCGGGTGATCCCTCAGCCAAAATGGATATTGTTCTCCCACCAGATAATTTGGCATGGGCGCAAGCTTTGCATTGCGAGAAGGCCGAAGTGCGAAGCTTGCCCAATCGAGAATATCTGCCACGCTGAAGACAAGACTTGGTCGACAGTTCCGGTGCACAAAGGTGCAAAAGGCTAGATTTCCGAGGAGATAACGGTGCGTCGATTGTTTTTTGTTTTTCTTGTGATCATCACTATGACTAATTTGCCTTCCGTGTCTCAGACGCTGCCTGCCCCCCAAGCCATCACCGACCCAAAACTCGTTCCGTTCAAAGCCAATGCGCAGGTTGAACAAGGGCAGCAAAGTCTGTCCATCGAAAGGCTATACACCACGCGGCAAGTTGGACGTCCGTCCTGGTCGCCGGACGGGAAACAAATCGTTTTCGTCACCAACATCAGCGGACGCAATAATCTTTGGCTGGTCGATTCTGGCGGGGGATGGCCGCAGCAACTCACCGTGAGCGACCAACGGCAAACTCAGCCGACTTGGTCGCCCGACGGAAAGTGGATCGCGTTCATTTCAGACTATGACGGAGATGAGCAGTGGGACATCTTTCTTGTCTCCCCGAAGTCCGGTCAAGTCGTCAACCTCACCCACACTCGCGAAATTTCAGAAGAAAGCCCTACGTGGTCGCCAGACGGACGATACCTCGCGTATCTGGTGAAGCCAAAGACTTCGCCGAGCTACGAGATCGACGTTTACGACACGATCCTACGTGACACGAAACACATCACAAGCGGAACTCCCGCCGACCTATCCAACTATGATCCGATCTGGTCTCGAGACGGAAAACACATCGTCTACACCCAGTCGCAAGCCAAAGGCACCGATGCAAACATTTTTGTCGCCGAGGTAGCCGACGGCAAAAGCACGGTTTTGACGACGCACAAGGGCGAGCAACTCTTCGCCGCCAACGATCTCTCGCCTGATGGCAAAACAATATTAATCACCTCAACGGCCGGAAACGGTTATGAAAATGTCGGATTGCTGGACGTCGGGACTAAGAAAATCTCATGGTTGACTCAAGACAAATGGGAGATTCACGGCTCGCATTTTTCTCCCGACGGGCGCTTGGTTTCCTGGACCGCAAATGTCGACGGCGACACCAACATCTATGTCCATGATTTATCGTCAAATAAAACTTCAGCCCTTCCCTTGCCGCTCGGCCTGAACGAACCTGCGGGCGGGCATTCACCGTTTTCTCCCGATGGCTCACAGCTGCTTTACTACCACAACGGTGCAAACGCGCCGGGCGATCTTTGGTCTTACTCGATTTCTTCCGGCAAGTCGCTTCAGCTCACCCACTCGCTTTTGGCAGGAATCCGTCCAGAAGACATGGTCGAGCCTTACCTCGTCCGCTATCCCAGTAAGGACGCTAAGTGGACCATTTCGTCGCTTTTGTATGTCCCGTGGAACATGCAAAAAAATGGCCAGAATGCGGCCATCGTCTACGTACACGGCGGCCCGAGCTCGCAAACGGTCAATTCATTCAATCGCTTTATCCAACACATCGTGAATCAGGGATATATGGTGATCGCGCCGAATTACCGCGGATCAACCGGATATGGAGAAGAATTCAAGAAGGCGAACTTGTTCGACATGGGCGGGGGCGACTTGGAGGACGTGATCTCTGCCGCCGAATGGATCAAGCAAACCGGCTTCGTGGACCCGAAAAAAATAATCCTGATGGGCGGCAGCTACGGCGGATACCTAACCATGATGGGAGTGACTAAGGCGCCTGAGGAATGGGCCGCCGGCGTGCCCATTGTCCCGTTTGTAAATTGGTTCACCGAAATCGAGAACGAAGACCCTGTGCTTCAGCAATCGGACCTGGCCACGATGGGAGATCTGGTAAAGAACAAGGCTTTGTACGAAGACCGGTCGCCCATCTTTTTCGTGGACAAGATCAAGGCACCGTTATTCCTGCTGGCAGGCGCACACGATCCGCGATGCCCAGCCAGTGAATCGCAACAGGTTGTCGATGCAGTGAGGAAAAGAGGAGGAGTTGCGGAATACAAAATGTACGAGAACGAAGGACACGGATTCTCGCGGGTCGAGAACCAGATCGACGCTTACAAGCGGGTGTCGGAATTCCTAAAAGCGCACGTCCCTCCGGCCGACTGCGGCTGCACGATCACGCCCTGATTACGGCTCGTAGATTCCATTTCCAAATCCCGCACGCTTTGCGTCGTCCTGCAACGATTGCAATTTTGCTTTTTCGTCTTCCAGTTTCTCCTGCAGGCGTTCGACTTCGCGCTGTTTGTCATCCTGCCGTTCGTTATAGGCAGTCGCGTTAGAGAAGACGCGGACGTCGTAATATCGAATCGTAGACTTCACTCTGAAAATGCGCGATTGCAATTCGCCCACAACGTTTTCTTGCGCTTTGATCTGTCTCTTAAACTCTGCAGCCTTTACGGTACGATTAGCGGCTTCTTTTTGGTGGGCTAACGGCTGCGCCGTCGTGCTGTGCTGCGGAGCCTCAGCGCTGTCGTCGTCGGCCAGTCCTTCGCGCGGAAGGTCCTCATTCCCGAATGCTTTGGGCTGGGTTTTGTCGCCCTGTTGCGCTTGCTGCTGCCGGTTGTCTCGCGCAACATCGCCCAGAGACTGGGCGTGCAGCGCGCAAGCGAGTGCCAGAAACCCGGACGCGATCACTAACACCTTACAGCGATGTGCCATTAGCCTGCTCCGGCGCAGTCTAGACGCTACTGCGCACAGTCGAGATGCTACGCGTCAGGTCAAGTGGCTTCACGTTACGAGCGGACAAGTCCGTTGGTAGGGTTAGCCAGGGCTCTCTAAGATGGCTTCGACAAGGCCGGGAATGGTGTAAGTTCGTGCTTCTAAATGAACGGGAAGTCCTTGTTGGCGCAGGGTTGCCGACGTCACCGGGCCGATGGACGCAAAACGGACGTTGCGAAGTTTCGCCGGGGACAGGGCTCGTTTTCCGGCAAGAGTGGCAAAGTTGCGAACCGTGGATGAACTGGTAAACGTGACGATGCTTAGACCTTTCTCCGAAGCTCGCAGCGCAACCCGCAGTTTCCGAAGGGAGGCTTTCGGCACCACGGTTTCATAGGCTTCAACCACGTCGACATATGCGCCAAGGCTTTTTAATTCACGTGGAATCACATCCCGAGCCACTTTCGCGCGGACCAGCAAAACCCGCTTACCCGGCACTTTGGCTTTGAGACTGGCCACAACCGATTCAGCGACATATTCCTTCGGCACTATAGAAACCTTCAGTCGATGGCTCTGGATGGCTTTGGCAGTTGCAGGCCCAATGGCAGCGATGTTGAGATGTGCAAATTTCTTGACGCCGATACCCTGTTTCTCCATTCGCTCCCACAATGCATCCACGCCGTTAACGCTGGTCAAAATTAGCCAATCGTAGGAAGCAATGGTTTTGATTGCGGCGTCCAGTGGCCGGAACGATCGCGGCTTTCTAATCTCGATGAAAGGAATCGGCAAGACCTCCGCGCCAAGAGCCGTCAGGCGTGCCGAGAGCGCGTCGGCTTGGTGGGCGGCCCGCCCAACGATAATGCGAACTCCAGCGAGAGGCTTCATCGCGGCAACGCGTTTAACCCTGTCAACTTGGAGTCCACTGCCCGAATCAGCGCCTCGGCGCCGGCCTTCAGCAACGCGTCACCCACCGATTCACCTAGTTGAATTGGGTCGTCCCCATCCTGCGTTTCGCGCAAGATGACTGCGCCATCTGGTCGCGCGACGATCGCGTGGACCGTCAAGCGCTCATTTTCCACCGATGCCGATGCGCCAATCGGAACCTGGCACCCGCCGCCAAGCTGGTGCAATACTGCCCTCTCACATTCCGTGGTGGCCCGGGCGGCAGAGTCGTCGAGGAAATGAAGCGCGTCACTCGTCGCGGAGTCGCCCGATCGAATCTCTATCGCCAAAGCTCCCTGTCCCGCTGCCGGGCACATGAAATCAACCGAAAGAAGTTGACGCATGGTTTCTGTTTGACCGAGACGCTTCAATCCCGCGGCCGCAAGAATAATCGCATCGTAATCTCCATTCGCTAACTTTCGCAGCCGCGTGTCCACGTTTCCTCGGAGCGGAATTAGTTCAAGATCTGGCCGCAACGCGCGAAGTTGCGCTTGCCGTCGCAGGCTGCTTGTGCCGACGCGAGCATTCGCAGGCAACTGATCGATGCTTTCCCAACGCTGCGAACAAAATGCGTCGCGTGAATCCTCCCGTTGCGGAATGGCGGCAATTTCAAAATTCGAATCCAACTCGGTCGGCAAATCCTTTAGGCTATGGACCGCCAGATCCACTCGCTTGTCCAGAAGCGCCTCTTCGATTTCCTTGGTAAAAATTCCCTTGGAAACACCGCTCTGTGCGCCCACCTGCGAAAGGGGCACGTCGATAATTTTGTCGCCTGTGGTCTTGATGACCTGGATTTCGACTCGATGGCCTGCCGCCCGCAATTGTGCTGCGATGTGGTTTGCCTGCCATAACGCCAGCGCGGATCCGCGCGAGCCGATGCGAAGCAGCGGCATTACCCCTCGTCCTCGTCGCCTGTTTTTTGGGTCTTGCCCTGCAAATTAAAAAGTCTTCTCACCACGTCCACGACAGTGGTGGCCTCGGGTTCGCGCGCTGCTGTCTTTAGCGTGCTGATGGGAGTGTGCATGATCTTGTTGACGATGCCGCGGGTCAGCGCGTCAAGCGCCAACTCCTGCTCGGCGGTCAACTTCCCCAGGCGTCCCCGGGAACGGTCGATTTCGGCCTGTCGTATCGTTTCCAGATGGTCTTGCAGTGAGACGATGGTGGGCACGACTTCCCGCGATTGAATTCTGGCCTGAAAGCGTTCGACCTCGAGTGTAACGATGGCTTCGGCGCGGTCGGCTTCCTGGCGGCGGCCGGCGAGGTGCGAGGAAACCCCCTGCTGCAAATCGTCGATGTCGTAAACAAAGATGCCGTCGAGCTTGTTCATCTCGGCGTCAACATCCCGCGGAACGGCGATATCGATGAAAAACATTGGCCGGTTTTTTCGCCTGCTCAGGAACAACTCGCCATGTTCCCGGCGGAAAATTGCGTTCGGAGCGCCGGTCGAAGTGATGACGATATCCGCACGGTCGCAGGTTTCATAAAGCTGCTCGAAACGGATCGCCTCCCCGCCAAACTTCTGTGCCAGTTGCGCGGCCCGCTCGTGGGTGCGGTTCGCAACGAAAATCGACGCGGCACCGTGCGCGAGCAAATGCCTGGCCGCGAGCTCGCTCATCTTCCCCGCTCCAACGAGATACACCTGCTTCCCATTCAGCGAACCGAATATCTTTTTTGCCAGTTCGACTGCCACTGAGGCCACTGAAACCGCAGACGATCCCACCGCCGTCTCAGTTCTCACGCGCTTGGCCACAGCGAAAGCCCGCGTCAAAAGCAAATCAAGTTGCGAATGCACCGCGCCCACCGCCCTGGCGGTCGCATATGCTTCCTTCACCTGCCCGAGAATTTGCGGCTCACCGACAATCATCGAGTCCAGGCTGGACGTAACTCTAAAAACGTGGCGGATAGCGTCAGCCCCCGTGCGCTCATACAGGTGAGGATCAAGTTGGGCCGTGTCTATTTTGAAAAAGTCGCGCACGAAAGCGCGCAGGTTGGCGCTGCCATTCTTCGTCTGCGCCAGCAGTTCAACTCGATTGCAAGTCGAAAGGATCAGGCCCTCTTCCACACCCGGATGCGCGGCAAATTGCTTCATCGCTTCAGGCAGCCGCGATTCGGCCACGGCAAGCTTCTCGCGCACTTCGACCGGAGCGCTGTTGTGGTTCACGCCGATAAGCTGAAAGTTCATGAAGCGCCGAATCTGTGGATTGTATTGGCCGCCCACGCGATCACAGCGGCCGCAAACGCTCCGGACGCGAGGAAAGCAGCGCGCCGCCCGCGCCATCCTGAATTCCATCGCGTGTAGAGCAGCACCATGTATACGCCCCACATCAACAGCGAAAGCGAAATTTTTGGATCGAAGAAATTGACCGTCCCAAAGGTTTGTTGTGCCAGCGCCATCCCCACGATCAACCCGACCGTCATGAACGGAAAACCCAGGAGCAAAGATCGCAGCCCGATTTCGTCAATCACTTCGAGCGCAGGCAGGCGCGAGAGCAAGCCGCCGGGGCGTTTCGCTTTCAGCGATCGCTCTTGGATCAGGTAGAGCAGGCTAGCGCCGAAACTCAGAACCAGCGCCGCGTATCCCGCGAGGATGAACGAAATATGCACGATGAGCCAGCCGCGGTTGGCTGCGGGCGAGAACAAGAAAGGCTGCTGACTGGTCACACCCAGAAAAGTCAGCAGGAATACCAGAGGGAAAACGACGATGCCCGGAGCGGTCGTCCGGTAGACGCCGTAGACAATCATGAACGCCGTCATGATCAGCAGCGCCAAGAGTGATTCCAGGTTATGCGCTGAGAGAAACGTCATTTGCGGCGTCGCCGCACTGGTTTCGGCGAGTGCCACCAGTTGAAAAACCATCCCTAAGTACGCGGCATGCAGAGCAATGCGAGTCAGCAGATCGGTGGCGCGGGTGAGCGCCACCAATGCATAAATCAATCCGACACCGTAACAAACCAGCGCAACCCGCAGCCAAAGGATGGGCATAGAACGGAAATTTTGCCGTGAACCTGCCGACGATCAAATTATAGCTGCACCAATGCCGATGCAGTGAAGCGTGGCTTCCCGGGGTGACACCGGAACAACGCCAGCTACTTCGCGCCGTTCACAGTCACGGCGCGCAATCGCTTTGCCGCAGTCTCGGAGGTGAGCGGTGAGTAATAAACTTCCTTAAACGTATACGACTTTCCTTTCGAAGGCACGATCGGCAGGATCTCGATATGCCAGTGGTAGTCCTCGTCGATCGTTCTCCAATATCCCAGGCTCGATGACCGATGAAGACTATTCGGCGATGTGTGAAGGACGAGATGGAATTCCTGAGCGATCGTCAAAATTCGTTGCAGCGTGTGCCGCAACAGCGCCGCCAGATCGCTGAGCGTACTTGGACGGTTTAAGCCAAACCGCTCGAACGCGGCTTCGTGAGTGCGGGGGAGAATCCAGGTTTCATAGGGCACGCGCGGGGCGTAAGGGCAGGCAGCAACGAAGTCGCCGCGCATTTCCACAATCCGATCTTCCCGCCGGATATCTTGAGCGATGATGTCGCAGAACACGCATCGCTCCTTGGCGGCGAAATATTCGCGCGACGCTCGTAATTCATACAGCACCCGCCGGGGCACGAAGGTCGTTGCGGTCAACTGAGAACTCGGATGCGGGAATTCCTGGCCCGCCTTGCTTCCATGGTTCTTGAACACGCTGACGTACTTGAGGCGCGTGTCGAGCTTCAAATCCTGAATGCGCTGGGCGATCAGGGTCAGAAAGTGTGCGATTTCAGCATCACTCGCCGCCCAGAGTTCCCGGCCATGCTGAAAATTCTCGATTAAAACTTCGTGCGCGCCGATGGGCCTCATGCGGTCGTAAATTCCATCGCCCCGGCGCGTGGTTTCACCTTCGATCCGATAGAGCGGCGCAGGGTGGACCACGGAACGAGCAGACCAGGGCTGACCGTTGATTCCAGCGACGCTCGCAACCAGATGCGGAGCACTCGCCGCGTCCGCGCAGAACGAACACCCCGCGCTCGGCTGGCCCGCGCTTGATTCGTCATCAAGAGTGTCGTCCCCGGTCATCACCCACGAGCGGGTTATTGGATCTTTGCGCAATTCCATGACTGGATAAGGAGACCACTCGCCGCCCGTCGCGTCAACCCGCTTTTCCACGTCCCGAAGGTCGGATGATCTCGTCGTTTGGTTTGTTATAATCCGCGCATTACAACTCCCCTCATGACTGAAGCTTCAACCCCCTTGATGCGCCAGTATTCGGCCATCAAGAAGGACCATCCCACCGCGCTGCTCTTCTTCCGGCTGGGGGATTTCTATGAGCTTTTCTTTGAAGACGCGGTCACCGCGGCCCGCGAACTGCAAATCACGCTGACCTCTCGCAATAAAGAAAAAGGCCTGGCCGTTCCGATGTGCGGTGTTCCCTATCACGCAGCGGAAGGATATATCGGCAAACTTATCCGCAAGGGTTTTAAAGTCGCCATCTGCGAACAGATGGAAGACGCGCGGTTGGCAAAGAAACTCGTCCGGCGGGAAGTGACTCGCGTCGTCACGCCCGGCACCGCTGCCGATTCATCGCTTGGATCGGAAGAAAACAACTTCCTCGCCGCGGTAGTTTGTTCCGGTGACCGAGCGGGACTCGCGGCTCTCGATCTTTCGACGGGAGAGTTTCGCACCACGGAATTTCGCGGTAACGATGCAGCTAAGCGCATTCAGGACGAATTGCAACAACTTCGCCCGAAGGAATTGCTCTATGCGTCGTCCCTGCCGCTATTCGAGCCAGAATCGCGCCTGCAAGGCTGCGCCGAAACGCCGCTGGACGATTGGGTTTTCTCGCCTGACCACGCTGTTCCCTTGCTTGAAAATCATTTTGGAGTGCTCTCGCTCGAGGGTTTTGGGCTGACCGACAAGCCCGCCGCCGCTTCGGCCGCGGGAGCCGTGCTTTATTACGTGCGCTCGACCCAGCGTGGCACGCTTCAGCACGTGGACCGCATCGGCGTGTATGAACGGCAGGATTGCCTTGTCCTGGACGCGGTCACGGTCCGCAATCTCGAACTGATTGAGCCGTTGTTTGCCGCCGCCGACGGCGCCGTCACTGTTTTCCATGCCCTGAATGAAACCGCCACCCCGATGGGTAAACGGCTCTTGCGCGCATGGCTGCTGCGTCCCTCGACCGATCTTGCCGAAATCAACGCTCGCATGGATTCAGTCTCCGCCCTGCTCGGCGACACCGTGAGTCGTGAAGAGTTGCGGCATTCGCTTGGCGGCATTCTCGACCTCGAAAGGCTGCTCAGCCGGGTCACGCTTGAGACCGCAAATCCCCGCGATGTCTTGGCTTTGTCGGCGTCACTGGCGAAGATTCCAGCAGTTAAATCGGCTCTCGGCAAGGTTAGCGCTCCGCGTTGCGCCGCATTGACCCAATCGACGGATCTGTTGGCCGATGTTCGAGAGCGCATCGACAACGCAGTGGTTGCGGAGCCTCCCATTTCTCTGAGTGATGGAGGAGTCATCCGCAACGGAGTTCACGCTGAGTTAGACGAGTTGCGCAACCTGAGCCGCAATGGCAAGCAGTTTGTAGCGCAGATCGAGCAGCGGGAACGGGAGCGAACGGGCATCGGCTCGCTGAAAGTAAAGTTCAATTCCGTCTTCGGCTATCACATCGAGATTTCGAAAGCGAACCTGCATCTCGCGCCCGCCGATTACGAACGCAAACAGACCCTGGTGAACGCGGAACGCTTCACTACCACCGAACTGAAAGAATACGAAGCTAAGATTCTCGACGCGGAAGAAAAGATCGTCGAAATTGAGCGGCGTCTGTTCGCAGAGTTGCGCGGTGCCATCGCTGCCGAAGCGCGACGAATCCGGCAAACCGCCCTGGCCCTGGCCGAAGTCGATGTCCTAGCCAATCTGGCGCACATCGCTTCCCTGCGCAACTACTGTCGCCCCCAATTCGACGGCTCGAGCGACATGGAAATTGTGGAAGGGCGACATCCGGTGATCGAACTGCTGGAAATGTCAGGCGGGACCGATCGATATGTCCCCAACGATCTTTATTTGAATTCGACCACACACTCAGTGATGATCCTGACCGGCCCTAACATGGGTGGCAAATCCACGTATTTGAGGCAGGCTGCGCTGATCGTGATTCTGGCTCAAATGGGATCGTTTGTGCCCGCACGCTCAGCCCGATTGCCTCTGACGGATCGAGTATTCACGCGAATCGGCGCCAGCGACAATCTCGCGCGAGGGCGCTCGACTTTTATGGTCGAGATGACGGAAACGGCCGCCATTTTGCACACGGCCACTTCGCAGTCGTTGATCCTGCTCGACGAGGTTGGACGCGGCACATCTACTTATGACGGCCTTGCCATCGCCTGGGCGGCGGTGGAATACATCCATTCAAGAACTCGCGCGAAAACACTTTTTGCGACTCATTACTTCGAACTCACGGAACTGGCCGACCGTTTGTCTGGCGTGAAGAATTACCGCGTTTCGGTGAAAGAAACCGGCGGCAACCTGGCGTTTCTACGAAAAGTGGAACCGGGCGCGGCCGACCGCAGCTACGGCATTGAGGTGGCCAAGCTGGCCGGCTTGCCCCAGGAAGTTATCGCGCGGGCACGAGTGGTGTTAGAAGAGCACGAAAACGCTGAGGCTCGGTTGACGGATCAACTGGCGAGCGGCGGTTCCCACACGCCGCGGCCGGCACAGCTGACGATATTCACGCCCTTGTCCCAGCCGGTGCTGGACAAATTGCGCGAAGTGAATCTCGATGACATCACTCCACTGGCTGCGCTGAATCTGCTTTCCGAACTGAAGAAGCAAATCGAATAGGGAAAAGATTGCCCAAGACCAACCGAACCGAACTACATAAACAAATTGGGCAACTGCTCATCATCGGCTTCGATGGGCAGGAAATGTCTCCCCGGCTCGGGGCGCTGCTTTCCGACCTTCAACCGGGAGGCGTGATCTTATTCGCGCGCAACATCACCGGCGCGATCCAAACGCATTCATTGCTCGAAGACTGCCAGAAGCGCGTGGCGTCGACCCTGTTTACGTGCGTTGATCTCGAAGGCGGCCGGGTTGACCGATTCCGCGAAGTTTTCGGACGCGCTCCCTCTGCCGCAGACGTTTACCAGACTCGGCGACCTGCGCTCTTTCGCAAGCATGGAAAGCTAATCGGCGATTGCTGTCGCGCTTTGGGATTCAACACCGACTTCGCGCCCGTTGTCGATCTGGCCCTCGCTGCGTCGCGGACAGTCATGAGCTCGCGCGCGGTGTCCGAAGACCCTAAACAGGTAGTCACGTATGCGCGCGGATTTCTTGTCGGGCTGAAGGCGGCGCGAGTGGTCGGATCGATCAAGCATTTCCCCGGACTCGGCGGCGCAAACCTGGACACGCATCTCGAATTGCCAAGTGTTGACCGAAGCTTCAAACAGCTTTGGGAACAAGACATTTATCCTTATCGCGCTCTGCGGCGCGACTCACCGATGGTTCTTGTGGGACACGCAAATTACGCGGGCGTTACAAGAGATGGCCTGCCCGCTTCACTTTCAAAACAATGGGTGACCGAAGTTCTGCGCAAAAAAGTGGGATACCGCGGGCTGATCGTTTCCGACGATCTGGAAATGGGCGGAGTCTTGAAGGCTGCGCCAATCGAATCTGCCGCTGAACAGTTCATTCGCGCTGGTGGTGACATATGCCTCGTTTGCCAAAAAGAAGAATACGTCCGGGCCGTGCACGAACATTTGCTAAAACAAGCTGAACGAGATCCGGCTTTCGCTAAGCGGGTCCGCGAGGCTTCTTCGCGAGTTCTAAAGTTCAAGTGGAGGGCTGTTGAACTCAAGCGTCGCATTCCAGCTCCAACGCGCGATAAGGTCGAAAAGTTGAAGCATTCGGTTCTGGAATTCACGGAGAAGGTCCTGGTTGCGCACGAAAATTCAGGGCGAGAGCCGGCATGATCGTCGCAGGAGTCATGAGCGGAACTTCCGCGGACGGCATTAATGTGGCTTTAGTCCAAATCACGGGTTCCTCTCGGGTCAAGCTCAAACTGATTGGCCATCTCGAGGCTGAGTATCCAAGGAACGTCCGCCAAGCGGTTTTAGCGGCAATGAACGCGAAGAAAGCAAAAGTCGCGGACCTCGCTCGTCTGAATTTTGTTCTCGCCGAGTTGTACTCCGAAGCGGTGATAATGGCGCAAGGAAAATTTCGCGTGAAAGCTGGTCTCGTGGGTTGCCACGGGCAGACTCTCTATCATCAGGGCGATCCAGCCGATTTTCTCGGAAGGAAGATTGCGGCAACCTGGCAAACGGGCGAAGGTTCGATCATCGCGGCCCGTGTCGGCGTTCCGGTGGTTTCCGACTTTCGTCCCGCGGACATTGCCGCGTCCGGCAAGGGCGCGCCGTTTGTGCCATTTCTCGATGCCATGATCTACGGCAATCGCGAAATCGGGCGGATCGTGCAGAATTTCGGCGGGATCGCAAACCTTACCGCTCTTCCCGCCGGCGCGGGCAGAATCGTCGCCTTTGACACTGGCCCCGGAAACATGGTGATCGATGCCGTCACCGACCACTTCTTCAACCGGTCCTTCGATAAGGACGGCCGCATTGCCGCCTCAGGCAGCGTAAACGGCCATGTTGTAAAAGCGATTCTGCGGCGTCAATTCTTCTTGCGAAAACCGCCAAAGACAGCAGGGCGCGAAGAGTTTGGCCGCGAGTTTGTAGCTGATTTCATTCGGCTCTGCGGCCGGGCGGCGCCGGCTGACGTGGTCGCCACGGCAACGGCCCTGACTTCGGGTTCCGTCGCAGAATCCGTTCACCGCTTGCTCCCAAAAGGAAAGTTTCAGGAAATCGTGGTATCGGGCGGTGGCACTCGCAATCCGACCCTAATGGCTGCCTTGGCCAACGACCTGCGCCCACTCAATATCGCCGTCCGCATGTCGGACGAATTCGGAATTCCCTCCGAAGCAAAAGAAGCGGTAGCTTTTGCGCTTCTGGCGTACCAGACGTGGCATAGAAGACCATCGAATGTGCCTGCGGCTACAGGCGCCGCGCGACCGGCGATCCTCGGGAAAGTTTCTTATGCGTAGGATTTTCCGATTGTCTACGATGGCGGCGCTCTTTTTTGTGCTCGCCTCCTGCGGAAAGGCTCCCGATGCGAACACGCTGGTCATGATGATCGAGAGCAGCCCGACAAACCTCGACCCACGCATTGGTTTAGACGCGCAATCCGAGCGCATCGACGAATTGATATTCGACGCCCTGTTGACGCGCGATGAGCATTTGAATGTTGAGCCCGGCATCGCGGAGAAATGGGAAATTCCAGATGCCCTCACTTACGTATTCAAGATTCGCAAAGGCGCGGAATTCCACGACGGGCGGCAACTCACTGCACGCGACGTGAAATGGACCTTCGACTCACTGCTGCAAGGCACCGTGCGGAGCACGAAGGCTTCCGCCTACCGCTTCGTCGATCACATTGACGCTTCAGACGATTTCACCGTCGTTTTTCATCTAAAAGAACCGGACGCTTCCCTTCTTTGGAACTTGTCTGAGGGCGCGATTGGAATAGTGCCGGCGGGAAGCGGTGTTGAGTTAGCCGCGCATCCGGTCGGCTCCGGCCCTTTTCGTTTCGTTAGCGCAGAACCCGACAAAGAAGTCGTACTGACGCGCAACGAACATTATTGGGGCGGACCACCGAAATTGGATCGTGTCCGCTTCATGGTCGTACCCGATGCAACCACGCGCGCGCTGGAGTTGCGCAAAGGCAGCGCCGACGTGACCATCAACGCGCTTGCTTACGACACGCTCCCCACGCTCGAAAAAAGCTCTCAGTTACAGATATTGCATTCTCCGGGCACGGTCCTGGCCTACCTCGGGTTCAATCTGCGCGATCCGATCCTGAAAGATGTTCGTGTTCGCCAAGCGATCTCGTGCTCCATCAATCGCGAACAGTTTGTCCACTACTTGTTTCACGATTACGGCCGCCCGGCACTTAGCCTTCTTCCTCCGGAAAGCTGGGCGTATGAAGCCGCAGGGTCGCAATATACTTTTGATCCTGCCCGCGCGAAACAACTGCTCGATGCGGCAGGTTTCCCACTGAATGACGGCGCTCGATTCCACCTCACCATTAAAACCTCGACTGACGAGGGCACCCGGCTTCTAGCGGCGGTCTTGCAGCAGCAATTACGCGATGTCGGCATCGTCCTCGACATACGGACGTTTGAATTTGCCACGTTTTTCTCTGACGTCACACGAGGCGAGTTTCAGCTGTATTCTTTGCGGTGGATCGGTGGCAACGAAGATCCCGACATTTACGAATACGTCTATCACTCATCGCGATTTCCGCCCAAGGGCGCGAACCGAGGCTATTACGCGAATCCGCGCGTTGACTTGCTGATCGATCAGGCCCGCGTCGCTAAAGATCAAGCTGTCCGCAAGCAGCTTTACGCGGAAATTCAGAGCATTCTTGCCGAAGATGTTCCCAGCGTAAACCTCTGGTATTTGGACAATGTATTAGTCGCCACGAAGCGCTTAAAAAACCTCACGCTCAATCCTTCCGGAAACTACAACTTCCTCAAGACTGCCGAACTCGATACGAGTACCAGATAAGCGGCAAATTCTCCGTGCTACCATCGAAACACTTTGAAAATTATTTTTATTGGGGATATTTTTGGCCGCCCTGGGCGCACGATTGTAAGAGAGCGGCTGCGGGAACTCGTGCGAGAACATCAGATCGACCTGGTTATCGCCAACGGCGAAAATGCCGCTGCCGGCTTCGGAATCACTCCATTGCTCGCGGAAGAATTATTTGAGCTGGGCATCGACGTCATCACCACCGGCAATCATGTGTGGGACAAGCGCGAAATCATTGACTACTACAAAAACGCGGACGGCAATGAGCACAGCATGGCGAGACGGCTGCTGCGTCCGGCAAACTACGCTACTGGATTGCCCGGCTGGGGCGTGTACGAAGGCAAGAAAAACAATGTGCCGTATGCGGTCATGAACCTGCAAGGAAGAGTATTCATGGCTTCGAATGACGATCCGTTTCGCACGGCGGACAAGCTCATCGAAAGCATCAAAGCTAAGATCATTTTTGTGGATTTTCACGCAGAAGCGACTTCGGAAAAAATTTCGATGGGATGGTACCTTGACGGACGCGCCAGCGTGGTTGTCGGCACGCATACTCATGTTCCGACCGCCGACGAGCGCATTCTTCCCGGAGGCACTGCATACATCACCGATGTCGGCATGAGCGGCCCTTATGACAGCGTGATCGGCGTGAAGAAAGAGTTGGTTGTCGCCCGCTTTCTCGATAACATGCCGGTCCGTTTTGAGGCGGCAACCGGGGACGCTCGTCTGTGCGCCGTCGTGGTCGAGTGCGATGATGCGAGCGGACGGGCACAGAGCATCAAGCGCCTCATGGTGACCTAAGCTCTTTTTCGCGATAAATCCTGCAAACTGCCTGACAATTCTTTCTTGTGCTTCGAGTACAGGCGTTTCAGGGCGACTCGCGTTAGCGCGATGTAAACCTGCCGCACGTTCGGCGCTTCGTTCATCGCATTGAGATGCTGGCGCACGACCGCTGCGTCCCCGCGAACGATCGGACCGGTCAAAGCTCGTGCCGGGCCCAATGCAGCATAATTCGCAAGAGTTTGGCGAACAATGGGCAGCATTCTCTTGCGCGCCAACCTCGGAGAAATGCCCGCCAGTCGCGCCATCTCCTCGGCAGACGCCAGCAAAGAAACGAGCATCGGCGAGGCAAACGACCCCCAGGCGTGGTAGGCGGCCTTTTTGCGCGGATCGATGGCGAAAGCATCGCCTCCCAGGGCGCGGACGATCAAACGAGCCGAACGCACTGCCCGGGCATCCCCTTCGATCGCAAACGGAACGCCTCGCAAATCCGGCGTGGTTGAGGCGACAAAGGTCATCAGTGGATGTACTGACGCGATTGACGTACCCTGTTTGCGCAGTGGAGAAAGTTCGCCGCTGGTTAGCGCGCCGCTTGAATGCAAAGCAATTTTATTTTTCCATCCGCGCCTCAGTGCGATCGTCCTCGCCACGGAGCCAATTTCCCGGTCGGGTACACAGAGCCACACTACGTCTGCGGAAAAAACGGCGTCGCTGACATCGGCCACGCGAGCGCCTATCGCTTTCGCCAATTCACGACCTTTGCGGAGAGATTGGGGCCGGTCCCTCACGACGATCTCGTCAATTTGGTATCCCGCGCGTTTCAAGGCTCGGGCCAGGGCGGAACCCAGCCTTCCTGCGCCAACAATGGCAAAACTCCGTTTCTTCGACAACTTCGTTCGCATTGGGGCTGAGAATAGCAGGGCTTCCTCTTAGCTGCAAAAGCGTCGTTTATATTCGACTTATGAGGAAATCCAAGTCAAGCAACATATCTCGGCAGAAAGCCCGTCTCGTTTCTTCCAAAGTGGTATACCGAGGCGGCGCGTTTTGGGTCAGCAAAGACGAAGTGGTTGAGCCCCAAGGCATTCGCGCGCAGCGCGACATCGTGCATCACACGGGATCGGTGGTCATTCTTGCGGTTGACGAAACCGGTAAACAACCCCGCATCTTGCTGGAGCGGCAATATCGCCATGCAGCCCAGAGCTATTTGTGGGAGCTTCCCGCTGGGCGCATCGATCCGGGAGAAAAGCCGCTGCCTGCCGCGAAGCGTGAATTGCTGGAAGAAACCGGCTATCGGGCGAAATCCTGGAAGAGAATCTTGAAGTTTTATGCCAGCCCGGGCTTTGTCGCCGAAACCATGTCAATTTACTTCGCCCGCGACTTGCGCGCCGGCGAAGCACAGCCCGAGCCTGACGAAGTGATAGAAGTCCGGTTTTTCCCGCTGAGGTCTGCATTGGATATGGTTTTGCGAGGCGTTATCAAAGACGCGAAGACGATTTCTGGAACTCTGTGGCTCAGCCACTGGGCTTCGCTTCGCGAGTCATCTACGAGAAGTCGCGCCTAGAGCCATGCAGCCGCAAATCGGGTTGTTCTTGACACGCTGACCTTCTAGCAGCACAATGTGTCCGAAATTAGTCGGACGCGCCTGGCCGACCGAAGTCGCGTCCCGGAGGCAGCCAGTGGATCGACTCAAGGGAACTGTGAAGTGGTTCAACAATGCGAAAGGATACGGCTTCATAGGACGCGAGACAGGCGCCGACGTGTTCGTTCACTACTCAGCCGTTTCCACGGAGGGCTACAAGAGCCTACAGGAAGGCGATACGGTGGAATTCGAGATCACCGACGGGCCGAAAGGGCCGCAAGCGGCCAACGTGGTCAAAGCGTCCTGACTTGCGCTGGATCCGGCTCGCCAACTTTGAAAGATGTGAACCCGCAGTACGTGTACCCACGCGGCTTACTCGCGATCGAACAAATCTACAGAGCTCCACGTGAATAATAAGTCCATCGCGGGGATTCTCTACGAAACGGCCGACTTGCTTGAAATCGATCAAGCGGATTCGTTTCGCGTCCGCTCTTATCGCAACGCCGCCGAAGCGATCGAAGCCTGCCCACAGCAGATTTCCGATCTGATCGCGGAACCGAAGAAGATCCTCGAAATTCGCGGCATCGGCAAAGGCATGCTTGCCAACCTCAACGAGATTTTGCATGAAGGCAGGCTCGGCCTGCACGCAGAACTCCTGAAGAAGTACCGCCCGTCGATGCTCGACCTGCTCAAGATTCAGGGCCTCGGGCCGAAAACCATTTCCTTGATTTGGAGCGCCCATCAAGTCAGCGACATCGAGGGCGTCGAGCGTTTAGCTCGGGAAGGAAAAATTCGCGACCTGCCGCGCATGGGAGCGAAGCACGAGCAGAAATTGCTCAAAGCGATTGAAGACTACCGCCGCATCGCCGGACGATTCCTGCTGGAAGCTGCGGAAATCCAGGCTGGGAAGATCGTGGAGCACCTCGCAGGATATCCGGGCATTGAGAAAGTCACACCGGCCGGTTCCCTACGCAGGGGACGCGAAACGGTAGGCGACCTCGACATTCTGGTGACCGGCGCGGCCTGCGAGAGCGCCGAAGGGCGCGATCTTCTCGCCGCCCATATCGTCACCTTGCCGGGACTGATGGACCTGATTGCGCGTGGCGACAATAAAGTCAGCTTTAGAATGCGCGGCGGGATGCAAGTTGACGTTAGACTGCTTCCGCCAAAATCTTTTGGAGCCGCCCTGCAATATTTCACCGGTTCTAAAACTCACAACGTCTCGCTCCGTCAGCGCGCACTGAAAATGGGTTTCACATTAAACGAATACAACCTTGCTCGGCTCGAGGACGGCACCCAGGTGGCTGCGGAGACCGAGCAAGAAATTTACTCCCGCCTGGGCCTCGATTACATTCCGCCTGAGTTGCGGGAAAACACAGGCGAGATTGAAGTCGCCGCAATACACGAGCTGCCAGCACTTATCTGTATTGGAGATATTCGGGGCGACGTCCACATGCACACCGTCGAAACCGACGGCCGCAACACGATTGACGAGATGGCGGGGGCGGCAAAATCCCGAGGCTATCAGTACATGGCAATCACCGACCACTCGAAGAACCTGGCTTTCGCCAACGGACTCGACGACGAACGCGCGCTGGCCCACATCAAGCGAATTCGAGCGGTCAATCAAGCAACTGAAGGAATCGCCATTCTCGCGGGAATAGAAGTTGACATTCTGGCAGACGGAACGCTGGACCTTTCCGACGGCGTCCTCGAGCAAATGGATGTCGTGATTGCCAGCGTCCATTCGCATTTCAACCAAAGCCATGAAGAAATGACCTCGCGCTTGGTAAGAGCTATTTCAAATCCTAATGTGTCGATTCTCGGCCATCCGACCGGGCGTTTGCTTCTGCGGCGCGATGCCTACAGCTTTGACATGGATGCGGTGTTGCGGACCGCGGCGCAATTCCGAGTTGCCATGGAACTCAATTCGTATCCCGACCGGCTCGACCTGAACGACTACAACCTGCGACTGGCGAAACAACACGGCGTGAAAATTGTCATCAACACCGACTCCCACCACACTTCACATCTCGAGAAGATTCGTTTTGGCGTCTCGCAAGCCAGGCGGGCGTGGTTGACCAGGGACGATGTGCTGAACACCCTGTCCCTGCAAACATTCCTAAGCGCCATGAAACATAATTGGGCGCACTGCGCGTAAAATCAGTCCCCGAGGACAAAATGGAAGATCAGCCTTCGCAGCCGGAGAAAGCTTCCGGAGCGGTCGAATCGCCGCAGCCGGTTCCGTTTAACATCGGCGAAGAGTTCAGTACTCCCAGTAAGAAGATGCCGCCGGCGGGAATTGTAGCGATCTGCATTCTCGCTGTCGCTGTCCTCGTGGGACTTCTCGCGTTCGTGAAGCGTCCGCAGTCGCGCGCTACCGGGTCGATTGACACGATGACTTTCGTCGAAATTCCCGGGCAGAACTCAGTTTTGGTGGCGATTAACATCTCCATACAAAATCCAAGCGACAAACCTTACGTGATTCACGAAATTCAAGCAGAACTGGAAACTTCGACCGACAAGTTTTCCGACCACGCCGCCTCAGCCATTGACTTCGAACGGTACTACACGGCGTTCCCAGATCTGAAGCGGGTACCGCTCGATCCCCTGAAGCCTGAAGACAGGCTGGCGCCGGGCGCAACGTCTCGCGGCACAATCATCGTTTCTTTCCCGGTTTCGGCGGACGCGTTCGAGCACCGCAAAGGGTTGACAGTGACCGTCCAGCCTTATGACGAGCCGGTCGCGCTGGTCATGAAGAAATAAAGGACAAGAACCTAGTGGGGAAGGTAACCGCTTTCCAACGGCAGCTTGCCATCAACTTTCACGATTTTGACGTGATCGTTAATGGAACGGACATCCACCAAACCGATTGCCCCGGGCGTCGTTTCAACCGCTTTGAGTACATCATCATCTGAGTCGGCGGTGTGGATCGAGCTAGAATGCGACGCAATGTGCTCCTTCAACTCCGCCGCCGACATGCGATTGATGTGCTGCAGCGTCTCAATCTCGCCGCTTGAGTTGCGATGCAGGATCAAAACGACCGGTTTGCCGTCAGGCCATGACGAAACCTCGGACTTGAATATCTCAGCCAGATGATGGGATGTAACATTGTCAACCTTGTTTCCTTTATCGACAATCACAGCAAGATGATGGGCGAAACATGGCGCGGCGACGCTCAAGAGCAGCGCGGACAGTAAAGTAAGGCGCACGACTTTCATCGGAAATCCTCTAGCGCCAGCTTAAGCCGCCTGGGTGCGCAAAGAAAGATCAAAGCCACCCCGCACCAATCTGGTAAGAAATTGTCTCTATATTGTCACGGTGTTACGGTGGGCATGATCTGTTCATCCTCCGCCCGGCCACCCAATTGGACGACGACTATCGCGGCGAGCACAGCGGCCATACCCAAGGTTTGCAGCGGTCGCAACAGTTCCCCGAGAAAAACCGCTGCAATCAAAATGGAGAAAACCGGCTCGAGGCAACTGGTGATGATGGCGCGCGTCGGCTCCAGGCGTTGCAGGCCGGCGAAGTAACAAGAGAACGGCGCGAGCACCGAGATCAATGAAAAAATGACGAGAAACAACCACTGCATCGACGAGTAGTGCGCCGCCCAAATTTTTCCCGGCGGATTGATCACAAGCCAAAATAGCGAAGCGGTAAAAGTTGTGTAGAGCAACACCGTCCAACGGTCGTATTTCTCCAGCAGCCCATGTCCGGCAATATTGTAGTACGAAAAAGAAAAGGCGGCGAGCATCGCGGCAGCAATTCCCAGTTTGTCCAAGTGCAACTGGCTGGGGCCGATGATGCCCACGACAAGCGCGATCCCGGTTACGGCCAAGGCGACGGCGGCGATCCGCTGCGGAGTGGCTTTTTGCAGGCCACGCACAACCGCATAAAGTAGGACCCACAAAGGTGCCGTGTACTGAACGACGATCGCCGTCGCAACATTCGTTCTTTGTATGGCGAGGTAGTAGAAATAATTCGATGCGGCAACGCCGAGCACTCCCAGCAGAGCGAAGCCGACAAGATCTTGCCGGACAGGTCTTGTGCGCTGTGAACGTCGGCGCAATCCGAGCACGGCGAAGAGCACGATGAATGAAAATGTTGCACGCGTCTGCGCCAGGATTAGCGGGTCAATTGGTGCCAGGGCGGCGAATCCAGGAAACAATCGGCCGGTGAATGCGGCGCGGCCCAGCGAAGCCGAGATTCCCCAGAACAGTGCCGCGGCCGCGATATAGAGATATCCAGACCAGGCATTGCCGCTGCTGCGCGTCATTTCGGTGCTGGAATGTCAACATATTCGATTGTCGTGGATATGGTCGCGGTCTTGCTCAACATGGCCGAGACCGAACAATATTTTTCTTCGGACAACCGCACTGCATCTTCGACGGCCTTCGGCGAAACCCTGCCGCCAACTCGATAAAGCAGGCGAATTGCGGTAAAGACGGAAGGCAAAGTCTCCGCGCGGTCGGCTTCGGCGCTGATTTCCAGGCTCGTAAACGGCTCACGTTTTTTTGTGAGGATGCTTGCCACATCATAGCCCGTGCAGCCACAGAGCCCAATCAACACCAATTCCAGCGGGCTATTCGCGGTTTCTTTGTCGCCATCCACGGCAATGGTGTGCCCGCTGCCAGCGTTGGCGGTAAATCGATGCTTATCAATCCATTGGGAATGAGCGGTAACCATACGTTAGGTCTCCTAAGTACGTCTTTAGCGGCGATTGTCAGTGAGAGGCTCGGGATGGATCAAGACTCGGAACAATTCCGGAGCCGCCTGTTTGAAATGAATTTCGAGTTCGGTCGAGATTGCGTGGACACGAGAAAGCGGCAAATCGTCAGCGAAAGTGCAGTGGCATGAAACGTAGAGCCGTCCGCTGACGCGTTTGATTTCAAGATCGTGCAGGTCCAAGATCTCGGGCATTTCGCTGGCCGCGCCTTTTAGTTGACGCTCAAGCGCAGCGTCGCGAATGATCGCTTCGCTGGTTTCTATGGTGGCCGGTTCGCTTTCGATATGCGTGAGGATCGACGAAATCTCAGGCACGTCGCTGCGAATTTCCGATTCCAGCAAGGTCACCTGATCGTGCGCATCTTTCAGCTTGAGGCGCTCGTCGAGCTCGAGATGTTGCTCGACGTGAATTCTTCCGCCAAGATCCTGGACGCTTACGTCGTGGACATTGAAATTATTCCGGGTCGCGACGGCACGGACTTTGTCGAAAATATTTTCGGAAAATGCCGCTCTCGAAACGGAGTGGACGACAACATCGGCATTAGGCAATACTCGCTGCACAGCCGCCGTTACGGAATCGGACACCTGTTCGGAACGTTGAAAGGTCACATTCCGCGCGAGTCCGATTGAGACATCGGCAAAATAGCGATTGCCCGCGCGCCTGATGCGCACGCGGTCAACTTCGAGCAGGCCATCCACCTTTGAAACTGCGGTCACAATGCTGGCCCGAACGCCGGTGGGGGCGGCATCCAGCAGCGCGTCGACAGTTTTTCGCGCCAGCCGCCCGCTCACGTAAATCACGACGCCGGCAACAAACAATGCAGCTACTGGGTCGGCATTCTTCAACCAGGTGACGCCGAAGTGCCTTCCTGTCAGGGTGAAAGCGAGGCCGGCCACGACCACGCCGCTGGACCAGACATCCGTCGAAAAATGGACAGCGTCAGCTTCCAGCGCCTGGCTATCGTAGCGAAGCGCGATTTTACGCAGCGATCGGGAACGCCAGAGATCGACAGCCATTGAAAAGAACATCACGAAGAACGCTGCCGCCGTTGGGTCGATATCCACGTGGCGGAAAAACAGACGACCGATGGCTTCGCGAATAATCCAGACGCAGGTGAGAAGAAGCAATCCCGCTTCCACAAAAGCGGAGAAGTTTTCGACTTTGCCGTGACCATATTGATGGTCGGCATCCGCGGGTTTGTCGGAAACGCTGACCGACAATAGGGTGATGGCGGCGGCGACCAGGTCCAACGCTGAGTGTGCCGCTTCCGACAGAATGCCCAGGCTACCGGTGCTCAGCCCGACCATGATCTTGAGCACCGTAATCGCCAACGCGGCAATGACGGAATTTCCTGCTACGCTGCGTTTTTCGGCGCGCATCGCCTCGGGGCTGTAGGCCGTGGAAACTCCGGACATGTTGGCATTATCGCCGCCGGGCTGGCTTAAGCCAAGTTCCGCGCGAAAGCCCTTGTTAATCAACCTTAGACACGGTATGTGCTAGGATTTTCAAAGGATTATTCATTTTCTGGAGGAATCTTTCACCATGGTTCAACGCGGTTTAGCATGTTTACTGCTCGCAGGCATGGCCTGGGGGCAGGCGGTAAATACCCCACAGACCAACGGCCCGTCAGCTCCCCAGGCCGACCCATCGAAAGTGGCGCCGACCGCCGCTGTCATCACCATCCCCGGACTGTGCAGCGATGGCAAGACTTCTTCACCCGACTGCAAGACGGTGATCACAAAGGAAGAATTCGAGGGCATTATCAACGCGGTCGCACCCAAAATGCCCGCCATGGCAAAGAAGCAATTTGCCAATCGTTACGCAATGGGCCTGGTTATGGCGCAAGCGGCCGAAAAAGAGGGTGTGGACAAGACCCCCAAATATGACCAGATGATGAAGCTGATGCGAGTTCAAGTGATGCAGCAGTTGCTCAGCCAGTCGGTACAGGAGAAAGCTGGGCAGGTCACAGACAAAGAGATTGCCGATTACTACGCTGCCCACAAATCGAATTACGACGAAGCGGACCTGCAAAAGATTTTCGTTCCCCGCATGAAGCAGTCGCAGGACGACAAGCCGATGGAATCAATGAACGAACCCATGGGCGGCAAGAAAGACGATGCGGCTGTCGCGGAAATGAAAAAAGTAGCGGATGATCTGCGAGCTAAAGCCGCAGCGGGTGGCGATTTCACCAAGCTGCAACAAGAAGCTTATAAAGATGCCGACATCAAGACCGATCCGCCAAACGTGAACATGGGAAAGACACGGCGCGTCTCAATGCCCCCGCCCGAAGCTGTGGTGATGGACCTGAAACCGGGGGAGGTTTCCCAGGTTATCGACGACGGCGGTGGCTTTGAGATTTACAAAATGGTGGGCAAAACTTCGGTCCCGCTGGATAAAGTGACTGACGAGATCCGCAATACCATGCGGTCGCAAAGAACGCAGGAAATGATGCAAAGCATCCAGAAGTCTTCAACTCCGGTTTTGGATGAAGCATATTTCGGACCGGCTGGCCCGACAGGCCCCGGCGGGCCGATGAGTGGGCCGGGCAGGCCGCAACCGCCGACGATCGCGAAGTAATGAACGACGCCAACCCAGCAGTAGTGGTCACTGGCGTGGCCGGGAACCTGGGACTTCGCTTGCTCTCGCAGCTTTCGGAGTTCCAGGTGATCGGCGTGGACGTGCGGACTCCCGATACGTCGCTGCCTCTGCGATTCCATCAGCTCGATCTGGCCGAAGAAAAATCCTGCCGTGAGCTTTACCTGCTTTTCAAAGAGTACCGCCCCACCGCTGTCATTCATTTGGCCTACGTGATCGATCCAATACGGTCGGGCGTTCTCGATCCAGATCTGATGTGGCAGATCAATGTCGCCGGAACTGCGCGAGTGATGGAAGCGATCGCTGAAGCCAACCGCGACGAGCCCACCATCGGCAAGTTCATTTTTCCCAGCAGCGTCGCCGTCTACGGACCAAATCTCGCTAAGCCGGCCACCGAAGAGACTCCGCTGGCAGCCCATTCACTTCCCTACGCGGTGCAGAAGATGGAGTGCGACAAGGTGGTGCAGCAGCGCGCTCCGAGCCTTCGCGGTTGCAGCGTTTACATGCTGAGACCTCACATTTTTGCCGGCCGCAGCGTGGAAAACTATTTGATGGGAGCGTTCCGCGGCACCCCCGGCGGGAAAAGTCCCCGGGCGGAAAAGATGCGCCATGCGGGGAAACGCTTGCCATGCATGCTTCCGCGCGGCGATCGCTACCTGAAGAACAAAATCCAATTCGTTCACGTTGACGATGTTGCCCGCCTCATCGCTTACATTCTGCGTAAGCCGGAGCCAGAAGCCAAGCGGATCACCATCCTGAACGTTGCCGGAGATGGAGAAGACCTTACATTTGAAAGATGTATAGAAATGGCGCGCGCCAAACTGGTCCGGCCTCCGGGAAAGTGGGCCATGCGGCTGGCGCTGCAAACGTCGTGGAAGCTGGGAATATCTGCGATTCCTCCGACTGCCCTGCCGTACATGACAGGCCAGTACACAATGAACACCGACAGGTTGCGGGCATTCCTGGGACCGGACTACAAGAGCGTCATGCAATATAAAATCGCGGACGCTTTTGCCGACAGTTTCAATCAAGAAGAGAAGCTGCGATCGGCGAGCGCGGCAACTCAGTAGTCTACTTCTGCCCCCTGTAAAGACCCGCGATGCCAAACGTGTATGGAGTCCAAGAGGCGTTGCGGAGCCCTGCGGCGTTCATTCGCGCACGCATTTCTTCTGGCTGTGGAAAGCGCTCCACTGACGCCGGCAAATAATCATAGGGCCCTCGCACTCCAGATAAGAACGTTCCGATCTTCGGCAGCATGTGCTTGAAGTAGAGACGGTACGCGGAGCCCATCATGCCTTCGGGTTCGCTGAAATCCAAAATGCCACATTCTCCGCCGGGACGAAGCACGCGGGCCATCTCTCGCAGGCCCGCATCGTAGTCCGCCAGATTGCGGAAACCGAAGGCGGCCGTGATCAGGTCAAAGCTTGCGTCAGGGAACGGCAAATGCAATGCGTCAGCTTCAACCCACTGCAACTTCGCGCCTGCGGATTTCTGGTCTGCACGCTGCAACATGGCGTGAGAAAAATCGGCACCCACGATTTTTGCGGATGACTTCCCTGCCTGCCGACGCAGGGCGGAGGTCATGTCGCCGGTTCCGCAGCAAAGATCCAAAACCTGAGTTTGATCTTGCGCTAAGATTCGCGAAAACGCACGAGCAGTGCGGTTCCACCAGAGCCGGTCGACGTTCATTGACAAGACGTGGTTCAGCAGGTCATAGCGGGGCGCAATGGACGTGAACATGTCGCGCACCGCAATGGAGGCGGACTCCACGTCATGCGCGCCTTTGGGCGCGGCCCCGAGTACCGGCGTTTTGGATGTTTCGGTAATCGTTCGTCCCTTAGATGGAATGAGATTCCCGCATTTCGTCCACGGCAGAAATGATGATTGCTTCGGGAACGTCGTTCGCAATTTCTACTTTGCCGATCTTGCGCGGCAGGATAAAGGTGATGCGGCCGTCTCGATTTTTTTTGTCGGCGTAAAGCAGCGGTAACAGCTTTTTTCCGCTTGCCTTGATCGCAGGAACCGGGCCGGTCGCGTGGATAGCATCTATCATTCGTCGCGCGCTAAACAAATCAATTCGATTGGTTGCCACAGAAATACGCGTTGCGGCAATCATTCCCCAGGCAACGGCTTCACCATGGAGAAATCGCTTGTAACCGCTTTCCGCTTCGAGCGCGTGGCCGATTGTGTGTCCAAAATTCAAGACTTGCCTTAAACCGCTTTCCTTCTCATCTTGCGAAACGATCTTCGCTTTGAGAGCTGCGGACCGATAAATAATCTGTTCGCATAATTCGTGGTTGTCGCGAATCCTAGTCGATGAGCTGGCCGCAAGAGCGTCAAATAATTTTGGATCGCCAATCACGCCACACTTCAACGACTCGAACAGGCCGGCGCGCAGTTCGCGAGTCGGGAGGGTGGAGAGCGCGGCCGGATCGATCAGAACTATGCGCGGCTGATGAAACGTTCCCACCAGGTTCTTTCCTGTCGACAGATTCACGCCATTCTTCCCGCCGATCGAGGCGTCCACTTGGGCAAGAAGCGTGGTCGGAATTTGGACGAAGTCGATGCCGCGCATGTAAATCGACGCTAGCAATCCGGCGACGTCACCGACCACTCCGCCTCCAAAGGCGACAACCACGCTTTGCCTGTCGAAAGCTAGCTTCGACATTCTTACCGCCAGCGTTTCGACGGCGGCTAGATGTTTGTGACGCTCCCCATCCGGCATTTCGAGGAACTCGAATTCGAAGCCGGCGGCCTTGAGCGACGCGCGCAGCATTTTTCCCCACGCGCGGCTCACCGGACTCGATGCGATTACCGCTAGCCGGGGACGATGCGGAAAAACATGGCGCAGCAATTTGCCGGCGGTGCGCAATATTCCGGCGCCGATAAAAATGGGATAAGCGCCACCGGGCGCGCGGACGAATATCTTTCGCATGAAATTCAATGATAGCGTACCGATCAGGCCGCTTAGATGCAGCGTGTTAACATTTCGCAGGCATGATGACGGATTCTCTCGACACGGATTTCCTGGTGATCGGCGCCGGCGTCGCGGGATTGCGGGCGGCGATCGAACTTGCCGATGCCGGCCGCGTCGCCGTCCTGGCGAAGCGCGAGATCACAGCCTCCAACACAGAATGGGCCCAGGGTGGAATTGCGGCTGCGCTCAGCGATGAAGATGAGATCAGCCTGCATTTGCAGGATACGTTGATGGCCGGGGACGGTCTTTGCAACGTCGAAGCGGCCAAAGTTCTGGTGGAAGATGCGCCCGAACGTATTGAAGAATTGATCCGATGGGGCACGGAGTTCGATCGCGAAGGCACCAGACTTACTTTTGGCCGCGAAGGCGCGCACAGCCGCAATCGCATCCTGCATGCGCACGGCGATTCCACCGGACGCGAGATTCAGCGGGCGCTATACGCGAAAGCCAAGACCCTGAAAAATGTTTCGGTCCGGGAGTTTGAGTTCACCACGGATTTATTGATGGCGGACGGCCGAGTCGCTGGAGTCAATCTGCTCGACGAATCCGGAAAGCAGCATACGGTGGGCGCGAGAGCGGTGTTGCTGGCAACTGGCGGAATGGGCCAGCTCTATCGCAACACAACGAATCCGCCGGTAGCTACAGGCGATGGCGTGGCGATGGCGTTTCGCGCTGGCGCCGAAATCAGCGACATGGAATTCATTCAGTTCCATCCCACGGCCCTCTATCTTCCTGACGCGCCACGATTCCTGCTTTCTGAAGCGCTGCGTGGCGAAGGCGCTTACCTGCGCAACACAGAGTTGGAGCGCTTTATGGCTGGGTATCATCCGCTCGAAGAACTTGCTCCGCGTGACGTAGTCGCGCGCGCGATTGTTCATGAATTGCAAATCAGCAAGGCGAAGTCCCCCGTCGTTTATCTTGATCTAAAGCATCTCGACGCCGAGCACATCAAGTCGCGCTTTCCTCGCATTTATTCGACTTGCATGAACTTCAGCATCGACATTACACGCAACATGATTCCGATTCGGCCGGCCGCGCATTACGCCATGGGCGGAGTGCGAACGGACCTCGATGGACGAGCCAGCATCGGTGCGCTATATGCTGCGGGAGAAGCAGCGGCTACCGGTGTCCACGGGGCGAACCGCCTGGCCAGCAATTCCCTGCTTGAAGGGTTGGTTTTTGGCGCTCGCGCCGGGCGTGCGATGCGGGAAGAACATCCCACGACTGGTGAGCAGGTTCTGGCCGATCGCTCATCCAGAGGCGAAAAAGACGGCGATATCGAAGCGGTCATCCAGACGATCCAGGATTTAATGTGGAAGGACGTTGGCATCATACGCGACGCGGCTGGACTTCATGCGGCGATCAACAGCTTGCGCGAATTGGATTCGAAGCTGGCAAGACCGGCCATGCGGCGCGAATTCGAAGCACGCAATCTGCGAATCGCAGGAATGCTCGTGGCGCGGTCAGCGTTAGCGCGTGAAGAAAGCCGGGGCGCGCACTATCGGACTGATTTCCCTGAGCACGATGACGCGAGGTTTCTAAAGCACTCGGTCGCTAAAGAGTCTGACCTCTCTTTCGAATAAACCTGCTTAATCTGCCGCTTGAGGCTTCACTACCGAGAGCAGCATCGACACTGCCAGAATTCCGCCCACCACCCCAAGAGCCGCTGCGGTCTGAATTTGTATGAAGTGCGCCAGCAGCATCTTCGCTCCGATGAAAATCAAGATCACCGACAAGCCGTAGTGGAGGTAATGAAACATTTTCATCGCGCCCGACAGTGCGAAGAACATCGATCGCAGCCCGAGAATTGCAAATGCGTTCGACGTGTAGACGATGAAGGTTTTGTAGGTGATCGCAAGGATTGCCGGGATGGAATCTGTGGCAAACAGCAGGTCAGTGAGTTCGACGACGACGAGCACCGCAAAAAGCGGCGTGGCGGAAATTCCCGGTTCGCGAACGAAGAATTTGGCGCGCCGGTAATCGTTGGTCACCGGGACTATGCGGCGCAGCACGCGCAGCGCGAAATTATCGTCGAGATCAATGCTCATGCCGTGTTTGCGCAGCAAGCGGATTCCGCTGACAACCAGCAATGCCCCGAAGACATACGTAATCCACTCGAATCGCTGGATCAGACCGACGCCGGCCACGATGAAGGCAGCGCGCATCACGAGCGCGCCGACCACTCCCCAGAACAAGACTTTGTGTTGATATTCTTCGGGCACGTGAAAGTGGCCGAAGATGAGAATGAAGACGAAAAGATTGTCGACACTTAGCGACAGTTCGATGATGTAACCGGTGGTGAACTCAAGGGCGGTGGCGCGACCCTGCCAGAAATACAGGATTCCAGCGAACGCTAGCGCCAAGCCAATCCACAGCGCACTCCATCCTATGGCCTCTGTGATTTTTGCCGAGCGCGCCTTACGGTGAAAGACAAAGAGATCGAGCACCAACATTACCGCAACGAACAGGTTGAACGCGAACCACAACGGAAATCCACTCACCGAACTAATCCCTGGAAAAAGCTCACTGCGGTCTTCCCCGCTGGCCGGATTGCCACAGCTGCCAAAGTCCCGATGGCTTTAACTGCTCGTCGAGATGGGTCTCGACCATGGTTCTCTCGATGGCTGCGTGGTCGAGGCGCGGCGCAAACCGTTGCCGCAAGTCGGCAATAGCAAACGTGACCCAGGCGGCTTCGGCGACGTGCTTCTTCAACTGGGCAATGTCGACTTTATCGAATGTATCTGAAGATGCGTGATAGTTGATGAGGTAGTTGCCTTCGTCCTGATTCGCAACGAGCGTAGGGACGCCTTGTAGCAGGAAGTCGAAGTTGTCGGTCCCCCAGTCGGCGTCGGTTGTGGTTTCTGACGCCTGGAATTGAGCGAGCGGCGACAATACCTGATTGCCCAGCGTGACCGCATCTTTTCGTCCTCCGAGAGAAAAGCCGGTTACGCGTCCAATGCCGGAGTCGAGAATGACCACTGCGGAAATTTTGTCTAACTCCGCCTGATGCGCTTTGGTGTATTCATAAGAGCCGATCAGACCTTCTTCCTCGCCGGAGAACAATATGAAGCGAATGGTCCGGCGCGGGCGCAACCCTGACGCCTTGATGGCGCGCAGGGCGTCGATTACCAGGGCTGCGTTGCAGCCGTTATCCAGAGCGCCGGTTCCAAGTTCCCACGAATCGAGGTGGGCGCCGAGGATGACAAGTTCGTCCGGCTTCTCGCTGCCCTTGATTTCCGCGACGACGTTGGATGCTTCGATTGGGCCGCCGATATGGTTGGGGATCGCGAGGTCCGCATAGAGTTTCTGGCCCGTTGCCAGCAGGCGCGACATGCGGGCGGCATCTTCCCGCGCCACCAGCACCATGGGGATGCGATCTATTTCTCCGTCGAGCGAGTTGGTGTGGCGATACATCAAGTCATGCGGACGCGTGGACTGGAACGCAACGGCCAGCGCTTTCGCTGTCACAGCACGTTCGACGATTCCCGAAGCGCGCGCATATTCCGCGAAGAGGTCTGCCCACACTTTCATTTCATCGGAATGAACCAGCAAGATCGAGCCGGCAACATCAGTTGCTTTGGCAAAATCCGCGTCGGAGCCTTCGCCTATGTCGATCACGCGAACATGGCTCTGCGCGGCGAGTTCAGGCGCCCATGCAAGAGAAATTGCGCGCACGGGAAAATGTTCGGGCGCGATGATATCCATTTTGGTATCGCCTTCCGCCCATGACGCTTGGATCGTGAAATCTTCCGTGTGGACGCTGTCCGCTCCGGCGGCTTTGAAAGCATCGGCTCCCCAGACAAATGCTTTTGTCATGGCTGGCGTGCCGGGAACACGGCCCCCTATTTCATCCGTGAGACGCTGCAAATTCGTGGCGATGGGCGAGGGTTTCAACGCTTCGTTGATGATTCGCGCGCTGTTATCGGAGTTCGATGATTGAGCCGAAACGCCGATGGCGACAGCCAGCACGAGCAAGGTTGGAAGTATTCGCATAAGTGAAGCATTAGAAACGAAAGCGTGCGAAAGCGCAAAGCGGTGCGTTCAGAAGAGTAATCTACTGGCATGAAACTGACACGACGCAAATTCGGAAAAGCTTTAGCTGGCACTGCCGCGGCTCTCGCGAGCGCATCGCCACTGCACAAAGCGTTCGCGCAACTTGCAAAACCGGCCCTGCTGCAATTTCCTCAAGGCTTTCTCTGGGGATGCGCCACGGCGTCTTATCAGGTTGAGGGTGCGGTGAGCGAAGACGGCCGCAAACCATCTATATGGGATACGTTCTCACATACGCCGGGCAAGACATTTCACGGGGATACGGGCGACGTCGCCGACGATTCATATCATCTCTACAAAGAAGACGTCCGGTTGTTGAAGAACCTTGGCGTCGGCGTCTATCGGTTTTCCATCGCGTGGTCGCGTGTCTTCCCCGAAGGAACGGGCCAACCTAATCCGATTAGTCTTGATTACTACAACCGGCTGATCGACGAATTGCTGAAGAACGGCATCGTGCCTTACATCACGCTGTTTCATTGGGACCTGCCGCAGGCGCTCCCCGGCGGATGGCAGTCGCGCGATACGGCTAAGGCGTTTGGCGATTATGCCGCGTACGTTTCGCGACGGCTGTCTGACCGCGTGACTCACTTTTTCACAACCAACGAACTCCGATGCTTCACCGACCTGAGTTACAAAACCGGCCAGTTTGCTCCGGGTTTGCAATTGCCGGACGCGCAGGTCAATCAGGTTCGGCACCATGGAATATTGGCGCATGGACTGGGAGTCCAGGCAATTCGCGCCAACGCAAAAGCTGGGACGCAGATTGGTCTGGCAGAAAATGCCAATGTTTACGTGCCCGTGATCGAAACTCGCGAGCACATCGAGGCGGCGCATCGTGCGACTCGCGAGGAAAATGCTCCGTTTCTCACGGCAATCATGGAGGGGAAATATACCGACGCCTATCTGCAACGCGAAGGCGTGAACGCGCCGAAGGTCGAATCCGGAGACCTGAAAATTATTAGCAGCCCGCTCGATTTCGTCGGACTCAACGTGTACACGCCTGAATATGTTCGCGCGGACGCATCGCCGAGCGGCTATGCCGTGGTGAAACGTCCTGATTCGTTTCCGCGGATGGCTTCGGCGGACTGGCTGTTCATTGGACCGGAAGTTATCTACTGGGCGGTTCGCAACATCAGCGAGCTTTGGCAGCCGAAGGCGCTATACATCACCGAAAACGGCACTTCGTCGGACGACATTCTCACCGCCGACGGCCGCGTCGACGATACCGATCGCGTCATGTATCTGCGCAATCACCTCACGCACCTGCATCGCGCCGCGATGGAAGGCTTTCCGGTCAAGGGATACTTTCTCTGGAGTCTTCTCGACAACTTCGAGTGGGCGGACGGCTACAGCAAGCGCTTCGGCTTGCACTATGTGGATTTCAAGACGCAGGTGCGCACGCCGAAACTCAGCGCGGAATGGTATCGGGAAGTGATTGCGCGAAGTGCGGTGGAGTGAGGTCGGATTGGAGATGGTCACCCGTGCGATGAAAAGCAGATTCCTATGCCCATCCTCGCCGCTTGCGCGGCTGCGGACGGCTCGGAATGACAAGGTGAGGGTGGATGTCTCTTTGCGGAAATAACCCGCTCAAGCGAGAATGATGCCCCACCGAGTGCAAGAGCAGATTCCTACGCGCATCCTCGCCGCTGCGCGGCTGCGGTGGCTCGGAATGACAAAGGGAACTTGCGAAAATTATCCCGCGAACCCAATGGACTGATAGGGGCGGCTGACCCGTCCTCAACGCGATTGCCAGTGCTTAGCATACTCAGGGCTTGGTCTGACTGGGTTGCGGGCCTGCGCCGGCGTCGATCAGGTGGACGGTTTCGAGGATTACCCGTCCGACAATTTCGATGCTTTTTGGGCTGAGCTTGTCGAGGGTGTCTTGCGGGGTGTGGTGGAAGACGTTGTTGTATCCGTAATCGAGGTCGATCAGGTCGGCGGAAGGGACTCCCTTCTGCACAAACGGAAGATGGTCGTCGTCGATGGGGATGGTTCGTCCGAAGAAATGGGACTGATAACCCAGTGTCGTAGCCGCGCGATAAACCAGGTCCTCGAGCCACGGCGTTGAGAATTGCTCGTGTTCAATGTTGAGATCGGCGTCGCCGATCATGTCTGCCAGCAAAAACGCCTTGATTGATTTAATGGTGCCGTCGGCTTGCCACTTCTCGGCCAGATGGCGCACACCGTAGAGGCTTTCGGGATCGTACCAGGGCAGCCGCATCGACTCTTCGCCGTCGTCCCAAAGCAGCCAGACACTGTAGCCGTCACGCTTTTTGCCGCGCAACTGGTTGGCGATTTCGAGCAGGACTGCCGTCGATGAGCCTCCGTCATTGGCCCCCACGTACGCGGTGTCTCGTAGGGGATAGTTGGTGTCGTAGTGCCCTGCGATCACGATGGTTCCGTCGCGGGTGCCGGGGAATTTCGCAATGATGTTGCGCACCGGAAACTTGCCCTCGGTTGTGTCTACGGTAAAGCTGTCGGCGACAACGTCATCACCTTTCAAGTGCGCCAAGATGTAGTCTTCGAGTCTTTTGTGGGCGGGGCTGCCGATGGGGCGCGGGCCGAAGGCGACGACATCTTTTGTGTATTGCCAGGCGCGAGCGGCGTCGAAGTTTGGGGTGAACGGCGTGGCGTCGGGTGCGGTGGCGTCTGGGGTGCTTTGCGGAGTCGCGACTTCTGCTGGCGGAGTTGCGGATTTCGTCTGGGTGCAGGCTGCGAGGCAGGTTATCCCGGCCAACAATACGGAGCGAGCCAGGAACGAGAATTCGAAGTTCATTGCGCTTTCCGTGCCAAGCGGGCTTTCCGCTGGTTGGGGTGGACGAGATATGCGATGCCGATGCTGACGACGTAAAGCCCGATCATCGGGGCCGCGAAGAGACACATGTTGAGAATGTCGCTAGTGGGCGTGAGGATGGCGGCAATGATAAAAATTACGAGAACAGAGTAACGGATGTTCTTCCACATCCAGCCGGCGGTGACAACGCCCATCAGCGCGAGGAAGAAAACTACGATGGGCATTTCAAAGACGAGGCCCAGTCCGAGGATCACGCTGAGAAACAGGTTGGAGTATTCCTGGATGGTGATCATCGGCGTGAATTGTTTGCCGAATCCGATCAGGAATTCGAGCGCGGCGGGAAAGACGAGTTTGTAACCGAAATAGCCGCCGGAGAGGAATAATCCGATGGTCGAGAACATGAACGGGAAAACGTATTTTTTCTCGTTGCGGTAAAGGCCCGGCGAGATGAACAGCCAAACCTGATAGAGCACGAACGGCGAAGTCACGAATAATCCAGCCATGAAGGCCAGCTTCAGGTAGAGATTAAAAGCGTCGGTGGGGTTGAGGTAGACGAGTTTCTCGGAAAGTCCGTTAGCGCGCAGAGCCTCGAGGATAGGCTTCTGCATCAGGCTGAAGATGAATTCGTGGTAATTCCAGCAGGCGAAAAATCCGATGACTACGGCGACCAAGGAATAGAAAACGCGCTTGCGGAGTTCCTCGAGGTGGTCGAGAAAACTCATGGCTGGCAGGGCGTTTTGCGATTCGTCCGCTTCGGTGATGCGGGCGGTCAGGTCAAACATTCGGGGCCTTTGCGGCTTCCGGACTATCCGCTGAGTTCGCCTCGACCGTTCCGAATGGGGCTTCGAGCGGCAGCATGACCGGCGGAGGGTCATTCAACTTATTGACGACGGCTTCTTTCGCGACTTTTTCGCGCTCGGCGCGGGCATGTTCGCGGTCAAGCTGGGAGATTTCGGATTCGATCTGCGACCTGAATTCGTTGGACGCGCGCCGGAACTGATTCAGGACTTTGCCGACCTGGCGGGCGATTTCCGGCAATTTCTTGGGGCCGAAGAGGAGGAGCGCCGCAAAACAGATGAATAGGGTGTCCGCGAAGCTCATGGGGTAATGATACTGCCGGTGGGTCTTAGGCGGCAACGGCGAGGCTTCGCTTACGCGAGGGGCCGGTGGAGCGGGAGATCCCCTTCGACTTCGCTCAGGGCAGGCTCTCCCCCGCTGGTGAAATCGCGGGGGCTTCGGGATGACGCCGTGGGCAAGAAACTTTGGACCGTGGGGTGACGGCGGACGAGGCAAGAGGAGAGTGGGTCGACGTCGCCTGACGCGACGAGCCGGTGCTTAGTGAGATCCCTCGCACCGCTGGAAAAAACGCGGAGCCTTCGGGATGACGCCTTAGTTCCGAAACTGTGGACTTCGGGATGACGCCCTACGGGTCCTGAAACTTGGCGGACGCTGGCCGCATCTTAGTGGGTAGGGCGGGCGATCCGCACAGGTTACTAAGGGGTGCAGGCGCGGAATTTTCGCTTAAAAACGCATGTTATAGTGGGATAAATGCGGAGTGGTCAACCTTCCACCGACAAGGAAAACATGATGGCCAGCAGTTCCCGGCGCGGTCTTTTTCTCGCAGTCTTCGTGCTTGTGGTTTGCGGATTTCTGGGCATGCTCTTTGCTCAGAAAAACCCGGCGGCGTCCTCGAATAGCGACGCCGATGTGCGCGACAACCTGCGGCAGTTCACCATGGTTTACAGCGAAGTCGAGCAGAATTATGCCGAGCCTGTAAATCCCGATAAGGCCATTTATAACGGCGCCATCCCGGGCATGCTGCATGTGCTTGACCCGCACTCGAACTTTTTCGATCCCAAGCAATACGCGTCACTGCGCGAAGACCAGCGGGGAAAATATTACGGCGTTGGAATGACCGTAGGGCCGCGCAATAACAAAGTGATTGTTATCGCGCCGTTTGCGGGCACGCCTGCGTATCGCGCGGGAATTCGTCCGGGCGACATTATTGTGGCGGTTGACGGCAAAGCAACCGACAATATGACGACCGGCGATGTCGCGGACCTGCTGCGCGGGCCGCGCGGAACCACTGTGCACATCACGATTGTTCGCGAAGGATCGGAGAAGCCGATCGATTTTGCTGTGGTTCGTGATGAAATTCCGCGTTACAGCGTGGACCTGCATTTCATGATTCGTCCGGGCGTGGGTTACATGCACGTTTCCAGTTTCAGCGAGACGACCGAAAAAGAAGTCTCGGACGCTTTGGATAAGATGGGCGACCTGAAGGGCCTCATCCTCGACTTGCGGCAGAACCCCGGCGGTTTGTTGAACGAAGGCGTCGGCGTGGCCGACAAATTCCTGCGCAAAGGGCAGTTGATCGTTTCGCATCGCGGCCGATCGTCACCGGAAAAACGCTATGTTGCGGCGCACGGCAACGGCGGCGAAGAATATCCGCTGGTTGTCCTGGTGAATCGCGGGACGGCTTCTGCGGCTGAGATTGTTTCCGGCGCGATTCAAGATCATGATCGCGGCTTGATTGCGGGCGAAACTACGTTCGGCAAGGGTTTGGTGCAGACGGTTTATCCGCTGGCCGAAAACACTGGGCTGGCGCTGACGACCGCGAAGTACTACACCCCGAGCGGACGGCTGATTCAGCGCGATTATTCCAACGTCTCGCTTTACGATTATTACTTCAACCGCGAAGCTGAGGACAATAACGCCGGCAAAGAAGTGAAGCTGACCGACAGCGGCCGCACGGTTTATGGCGGCGGCGGGATCACTCCTGACGTGAAGATCGACCAGCCCAAGAGCAACCACTTTCAGGACACGCTGCTTCAGCACTACGCGTTCTTCAATTTCGCCAAACATTACGCGGCGACGCACCATCCGACTAAAACCTTTGAAGTGGATGACGCGACCATGCAGGATTTCCGCAAATTCCTGGACGATGAGAAGGTTCCCTTCACCGAGCCTGAACTTGCCGAGAACAACGATTGGATCCGGAACAACATCAAGAGTGAAATTTTCACCGATTCCTTCGGACAGGAAGAAGGCTTGAAGGTGCGCGCTGAGACTGATCCTCAGGTGCTGAAGGCGCTGGACCTGCTGCCGCAGGCCAAAGTGCTGGCTGATACGGCGCGGCATCAGATTGCGCTGAGGAGCACTCCGGAGTCGTTGAATCGGTAAGGGCGTCGGGCGGGCTAGTGAGGCTCCCGCCAGGGGCCGGTGAAGTGGAGATCCCCTTCGACTTCGCTCAGGGCAGGCTCTCGCCCCGCTGGTGAAACCGCGGGGTCTTCGGGATGACGCCACGACTTATGGGTTGGCTATAGAACTTGCCCGTTCCTCCTTACTGTACTCTTCTAATTGCGTTGACTTGCCTGCTTCCCTGTGTCAGAATCCCGCGAGAAATGGCTTTGGGCGAGGCGCGTACCGCAAACCCAATTTTGGCCATGAGAGGCGTATCCATCAGGCATAAACCGCGGCACCGCGATTCATGATGCGCTTTGGCCCGTGGGGCGTGGCACTCGCGCTGGCGTTGGCGGCGGGTTATACAGACTGGCGCTATCGCCGCATCCCAAACTGGCTGACGGTTTCAGGTTTTATACTGGGGCTCGCGGCTAATGGTTTCGGCGGATCGGGGGCGCTCAAGAGTTCGTTGCTGGGCGCGGGAGTGGCACTGCTGGTTTTGCTTCCACTGGTGGCGCTTCGCGGCCTAGGCGCGGGCGATTGGAAGCTGATGGGAGCCGTGGGAGCATGTGTTGGCGTCAAGCACCTGCTGCCGGTTTTGCTTTTCACCGTTCTGGTGAACGCCGCCATGGCGTTGATTGCAGTGATCAAGAAAGGCCGTCTTCTTGAAACAGGGCGTAATCTAGTTCATATGGTCGCCGCATTATTTACGCTGCACTTGCCGGGAGCGGAAGTGAGCCTCGATAATCCAGGGTCGGTGAAGATTCCATTCGGAGTTGGAGCGGCGATTGCGGTGGTGGTTTACAGCGTCCGCCAGATCGGAGGCTGGTGATGGTAGCCCGGAACTTGCGTCTTGCGCGTAGCTCAGAAGGGTCTGAGATTGCGGAAGCCGCGTTCATCCTGCCTTTGGTGTTTTTATTTCTGTTCGCGATCCTCTGGTTCGGACGGGCTTTTAACACCTGGTCGACGATCACCAGCGCCGCGCGAGAAGGCGCTCGTGCCGCTTCGCGGCCTACCTGCGGGTCGTGCGGACCACCGGCTCTAAGTTGGAATGGAACGAATTTGCCCGACGACACGACAGTTGCGAATGTTGTGATTGCCGTGATGAAGACTTCGCGGGTCGATCCCGCGCAGATCATTCAGTACGTTCCGACGAGTGGACCGCAAAAGCCGCTGCCGTGTCCAAGTCCGCCCGCGCCGGTCGCGGTGCAAAGCACGTTGTGCGACGTTACAACGGACAAGATCACCGTCTGCCGTTTCGTGCAGCTCAATCCGAACAACTCTCCGATGCAATGCGGCGCGATGGTGTTTTTCCAATATCCGTTTGGCTCAGGGATACCTTTTCCGTCGGTCCCCACGCTGAGTTATCAGACGGTCACCATGACGGCGGCGGGACAAAACTTGATGCAATATTGATGAAGAACGAATCGACAATGCGGCGGCTGGCAGCTACATGGCGGCGATTCTGCGACCGCTTGCGCCGTGATGCCGGATCGCAAATCGTAGAGTTTGCCATCACCGTTCCGCTGTTGGCGATTTTTTCGGTAGGGATTTTTGATTTTGGCGGCGCATTCAACGCCAAACAGAAAATCGCAGCTGCCGCGCAGGAAGGCGCTACCACCGCAGCCAGCCAGCCGACTTTCGATCTCGATCAGGCTAATCCTGTCTCGGTGCAGGCTGCTGAGACCGCCGTGTTCAATTCCCTCGCCAACCAGAAGGTGCTGCCTCAAGCCAACGTTGGGGGTTGCGTTGCCAACGTTGTGCCCGTCCAGACCAATCTGAGCTGGACTTATACGATCCCCAGCTGCGGGGTGGCTGGAGACAGCCTGATCATCACGATCGATCGCGGATTCACATTCTGGACGCAGGCCAATGCGGAGAAAGTCATCGCCAGCCACGTGACCGTTACTTATCCCGTTTCATTGGCAGTTCAATAGCGTAATCTCGCTGCTGGTATACGAATCCGAATTATGCGGCTACCACACAAATCGTCGCCGATGCGGTTGCGCCCAATCAGTTATGAAGACGTCATTTCAGAAAATACGCTGGAGCATCGCCAGTCCGAACAGGGAGTGACGATGCTGCTGGTCGCGGTTGGGATGACGTTCATGATCCTCGCAATTGCGGCGCTGGCCATTGATTTGACCGCGCTGTACAGCGCGCGCAACGATGCCCGCCTCGCCGCAGATGCGGCCGCGCTTGCCGGCGCAAGGGTCGCGGCCAATTCAGGAATGACGACGGACCTGAGCGTACCCCCAGCGACGGTCAGCGCCTTGGCGATCCAGGTAGCGACCGCGGTGGCTACACAAAACAAAGTAGGAGGCCGAGCGTTGTTGGCATCCGAGGTGAGCGTGAATCCAAGCAACGCAATCCTGGGAAGCCCGAGAATATCGGTCACCGTTCAGCGCACCGATCTCCCAACCTTCTTTGCGAGAATATGGGGGAATAGCGTGTTGCCAGTTAGCGCGACAGCGTTTGCGGAAGCTTACAACCCCAGCGGCAACAGCGCACCGATCCAGCCACAGTGCGTTAAGCCTTGGTTGCTGCCAAACAACGCTTATTCAGGGGGGAATTTCATTAACATTTCCACTGGAGCGGTAGCTACAAATCCTAGCCTCGTCGGGAAACCGATCTCGCTAGGTTTCGGTTGCAACGACCCAGCTGGCTGCAGTACGGCCGCCAATATAAACGCACCCCCGCTGTTTTATTATCCCCTTGTGCTTACACCGCCAAACGCAAGTGGACTTCCAGCGACCTGCGCGCTGGGGTCTTGCGCTTATGAACAGAACATTGCGGCTTGCAGTCCTGAGCCGCTGGCGTGCGGGACAGTGAGCGGCTTAGTGCTTGACAAGAATACCGGATGCGGATCGGCGTACGCCAACATGACGAACTCCGGAACGAGTTGCCTGGTTCACAGTACCGGCAATCCGACTCTGGGTGCCGGGCAGGACTGCTTCTCTACCGATGCCGCGAACTGTGGCAGTGCGTCTACTTATCCGCTGGCTGCACAATTTCTCGCTGGTCAAAACAATCCATTGGTCAAAGACTCTCTGGCCAATCTCGGCGACTTAATTTCCAACAGTTCCTCGCTGGTTACGCTGCCTGTCTATAATTCGGCAGGAAACGCTAAGCCCACGGTCCCGCCGGGAGTCGTAAACGTCATTGGATTCGTCCAGGGTTTCGTCAAAGACATCACTGTCGGCGGCCAACTTCGGTTCTACGTTGTGAATGTCGCCGGGTGCCCTCCGACTCCAACGGGCTCACCGGTTTTAGGTGATGGCGTCTCCCCGGTTCCGGTGCATCTGATCGCGTACTAAGGTCACTAGGCTGCGCGAGGGACTTCTATCGGGCGAAGTTTACTGCGTCGGCGGTGAGCCGGACATGGGTTGTTCTTGTTCGGGCAGTTCGACTGGCGCCTGTTCTTCGGGCTGTTGATTTGGCTGGTCGAACACGCCGGGGCCAGCTGCGGCGCCGGGAGTCGGTGCGGACCGCACGGCTTGCGATGGCGGAACGTAATTTCCTGTAGGCTGCGAGAATCCGCTACCGGTACGGGCGCTGAGCACGATGCTGCGCACGTCTGACGCGCTTCGCTCGGAACCCATCATCACGAAATTGAAGCGCGAACCGTCGAGTAAAGATGTAAGGACTTCGCGTGCGGAAGCCGGACCCAGATCTGTATACACCTTGTCTTGCGCGGCGATTTGCTGCGCCCCAGCGCCGTTGTCGTTGCTTGAGGTGAATGCGATGACGGTGCCGACTTTGCGGTGAACTTCGTCCAAGACTTCGGCGAATGTGGCTTTGTCGGCACGAATGCTTAAGAGTCCATTATTGAAGCTGACCTGCAAGCGCGGCGGCGGCAGCGCGTCCGGAATATCGTCGGTGGCGGGAACTTCGACCCGCGCGGCGGGCTGCACGCCCAACTTCACCATCACAAACTTGCCCGCGGGCACGAGTTCGTAAGCGATTGGCGATTTGAGATCAATGACGACGCGGGTTACCGGCGGATTCGTTGAATACTGCCCAGCGCGAACGCTGAGCACTTCTCCGCGCTCGACGGCGATCTTACGCAGGCTGCGCGATGGGATGGTATTGGGAAAATCCACCACGATTCGATCGGGATCGTGAACCAGTTGAGTTTGCGGATTGGTCTGGCCGGTCGAGGCGATTTCAATTTGCGGGCCGTTCGCGCCTTCGATCACGGAGATGCGCTCGATGACCACCGGCGTCTGCCCGGCCAGTGGTCGCACGCCCAGGATGGCTAAAGAAGCGGCCATCACAGTCTGGATTGCGCGGCTGGAAGTGTTCCTCATGATCGCCAGTGAGACGATTCTAGCAGCGTAAAAAGCGGCCGTGCGGAACGATGGTGCTAGCCCGTGGCTGTCGCTGCCTGTGCTCTTGCTTGCGCGAAGGGGTGGTTTGCTGGGAGATCCCTCGCGCCGCTGGTGAAACCGCGGGGTCTTCGGGATGGCGCCGACTTGGAGCGCTAACGCAATTGACCACTCATGCCGTCTTCGAGTTCGCCGCGTTTCTCCATTTGTTTGTAGAGCATGAGCGAGTAGGCCACTGGGAGCAGGACTACGCAGAGCAAGGGAATCAACTGGACCCAACCGCCGACGCCCAGGGCCGCCAGCAACAGGCCGGCGATGCCGCCGACTACGAAGGTTTTTGCGGCGAAGCGGTGGGTGGCATTCCACACGCGGTCGTCGGCCAGCGCCCACGGAGTGCGCACGCCAATGTAGAAATTGCGGCGGATTTTGCCCATCACGTTCCCCATCAGGATGAACAATAGCGACAGGCCACCGAGGATCGCGCGCCCTACATTGACTTCGTGGCCGGTGCCTGCCCATAAAATGATGGCGTACACGTACGCCTGCATGGCGACGATCAGCAACATGATGTAGAGATAGGTCGAGCGGAACGTGTCCACTTCGAAGCGTTTCGGCGAGAGCCAGGGCAGGCAGTACATGATCCCCATCACCAGCGCCATCCAACCGGGCCCGATGAGAAATAGCAACGCTTTCGGGCTGTATCCGTTGGGGCGATTGTTGATGTCCCAATGCGTGGCTATATGGCCGGGCAATGACGGGTAGACGATGAGGGTGGCTACGGTTGCGGCGGCCATCAGCAGAACGGAAATCAGAAAATATCTGGAAGTAAGCATCATTCACCTCAAGTTTTGCTATTTGGCGGTTTTCGCTTGCTGGCGCGGACTAAGTCCATGCCCCAAGCGAGAAGGTCTTCGACGACGGTCGTGTTCAGCGTGTACCAGATTTGTTGGCCGTCGCGCCGGGTGGTGACGAGGTCGGCGCCCTTCAACACTGCGAAATGATGCGACATCGAAGGCTTGGTCATCTCGAATCGCTGCGCCAAATCGCCGGCGGTTCTCTCTCCGTGGCGCAGGAGCGCGAGAATTTCCCGGCGGGTGGGGTCGGCGATCGCTTTGAAGGCTTCGTTGTTCACAGTTAGGCAGTTGTTTAATTAGACTGCGGTCTAATTATGGAAGGGGTGTCGTCTCTTGTCAAGTTGGTTGGACTGGCTCACGCGATTGGCCGGTTTGCTAGGAGATCCCTCGCCCCTCTGGTGAAACCGCGGGGTCTTCGGGATGACGCCGTGTAGGGCGATCGTCTGTCGCTTGTCCGCACTTGTGACGCTGGCTCACGCGATTGGCCGGTTTGCTAGGAGATCCCACGCCCCGCTGGGTGAAACCGCGGGGTCTTCGGGATGACGCCGGTGAAGGATGGCGGATGCGGTATCTCGAGTTCTATTGCACGATTTGCTGAAGTACCGACGATTTGCTACCGGCGATGTTTGGGGTGCCGTTGTAGACGGCGGTGATGCTGTGCGTCCCGCTGGTCAAAGTGTTGGTGGAGTAGGTGGCGATGCCTTGAGTCAGATAGGTGGTTGCGAGCGTTTTCGTGCCGTCCATGAAGGCTACTGTTCCGGTCGGCGTGGTTGTGGTTGAGGTAACCGTGGCCGTGAACTTGACGTATTGTCCGACCTTCGATGGATTTAGGGATGACGTAAGCGAGGTGGAAGTGTTGGCTTTGTTCACGACTTGAGTGGCCGATCCGGAGCTTTTTCCAGATTGCGCATCGCCGTTGTAGGTGGCGGAGAGCGAGAAGGAACCGGCGGGGAAGTTCGTAACTGTGAATGACGCCTTGCCCGCGGCCACCGTGCCCGTGCCGAGAACTTGATTTCCTTTCTTAAAGGTCACGGTTCCGGTCGCGCCGCCGGGTGCGCTTGAAGCGACCGTCGCCAGCAGTTGGACGCTCTGGCCGTAAAGCGAAGGATTCGGACTTGAGGCCAGGATCGTCGTGGTGGTGTACTGCGTGACGATTTGTTGGACGGCGCCGGAACTGGGTTGGAAGAAAGAATCTCCCGGGTAGTTCGCCTTGATGAACTGAGTGCCCAACGGCAGCGTGGATGTGGTGAGGGTGGCGATGCCGTTGTTGGTGAGGCCGGTCCCGATCTGGGTTGTGCCGTCCGCGAACGTGACAATTTCGCCGTTGGGAATCTTCCCTGCTCCAGAGGTGATGGTGGCGGTGAAGGTTACGGCTTCATTGATGAACGACGGGCTTAGCGAAGTGGTGGCGATGGTGACGGTTCCCGCTTGCACTCCCAGTAGAACTCCGGCAACTCCAGTGGAGCAGTCGGTGAAGCTGATGCAGAGATTTGCGACTACGAGGTCGGCTTTGCCGTCGCCGTTCACGTCTTTGGCAACGAGCGAACTGGCTGCGTAGCCGCCGGATTGATATGCGGTGGCCGCCTGGAAGGTGCCGTCGCCATTGCCTTGCAGCACGCTGACCGCGCCATTCGTGCACGTCAGGCCATCGCAGTTGTTGGCCACGATGAGGTCGGGCTTTCCGTCGCCGTTTACGTCGGCGGCGGCGATTGAGTCAGGGCTGGGGCCACCGGAATCGTAAGCCACCGCCGTACGGAAGGTCCCGTTGCCTTTATTGAGCAGGACCGATGCGCTTCCGTCGCCCAAGCATCCAGTGCTGGGGCAGCGGTTGGTGGCGAGGAGATCTGGCTTGCCGTCGCCGTTCACGTCGGCGACAAACACGGAATAGGAAAATTGGCCGCCGGTGCTGTATGCAGTCGCTGCTTGAAACGTGCCATCACCATTACCGAAAAGAACTCCGAGCACTCCGTTTGAGCATATTCCTGCGCTTGAGCATTCGTGGGCTACGACTACGTCGAGCTTGCCGTCTCCGTTTATGTCAGCGACACCGAGTGAATCGGCATATTGTCCGCCGGAATTCCAAGTCGTGGCGGCGACAAATGTGCCGTTGCCATTTCCCAGCAGCACACCAATCACGCCATTCGAGCAGTCATCGACGTTGGCGCATTGATTCGCGACGATCAAGTCTGGGCGGCCGTCCCCATTGACGTCGGCAACGCTTACCGCGCTGGCGGTGTATCCACCCGCGAAGTAAGGAACTGCTGTTTGGAAAGTTCCGTTCCCGTTGCTGATGAGAACCGCAGCGGTGCCATCGCAACTGCTGGACGACGCACATTCGCCAACAATGATGTCGGCGAGCCCGTCCCCATTAACGTCGACAACGGCAACCGAAGACGCGTGAAATCCGCCGGTGTTGAATGAGACGGCAGCCTGGAATGTGCCGTCCCCGTTGCCGAGCAGCACGCCGACCGAACCGTTGGCGCAGTTGTTGCTGCTGGCGCAGTCGTTGGCGATGACAAGATCTGGCTTGCCGTCTCCATTCACGTCGCCGACCGCTATGGAATAAGAATTCTGGCCTCCAGCTGCGTAGCTGACAACCTGTCCGAAAAGAGGCGCGGATGGCGCTGGCGCATTGCGGGCGGCGGAAGAAAGCGCGAGCATGCACACTACTGCCATGTGTACGCAGGTGGAGAACGCGGGGGCATTCCTGTGCGACATAAATGTCTAGCCTCTGGTTGTTCAGTTTTCGTTAAGACGAAGATTGGACGAGGATGCTTACCGCGCGTCGGCCGGCGGCGGCGAACATCAAGTGGATTTAACTACGAGGTACCTGCGGCTTCAAGGTTACTTACGCACAGTAGGTCATTGTGGCGGATGTCACGGACCATATTGGTCCCGGCCATGAACCAGCGTTACCGACGCAGTAATAAGTCGGCGGCAAGAAACAGGAAAAATACGACGGCGATGATGCCGTTCATGGTGAAGAATGCGGCGTTTAATTTGCTGAGGTCGTGGGCGGAGACGAGCGAATGTTCGTAAATCAGCAGGCTGGCGACTACGAAGACTCCCAACAGGGAAATGATTCCGAGCCCGAAAACCCAGACCAGCGCGCCCAGCAAAATGAGCATGATCAGGTGGAACGCGCGTGCAATCCACAGCGAGCGGGCTATGCCGAAATGTTTGGGAACAGAATAAAGACCAGACTGGCGGTCGAAGTCATAATCCTGACAGGCGTAGAGGACATCGAAACCCGCGCCCCAGAAAGCTACAGCTCCTGTTAGGAGAATGATTCGGGGATCGAGCGAGCCGCGGACGGCGATCCACGCAGCCGACGGGGCGATTCCCATGGCGATTCCTAAAACCACATGAGACCAGCGAGTGAATCGCTTGGTGTAGGAATACGCCAGCACAATTCCAAGCGCCACGGGAGACAGGATGAGGGTGAGGCGATTGAGTTGGGCTGCGGCGAAAACGAATATCGCGCAGGAAACGACGACAAAGGCGGCCACGAAATTCGGGGTTAACAGTCCGGCGGGAAGGGCTCGCGAACTGGTGCGGGGATTTGCCGCGTCGATCGTTGCATCAGCGAGCCGATTGAAAGCCATGGCAGCCGATCGCGCTGAAACCATGGCTACGACGATCCAGAGTACGCATCGCGCGGAAGGCCAGCCATTGGCGGCCAGCATTGCGCCGCTTAGAGCGAAGGGGAGCACGAAAACCGAGTGCTCCCACTTGATCATTTCCAGCGTGACGCGAAGGCTTCGTAAAACGGGCACAGCTTTATTTTAGAACAGCGGCGGAGTTGAACTCCGCGGCTTACTTGTTGTCTTTGCCAGGAACCACCAGCTCGTTCTTCACGTTGAAGACGCCGGAGACTGAGCGCGCCTGAGTTTCCGCGACTTGTTTGTCCAATTGGCTGCTTACTACGCCGTAGAGCGTGACGTTTCCGTTGTCGACAATGATGCGAATCGGTTTCTGGGGATCAAGCGCGTAGCGGTTGAGGGCGGGCGCCCCGTAAACTGCGCGCGCGACGCGGATGCGGAGATCGTCGTCGAATTGCGATGTGGGAAGGACGTTGATTTCGTCGACGACATCTTTCACGCCGGGCGTATTTTCGACCACTGCGAGCGCGGAATCGCGGCTGGCATAATCACGGACATCGCCGCCGACCGTGGCAACTCCGTTTTCGACTTTCAATGTCAGGGCGTTGAAGGTGATTCCGTATCCGATGCGGTCGTAGGCGAGCTTGTCGGCGAGTTTATCGCGGAGTTCGCTGTCCGGCGCGGAGCTTGTTACCTGCACATGGTTGCGCACGCCGTCCACATTTTTGATCTTGTCGATCTTGCGTCCGGCGTCGACTTTATCAATGTAGACTTTGGCGCTGCCTTGCAACGTCACGATAGCGTCGTCGGTGGTCGCGGTAATATCTTTCCACTTGTCTTTCGAGCTTAGAGTCTTGGTTGCCTTTTCCTGAATTTCCGCGTCATAGCGGCCTGTGCCGGTGGCGGCGTGCTGGCCGATCATTGCGGTCGTCAGCATGGATACAAATAACGCCAGAAAGCTTAGGTTTTTCACGTTTCCTCCTTTACGATTTTTCGCAGCTAGTTTATCGAATTTCCGCCGAGTTAAGTGCATTCTTTCTGCGTTGCCTTATGGCTATTGCCTGCGGCGGCGGATCTTTGCCACAAAACTTGTCACGCCATTTTGGTCGCGCAAACCCACGATCGACACGTTGCGCGTCAGGTTATATTCGACCTGGATGATTTGCTGAGATGCCTGTGACACCAGGGTTGTGTAGGTGATGGTGAGATTATTTTTTACCTGCTGTTCGATGGTGACGGCGGGTCCGGTTTGGGTAGTTGATGTCTCGGTGGACAATCCCTGTGGATCGATTTTTATGCGGCTGACACCAAAAAGACGTTGCACACGATTGCTGACCGTAGCGTTGAGCGCTTCATTGATAAGGGCGCTGGAAGCAGCCGTGCTGAAAGCAGATTGATTGCTCTGCTGCAATTGCGCCGATTCCTCGGTGGTTTGACCGAAAGCCAGCAGCGCGATGATGTCGGCAGTGGGCAGCGGCGGCTCGGAGCGGTAGGTGATGTTCAGTTTGTCCACGTCGCCGTTCAGGTTCAGGGTGACGTCGTAATCGCGAATGCGAGTGCTGGCCTGAAGGTCCAAAATTGGAGTGGTGGTGACCGGGCTGGTGAAAGTGACGTCGCCGCGCTCGAGACGATACTTGGTTCCGTTGAAGTAGGCTTCGCCTTCGATCACGTCGGCGCGACCGAGTAATACGGGCTTGGAAGCGGTCCCGCGAAGCCGGAGATCGGCGTCGCCGGAGAGCCTGACGACTGCTGTTTGCATTTGCAATTCAGGGGCGGTCACAACGTGCACATCCAGGCGGATGCGATTCAGCAGAGGATTGTTTTGCGGAAGGCTCGATGTTTGCGCGCTGCGCTCGAGATAGGCTCCGAAATCGAAGCCGGGAGTCATCCCCAGCTTGTTCACGGAGATGTCGCCAGAGAGTAGCGAAGCGGTCGAAGTGCCGGCGAATTTGATGTCCATGCTGCTGGTCGCGCTGACACCCGGCGGATAGCGGAGGCGTACGTCCTGGCCGGTGACGCCTAAATCGAAATTGAATTGACGATTGTATGTGGTGGCGAATCCCCGGAAGGTCAAAGAGCCGCCGCCCGTGCGCGCGGTCAGAGTTTCGATCTCGGCGCGATTGCGGGTGAAAACGATGGTCCCATTGATGTCGCTCAAGGCGCTCGGCAAAGCAATGTAAGCAACGGAACCGCTTGTCACCTGGAGCTTCCCGAGAACGACGGGATTCGCGGGCGATCCTGAAACCGCTACATTCATTTCGGCATCGCCTGAGGATGTGAAATCGGAGTTGTAGCTCTCGAGCAGCTTTAGATTGACTTTGCCTTGAGCACGAAAGTCGAGCGTGTGTTCGCCGTTGAGTTGGATCGATCCGTCCCCTGAAAGATCGGTTCCCTCGCCGATCAAGCGGAACGGATCCAGCTTTAACGTTCGCTCGGCGATGGCCATGTGCACGATTCCGTCGCTGTGTAGCTGGACATTCTCGACATCCACGTGGAAGTCATTCACGGAAGCCGATACCGTTATGTCTTCGGGGTGGCGAAGCTCCCCGCGAATGTTTCCTTGTCCTGACAATGGAGTGAGCCCGCTGACATGGCCGGCCATATATGGCGTCAGCAGTGGATGCACATTGAACTGGTTGAAATTGACGTTGAGATTTGCGGGATAGTCGCCTGACAATTGGATCGTTCCTGACAGGGCGACCGCCGCGCGTTCTGAATCTGAGCGGCCGGAGACGACCATATCGGAGCCTTGAGTCGTGGCTTCGAGATTGAAATTTCCGATTGGCTCGCCATTCAGCAGCAGGGCTTTCAAGGCAACGTTTCCGCGCACCGATGGGTGGTCGGTTGTTCCATCGACATTGAGGTGAAAATCGGAAGCGCCTTCGAGCTCCACCTGACTTGCCTGTAGTTCCCGAATTGTGGCCAATGAAAAATTCCTGCCTGTGAGGTCGGCCCGGATGGCATGGGAATTCCAGGAATAGCTACCGGAGCCAGTCAAAGCCGCATCGCGATAGCCCGCCGACAGATTCTCGAACTGAATGTGATCGCCGGATAAAACGAAAGCCGTTTCGACATCTTTCACCGGCTCGCCGTAGATAGTTCCGGACGGCAACTGGAGGTGGCCGTGCCCATCCAAAGATTGTACGGTGCCGGATAGTTGGGCAGAGAGACTGAACACGCCGGTCACCGGATAGCTTTTGCCCATCAGCGCAACAATTTCTTCCGCGCTCGCATTTTGCATATTGATCTGCGCATGAATGGGGCTGGAGTCCGTGAACTCCCAGTCGTTCATGCCGAGGCTCGTGTCGAAATCGATGGAAGTATCGTCGTGATGAAGATGACCGTGAGAGGCGGAGATTTTGTTTGCCGAAATTCGAATTCCGGTGTCGAGTCCGTCCCAGTGGATGGTGGTTGTCGCACCGTGGTTCGCGCGGATCAAAACGTCAAAGTCCTGTACCGAGAGAGTGCCGGCGAGGAGCGGGCTGTCCAACCGTTCGGTTGCGGTGCCCTGGAAGGCCGCTTTTCCGTGAAGCGCGACGGGCAGTGGAGTGTGAATCTTCAGCAGCGTTAGTAACGGATACCATTCGGAAAGATCGGTGGTCGCTGCGGAAAAATTCAGATTCGAGATCGATGAAAGATCTCCGGACCCACGAAGCTGGCTGGCTCGGGTGTTGAGTGCGAGTTCGGACAACTGGAGTTCCGCTGCCTTGACTTTGTAGAGGCCACGGACGTGAGCCGTCAGTGGTAATTGCATCGGTGAGATTCTCGGGGGGGGAACGATATCGGAAGCGACTTCCACTTCAGAATCAAGCGGTGACCCAATCCATCGCGCTGCTACCGAACCATTCGCGACGCCTGCGAGATTCAGCCGTTCGAGCGAATAACCGCGGGCCGAAAGCAGGCTCTCGAGTTCGCCGATGGATACATCTTTCACTCGAAGCTGCACGCTGCCTTTCTGCAAACTTGCTTTTGGGGGGCGTGTTGTTGCCCACGGCGCTAACCAGTTGACGACATTCGCATCGCCCGAAACCACGCCACCAAGAACACGCCCTTTGATGTCGGTGAGCTTGAGTTCGTTCTTGTTCATGGAAAAGTCGCTGGCCAACGCCGCATCTTTGATTGACGAAGTCGGGCTTTTCCACGCGAGGTCTTTGAGCGTCATCTTGCCTTGAGTGGAAAAATCGGCCGGCGTGGCCTTGCCGTTGCCAGTCAGATGAACGCTTCCACTTTTCACTTCGGGCTCGCGGAGAATCGCGGCAATTTCCCGCGCGTCCAGAGAGGCATCGTATTTCGCGTCCAGTTGCATGGTGCGGAAATCGTTGATGCGCCCGCTGCCGTGGATTCTAGAGCTGCCCGCCGAGAAATCGGCCGATTGCAGCACGATGTCGTTTTCGCCCAGGCTGAATTGAGATTTGAGGGCCCACGAGAAAGGCCGGTATCCCTGAATGGTTGTGCCGGCCTGACCGATGGCGAGGTTGCCATCGTAGCGGTTGCGCAGGATTGAGTATGTTGCCGATGCGTCTACGTCGTGGGCTACGAAATCCAGCGGAATTTTTTGATCGTTCCAGAGGACTTCGCCGTTGTGAACGCTCAGGCGGCTTATAGAAAGCGCGAACAAATCCTGAACCGGGTGATCGTCTCGTCTCTGGCGGGCAGCGACCGGCAGCGGCTGGTTGGTTGTGCCATCCGGATAAGTGACTAGATGAATGACCGGATGCTCGAGGTCGACTGAGTGAAATCCGAGTTCGGCGCCAAAGACCGAGATGATTTGGATTTGGGCCGTCAGTCTGTCAACGTGAGCGAACGGAACCGAACCCGGCGCTTCGAGGCCATGGATTGTGAGGTCTCTGGCTTCAACGCGAAGTTGGAACGGTACGGCATGAAGGCTGCCGAGTTCGACCCTGCCGCCGGTGATTTTCTCCAGCTCGGCAATCACGCGGGAACGTACTTTAGCTTGGAAAGCGTCGGTCGAGACGTACCATGCGAGGGCGGCTAAGCCCAGCACTCCAGCGGATACGATTCCAAGGAGCCACAAATGCCAGCGTCTTCGGGCGCCAGCCTCGGTCGTCACCTGGACTCGTCGGCATCCGTTGAATCAGACCGGATGTCGCTATCCGCTCTTAAATTCTGTAACCACGAAGTCAGCAGCTCGCTAACTTTCTTCTCGGTTAGCAGTTCGCGAATGCGAGGGGTGACTTCCGCCAGAGGGACGTCGCTGGCAGGCTGCTGCGAGTGGAGTTGCGGGAGGAGTTCTTTGCTGTAATAGCTCTCAATGCTTGCCGAATCAATGGTGACGCTGGGGCGTAGACGGGCGTCCACCAGGCCAAGCAATTGGATCTCTTGCGCGACCCGCTGTCTTAATTCAGCGTCAGTGAAACCGTGGTCATCGAGTATTTTCTTCCAGCCCGCGTCTGTGCCTGCTTCGCTATAGAGCTTGCGAATTTCTGCGATTTTCTGGGCGACCTGATCGTCCGGCGGTTGCGCCGCGTCACTGGCATGTACCTGCTGGCGCAGCAAATCCTGATCGATCAACCGGTCAAGGGCTGCTTTTTTCTCTTCGATGGAAAATGCGCTCGCATCCGTTACCGACACCAGAGCTTCGTATTCCACGGCGTCCTGCCAGTCACTCTGAAGGATGATTTGGCCGTTTACTCTGGCAACAATGCGATCGACGACTTCGGCCGCCGAAGAAATCGGCGGCATGGCCAAAGCGATTGCGAAGCTGCCAATCGCAATCCAAGATAATTTTTTGGTTAAACAGTTCATCAAAAGCTTTGTCCTATGCTAAAGAACACGTTGAAATGACTCGCCTGTTGAGGCACGAAATACGGAGAACCCGCATCCGCAGTGCAATAAGAACTTTTCGCCGATCCCGCCGGGTCGGGGCTGCTCAGACAACTTGGAAAAACCGGCGGATTCAAATTGTACCCGAAATCGAAGCGTACAGGCCCGACAGGTGTCTTATAACGAACCCCCAAACCGATCGCGTGGGAGACGTAAGCGTAATCGCATTGGCTGGCTGTGCCCGGTTGCCGGCATGAATCCGGATTTTTTTGCCGCCAGCGTAAAAGATTGTCAAGCATGGTTCGTCCGTCGGTAAAAACGTTGCCGGCATCCTCAAACAAAGCGAAGCTGAGGTTGTCCTGAACATAAGGCCACACACGCGGGGGAAAGCGCAGTTCAATGTTATTGAGGAACAGCGCACTGCCGCCCAGGGGAAATCCAGTCTGCGGATCCCGCGGTCCTGCTTGATTCAACCCGAAGCCGCGATGGGAGTTGCCGCCGCCGGAAAGAAATCTCTCGGCCAGTGGAACTAAAGTGACATTACAAGTGGTCTGAGTGGGATCAATGCAGGTTTGGCTGGGCTGAAGAATCGAGGTGTTGCCAAACGTGTTCTCCACGCCGATGCGTAAGGAACGGGCCAAGACAAACTTTTTGTCGGTTTGCCGCCGCTTGCCAAACGCATGGTAGGTTGAGTTTTGGGCAAGAATTCGAGTGAAATCGGCTTCGGAACCAAAAGCGCCGGCAGCCACGCTAAAGTCGAGGGTATTGTAGCTGCCTTTGGAAGATTCGAGATCGCTGTCGCGTTTATTGCGGATGTAGCTAAAGCCCGGACCTCCCACGCGCACGGGTTGAGAAAGCAGCGGAATGAGGTTCGCGCTAATTTGCGCATTCACCGCTTTGACCCTGCGAAAGGAGAAACGGTAATTCAAAATGCTGGCGCGGCTGATGGTCTGCTCGGCCTGAATTGTGCCCTCAAGACGCTGCGAGGTGTAGGTGGTGACGTCAACCGTGTTGTCGTAGAACGTGGTTAGGGAGAGACGCCATTTCGGATCGCCAAATAAACGCGGGGCCGAATAGCTCACCAATCCTCTTTGCTGAAGACTGCCGACGTTGGTCTTGACCGCGACTGTGTGATTGCGGCCCAGGAAATTAAGCCGCGTCACTTCAAAAGAAACCAACGGGCTGACGCCTAGCCCGCCTAGCGCTTGATTTGTGCCAGTGGAGGGCTGCCCTGTCTGGAATTCGAAGCCCAAGCCGTAAGTGAAGGTGTAGCGCTTGGCTTCCTGCATGGAAATCAACGTTTTCTTGTAGGGCTCGACGCCGTCGGGATTTTGCACCGCCGTATCCACCTGACTGAAAATGCCAAGGTCGTAAAGGTTCTGCTGCGTTTTCAGCATGGCGGCCTGGCTCAGGGGATCGCCGGCCTTGATTTCCAGTTCCCGCTGGACAATGTATCGCCGGGTATGGACAAGCCCAGAAATCAGCACCTGGTCGACGAAAACCTGATTGCCCAGCTCCATTTTGTACTTCACATCCATGGAATTTGGCTTGTCAGTTGCTGGGGTAGCGCTCGCCTCGAATGTGGCGTTGGGGAAACCCAGATTGAAATAATAATTCAGCAGAATCTCGCGGTCGGATGCGATTGCATTTTCGGAATAAGGCTGGCCTTCCCCCAAATTCAAGGTGGGCAAGATGGAGTTTGGGACCCCTGCGACTCCGGTAATGTTGAGGGCTCTCACCAGAGTCTGCGGACCTTCAATTACTTGAAAATTGACTGCCAGGTCATTCTCGATTCCTTTATAGTCATCCTCCACCAGGCTTGATACTTTGACGTTACTGAAACCGCTGGCGCGATATTGCTCTTCCACGCTGCGCACGTCGGACGCCAGCATTCCCTGACTGAAGCGGCCGTGCGGGTAAACAAAGCGGTCGGCGGGCTGAATCTGCATTCGCGCGCGAAGCAAATCTTCTCCGAAATACTTGTTGCCGGACATCGTTACTCTCACCAGTTTGTGCCGGGCTCCGGCGTCAATGTGATAAACAAAACTTAGCTCGCTGCCATCTTTATTAGACTGCTTTTCCAGCGTCACCTTCGCGCCGTAGTATCCCAGACCTTGTAGATGGTTAACCAGATTGCGTCGGCCTTCGTTCAACAGGTCGTCGTCTACGGCGTTTTCCTCGTACACCGGAACAGTGCGGCGCAATACGGACCGGCTTAACTTGAATCCGTCTGCGGTCACGTTGACGACTGGCCCACGCTGAAGCACGAAAGCGAAATCCACAACATCGGCATCCGGCTGATACACGCGTTTCGAAAGCGATACCTGCGCCAGCCAACGATTCTGCTTTTGATACCTTTTCCGCAAGCGGTCGAGCGCATCGCTGATGCGTTGCACGGTCACGAAGTCGCCCGGATGCAACTTGGCGATTTTCTCAAGATCTTCGGCGGAATAAAGGGTGTTGCCGGTAAACGAAATTTTTCCCACCCGCGCCTGCGGTCCGGGGTTCACGTGAAAAACCAATTCCACTTGCTGCGTGTCCGATCGCAGTTGCTGATCGGCGCTGGTGTACGACTGGTAAAAGCCGTTGGTTTCCATCAACTGCGCGATGTTCTTCAACGCGAGGTTGAGCCGTTCCTGAGTGAACACTGTGCCCAATCCCAGCTTGCTGGCATTTGAAATTTGACTCTCTGTGGGGCGCTTGGGCGCACCTTCAATCTGCACTCGTCCCACAAACTCGGTCGGGTCGGTGATGAAGGCGACGCCGGCTTCTCCGTCAGGCGTGCGAGATGCTTCGGCGCGGATGTCTGAGAAGCGCCCGGTCGCATAGAGCTTTTGGATGCTTTCCCGGATCAGCAAACGATTCATCGGCTGGCCGAGCGGCTGAGTCACGAGCTGGAGAAACTCCTTGCGATCGTTCTCGCTGGAAACATTAGGGAACGAAATTTCTTTTACGGTCACACCTTCGAGGGATGAGTCTGCCGATTTTGGCGACTGCTGCTCCGTTTGACCGGGACCGGCAAGTGCCTGACGCCCGGATACCGCGCCCGCGCCGACGCTCACCAGAAAAATGGCCAGGATTGTGGACAGAGTTGTCCTCAGGGGCAAACGATCTCCTCGAAATGTGCGGATAAACTTAACATTTTCGATGGCCGCCGGAAAGTCGAATGTTGCCCGATGCTGGCAAGACATTCCTATAATAGTGGTTGCGAGCGCAATTCTCGCCAGTGCGCCATGGAAGCGTTAACCCCAAAACTCGATCAACGCTACTCCCGCCAGGCGTTATTTGCTGGGATTGGGGTCTCGGGGCAGGAAAAGATCGCCGCAGCGCGGGTCGCTGTCGTCGGCTGCGGCGCTACAGGATCGGCCATCAGTTCCCTGCTCGCTCGGGCGGGCGTGGGTACAATCCGCATCATTGATCGCGACTATGTCGAGCCCAGCAATCTGCATCGGCAGACTTTGTTCGACGAGAATGACGCATCTGAATCGCTGCCGAAAGCGGTGGCGGCGGCGCGCAAGATCGCGGCTTTCAATTCGCAGATTGTGGTCGAACACGACGTCGCCGATCTAACCCCTGGCAACATCGCTGAATTGTTGGCTGGCGCGCAGATTATTCTCGACGGATCGGACAATTACGAGACGCGCTACCTGATCAACGATTTTGCGGTGAAGACCAAGACGCCGTGGGTTTATACGGCTGCGATCGGCAGTTATTGCGCGACGCTGAACGTGCTGCCAGCTGAGACATCCTGCCTGGCGTGCATTTTTCCCGATGCTCCGTCGGGAATGCTGGAGACCTGCGAGACCGCAGGGATCCTCAATTCGGCGGTTAATCTGGCCGCTTCGATCGCCGCAACTGAAGCCGTAAAACTGATCGTCGGAGCCGCGGAATACCTGCGCAAGACGCTTCTTTCTTTTGATATTTGGTCGAATCAACGGGCCGAAATCAACGCCGCGAGTCCGCGGCCCGATTGCCGTGTCTGTGGGCAGCGGTTGTTTACGCATCTTGCCGGCGAAGGCCGGCCGCAGATCACGCTGTGCGGGCGGAATGCGGTCCAGATTCACGACCGGCACCGGCCGGTTGATTTTGCCGAGATGAGCGAACGGCTCAAGGTTCACGGTCCAGTCCGCCATAACGACTTTGTTTTGAAGTTCCTACGAGAACCTTACGAAATGACGCTGTTCCCGGATGGCCGCGCCATTATTAAAGGAACAACTGAGCCCTCGGTTGCCCGAAGCTTCTACGCCCGGTTCGTGGGCAGCTAGGGGCGGATGCCATAACCGCCAGAAGCCGCGCCCATCAAGGCTTTTCACGTGTATTGCCGCGGATTCGGGTGTATGATGCTTTCGTTGGACTGGCTCGGATCGGCTCCCTGTTTCGTCTAGCCAGCTCCTTAACCCGAAGGTTTTCGTGGAGGAAATATGCGCATTGTGATTGTTGTTTGCTCGACCATTTTGCTTTCAGGATTAGCCACAGCCCAAGCCCGGATCATCGGCGGCACAGCCGGCGATTACAGTTCTCCTTACATCTATGCCGCGCCGTTTGAGCCTCTTTTTCGCACGCCGTCCGTTTCTTTTGAACCTGAGGTACCGATGGCCGCGGGCGCGCGCAACGCGACGTGGGGCAATGTCGCGGGAGCGAGAAACGCCACCACCGAAACTTTGCCACCAGCAGACTACGGCCGGTCTTGGCGCGAACGCGGTTTCCGTGAAGCGCGTGAAGAACGCGTACATGAAATGGAACCGGCACCACACGAAATGAATGGGAAGGGCGGAAAACGTGAACACCACGTTTTCAATGCTGGCGCCTCTCAGTGGGAAAGCGAAGGACTCGCGGAAATGACAGGTAAATCAAGCAGCGCCAAAAAGGCCGCGCGTACTTACACTAATCAGGATATTCAACGCATGAACGACAACAATGGCAACGTGAAGTACGACGGAAAGACCGAGCACATCTAGAACTTAAGCTGGGTCAGAGCCGCCCTTGCGAAGGGGCGGCTTTTTTATGCCTGCGATCCGGTTAAAGTTGCGGCGACGGAACGTGTTTGTTTTACGAAGGCCGTGTCTTTTATCGATTCCAAGTTGATCTCGACATTCGCGAGAGCGCCTTCTATCGCGGCTTTTGCCAATGCGACAGCGGTAGTGAGATCTGATTTCATATTCGGATTCGTAATGGGGCCAAGCTTCCCCGCCAGCGTTCTGACTTCTTCTGATTTTTGCGCGACGCCTAGTGGCACACTCGTGGCCAACTTCAACGTGGATTCGATTTTCGCTTCGCCGTCATCCGCCGCCTTTGCGTTTTTGTATGCTTTCATCACCGAGTTATAGGATTCGGCGTCCGCATCGATCGCGGCTTTCAGGCTTTCTTTGAGTCCCGCTAGCTGGCTGATTGCTTCGCGGAGTTGGGGCTCGTACGCGAGGTACGTTTTCTTGCCTCGCGACATGGAGGCCACCATCATGGCGAGGCCAGCGGCCATGGCCCCGGCAGCGGCCGCAGCGCTGCCTCCTCCGGGCGTGGCCGTGGGAGCCGCTAGCTGCTCGATGAATGGTTCGACTCCGGCGCGAATCCCACCGACGGCGGCTTTGCCTGACATCACGGCAGACAGGCGGTTTTCGAGGATTAATGAAGAATCGAAATTCTCCACTTGCAGGAACCACTCAGCAGCAGATTCCAACGCTTTTTTTGGAATCAGGCCGACGATCTCGCTGGAGGTTGGCAGAACTCCATAACGCGCGGCCTCGCGCTTCACAAACTCAAACACTCGGTGGACGGGCGTTTGCTCGAAGTCGGTGAGGTTCATTGAGACTTGAGCTTGTCCCCGCACCAGAAAGCCTGCACCTTTCACGAAACGCAGGCCGCCGCTCGAATAGCGCACAGCTTTCGCAATCTTCTTCGCAATGTCTACGTCCGGCGTGTTCAGGAAAACGTTGTAGGCGACCAGCGCCTTGCGCGCACCGACGACAGTTGCTCCTGCGCTCGGATGCACTTTGGGATCGCCGAAATCTGGCTTGCGGGCGGGATTCACGACTATGTCGGTTCGTATCCCTTCAAACTGGCCGCGGCGGATGTTCTCCAGATTCTGGCGCTCCGGCGACGTCGCGGCAGCTTCATAGAGGTAAACAGGAATTTGAAAACGCTTCCAGACTTCCGAACCAACATGGCGCGCCATGGCGACGCAGTCTTCGATGGTCACGCCATCGATAGGGATAAAAGGAATCACATCGGCTGCGCCCATTCGCGGATGCGCGCCCTGATGCGTCGTGAGGTCGATCAGTTCGCTGGCTTTGCCGACGCCGCGAATGGCGGCTTCCTGAATGGCCTCGAGCTCACCGACTAATGTGATTACGCAGCGATTGTGGTCGCTGTCCATTTCGCGGTCGAGCAGATAAACGCCATCGAGCTTCATGGCGGCGACGATCGCGTCCACTTTGGCTTTATCGCGGCCTTCAGAAAAATTCGGAACACATTCAACGAGGGTTGACATAAGAAATGAGGATAGCGGGTGTGAGTTTGAGGGTGCAACTCAACCGATCATGGACACGATCATTCGAAAAAGGTCCAGCAACTATTTGGTGACGCTGAGCGAATAGACGATTCCGCAGCCGAGGAAGCCATCGCAAGCATCCGTCAGGTTGCCGCCAAGTTGGTCGGTCCCGTAAAGCAAGCCGTCGAGAAGAATGACACCGCCGAAGGGATCTCCGTCATAGGAAAGAATGTTCTCCATCCATGCTCCGCCAGGCAACTGAGGAGGCTGAAGCTGGTAGGTAAATCCTTCATCCACATACGGCGAACACCCCTGGTCCGATGCTGTTCCATAAATGTTCCCAACATTGTCGAAAATTACAGCGGAATAGGCAAACGCGCAACCGTCCGTGACATTGTACAAATCGCTCAGAGTCGGGACGCCATTTACAGAAGACAGCCGATACACTGACGACTCGTTCGTACCATAGATAGAGCCATTGTGAATGGTCAGGCTCGAGAACGGATTCGACGCAGCGCTGTTTACAAAGCGGAAGACAATTTTCCCTATCCAATTGCCATCGGATGGGCTAAAGCGGAAAATTGTCCCACAGCCGCCGTAGTAAAAACCGTTCACGCAACCGCCTCCACCAAACTCGGTAGCCCCGTAAAAATTGCCCTTGGCGTCGAACGTTACGCCAGCGTAGGGAATAGCTCCGTCGGACCCGCCGGAGAATTGGTGGAGCACCGTTTCAATCCAAGGGGCGCCCGGTCCGGCGGGCGGAGCAAGACGGAAAACGGTACCGCAACCTTGGTTCACGCTTTGCAACAGGCACTTCCCGCGGCCGCCGAGCGTTGTCGTCCCATAAAGACTTCCGGCGGCATCGAATGCGACCCCGGCAAAAGGGGTAGCACCATCAGACGAACTTCCCTGGAAGTTGTACAAAATTGTCTCGGTCCAGGAACCGCCCGGCGCAGAAGGCGGAGATAATTCAAAAACGACGCCGCATCCGCCGTTGCAATTTGTGCCTAAGCCGCCGCGTTGAGTGGTGCCGTAGAGATTGCCTGTCGCGTCGAATACCAAGGCCCCTGCGGCCTGTCCGCCATCGGTGGCTCCCGTGAAGGTGTACAGAACAGTTTCGGCCCACGCGCCGCCGGGCGATGCCGGTGGCGAGACTTCGTAGACTTCCAAAGGCGTAACACCGTAAAGATTGCCTGCCGCATCTGCCACAAGCGCAGAAACAGGAGTTGAATCTCCGCCCTTACCGGAAAACGCGTAGAGGGTGGTTTGTTGCACGGTTACACCCCAAAGAACACTTCCGTAAAATAGGAGTGTCAATATCGAAGCCGCGGTTGCGAGCGTGCATGTTTTGGACAAGTGACTCAACTCCTCGACTGGCCCGCCTTTTGGGGGAAGCTTCGCCACGGCAATTCTACACTTTTCTACGCGGCATTCATTCGCAGAAACAAGGCCCTACTTTTCGAGATCAGCGAAAATCAAGGCCTGTCTCATACAGGATAGCGAGTGGCGGACTAAAAACCCGTCCTCTCCAAACCCCACCCTGTCACAAAGAACGTGACAAGGGTGGGGCATCCTGCGGGAAACGAAAAACGGGCAGACAATCCAATGATGAATTGTCTGCCCGCGATCCGAAGCCGTTTAGGGCGGCTGGAAAATTCGATTTCTGAGACTATTTCGGAGGGCGAACCGGAATCGGAGCGCCGTCTTCGAACGTCACACAGTGATTACTAATCGTAGCTTTGGGAGGACGAACCGGAATCGGAGCGCCGTCTTCAGCCATCATAGGTGCAGCCAAAGCGGCTACGCCTACCATCAGGATCAACATCCTGACCGCACTTTTCATATTACTTCTCCTAGTGCGGATCCCCTGGGAGCGGGAATCCTCAAGTGCGGCAAATTATAAACGTGGAGTCAAGTTTTCCACACAAATATTTTTTGCAGCTTGAGATGTGAGCGGAGTTTGGACGTGGCTGCGCCTAAGACAGGTGCCGAGAATTAGGAACCTACACGTTAAGCCTTAACCTAACACTTGAATCTGGACGAAGAGATGAGTAGGTGCGGTAGCGGACAGGCTTAGGTCTGGTCTATTTCTCGGCTGGCTCCGCGACTGAAGAGCGTTGCGGCTCAGGTGAGACTGATCGGTAGCCCATGAGTCGGCTGCTGGGCTGCTCTGTGATCGGAGCCGATGCGTCTCCGTGATTGCGCGAGAACGCGCGTTCGACCATGCCTTCGAACATCGGGATAAGGGAATTTTCAGTTGCGGGATTCTGAATGTCGCTCAGGCCGCGGTCCCAACGCTGAGAGATCAACATCGAACCGGACTGATCGAGAACTGGGAATTTCACCAAGCAGTATCCAAGCCAGACGACAACGGCCAGGTTGTACATTCCTACGTTCAGAAGCGACATGTTGTCCTCGGAAATGCGGCCCGCGTCGAAGAGCGCGACTACCGCCAACTCAACCAAAGCGAACCCTCCGAAACCGAGCATGATGCCAAAGCTAAGTTGCTTGCGCGACGCGCCTAGATATTTCGAGAAGACAAGCAGAAACAGAACCAAGCCGCACTGGATTACGCGTACGCAGCGTTCCAACGTCATTACGGCTTCCACAATAGGACTTTTCGAGGTCGGACTCGCGGCCGCTACAACTGCGGCAACCATCAGCATGACGAAACCAGACCACGTGAATAAGACAGTGCCTAAGTCTTTCAGGGTGTGGAATGGGCGAAAAATATCACCGAAGATTTCGTGGATAACAAAGAAACCTACGCCTGAACTGATTACCGCCAATATCCAGTATGAATAGAAGAAAGCGCTGTACGAACCCTTCATGTAGATCGGAAAGCAGATTGCAAACATCACAATTTCAGTCAGCAGATATGCGAAAAATATTGGAAACTTGCGCTGCAGGCCGCGTCGAATCATGGTGATCGCGACCACGGCCTGAAGCACCGGGTGAGCGACCCAACAGATAAGGTAAGTCAGGGCCAACGGAGGGTTCATGATGTCTTCTCGTCTGGCATGTCAACAGCCGGGGCGCATCGCTTGGTTTAACTCCCGAAATGCAACTCTAAGCAGCTTTGGGCATTGGGTCAAATACCTTTGGGATAACTAAAGTAACCTCCAACTTCGGCCATTCTGAACCATTATCCCAGCTGCACCAGCGACATGCTGTTCTGGAGCGAGGCCGGTAGGTCGCTTAGGTTCCTTCCAGTAATAACCAGGTTGTATCCCGAAAACTGTGCCAGGTCTTTTCCTTCGAGACGCTGGGAAGCGGGAACAATAGAGGCGAGATGGGCTAGAAAATCGTAAACGTCTTTCCACACTTGGCCCGACACCGCGAAGCAGACCTGGCTTTCTTGCCGAGCCCAAAACCAAGCGACCGACGCGGCCAGCATTACCGCCCGCTCGTATTTTTCAGGCGAGAGTTCGCCATCCACTGGATTGTCGAACACGATTCGCAGCCGGCGTTCATCCTGCATGCGGAGTTCGCGCACCTTGAGCGAGCCCGAACGCGCCGTCGCTTTCCAATCCACGTGACGAACTGAATCGCCTTGGGCATATTCGCGTATGAGAAATAGATCGTGCCCTTGGCCGCGGCGAAACGAGTCCCATTCCCCTTGAATGGACGGCAACAGGTCAAGCGAAGTCTGATATTGATCAACCCCGGGGAAAACGATTATGTCGTTCTTGGGATGTATCCGGCGCGTCTTTGCGATGAACGCGAAAGGAAAACGCGTTTGCAAACCGAGGTTGTCGAGTTTATGCCGTCCGCGTTGCGGAAACGTCAGTTCGAAGTCTGCCGAAGCGCTGCCGCCCGCGGGAATCAGCGGGAAGTATTTTGAGCCCTGTAAAACGCCAGTTTGAGCAGCCGAAGATTTGCTCTTTCGCCGAAAGCGAAGCGTTTTCTTAGAGGGATCAAGCGAAACTGCCGAGATAGAAAACGATGGAAACCATCGTCGTCGATTGCGCAGCAGGACCCGAGCCCTCACCGATTCCCCGGCGAAGATGTGCTCGGGCAGTCGTATATTTGAGTCAATTTGGCGCAGAACGAATGCTGAGGCAATGCCGGAAATCAGAATTGCAGCCAACATTACCGAAACCACGATGTAAAGCAAATTGTTTCCGGTGTTCAGAGCGGCAATGCCGATCACTAATACCGCGGCGACGTAGAGTATCCCAACCCGGGTGACCTCGTAATCGATGGCGTCGCGCAGCCGCGATCCCGCAACGCGGCGGGCGAGGACCGGCAAGGTATAGATACCTACCATGACCGCCAAAATAAGCGCCAATCCGGAGAGAAACAGCGTTGCCCAGAAGCTGCCGGATTCGCGCGCCACCGTTGAAAACAGGGCGGCCGCGAAGGCAAGCGCCAAGCCGGCAAGAGCGGCGAAGAACCGCAGCCAGACTTCACGCGCTTCTCCCCTGATGATGCGAAATATCCGCAAAAAAGCGCGGCGGCCAACAATCGGGGTTCGAGGCGAATCAAACGTATTGGACACGGTTTTTCTGTCCGAGGTTACCATCTGTAACAGGCGCCAACAATTGCCGGAAGGACAACGCCGAGTGCAGTTTAGCTTCGAGTGCGCGGTGTCTATTCTGACGAGAACTACACGCTTTGCGGAGTGATCGTCTCAACAACAATTCGACGCCTGGGAGCTTTGCTGGCAGTCTTGGCGCTCGCGCCTCTTGCCCGCCTGGTTTGCCAGACCGGAGAGGTTCCCGACCACATTGGCGGAGTAGTGCTCAATCGGGTGACCCATGAACCGGTATCGCGCGCGCTGGTGACTTCGCCCGACCATAGGTTTGCGGCGTTCACCGATTCTCAGGGCCGCTTCGAATTCAAACTTCCCGCCTTAAGCCAAAACGGGCAGCAGACCGCCGCCCCGTCGATCTATGCGCTGTCAGCAAAGCGCCCGGGCTTCCTGCAAAAGCCTCAGGACCTGGTCAACATCACGCCGGAAAATATTGGCCACGACATCGTTATCTACCTGGAGCCGGAATCCCGAATTATTGGCCGCGTCAACCTGCAGTCGGGCGAGCCGCCCGCGTCCGTGCAAGTCGAACTTTTCCGGCGGGAAATCCGCGAAGGCGTGGCGCACTGGATTCAGATCCAATCGGTCGCCACAAGGCATGACGGAGAATTTCGTTTTGCTGACCTGGCAGCTGGCGATTACAAGGTGTTGACCAGCGAGGTGCTAGATCGCGATCCTATCGACTTCGATCCCAGCGGGAAACTTTACGGATATCCGCCGGTCTACGCTCCCAACGCAAGCGATTTCTTCTCCGCCAGCACCTTCACATTAACGGCGGGTGAAACCACGCAAACTTCGATTATCCTCACGCGACGCCCGTATTATCAGGTCAAGATTCCCGTAGCGAACGCCCCGCCGGGCAACGGTTTCGGCATCGTAGTAGCGGTTCAGGGTCACAAGGGACCGGGATATTCTTTGGGTTACAGCCTGAGCAGCCAAACTGTCGAAGGAACGCTTCCCGACGGAAATTACACGGTCGATGCATTTAGTTATGGGCAGAATCCGTCGACCGGATCGACGACGCTGGCTGTGCGCGGCGGTCCTGCCAACGGCGGACACATGACTACCGTCCCAAATTCCGTGATACCCGTTGTCGTGAAAGAAGAATTTTCAAACCAGGATGTTCACACCAGGGAAAGGATCATTGTTAGAAACGGGCGTCCGGCGGGCCCTCATGGCTATCTGAATGTTTTCCTCGAACCGGCCGATGATTTCGGCCTTGATCGGGGGGCGACGCTGCGCAGCCCTTCGGGGCCGAATGATGACTCCCTTGCCGTCGACAACGTTTCTCCCGGAAGGTATTGGGTGCATGTAAATTCATCCCGCGGTTATGCGGCGTCGGTGACTTCGGGCTCGCTCAACCTGAAGAACCAGCCGCTGGTGGTTGGTTACGGCAACACCACGTCACCAATTGAAATCACAATGCGAGACCAAACCGCGGAGCTTGACGGGTCTGTCGACTTGCAGAGTTCCGCCACCCAAAGTAGTGGCCCCGAGGGGGCACACGTTTATTTAATTCCACTGCCTGATGGCAACGGCGATTTTCGGGACGGATATGTATCCCCGGACGGCAAGTTCCAACTGCCGGATTTGCCGCCCGGCGCGTACCTGGTTGTTGCATTCGATCACGCAAAATCTGATCTCGAATACCGAAATCCGGATGCCATGCGTCAGTACGAGTCCAAAGGCGTGGTGTTACGGCTGACTCCTGGGCAAAAAGAACAAGTGCATGTGCACGCACTCGGTAGCAACGAATGAAGCCCCCATCTCTCCGAATCATGCTGGCCCTGGCGGTTTTGGCTGCGCCCAGCCTGGCCCAACGCCCTGCGACTCTTCCTGTTCCCACGACAGGGCAATTCACAATCGCAGGCACCGTCGCCGGCGCGATTGGCGGAGCGCCGCTCAGCCGGACGAGAGTTTTTATCGTGGACGACAACGATCGGCAAAAACAGCGGTCGATGGTCACCGGCGACGACGGACAATTTTCTTTCCCCAAAGTTCCCGCCGGAAAATATGCGCTGGCCGGGGCCAAACGCGGCTACATCGCCGCCGGTTACGATGAACATGAGCAATTCTCCACCGCCATCGTCACTGGCGCGGGGCTCGACACTGAACATTTATCGCTGCGCCTGAAGTCAGCCGCGATCTTGTCGGGCAAAGTTTTGGATGAAGCAGGAGAACCGGTGCGCGACGCCAGCGTGGCGCTCTATCGCGAGGACCACCGCTCGGGAGTTAATCGAATTCTTCGTGCTTCAAATCAGCAGACCGATGATTTGGGAGCGTACGAATTCTCGTCGCTTGCTCCCGGAACGTATTTCGTTTCCGCGACGGCCACGCCCTGGTATGCGGTGCACGCTCAATCGTCCGGCTCGGAACCGTCGCAGCCGACCTCTGTGGACCCTTCCCTCGATGTCGCATACTTGCCGACGTACTACGAAGACTCGTCCGAACCTGACGAAGCTGTGCCCGTTCCAGTGGCTGCCGGCGACCGAACCGAAGTTACGATTCATCTGGTTCCTGTGCCGTCGCTTCATCTCCGGTTCCGCGAGCCCGATAACGGGCAGGGATTTTCTTTGCCCAATCTGCAAAGGCCTTCACTCGATGGAATGGACTTTGTCCAAACCAACGGCGCGCAACTGATTTCTCCGGGCCTCTGGGAGATTAATGGCGTCGCGGCTGGGAAGTACGTTGTCAGCGTGCCATCGCAGCGAGCAGGCACCGGCGGGGAAATGGAAATGAACATCACTTCCGACGGTGAAGAACTTGATACAGCCAAAGCTGAGATGAACGGCAGCGTCAACGCCAAAGTTGCGTTAGCCGGAGGCGGCGCGATCCCTTCGGATATGTCGCTCGAATTATTGAACGGAAAAGACCGGCCGGTGTCTGGCATGGCGGTTGACGCCAAGGGCGAAGCGTCGATCGCGAATGTGGCGCCGGGCGAGTACAGCTTCCATGTCGTTGGCCCGAACAAGGATTATTCCGTGGTCGCTGTGGCAGACCAGCAGCATGTTGCGCGAGGACGGTCAATCAATGTGACGGCGGGCGCTACGATTCAGGTCAGTCTCACTGTTGCAGAAGGTAGCGCCACAGTCGAGGGATTTGCCCGGGCGGACGGCAAACCCGCGGCTGGAGCTATGATCGTTCTCGTTCCCGATAAGCCGGAAGCAAATCGCGAACTGTTCCGCCGCGATCAAAGCGACCTCGATGGCAGCTTCGCGCTGCGGAACGTCGTGCCCGGGTCGTACACAGCGGTGGCGATTCAGGATGGTTGGGAGCTGGACTGGTCTTCGCCACCCGTTATCGCCTACTACGCGAAACACGGACAGGCAGTCACGATTTCGGCGGGCAAATCGGGCAGCCAGCACCTTGCGAATCCGTTGGAAGTTCAATCAAAGTGAAAGCCGCCGCACAGTTATTTCATCAGGAACGACGAGACAGCGAGGTTAAATTCGTCCGGCGCTTCTTCGTAAGGCAAATGCCCAATGTTTTCGAACACTTTAAGGTCACACTGCTTGAATTGTTTGCGCAGGTGAATTGCGGACTCTGGCACCACTGCGTTGTCGCAGGCACCCCATAAGAGGAATGTCGGAATTTCTGCCAATCGAGGGATGGCCGCCTGCAATTCTTCCAGATCGCGGTGCCAGCTCTTCAAAATTCCCAACTCATAGCGAAATGTCCCCGGACGAGAGAAAGGCTCGGAATATCCCTCAAGCGTGCCCGGCCTGATGCGCGATCGATCGGCATAGAGCCGGCTGAGCAGGTACAAGTGAATGAATTCAAGGTGTGGCGCCGCGGTCAAGAACAGAGGCGCGACCAACGGGTGGCTGAGGAATGAGGCCAGCCGCTTGCCATTGTGCGACCACGGATTCACCGGAGCTACCAGCACCAAGCGCCGGATGCGGCTGGGATCGATTGCCGCAGCCATCATGCAGACCGCGCCACCGTGGGAAGTGCCGAGAAGATCACAGGAGGCGATGCCGGCGGCGTCCAGAAAGCGTAGCAGCCGCTCTGCGTTTGCTCGCAAGCTGCTGTCGAGGCCTTGGGGGCGGTCGGAAAAACCCACTCCCAGCATGTCAACCGCGTACACCGTGGAATGTTGCGCAAATGCGGGGATGGCGTACCGCCATGAGAACGAATAGCCCAAAAGCCCGTGAACCAAGACGAGGGGATGCCCGATGCCGTCGCGCAGGTAGCGCATACGGCCGCCGTCGAGTGTGATCCAGTGGTCCTGGATGGAGTATCCGGCAGGCTGGGCAAGCGTTGAATTGGCGAAGGCCGTCATGCTGCTTCCCAAATTTACAAAGCTTCTGGCGGAAGCACAACTGAGGGGGCTCACGCGAGAGGCCGGTCGGCGAGGCCTTGCCCGGTTGGCCCACGCGACCGGCCGGTCGGATGGGAGATCCCCGTCGACTCACTCAGGGCAGGCTGTCGCCCCGCTGGATAGCATGGGGCTTCGGGATGACTCCGGTTCAGCTCACAATCGGTTAAGGCTAGATTACAGACGGACTTACAAATTATCGGAGAACGATTCCATAAAACATAGCAAGCGGATATGAACCTTACTATAATGATTTAAAGTCTTTGGTTTAATTGGACTTAGAAACAGAATTACCCACAACGGCATGGCATCGAACGTGCATATTCAGCAGCGAGGCAGTCTCGGCAGCGGTGTGCGCGTCCCAATGAACGCAGACTTACAGAATCGGTTTGTGGCTGTGGTGCTGTTTTTGGCCACGGTGGCTGCGGTCACGTTGGGTTGGATCAATCTTCAGAAAGAACGAGAATTCCAGGTTCCTTCTGACGGGATATGGTGGGTAGAAACTCACGGAGTTCTGACCGCCGAACGGGTGGACGATGCAGGGCCGGGCTTCAAGGCCGGCATCAAGCGCGGAGACCGGCTGGTCGCCGTCGATGAACATGAAATCAGCGACCTGGCCGGACTCGACCGCCAAGTGTATCGGGTCGGAGCATGGTCGAAGGCTACTTACTCCCTGATTCGGCAATCGGTGCCGGTAGACGCCGTTGTCATTCTCGTCCCGATCGATAAGTCTCAGAACACATGGCTGCGGCTTATCGCGCTGATCTATCTGGGCATCGGCCTCTACGTTCTTCTGCGCCGGTGGACGGCGGTCGCTTCCACGCATTTCTACGTTTTCTGTCTCACGTCGTTCGTGTTCTACGCTTTCCATTTCACGGGAAAGTTCAATCCCTTCGATTGGACGATCTATTGGGGAAATGTTTTCGCCGGGTTGTTGCAGCCGGCGCTCTTTCTGCACTTTGTGACGGTATTCCCCGAGAAGCGCCGGTTCGTACGCCACCACCGATGGGCGCTGCCTGCGCTTTATGTTCCGGGCGCCGCGCTTTTGGTGGTCCACATTCTGGCGCTGCGATTTCTTCAGGCGAGCGGGCGGCTTAGCTGGAATCTCGACCGGCTGGAGATGGGGTACCTGGCGGGATTCTTTGTACTGGCTGCGGGCCTGCTTCTGCACAGCTATAGAAAAGCCAGCACTCCGATTCTCCGACAGCAGCTCAAGTGGGTGACGCGCGGCACGATTCTGGCCATCACTCCATTCACGCTGTTCTACGTTCTTCCCTACCTCGTGGGAAATTTGCCGACATTCAAAATGTCGGTGTTGTCGCTCGGCCTGTTGCCGCTGACTTTCGGTTACGCAATCTTCCGTTACAGGTTGATGGACGTTGACCTGATCTTCAAGCGCGGCATGGTGTACACGCTAGCTGCCGCCGCAATCGCGGGATCCTATTTCGCGGTGGTTGCGGTCGTGGCCGAGTTGGTGCACACGCAGGTGCCGAGTTCCGGGCCTCTCGGACTGGTCTTGGCGATTGTGGTCACGGCTCTGCTATTTGATCCGCTGCGTAAATTTATCCACGAGCGCATCGATCAGTTTTTCTATCGGACTCGCTACGATTACCGGAAAACTCTGATCGAATTTGGACGGGAGCTGAGTTCGGAAACCGGTCTCGACCAGATGCTGAATTCAGTCGTCGACCGGCTATCACGGACGCTTCTGGTTGATCGCATGGCGATATTTGTGGCGACCGCGGAACCGCCGCACAATTTTGTTTTGGGCAAGTCTTTCGGGATTACGGCCACATCGGGACTGGATATGAGCTTTCTGACCACGCCCCGGCCGGAAACCGAAGCGGGTCACCTGTTTTTCGACAATACTCATCAGGTTCCGCGCGAATCGGCGAGCGGGCGGGAAACGATTGCTCGCCTCGATCTCAACTACTACATTCCATGCCGGGCGCAACGGCGCACGATCGCCGTGCTCGGACTGGGTAAGACCATCGAAGGCGATTTTCTCACCAGCGAGGACGTGGAGTTGCTCGAAACCGTTGCCGGCTACATTGGAATCGCAATGCAGAACGCGCGCCTGTATGCATCGCTGGAGCAGAAAGTCACCGAATATGAGCGGCTGAAAGACTTTAACGAAAACATTGTGGAGTCGATCAATGTCGGCGTGTTGGCTGTCGATCTCGAAGACCGGGTCGAATCCTGGAATTCGCAGATGGAAGTCATGTATGCACTTCCACGTCTTCAGGCGGTGGGCCGCCCGCTGAGCGAAGTCTTTCCGCCGGCGTTCGTGGAAGAGTTTTACCGGGTGCGGCAGAACCCCGGAATTCACAATCTATACAAGTTCCGGTTGGGCACTCCGGCCGGCGAGAGCCGCGTTGTGAATGTCGCCATCGCTCCGCTGGTCAACCGGAATTTCAGTGTTGTAGGCCGGTTGATCATCGTTGACGACATCACGGAGCGCGTAGAACTTGAAGCGCAGCTGTCCCAGTCAGACAAGCTCTCATCCATTGGCTTGCTCGCGGCTGGAGTGGCGCACGAAGTCAATACGCCGCTGGCTGTGATTTCGTCGTACTCCCAGATGCTGGTGAAGCAACTTCAGGGCGATCCACAAAAAAGTGCGCTGATGGAGAAGATCACGCGGCAGACTTTCCGCGCGTCTGAGATTGTGAATAACCTGCTGAATTTCTCGCGCACAAGCGGCACGGAATTCACCAGCGTCGACGTTAACAAAATCATCACCGACACGCTCGCCCTTCTGGAGCATCAATTCAAAACCACACAAATTCGTGTGCAGGACGAACTCGCGGCGGGTCTTCCACCCATCAGCGGCAATGCCGGAAGGCTCCAGCAGGTTTTTCTGAATCTCTTCCTGAACGCGCGCGACGCCATGCCCGGTGGTGGAACTCTGCGCGTGAGCACATCGAACGGCCCCGGCGTGAGCATTTCCATCTCTGACACGGGCACCGGAATTGCGCCCGAGCTGATTCAACGCATCTATGATCCTTTCTTCACCACTAAGGCTGCGCCTCGCGAGGGCCAGGGAAAAGGCACGGGACTCGGCCTCTCGGTGAGTTACGGAATCATTCAGGAACACGCGGGCAAGATTCGGGTTGAAAGCCATCCCGGAGAAGGCACCACGTTCCATCTCGATTTCCCGCTTATTCATAAGGCGGTTCATGTCTGAAACGGCGCTTATCGGCAGGCGCACGTCGGACGAACCGCTCTTCGCCCGCACGGGATCGATTCTGATCATTGACGATGAGGCGGCGATCCGCGAGTCGCTGGAAGCGCTGCTCGACCTTGAAGGTTTCGAGGTTAATGTTGCGGCCACGGCTGAGGCGGGACTTGCATTGCTCGGCGACCGTTCCTACGATCTGGTGCTGCTCGACCTGGCGCTCCCCGACCGCAGCGGGATGGACTTGCTACCTGAAATCAGTGCCAACCATCCCACGCTGCCCGTCATGATGATCACCGCCTACGGCACGGTTGAGAACGCGGTGACGGCGATGCAGTCGGGTGCGGCCAACTTCATCCAAAAACCCTGGGACAACGAAAAACTTCTCGCTGACGTGCGCGCCGCCATTGCCCGGTGCAAAGCGGAAGAAGAAAACGTACAGCTCAAACGCGCGCTGAAACAGCGGTACAACTTCGAGAACATCGTTGGCAAGAGCGAGCCGATGTTGAAGATATTCGACCTCGTGGCCCAGGTCGCTCCGAGCCGTTCGACCATTCTGCTGCAGGGTGAGAGCGGGACGGGCAAAGAGCTGATTGCCAAAGCGCTTCATTTGAACTCGCCGCGCCGCGACCGTTCCTTTGTGCCTGTGAACACCGGCTCCATGCCGCCCGATCTTCTGGAATCGACCCTGTTCGGGCACGTCAAAGGCGCTTTCACCAGCGCCGTCTCGTCGAAAAAAGGCCTGTTCGAAGTTGCCGACAAAGGCACTTTGTTTCTCGACGAAATTGGCACCATGAGCATGGACACCCAGAGCAAGATTTTGCGGGTGTTGCAAGACCGCAGGTTCATGCACCTCGGTGGCACTCATGAGCTCCAAGTCGACGTTCGCATCATCGCCGCGACCAACGTGGATTTGCAGCAACAGGTACGCGATGGTAAGTTCCGCGAAGACTTGTTCTATCGCTTGAACGTAATCAGCATCGACCTTCCGCCGTTGCGTCAGCGGAAAGAAGACATTCCGTTGCTGGCTGATTTCTTTTTGACGAAGTATTCCGCCGAAAACGAGTTGCCGGTTCGGCGAATCACTCCGGAAGCCTTGCGCCCCATGCTGGCGTACTCATGGCCTGGCAACGTTCGTGAACTTGAAAACGTGATGGAGCGGTCGGTGGTGCTTTCTTCCAATGTTTCCGTCGGCGTGGATCTTTTGCCGGACGTCATCACCGGTCGCAATACCAGATACCCAGTGCTTGAGCCGCGCCCGGATGCGTCGCTGTTCGACATCATGGAAGATTGCGAACGCCACATCATTATTGACATGCTGGAAAAATCCGGCTGGAACCAGACCGAAGCCGCGGAGCGTTTTCGCGTGCCGCTATCCACGCTGAACCAAAAAATCAAACGCCTCAACATCGAAATCAAGAAGAAAGGCCGCGAATAGGTCGGCTCTGAATCTCTCGCCCCGTTGCGCAGATTGGGCGTGCGGTTCTCTGCTATATTGCGATCAGGGGCTGACTCACTAGATTTTTCTGCGCCAGCTCCTTTCCAGCATGGAACTTACCTCGCCCACGAATTTTGCCCGCGACAAAATCGATGCTTTGCAGCAATATTCCGTGCTTGCGGGGAACTCCGTCGCCAGCCTCTTTGCCAAGCCCCGCTATTTCGGCGACATGGTGCAACAGGCCGACATCATTGGCTTTGGTTCCATGCCGATTGTTGTGCTCACCGGATTTTTCACCGGCGCGGTGCTCACGCTCAATAGCGCGAACTCCCTGGAACGATTCGGATCGCTTTCTCTCTTAGGTCAATTAGTTTCCGTGGGAATGGTGCGCGAACTTGGACCGGTCCTGACGGGGCTTATGGTGGCTGGGCGCAACTCTTCAGGAATGGCCAGTGAACTGGGGTCGATGGTTGTAACCGAACAGATCGACGCCATGCGCGCCCTGGGCACAGACCCCATGAAGAAACTGGTCGCGCCCCGCGTCGCGGCGACCGTGTTCATGCTCTTTTTTCTGAGCATCATTTCCGACCTGCTTGGGCTCGTAGGTGGCAGTTCTGTGGCCAGCCTGCTCCTCGGTTTGGATTACCGCCAGTATTGGAGTTCTGCGTGGCAGATCCTGCGGTTTCAGGATGTCTTCATGGGACTGCTCAAGCCGGTAGTCTTTGGCTTTGTGATTTCCACGGTCGGTTGCTATTACGGGCTGTCCGCAAAGGGCGGCACGCAAGGCGTCGGACGCGCGACTACTCAGGCGGTCGTCGCTTCTTCAGTGGTCATCCTGCTGGTCGATTTTTTCATCACCAAATTGCTGATGGCCATGTTCGGCTATAGCTAGCCGATGTCATCGTCCAATTCCACAATCGCCCCGCAACAACCGGTCGAGCCGGATTCCGCTTCTCCAGTCGTCACTTTCGAAGACGTCTCAATCGCGTTCGGAGAGACGAAAGTTTTAGACGGGATTTCTTTTGCGTTGGCCAGAGGCGAGACCAAGGCCATTTTCGGCGTTGCGGGATCGGGCAAGAGCACAGTCCTCAAGCTGGCCCTCGGATTGATCCGGCCGGATAGCGGAACGGTGCGCGTGCTGGGTGAAGATCTCGGGGAGATGAAGGAAAAAGACCTGTTCGAACTGCGCCGCAGGGTTGGGATTGTATTCCAGGAGAGCGCGCTATTCGATTCGCTCAACGTCAGGGACAACGTCTCGTTTCGGTTGGCTGAAGAGGCGAAAACGCCGCCGGACGAGATCGAGAAAAAAGTTCGGGAAGCGCTTAGTTTTGTCGAGTTGGAAAAGACTGTCGACCTGTTCCCTTCTGAACTTTCGGGCGGAATGCGACGCCGGGTGGCCATCGCGCGAGCAATCATCACGCAACCGGAAGTGCTGCTCTACGATTCACCAACCGGTGGGCTGGATCCTGTCACTTCGACTACAATCATCGAGTTAATCGTGAAGCAACGCGACGTCTACGGCACCAGCGCTCTTATGGTGACGCATCGGTTGCAAGACGCCTTTGTGATGGCAAGCCACTTTTTTGATAAAGCCACAGGCCAAATGTGGCCGCTTAAAGACGATCCTCAGCGAATAATCCCGATGAAGTTTTTGTTGTTGCGCGACGGCAAGATCATTTTCGATGGAGACGTACACGAACTCGCCCAGAGCAAAGACGAATATATCCGCGAATATATTTCTTAAGCGGAAATCGAGGTTGACCGGGCGAATTGACTTAGCTGGGCCTACCCGCATTCATGGTTTTTCGCCGCGCCGCCAGATTTGATTCCATCCGCTGCTGAAATTGCCGGCTCTTTTCCGTGCTGTTGATCAGTTTTTCGACGTTGGTCAAAAACGTTGGGCTGGCTTTCTCGCGGAGTTCGGGAATCAGCGCTTTCATCTTGGTGTAAATCAGAAACATTTCGCCGGAAAAAGATGGTTCGAGGAAGAGATCGGCATTGATGGCTCCGTGGTTCACCATCGATGCAGCCATCTCCCAATATCCCATCACCTGGCGGAGCCAGTTATTTTCCTGGCTTCCGATGAAAGAGGCCACTTTGTTGTAGTCTTCCATGCTTTCCGGCCAAAAGCTGCCGACCCACCAGTTGCGGGCTTTGCGCAGTTCGGGTTCACGTCGCAGCTCATAGAGCTTCAGAATCAGTTCAGCATCGGCAGCAGTTGGCGTATTAGACATGGTTCACCTCGATTAAATTTTGACGATGTTGGACGCGATAGTACGTTATGTCGTGGTTGCCGCAACCGCCTCGGCTGGCGCGGGGCGTTCGTATTCGCATTCCTTGTTCGGGCAGGCTATCACCGGCCCCGACTTCAGGTATTTCTCCACTAGAAAATCATTGCCGCAACTCGGGCATTTTTCGGGTATCGGCTTGTGCGCGGCCGTGAACTTGCATTTCGGATAATTGCTGCATCCGTAGAACGTGTTGCCCTTGCGCGCTTTCTTCTCAACTAATTCTCCGTCCGCGCACTCAGGACACTTCACACCGATGAAGTTTTGCTTCACATACTTACATTCGGGATAACCGCTGCATGCGGTGAATTCGCCGAAGCGGCCATGCCGGATCATCAGATTGCGTCCGCACTTCGGGCACGGTTCATCCAGCGGGATGTCGGGCACTTTCTTGCCTTGATCCAAGCGCCGCGTGGTCTTGCAGTCTGGATAGCCCGTGCAAGCCATGAACTGCCCGAAGCGGCCCCGCTTGAGCACCATGACGCGGCCGCAATTTTCGCAATACTCCTCCTGCGTCGTTTCCTGAACGTCAGCAGAATCCAAGTCCGGCAGATTGATGGGATTTTCTTTTGTGAAGTTGCAGCTGTCCTTATCTTCCTTGTCGTAAGCGCTACAGGCGTAGAAGGAGCCGTGCTTTCCCCACTTGATTACGAGCGGCGATCCGCACTTTTCGCACTTCTCGTCGGTCGGCTTCTCCATGCGCTTGACGTTCTCCATATGCTTTTCCGCATATTTCAAGTCCTTGGAGAATTTTTGGTAGAAGTCGGCGAGAGCGTCGGTCCATTTCTCTTTTCCTTCTTCTACATCGTCAAGCTGTTCTTCGAGGCGGGCCGTGTAAGCGACGTCAAAAATGTCGCGGAAATTCTCGACGAGCAGGTCGGTAACGACCAACCCAATTTCGGTCGGGGAGAACTTGCCGCCAATTTTTTGCACATACTGGCGTTCCTGAATGGTGCTCAGGATCGCGGAATAGGTCGACGGGCGACCTATGCCACGTTCTTCCAGTTCTTTCACCAACGACGCTTCGTTGTAGCGCGGAGGCGGTTCCGTGAAATGCTGCTCTGGCTTGAGTTCGCGTAGAGTCAGTTTCTGGCCCGCTTCGAGAGGAGGCAGCTTGTGCTTCAACTCTTCGTCGTCTTCGTCCTTGCCGTCTTTCGACTCTTCGTAGACCTTCAAGAATCCGTCGAATTTCAGCACCGAACCGGTCACGCGGAACCAGAAACTCTCGTTTCCGTTTTTGGCGTCGATGTCGACTGTGGTCTGGTCAAAGACCGCGGGCATGATTTGCGACGCAACGAAGCGCTGCCAGATCAGTTTGTAAACCTTGAATTCGTCTTCTTTCAGGTACTGCTTGACCAGATCGGGATGGTGCGTCACGGACGTGGGCCGGATGGCTTCGTGCGCGGCTTGCGCTTCCTTCTTTTCTTTGTAGGTATTGGGCGATCCGGGCAGATACTCATCGCCGTATTGAGCTTTGATGTATTCCCGCACTTCCGCCAGCGCATCGTTCGAGACGCGCGTGGAATCGGTACGCATGTAGGTGATCAGGCCAACCAGACCTTCTTCACCAAGCTCAATGCCTTCATAGAGGCGTTGGGCGATCATCATGGTGCGCTTCACGCTGAAACGCAGTTTGCGGGATGAATCCTGTTGCAGCTTGCTGGTGGTGAACGGCGGCGTCGCGTTCCGGCGGCGTTCTTTCTTTTCGACGCTGCGCACCAGCCAATCGGATTTTTCCAGCGCCGCACGAATTTTTTCGGCATCTTCGCCGTTGGTGACTTCGACTTTTTCTTCGCCTTTGCCAACGAATCGCGCGTCGAATGCAGGCGGCTTGGGGCCGGCCAATGCGGCGTCGATTGTCCAGTATTCTTTCTTCTCGAATGCCTTGATCTCGCGTTCGCGCTCAACGATCAGTCGGAGGGCGACGGTCTGCACACGTCCCGCCGATATTCCCCGCCGGACTTTGTCCCAGAGCAGGGGTGAGACTTGATATCCGACGAGGCGATCAAGCACACGTCGAGCCTGCTGAGCGTCGACCAAATCGCGGTCAATTGCACGAGGATGCTCGAAGGCCTCTTGCACCGCGCGCTTCGTGATCTCGTTAAAGGTGACCCTGCCGGATGCGCTCTTCGCCCGGTTCTTCTTTTTTGGCTTTCTTTTTCTTTTTTCCGCCGTTATTTTCGCCAAGTTCCTCAGCCAGGTGAGCTGCGATCGCCTCCCCCTCGCGATCAGGATCGGGCGCCAGATAGATGCGGTCCATGCCCAATGCCAACTTTTTCAGCTTTGCCAACACCTTCTCTTTACCGGGTATAACGATGTATTCCGTAGCGAAGTCGTTTTCGATGTCGACACCCAACGTACTTTTGGGCAAGTCCTTGACATGGCCGAGTGAAGCTTCGACCGTGAAACCCTTCCCCAAATACTTTTGAATGGTCTTCGCCTTAGCTGGCGACTCGACGATTACTAATCCCTTTGACAATGTTTCCTCGGTTCTGGACTTAGACTCAAGAAGCTAGCACGAAATCTATGAATGCAACAAGCACTCGCGTGATTCCAAGATCAAGAGATTTTGGGTTGCCGAGACTCGCATCATGCGCCCATCCCGATCTAGAAACTTCTGACAAAGCTCTTGCCCGGCAGTTGTTTTACCTTGCCCTGCAACTCCAATTCGAACAGCGCGGCGAAGATTTCGGATGGCGACAGCGCCATTTCGAGGCGCTCCACAATCTCATCTATATGTGTTGCCTCGTCGGCTTTGAGCAGCGCATAAATCTTTTTCTCATGTGGAGGCAGTGCCGGCTCGTTAAATAAGGATGCGGTTTCCGGTACATTCGATTCATCGGCGCCTTCCGGCATCAGCGTAAGTCGCACATTTGGCGGAAGTTCCTCCCAAACGTCTTCCCACGTGGCGCAGAGCTTGGCACCTTGCTTGATGAGGGTGTTCGGTCCCCAGGAGTTTTTATTTGTGACATTTCCGGGCACGGCAAACACCTCGCGGCCCTGTTCCAAGGCGCAGCGCGCGGTGATTCTGGTACCGCTGTATTCCGCCGCTTCGACTACTAAAACACCAATCGACAAACCGCTGATGATGCGGTTGCGGATGGGGAAGTTTTGCGGAGCGGCAAATATGGCCAGGGGGAACTCGGAAAGCAGCGCGCCATTTGCAGCGAGAATCTGGTCCGCCAGACGGGCATTTTCTTTCGGATAAATTATGTCCACTCCCGTTCCCATGACTGCGACGGTTTTCCCTTTGGCGGCTAACGCGCCTCGATGCCCTGCACTGTCTACGCCGCGCGCCAGGCCGCTAAATATCACCAGACCTCGCGCGGCCAGGTCGCACGCCAGTCGCTCCGCCATGCCTAAGCCGTAGGGTGTGGGATGTCGCGTTCCAACGAGCGCAATGCCCGGCTGCGACGCCAGCAAGAAATTGCCGCGGACGTAGAGCACGATCGGCGGATCGTAGATTTGTTTGAGTTGGCTGGGATACGAATCGTTACCGAACGCGATCACTTCAACGCCTTGAGCGGCCGCTCGGCCGATCTCGTCATGGGCCATTTCGATTGAGCGCCCAGTTCCGAGCGCCTGAGCCGATACGGCCTGCAAACCTGTAGCTTCCAGATCGGTCAGAGATGCGGCGAAAACAGCGTCGATTCCGCCCATGTACTCGACGAGCTTGTGGGCTCGGGTTGGGCCGATCCCTGGAGTGAGCGAGAGCGCCAACCACATGAGTGTGCGTTCGTTTGGCTGACGAGCGAGTTGGGATTCCGGTTTGCCTGCTTCTGAAATGATTGCTGCGGTCGATTTGCCCATATTTACACCTCGTTCCACTCAGGGCGGACTCTGACATTGCTGAAAAACACAGTCAAGGTTGGATGACACAAGTTTGCTAAAATTCGCTAACACCATGCCTGCCCGCCTGCGCGTTGCCGCCATTTCCTATCTCAATACGGCTCCGCTAATGTGGGATTTTGAGCATGGCAATGCCGGCGGCGACTTCGAAGTCTCATACACACTTCCCTCGCAATGCTCTCGGGCACTGGAGGCCGGGGCGGCCGACATCGGCATCATTCCGGCCGCAGCCTACTGCTCGGTACGCGATCTGGCAATTATTCCGGATGTTGCAATCGCATCCCGCGGACCGGTGCGGTCGATTCTTTTGATCGGCAAGTGTCCGATTCAAGAGGTTCGATCCGTCGCCCTCGACACGTCTTCGATGACCTCGGTTGCGCTCACGAAAGTCCTGTTTGCGAATCTGTGGCAGCGCAGGCCGCTTTTTAGGTCAATGGAACCGCGGCTTGACTCTATGCTGGAAGCGAACGATGCTGCATTAATCATTGGTGACCCGGCCCTGCAACTCGACCGTTCTAAATATTTCACCGTTGACCTGGCGGAAGAATGGGTGCGCTGGACCGGCAAACCTTTCGTGTTTGCATTCTGGGCGGTGCGGCGTGACGTCGTCGGGGACCGCCAAGGCGAACTCGGTGAAGTTTTTCGAAAATCGCGAGATAACGGCTTGCAGCCTGAACATCTCAGCCAGATTACGAGCGAGTGGGCTCCTCGACTGGGTCTCACAGAATCAGCAGTTCGCAGTTACCTCGAGGACAATATCCACTTCTATCTCGATCCGCCTTGCCTGGATGGTTTGGCGCACTTCTATCGGCTTGCGCATGAGTGCGGCGCGTTACCTGAAATCCCACCGCTGATCTTCGCCGGAAAGCTACACCCGGAGCAGGTTTGAAGCCGAAGGTTCGAGCGGTTCCCAATCGTTCTAATAAGGATTGAATGGCCATCCCTCACATTTTCGGCGTCCTGTTGATTGCCAAATGGCTGCGCAACGTGCGGTCTGCGGGATTGATTGTTGTCGGTTTGGCTGACAATTCCGTGGTCCCCATGCCCGGTAGCATGGACGTGCTCACGATTTGGCTCGCGGCTAGCCAGCGGCAGTATTGGCTTTATTACGCGGCTGTCGCCACTGCCAGCGCAGTGGGCGGCGGTTATCTTACTTACGCAATCGCTCGCAAACAGGGCAAAGACTACCTTCAGCGACGACTCTCGGCCCGGCGGGCGAAGTCAATCAACCGCCGGTTTGAGCGTTGGGGTTTTTGGGCGGTAGCCGTGCCTGCTGTGCTGCCGCCGCCGTTCCCTATGGTTCCTTTTTTGCTGGCGGCTGGCGCTTTGCAATATCCGCCAAAGCAATTTGTCGGGGCGCTTGCCCTGGGTCGAGGAGTTCGTTTCACGATCCTTGCCGCTCTCGGAGCTCTTTACGGCAACGTAATCGCCGCGTTCTTCGCGAAGTACTACAAGCCGGCGGTTGTAGTTTTGGTCGGCTTGTCGGTGATCAGCGGCTCATGGGCGTTGTTTGAATATTATCGGCAGAAAAAATCCAGTTGAGGGGCTTATCTCGGCGCGATAGGCGCGACTGTCGGTGAGTTGGAGTAACGGCATATGTCCGATAGAATTGATACAAAGCTGACTTGCTATGACGATTTCCAAACGTGACGCGCTTGATCTTTTCAACTCGGACGACCTGATTGGGATTGGCATGGAGGCTGACGCCATCCGCCGCGAGAAACACCCCGACGGCATCGCAACTTACATTATCGACCGGAACATTAATTACACCAATTTTTGTACCGAATACTGCACGTTTTGCGCATTTTATCGTCCGCTGAAGGGCCCGCAAGCAAAGGAGGGATACATCCTTGATCTCGACACCATCTTCGACAAAATTCAGGAGACGGTCGACAACGGTGGGACTGGCGTGTTGATGCAGGGCGGCCTGCATCCCGATTTAAAGATGGACTGGCATGTGCGGCTATTGAGCGGCATTCGAGAGCGCTTCCCCAAGGTTCATCTGCACTGCTATTCGGCGTCTGAAATTATTGCCATTGCCGAGTACAGCGGGCTTACGATTCGAGACACGATCGTGCAACTGCGCGATGCTGGCCTCGATTCGATCCCCGGCGGCGGCGCGGAAATTTTGGATGACGAAGTACGGCACAAAATTGCCCGGCTTAAATGCCTGACCAACGATTGGCTCAATGTGCACCGCACCGCTCATCAGCTGGGCATGCGGACCACCGCGACCATGATGTTCGGCGTCGGCGAAAATTACGAGCATCGCGTCAATCACTTCCAGCGGCTATACGAGCTTCAGGAAGAAACCGGCGGATTCACGGCGTTTATCCCTTGGAGCTTTCAGCCCGCGAACACTGCACTCGGCGGTCGTCACTGGGAAGAAGCAACGGCTGTCGAATATTTGAAGACGCTCGCGATTTCAAGGATTTATCTTTCAAATTTTTTGAATGTTCAATCCAGTTGGGTGACGCAGGGCCTTAAAGTTTGCCAGATGGGCTTGAGGTTCGGCGGCAACGACGTTGGGTCGGTGATGCTGGAAGAAAATGTCGTGCGCGCCGCCGGAGTCACCAACTGCACCACCGAAGAAGAATTGCGGCGCATCATTCGCGATGCAGGATTTCGTCCGGTGCAGCGCGATTCACTCTATCGAACTTATTTCCTGAACTGACCGCGCGGAAAATGCTCCCATAATCTTGATGTTTATTTCTTTTCACATCGCGGCGGCGTCGATCGCTCCTCACGGGGTGGGTCATTACATCCGACAGCATTTTCTGGACACAACGTTCCGCGGCCTTTATCGCGCAAATGGTTTTGACATCGCGCTGCTGATTCCTTATTTCATCGTGCTGATCATGCTCGCGGCTTATGGGGCGCACCGCTACGTTCTTGTCTACCTTTATTACAAACATCGCGACAAACAAACGAAGGAACCGGCCAGTACATTCGCGGAGCTGCCGCGGGTCACGGTCCAGTTGCCGATTTTCAACGAACAGTTCGTGATCGAACGGCTGGTAGACGCGATTTCCAAGCTGGATTATCCGTGGGAAAAGCTTGACGTGCAGGTGCTCGACGATTCCACGGACGAGACCGTGGCCGTCGCCAGCGCGCTGGTCGGACGCTACTCCGCGACAGGATTCCCAATCACCTATCACCACCGCAGCAACCGCGAAGGGTACAAGGCAGGGGCCCTGGCCGAAGGACTAAAAAGCGCACGAGGCGAATTCATCGCCATCTTCGACGCCGACTTTGTGCCGCCCGCTGACTTCCTGCACAAGACCATTCATCATCTACATGACCCGAAAATCGGCATGGTCCAGACCCGCTGGACGCACATTAACCGAAATTATTCTTTCCTGACCGAAGTCGAGGCCATCCTGCTTGACGGGCATTTTGTGCTCGAACACTCAGGCCGCGCGCGCAGCGGCGTCTTTTTCAATTTCAACGGAACCGCAGGGGTTTGGCGTCGCACCGCGATTGAAGAGGCTGGAGGATGGCAACACGACACTCTCACCGAAGACACCGATCTTTCTTACCGCGCTCAACTGGCAGGTTGGAAGTTTCTCTATTTGCAGGATGTTGAGTGTCCCGCTGAACTGCCGGTGGAGATGACCGCGTTTAAGACTCAGCAGGCTCGCTGGGCGAAGGGATTGATCCAGACCGGCAAGAAAGTTTTGCCGCGCGTGATGCGAAGCGATCAGCCTTTTCACGTCAAGCTGGAAGCGTGGTTTCACCTGACCGCGAACCTTAGTTATCCGCTGATGTGCGTGTTGTCTTTGCTGCTGCTTCCGGCAATGATCATTCGCTTTTATCAGGGATGGTTTCAGATGTTGTACATCGACATTCCCCTGTTTTTGGCATCAACACTATCTATTTCCAGCTTTTACCTGGTCTCGCAAAAGGAATTGTTTCCCCGGACGTGGCCGCGCGTCCTGCTGTACCTCCCATGCCTTATGGCGCTGGGAATCGGGCTTACCGTGACGAACACCCGCGCAGTGCTGGAGGCGATTGTGGGTAAGAAGTCGGCGTTCGCCCGCACTCCAAAATATCGGGTTGAGTCTCGTCAGGATAAAGTTCGCGCGAAAACTTATCGCAAGCGCCTGGGATGGGTGCCGTGGCTGGAGATGGCGATCGGCACTTATTTTGCCTTCACCGTCTATTACGCGGTGGACAACGAAAACTTCCTGACCGTGCCGTTTCTGGTGCTGTTTGTGTTCGGCTATTGGTACACAGGCTTGATGTCGCTGCTTCAAGGCCGGTTCAGTGGGCTCTCGTTGAATGTCGAGCCGCACAACAAGCCGTTCTCTGTTGGGGTCTAGGGCGTTGGATTTTGCTCGTACCCGATCCGGTTTCAAAGTTACGACAATCGCGCACTTTGGTATCCTTAAGTCATCGTGCGGATGATCTGGTGGTTTCTGGTCCTCGCCGCAAGCGCGGTTGCAGTGTTGTGGGCAGCGGTTTCGGCTTACGTGCGGGTGCGCGGACACATGACGAATGCCAATCGGCCGACCGCGGAAATACGCCCTTCAAACGGTACGGACGCTGAATAGAGACACTCAAATTATGAAAACTGAAATCGAGATGACAGACAGAACGGCGATTGGCGGCTACCGTACATCGGAATGGGTTCGGCAAATTGCGCTCATCGTTGGAGCCACGTTGGTCGTGGCCATTTGTGCGCACGTGACGGTTCCGCTTCCCTTCACGCCGGTTCCGCTGACGTTGCAGAACTTTGCCGTGCTGCTTGTCGGTCTTTCGCTAGGCAGCCGTCGCGGATTCGCGGCACTGGCACTTTATCTGCTCGAAGGCGCCATGGGCGCCCCGGTATTTAGCCCCACGGGGCCGGGCGGAATCGCGCAGTTGATTGGGCCAACTGGCGGCTTTCTGATCGCGTATCCCTTTGTCGCTGCCCTGGCAGGATGGATCATGGAGCGCGGCCGCGCCACGTTCGCGCGCGCGGCAGTTGCCGGCTTGATGGCTGAGGTGCTGCTGTTTGCCAGCGGCATCGGCTGGTTGGCGGTTCTCACTCATTCGTTCGCCCAGGCCGTGCGGTTTGGACTTTACTGGTTCGTGTTCGCCGAAGTCATCAAAGTGATGGTCGCCGCTGCCATCACTTCAGGCTGGAAGCGCGCCGCGAAGACACGCTCATGAGCCCGCTCATTTCGTCGGAAAATTTGCACGCCGGTATGCCTGACGCTTCTGAGCCGCGCGAGATTGCCATCGCCCACAGCCCCGATTCGGACGACGCATTCATGTTCTACGGCCTGGCAACCAACAAGGTGCGCGTGCCTGGGCTGCGGTTCACCCACACCCTGTGCGACATCGAAACATTGAACCAGAAAGCGATGGAAGGCGAAGGTCTTTACGACGTCACCGCAATTTCATTTCATGCCTACCCGTACATCCAGAAGAAATATGCATTGCTCCAGAGCGGGGGAAGCGTGGGTGACGGCTATGGCCCCATGATCGTTTCGACCCGGCCATTTTCCAAAGAAGAGATTAAGACCAAACGTATTGCCGTGCCGGGCACTCTGACCACGGCTTATCTGGCGCTGAAACTTTTTGCACCTGGAATCGAGACCGAGGTTGTGCCTTTCGATCAGATCATTCCGCAAGTGCTCGAAGGCAAATATGAAGCGGGACTGATCATCCACGAAGGCCAACTGACCTATTCGAAAAGCGGACTCAATCGCATCGTTGATTTGGGCCGTTGGTGGCATACCGTGACCGGCTTGCCGCTTCCGCTTGGAGGCAATGCGATTCGCCGTAGCCTCGGTCCGCAGCTCATGTCAAGCATCGGCGCTGCCCTGCGCGACAGCATTCAATACGCGCTGGACCATCGCGAAGAAGCGCTGGCATACGCCATGCAGTTCGCCCGAGATCTCGATCCACAATTGGCAGATAAATTTGTGGGAATGTATGTGAACGAACGCACCCTCGATTACGGCTCCGATGGTCGCGAGGCCATTTGCCGTCTGCTCGAGATGGGCCACAAAGCCGGGATCGTTCCCTTCCCCGCTGACATTTCGTTCGTGGCGTAATTTCCACGCTTGCCGCGATGAAATCCCAAAACCTGCTTATCGATGCCGACGATACGCTTTGGGAAAACAACATCTATTTCGAGCGCGCGATCGCCGCGTTTATTTCCTTTCTCAACCATCACTCATATTCTGCGGAGCAAGTCCGCGAAGCGCTCAATGACGTCGAGCGCGAATGCATCCTCAGCCACGGCTATGGCCTGCACAGTTTTACTCACGCGCTCGTCCAGACCTTTGATCGACTGGCACCGGACCGCTTAACGCCTGTCGCTCACAGGGAAATCCGCAATTTCGCTCAGGCGATTGCCGATCAGCCGATCGAGACTCTGCCGGAAGTCATGGATACATTGCAGCATCTGGCTGCGCGGCATCGCTTAATTTTGGTGACGAAAGGCGACGTGAACGAACAGTCCGGCAAGTTAGCGAAATCCGGACTGGCGAAATTTTTCTCTGCCGTCGAGATCGTCGCGGAAAAAAGCGCGGATGCCTATCGCGAAATCATCTCCGGCCATTCCCTGCTTCCGGCGGACACCTGGATGATCGGAAACAGCCCCAAGTCCGACATCAATCCCGCTCTGTCCGCAGGATTGAACGCAGTGTTCGTGCCCCACGGCAACACCTGGATTCTCGAACACGAAGAAGTCAACCCACCACAGCCGCCACGCCAGCTCCTGATAGTCGAGAGCTTCGCGGCTCTGCGCGACCGTTTCTAGCCCGTCAGGGAAGTACACTCCCCTGTCTCCCCCTAACCATCCTGTCATCCCGAGCGAAGTCGAGGGACCTAGCGTTGCGACCCACTCCTCACGACAGGGGCCCACCCAAGACATTGACGGTGCCCCATTCAAGCCGTTTTGTGGCTTGAGTGGGGTAGTTCCACGCGCGAGCAAATCTTTCCCTCGGCGCGCTGTCCTGTTCACTCTGACTCGCCCTTCGAAACCAACTCCCCAAAGGTCACTTCCAATCCCATTCCGGGAATCTTCACCCAACTTCCAACGATTTCCCTTGCCCTCACCTTTTCCCCAGCCCATCATCAAATCAGTAACCCGACAGGCAGCGATTCCCTCCGTCGCTCCCTTGCCCAATGTTTTCAAGATTTTACGTGTAAACATAATCGAATCTTATATTTACCGCAACCCCCCCCCGGGGGGGTAGGAGAGAATCATGGATATTCCCAAAGGCTATTTCGTCCGCCGCTGCTCTCACGTGAAAACCAACGGAACCCAATGCAATTCGCCCGCTCTCAAGCTGGCGTCGCTGTGCTTCTTCCACGATCGTTGGAGCCGCACCTACCGGTGCATGGTCGAGCGCCAGATGCTGCCCGGCGAAATCGCTCTCGATCTTCCTCTACTTGAAGACGCCGACTCCATCCAGCTTGCCATCATGCAGGTCACTTACTTCCTTTCCCGCGGCAGGCTCAACCCGAAAACCGCCGCCCTCCTTCTTTATGCTTTGCAAACCGCGTCCAGCAACCTGAAGAAAACAACCCTCCAGCCTCAGCAGTTGCAGGATGTGGTCGTCGATCCCCGCTCGTTAGCCAACTCTTGCATCGGCGATCATGCCTGGCGCGTCGAAGATTTTCCGGAAAGTGAAGCCGTGATCCTACCCGATCTCTCCGAACAAGACCTAAGCACTTGGGAGGCCGTGCCCAACGACACATTCTGGGAAGATAGGAAAACTCGCAGCGCCATCGTTCAAAGCACGATCGCTGAAGATGCCGGCAGCACGAAAGAGGCGGAACACACTGAAGACGCTGGTGCAACCGAAACACCTGCCATCGATCGTTCCGGCCTGACCGAACTAACGGGCCACACAGTAGACGTCGATACTGCGGATGCAAAACCAGTTCCTGCAAACCCTACCCGCCCGCAACGCGGCTCCGCTGGTCGCCCGCTCAACGAAAATCAAAGACGGTTGCTCTCGCTCATTCGCAATCGTCTCGGCATCGACAATGCCAGCCAGGGAAAAACAGGCTCTGCTGACACGGACAATGGGAATTCGCGGGACGCTTCAGCAGCCAGCACTACCCCGACCCACGAAAAAATGAGCCAGGAAATGAGCCAGGAAATAAGCCAGAAAACCTCGCCGCCTGGCCATTGAGCCTGCGCCAGTCGCCGTCGAGCCGCGGTCGCGTGAACCGAGTCACGAAGCTCGCCGATTTTCTAGCCTAGCGTCGCGGGTGTCGCGCAGTACTTGTCGAACGCCTGTTTCAGTTCGAAAGCAATATCGGCGGCTTCGCGATGTTCGATGTCGCTGCGTTGCAGCATATGCACCAGTTTGCCGTCCCGCATGATCGCAATCGAGGGAGATGACGGCGGATATCCCGTGAAGTAGCTGCGGGCGCGTTGCGTGGCGTCTGTGTCCTGGCCGGCGAACACGGAGAACAGCTTTTCCGGGCGGGCCTGGTTTTGCAATGCGGCGCGCACGGCCGGACGCATGCGGCCGGCAGCGCATCCGCAAACGGAGTTGACTACAACCATCGCGGTCCCTGACTGGTTCACGATTGCATCATCAACTTCTTTTGCGGTCCGCAATTCCTGGATTCCCACACGAGTCAACTCTTCGCGCATTGGCACAACCATGATCTCTGGAAACATTCGCTCTCCTCAATTTGACTCTGGCTTGGTACCGCAGCCGGTCGCATACTCGTTATCTACCGCGAGTGCTTAACGCCAGCTTAATATTATAGTTGTTTATCGTTCCCATGCAGATACTGGAAAATGTTCCTCTTGCGCCTTTGACCACGCTCCAAATCGGAGGCCCGGCGCGCTATTTCGCCGAGGCCAACACTCGGGATGAAGTTAAAGAAGCGGCCGCTTATGCCAAGGCCCATGCTCTGCCGCTGTTTATTCTCGGCGGCGGAAGCAATCTGGTGGTTGCCGACGCGGGCTGGCCAGGCCTGGTTTTGAAGATCGCGATCCTGGGCATCAACCACCGTCACGTGTTGGGCAACGCAGCCTTCGATGTCGGGGCTGGCGAGAATTGGGACGAATTTGTGGCTATCGCCGTCAAACATCGATGCTCGGGAATTGAGTGCCTCAGCGGCATTCCCGGCACCGTAGGTGGAACGCCGATTCAAAATGTCGGCGCCTACGGACAGGAGGTCGCGGACACCGTCGAATCGGTCGTTGCGCTCAATCTGGAAACTCAGCAAGAAGAGGAGTTCGCGGCTGACGAATGTGGCTTCGACTATCGCACCAGCATCTTCAACAAGAATTTAAAGGGGCGATACATCGTCCTGCAAGTTTCGTATTCTCTCAAACACAACGGGGCCGCACATATCGCCTACGCCGATCTAAAGAAATATTTTGAGCACGCTCCGCATCCGCCTACGCTGGCCGAAACGCGAGACGCAGTGCGCGCGATCCGTGCCAGCAAAGCGATGCTGATCACTCCTGGCGACGAAGACTCCCGCAGCGCTGGATCGTTTTTCAAGAACCCCGTACTTTCCGCGGACCAGTTCGAGAAACTGGACCAGCAGGTCCTGGCCAAGGGACTTCAGATACCCAATTATCCGGCGGATGACAACCGCAGAAAAGTCTCGGCCGCCTGGCTGGTTGAGCATTCGGGGTTTAGCAAAGGTTTTGGGGAAGGGCGCGTGGGCATATCGCGCAAACACACGCTGGCGATCGTCAACCGGGGCGGAGCGACTGCGGCGGACGTGGTCGCGTTCAAGAACCAGATCCAGAGCGGGGTTGAGAGCGCCTGGGGAATTGCGCTCGAAACGGAGCCTGTTTTCGTGGGATTTTGAGAGTCCTCGGAAGCGGGCGGTGGGCGGCCCTGCCCCAGATTGCTTCCTAATTACGCCCGGGCACGGAATCGTCGTTCAATCCAGCGCTGGCAGCGCCGCCAGTTTACATATCGGCGATTCTGGCAGCCTCTTTAAATATCTGCAAAAACATTGTCCGCGTGAGCTTTCCGGTCTGGGTGTTTTGGTTAGAAGGGTGATAGGAAGCGAGAAGCACTTTTCCATCCGGCATGTCGAACTTAGCACCGTGGTGGAAGTCGTACGATTTCTTGCTTGCGATTTGGCCGCGTCGCTTGCAGAAATTCAGGTAGGCGTCAAAAGCAATTTTGCCGAGCGCGACGATGACTCTCAAGTTCCTGAGATGGTCGATTTCTGCCTCAAGAAATGGAGCACAGTTGGCCAACTCCTCCGGTAACGGCTTGTTGTCTGGCGGGGCGCAGCGGGCTGCCGCCGTGATGTAGAGTCCGTTCAACGTCAGGCCGTCGTGGCGGCTGTCTGCATTGGGCTGGCTGGCGAATCCGATTTCGTGCAGCACGGGGTACATAAATTTGCCGGAGGCATCGCCGGTGAAAGGCCGTCCGGTGCGATTGGAACCGTGCGCGCCCGGAGCCAGTCCCAGCACCATGATGCGGGCGTCAGGGTCGCCGCAGCCGGGGACCGGTTTCCCCCAGTATTCGTGGTCGCGATAAGCGCGCCGCTTATCCCGCGCGATCTGTTCGCGATATGCAACGAGTCTGGGGCAACGTACGCAGGCAACAACTTCGGCGTTCAATATCGAAAACCACTTAGGCACGTCAGTTGCCATGATTCCCTGCGGTGGCCGAGCGCATCCCCATTTTGGCCCAAATTGACTGCAATCTTTACTTATCACGGTCCGTGCGTTTGACGGTGCCCTTCTATCTCTTTAGACTTTACAGTGTGAGCCCAACTGAAACGACCAGTAGCACCAAGCGTGAAATTGACGTTGAAATCCCCGCCGACGTGGTCACTCGGGAGACCGAAACCATCATCGCAAAATACCGCAAGCTGGCGCGGATTCCCGGCTTCCGCCAAGGGCACGTGCCCGCTTCCATTATCCGCCAACGGTTCTCCGAAGACTTGAAGAGCGACATTGTGGAGGCTCTCGTTCCGCGATATTTTCGAGCGGAAACCGAAAAATTGGGGATGGTTCCGGTGTCGCAGCCGCAGGTCACCGACCTGCACATTCACGATGGCGAGCCTCTACGCTTCAAAGCCAGTTTTGAAGTTATGCCGACGATTCGCGCGGAAGGCTATAAGTCCTTGCATGTCGACAAGCCGGAAATCGTTGTGACCGATGAGGATGTGCAAACCCAACTGGATGGATTGCGCGAGCGACAGGCCAGTTTCACGTCGATTGAGAATCGCGTTCTCGCGGACGGAGATTTCGCCCAGGTTTCGCTTGATGGTCATCCGCAAGAGGTTGAAGCCGGTTCGGAATCCAAGCCTGTTCACATGGACGAAGTGATGGTCGAAATCGCCGGCAAGAACACGATGCCGGAGTTCACCGAAAACCTTCGTGGAGCTTCCGCAGGGGACGAAAAGACTTTTAACGTAGTCTATCCGGCGGATTCATCCGATCCGAGGCTGGCGGGCAAGACTTTTGTTTACACGGTGAAGGTTCAGGCGATTAAAGAAAAGCATTTGCCTGAACTCGACGACGCGTTCGCCAAAGAGCTGGGGGAATTCGCGAATCTGGACGAAGTGAAAACCCGCATTCGCGAAGGCATCGAAGCCGAGCGCAAGCATGCCGCCGAGCACGAAGCCAAAGAGAAGTTGATGGCGGAACTGGTGAAGCGCAATGAATTTGAGGTGCCGGAAGCGCTGGTGGAGCATCAGGTGGACGTGCGTCTGGAGCGGGGATTGCGGGCGTTGCAGTCACAGGGAATGAAAGCGGAAGACATAAAGAAAATGGACTTCGTCCGGCTGCGGGCTGGACAGCGCGATCAGGCAGTTCAGGAAGTCAAAGCTTCCCTGCTGCTGGACCGCATCGCCGACGAAGAAAAAATTGAGGTTGCGGAAGAAGAAATCGAGCGTGAAGTTCAGGCGCTTGCGCGGCAATCCGAACAGACTCCGGAATCGATTCGCGCACGTTTGACACGCGATGGAGCGCTGGATAGAATCCGGTCAAGAATCCGCAACGATAAGACCCTCGACTTCTTGTACCGTCAGTCCGCATGATCGGGACGACTTGATCCCCCAAAATAGACCCGGAGAAACCGGGCAGGAGCGCGAAAGGTGAACGTGAAAGACCCACAAATGATGCTGGTTCCGATGGTCATCGAGCAGACCGGGCGGGGTGAGCGCGCCTATGACATTTACTCCCGTCTGCTGCGCGACAACATTATCTTCATCGGCACGCCGATTGACGACAATATCGCCAATCTGGTCATCGCCCAGATGCTGTTTCTGGCCCAGGAAGATCCGGAAAAAGACATTCAGTTGTATATCAACTCGCCGGGCGGTTCGATCACCGCCGGCATGGCGATTTACGACACCATGCAATACGTCAAGAATGACGTCACCACAATCTGCATTGGACAGGCTGCCAGCATGGCGGCGCTGCTGTTGTCCGCCGGCCAAGCGAAAAAGAGATTGGCGTTGCCGAACTCGCGAATATTGATTCACCAGCCGAGCATGGGAGGCCTTTCCGGCCAGGCGACGGACATCGATATTCACGCGCGCGAAATTCTGCGCATGCGCGAAATCACCAATCAATTGCTAGCCAAACACAGCGGCCAGAAATTGGACAAAGTAGAAAAAGACGTCGAGCGCGACTTCATTATGAACGCGCAGCAGGCGAAGGAATACGGAATCATAGACGATATCATCTACAAGACCCGATAAAGGGTATGATCGGTTTTCGCCCAGCAGTCTCACGGCGTTGGATCGCTTCGCGGCAGAAGCATGAAGGAGTAAGAGCCCAGTGAAAAACCGGACCGGCAACGAAGAAATCCTGCGCTGTTCTTTCTGCCACAAATCGCAGGATGCGGTGGCAAAGCTTATCTCGTCCCCCAGCGACTATCCGCGCGCGTACATCTGCGACGAATGCGTAGCGGTCTGCAACTCGATTCTCGAAGACGACAAGACAGCCACGCCGCCGGCGGCGGCCCCGAGCCAACTGCCCAAGCCGCAGGAAGTCAAAGCCTTTCTCGATGAGTATGTGATCGGGCAGGAACAAACCAAGAAGAAGCTAGCCGTCGCCGTTTACAACCACTACAAGCGCATCTTCATGAACCGCCAGCGGGCCGGAGATGGCGTTGAACTGGCCAAGTCGAACATCATGCTGATCGGTCCGACGGGAACCGGTAAGACTCTGCTGGCCCAAACTTTAGCCCGGATGCTGGATGTTCCTTTCGCGATCGTCGACGCGACCACGCTGACCGAAGCGGGGTATGTAGGCGAGGACGTGGAAAACATCATCCTGAAGCTGCTGCAAGCTGCGGACGGCGATGTCGGGCGCGCCCAAACCGGCATGATATACATCGACGAGGTCGATAAGATCGGACGTAAGGACGAGAATCCCTCGATCACTCGAGATGTCTCTGGAGAGGGTGTCCAACAAGCGCTGCTGAAGATTCTGGAAGGCACCGTGGCCAATGTTCCGCCCCAAGGGGGACGGAAGCACCCGCATCAGGAATTTACGCCGGTGGACACGACCAATATCCTATTTATATGCGGCGGAGCCTTCGTCGGACTCGACAAGATCATCGCCCGCCGCGCGGGTAAGAAGTCTCTAGGATTCAAAGCCGGCGAGGACGAAACGAAAGAAGAAGCAGCGGTTGCCAAGAAACGCAATTTTGAGATGATCAGCGACGTCCAACCCGAAGACCTGATCAAATTCGGCCTCATCCCCGAATTCGTTGGCCGTTTGCCGGTGGTTGGGGTGCTCGAAGACCTGGACGAATTTGCTCTGATCGAGATCCTCACCCGTCCGAAGAACGCGATCATCAAGCAGTATCAGCGCCTTTTCGAGTTCGAGAACGTACGCTTGAAGTTTGGCGAAGAGGCGATGCGAGCGGTTGCGCGGCAGGCCATGGCGCGGAAGGTGGGTGCCCGCGGGTTGCGCATGATTCTCGAAGAACTCATGCTTGACCTGATGTACCACCTGCCCAGCCAGAAGAAAGTAAAGGAATTTGAGGTCACTCGAGAGATGGTCGAGAAACGGGCCGCTTCTCTCGGTATGATGGAAAAAGCAGGTTAATGCAATCGGAGCGAGAGTGACCACTTCCAGGGAAAAATTCGAAACTAAAAAGCTGCCCATGATGCCGATCCGCGATGTGGTCATCTTTCCTTACATGATGACCCCTTTCGTCGTGGGCCGGGAGTCCAGTGTCCGCGCGCTTGAAGAAGCGCTGGCGGCAGATAAGAAGATTTTCCTCGCCACCCAGCACGATGCCAGCGTTGATGAGCCTAAGCCGAACGAGATTTTCCAGGTCGGTACGGTCGTCAACATCGTTCAGAGCCTCAAGCTGCCCGATGGAAACATAAAGGTCCTGGTTGAAGGCATCGAGCGCGGAAAAGTGTTGCAGATCACCGAGACCGAAGGCTTCATGCAGGTGTCCGTGCGCCTGGCGCGGTACCCATCCGAACCCACGCCGGCGATTGAAGCCGCAACCCAGCGCGTCACGACTTTGTTCGAACAGTACGTCAAGCTGTGCCAGTCGCTGAATTACGAGACCATGATCGCGGCCGTGCGGATGGAAGATCCGGCGAAGTTGACCGACACGATCGCCGCGAATCTCCAACTCTCCATCGAAGAGAAGCAGGAATTGCTGGAGATATTCGATCCTTCGGAGCGCCTGACTCGCATAGGCGATGTGCTCGACGTCGAGATCGAGAAGCTCAACATGGACCGGACCATCCAGTCGCGGGTCAAGCGGCAGATGGAGCGCGCCCAGAAAGAGTATTACCTCAATGAGAAGATCAAGGCGATCCAGAAGGAATTAGGGCGGGGAGAAAAGAGCGAATTCGACGAACTGAAAAAGAAGGTCGAATCCGCCGGCATGCCGAAAGAAGTGAAGGACAAGGCGCTGCAAGAGCTGAAGAAGCTGGAAGCCATGCCGCCGATGTCGGCTGAGTCCACGGTTTCGCGCAACTATCTCGACTGGTTGCTGGCCGTTCCCTGGAAAAAGCGCTCCAAGGAAATTCGCAACATCGCGCGCGCGGAAAAAATCCTGAACGAAGACCATTACGGACTGGAAAAAATCAAGGAGCGCATTCTTGAATTTCTTGCCGTACGCCAGTTGGTCAAGAATCCCAAAGGTTCGATCCTCTGCTTCGTGGGGCCTCCGGGAGTCGGCAAGACTTCGTTGGGAATGTCGATCGCTAAAGCCACTGGGCGTAAGTTTGTCCGGATGTCGCTGGGCGGAGTGCGGGACGAGGCTGAAGTTCGCGGCCATCGCCGCACCTACATCGGAGCACTGCCCGGCCAGATCATCCAGATGATGAAGAAAGCCGGCACGAAGAATCCGGTCTTCATGCTCGATGAAGTCGACAAGATGTCGATGGACTTCCGTGGCGATCCTTCATCGGCGCTGCTCGAGGTTTTGGATCCTGAACAGAATTACATGTTCGTGGACCACTACCTTGACGTTGAATACGACCTCTCGCAAGTCTTTTTCGTCGCCACAGCGAACGTAATGCACACCATTCCGGCGGCTTTGCAAGACCGCATGGAAGTTCTTCGACTACATGGCTACACCGAGGAAGAAAAAGTTGAGATCGCGCGGCAATATCTGGTCAAGAAGCAGTTGCTACAGGCAGGCCTGACCGACAAAAATATTAAATTTACCGACGAAGCTCTGCGTTCCTTGATTCGCTCCTACACGCGGGAAGCGGGAGTACGAAATTTAGAACGTGAAATCGGCAACGTATGCCGGAAGGTCGCTCGAAGAGTAGTCAAAGAAGGCGAGAGCTTCAGCATTGGCATCACGGCAGAAAATCTGCCTGACTTCCTTGGAGTCATCAAATTCCGCGACACGCTCGCGCATGAAAAGAGCGAAATTGGCTTAGTGACCGGCCTGGCATGGACGGAAGTCGGCGGTTCGATCCTCAGCACTGAAGCTTCGGTGGTTGAAGGCAAAGGGAAACTGACGCTGACAGGAAAGCTGGGCGATGTGATGCAGGAGTCTGCCCAGGCAGCGATGTCGTACATCCGCTCTCGCGCACACCGCCTTGGACTAGCGCGCGACTTCTACCGCAATCTCGAAATCCACGTGCATGTACCGGAAGGCGCGATCCCGAAAGATGGGCCTTCCGCGGGCATCACGATCGCTACTGCTCTGGCGAGCGCGTTGAGCAAGATTCCCGTGCGCCGCGATATTGCCATGACGGGAGAAATCACCCTGCGCGGTAAGGTTCTGCCGATCGGCGGATTGAAAGAAAAACTGCTGGCTGCTCACCGCGCTGGACTTTTCGAGGCCATCCTGCCGCGTGACAACGAAAAAGATGTTGCCGAGGTTCCCGAGAACCTGCGCAACGCCATGAAGTTCCATTTTGTCGATACCATGGACCAAGTACTGGCCATCGCCCTCGAGCGTCCGCTACCCGAGATGCCCCCGGTAGCGGTAGACGGCCCCGAAGCCATCGCCCCCATCACCACGCCAGGCGAACCGCCGGCTGCGCACCAGTAGCGCGGCGGTCAGTGTTTACTTGTGGCTTATAGGGGCACCCAACGCGATATCGCTCCCGGCTACTGAACGCTCAGGGTTAGACTTACGCTGTGACTCAATTGCGAAGGTCCCGATCCAGAAGCCCCCGTGACGATGACCTGATAGGTACCGGCCGGCGTTCCGCCACCAGCACCTCCGCTCGATCCTCCCGAACCACCGCATGCTGGCATGCTCAAGACAATGGATGCAAGGCACAGGCCCAGCAAACCGCTTAGAAGGTGGGGATGATTTTTCTGCCGACTGCCCGAACGGCCGGGATTCAACAGCACTCCGAAAGCTCCGCTAAACAGAGCGATGGCTAGGGCGAAACTTGGACGAGTCACCATACCTGGACCTGACGAAGCCAAAGCCACTGTTGTTACGACAGCGACCTGCACAGTCCGGTGGATTTCCTGAGCTGGGAGGAGTTACTAAACTGGGTGTAACTGTGCACGTCGCTTGCGGCACTCCCGCACATGACAGCAACACCGATTGGCCAAACCCGAATTCTGAGCCCACAACGAGACTGAAGTTTGCAGCTTGGCCGGGAGTTACAGTGAGAGACGTTGGGGGATTTGTCAACAAAACGAAGTCACTACCCACACCCATAAGTTCCACAACGGTAGAGCCACCGGGCGCATTGTCCGCCACCGTCAAGAAATTCTGCCGGACACCCCCGGCCGTGGGCAAAAACGTTACACTCACGCTTTTCTGCTTCCGCCGGGGTTCGCGACCTTCGTGGCCGGAACTGTAGCCGTAAGCTGAGAGCCGCTAATGTAAGTCGTCGCCAACGGAATGCCGTTCCAATCGACCACCGAACCGGTGACAAATCCCGTCCCATTCACCGTCAGCGTGAAGGCGCCGGTGCCTGGAGCGACTGTGACCGGAACCAGAGGCAGGTTAATGAACGGCACGGGGCTAGATTGCCCGGAGGAAAGCGCGCAGAAACCAACAAAAACAAGGACTGGCCATGCCAGACGGGATCGGCGTCTCAATGACATCGCTGCACCATTCGAGACCTCATGTCTAACGAGTCGAAGAACGACGTAGCACTGAAGTCTTCGACCGCAAATGATTGATCCTTTTCTTCTGACTGACGCGACTCATTCTAGAACAAAAGGCGCACCGGAGATTGGTGCGCCTTTTGACAGGTTCGAACACGGAGTTTCAGTAATTGCGATCGGCTATCAATACTTCCACGATACCCCTGGATACAAGCTAGGCACTCGATAGGCGCGGTACGCATACACTGGCAGAGTGTTCATCGTCATTTGCCAAATAATTTGGGGAGAAGATGTGGTCTGCGTAACTTCCTGCACCTGCGAGGCATAAGGTTCGAACACAGGAGCGTTCGCGTCGAATTCGACATTGCCGTTGGCCAACTGGTTTACGCTTCCACCCCAGAGTCCGTAAAACCCCGGAGCGTCATCCCATAGCAGGGTGGCATTGCGCGTACTTTCGTCAATTTGATAAATGCTGGCGCGCGAAAAACAGGGGTTCGTTCCCTGCACAGTGCAAATGTCGCCGTCGTTGTCGACTACGCGATTGTCTCCGTTGTCCCACACTGCGAGGGTCGTTTGGGTTCCGTCCTGCGATACGAGTGACGGATAGTGTTGAAACGAAAACCACAGGCTCGGATCGTCACCGGGCAGCGTGAAGTCGCCCTGATAACCGAGTTTCCAGATGATGTTCCCAGTTCCGAGTCCGTTGTTGTAATCGATTTTTAGAACCCACGACTGGTGACGCATCGACAGCAGAATGTTCCCGTCCGACGGAGAATAGATCACTCCGTTGCTGTGAGTCCAGTCAGGCAGTCCGTTGAGGTGACGGTTGACGTCGAGATGGTCGAACGAAGACCACGCCCACACTGGGTTCCAGTTGGGATCAAGGTCAATCAACCCATCGCCCAAAACCGCTGTCGTCCCCGAATAGCCCGTCAGATTTGAGAAGTTCTTGTAGAAATTGGTCAGAACGATTATGTGTCCATTGTCCAAGATCAGAAAGTCGTGGTGATAACCGGCAGGACTGAAATCGAAGCCGGCCTGTTGCATTTTCAGCGATAACGCCCCTGTATCCATTTCGCGGATGGTGTTCCCGGCCAAGTCCACCTCGCGCAACACGGTCCCACTTGTTACCGAACGGCTGATGCTGAAAAGCATGTGACCATTGGGAAGAAGTTTGAACGTGTAGGGAAAAGCACCTTGAGCAACGCCGACATCGTAATACCAGATAGGATTCCCGTCGCGATCGGTAAACAAGGATTGCATCATGCCGCTCGTGCCCGAACCATCGAGCATGTTGATTTCTTCGATGCCGTCGTTCTCCTGCGCGCTGAGTTGAGGGTTTGGGCGGGACACTTGCAGCGCGGGAAATGGAGTCGAAGGGAGGGCTCCGGTCTTGAACGTCTGGTCGGCACTTGTGTAGGTATTGCCGAAGCACTTGAATTGCGACCGCATGTGATACAAAGTTGAGGCTTTCATTCCTGCCACCAGAATATTGACAGTTCCTGCTGCCACTCTGGCTCCCGGTGTTGGATACCATGCGGTGCTTCGCCCATAATTGGTGTCGAGGCCGAATTCCACCATTGCGGTACCGATGCAAGCACTGGTCAGCGAATACTGAGCGACGAGCGGATTTGAGGTGGATGCGATCGAAGTAGCAGTAGGCGCACTTGAACCCCCTAAACCGCAAGCCGCCAGAAAGCTGCAAAGCAAAACCAGCAGAATGGCGCGACCAGTCCTCGAAATCGACACGCGAGTCATGACTTGTCTCCGTTTTGAATGTAAATGTATGGCGAAATGCGGGAGAAAACGATGACGGAACTCTACTACAACCGGTTCGGAAAGTGAAGGCCCCATTATCCGCTTTATCAACTCTCTGCACAATTCCTAGACGAGTCCACCAAAACCCTTCAGCAAAAACGGCTGCAGTTGATCGAAAAAGTGATCTACAGCCTTCAGGAAATGCGATGAATCAGTCTAGGGTCACCCCGTTATGTTTCTACTTTCTCCACCCGATTTAACTTTGGATCGTCTTCGGTCGATGATGGAGGCAACTGGACTTTCCACTTGAGTTTATGGCAACTTCTCGAATATCCGTCCCACCAGCCTATCGAGCGCAGAGGTGTGCGGCAACGGTCGCATTATTGTCTTCATTATTTTTCGCTTCTCCCGTGATCGCGGAGGAAATGCGGAACCCGGCTAACGTAACGCATTCAGTATATGAGCCTCACCGGATTCGCCACGTAGTCGTCATCTTCCAGGAGAATCGAACGCCGGACAACCTATTTCATGGGCTACCCGGAGCTGACATCGCGGATGCTGGATTCAACTCGAAGGGGCAGTTTGTACCGTTGACTCCGGTTTCCCTCAAGGCATGGTACGATCCAGACCACCAGCACCCATCGTTCGTCGCGATGTATCACAATGGCCGCATGGACGGGGCAGACAACATCCCGATCCGGTGCGGAATTGCAACCGGATGTCCTGCAAACGCGCAATTCAAGTACGTGAACCCGGCAGAAGTAGAGCCGTACTTCCAAATGGCGGAAACATACACGTTCGCTGACAGGATGTTTCAAACTAACCAAGGGCCAAGCTTTCCGGCGCATCAATTCATCATTTCCGGTACTTCCGCGCCGACGGCCACGAGCAAGTGGTTCGCCTCCGAAAACCCCTTTCGCCAGAGCGGACCACCATCCAACGCCTCATTCGCGAACTCGGGTTGCAATTCCCCGAGCGGAATAACGGTCTATCTCATCAGTCCCCAAGGCGAAGAAAATCAAACTGCAGCGCCGTGCTTTGAGCACCCGACCCTGCCAGATTTGCTCGACGCCCGAGGAATCAGTTGGCGTTATTACGGTGTCGGGGACGGATGGAGTTCATTGTGGAACGGACCGAATGCTATTCGTCATCTTCGCTTCGGCCCGGACTGGGCAAAGGTGGTTGCGAATAACACGCAGGTGCTAACTGACATCTGGAGCGGCAACCTCCCCACTGTCTCGTGGGTGATGCCCAGTGCAGCCGCATCCGATCACCCGCTCACCACCGACGGCACCGGCCCATCCTGGGTGGCAGCCGTCGTGAATGCGGTCGGCAACAGCAAGTATTGGAGAGACACCGCTGTCTTCGTGACCTGGGATGACTGGGGCGGCTGGTACGACCATGTAGTTCCGCCAATTTATAGTTCTTATGAATACGGCTTTCGCGTCCCGCTCATCGCGATTTCACCCTACGCTCGTCCTCGCTATATCTCTCACGAGACACACGACTTCGGAAGCATTCTAAAATTTATTGAAAAGCAGTTCGATCTTCCGTCTCTCGGATATGCCGACTTGCGAGCAGATGATCTATCCGACTGCTTCGACTATTCCCAAGTGCCACTCAAATTTCATCGGATTAAGGCTCCTCTCGACGCAAATTATTTCCTACGTTTAGGAGCTCATCAGTCATTTGAAGCGGATGACGACTGAGCTTAACACCCGGCTCTCCACCAGCCAGATTATAATTGCTTGCAGACGTTTTAAGTCTGAGGGAGAACTGAGAATGGAAGTTTGTCTAGTGACTGGCGGTGCGGGATTCCTCGGCGCGCACGTGGCTGATCGTCTGCTGACGCGCGGGCAGAAGGTTGTGGTACTCGATGATCTTAGCGGGGGATTCGTTGACAATGTCCCTCCGGGTGCCGTGTTCATCGAAGGATCGATACTCGACCATCAATTAATCGACCGCCTGTTCCGCGAACACTCGTTCACCTACGTCTACCACCTTGCCGCGTACGCGGCCGAAGGGCTAAGCCACTTCATCAAGAGGTTCAACTATCAGAATAATCTGATTGGATCTGTGAACTTGATTAACGCAAGTCTCAACCATCCGGTCAAGCGCTTCGTCTTTACCTCGTCAATCGCGGTATATGGGGCAGGCCAGGTGCCGATGACAGAGGATATGATCCCCGTGCCAGAAGACTCTTACGGAATTGCAAAACTGGCCGTAGAACAGGAACTTAAGGCGAGCCATGAGATGTTTGGGCTCGATTACGTGATTTTCCGTCCTCACAATGTATACGGCGAAAAGCAAAACATTGGCGATCGATATCGCAATGTGGTTGGTATTTTTATGAACCAACTGCTACAGGGTAAGCCCATGACAATATTCGGCGATGGCAACCAGCAACGGGCTTTCACCCACATCAGTGACGTCGCACCAATCATTGCCGACTGCGTCGAAGTTTCGGAAGCGACAAACCAAGTGTTTAATCTTGGCGCGGACCAACCGCATTCCGTAAACGATCTAGCGGCGACGGTTGCGTCCGCGTTGGGAAAGTCCTGCAACATCGAATACCTGGATGCGCGCAATGAAGTTAAGATTGCGTTCTCCGACCATTCGAAAGCGTCTGCTGTGTTCGGCCACAAGGAGAAAACAACTCTGGAGCACGGGGTCAAATCGATGGCCGAATGGGTAAAGAAAAACGGAGCTCGCGAGAGCTCCGTTTTCGAAGGAATTGAAGTTGCGAGAAATATGCCACCCAGCTGGGCGAAGGTCGCACGAGTCAGCGTCTAGCCAGTCATTGGCAGGGTGACTTCACGTCGAGGTTTTGAACCTGTTTAGCATTGCGGATGACTGAAGACTGGCTCAGGTTTTTGATTCCTCCGCCGCCATTCATCCAAAAGCATACATTCTCGATGACCGTATTCTTAGTTCCGGCGTCGATGCGAATTCCGGCGCCTCCGCCTTGGTGCATTCCGTTGCCAACGAGCCTCACATTTCTCAAGGTGTTGTCGGAAGCGTCCCAGAGCGTGATTCCTTCGTGCCGTGAATTGTAGATAGCCACATCTTCCAAGATGTTTCCGGAGGAACCATTATTAATGATGATGCCTTCAGCCCCAGGAACCGTACTTTTTTGGGCTGAATCGTAGATTTGCAGACGTGTGATCGTGTTTTCGTTAGCGTTGCACAGGCATAGACCGCGACCTTCCTGGCTTGCCTTTGGGCCGCCATGCCATGAACTGCTGCCCGAACCGCGGACAATGATGTCGGTAGCGGTGTTGTGAATTTGCGGCTTGACGCCGCCTCCCAGATCAAGCCCGCTACCGCCAGATTGCAGAATGTTGATGTTCGAGAGGGTGTTGTCGGCTGCACCACGAATGAGTTGCACCGCGCTTTCCCCTACGGAAGATTTTGCCGTCACACCGGCGATCGTATTGTGAGCTCCCTCGACGACCAAACCGAAAGTCATCCAAGTCTCTATGTAGGAATCGGAAATCCTATTGTTGCTTCCATCGATGAAAATTCCTGCGCCGTCATTTCGCACACAGCGTGCCCCTGAAAGCTCATTGCTCGAAGCAGAGTCCCCAACATAGATTCCCACGACATTGCGGCTGGCGTGGGTTCCGATCAATCGGTTGCCGTGGCTGTTGCCCCGCAGGGCGATTCCATTCTGAGCGTATTCAACGGTACAGCCTTCGCATGTATTTCCGGAGCTTGAACCAGCGAAACCGATCGCATCCACTCCCCCGCTGACATGGACATTACGGATCGCCAATTGGCTTGTGTTCTGGTCGGCAAGTACCGCCGAGTCGGTATCTGCCGCCGGCTCCCACTGGACGTTGACATTCTCGAGTGAGCACTGGGCGCAGGACGAAAACTCGATCGACTGGCCGATGGGACTATAAAGGGAGATGGCGTCGAAATAGTATTTTGCATGCGGCAACAGTTTGCGGAAGCCAATCTCGGTGATGTGGCCCATGTCAGGCAGCCCGCCGTCACTCCCAGTAGGACTGGCCCGGTCAAGCCCGGTGAACTTCCAAGTTGCGTAAATACTTGCGGCGGTCAGATTCCAGTAAGCGGTATTGGATCCGTCTGAAACAAAAAACTCGATAGGGTTTTGCTCGTTCGTAAGATTGAGGGTGAACCAGATTCCGATTTTGTTCAAGGTGCGGAAATCGGTTGGAGGAATGGTTTTCGCAATACGAGCTGAGCTGGCACCGGTTGTCGCCGACAGGTATCCGCTGCCTTCCATTGGGTCGGGGTGATCTTCTCCGAAGGAACTGAGCGTACCTAGAGAGACACCAGCTCCGCGCCATCCCTCAGCACTGTCGGCGGAGTCCAGCACGTGATACATGGCGGGGTTGTGGCGCAGAGTAGTTCCGGTTGTTGCTCCCACCAGGTGGATGCCGTTGCCGGAAATCTTTATTGGAGCAGACTGCACCAAGGTGCCCGCGGGCAAACGCACCGTTCCAGAGTGTCCGGGGAGGCTTCCGATTGCGGCGTTAACGGAAGCACCAATATCCTGACCTGGACTTACATCAACCGACGATTGGGCTGCCAGCGGAATTTTAACAGCAAAAAACAGCGCAATCGCCACCAACAAAAATGAGACCCCCTTAGCCACCGGGAATCTGGGTCTACTTTTAGCCGCAACGCAAACGGACACATTTGCCTCCGGAGAGCTCAAACCCACAAACGGTGAAATGAGAAATACCGCACCTTTCGCTGAGTCAGGATAGTTATGCGCCCAAGTAAATCAAAAATACTTAGCCATCAACTTATTGGTCGCGTTCAGAATGAGCGGGAGACTGGGACCGGGAAGTGTTCAGTCAGATCTCGAAGCGACACGTTCACGAAATCTGGGACGACGTGTTCTGCGCCAGCATCTCGCAAAGCGTCGGCCTTACCTCCCTTAGCAACTCCAATACAGACCATCCCCGCCGCAGTCGCTGCCTTCACGCCAGCAGGCGCGTCTTCGAACGCCAGGATACTGCTAGCAGGCAGGGCCAGACGGCGGCCAGCCAGTCGATATATTGCCGGGTTGGGTTTGCCTTCGACTACATCTTCCGCGGTCACGACGACCTGAAACTGAGTCCTCAAACCCAATCCATCTAGAGTGATTTCGGTTCTCCTGCGACTGGCAGAAGTCGCAACTGCGCAGGGGATCTCTTCGTCCAGCAACCCTTTGAGAAAATCGAGCACACCGTCCACCGGTGGAACTTCATCCGAAACCTTCTTAAAAAACTCGTCCTTCTGCCGCCCGAATCCCGCCAGTTCCAACGATGAGAGATTTCCAAGGAAATGGCGCAGTATGTCTTCCCGCTTGCGGCCTTCAAGAATGAATTCGAGATCTCCATCCGAAGGGTGTTTCCCAAGCGTTGCGAGGAATTCCCGCCATGCCCGCTTATGAGCAGGGTGGCTGTTAATGATGACACCGTCGAGATCGAAAACCAGACCCTTCACCATGAGATTACAGACTCCTTGAAGCGCCGGTAGCTTGGCTAAAGCCCCGGCCAAGTGGCTTGCGCGCGATGATAATTTTCTATTGTACCTATGTCTAGAACATAACCGGGCATTGTATAAGCAAGCATCCTACCGGTGAGGGTCGGAAGAACGTCGTAGCCGATGTCAGACTTTCCCTGAGGGATGGCCTCCATGAACGCTGGGGTTGCCAGCATGATGCCAGAAAAAGCTAGATCACTGTCAGGAATTAGTGGCTTTTCCACGAATTTTTCGACGATCCCGTCTGCACCAACGGTCACAATCCCGCAGCGAGACGGATCGGGAACGCGATATACCCCCAAGGTAGCGGTTGGCTCGCGTTCACGCTGCAACCTAATCATCGGCGCAAAATCCCCGGTTCCAAGGACATCTGCGTAAAACACCCAAAAGCACGGTTCATTCTCAGTCCAACTTCGATTTTCGCGGAGAGTGCCAGCACTGCCCAGGAGCTCTCGCTCTTCCACGACGTTCACTTTGGGACCATTATGACGCGACTGAACAAATTCGCGCACTGCATCCGCGTGAGCATGAATATTGATTAAAACTTCCTGGATTTCGAGCCTTTTGCAAATCTCCAACCAAATTGCGAGCATCGGTTGCCCGCAAACCGGAAGCAGACACTTTGGTGAATGGTCAGTGAGCGGTCGCAAACGTGATCCGTGGCCTGCGGCGAGAAGGAAAGCCTTCACGTTCTGTTCCCTTCCGGGGGGTCGCGGCGGAACCGACTCGGGATGGTCATAGTCTTGACACCGTCGGCAAGAAAATCCACTGTTTTCCGCCCCGCGGGTCGCCGTCAATAAATGGATCGTTCACGATCACTTGGGCACCATTGGCATCAAACGCAAATCCCATTTCCTGTATGCCCTCGGTTGCTAAGACCTCACGAACTGCCGGTTGCCGGGCAGGCTCGCAAAATAGCAATAGAAAGCCCCCGCCGCCAGCTCCTGTTATTTTCCCTCCGATGGCTCCAGCTGCTTTTGCCGAGGAATACAAGTGGTCAATTCGAGGGGTGGAAATTTTTCCCGAGATACGCCGTTTCGCCTGCCACCCTTCATCGAGCAATGCGGCAAACTCAAGGATGCGCCCTGTTTCCAGCAATCGCCGCATACGCGAAGCTAGCTCTTTCACCTCATGCATTGCGTCTAATGTAGCGCTCGAGTGAGACCGAGTGGACTGTTCTTGATCGGCCAAAATAGTCCACGAGTGATGGGCAGAGCCGGTGAAAAAGAGCATTAGGCCGGCCTGGAGCTCGCGTCGAACCATTTCGTCAAGTTCAATCTGTTCGACAACAACCGAACCGTCTCGCCCAAACGTCATGTAATTCATTCCGCCAAAAGCTGCGGCATATTCGTCCTGTTTACCGACTTTCTTATGCAAAACGTTTCGCGCGATATGAAATGCCCTCTCAGCCAATTCATGTTTAGAGATCGGCTGATGCAGGTAGTGAGTAAGGGTCTTAAGAATGTTTACACAAACGCTAGCCGATGAACCTAACCCGGTCCCCGGAGGAATTTCGGATGCCAGAAACAAATCGACCGCTATCTTGGACCCGAGATCCCTGATAGCGGCCAACGGTATTTCTAATTCGCTCTGCTGAATCGGCTGGTTCGCGATGTCGCCCCAGCTCTCGAACACGCGCAAGTCCGAGGAAATTACCTGGATCCGCCCGTCACTTCGGGCACCCAGGATGGTGTAGAAATACTTGTTGATCGCAGTGCTTAGTACTTCTCCGCCGAATTGTTCGTAGTAGGCGGGCAAATCCGTGCCCCCGCCCCCAAAACTAATTCGTACTGGACTGCGGCCGATTAGCATTCGTAATTGGTACCTCTACCTGCTTGGCAAAGACTATCTCTGGCGCCCACTCAGCGACGGACTTTTGGCCAGGAATACGAATCAACCTGCCAACCAGCGTCCAGGCTGTTTGCATAAGCAGAGAGCTGTCCAGAAATGGAGAACTATTCAGCATGTACTGCAAATCGTAGCGAGTTTTTTCCTCTGATGAATGCTGCTCGCGCAGACCATGCACCTGGGCCATGCCAGTCATGCCGGGTTTTACGTTCAGGCGCTGACGATGCCAGTCCGAGTAGTGTTTGACTCGTTCAGGCGATTCAGGACGAGGTCCCACAAGGCTCATTTCTCCACGCAATACGTTCCATATCTGCGGAAGTTCGGTGATACTCAGCTGTTGCAGCATGAGCTCGATTCTGGGCATCCCCGGGCGGTCTCGCTCTGAGTTAAGCCGGAACATCCGAAATGGCCGTCCTGTACGCCCACAGCGTAATTCGGAAGACATTCCGCCCCCGGGGCGGTGACGAAGCGCAAAGGAACCGGCCAAAATCAAGGGCAAAGATAGGACAGCCAGGACCGCACCAATCCCCATGTCCAATCCCCGCTTCCAGATCGAATCGGCGTAGGCGGCGCTGGCGCGGCGTAACTGGAGAACCGGGAGGCCCCCAACATCCACCAGCTCCGGTTTAGATAAATAAAGCTCGTAGGGATAGGGCACGACACTAACCCGAATACCTTCGATGCGGCACCGGGCAGCGAGACTCAGAACGTCGCTGTCCATCCGAGATAAAGCGATGATCAGCTCATCGACCGTTTGGTCACGCAAGAGATCAATGATTTTCAAGGTCGAGATCGATTCAAATTCCGTATTGGAACCACTGACCAGCTCTGGCAGCCCATCTTCCGCACATAGAAAGCCGCAGACTTGTCTCATCATCTCCGGATGCCGCTTAAACTTTGCTGCTATCTCTCGAGCGACCCGGCCGTTGCCGAGAATTACTACGCGCCGCACCGCTCCCTCAAGGTAACGCGACTGGAGCACCGCCCGGATTCCCCTGCGGAGAAGGAGAAATCCTACGAAAAGCAATATGCCAAAATATGCGAGCTGGAGTCGAGAAAGATAAAAGCGAGCCAGATCGTCAATCGCGAGCAGAAGAAGAACAAGAACTGCTACGGACAAGATCAGCTGAGACGCCACCGCCGGCATGAACCAACCCTGCCGAAACCCATCGAGTTTCATGGCAGAAAACAATACCGCCCAGAGCGAGCCCACGCCCAATAAATAGGGCAAATAGGTGCCCCAAAACAGCTGCCAGTGGATGGGCCCATGCCGCAGGGAAAAGCTCACCCCCAAGGCGACCGGTATCCATGCCAGGTCAGCGGCCAAGATCCAATACTTGAATTGCTTTACTTTCATCAGCGTAGCTTCAACGATAATGCCATGTATAGCTGTTTCACTACCGCGAACCCGACAATTCGACTGGTCTAGATGCGTAGCCCGCGGCGTGAGATTGTTTCCACAGCCATGCACTCTCCACAATCTGTTGCAAGTCGGAAAACTCCGGTTGCCATCCTAAGTCTTTTTGTAGTTTCCCAGGATCGGCGCACAATACCGCCGGATCACCCGGACGCCGTGGACCCTCTCGAACCGCAACCGATCTGCCCGTAACCATTTCCACCAATTTTCGCATTTCACGCACCGAATGACTTGTCCCAGTCCCAATGTTGTACGCGGTTGACCCGGGACCAGCCACTAACGCGAGCCTATGTGCAACCGCAATATCCTTTACGTGTACATAATCACGCAGGCATGTGCCGTCCGGAGTCGGATAATCGGTGCCGTGAATTTCAAAATACGGACGGTCACCGCATGCGGTCTGCAATAGAAGTGGGATGATGTGAGTTTCTGGCCGATGGTCTTCTCCTATCTCCGCGGTCGCACCCGAAGCATTGAAGTAGCGGAAGGAAACTACGGTCCATCCGTACGCCCGGGCGTACCATTCCAACACGCGCTCAAACATGAGTTTGGTTTCCCCGTAAGAGTTCATGGGGTTTTTAGGATGAGTTTCGCGAATCGGGGTTTCCAGGGGAGCGCCGTAGACAGCGGCCGAAGAGGAAAAAATAAATCGCTTGATTCCTGCCGTTCGCAGGGCTTCCAAGAACAGGATACCGGACGCAATGTTATTGGAGAAAAAATATCCCGGATTCGTCATTGACTCGGCGATCAGGGCCTTGGCGGCAAAATGAAAAACGGTATCCAAACGGTTCGCCTTCACGAGTTCCGCTATGAACGTTGCGTTCGCGATGTCGGAGCGATGAAACTCGGCCCCCTCAGGAACTGCTGATGCATGCCCAGCCGACAAGTCATCCACAACAACTACGGAATGACCTTGCTGCAAAAGATCGGCACAGCAAACCGAACCCACAAACCCGGCACCGCCGGTAACTAAAATCCGCACAGTCAGTAAGCTCCCTTACCACGAACCACCCGCAACGGCGTTAACAGCAAAATGGAAAGATCGAGTCCCAGTGACCAGCGCGAAATATAGTCCATATCCATCCGCACGCGCTCCTCATAGCTCAGATCCTGACGACCCCGCACCTGCCAATAACCGGTCATTCCCGGCTTTACGCTTAACAACTGATCTCGCGAACTCCCATACTTTTCGAGCTCTGGCGCGGTAATCATTCGTGGTCCGACTAAACTCATTTGCCCGGCTAGAACGTTCACAAGTTGCGGCAATTCATCCAGACTGAATTTTCTGAGAAATCCTCCGAAACGGGTGACTCTGGGGTCGGCCTTCAACTTGAAACTTGTTTCAAACGCAGCACGCAGCGCAGAATCTTGTTCCAATATCTGGTCCGCATCCGTTCTCATCGACCGAAACTTAAATGCGTCAAACTCCCCATGCACGCCAAGCACCCGCCGGCGGTGAATGAGCGGCGTCCCCTCGGAAACAAGAATTAAAAAACCAATCGCCAACATAACGGGGCTCAAAACTATGAGCATTGCGAGCGCCCCGATCACGTCCAGGGTGCGTTTAAGCACCTTGAAGTTAAACCCACGCAGCGCGGGATTCGCAGTGCGGGAACCCGCATGCAAGACCGAAGCCCGAACCTCATCTTGAACAATTCCAGACACTTCAGTCACTTTGTAAAACAGATCCGGCAGCGGCCGCCCGGCCCGAAGTCTGGGTCCGCACGGCGCAGATTCCCTTGAAGATCGCGTGACAGACGCTCAGGTGGAAGTCTTCGATCACCTGCATGTTGTCCGAAGGGACTATTGCGCAGTAGTCGCACAATCGTTTCATTTTTCCGCCCTGGAACCCGGCAAGGCCAATTGTGGACGCTCCGCTTTCTCTGGCAAACTCCAGCGCTCGGAGTACATTCGGCGAATTTCCGCTGCCGCTGATCGCCATGGCGACGTCGTCTGGCCCGATCAAACCGCGAAACTGTTCGGAAAAAATTCCTTCGTAGGAGTGATCGTTGGCCCAAGCGGTCAGAAGCGGAACATTGTCGCAGAGAGAAATTACGCGAAACGCCTTATCATTTCCCCCACTTCGGGTTCCCTTCCCTAAATCGCATGCGAAGTGAGAAGCCAGCGCCGCGCTTCCTCCATTACCGAACAGGTAGACGGTCCCGCCGTCCTCGCGGGCCAAAAGCAATCGTTCGATGATCGCCTCAATGTCGAGGTAGGGCAAATTATCAAGAACGGCGTAGTATGACTCAAAATAACGCTTTACTGCGCTCGCAGAAGCACTTGAACCGCTGTTTGCCACTTTGTTCATTCCATCTCCATTGGGCATTCTAAAACACTCGTCCGCATTCAGATGTTTAGCTTTGGAGTTCGCGAGCAGTATGTTCCAACGCCGATAACCGGCTGTTTTCGACCGCCTGAACAGACAGCGCGCCTGCAACCGCTCGCACGAACACGGGTCCCCACGTTTGCAAAGAATACCCGGTCTCCACCGTTTTGCGCGCTCTTCGAGCCAGTTCGACCCGCAATGATCGCTCGGTTACCAATCGTGCCAACAAGTCAAACCATTGGTCGGAGGAGTTCGCGAGGAACCCGTTCTCGCCGTGCTGAATCAGATCGCCGGTGATTCCCACGGGTGAAGCCACAGTTGCCGCACCACATGCCATATATTGAACGGCTTTAAACGCGCATTTGCCCCGCGTCCATTCTGTGTCCGGCATGGGCATGATGCCAACGTCCAGGGACTGAAGATCGGTTATCTCCGACGAGAGACGGAAAGGGAGCGATTCGTTGTCCGCAACTTCTAATTCGTAATCTGGCGCGCCAAAGAACCTGAACTGGACTTGCCCAGGAAATGTTGCGTCAACACGCTTGAGCGCTTCCTCGACAATCGTCAGGTAGGGAGCTGTTGAAGCACTTCCCATCCAACCAATTGTTACGGGATTTCCGGTTCTTGATCTGGGATCACGATAGCGGTAGTAATCACAGTCAACAACGGTCGGGATCACACAGACTTCAGGATTCAGCTTCCGAGCATATTCAGCGAGAATGCGGTTCCCCGCGATCACACGTGTGCAGCGGCGCATCACCTCATCCACCCCCGTTCCATACTTGAGCCGATACAGCATGGGATGGCGGAACGAAGAAGTGTCTGGATGCCCGGCGTAGATCGCATCGTCAAAATTGAAAATCACGTTACAATTTCGTTTCAAAACCGCCTTTTCCCACAAAGGCGCAAAAAACGGAAAGACTTCTCGATTGATTACGACTGCGTCATACCCACCGCTGCTGAGGATTTGCGCAGCCCGTCGCAAGGTGCCTACCAACATTCCCCACACCTTTGCAGCGACATGACCATCCTTGCGTAACACCGCAAATAATTCTGCCGAAGAAAATGGCGCGATCACACACTCATAGCCAGCTGCCTCGAAGTGCGTCCGGAACTGATAGACCCGGTAACGAGCGCCAGCGTCCAGTTCAGGATGGGCGACAAAGAATAAGATTTTCTTTGACAAACTGCTAACCCTATCCGTTCAAGATTTGCTCATAGGCCGCCAGACACTCACGGATCGGCTCGCCGGTCCAGCTAAATTTCTCCCGCCGCCGCAGTTGCGCGTTCTGCCCCAGACGCGCACGCAATTCGCTGTCTCGCAATAACAGATCCAGCTTTTCTGCAAAGCCTGCCTCATCTTCGGCCGCAGCCAGTATGCCGCTCTCTCCGTCGACAATGTACTCTTTGTTTTGTCCAACCGCAGACGTAATGACCGGCTTGCCCATGGCCATGTAATCGATGACGCGCAACGAGCACTTGGAACGATGAATCGGATTGTCCGGATAAGGAAACGCGGTAACGTCCGACGCCCATATCGCGCGTATGAATTGATCGTAGGGCAGCCGTGGCCAAAAATGCGCCGTGACTTCGGAGCGGTCGGCGAAGTATTTCTTGACTTTATCCAAGTCTGGCCCTTCGCCGACAAACAACAAAGCCGCACCATTGCGCGTAGCTACCGGTGCCGCCATGCGACAAAACAGCATTATGTCGTCGCCCGGCTCAAAATGACCGTTATAGAAAATAACGGGCTGTTTCGGATCCAATCCCATGGATCTCTTAGTCTCCTCAGGAGTCTGCGAGCGGACATCGACATGGGCCCGCGAGTTCCCCGCGGACGCGCCGCAGTTCGGCACATAGTAGACTCCCTCCGAACTGCCACGCACTTCCCTCACGCGATCGAGCAACGCTTTGCTGGCCACGGTGACCGCTGGCGTCGAACGCATCATGGCTCGTTCCTGCCGATCGATATATTCTTTCAATAGCCAGGGATATTGCTTGATATCGTTGAACCCGCCCCACCCTTCCCAGTCGTCACAATCAAGCACCAGATTTTTGTGTCCACGGATTCTCAGGTAGGCGGCAGCGGCCCCGGCGAAACCTTTCGGTTTGAAAATGTGCACCAAATCAGTCTCGTCCTTCTCCAAATAGCCCAGCAGTCTCGTAAGCAGGGCTGGGTAGCTTAGCCGGGACCGCCCCGACTTGATTCCCCGAATTCGTACGCCTTCCTCTTCCCATTCTTTGCCGGACTCTTCGAGGTTGTCATAGGGCGCCACAATTATGGTGACGCTATGCCCCTGCCGCACCAATTCCGCCGCCAGCGGAAATGCGCGCCCCTGGATCGTACCCTTGGGGCGGAATCCGAACCCGCCTACAAATGTGATTTTCATATGTCGAAGCAACCCATATTCGATATTGTGTTTGGGTAGATAAATTGCTCACTTCGCAGAAATTGGACGTATGAGTAATTCTTGCGGGGGACCATAGATGCCCCGGATAAAATGCAGGATTCCGCGGGCAACCGCTTTGCCCCCGGACGGGCTGCGGAAGGTCTCGACGACCATTCGGGCCACTTTTTTGCTAAGCGTGATCGTTAACGCAAACGGTTTGAAAGGATACCGGGAATAGGTGGCCACCCAGCGCAGTTGATTGCGAGTCGCCATGTATAACGTGAGTGGCGATTTTTGTCCCCAAGTGCTCGAAACTTTGTGCCAGATGTGCGAGGACGGTACAAACATGTGGCGGTATCCGCAACGAGCCGCGCGCGCACACAAATCGATATCTTCGAAATAGGCGAAAAGATTTTCGTCGAGCATTCCCACCCGCTCGAAAAGCGACGACTTTGCCAACAGCGCGCACCCGGTGATGAAGTCTGTTTCTCTTTCTATCGAAAACTCGCCGGATGCGTCGGTCTTGTTCAATCCAAGGTGATGGATTGCGCCATCTACCCGACGGAGTTGCCCGCCAGCGAACCATATCTTTTGGGGCTCACCGCGGTAAAAAATCTTTGGACCGACTATACCGATTCTAGGATCGCGTTCGGCGACGGTTACCAGTCGGGAAAGGAAATCGGGTGCCACCACCGTGTCATTGTTTAGGAGGAGGACATAGTCGGCTTCCCGCGAGAGTGCATCGCGTATTCCCAGATTGCAACCGCCGCTGAATCCAAGGTTGCGTAAACTTTTCAGCTGAGGTAATCCTGGATAGCGCTCGCTGATGCGGTCTCCCGATCCATCGCTCGACCCGTTATCGACCACAATGATTTCGTAGTTGGGATAATTGATCCTGGTCAAGGACTCGATGCAATCTACGGTATCGGCATAGCCGTTGAGATTGATCAGAACAATGGATACACGAGGCATCAACGCATGATCCACGGAGATGCTGCCTAATCTGTTTTGCAACTCGCGGATTGGCTGGGAGATCGTCGTGGAAGCGTCTCGCATTCAAGCTTTCGTTGCCGTAATCTCGATCATGTCGCCTTGCCCTATCAGGTCAAACACGTTCGCCAGCCACTGCGACGCCAGCCTGAGAGGGTAAAAATTGACAGCCCTGCCCTGCATCGGCAGTTTCCCGCTCAAGCGGTTGCGCCATATCTGATAGCTGCCGAGTACGCCGAAAAAATCGGAGTGAAACGTGACCTTTTCCACACGAAAATCATGCTTTTGCAACAGCCGCGTCAAGGTGGAAACCGAGTAGGAGAAAACATGCACAGGCGCACAAAGATGCCACCAGTATTGGCCGAAAAATCTTCCATTGACACTCGCGATATTGGGCACGGCGATGAGCAGCTTGCCGTTGGGCCGGAGTATGTCGCGAATCGTCTGCAACGTTGCATCCGGGCAACTGATGTGCTCGAAGGCATGATTCGCATGGACGAAATCGAAGCTCCCCGCGGCGAAGCCCGCGTCCTGAAGCGTGCCCGCGAATATTTCCAGGTGTTTGGTCTCACGCCCCAGCCGCGCCGCCCGTTCGCTGATCTCGACTCCGAAAACCTTCCATCCCTTGCTTCTCATCCGGTCCAGCCACCAGCCGGTTCCACACCCCACATCGAGGCATACTCCAGGTTGGGCAAAAACAGGGTCTTTCGTGCCGAGGTGGTAACCCAAGGTTTTTTTCCATCGATCCCGCCACACCCGCACTTCGAATTTGTCTTGGTAGGCGTAGTAGTCGTTCGGATACATCCCCGCGAGTTCAGCATCGCTGTAGGTGGGATTGAGGAAGACCAGGGAACACGAATCGCATCGGACAACTGGGAAGCGGCCTGGTATCCCGTATTGCCGGTCCTCGGCATCGTAGAGATTCGAAAAGCTGTTGGCATCGCACAGCGGGCATTGGGATAGATACTGGCTCATGTTGGTGATTCGACCGGTTAGACATCGGCATGAGCCGAGCCCCTCAGGCGCCTACCGCGAACCTCCGGGCGAATTTTGCGACAGGCGGGAAATGCCTAAATTTATCCAAATCGTAGTGATCGAAAAACCCCCCGGCGAGAAGCAGTCCGCTGTAAATGACTCCAAACACGACGGTCGCAAGGGCGAGACCCGCCCAATGTGTTGGCTGGAGCAGCCCGGCCCAGCCGGCGATGCCCAGCAAAGCAAGCGAACATACCGACGGACCAGCATACGCATCCTTCAGCACGCGGGAAAACTTCAACCGGGTTTGCCGGTGAAACAGATAGAGGAAAATTGCGCTCGAGAGCACGGACGATGCGGCGGCACCGCCCACCGCTCCCTCAAAGCCAAACCGATGGATCAAATAAATACTGAGCGGGATACCTGCACCGATGCCGGCCAGGGCAGCGGTCATCCCCTGCCAGAGCTGTCCTTGTCCGGTCAGGATCATCAAGCCTGGCCCCGTCAACAGGTTGGTGAGGTTCAACAGCAGCATGATTCTGAGCGGAATCGCGACGACTTCGAGGGATGGTCCGATCCATAGGTCGATGAAGCGCCGGGAGAGGGCAATGCCTAAGAATGTAATCGGGACAGAAATAAATGCCAGATACTTCTGCGCGCGAAAGTACAGTTCGACCAGTTTTGTGCGCTCGTCGAGCACATCGAGTTCTGAAGCCGCAGGGAGAATGGGGCCCAGCAGAAGCGCCGGAAATCCTCGAACCTTGGTCGCAGTATCGCTCGCCATGTCATACCAACCCACGGCAACGACTCCCGTAAACATAGCCAGCAGAAACTTTTCAAGATGGTTTTGCAGTGCGGCGGCCGCCTGTACCAGATAGACTTTCCAGCTGAAAGACAGTATCAATGCAGCCTGGCTTCGTGTCGCCGTCCGAGGCTGAAGACGAAAGTCCGGCAGCAGTCGATGCACCAGATAGCCATGCAGCACCAGTGTCAATGCGGCAGAGATGACGCTGCCTTCCAATAGCCCGTTTACGCCACGACTAAGGCTGAGAAATCCCGCCAAGAACCGCGGCGAGCAACAAATTGCATCCAGCAAGCAGATTGGTGAGATCGATTCTTTGGATTCCCGAAGTCACCGAAGCGGGCAGAAACGTCACGATGTTGATCCACACCAAAACGATCGCAAGATGAAACAATTTCGTGAGTTCCGCCGCCGACTCGGGGCTCTGTTTGAAGAGGAGATGCACGGCCTCATGGGAAGCGGCATAGGCCACAGCGGCGATAGCTGAAGCGAGACAGGCGAACACGACGATGCTCGTGTTAATCAATAAGCTGAGCTTCACGGAATCCCGCTGCGCATAGTATTCCGCAACGTACTTGCTCACCGTGCCCAGCAGCCCCAAATCGGCGAGACTGGTTAGGCTGTTCAGTGCAACAAAAACGGCCCACGTCCCGTAACCGCGCGTCCCGACATGTCTCAGGATAAGCGGGGTGAGCACCAGCGGAATCGGCGCCACCATCAAAGCCCTGCCCCCGCCGAAGAGGACATTGCGAATCATTTTCCTGCTTAAAGGCTGTTCCGCTTGATTCAAAGTGTAGGCATCCTGATGCAACCTAGGCGGCAGTTGCCAGACCGGCGACCATCGGCTTTTGCGCAAGCACGTAGGTTGTGGACGCAAGCACATGCGCAGAAGGCGATCGGTTGAGTAGCAGATCGAGCGGGTTCAGCGCCGCCCCGATCACATTCCAGATCGCGCCAAGGGGGAAGCCTATCCAGCGCGGCCAGCACTGGGTCAAATAGCCAGACACGAGGCTGACGATCGCGTACGTCGGTCCAACACAGGCACCACTCTCCTGTACCTCGAATCCGGCGCGCTCAAACAAAAGGGCGTGGCCGATCACCGTGAAATTCTGAAAATGAAAAGGATACCCGTGAAATCTTTGCAAAAACGGCGTCATCGCCACCACCTTGCCGCCCGGTTTAAGAACACGGCGCATTTCCGAGACAGCCTTTGCCGGGTCGTTCAGGTGTTCCAGAACCGCTTCGCAATAAATTGCGTCTACTGAGTCGTCCTGATAAGGAAGAAGATGAGCGTCTCCTACCACGTCGACATTGCGGAACGGCCCAATGTTCATGTTGGTCAACTTTGGGTTTGGACGAAGCGGACCCCCGCCGATGGACAGGCAGACCTGATCCTCGAAAACAGAATCTATGACGCTATCAAATGCGCGCCGCGAAGCCGCCGTCCGGTAGTCGTGGCGCAATGCTCTTTTACGCGTGAAAGCAACCAGCGCAGCCCGGTGTCCTGATACTCATCCACCATTTGGGCTGAAGAGCCGACATACTTCTCCGCAGCTTCGCTGTCTACGATCAGCAGAGGCACGCCCGAGCCCGTCACGGAATACGTGGATCCAGCGTCCGAAGTAAGCGTGGCGCCGTTCTTGCGCAGGCGGGTCTTACTTCGCGGACATACAAGCAATCCTTGTTCGATTTGTTGATCGATCGACATCATTGAATGTTGGCGGTACCGGTACCCGTGGACAACGCAACCGACTCCGCGGAGGCTAAGCGTCGCACCGTTTCACCTAACCCGATCAAAAGCCAGACGAGGTAGCCCGCGTGCGGACCGAAAGAACCGGAATCGTCGGAAAAGCCCCCGATAAGCGTAGTACAGAGGGCAAAGGCGAAAGCCAGAGCGAAAACCCCGTAGATAGGATCTTTACGCAGGGCGAGGTTGCGTTTTATGTTGCCGAGAAACACCTTCAACATCGCGAACGTTCCGATCAGCCCAAACATCACCAATCAGATAAAGGTAAGTTGGTGGGGAGATCCGCCGGCAGGGGCCCAATCTGCGACAACCTGTTGGTGGAACGAGAATAGATATTCAAAATTGCCGATGCCAACTCCAATGAAGGGATGCGACCACCATGTCTGCAACGCGAAATACCAAAGATCGAAGCGCGTGTAGGCATCCCACAGCAGACGGTCCGTTCCGGTTCCCGTAATCTTTTCGCGCATGAACTCGCCGAACGGCCCGAAGGTAAGAGCGATACCTCCCACGATCAGGATTCCGAGCGCGGCGCGCATCACCTTCCACCGGAATTTCGGCTCGAACATCCATGCGAAAAGTCCGATTGTCAAGAACAGAGTAAGCCACGCTCCAAAGGTAAAGCTAAGCCCCAAGCCGATGAGCGTCAGCACTGTAATCCATAGCCACTTCGATTTCACGCTTTTGCCGCCCTCGGTCATCCACAACGCTACCCCGACCGGTATGCACAGGTTGAAATAGTGCGCGATCTCCATCTCAGAGGTGAGTACCGAGATCATTCGATTGCGCCATTCCCAGAAGGCCGTGCGTCCATGGGCAAGCGATGTATCCATGCGCGGATTGACGATCCAAAACAGGAGACCGAAATCCTGGATGGCGAACTGGTACAAACCGTAAATAACCACGCAGGCGACCGACACCATTAGCACCCGCAACACTTGCGAGACCTGCTCGCGAGTTCTCACCAGGTTGGGAACGAGCAGGGCCAGGCCGATGTTCGACCCCATGCGAACGCTTTCCTTCACTGTGTAAGGCAGATCGTGGGGCGCACAAGCGAAAGTGCAATCAGCGAGGCGATAACGATCAGATATTTATTGAAACTGGACGTGATGAATTTCCGTCCCGATTGGCGAAACGAGATGAGGAACGGAATCCACAAAAAAACCTTAGCAATTCGGCGGCTACCGGTACGTCACCGACCGGAACAATAAAATTAAATGGGATAAGAAATGTCATGACGAGAAGCAGTTCGTAGGGTCGAGTCAGAAAGTAGGCTAGCGCGGGAACCACGATCAGCAGCGCTAACAGCAAGGGGGTATAGAAAATCGTGCCCGCCAGTAGCGCACCCAGCAACGCAAGCCATGTAGTGGCTTTGCGGTCTCCTGGCTCATAACTATCAATTGGGTAGGAATTCAAGCGGGAATGCATTCACGATGACCAACGTGGAGTTTGCCGGGTTAACCGCCAACCGACTAGCCGTGCATCTCGCGCTCGCGGCGAATCAGCGAATTTAAGCGGCCCCATGTCCCTTTGACATTGTCTGCGATTTCGACGACCAATTGCCTGCCAGAAGAATGTTGGTCACCACTTCGCCAGAGCGATTGGCCGGCGATCCATGCGAGACTCAGGGCAAACGAAAAAACCGCACCGAGAAGGATGATCCAAACTCGCGGGGGAAACGACGAACGTTCCGCGAGATCCGCCTGATCCAGAACCTTCACGGTCGGTATTTCTTTGGCTTCCTGAACCTTGGCCATCTCATACTGTCTGGTAAGGAGTTCGTATACCGTTTCTTCAATCCTGGCCTGCCGGTACAAATCGAGCCAGCGCACACCCAGCAGCGGAAGCGCGCGCAGGGAAGGATATAAATCTCCGGCCGCCGCCCCTTGGAGGGGCTGGTCTCCGCTTGCCCCCGGCAAGCCGCTCGCAGCCGGGTTTCCGCTAGTGTCGACAGCGCTAGCTGTTTGCGACCCGCCAATCTTTGCCAATTGGCTTCTCAATTCCTCAACTCGGGCCCGCAGCGAACGTACCCGTACGTTGTTAGCCGTGTAAATTTGTTCCATGCCCTGAACTTCGGATTCTGCCGCGATCAATTGGCCTTGCAACACCGCAGCCGCTTCCACCATCGATTTCGATTGAGAAGGCAAATCTAAAACAGTGTTTTTACTCTCGTACTTGCTCAGTTCGCTGGAGTCGGTCTCCAATTGTTGCTTGACGCCGACCAATCTTTGTTCGAGAAAAATCCTTTCTCTTCGGGCCGAAGAAGTCGAAACTTGCGCGACAAGGTGGTCGAGCTCTTCGACATAGGCTTGCGCCATCTTTTGCGCTCGCTCACGGTTTCGGTCGGTCACTGTGATCTTGATAACTCCGCTCTTTTTTTCCTCAAGGATCTCCGTGCGTTTGGTCAAGTCCTTACGCGCGGTTTCCCAATACCGATCCCAGTAAACCTTACGTAGATCGAAGCGATCGATCAGCCGATCCTGAACAGTTCGACTGTTCAATATTTCGATGAAAAGCGCTCCTGAAGTCTTGAGACCGAGCATGTCACCCGCCATGCCGCCGAGGCTGGCGCCGAGACCGCCACCGCCGCCGCCGCCACCGCCACCGCTGCTACCACCGCCGCCCAAGCTCGAACCGCCGCCGAGAGTGCTACCGGCAAGCGCAGCCAGCATCGCTCCGCCGCCACCTTGTTCAGGGGGCATCACCCGAGTTGTAGACTCAAATCTCGGCGGAAGAATGATGGCGATCACAATGGCGAGAACAAGCCCGCGAATGGTCACGCGCCCGAGAAAACGACGGTGCTCCCAGAACAGCCACAACCAAGCCATCCCTTTAGGACGTTCGCTGTAGGTAGGCGCGGGTTCGCTGCTCGGATCGAGCTTCAGCTCTCCCCGTGTTTCGAACGTCGACTGCTCTGAAAATTTTACCGCCATGCTCCTACAAATCCTTTAAGCGCATCTACGCTTGAACTCTTACTGCTTCCGCATCAGCGCGGCCACCGCAACCGGGGAGTATAAGTCAACTCCAGTGAAGCGGCCACATCCGATCTCCGGTTCGCGTCGATCGCAGGAAAGTGCCATTGCTCATACTGCAACAACCCGGCAATCGATAACTGCGACCTTAGCAGGAAATCGAATTTCGCGGAATAATCCGCGAGGCGACCGCCCTGAATGAACTGTGGGGATACAGTCTGTAGCCGATAATTCAACTCGATCTTGCGTCGCGCGCTTATCGAGTAGGTGAGCCATCCCTGACCTCCGCGGCCAGCACGTCCAATCCAACTACCCATTAACTCCCCGTCGTTCGAATAGCCGTCGAGATAGCGGCGGATATCCGCGTAAACAAAGCCCGGATAGAAGGCCTGATGCCTGCTTTCATTAAACCCTTCCGCCCGAAGTTGCAACTTCGGCAGCTTCGGTAGTCGCGGCATGTAGATTCCTGGACTGACGTTCGCCCGCGTTGACCCGATCGGTGACACTTCGTCCACGACCAGCGAATCGAAGTAAAATGTTAGCCAATTGCGGAGACCGGGAATGCGATAGGTAAAATCGGCCTGCGAGATTCTCTTACCGGGGTTGTTTGCGGCAGTCGAAGAGTGGATGTAGTACGTCCGGAAAAAGTTACCGAATGTCACCGGCAAACCCGGACCGCCAAACATCGCGGTGACGCCCATGCCGATTTCCAAATTGGGTGTCGGTTGAAAGCTGATTTTCTCGCCATGGATAAAGGGCTGCGGTGCGATGTTGGGCCCGACCACGTTCGGATACGCAGGGTTCGACTTGCAACCGGTCGCGATGCAAAATTCCCAGTGATGACCCGATAGTTGCCCGATAAAAAACTCAGTGCGAAATGGACCGAGGATTTTTGATAAGCCAGGGATGTCGTGCTGTTGCACGTCGTCCACTTTCAGCATCGGGAAAGGCGCGGCGTTATTGCTCATTAGAAAAGAACTGGAATCACCAGGCCCAAGCCACGCGCTTTGTTCTCCAAAAGTAAATTGCACGTTGTTGAGATTGAAAGATACGGTGCTATTCAGAAGTTTGACCTGGTTCACTTCAGAAATCGCGTTCGACGCAGCGGGACGAAAATCTGCCGCAGCAACCGCAGCCAGGGTCGACGATGAATAAGACGGCATCGTGGGCGCATGCTGATATTCAACCTGCAGGTTCAGTGCAACCGGACCAGCATCAGCTTGGGCGGTTATCCCGGTTACGTTGCTATAACCCGTCCAATAGGGGCGGCCATAGTCGTTCACCAGCGTCTCTCCAAAATTGAAGCTGTCTCGAAGAGGGGTGCCGGAGATGCCAGTCGATCTGGTGTAGATGGACTCTAGCTTCACGCCGACATTCGCCGCGCCGTCCAGACGCCGGCTCTCCACATCGAATTCGTCCCTCAGTTCCTTGTAGATCTTCTCCGCATCGCCCGGAGCATTTTCATCGTCGGCGATGCGGTCCTCAGCGTCCTCGAGCAGTTGAGCGCAAGCCATCCTCGTCCACGGACGAATGCCAACCATGTTCGACTGCGCGTAGCCGAGCGCGATCAGACGCTCGAACGCCGGATATATCCAGCTGTCTATCGGCACATAAGGCGAAGCCATGTAGTTTGGATTGCGCGCGGCTTTCTCCCCATGATTGTCAAACCAGCCTGGCCAACCGGATCCACCAAGCTCGGGGTCGTGATGAGATCGATAGACCTGCCGTCCAAAATACCACCCTAACGCGCTGCCCACGATCACATCCGACGGAAAATGCTGCTGGGCCGTGACCCGCGTGATCGAAACCGCCGAAGCCAGGCCGTATGCCGCGATCTGAGTCAGGGTTCCGGGATACTCATGCGCCATGACACTAGCAATCGACCAGGCAATTGCCGAATGCTCCGACGGGAACGACGCTCCGCCGGTAAAGAAATTCCCGTTCCCATTGCCCTCCATGGGCCGCTGCCGTTGGGTAATTTCTTTGAACACATACGTGTCGCCGGTGGCGTTGATGGCAGCTTCCGCGCTCAGCAGTCCCGCTTCTTTCATGTGCTCGTTATTCGTTATTTGCCCCAGCAAAAATGCGCTGCCGCCAACGCCGATCATCGAATACACCGAGTAGTCCGATATATTTTTGCTGCGGGTAAGTTGGTTGGGCTTGTCGGGCACCTGTTTCGACCACCATTGATCGCTGGCGATAAATCCCGCGGTTACGCCGACCGCGGGAAGCGCCCATTTCAAGTCTTTTACGCGGAAGCGGACTGGCTCAGTCCAAAACTGTTCTTGATCCTGCACAATGTGTTTGAGAAATGGCGCGAGAAGCCTGTTTTCTGGATCTTCCCCGGGCTGCAATCCTTCGCTGCGGCCAGGGGAATCATTTTGGGACGAACCATCTGGACTGCCTGATTTTTTCGCGCTGGTTGTGCCCTGCGCCGGCTCTGCCGTAGCTTGGGCCCACAGCAGCGCGACCGGAAAACATAATTCTAGGAGCGCGACGCAAACACACCGCTTTATGAGACCAATCCACTTCCCCTGCATTCTCAGAAGCTCTTCGCATAGTACGCGGCAATCGATACCGCTGAGCCGATCTGCGCGGCGAGGGCGAGATTCTGGAATGCGTGGCTCACGGAATACACTTTTCGCGGAACCACAACCATGTCGCCTGGCTGCAAGGCGGCGCTGGTGACGCCTCCGGTGAAGAATCCGCCGGAACCGCCAGCCACTGAACCGTCGGCGCGGATTACGAAAATAGCTTTCTTCTCCGCCCCGGTGGTCGGGCCACCCGCCTGCTTCAGGTACCACTCGGCGCTTCGCCCGGGCTTGAAAGAAATACCGGTCGGATTATAAACGGCGCCATCGACCAAGACCATGCTCGGTTTCTTTGGCACATGTATCTTGTCACCGGCTCGTACCTGAATGTCGCTTGACGTGTCGGCCCATCGCTTCATATTGCTTGAAATATGAATCACAAGGCGGCCTTGCGGAGGGGTGTTTTGCAAGCTTTCCAAGGTTGCGTCGTATTGCTCGAGGACCGCCTGGCGCGCCAATTTATCTTCCCCAGTTTGCTCCGGAGTGAGCTTAACGTCCGCCGCTTGGTTCTGCACGCTTTGGATTAGTGCCGCGCGGTTGCGAGCTTCCAGTTCTCTGACTTCGTTCCGTTCAAAGATTGATCCATAGGGGTATGCGTCGGCGCGGAAACCGCCAGCCCGCTGAATGATCGAACTTAACCGCTCGCCTTCCTGTATCCCATAAGTTCCCGGATGCACTACCTCGCCAGTCAGCTGGATGGTTGCACCGACGTCGTTCCATCCTGGCAGTTGCTTGATTGCGAGCACGTCCCCGTCCCGGAGCCGCACGTCTGCGTCGGCAACGTTGTTGAGCGCATCTGCAATGTTGACGTTGACCCGATCCGATACCATCTTCACGCCGTGCTCGACCTCAAAGCGCGTGAGATCGGCCTCTTGGGTGTAGGCTCCGCGCTTGAACCCGCCAGCCAGCTTCACCAGGGTTGCGGCGCTCATACTTTCCCCCAACGCATATTTCCCGGGACGCGCCACTTCCCCGGAGATCGTGACCGTCGCGGGATCGGTGCGGGCCAAGTTCTTGTGCACGAATACGCGATCCTTCGCGCCCAACTCGACGTTCTGAGCGGAATCGCCGTTTAGCGCCTTGTCCAAGTCGACGCTGACAACATCGATTTTCCCTTGTGTTGTGTGCCGGAACACTTGCACGTCCTGTAGCATCGCGTCCGGCGTGGGGCCGCCCGCAAGGAAAATTGCATCGCGCAGGGTCGTCGCTCCATTGGTCACGTGGTCGCCGGGATCGCGCACTTCCCCTGTTACCGTGATTATCGGTTGATCTTCAAAGTCATAGCGTCCAAAAATCCGCACCGTATCAAAAGGCTTCAAGGCGAGGTCCTGGTCTTTTCCTGCCATGGCATCGTCGAGATTGAACGAGAGTACCTCGGGAGAAAAGTCGGGTGCCTGCAGCCGGATGACTTCTGCGTGGGCCTTGTACGGCTCGGGTAGAAGGTCGCTGTATGAGCGGATAAGGTCCGTCACCTTCATACCTTCTTTGAAAGCGAACTTGCCGGGTCGGGAAACGTGGCCATCCAAATAAACGGTCTTGTCGGAAAACGGCAAGATCGGGGTGATCTTAACCTTGTCGCCATCCTGAATCGCAAAATCTTCCAACGCGGAATTGGTGGCCGCGCTGTTATTGCTTTCGGGTATGTCCAAACGCATCATTGTGCGCGATTCGTGCGCTTGTAAACGATCGACGTCAATGTGGCGCAGCGTACCGGTCGGTAGAACACCGCCGGCTAACTGCAACACTTCGGCTAAATTTTTCTCTCCGTCGAGTTCGTAAATTGCCGGACGCCGCACCATTCCTTCGACCGTAACTTCGGGCCCGAGAGGAGGCACTTGCACGGTGTCACCAGCTTCGAGCCTCTGCACACTTCCCCCAACGCCGTGCAGCAACAGATCGTAAACATCCACTTCCTGTAGAAGTTGCTTGCCGCGGTAGTGGCGCAGCAGACGCAAGGAGCCTTGAGAAGTGGGGCCGCCTGCGGTATACACCGCGTTCAGAGGCGTCGAAAGCGAACTGAGGTCGTATGCCCCGGGTCGCTCGACATCGCCCACCACATAGACTCGAACAGTGCGAATGCGCCCCAACGACACGTCTGCTTCAATGTCCCGATATTGACTGCGCAAATTCGACTGGATAATCCGCTGCACATCGCCCAGACTTTTCCCCGCAACCTCAACCCCACCCACTTCGGGAAGGGCTACGCGGCCCTCGCGGTCGACCATTAGCTTCAATTGCCGGGAAACTGCTCCCGTCAATTGAATGCTGAGACCGTCGCCCGGCCCGACTACATAGTCCGCGCCAGCTGGCATGTCCATGGGCAGGTCGTCCACGTTGCCGGTGCCGTTTGTGAAAATGTCTTGTCCAAAGCGCGCCAGCCTGGGAGTCTTTCTTTGATACTGTGCATAGAGATCGTAGAGCGCGGGCACGTCGGCGTACGGGTTTGTGCGGTGCCGCAGCTGCGGCTGCTCCGAGGGCCGGCCGAAGTAAGGCTGACGCGGCATTTCCGTTTTCGCCGAAAGGCTGGCTTGAGACGGAAACTGGGAACCGGAACCGAGGTTACCGTGTTGCAGCAAGCTGCTTAACGACGATCCTGACGCTCCGCCAGCCGTTCCGCCCTGATTACCTCCCACGCTGTTGCCAAATGGCTTCTTGCCAAACTCCCCTATCCCGCTTGGGCTCGAACCCGAACTCGTGCTAAGCAACATCGGCAGGTCTTCGGGCGACATCGCAGAAAATTCCTCCCCGTCGCCCTGCAAATCCTCGAAATCCTCTCGCTGCTGCATCTGCGCCTGCTGCAACTGGCGGCGCGAGTCCTCGTAGGCAGGATTTTGTTGAACCGGAGGCTGAGAAGACGGATTCTGCGGGGCGCTTCGCGGAGATGCGGGCCAACCTGGCAGTTGCGGGGCTCCTGTCTTGCTTTCCGCGCTGACAGCGGCTTGTGGAGGTAGCTCGTGAAGATAAAAGTAGCAATCTAGATCGTCATCGTGGCGGATCCAGTAGGAGTCTTCTTGCGTCCGGCGTGTACTTTCCGGTAGGTCTTTCGGTGTGAGAGCACTGCCGCTAACAAGCGGTGGACACAGCGGCGTGCGGGCCAGTTCATCTCGATTCGGCTTAGCGCGGATGTAACCGCGCTCTTCAATTTCACGCGTCGCCAGTACCCGGACATTGTCGTCCTCTCGGATCTTGCTAAATACGTTGTCATCGGTCAATTCATCCGGGTTCAACATCTGCCCTTGGTTGTAGGCCTGCCTGACGATCGCTTTCTTGACCTGTAAAAGTAAGCCCGTCTCCTTGCGCAGCAACGAAATAATAACTTCGGGCGACAGGGATACCAGGCGCTCGGCCTCCCGCTCCGCTCGCGAATCCGGCAGATCAGCAGCGCCCGAGCGCTCGTAAAAGCCTATATTCTGCTGCCCAAAGGCAGTGGCCGCCAGAAAGAGAGCAACCGCCCCGAACCCAAGACCGATCCCTGACCGAGTGTTAGCTTGACTCATATCACCTCAAAAAAGATTGTAACGACGGTAAAAATGAAAGTGCGAGCTGTTGGCGCGCATCGCTAAACCAGCCACCGTCTATCGAGCAACCGCAGCTTCGCCCTCTCACTTTGTAGGATTACGTGAGCTAACCCCGTCGAATGGCGGCAATTTCTCCTAAGCCAGGAGACTGTCGTTCTAAGCCACAAAACGCTAACCCTGTGGCTGGCACAAAGTCGCGATAGAATCTTTTACCGTTACACCCTTATGAAACCCCTTATTCAGGGATCTTCCCCCCGTGAGAAAATGGGGCATCCTTGAGATCACGAGTACGGGCATTTCGCAAGCAAAACAGTGGATTGATTTGTATCTATGGTAACAGTGAAGTGCAACTCAGTAAAGCAGTTCCAGTCGTTTTGCCATTGCAAACGCGAGATCTTGGCTCAAGTTAGCTAACACGTTTGAAGCGCTGCACGCGGCAGTTCAGAAATGCCCGGTCGGCGGCGCTGCGCCATCGGCTTTACAATTGCCGTGACAGATTTAATGGCAGGATCAGCGGGTAGTAAAATTCCTCGCCCGGGTGGCGAAACTGGCAGACGCACGGGACTTAAAATCCCGAGTTCCGAAAGGAACGTACCGGTTCGATTCCGGTCCCGGGCACCACTTAACTTCTGTTGAGTGTTACAGATCGGTTGACTTGCTTCTTTTCCCTAGATGCACCATTCTCGGTGCTTTCGAGCGAATTATGGCCGAAACTATGCCCAAAGTTCGTTTTCTGCGCTTGCTCGAACTTCTGCATCCCCTCTCGCATGTCGCGGCTGTCCACAATGTTGTAACGCTCGAAAACTGATCGCGTTTTCCATCCACCGATCTTCATGATGACCCCTTCTGCCAGCCCAGAGCGTCGAAGATTGCGAGCTGCTGTTCTGCGAAAGTCATGCACCTTCAGTCCCTCATAACGCTGTTTGCGGCTGCCACAGGCGCATTTGGGAGCGTCCACAGTCTGATTGCATGACGTGCAGATCATCTTGCCCAGCCCGGCGCGTATGCAGAGCGATTTCCACGCTTTATAGAAGCTGATTACGCGGCTGCCATTGTCGCGCGTGAACAAGAAATCGTCGGGACGCTTACCCTCGGCGCATTGTTTGAGCAGAGCACGAACTGCATCGGTCAATGGAACTTCGCGCCCTTCCTTATTCTTGGTGGAACCCACTTCTAAGCGCATCACATCAGCGTTGAAGTCAACTTGATGAACGCGCATCTTCGGAAGCTCCGACTTGCGCCATCCATATGTGTGATAGACCTCCACCATCGCTCGCAGCCAAAGCGCATGAGCAGCCGAGCGCAGCGCGTCAAATTTCTCAGGCTCAACGAAACCCCTGCGAGCGTCGTTTTCTTTCAACCTCCTGAATTTCGGAAGCGTTCTGACTTTTTGAGGCTGCGAGAAGTAGCCAAAGCGAAACATGCCGCGCAGCACCGCTATTTCTCGATTGATCGTGGCAGTCGCATAGCCTTCTCGCAAACGCGTCTGCATATACGTATTGATCGTGTCCGTGCCCACGTCTGCGACGCGCATTCGCCCGAAAAACTGCGCTAGATGATGCTCCCATCGCATTTGCGGGTGGTTGTATCCCTCGCGCTTGTCCAGTTTTCTTTCTGCGAAAAACGAGGCTGCGAGCTTTTCCACCCTGATGTTTTCGAGCGAAACGCCCACAAAGGTGCCGCTGGCGACTTGGTCGAGTCGCTGATTCAGCTTCTGGCGAGCTTCCAACTGGCTGCTCGTTCCTGTCGCTTCGCGAATGCGCCGTCCATTCTTGTAATACTGGATGTAGAAAAGCTCACAGTCTTTTTGCTTGTAGATTCGACCAGTGCCGCGCTCCCGCTTCGGTTTCGTCATTTCGCCACCCCCTTCGATTGCGCTTTAATCAGCTCTGGGAGCTTGCGCAGAAATGGATCGTTTTCTTTCCACTCGTAGCGTTCGCCCGAAGCTTTTTTGTTGATCGCTCGCAGATGCTTGCGCAGCGTCTTCTGGTCGATCTTCAGTTTTGCAGCCAGTTCTTTCGTTCCCAGCGTTGCCTGCGTCTTCGTTTCGGTTGACATGGTTTTCTCCTGTGAGCCTCGCTGACCGCGCAAGACCCACAGGAAAAGTCTAGGATTTCGGTCTGGCTTTCCGAAGGAGAATCCCAGGGCTATGCAGCGTCGTCGAAAAGTCTCTTTCTCTTCGCTCATCTGCGCTATCCGCGCTATTTTGTTCATGATGGATATTGCCAAGAAACGCTTGTCATCTGATGACGTTCTACGAGGACAAAACGAACTGTTCTCCGATGCTGCTCCTTTTCATCGGCTTCTAACGGTCTACGAAACCTCTCCCACATAAGCAGGATCTGGTCATCTTTGATCTCTGCAGCAGCGGTGGTGAACACAATGCTTCTGAGCCAGGCAGGCTTCCAGAACTTCACGAACTCCCCTTCAGCCAGTTGACGTTTCTCCGACTTGCCACAAAGCCTGTGAGAGGACAGTTGTGTTGAATTGCGAGGCGTAAGATTTTCCAGCTTGTACTTCTGCCAACTGAAGATTCGTCCGCCATCTGTCAGCAACGCGACTTCTCCATGCCCACTCATGCTTCAGCGCAAGTTCATCAAGTTGCGCGATAAGTTCGACAGCCTTTTTTGTGAGCGGCAGCTTTCGTCATCTTCGTTTTCATCTCCTTGGTTCCTTTCCGGGCGCGTTTTTAGGCGCAGTTATGCAGCGTTGCTGGTTTTACGCGATTCGATAAAATTGTCGAGGTCGCGCACGTCGAGCAGGAATGGGGAATTACCGGGCTTGAGTTGAACGTATTTAATAGCGCCGCTCAGAATGAGCGAGCGCAGTGTTTTGGTACCGATGGAGAGGTACTTGGAAGCGTCTTTGAGACGCAGTAAACGACGGGACGGAACGACAGATGTAGCGGACACGGAACTCTCCCATAGTTACTGGAAGTAATTCCCCTATTGGCTTCCGGTTGTGTCGGAAGCACGTCCGCTGTCCTCGGAGATACCTACGGTGAGGCTGCGATAACAGCCACCTTCAGACATCAGGGCTTAAGTTTCCGCCTTTAGTCGTAGCGCCATCCATCCCTCAGATGCGAGGAGATGATGACGAAGCAACAACTGAAAAGCACCCTGACCGAAAGGCCCTCGGCTCGGAATTTTCCTACTAACTCAACAATTAAACTTCAATGATATTGGAGCAAAATCGGAAGCGTCCGTCAAGTGTGAAGTTTGGACATAACCGTGACATAATGTGCCGAACTGCCCTATTGGCGCGCTGTTCCGGCGGAGCACGGGATTCACAATCCAAGGCGCTTAGCAAGATAAGGATTGACCAATAAGGGATTTGCTGGTTTACTCGTACCCGGCTCAAACGGAGTTTCTCATGTCAATTACACCAGGCGGAGGATGGAAAGTTCAGGCTGCGGAAATCGCTGAGCGAGCACCTCTGAGAAGGGAAATTGCCTGTCCGAACTGTTACAGCGATGAATGGAAATCAGCAGGGCTGGTGTACAACGAAGGAATTTCTGTCTCGCAAAGCCGGACGAAAGGTACGATTCTTGGAGTGGGACGAATTGGCTTCAGTCACGGAAGAACGGGCGTCGGTGGAGGCGTATATCAAAGCCGTTCTTCTGGTGTGAGCCAAACAAGCCTGTCGCAGATGGCGACACCCCCGCGAATGCGAACTGGAGCAATAGCAGTCATGGGCTTAATATGCATCGCTCTAGCGTTTCAAATAGTCCATACTAATGTTGCGGACGGTCGAACTGAAGGCATCTTCGATGCTTTAGGTGGGTTCGTTATCGGCGCGTTTTTCATCGCAATATACAAGTGGAAACGCGGAGCATACTTAAGCGAAATGAACGCTTACCGAAACACGCGTATGTGTCAGCGGTGCGGAACTTTTTACCATGCAACGTAGCGGAATTAGTCCCTCGGCTTCGATTGCCTCAGCTCTTCCTCTTTCTTGACATCAGTTTCAGAAGCCCCGCTTCCAAGAAGCTTTTGGTCCCGCAGGGCAATCAGAAGCTTCGATTCATCCAATCGTGCATCCGCTGATAATGGGACAGTGATTCCCACACCGATCAGATCGTTGATATCTTCAAGGACTTTGCGGGAAAGTTTATTGCCGTTCTCTTCATCGACAATACCTTTTTCAATTGACTCACGTACCTGTCGCATAAAGCCGAGTCCTTTTGCAGACACGTCTAACTTTTTCTCGAAGGTCTCATATTGACCGAACTTGACCTTGTTCCAAAACTCGATTGCGAGAGAGCTTATGGTTTCTGCGACTATTCGCGCACACTCCATACCGACATTTACATCGGATCCAGAATCAAAATACTTAAACCTAAGCTGGCCTCCGTCAACGCCTAGGATTTTCGAGATGTGAGTGTGAAGCTCCCTAACAATGTGAGCAAATCTCTCGATTCGTTCGGGCTCTATGCCCATACCGTCATAGTCAACAATTTCAAGCTGAAAAATGGAGTCTGACGGTTCGGTGACCTGGGTCTTGCTATCTTCGAGCAAGTCTGCGCAAGCGATTTGAAGGTCCCGGAGAGACCGTAGCTTCTCGAAGAAGAAAGGAAAATCCGCTGTCCCGCGAAGCTGGGCAATCTGTGAAAAGCCCGACAGAGTCAATGTCATGCGGCGTAGCCTCTTCCGCTCGAATAATTCGTCAATATTAAGACACCTCATGATTTGCGAGTAGTTTTCAGATTCCGAAAGCATGTCATAGCCTGCTCGGGACCTGTAGGTTAGTTCGGAAAACAAGTCCTTCTGCGTTTCGTCAATAGCCGCATTGGCGGCGGGATTTAGGGGGAGCCAGGGTTCCAACAACTGCAAGAATTCGTTCACTCTTAGACGAGCAACGATTTCTTTCAGTGAGCGGGTGAATTGAAGTGTTTGCATAGCTCACTTTTGTATCACACGTCGGTTCCGCGCAAGGTCTGACCGTACCGCCCCGATTGGGACCTAAGCCGAATAGCCATAATCCTGACATATCCCATGCAGCAACCAGCATGAATAGCGGCTTGCCGTCAGGACTCTGGATAGCTTGTCCAGTGCTCCAAGCGATTCGCAGCGCGTATTGACTCGATCACATGACCGTGGACGCGCTACGGGCGCCGCGAAGTGCCCACAGCGTTGCTTTTAATCAAGCGTTTGAGCGAACGGCGCCCTAATCTGTATCGCTCACGCACTTCGTTCACATCAGTTTTGAGGCAGGAAGGAAGAGGGGTCTTAAGCAGACGCCAAACGCGCTGAGGTACATTCGTGATGCTTCCATCGGCTGACCGAAGATTTCTGACTCTTCGACCTGGGGGAACGCTGATGAAGCCTGCCTTGCGCATGGCTTTTCCCATCCCCTCTTCTGTGACTTTTCCCGTCATCGTTTCGTCGGCGTTGCGAACCTCGACTAGCTCGCGAGTCGTCCACAGACTGGGCTTTCCAGCCTGCTCAATGTAAGCCGCGAATTTCAGACACCATTGCGCCAGCGTGCTTTGCACAATTGGAACGATCAGGAGAGCATCGGTAGCGAACTTGATTTCTACCCACGTAGTTGTGCCATCGCTTTTAATTCGTTTGCGTCCTGGGAACTTGCGCCGCTCAGACAGCGCCAACAGTTCTTCGTTTCCACAGAATTGCTCCGGTCCTGCTAGAGCGACATGCGAGGCTTGGGTAAACGTTCTGATGGTCCTCATGGGGGCGTTATTTTCTCCTTTTTGTGATGAAAAACTGAAATTTTATGCAAACTGTCTCTGTCTCTCATTTGCTAAGAGAATAGAGACAAGAGACACCACTGCTTGCAGCAGAGGCATTGAAATGCCCTCTGCGTGCAGCGCATAGCAGATTCGCGTCTCTGAGACGCTTCAGAGACAAGAGACAGCATCTAATTTTGACCTTTCACGATCCTCATTACGGTGTTGATCGAAATGTCTCCAATTGATTCGACAATCTCGCGGTAGCTTTTTCCCTTTTCATGCAGTTCATGCACGCGTTTTTCTCGGTTGCTTTTCTTCGGGTCATCATTCTTACCTGTGAAATTACGCGAGATCGCATCCAGATAAGGCGATTGTCTATTGAACATTCCAAGTGGAATTCCCTTCAGCTGAAATGGTCTCAATCCCGGATTTTTTAGTCCCTGCACATAAACATGAAGCTTAGGGTCGTTCAGGTCCGTGTTCAGATTGCGTATGCCCAAGCAGGAGCGCAGCAAGCCACCATATCCAGCTGAACCGATGACCATATTTTCGAGCGACATCGTATTCTGGTTCGCTGTATTCTTCGGTGGATGAGTCAGCGCGATCACCGCAAGCGCGCCGCCTTCGGTCATCAAGCGAAAGCACATTTCTCCAAACTTGATGGACTCTTTGTAGTTTGCGATGTCGTCGCCTTGATTGAAATATCCCATCGTGTCGAGACAAACTACAGCGCCGCGCGAGCATTCGAGCATCTGATTGTCCAGAGCGAATGGCGTTCCCGCTTCCATCGCACGGACCAGAAATGCGCTGGAGCTTTTTATTTCTAATTTGTCCATGCGCTCGCGCACCAGTGCTTCATTCATTCGGGTACGTGATAATGAAATGGGGTTGCGAACTCAGGACCACGAAATCCCCAAACGCTTCTTCCTGTCGAAATGGCTTTCCCAAGTGACAGAGCAAGCCAAGACTTGCCGTGAAAGCTGGGGGCAGAAATCATCGTCAAAGCTTTTTCAGGGACCAGCGATTCGACCACAAAACGTGGTCTTCCTTGCGAAAGTTGATTTTTGGTTTTGAAGTCCTTCTCCCAGCTGTTCGGTGAGAAATCTACCGTTACCGTCCTGCCCTTGATTGCGGTTTCTTTTCCCGCATCGCTGATATTCATGTTTTCTTCCCCCGACCCCATGTGCTGCTGTGCGTTGCGGATGGTGCGAGTCAAGTAATCGTGAAAATTCCCTTTTCGTTCTTGAGCGTCTTTGCCCCTTGCGCTGCCTGCGAACGTCGCATAACAATCTTCGGCGGACACGTCCTCGCCAAGCATGGCTGTGATGATTGCTGAGTCTTGCCGAGATTTGTCTCCATCGTGAGTATCTAGGTCTATGCTGTTTAGCTTCGCTTGGAGCGATTGTGGCAGCCGTGGGAGCACTCTGCCGGGTGTTATTTGCTGGTTCGACCGCCGCGCGATGATCTCAACGATGCCCGCTGTCTCGAAATCTTCAAGGCGGTATCGCTTCGCACCCCCCAGACAGGCTTCTACTAAGCGGTTAGGGTCATATTTATGATTGAAGAAACCCGGCACCCTGAGAACATGCGAAACATCAGCGCAGGCAATGTCCCCTGCAAACTGTTTGCATAGTCCACGATTGATTGCTTCGATTCGTTCCCATCTTTCATCGCGCAATAATGCTGGGGTCTCTAACAGCCAGTAAGCATGAACGCCGCCGCCCGACGCCACCATTGCGTTTGGTTGGAACACGCCGAAATCGAGATCATCCAGCTTGCAATCATCGAAGTCTGCCCACAATGCGCGAGTGCGGTAGCAGTTCTGCTTTTTACCACCTTCCCGAAAGCGAGTGGCTACGCCAAAATAAATCTCATAGCCTTCATACTTTCGGGCAAGAGTCAGGAAGTCTTCAACGGTTGAAACGAAATGATTACGGGTCTTTTTGTCGGTGCGCCGAATGGCTCGTAGCTCCACCGTCTCATGGGTTAAGAGTTTGTCGGGCCAAACAGCTTTTAGAAATTGTTCCGCCGACAGCGATTCTGCCTTGATCGGCTGCGCTCTCTGTCCTAGCATTGAATTCTCTTGTGTTCCTTTCGTGCGTTGAGGGTGGGGATCTTTTCTTGAGCGGGAAGGTTCCTCACTTTTTCCCCTTCTGCATCGCAGCTGCTCTTCGCCTCCATCCCGCAAACTTTTCCGCATAAAGTGCTAATAGCTCCGTTCGCTTCACGAAGACTTTTCCCGGAGTTTCTTTCTTCTGGTAACAAGGTAGCGTGCCTTCGCGCACCCGCTTACGAATGCCCTGCGCCGTTATTTGCCCGTACAACACTTCCACCGCTTCATCGGGTGTCAATAATTCTTTGTGCTTGGTCATAGAGGTGCCTCGCTTGATTGAGGTGAGTTTCATTTATCGCCGTAACACGAGACGCAAAAGCCCCAAGAACTTTATTCCCCGCAAAAATAGTTTTATCCACAATGACGTACTCTGCCGCCCTGGTTTTACGAAAGCTGGTGCGCATGACCTTGCAACATTTTGACGGTGCATGAGACTGTCAGCCTGTGACCGCTAACAAAGTGGCGAAGGGGTCGAGATTTGATCGCGATGGACTAACCATCCGCGAGGCGCTCTTCGCACGTCATTACATCGCCAACGGTGGGAACGCTACCCAAGCTGCTGCCAGCGCGGGCTATCTCGGTGATTGCAACGTGCGTGCGGTCAGCCTTATGAGCAGACCGAAAATCGTCCGCGTCATCCAGCGCAATGCCCAAAAAACGTTAACCGAACTGGACGCTCGGAAAGAAAGAGTTTTGCGCGAACTCGTATGCTGCGCTTTTGTTGACCCGCGTCAATTCTTTCAGGCTGACGGTTCGCTAAAGCCTATCCGCGAACTTGACGCTTGCACCGCTGCATCCATATCGAGTTTCGAGTTTCGCGCAGGTCAACTCACCAAGTTGCGCTTCGCTTCCAAGACTGCTGCGCTTGAACTTTTGGCGAATTACCTTGGGATGCTCGATGGGGGTGGCAAGGATGGGCAAATAGACCGACTCCACGAAGTTGTGAACGCCTTGCAGGGTGATCAACCATGAAGAATGTAGCCGACACTCGCAGTGAGCGGCGTCATGCTGCTATTGCCGAGCTGAGAGAACTCGCAAAATTTATGCCCACCAAGCAGGCGGCACAATTCACGCGGTTGCTTGATGAACTCGACTTGTTATCTATCGCACCACAGGGGAACAAGCTATGAAAACTAAATTTCATGGAAGCATGCCCGCCGACGTTCGAGACCATGGCGTCTTCAGCGTCAAAAAGCAGGAGTCGCCGCTATACGCGGTGCAATCGAAGACCAAAGAATTGCAGGAGAAGAAAAACGAGCTGAATGCGCGTCTGGAACCGCTGCTTGCGAAAGTGAAAGACGGTTCAGCCAGCGTGTCCGACTTGCAGAGCGTAAACGATCTTGCGAGACAGGCGAGTGAACTAGCGGATGCACTTAGATCAGCCGAGCGCGAGTTAGCCGAAGCCGAGCGGCTGCAAAGCGCGATGGCACTCGCTCAGGGACGCGCACGATTCGATCAATTGGTTGTAGATGCGACCAAGCACCGCGAAGAATTTGAACGATTATTCCGCGAAGCCTGTATCCATCTTGGCTCATATTGCGCTGCTGTGGATGAGGCGCAATCGCTTCAGAATGAGATCGCGCCTCTTAATTGCCTGTCGAGCGGGATATGCAAGTCCGACGCTCGTCACCTGAAGATCGCGACAAAATCGCAGAACTCACGCGCCCACTCAACCCCTGTGGCTGAGTTGATGGATAAAGGCTATATAGGCTACCACTCAGTTTCGGATGGAACATGCAAATTTCAGCAATACCAGTTAGGTCTAAAGAGAATGGAGAGAACAACTAATGAACCCAATCAAAAAAACGGCGCAGCGACGGACCGCTGCGGACGCTAGGCTCAGCTTTGGTGGCGGTGAACCAGTCATCACCAACGAACGCGGTACGCGACCTTTCGACGCAGCGATGGCGAGAGTGGCTGCAACGTCAGGGCGCACCGTGACCGCTACCCCGCCAGATGACTTAGGTCATCGCGTCACGTCAGCCAAGATGCACCGAAGCTATCCAAGCGGTGTGGATGCGATTGTCAATTACAAGGGTGGCGAGTAATGCCAGTCGCAGAATCACTACGGCGCACCGCATTTCTGGGTAGCCGCATCAGCGATCACATCAGCGAGACGCCGGAAGGCTTTCTCATCTGCCACAGTGCGCGTCTCTGTCGGAGCGGTCATCAGGTATATTCCGGTCGCGAGATTGGTCTCGACCACGAAAATAGAGTCCGCGTCTTTCGCTCACGCGAAGAAGTCCTCGCTTCATCGTTTATCGCCAGCTTGAATGGAAAGCTTGTGACCGAAGGGCACCCCTCACAATTTCTGAACGCCCAGAATGCATCGTGGTACGCGCGTGGACACGTCCAGAATCCGCGCCAAGGGAGAAACGCTGGAGAATGGCGACGTAACGATTGTGGGCGATCTGGTAATCACCGATGCTGAGTTGATTGAGAAAATCAAGTCCGGTTTGCGTCAACTTTCATGTGGATACCAGTATGACCTTTGCCAAACGAGCAAGGATGAATTTGAGATGACGAATCTGCGGGGAAACCACGTTGCGCTCGTTCAACAGGGTAGAGGTGGACCCCAAGTGCGAATCGTTGATGCTGAACATCTCGTTGAAAACTTGGACATGATGGCAAAAAAATATCGCGGCAAGAATCCCATCGCGGTCCAGCGCGAGCGGTCAGAATCACTGCCAAGGCGCGAACGATGCTGTTTCGCTCACAGGTGACCCCATGACGTGGGCTGAGGTAGCAGCTGAAGTCAGAAGTCTGCTAAATCCAAAAGATCAATCGGAGGCTGGTGACGTGCAATTGAAAGAAAGCGAGACCGAGCAAGAATTCTTTGATCGCGTAGTAGAAGCGATTTGGGCGAGAGTGCGCAAGGAGCGGGACAGACAGGCAGCGGACGAAGATGGTGAAGAAGAGACCGCGTCCGAGTCGTTTCAGCGCATCGCGAAGCAATATCTAAACAAGCGCATCGTTGTGGGTCCGCCTATCGAAACACCCAAGCGCGAATCGCGCAAACGCACTGAGGTACGCGATAGCCGCGATAACTCAGCGCAATTTGTGGCTGACGCTAAAGCAGCGCGAGAGAAAATCTTGCGAGCTATGCGGACTAAATAAGTTCGGGACGGCTCGCCACCTCCTTAGAAAGACATCCAGGCGAGCTTCCCGCGGGGGAGCCGTTTTCCTTCGTTTCCGGCTCCCTCGTTTTTATCTCTCAGTGCGATTGCAGCCAATCCACATTTTCCGTCGTCGTCGAGGTTTCCTAAAATCGTCATACTGAAAAGTCGATCCGAACTGCCGAAGTGTAGGTCCATCTGCGGGATGGAACGTGACGGACGGCTTGACATTGTGATTTCTAGCGGTATCATTACCTCGCGTAAGCTGGCTTCTAAAAACTGTAACTACCGGAGGGTCGGTAACTATTGAAACGCTGTTTCGTTGTATATGCGTTGCTATTAGGCGCGGCTTATCTTGCACGGGCAAACAGACGCACAAACACGCCCGCAAGCGCGCATCACGCTAAACCAATTACGCTAAGGGCGGATGCGCTCAGTCGGCGCAGGTCGTCACTTTCTCGATAGTCTTCGACGACTAACATGTTCACGACTGCGGGAACGCCAATCAGGTTTTTCTACGAAGCTCGAAAATGCGCCTCTGTCGCCGATGCCTCGAACGCGGCTACTCTAGCTGCTACAGCTTGGCATCCTTGTACAGTGAGCGCAAACGCTGGTGGCGAAAATTGCGGGAAAGGGCACGCCAACATCTTCGTACGGATCACAAGACGTGGTGGACTAATGGCGGACAGGTGTTTTCGAATGAACATTTATGGGTAGCTAACTTTCGAAGCTCGCACACCGAACGCCCATCAGAACTGGCGGCGTGCGTGCGCGACAGTTGGATGTGCTGCCCAAGTAGCAATGGCTCTAGGTGTGTTAGGTGCAGAGTTATGTCAAAACTATGCCCAACACACTGTCAAACTAGGGTAAAAGAGGGGATACTCTGCCGCGAAGAGCATCCCCTAAGTGGTTTTAGTTGCTTATAGATCAACAGGTGTAGACAAAACAAATTTCGGACTTAAAATCCCGAGTTCCGAAAGGAACGTACCGGTTCGATTCCGGTCCCGGGCACCACTTAACTTCTATTGAGTGTTATGGATCGGTTGACTTGCGTGTCTCTCTGCGGCGTGTCGCGGGTCAACCTGTGGCAGCGTCCAAGCGCGAATCGAGCAAGCGCACCGAGGCGCTAGACAGCCGAAACAACTCGGAGCAGTTTGTGGCTGACGCGAAAGCAGCGCGAGAGAAAATCCTGCGAGCCATGCGAATCAAATAAGTTTGGGATGGCTCGCCGCCTGCTCGATAAGAAAGCAGGGCGAGCTTTCCCCGCGGGGGTGCCGCTTCCTCGTTTCTCCGTCCGACTCCCCCGTTTTTCTTGCAGTAGACGGTTGTGAGTGTAATCGCCTGATTACAACAGTTGGCTTCGCCTTGAAGCAAACCCCTCGGATATCATGCCCACATGAGAATACCCAGTGTGTTGCTGGCAATTCTTGCGTGTTGCTTGGTCGTCGCCATCGCGCAGGAAACAAACAGTGTAGGCACGGAGAGTCACTCACCTTTGGTGCCGCGTAGGATTCGCGTTTCTGGTGGCGTTATTGTTGGACTAGTCGAACATAGATCGCTCCCGGAATACCCCGTAGCGGCCCGAAAAGCGGGACTTCAAGGCGATGTGATTTTCAAAATTAACATAGATGAAACTGGAAAGGTCGTGCTGAGCGAACCTGTTGAAGGGCAAGCATTGCTGATTGCTGCAAGCATGGACGCCCTTCGGGATTTTCGCTTCCGACCGTACCAACTCAACGGAACGCCCATTCAAGTTGAGAGCCAAATCGGGTTCCACTTCGATTTGAAGGGAAAAGGTGACGGAGCGAAAGGAGAAGTGGAATACATGTCCACTATTCCGTATCGCCCGGAGTTTCGGACCGGAGTCATGAATGCGGACGGAACCTTCACCCTATGGCCGCACAAAGTTTCTGGGGCAGACCCGCAATTACCACCAGAATTGGCTGGCAAGACTGGGTCTGTTTACTTGACCGTGGTGATCGGTGCAGATGGCAAAGTACAAAGTGTCAAGGTAGTGGGCGGCGACAGCCAGTTTGTTGATCCAGTCGTTGATGCTGTGAAGCAGTTCGTCTACGAACCCCAAGTGGCCGATGGAAAACCCACAGTTGCCACAATCGAAGCCAGCTATCACTTTGGGCCACGGCAATAGATGCGTGGATAGGCCTCAGTTGGTGAAAAATTGCCAATTACACTCACAACTAGTTTGAGGGCGCATTGGTTTTTCTAGTTTTTTTAAGTAGCGCTGTTGAGGGGGGAAGTTATGTCAGAATGCCCCAACAGGATGTCAAACTAGGGTAAAAGAGGGCATACTCTGCCGCGATGGCATCCCCCATGTAGTTTTAGTTGCTTGCGTATTAACGCTTGTGCACAAACAAATTTCGGACTTAAATCCCGAGTTCCGAAAGGAACCTACCGGTTCGATTCCGGTCCCGGGCACCACATTTGATCGCAAGGCGCGGGCACATGCGCGTTTTCTGGGCGCTCTTTGTTGAGCGCCTCGGTGGCGGAAGGTTAGATTGCCGCAGCCTCGGCTTGCGAATTTCGCTGTTTGTGCAATTCGGCGTGGAAATTTTCTGGGCTTACGTTGCTGTCTTTGAATAAGATCAGCAGCGGATCGTCGGAAGCTTGCGTCGGCATCTTTGCTTCGTCCGCGACCAACCCTTCGGGTTCAACCGTTAACGTGGGTGCGCTGGCCCCGCTCTGGGCAAGCATTTCGATGAACTTCTCCAGGTTGTCTTTTTGTTCCGCCCCGCCTCGCGAGAACTCGATGCCCATGCCGACCTCGGGATGCATGACTCGCACGATCCCGGCGGCATTCATTTGTGAGCTGCCGGTTCGCATGGAAAGGACTACCGCTGTGTTCGTGGGCAGCGGCGAAGACATCTTTACGTAGCACGCCGATAGCGTCAGGTCGGTAAGCGTACACGGAGCCGGCGGATCGTCAGCTTCCAGTTCGGGGGTGTGCAGCTTGATCCATGTCTTGATTTGTTCGTGCGCTTCGCTGGAAATTTCGGCGAAGCGGACGCCGCTTTGCTTCGCCGCGTTCTCCCAAGCAATTTCCGCCTTGCACATGACCTTGTAGTCCGTGCCGGGCAGGGTAAATTCCAGCAACATCCCTGTGGTTCGCTTAGGGCGGTGCAGCATCTGCACGGCCATTCCCCCTTCGCCTAAATCAACGCTGACGCACCGGATCGGGCCCTGGTCTGATCCAAGCGAAATCGAAATTGGTATTTGCACTGGCACCCGGGCGTTGCGCCGACGCTCGCGTTTCATCAGCGCCCGGACCGCCCTGAAGCTGGCCTTCGCCCTTTCCATGGTAATGGGCTGATACAAAACAAAGTGTGCGCCCAAGTCAAACGCGCTGCGTCCATTTACGATGGCCACGGCTACGGAATGCTTATTGCACGGTGCCGTCCGCGCGCTTCGCAGGACCAGCCCGGCAGTCTGTTCGTTGGCGCAATCGACGATTACGGCTTCGAATCGCTCACGCGTCAAACGGCGAACAGCCAGGTCCGATTCGGCGCAGTGAGTCATCCGGATTTCCAGCTCGCTGAGCACCCGACGCAAGACTCGAACGATTTTCTCGTCGCTACACACCACCAACGCATTCAAGCTCATACAGTGCCCTATGGACGCACAACGCCTTCTCTTGAACTCTAGATTTCGGCCGAACCCTGAGTCAATTCAATGGTCATACGCCGTGGTTACTGGAGTAATTCATGAAGGTCTTGATTTTTTAACCTTTCGGGAAAAAAGGGGTGGGATTGCGGTGCTAATCTTTGATTTCCATGCTTCTTGAAGCTTTACAGCGGATTGTCAACACCCGGGAGCCCCTGACCAGGGTTCAGGCTCGCGCCGCCATGGATGAGCTTCTGGGCGGAAACTGCCCGGAATCGCTGGTCGCCGGCTTCCTGGTTGCGCTCCGCATGAAGGGCGAAACCGTGGAAGAAATCGTGGGCTTTGCCGATGCCATCCGCGCGGTGGCATCGCCATTGCCCGGCCGCCACACGGAGGCCGTGATTGCGAGCGGTACCGGGCGCGATGCGCTGGTCGACACCTGCGGAACCGGCGGGGACGCAAGCGGGTCGTTCAACATTTCAACTGCGACCGCGCTGGTCGCAGCCGGGGCTGGAGTGCGCATCGCCAAGCATGGCAATCGCGGCGTCAGTTCTAAATGCGGTTCGGCCGACGTCATGGAGGCGCTGGGCGTCAACATCGTTCTCTCCCCGGAAGAGATCGCCGCATGTCTCGAGAAAGTTGGCATCGCTTTTCTTTACGCTCCCGCCATGCACTCGGCCATGAAACACGTGCAGCGAGTGCGCCAGGATTTGAAGTTGCGAACGGTATTCAATCTTCTTGGACCGTTGACGAACCCCGCCAATGCCTCGGCCCAGGTGACCGGTGTTTACGCACTTGATCTCGTCGACAAAGTTGCGGAGGCGCTCAGCATGCTGGGGTTGCGTCGCGCTCTCGTTGTGCACGGATTAGACGGTCTCGACGAAATCACGATTTCCGCTGCAACCCGAGTTGCGGAAATTCGAGACGGCAAGCTGCGCACTTACGAAGTCACTCCGGAACAGTTCGGCATGGAACGAGCGCCGCTGCAACAAATTGAAGGCGGAGATGCGGCCACTAATGCCGCGATCATCAGGGAAATCTTGAGCGGAGGCGCGTCTCCGCGCCGGAATGTGGTGCTGCTGAATGCCGCGGCCGCGCTGGTTGCAGCAGGTACGGCTGATCACATTCAGGAAGCGCTGCCGATCGCGATTCAATCCATTGATTCGGGAGCAGCTAAAGCGAAACTCGACGCGCTCGTGACTTTCACTCACAGCCGGGATTGAAGTTCGATTCAGTTTGGCTTCCGGGCGGCTTCTTTCTTGAGACGCTCGATTTGTTGCAAATGATTTGCGCTGTGCACATCGAGTCGCTCGACAATTTCCCAGAGTGCTAGGTCTTTTTTGAGTTCCGGGTGATACGCGGACTTATTCAAATCGGTAAGCTTGATCCGCCGCAATATTTGCAGATTGGCGTGACGCAGCAATCCGAATAGCGCGATAGTCTCCGGGGCGGAGTTTTGCGTGTAGTTAAGCTCGGTGGCCCAAGCCTTCTCGTCCACCGGGGCGATCACGGGTTTTTGTTCTGCCAAAATTTGCCTGATGCGAAACCCTAAGACCATCTCGATGTCCGCCAGATGGCTGAGGATTTCCAGGATGCACCATGTCTCAGGAGTAGGCTTGAATCTCAAAGCCGCGTCTGGCAAGCCTAGCGTTGCCGCGGCAACTTCCTTCGGACTTTTCTCAGCGGCCGCCAGATGTTTTTTGAAATCGCTTTCGGTCATCGTCATGCTCCTACTTGATCGGGAAACTATTGTTGCTGTAATCGCTTTCCGGAACGCTGCCATCGTTCACGAGCACTTCCAGAGGAGCCGAAGCCGCGTCTAAGCGCACCGTCGCCTTCGATTTCGCGCGCACGATGACCCGTTGACTGATCTCTCCGATTTCCATTCGCAGAGTGAAGGGCACTTCTGCCCCGGCGTCTCCCAGGTTTTCTATCGTCACGGTAACCAGATATCCGTTCGAAGTTTTTGGGGCGGAATGCACATACGCTACGCGGAAATCCGGCAGCCCTCGGTCGTTGTAGACCCAGTCGTCGAAAAACCAGCGAAGATCACGATGGCTGGCTTTCTCAAGCACTTCTTCCAAGTAGTCAGGATGCGTATCGTCTGCGGCTTTGTATTCCGCCAAGTCCAAACGCGGATCTGCCGCCAGCATTTCTTTCAGAAGCCACCACACAACCATCGCCCGGGTTTGGGAGTAAAGATCGCCAGACGCGTCCACAAGAGATCGGTCTGATGCGCGCCGTTTTTCTGCCGCCCGTTCATTTGTTTTTAAAACATCCTGATGCGAACGTAGATAGTCGAGCGCGGCTTTGCGATTGGTTTCCTGCTCCACGAACGCCACTTGAGCAAAATGGGCGAGACCTTCTGTAATCCAGGATCGAGGAGAAGCGACCGACTCGAGAGCTGTCGCGTAGACAATGTTGAGCATGGCGTCGTTCGTGATTGGCGACTTCAGCGGCGCGTATAGAATGCCTCCGCTGGCGTACGAAGCCGCGTCGGAATCGGGCAGCTCGAAAATCCTGAGATTTTTTGTGCCTCCAACTACTGGCGTGATGGGATCGACGCTCATCGCAGCGATCCCGTAAGTCTTGGCGGCGTCCGCTTGTCCCGGTGAAAAAAACACGCGAACTTCGTCGCTTGGCGCGGCGGTCTGATAGTCGGCTGCCGCGAAAGTGGGGACGATAACTCCAAGTTCACCGATGGTGAATGCGCCCACCGAACTCCCGATCACTCCCGAGGGTTTACCGTTAAAAATGAACGCAGCTTTTCCGGTCGGCTCGAAGTCTACTGCCATCTTCGCGTGCGCCTGCCGCGCCTTCCAACGCCCGATCGCGTCTTCGACGCTGCCCGCATCCGACATGTTCGCCGCTTCGACGGACACCGGATACCACACCACGAATCCGATTCCGCGCACGGCGGCGAATTGATCTGCAATCTGGTCCCACTCGCTGTGCTTTGCGACTTCCGCAGGCACGCCAATACGCGTCAGCCGAGTCGCATCCTGAACAATCACGCCGTCGTAGCCTACTTCAACTTCGATCGTCTCTTTGGGGCCGGCAGGGGAGGGCAGCGTAATCAATGCTTCGGTGAGCGCTCCGGTGTGGTCGATATCTGACGCGTAGGGTTGAGAAACGAATTCCGCCGGCTTACCATTGATTCGAATCGAGCGCCAGTCCAGGCTGGAACTGATTTGCAAGGCGAGAATTCTCTGCGGCGTCGCCGAATCGTTCCTGAGGCTGATCTTGCCGCGAACCGATAGCCGGTGCAAAGCTGGCTCGATACGAACGTCGAGATCGTAATCGCTGAAGGTGAACGCCTCGCGATCGACCACTGCGTTAGCGGCTGCGGTTGCTAGAAAAATAAACGCGAGTGTTCTAATCCACTTCAAGTCTGGTTTTCCCGCGTTGCCGCACAATTTCGTAAAGCATAATGCCCGCTGCCACTGAGACGTTGAGCGATGGCACCTTCCCCAGCATCGGGATCGAAACCAGGAAATCGCACTTTCGCGCGACCAACTCGTGCAACCCGCGGCCTTCCGCTCCTAGTACGATCGCGCAATCGATGTTGTAATCCATGGCGTCATAAGATTTGGGACCGCGCTCGTCCAAACCAACGGCCCAGATATTCTGGTCTTTCAACTCTTCCAGAGTGCGCGCGATGTTCGTCACTTTCGCGATGGGTAAGTGCTCACTAGCTCCGGCAGATGCCTTCGCGACCAATGCCGTCACGCTGGCCGCCCGTCGCTCGGGGATGATTGCTCCATCTGCTCCCGCAGCGTCGGCGGTGCGCAATACCGCTCCCAAATTGTGAGGATCTTCAATCCCATCAAGGACCACGATCAAGGAAAATTTTCCCCGCTTGGCTGCGACAACATCGTCGAGATCGTTGTATTGTTTCGCCGACGTCACCGCTACCACGCCCTGATGGGCGTTGTTCCCCGCCATGCGGTCCAGTTCGTCCCGCTCTACGAACCTTACTGCCACGCCTTGCTTGCGGCATTCTTCTACCACCCGCTTCATGCGGATATCGTGACGTTCTTTCGCCACTCCGACCCACGCGAACGACCGGCCGCGCGCCTTCAAGGCCTCGGCCACCGCATTGATTCCGTAAATGTAATTCATGAGAATTCAGTGTACCGCGATGCATGCGGTGGCGAAGACGCGGGCCACGATCCTCCTGTTAAACTTAGGCATCCATGTCAGACGTTTTTATTCTTTCCGCAGCCCGCACACCGATCGGGAAATTCGGGGGCGCACTGGCTTCCCTTTCCGCGGTGGAAATCGGAATTGTCGCCGCAAAAGCGGCCATCGAGCGGGCAAAAATTTCGTCCGATCAAGTCGAAGAAACTATGTTTGGCAACGCGCGGCAGGCCGGAGGCGGACCGAATCCCGCCCGGCAGATCGCGATTGGCAGCGGGGTTCCGAAAGAATCGCCAGCGTACACCGTTAACCAGGCTTGCGCCTCCGGGCTCAAATCGGTTGCGCTCGGCTTTGGGGAAATTTCTGCGGGAAACCTGGATTGCGTGCTTGCTGGGGGGACAGAGTCGATGTCGCGTCTTCCGTTTTATCTGGAGGGCGCGCGCTTTGGGTATCGCCTGGGCAACCAGGAAGTCGTCGATGGGATGTATCGCGACGGATTTTTCTGTCCCATGGCCAAATTGCTGATGGGGGAGACTGCTGAAGTGCTGGCCGAGCAGTACAAGATATCTCGCGATGAGCAAGACGAATATGCGTTGACTTCGCAGTCTCGCGCGGCGGATGCCATCGCCAAGAATCGATTCGCCGACGAATTGGCGCCGGTCACGCTTCAATCCAAAAAAGGGGCGCAAGTTTTCGACCGCGATGAACATCCTTTCATCGGGGCGACAAAAGAGAAGCTGGCGAAATTGGCGCCGGTGTTTTCAAAAACGGGCACGGTGACAGCAGGCAATTCTTCCGGGATCACCGACGGAGCGGCGGCTCTGGTGCTGGCCGGCGGGGATTTCGTGAAGCGTAACCATCTCACGCCTCTGGCGCGGATCATGGCGTTCACTTCAGTCGGCGTTGATCCTCGCGTGATGGGAATCGGTCCCGTTCCAGCATTGCGCAAGATGGAAGAGAAGCACGGCCTGCCTCTCGACGGCTTCGATTTGATTGAATTGAACGAAGCGTTTGCCGCGCAGGTGATCGCATGCGATCGCGAACTGCATTTTGATCCGTCCCGTTTGAACGTCAACGGAGGATCGATTGCGCTGGGCCATCCGATTGGCTGCACCGGCGCGCGAATAACGGTGACGCTGCTGCAAGAAATGCTGAAGCGGAAGTCTAAGCATAGCGTTGCGACGCTGTGCGTCAGCGGAGGAATGGGCGTGGCGCTGGCCATCGAGAACGCCTCTTAACGCTCGCTCTAGAGAGGCGGCACGGAATCCGCTATAGACGGTGCTTAGGATCGCGCAGCCAAGACGTTCGATGAAGGATGGCCATGACGAGGAGAAAAGTCCCACGCATAAGGCGTGGGACCGGGATGAATTAAGCAGCGGAGCGAGATTTTTCGTCCGATTTCTTGTTTGCTTCGGTTGAGTGTTCGTGTGCGGTTGTGGATTGCTGGTGGGCTTTCTTGGAGTGTTCCTGCGCTGTCTTGTGGTCGTCTTTACCATGATGCTCGGCTGCGGTACGGTGGGCTTTCGCGGCGTTGTCATGGTGCTCGGCGGCTTTGTTATGCGAATTCTGTGGCATGTTGATGCTCCTATTTTGAATTAGTGTGCATCTCCGATGCCCGAGTTTAGCAACTAGTTGTTCCTTAAATTTGCTTCACCGGCCGTTGCCCGGCCCAATGGTCGCGGTAATCAAAAATTTGACGCGGTTATAACTCGCGAGGTTGAGGACAACCTCTCCTGCCGATCAAGCACCTCACGTTAGACTGCACGATGGGGGCGTATGCGCAACGCTGAACATTCTCGATCACTTCTAGGATTAGTGGGTTTCTCGGCGGCGGTCGCGATCGCCGCTTGGTACGGATCGCGAAAAAGCCGATCCGGAAATTCTCATCAATGGTACCGGAAGCTCGATAAGCCGAGCTTCACTCCGCCCGACCAAGTTTTCCCTATCGTCTGGACCGGCATTTATGGATTGATCGCATGGTCGGGATGGCGCGTCTGGAGCGCGCCTCCATCGTCCGCGCGGTCACGGGCTCTGCGGCTTTGGGCGACCCAACTCGCATCGAATGCGAGATGGACAAAACTCTTTTTCGAAAAACACCGCCCCGACCTGTCGCTTAGAGACAGCATCGGGCTGGAAGCCGCAATCCTCGGTTACATCGTTCAGGCTGGAAAAGTGGATGCCGCAGCTGCGCTGGCTTTTGTGCCTTACGCTGCGTGGGTTGGCTTTGCGACGGTCCTTAACGCGGAAATTGCCCGCCGGAATCCGGACGCGTCGAAGCTTTTAACCGCATAGCGTTATGGTCGATATCGCTCGGTCGGAATAACTACGCCCTTGTCTTCCGCAAATTGCTTTGCTTCGTCGTAGCCAGCGTCAACGTGCCGGATCACACCCATCCCCGGATCAGCGGTCAAGACTCGCTCGATGCGTTTTGCCATCATGTCGCTGCCGTCGGCCACGGTGACCTGACCCGCGTGTAACGAATAGCCGATGCCAACTCCGCCGCCGTTATGCACTGACACCCAGGAGGCGCCCGCGGCTGTGTTGATTAGCGCGTTCAGGATCGGCCAATCGGCCACGGCGTCGCTACCGTCTTTCATGCTTTCGGTTTCGCGGTATGGCGATGCCACCGATCCGCAATCGAGGTGGTCGCGTCCGATCACGATCGGGGCTTGTATCTTGCCCTTCTTTACCAGGTCGTTCATCGCCAGCCCAAATTCCGCGCGCTCACCGTAGCCTAGCCAGCAGATTCTCGCCGGCAAGCCTTGAAATTTGATCCTCTTTCTGGCCAAGTCGATCCAGCGCCTCAAAATTCTGTTCTCGGGAAACATTTCGAGAATCAGATCGTCGGTGACGTGAATGTCCGACGGCTCGCCCGATAGCGCCAGCCACCGGAAAGGTCCGCGGCCTTCGCAAAATAATGGGCGGATGTAGGCCGGCACAAACCCGGGAAAATCGTACGCGTTGCTGACTCCCTGCTGATGGGCGAAGGTGCGGATATTGTTGCCGTAGTCGAACGTGATCGATCCCATTTTCTGAAGCCGCAGCATGCCTTCAACGTGTCGCGCCATCGCGTTCAGCGATTTTTCCTGATATGCCTTCGGATCGCGCTCACGGAGCGCAAACGCTTCCTCCAACGTCATTCCGTTAGGAACGTATCCGTTCAGCGGATCGTGGGCGGAAGTTTGGTCGGTGAGGATGTCAGGCACAACGCCGCGTTCCGCAAGCTCTGGGATCACATCCGCGCAATTGCCCACGAGCCCGACGGAGATGTTTTCTTTTTTGCGGATCGCATTTTTTAGAATGCGAAGAGCTTCGTCGAGCGTGGTGACCATGAAGTCGCAGTAGCCGGTGCGCAAGCGCTTCTTGATACGCTCGGGATCGACGTCGATTCCCAGGAAAGCCGCACCCGTCATGGTTGCAGCCAGAGGCTGCGCGCCGCCCATGCCGCCCATGCCGCCGCTCACAATTAACTTGCCGGATAAGTCGCCGCCGAAATGCTTTTCGCCGGCCGCGGAAAAGGTTTCGAAAGTCCCTTGCACAATTCCCTGCGAGCCGATGTATATCCACGATCCGGCTGTCATTTGCCCGTACATCATGAGTCCGGCGCGCTCCAGTTCGTTGAACTTTTCCCAGTTGGACCAATGCCCGACCAGATTTGAGTTTGCGATCAGCACCCGGGGCGCATATTCGTGGGTGCGGAAAATTCCAACTGGCTTGCCGGATTGCACTAGAAGCGTTTCGTCGTCTTCCAGGCTTTTCAACGACGCGATGATCGCGTGGTAAGCAGGCCAATTTCGCGCCGCACGCCCGGTGCCGCCGTATACGACCAGATCCTGTGGGCGCTCCGCAACCGCCTCATCGAGGTTATTCATGAGCATCCGCATAGCCGCTTCCTGTTGCCAGCCCTTGCAGGTGATCTGGTTCCCACGCGGCGCGCGGACAGGGGTATACGAAGATTGGGAGAGTTCGGTATCGACGGGCATGAAGAAATGTTAGTGGTTTACGAGGAAGTGTTCAAATCTGAAGGGCGGAGGACTCGGTCACCAGGTGTTATAGGGCGTGCCATCGCTGCCTACTTGCGTCGAGCCGCTGTGCACATCGTTGATGCCTGTTTCCTGCTGGTCGACGGAAAGCAGGGCGTCTTCCTGATCGACGGTCCAAGTGCTGTTACTCGCGGTGATCGGATCGCTGGGAATCTGCTTCAGGTATCCGCTCGAGACCAGATCATCCAGCGATTGCGGGGCCTTCTGCTTGTCGAGCGTGTATTGCGAAATCACCGATCGCATCGTGAACAAGTTTTCCCGAAGCACAGATTCCTTCGCACGTTGAATCGACCGGTTGTAGGACGGGATGACCAGCGAAAGCAATATCAGCATGATGCTGATCACGATCATCAATTCGATGAGCGTGAATCCCCTGCTCTTCCGCTGTCTTAGTAATCTTCTCATTTACCAGTCCTTGTACTTCGTGCCGTCAAGTCCCGTGCCTTCTGATTTCGTGTAGACGTCGAACACGCTTTGCCCGCCGTAAGAATCCGAGTCCGGATCGTCCTGCATCGATCTCAAGCCCCACTCGTTGTTGCCGGTAAACGGATCGATCGGCACCCGACGCAGGAAGCGTACTTTCTTGCCATTTACATCGACACCTTTGACCAATGTCTCCAGATCGGGCGGGTAACCCTGCGAATCCACTTTGGTCTGGAACGCTCCGCGATCGGCAGCGTCTTTGTAACGATCAATGGCGTCGCGCATCTCCCAAAGGTCCTGCCGCAAGACGTGTTCGCGTTCACGTTTTATCGTGACTCGCGCCAGCGGAATCGCGAGACTGGTTAAGATCACGAGCAGAGCTGTCGCGACGATCAGCTCGATCAGAGTGAATCCTGCCGCGCCGACGCTGCGGCGCTTCCGCAAACCGCTTGAATGATTTCCGGACGAAGTCATGGAATGGCTTTCCCGAATCGCCCTATTGAATCGTAACTCGGGCAACAGTGCCGGCCACCGGTAAAGGTTGCTCGCCAGGATCGCGCGCGCCGCCTTTGGAGATTGTCAGCATTCCCTGGCCGGCAGATTTGGCCAAGAACGTCAACACCACCACATTTCCCTGCCCCGAAACTCCGCTGGCACCCGGCGGTCGCGTTGCGGTCACTTGCAATGTTCCCGACGTATTGTCGTCACGGTGTACTAAGGCCACCGCCTGCCCGTCCTGCGACAGAAAGCCACCGTTAGAAACGTTCATGACCTGAAGCAGCTTAGGGTCATAACTGATTTGCAGGGGAACCGAGTGAGCGTTCTGAATTCCATTGAGTGACACATTCACGGTAAACGTACTGCCCGGATGCAGGCTCAAGTCTGAAGGATCAAAGCCGAAACTTGCGAGCCCCGGCCCGGGTGAAGTGCTGCTAGGAGCGGGTGTTGGCGGGGCCGACGGAACCGGAGCGGGCGCCGGAGCAACCGCAGGCGCAGCCGTGCCGGGAGCAGGGGCTGAGATGCTGGCCGCCGCTTCCGCCGCTGAAATCGGATGGCTGACTCGCCGCAGCTCGATCGCGCTGGCCGTTCCGACAGAGATAGCTTTTTCGTTCATCTCGCTGATTTCTTGTGCGCGCACGACGTGCGGAATCAGCGCAAATACCGTTTCGGTTTCCGAGTGGTCAGTCGTCGTCTGTCCAAATAAATATTTGAGGATCGGAATCTGTGCGAGGCCGGGGATACCGGAGATCGAACGCGTCTGCTGGTCTTCCAACATGCCGCCCAGCAGATTGACTTCGCCTTCTTTTAACCGTACTTCGTGTTCCACTTTGCGCTGCCCAATCACCGGCTGCTGAATGCCGCCAATGTTCGTGTAAGACGTGACCGATGAGATATCCATCACGATCTTCAGCGTGACTTCACCGTTTGCATGCACTCGAGGCGTGATGTCGATATTCACGCCGACGTCAAGATATTGAAATTGCGTGTTCACCAGCGGACTGACGCCCAGGCCAGTGTTGCCAATTCCCGAACCAAACGATCCGGTCGCAACGGGAACGCGGTCGCCGATTTTCAGAGTAGCCTTCTGCCCATCGAGCGCGCGGATCTGCGGATTTTGAATCAGCTTCGTGCTGCTATCAGAGAACAATGCCGTCGCAGTCGCCTGGCTGATGTTGACAGTGAAGTCGGTCGCGTTCAGGTTGCCCAACGAGTTCAAATTGATCTGGTTGGCGGTTCCCGACGTAGTGCCGGTATTCGTGGTCGTGCCAGTCGTGGTCGTCCCGTTCGTCGTGGTTCCCGTCGTGACGTTGTTCTGCAAAGCGACAGTTGCGCTGGTCGGCGGATTGATGCCCAGGGTTTTCGACTTATCCCGGTTGATCTGCATAATGGCGACATCCACGATCACTTCGGGTTTCGATTTATCGAGATCGGTCACCAGTTTCTGCGCCAGAGCCACCTGGTCCGGAGTACCGCGCACCACGATCGCGCCCTGCGTCGGCAGCGCCTGCAGTCGCTGGATTTCCAGAATTTGCCGCAGGGCGTTCACCGTGTCCTGCAATTCGGTGGGCTGGGAAAGGTTCGACATGTAGAAGGTCTTGATTACGCTCTGCTCGAGGTCTTTACGTTTCGCCGGATTGTCCGCAGCGATAAAAATCGTATTGGGCGTCACCGGACGCCAAAAAGTCTTCGATTCCAGCGCGATAATTTGAAGCGCTTCTTCAAGGGTGACGCCGTTGAGTTCGACCTTGACCCGGCGCGAAGTGTAATCGGGATCGAAAAGCACATTGATCCCAGCGAGCTTTCCGACAGTCTCAAAAATAACCTTCGTATCTTCGGTGAGTTTCAGTGTGATGGGAACGTTCGAAATCGGAGCCAGTTCAACTGCGCCCTGCGCTTCCTGTAGCCGCCTCTGCAAATCGCTGGGCGACTTCATGGCCTTGGGTACTGGCGATTGCGCAGCGTCGATCAGAGCCTGGGTCCGGCGAATTTCCTGCTGGGCGATAAAACTTGATGCATCAATGGCTGCGGCAGCCTTGAACTCCGCCATGGCCTCGTCTAGTCGTCCGGCCTCACGCAGAAGCTGCCCGCGATGTACCTTTGAGGCTCCTGCCAGGAAACGTAGCCGTTCAAATGCGGCCCGATAGGAAATATCGGTAGGCTTGAGGTCGTAGGCCTGTTTGTAGAGGTCATACGCCTGTTCGTAATTCTGGCGCGCCTCAGCGTCTTTGCCCTGCTTGACCAGCAATTTCGTTTTGTCAGCTGCCAACGCGGCAAAGAAAACAGCCAGTACAAGCAAGCCAATAGCTGCCGGACGCAAAGCGCGGGTCATCAAAAATTCCTCATAAGTTAACCATTGGGCTACTCAGCACGCCATTTAACGACGAGTCGACCACCCACATTTTGAGAGTAAACTGGGCTATTGTAGCATCGCTGTCGAACTCGCCGAAGTCACGACTGGTCATGTAGTTAACGCCAGTGGGACATTCGTGACCGACACTCCGCCGTCAGCGCGGTTCTGCGCGAATGCGATAATCTGAACTGGCCCATGCCCCGTCAATCCACGCACCAGACCAAGCCCAGCGCTGAGAAAAACCCGCGGCGCGACCCCACCGCCTCCGGCCAGCGCGACGCCGCTGTTAATAGGATCGCTTCTCACAACTACTTCTTGCTGGAAAAATTTGAGACCGGCATCGTTTTGACCGGGACCGAGGTCAAATCGGTCCGCAACGGGACCGCCAACCTTAAGGATTCCTATGGCTTGCTCAAGGACGGCGAGCTTTGGCTGCTCAACTGCCACATCGGCCCCTACGATCACGGGAACATCTATAATCACGCGCCTCTTCGCACGCGCAAGCTTCTTATGCATCACCAGGAAATCGAGAAACTGGTGGGCAAGACCCAGCAAAAAGGGCTGACGTTGATCCCCACTCGCCTTTATTTCAAGAACGGCCGGGTAAAGGTTGAAATCGCGTTGGCTAAAGGGAAAGCAGCTTTGGGATAAGCGCGAAACCGATCGCCGCCGCACCGCAGATCAAGAGGCGCGCGACGCTGTCGCTCGCTCCCGCAGGAACTGATCGGCGCAGAATCGCCGCGCCATCTATACTGGCTCATCAACTTAAATCAAGAATGAACGACGTTTAGTCGTGTGGGTGTTTCTACCCAACAAGGAGATCTATGAAATCCAGGATTTTAGCAGTCGGTCTAATCGCCATTCTCAGTCTGCCCGCTTTCGCACAGAAGAAAGAACGCGAGCGCGTCGCCAACGCAGGTCATGTCATGAAAGAAATCATGGACATTCCTGACGACATTCCTCAAAGCGTCATCGATAAGGCGGATTGTGTTGTGGTCCTGCCGTCGGTGCTCAAATTCGCCATTGGCCTGGGCGGAAGCTACGGGCGCGGCGTGATGACATGCCGCAGCGGCAAGGCTTACACCGGGGCCTGGGGGGCTCCCACGATGATCGCGCTCGAAGGTGGCAGCGTTGGCTTCCAATTGGGTGGCCAAGCCACTGACTTCGTTCTTCTGCTGATGACTCAGCGTTCGGCTGACAATATTCTCACCAGCAAAGTAAAGCTCGGCGGGGATGCTTCCGCTGCCGCCGGCCCGGTAGGACGCAACGCGTCGGCTGAAACCGACATCACGCTTCGCGCCGAAATTCTCTCTTACTCGCGCGCGCGTGGCTTGTTTGCCGGCATTTCTCTCGCAGGGTCTACCCTTCGCCCGGATAACGGCGCCAACGAAAATCTATATGGTAAAAAAATTGACGCGAAAGACATCGTCTTCAAGCACGCCGTTCCCGCGCCGGCGTCGGCGAAACTGCTGCTGGAAACACTCAACAAGAAATCGCCGAAGAACTTGTCTAAGAACGATTAACTAGCAACATATTGAGACATCGTGGGTCGGCGCAGCCGGCCCTCATTTTTTCTGCCGCACAGACGTAAACGTCATGTCTTTCGCCTGACTACGCGAACTCTTTTTCCAGGCAAAAAATAACTCCGTATACGCCTGGTTGATGTAGTCTGCCGGCCTGATCCCGAGTGTGCCGGCAGTCTTGTCAATCCATCGCGCTGGACCTTCGATTTCGCCAAACATGCCAATGGGGGTTTCATCCACCACCACATGCCCTTTGCCATCACTCCACTCGGCGCGAAACTTTTCATAACGAAAAACTGGAAGATAACCCAGAGCAGTCAGGATCGCTTCCATCTTTTCTCCGTCGTCGACTCTGGTCTCCGTCTCTACTCTCACTTTGTGCCGTCCGGTCTTCCCTTTGGACTTGTGCGTAAGCACCCATTCGGTTCCGTACTTCCGCAGCCGCAACAATTCTCCGCGCTTGCGTAGCGGCAGACCCTTGAGGTCGTACAACGTATTCATCTCATGCGTGCGTGGCGTCATGAGACGAAATTCCGCAGCCTTAAGAAGGCGCGAAATATCGCGCGTGTTTCGTATTCGAAACTTGATTTCGACTTCCTTATGAGAACTCATGATCTCTTTCTGGGATCGCCGGTTAGCTGAAGGTGGGCAATTTGACTAAATCGTTTTCAGGCACCGTCTCGAGCGGTTCACCCGCTTTGCGCCACGCTGCCAGGCCGCCCACGATGGCAAACGCATTGAAGCCTTTTTCCCGCAACATGAGCGCCACACGGGCGCTCGTGGCTTCGCGCGCTCAAGTACAGTAGAGATAAATCTCTTTGTCCTTGGAGAGGTGCTTCAACTCTTCCTCGAGATTATTCGGCTCGATTCGCACCGATCCCTTGATTCTCTGCACCCCGGCATCGTAATAGCCGTGACTTCTCACGTCCACAATCGTGACATTCGCTCCATCGTCGGAAGCGAGCTTTTGGGCCAACTCTTGGACCTGCGCACGCGGGACTACTCGATATTCACGGTTTTTGTAGTAGAGCCACAGGCGGTAAATGACGTATCCGAGAAACGCCACGACCAAGATTTCGCTGACCACATGCCCCGCAGCTCGGAAACCCACCGAGATCTTCGCCAGAAAATCGCGGCCCAGGTATCCCAACAAGCCATAGGCCGAGGCGTAGAGAAACGCGCCCAGCAGATCAAGGCGGAAAAACTGCGCGGGTTTCATCTTCATGCTGCCTGCCAGCGGCGGGGACATTGTGTTCAAACCGGGGACGAACTTCGCGATCACGAGCGTCATCTTGCCGCGCTTGTAAAACGATTCCGCCGAGTTGAGAATGCAGGCTTCCGGATTCATCGACAGCCGACACAACACGCCGAGCAGCGTCCAGCCCATGTAGCGACCCAAAACAAACAGCACCGTATCGCCCAGCAACATTCCCAGGATCGCCAACGAGAACAGCGCGGGGCCATTGAGGATTTTTGCGGCTACCGCGGCGCCTCCACCCACCAAGGCAATGGCCGCTGGCATTGGCAGCCCGATCGCCTCGGCGAACACGATGGCGAACACCACAAGGTAGCCATGACGCGCGATCAGGTGCGTGAGGTCTGACATTTCCGATCTAGTTTATCTGGAATTAAAGAAGGGGGCGAAACGCATCGTCGACGCGATGCCTACTTCTCGCGTGCTACGACAAAATCCGGTACCCACAACAGAGCGCGCTTGATGTCTCCGTCGGGGAATTCGGAGACCGCCGACCGCGCCGACTCCGCATATCGCAAGGCGCAATCGTGCGCTGCCTCGATCGATCCGTAACGCTCGAGAATGGTAAGAATTTGCTCGTGAGTCACTCCGTCAAACACACGCTCTTTCACGACCATTGCAATGGTCTCACGCTCTTTTGGATTGCACCGGTCAAGCGCATGAATCACCGCCATGGTGACTTTGCCCTCGCGCAGGTCACTGGCTACCGGCTTTCCCAAGACGCTCTCCGAAGCGGTCAGGTCTAAGACGTCATCCACAATCTGGAAGGCCATGCCCAGGTCGTGCCCGTAGCGGGCCAATCTTTCTTCCTGCTCGGCGCTCGCGCCACCCAGAATTGCGCCCATCCTCATGGACACAGAAAATAAGCAAGCGGTCTTGCGGAAAATCAGGTCGAAATATTCTTGCAGGGAAATCAGCTTCCCCAATTTCTCCATTTGAAGGAGTTCGCCTTCGACCATCTGCTGCGTCAACTCAATCAGGGTATCGAGTATCCGGAAATTGCGTTCCTGCAACGCGACCTTGAAGGCTTGCATGTAGAGCCAGTCGCCGGCCAGCACGCATTTCGAATTGCCCCACTGCGTGTTCGCAGCGGGCCGGCCCCGGCGCGTTTCCGCCTCGTCGATGATGTCGTCATGAACCAGCGTCGCGGTGTGGATAATCTCGACAACGGCGCCTAGCCGCACCGCGCCCCGACCTTCGTAATCAAATAATTTTGCCGCCAGCAGAAGCAGCGCCGGGCGGATTCGCTTGCCGCCACCATTGCGCAGGTATTCGCCGATCTCGGTGATCGCCTCGACCCCGGCGACAGTGTCCCGTCCAAACTCCCGCTCGATTGCGGCGAGGTCTTCCCGCAGCATTTCGAATACTTCTTTGCCGTGGATGGCGACGGGTGTGCTCAAGCTTCAATTCGTCCGGTAATTGGTGAACTGCAAGTCCACTCCAAAATCTTTTTGCCGCAGCATGGCGATCACCTGCTGCAACGCATCACGGTCTTTCCCGCTCACCCGAACCAGGTCGCCCTGAATGGAAGCATTGACCTTGATCTTCGAGTCTTTGATGCTCTTCACAACTTCTTTCGCTTTTTCGACCGGAATACCCTGGGTCAGTGTAACTTTTTGGCGGACGGTCGCGCTGGCTGCGGGTTCGACGGCACCGTATGTGAGGCCTTTTAACGAAACGCCGCGTTTCACCAGCTTCTGCTGAAAAATGTCGTTTACTGCCTTGAGTTTGTAGTCATCCGCCGAGTGCAGTTGGATGGCATCTTTCCCTTCCATCTCGATGTTCGACTTCGAATCCTTCAAGTCGAATCGCTGATGGACTTCTTTGAGCGCCTGCTGGATGGCATTCGATACTTCCTGCATGTCCAGTTTATTGACGATGTCAAATGTGTTTTCGGGCATTTTCCGTGTCCCTATCTAACAGATTGCGCCAGCTTGGCAAAAAACTCTCCGTACCAAACTAAATGGCGCGAGCGTTTTCGTGAAGCGAAAAGAACCGGTCGAAATTGGCTGCGGTCTCAAAGCCGACTTCTCCAGCGGACATTCCGAGCAATTCGCCTAGCTTTTTCGCGGTCTCCGCAACGAACGCGGGCTCGTTCCGCCTTCCACGATGCGGGACCGGAGCTAGAAACGGGCAATCAGTTTCGATCAGAATTCTTTCCATGGGAACTTCTTTGGCCGCATCACGGATCGGCTGAGCTTTGGGAAAAGTAATATTCCCCGCGAATGAAATCATGAAGCCCATATCAAGCGCTTGTTTTGCGTGCGACCAAGCGCCGGTGAAGCAATGCAAAATCCCGCCCATGTTGGTCGATGCCCAGTGATCGTTTAGCATTTTCAGGCAGTCGTCCCACGCGTTCTCACTATCCTGCGACGGCCGGCAGTGAATGACGATCGGAAGTTTCGCCGACTTCGCCAATTCCATCTGTCGCAGGAAAACTTTCTGCTGCACCTCGCGAGGCGAGTGATCGTAAAAATAATCGAGGCCGATTTCGCCCCAGGCGATCACTTTCGGATTCTTCGACAACCGCTCCATCTCGTTGTATAGAGCGTCGGTCGCCGATTCGGCTTCGTGCGGATGAATGCCTGTGGTCGCGTAAATAAAATCGTATTGTTCGGATAACCGCACCGCGCAACCCAACTGATCGGGGTTTTCGCCATTGCCGATTGCGAGAATGGTGCGCACGCCTGCTTCGCGTGCCCGCGCAATGACCTCGTTACGGTCGGAGTCATACTGGTTGCCTTCAAGATGTGCGTGGGAATCTATGTACATGGTTGTCGGTCGGTGGCTTCTCGACGCGGGGATGCAGCCGCCCGCGGCTGGCGGCATCGCTATTTCAATCGTGTGCCCACCGGAACATCCTCCAGGAACCCCGCCAGCACTGCCTTTCCGCCTTCGGGCGATGCCGCGACGATCATGCCATTCGATTCGAGTCCACGCAGCTTCCGTGGCGCAAGGTTGGCGACAATCACAACTTTGCGTCCCACCAAGGACTCGGGCTCATACGATTCCGCGATGCCCGCGAGAATCTGCCGCGTTTCCGTGCCCAAATCGACTTCCAACCGCAGCAGCTTGTCAGCCTTAGGCACGCGTTCGGCAACTTTCACTAGCGCAACGCGCAACTCGACTTTGGCAAAATCGTCGATCGTAATCTTCCCGTCGTTCGCTGCGACAGGAACCGCAGATACCGCGGTGGCTGGAACTGGAGTTGCAAGCGCCACGGCGGGCGCTGCATCCGCCGGTGCGGGCCGTCCTTGATCTTCCATCTTTTGCATCCTTTCAATCGCGCTTTTATCGGCGCGCGGAAAAACTGCTTCGATTGAGCCCAGCTTCGTACCCAACGGCAATTGCCCCCAGCGCAAATCTGAAAGCGGTAACGACTTGATTTCTCCCAGGCCAAGCTGCGCCCAAATTTTCGCCGTCGCTTCCGGGATGATGGGATGCGCAAGCGCGGTGACAATGCGCAACGCCTCCGCGCTCGTATAAAGGATCGTCGCCAACCGTGACCGGCTTTCTTCGTCCTGTTTCTCGCCCAAAGACCAAGGCTCATTCTCGACAATGTATTTGTCTACTGCTGCCACCAAGCCCCAAGCGACTTCGAGGGCGCGAGAAAACTGTTGCTGATCGAACAGGCCGCCAAAATCGGAGATGCACTCGCGTGCCGTCTCGGCGATTGCTTGATCCCCGGCGGTTTGCGACGCCGTGCCCGATGGATACGGCACCTCACCCTTGAAGTACCTGCCTATCATCGTCAGCGTGCGGCTGGCCAGATTGCCCAGTCCATTCGCAAGATCGGAGTTGTATCTCTGCACCAGTGCGTCGAATGAAAACGAACCGTCTTGGCCGAATACAACTTCGCGCAACAGAAAATAGCGCAACGCGTCCGCGCCCATGACATCGAGGATTGTTTCCGCCCGCACGATATTACCGCGCGATTTCGACATCTTGCTTTCTTCGAACAACAACCATCCATGCGCCACGATGCTTTTCGGCAGGGGCAGCTCCGCCGCCATCAGGAAGGCCGGCCAGTAAACACAGTGGAAGCGGACAATTTCCTTGCCGATCATTTGCACATCTGCCGGCCAGAATTTCTTGTAGAGGGTGTCGTCGCCCGATCCCCAACCCAGCGCTGTAATGTAGTTCGCGAGCGCGTCGAGCCAGACATAAATCACATGCTTTGGATCGTCAGGAACCGGGATTCCCCAGGAGAATGTCGAGCGGCTGATCGACAAGTCCCGCAGCCCTGAGCGCACAAACGAAATAACTTCGTTGCGCCTCGTGTCCGGACGAATAAACCCGGGCTGCCCTTCGTAAAGCGCGATCAACTTATCTTGAAACGCGGAAAGCTTGAAGAAATAATTCTCTTCCTTAATTGTTTCCGTCGGCCGTCCACATTCTGGGCAGGGCGCGCCGGGTTCAGCCACGTCCACATAAAGTTCGTCGAAAACACAATACTGCCCTACGTACTCATCTTTGTAGATGTAGCCGTTGTCGCGAATGCGCCGCCACAGCGCCTGTACGCCATGCTTATGGCGATCGGAAGTGGTTCGAATGTAATCGTCATAAGTGAGCCCCAGGCGGTCCCACAAGGCGCGAAATTCGGCGGATACTTCGTCAGTGAGTTTCTGCGGCGATTTTCCTGCGGCTAGCGCCGCGCGCTCGATTTTTTGGCCGTGCTCGTCCGTCCCAGTTAGAAAAAACGTGTCTTTTCCCAAAAGCCGTTGCCGGCGGGCAATGGCATCGCAGGCAATGGTCGTGTACGCATGCCCTATGTGGGGACGCGCGTTCACATAATAGATAGGAGTCGTGATGTAAAACTTTTCGGCCATGTCGATTGTTGGATTGCGGCGGTGGCACTACGCCGGTGCCGTCCGCATTTATTGCTGTTTCTAAGGATACTGGCGAGGAGCTTTCATCATAGGGAAGCTCACTAGCGCCGTCAAACCAAACGGCAGCGAGTGCTCTGCTACAATCACTCTTCTCTTCAACAGTTTAGGGGAACTCTTGTACCGTCATCTCGAGCAGCGTCTGGTGCAGCATCTACGCGATTTTCTGCAAAAAAACTACGCCCTGGATGACGCAAAAGTTGTGGTGGAACAACCGCCGCGTGTCGAACTGGGCGAATACGCGCTGCCGCTGGCATTTGAGCTGGCCAAAAAACTTCGCAAAGCACCGCGCAAAATCGCGGAAGAAATCGTATTAGGCGTAGGGACGCTCGAAGGGTTTCGCGGATTCGAACTCGCGGGCGCTGGCTACATCAATGTGAGCGTCGACAGGGCTGGATTCGCCAAGGCTCTGGCCTCCGACGAAAAGCGCAGTTCCGCGTCGAATGGCAGCAAAATTCTGGTCGAACACTCCAGTATCAATCCAAACAAAGCTGCGCACATCGGCCACCTGCGCAATGCGATCCTGGGCGACACATTTGTGCGCATGCTGCGGCATTCTGGCCACGATGTCGACGTCCAGAACTACATCGACAACACCGGAGTGCAAGTAGCGGATGTGGTCGTCGGGTTCCAACAGATCGAGACGAAGTCGCGCGCGGAAATTGAGCAGCTTATCGCCCAGCCTCGTTTCGATTATTACTGCTGGGAGGTTTACGCACGGGCGTCGCAGTGGTACGGCGAGAACAAAGATAATCTCAAAGTGCGGGGGCAGGCGCTGCACGACATCGAACACGGCGGCAACGAAACCGCCGACCTCGCTGAATTAATTTCTGTTGCCGTGCTGCGCCGCCATCTTGAAACCATGGACCGGCTCGACATCGAGTACGACTTCCTGCCCCGCGAGAGTGAAATCCTGCATCTGCACTTTTGGGACGCAGCCTTCACCAAGCTGAAAGAGGCGGGCGTTCTGACATACGAAGAGTCCGGCAAGAACAAAGGCTGCTGGGTCATGCAGCGCGCCGGTGTGAAGCGGGAGCCCGCGAACGCTGGGAGTTCCGCCAAAAACGATGTGCTAGCAACAGTTCCGCTTGTTCCAGGCGTTGACGTTCGCCCCGATCCAAATGCTGAGGACGCGCAGAAAGTGATCGTCCGCTCCAACGGCACCGTCGGCTACGTCGGCAAAGACATCGCTTACCACATGTGGAAATTCGGATTGCTCGGCCGTGACTTTGGCTATCGCAAATTCTTTCGCTATCCGAATCAACATGAATGTTGGATTTCCGCCGAAGATGGCGGGGCTGACCATCCTCATTTCGGCGGGGCTGCTGAAATTTACAACGTGATCGACGCGCGCCAGGCCGAGGCGCAAAATGCCGTGAAGGAAGCCCTTCGCGCTCTCGGACACGATGAGCATACCGACCGCTACACACACTTTTCTTATGAGATGGTCGCTCTGACTCCGCGCTGCGCCGCAGAAATGGGATACGTACTGAGCGAAGAAGAAAAGGCGCGCTCGTACATCGAAGTTTCCGGGCGAAAAGGTTTCGGAGTAAAGCCGACGATCTCATCGACAAGTTGATCGCATCCGCCAAGAACGAAGTGGATACGCGCAATCCGCAGCTCTCTGAGGAAGAGCGGATCACCATCGCCACGCAAATCGCGGTCGGCGCGCTGCGCTACTTCATGCTGAAATTTACCAAGCAGTCGGTAATTGCGTTCGACTTCAAGGAAGCTCTTAGCTTCGAGGGCGACACCGGCCCTTACGTGCAATATGCGGTCGTGCGCGCCGCCAACATTTTTCGTAAGGGAAATTTCTCGGCGGAAAGTGTCTTGAAAGGTTTCGACTCGCTGCCAGCGGAAAAGTTTCTACGGGACAACGAAATTTGGGAACTGTGGCTGGCAGCGGGAAAAACTTCTCAGGTGGTTGCGCAATGCATCGTCACCACGGAGCCTGCGCACCTGGCCCGGCACGCATTCCAACTGGCGCAATTATTTAACAGCTTCTATCACAAGCACGCGATCCTGGCTGAAGCTGACGAGAATCGAAAACGCTTTCTTTTGGCTACCGCAGCCGTCGCCAGTCGCGAACTCACACGTGTGCTGGCGATTATGGGCATTCAGGTTCCGGCAGCGATGTAACGCTTGGTCTCTGCTATCTGCTTCGTATGACCACGCAACTTGTCACTGCTCTGCTCATGTTCGTGACCGTTTCGGCTTACGCTTTTCAAACATCTCCGCCGCCGTCGTCCGCGTCCAACCTCGTGGGCGCTTGGAAATTGAATAGCATCGAAACGATTCGTCCGGATGGGTCTATCGTTTATCCGTATTACGGAACTCATCCCGAAGGGCTGATCGTTTACGATGCGAATGGCTGGATGAGCGTTCAGATTGTGTCAGATCCCGCACCGACGATGCCGAAAGCCGGAGCATGGCCGGAACTCCTGCCTCTCCCGCGACAGAGAAGCCGCCGCAATCGATGGGTACTACGCCTACTTTGGAACCTATGCCGTGGATGCGGGTGCAGGTACGGTGACTCACCGAGTCCATCAATCACTTCGACCCGGCGAGCGCGGAGACGACGTAGTACGCCATTTCTTACTGGAAGGCGATCGACTCACCTTGACCGCGAAAACGCATGAGAGCGGAGAAGATCGCCAGCGCAAGCTCACTTGGCAGCGGGCTTCCGCGCGTTAATTTCCGAACTTTCTCGCGAACTCGACGAGCGTGCGCACCGCGATCCCGCTGGGGCCCTTGGCGATCCACGGCTTCGCATCTTCCATCCAGGCGGTGCCGGCAATGTCGAGATGCATCCACGGAGTATCTTCCGCAAATTCCTTCAGGAACGCCGCGGCAGTGCAAGCTCCGCCCCAGCGAGCGCCCGAATTTACCAGGTCGGCGATGCCTGAAACCATCGCTTCCGTGTATTCCTCGCCCAGCGGCAGCCGCCAAAACTTCTCGCCGGAATCCGTCAGCGCAGTCTGGAAGCGCTCGTACATTTTCTCGTCGCTGGCAAACACGCCGGCATGCGCGTATCCGAGCGCTACGACCACCGCGCCGGTCAGCGTGGCTGCATCGATCAAGTGCGTGCAACCAAGTTGCCGCGCGTAGCAGAGTCCGTCCGCGAGAACCAAGCGGCCTTCCGCATCCGTGTTGATGATCTCAATCGTCTTGCCCGACATCGCCGTTTGAATGTCTCCGGGCTTTTGCGCTTTGCCGGAGGGCATATTCTCTGTCGCGCAAATGATCGCGGTGACCTTTACTTTGGGCTTGAGCAGGGCGATCGCCCTCATCGCGCCGATCATCGCAGCGCCCCCGGCCATGTCGTATTTCATCTTCTCCATGCCGTCGGCCGGTTTAATGGAAATTCCGCCCGTGTCGAACGTAATTCCCTTGCCAACGAGTCCCAGCACCGGCTGCGCAGGCGCACCCGCAGGTTCGTAACGCATGACAATCAGTGCAGGGGGTTCGTCTGAACCTTGCGCCACGCCCCAAAACGCACCCATCTTTAATTCTTTAATCTTGTCGGCTCCGAAGATTTCGCATTCCAGGCCGACTTCGTCTGCCATTTTCTTTGCCCGGTCTGCCAAAACCGTTGGCGTCATGCGGTTGCTCGGTTCGTTCACCAGGTCGCGCGTAAAATTCTGCGATTCGCCGATGATTCGGCCTTCGTCATGGGCCTGCTGCAACTTCGCCTGATCGCCGGTGGCGATCACCGTTACGGAATCGATCTTTTGGTCTTTGCGATCGCTCTTATAAGTATCGGGATCGAAGTCGCCGACAAACGCGCCTTCGATCATTGCTTTCACGGCCAGAGCGCCGTCGATCCCTTGCGGCGCGAGCATGGCAAAGCTGCGAATCGCGCGAGGCTTCATGGCGCGTACCGCCGCTCCTGCCAACCTTCGCAGTTGGACCGCGCTAAAGGCTTTTTCCTTGCCGCCCCCGATCAGCAGCAAGCGCTTCGCTTTCAGCTTTGCGGGCGCGTGAATCCATGTGGTCTCAAACATTTTCGCGGTGACTTCTCCGCTACCGATGATGTCTGCTACCGCGCTGGCAATCGAGGCGTCTTTGCTCTGTATTGTGACCTCAGGCTTGTTCTTCGTTCCGCGATCAAGTACAACCACCGCCAGACACGGCGTCTCAACATCCGCAGCATTGCCTAAAGAAAGATTTGTTTTCATGGGTATCACCAGTATGAGCGGCAGACGGGAAAAAGCGCAAGCGCGAGATTAGACTGCGACGACGGTAATCCCGCGATTTTTTCTGCCCAAATCGGGGTCCTGTTTCATCGCGGGATGCGAACTGAGTATCGCCCACGTTCGTTCGTCGGCTTTCGTCCAATCTTCCCCAAAAATGCACCCGCGAATTTCCCCGCGATCGGCCATTTCGCGCAGACGGGCCTGTATTGCAATCCGAATTTCGCCGCCCACGCCGGTCGACCCGTAACCGTGGATCAATTTCACAAATGGATATCCCCGCTGCCGCGCAATTGCCAATTCGCGAATCACGATTGACAGCGCTTCTGCGACGCTGGGCATTCCGGTCTTGATGTTCACTGTTTTCATTCGAAAAAACGCTCGTCTACGCGATCCGCTATTGCTCGTAAACACAGGAAACTACGCACCAAACTAACCAATACTGCCGCTCCGGGGTGGTCTCGGGTGCGTGGTACTCTCATCTTGCTCTGGTTCGTGTGCTCCCACAAGCGTGGCAGTGCAAAAAACTAATTTTCGTCGTCTGTTACAGACGGTCGAAGCGCTTTCTGAGCTCGGTCCGGCAATCACTGCGGAGCGCGAGTTCCCACAGACTGCGCGCTCCATGCTGGCTGCACTCATGCAGGCCGCGGAGGCACGCGAAGCTGTCCTTTTTCGCTTCAGCGACAATCCTTCCCTCCTCACTTCGATGCACTCCGACGGTTGGGCGCTCATGCCGGACCCTGCGGTCATCCCGCTCTTGCCCAAACACATTCATGCTCTGCTGACTTCGTCCGGAGCGGTGATCTTGCCGCCGGGGGCGTCGGAAAATTATTTAAGTTCCAACGGCAATGTCGCGCCGCACCTGTTCAAGTGTCTTGTTCCCTTGAAGGTCGGAAATTCTTTAGTGGGTGTAACGGCATTAGGCCGCCGTGAAGGTGATTCCGACTACAACGGCGATGAACTTGAAGCCCTCAACCTGCTCTGCAACTACGTGGCGCTCGCGCTGCAAAACTACAATCTCACGCAAACGCTGGCGCAGCGCGTGGGAGAAAATCTACGCATGTTGGCTTCGCTCCATGGCTTCTATGACAACGCTCTCGAAGCGTTTGCTTCCGCGATCGACGTAAAACACGTGAACATTCACGGCCATTCGCGCCGGGTTGCGCGCTACGCGGCGGGTATTGGCGAAGCCATGGGCCTGGATGCGGAAGGCATTGCCGCCCTTCACTCCGCCGGATTGCTGCACGATATAGGCAAAGTTGCCGTGGACAAAAGTCTCTTCGCGAAAGCCACCGCACTCGACCCCAACGAATTCCGGGAGATGGCCGACCACACCGTCGTCGGTCATCAGATCGTGAGCGGAGTTCAGTTTCCCTGGCCGCGCATTCCGGATATTGTCCGCTGGCATCACGAACGCGCCGACGGTTCCGGATATCCCGACGGATTGGGTCACGACGAAATTCCCATGCCCGCGCGCATCGTCGGGCTGGCTGACACCTTTGACGCCATGACCAGCAACCGGCCTTACAGGGATTCGTTTTCCCTCACGACGACGTTAAACGAGATCGTTCGCATGACCCCGCAGAAGTTCGACCCCATTGTGGTTCAGGCTCTGCTAAGCCAGGTTCGGCGCGACAGCACTGGCAGTAACCGTGCCGCCTTTCTGGAAGATGGCACCGGCGCACACATTTCCGCATCCGACATTGACCAACTCGCCGCGACTCTTCAGCATAAGAACAGCCGTGGCCGCCTGTTCCTGACTTAGCGATCGGCCGATTTTTCTGCTGGTCGAAAACCCTAAAGTTTCCCGTAGGGCCGCCGATGTCTCCTATGCACTTCGAGAATCGCCGCGTGAGCAACTAGTACATCAACCTCAACACAAGAACACAACCTGCAGCGCCAAGAAACGTTACCGTCAACAGTTACCGAGATCACTGACCCTAAATGGCAACAGCAATCTCTACCAGCTATGAGGCGCTCGGCCAGCAAGCCGACGCTCTTAAAATTATTTTTGAAAGCTTGCCGATAGCGGTAGTTGTCGCCGATTCCGATGGGCGGATACTCTTCTGGAATCCAGCGGCTGACGATTTGCTGCGTTCGAATAGCGCTGCGGCAGGTGTTCTCCTACCTTCGATTTCGGGTTGGTACCGGCCCGACCAGCGCACGTTGCTGACGCCCGACGAATTGCCACTAGCTCGCGCCATTCACGGTGAACGCGTTTCGGATGAGCTGATCTTTATCCGCGAGACCTTACCATATGATCCGACCCAACCGATTCCCGGGGCATGGATTCGCGCCAACGCCTGGCCGCTGCGCGACGATTGCGGCCCAATCTATGGCGGAGTCCTCATGTTTCACGATTTCACCGGAGGCCACGAGGCCTTGCAAACTCTGACTTTGCTCGCGCGCGTAGTCGAACAGACTACAGACAATGTCGTCCTCACCGACCGCCATGGGGCAATTCAGTACGTGAATCCAGCGTTCGAAAACACAACCGGCTATACAAAGAAAGATGTTCTCGGATTGACTCCCAGGTTCTTGAAATCCGGAATGCACGACGCCGGCTTTTATCGCGAGATGTGGCAGCGGCTGCAGGACGGCCGCCCTTGCGACGGCATGATTATCAATCGCAAAAAAAGCGGCGAACTTTATTGGGCGCAACAGGCAATTACTCCGATTCGCGATGCGTGGGGCAACCTTACGCACTTCGTGTCGGTCGGACAAGACATCACAGAACTTCGCAAGAAAGAAGAACAGGAATTTCAGTTGCAGTTGGCGCGTGACGTGCAACGCCAATTCTATGCTCCAGCGCCGTGCGTGCCCGGACTCGACATCGGCGCGGCCGCTTTCCCCGCCTACGAGACTGGCGGCGATTACTTCGACTTCATCGCTCAGCCCGACGGCTCGCTGGTGATCGCCGTGGGCGACGTCGAAGGCCACGGCTTTGGTTCAGCACTCGTCATGGCGCTGACGCGGGCTTACGTCCGCTCATTCGTGGCGGTCGAGCTTTGCCTTAACGATGTTCTGTCCCATGTCAATCGCATGCTTTATCAGGATCTTGAGAATGGCCGTTTCGTCACGCTGGCGCTGGCCCGCATCGACTCCACGCGGCGGACTTTGGCTTATGCCAGTGCCGGGCACGTTAACGGTCTGCTTCTCGCCGCTTCTGGCGAGGAAACCTCGCAACTCGAAAGCACCGGGCCGCCACTGGGATTGTTCCCCGACAGCAAATTCGAGTGGCGCAGCGCTATTTCGCTGCAGCCGAACGAGATCCTTGTTCTCTCCACCGACGGGGCCGCAGAATCAGCCGCCCCCGATGGCATCGAATTCGGCAATCAACGAGTTCTGGATTACGTTCGCGATCAACGCCAGTTGCCCGCCCAGGAAATCGTCAACGGACTCTATGAGGCGGCCCGCCGCTATGTCCAGTACGAGCCCCAGCTTGACGACATCACGTCGGTGATCGTAAAAATTGACTGATTGCCGCGTGTTTACCGTATAGTTAGCCTCTAAAGTAACCCGCTTCCAGCAACTTTCTCGTCGCTTCGGGTTCATAATTGGAGCGGGCATTCTTCATCGTCCGCCCGGTCCAATGCATAAGAAACCGACGGTCCTGACTATCGCCGCTGTGCTCTCCCTTGGCACTCTTCTCGTACCGCACCCGAATGCTCTCGGCAAAAAGAAATCAGACCCTTCGCTCACATCGATGTCAGAACAGCAACGCGCCGTCCATGCGCTCAATCGCCTCACATTTGGGCCGCGTCCCGGCGAAATCGAACGGGTTTCGGCGATGGGCGTCGATAAATGGATTGACCAACAGCTTCATCCGGAAAGAATATCCAACGACGCTCTCGACGCGCGGTTGGCTCCCCTGCTCACCTTGCGCATGAACTCGCGGCAGCTTGCCCAGTCGTTTCCGTCCGGTCCATTCATTAAGGGAGTCGTGGATGGCCGCATTTCGATGCCCAACGATCCCGCAGAGCGGGCGGTTTACCAAATGGCAATCGCGCGTTACGAGAATAAGCAGGAGCGCAAACAAGCTGCCCAGCTTCAACCCGCCAAGGCTACAGCTGGAGGAGATTCGGGGTCGTTCGCTCCGGATTTCGCGCCATCTTCGAATCAAGGCGATACTGACTTCGCCAACTCCGAAGCTCGACGCTTGATCGGGATGGCGCCTGAACAACGCCTCAACGAAGTACTGAAGCTTTCCACATCTCAGCAGCGCGATTTGATTGATGAGACCAAGGGCGAACAACGTGAAAAGATTCTCGACGGCATGCCGCCGCAACAAAAAGAAATTCTTGAAGCGTTGAATAATCCTCAGCAGGTCGTAAACGACGAACTATTTCAAGGCAAGTTGCTGCGCGCCGTTTACGGCGAGCGCCAGCTTGAAGAAGTGATGACCGATTTCTGGTTCAACCACTTCAACGTTTTCATCGGCAAGGGCGCGGACCGTTACATGATCACCGACTATGAGCGCGACGTGATTCGCCCGCATGCTCTGGGCAAATTCGAAGACCTTCTTGTGGCCACCGCGCAAAGTCCGGCCATGCTTTTCTATCTCGACAACTGGCAGAGCGTTGGCCCGAACTCTGACGTCGCGAACGGAATTCCCAAGCGCAACAATGGCAATTGGAAAAAACGCGCCAAGCAGACCGGTCCTGTGCGCTTGTCGAAAGGCAAGCGCAACGGGCTTAACGAAAACTATGGCCGCGAATTGATGGAACTTCACACCCTCGGCGTGAATGGCGGCTACAGCCAAAAAGATGTGACCGAAGTCGCGAAAGTGCTGACCGGTTGGACGCTGAAGCAGCCCGCGCAGGGCGGCGATTTCCAGTTCGACGAGCGCATGCACGAGCCCGGTGAAAAGCTTGTGCTCGGCCATCGCATTAAACCGAATGGCGAAAAAGAAGGTTACGAGGTCCTGCACATACTCGCTCACAATCCTGCCACCGCAAAATTTGTTTGCAACAAGCTGGCCATTCGATTCGTGTCCGACGATCCGCCGACCGCTTTGGTCGAGCGCATGACGGAAACATTTTTGAAGAAAGATGGCGACATTCGGGAAGTCTTGACGACGATGCTGAAATCGCCCGAATTCTGGACGCCATCCGCCTATCGCGCGAAAGTAAAAACTCCGCTGGAATTTGTAGCGTCCGCGGCGCGCGCCAGCGGATCGGACATCACCAACGCGACGCCGATTGTTAGACAGTTGCAAAATATGGGCATGCCGCTTTACGGGATGCAGCCGCCGACGGGCTATCCGATGAAAGCCGATGCGTGGGTCAGTTCTTCCGCGCTTCTGGGCCGCATGAATTTCTCGCTCGCGCTCGCTTCCGGAAAAATGCGCGGCACGCAACCTGATTGGCCAACCGTGATGGGCCAGAATGCACCCATTGGCGATGCTCAAACACTGGCTTCGCTTGAAAGTTCGTTATTGGCCGGCGATGTATCGAAGCAAACTCACGACACCATCACAACGCAACTGCAAGACCCGAAAACCAACCCAAGCAAACCGAACGGCCCGAAGCCGACAAATAACGTGCCAACGATTGCAGGTCTGCTGTTAGGCTCGCCCGAGTTTCAGAGGAGATAAGTCATGTCGATCACGCGCCGTATCTTCATGCGTAACAGCGCACTCGCCGTTGTCGGAACATCGGTGGTTCCCGCGTTCCTCACTCGTGCTGTTCATGCCGCGCAAACGCTCGGGGTTGCGAACAAGCGTTTGGTCGTAATTTTCCAGCGCGGAGCCGCCGACGGCCTGAACATTGTTGTGCCTCACGGCGAAGCTGCCTATTACGGCATGCGGCCTTCGATCAACATTCCGCGCAACGCCGTGCTTGATCTCGACGGCTTTTTCGGACTGCATCCGGCCATGGCGTCGTTCCAACCGCTGTGGAACCAGCGCCAGCTTGCCATCGTCCACGCTGCCGGTTCGCCTGACGCAACCCGTTCGCACTTCGACGCGCAGGACTTTATGGAATCCGGCACGCCCGGTGTGAAAGCCACCGAGGACGGATGGCTCAACCGTACCTTGCGCGACCTGCCGCCGCAGCTCGCATCGAAAGCTGACGCGCCTTTTCGCGCCATCGCTCTCAGTCCGTCGTTGCCGCGCATTCTTTCAGGGCAGCAACCCGCCGTGGCTATCAACAACATCAACGACTTCGGAGTAGGCGGAAACAACCGCAACGTCTCGCCGATGTCGAATACTTTTGAGGCGATGTATGACCACTCTTCCGATGCCGTGCTTCACGGCACCGGACAGGAAACTTTCGAAGCGGTAAAAATGTTGAAGGCCGCTGATCCGGCAAAGTACACACCCGCTCCCAACGCGGTCTATCCGAAGGGCCATTTCGCCGACAGCCTTAAGCAGCTTGCCCAACTGATCAAAGCTAACCTCGGTGTGCGCATCGCTTTCGCCGACATCGGCGGATGGGACCATCACGTTAATGAAGGCAGCACGCAGGGCCAGATCGCCAATGTACTCGGCGAATTCTCGCAGTCTCTCTCAGCCTTCTGGACTGATCTGGGCGACCTCGGCGAAGACACCGTCGTCGTGACCATGTCCGAATTCGGACGCACCGCCCGCGAAAACGGCAATCGCGGCACCGATCACGGCCACGCAAACGTCATGTTCGTTCTGGGCGGTCCGGTCAAGGGCGGCAAAGTCTACGGATGCTGGCCCGGCCTCGACCAATCCCAACTTTACGAAGGCCGCGACCTCGCCGTCACCACCGACTTCCGCCAGGTGCTGGGCGAAGCAGTATCGCTGCATTTGGGCAACAAAGATTTAGGGGAGGTGTTTCCCGGGTTTGACGGGCAGCAGGGGAAATTCTTGAGGTATTTGGTGTAAAGCAGACTGGCCGGAACCGACCTAGACAAATCTTGACTATTAGGTCAGTGGTGCCCAGCTTTGCAAAATGCGCAAAACTGGGGCAGCCTTTGTCGTGGTGGATCACAAGTTAAGGGCGACCGGCTTAAGTGACTGGACTCACAACTCCACCATCACATCTTCATCGTCAATTTTCACCGGATACACCGCAACCTTCGCGTTCGGATTGTGCGAGGCTTCGCCGGTCTTCGGGTCGAACTGCCATCCATGCCACGGGCATACGACTTTGTTGCCCTCGATCACACCTTGTCCGAGTGGGCCACCGCGATGCAAGCAGACGTTGTCCATCGCGCTGATGGTGCCATTCACGTTGGCGACGCACACGGTCTTGCCGTCACAGGTAAACTCTCTAGCCTCGCCCTCGGCAGGCAATTCAGACACCGCGCCTAATTTCACATAATTTGGCATTTCGATCCCAAGTCTAGTTTTCGCAGTCGATCCGGTCAACGCAAAGCGTTCCTCGTCGCTTGCAAACCGCTTTCAATTCGTGCACCCTCGTTGTGAATGCAACGGTCCCGGGGTGACTACACTTCGATCTGCTCGTCCCCTTACTGGATCGCCCTCGCCGCACTGCTCATCCGAGTCGCGTGGATATTCATCGCCCACACCTACCGCTTTAAAATCGACGCGGGAAATTTTGGCTTCGGCTTTGAGATGGGACGCATCGGCAACTCCCTCGCACTCGGCCACGGCTTCAGCAGCCCATTCGACGGCAACACCGGATCGACGGCATGGGAGCCGCCGGTTTATCCGTTTCTCATCGCGGGAGTGTTCAAGTTGCTTGGCGTCTACTCGCGGGCGTCGGCAATCGCGCTGCTGAGTTTGAGCAGTCTGTTTTCGGCCCTAACTTGTATCCCGACCTATCTCATTGCAAGACGCTGTTTTGATCGAAGAATCGCCTGCTGGAGCGCGTCGGCCTGGGCTGTGCTTCCGCCAATCATTTTCTGGTGCACCCGCTGGGTCTGGGAAACCAGCCTGACTGCGCTGATTCTCGCCGCGCTTTTCTGGTTGACTTTATTTCTGCAAGAAGCAGGAAATCCCGGCCCCTGGCTGGGATGGGGCGTGCTTTGGGGCGTTGCCGCACTCACCAATCCATCGCTGCTTGCATTTTTGCCGGCGTCCGGATTGTGGGTGTGGAATCGCCGCGCCAAGATGGCTAAGCGATCTTTGGCCGGAGTGGCCGCGTCGGCAATGATTTTCTTAGCCTGCATCGCTCCCTGGATCGCTCGAAACCAGCGCGCAATGGGATCCCTCATTTTTATTCGCTCAAATTTTGGCGCTGAGCTGCGCTACGGAAATGGCCCCGGCGCGACCGGCGTTTGGATGGGCGACCTGCATCCGTCAAAAAGTCCTGAGCAATTGCAGAGATACCGCGAACTCGGCGAGCTGAACTACGTCGCCGAATGCAAGCGCGAAGCCATGGATTTCATTCGCCAGGATTACGGTCGATTCGTCCGACTCGATATCAAACGCTTCGTTTATTTCTGGGCGGGCCTTCCCCATCCAGATAAGACGCTAACCCAGTCGTTGCTGAAGAACGCGTGGGCGTTTGGCACTTCCCTTTTAGCTTTTTGGGGCTTGTGGAAAGCCTTCCGCAATGGCACACCTGCGGCTTCGCTTTTTCTGTGGCTGATCGTTTTTTTCCCTGCCATTTACTGCATCACTTTCCCCAGCCCACGCTATCGTCATCCGATCGAGCCTGAGCTTGCCATTCTCGTGGTTTACGCATTGGCTAAATCCCCACCCGCAGACCGTGAATTTTCGCGGAACTGATCCCTCTGCTTCTCCGTACCACGTTTAGCCGAGACCGAAGCCGCTCACGTCTTCGCAACTGGCGCGTCTATAACGTGTCCGAACGGAGATGTTATGAAACTTTCGCGGTCATTCCTATTACGCAATCTGGCGCTTTCCTGCATTTGTTCGCTGGCTCTGCCTGCAATTCCGGCGGTCGCGTCCGATCATAGCGGCGAACTATCTGAGGAATTTCACCAGACCTATCCGCTTCCGGCGGATGGCCGCGTCGAACTCGATAACATCAACGGCTCAGTCCACATCACCGGATGGGATCGCAACGAGGTCAAAGTCGACGCCGTGAAGTATGCTCACACGAAAGAACGCCTCGATGAAGTCAAAATCAAGGTCGAGCCCTTAAGCAGTTCAATTTCGATAGCCACGGAATATCCGCACCATGATTTGACTTTCAACCGCTTCGGCCACAACAATCCAGCGACGGTCGACTACACGATCACAGTTCCACGCCACGCGCGCCTCGATGAAATCAAGCTGGTGAATGGCGCTTTGGATATTCGCGACGTTAGCGGCGAAGTGCACGGCTCCAGCGTGAATGGATCGGTTAGCGCGCATGCCGTGGAATCGCGTCTCGAGCTATCGACCGTAAACAGCCGCGCGGAGGTGGAATTCGCTAAGCTGTCCGGTGAAGCGGAAATCTCTTCGGTGAATGGCGCGGTCTTCGTCACGCTGCCTTCCGACGCCAAGGCGGATATCGAAGCATCCACTGTTTCGGGCGGAATCAGCAACGATTTCGGCTTGCGCACCACCGGCCACTGGGTGGGCCATCAACTGGACGGTAAACTCGGGGGCGGCGGTACCCGCATAAAACTCTCTGACGTGAATGGCCGCATCGAAATTCACCATGCCAACGATGGCAAGCCGATGAGTTCCGTGAAAGATCGTCAGGGAAAAGACAACGACGATAAGGATGATGACGACGATACGATCTAAGCGCAGTCGTTTGTCGAATTCTTAGCCGGCCCGTCGACGACGCAGTCGGCTATTTCATACCTTCGAGTATCGATCCGACGATTCCGCCAACCACTCCACCCTGCGTTGCTTCTGACGAAGGCCGCGGCATATACTCCATCAGCTTGTGGGCCAGCTTAGCGATGGGCAGGGTCTGCAGCCAAACTTTTCCCGGACCAGTCAGAGACGCCAGAAAGATTCCGTCGCCGCCGAAGATCATGTTCTTGATTCCGGGCACAGTCGTGATCTGAAACGACATGTTCGACTGAAACGCTCCAACGTGTCCGGGATGCACCCGCAGCGTTTCTCCCGGCTGCAGCTCTTTTACAACCAGTTCGCCAGAAAGTTCAAGCCATGCCGTGCCTTGTCCGCTCACTCGTTGCAAGAGAAATCCGTCGCCGCCAAAAATGCCCGCACCCAGCGATTGCTGGAACCCGACTCCAACTTGAATCTGCGGAGTGGCGCACAAGAATCCGTGCCGGTGAATCATGTATTCGTGTCCCGCTCCGACTTCAACGGGAACGATATGTCCGGGCAGCTTGGTCGCAAACGCCAATTCGCCGCGGCTTCCCGATGCCCGATATTCGGTCATGAAAAGCGTTCCGCCTCCCGCAACCCGCTTGAAGACTCCGAATATTCCACCGCCTCCGCCCAACTGCGTGTGCGTTGTCATCTGGATCGAACTACTCATCCACGATAGTTCTCCCGCTTCCGAAATAACCGACTCGTTCGGGTCGAGAACGAATTCGAGCACGGGCATGGTGGTGCCAATAATGCTGCTTTGCATGATCAACTCCTGAATTTAGGATTGCGGACAGCGGACTCGCGATTAAGTATATAGCCGATGGATATCCGCTCAAGGTCGAGCGAAAGGCGGGGCCGCGTCCTCGATGCGGAACGCTGCGGATATTTCTGAAGGCCCGGTATCAGTACACCAAAGCGCATACCCGTCAATCAAACGCCTCGCCGAGGGCTTTGGCAGAGGTTTCGAAATTTTACGAGTTACGTTCACGTAAAGGTGCGATCCCGCCACAACTCCATGAGAGGTTCTTTGGCAATGTCGTGTTTCCGGTGCGCGTCAACATCGTGGGCATAGATCAACACGTTGGTGTCGACGAACGTCTTAGCGCTCATGCCATTCGTCCCGGATGCCGGCGATCACGCCGCCCAGGTGAAAACCTTGATCGAGAGCCGCAGTTGCATAGCGCTCGGCGCGGTTCTAAGCTTCGTCTTCGCCGATTAGTCGGATAATCTCTTGAGCCAGCACCCCGCTAATCGAGGATCCTCGCCGTGCAGCTAATATCTTGACCTCGCGAATCAATTCCTGGCCCAAGCTGAGAGTCACGTTCTGTTTTAAGGTAGCCACGTATATTACGTGTAGCGCGTAAACCTTTATTGCGCTCGACCTACTTTTTTGGCCGCGATTCAGGCGGAACCAGCCCGGCTAAACGGTAATAGACCACCAGCTGTCCATAATGTTCGCCGTCATGTTCAACAAATCCCCAAGCCATGTCTCCAAAACGGTACTGACCGCTGCCGAACGGATCCGGGACTGCGGTGTCTAATCCCTTATCGCCACGCTGCTTGATCAGGTCGGCCCCTTCTGCGAAAGACTTCTTCACGAAAGCCACCACATCGGCCTTCGTCTTGTACTGCGCGCGGCTCGGATCGCCGGTCGGTTGCTTCTGCCCGGTTGCAGCATTGATGAAGTAATAGTTAGCTCCTGCGGCGTGGAGCACGCCTTCCGCAAAACTGCGCTGCGCCGGGGTCGGCTTGAAATCGTACTTGTCCTCAGGAAAGTCCTCTGCCATTGCCGTCAGCTTTCGGCCGATATCGTTCCAACTTTCGAGCAGCGCTTGCGAAGCCGCAGGTGCCGGCTTCATTTCCTTCTTCGCAGCATCCTGCGCGAAAATATGCGGGATTGATGCTGCGGTCAATGCTAAGAACAAAAGCGCGGAGAAAATTCGTTTCATTTTGTTGCCTCCTTTGGATTACAGCTTGTTACGACGAAGCACATTCTACTTCTTGGGACGTGATTCCGGAGGCACAAGTCCTGCCAGCCGGTAATAGCCTACCAACTGCCCATAGTGCTCGCCGGAGTGCTCGATGAATCCCCAGGCCAGATCGGTGAAGTGATAAAGGTGTGGAGCGCCCACGTCCGGCATGATTTCATCCGCGCCTTTGTCGCCGCGTTGTGAGATCGCGTTCGCGCCGTCGGCAAAAGACTTTTTCACGAAAGCCACAACGTCCGCCTTAGTTTTGTAATCGGCGCGCTTGGGGTCGGCTTCGTGCGGCTTGCGGCCCGATGCAGCATCGACAAAGTAGACGTTCGTTCCTGCAACGTGCAGCAACTGCTCGGCAAAGCTGCGCTGGGCAGGCGTGAGTTTGAAATCATATTTGTCTTCGGGAAAATCTTCGGCCATGGCAGTAATTTTCCGGCCAATGTCGTTCCAGCTCTCCAGGCACGCGCCCGAGGAAGTGAGCACGGTTTTTGCCGTGTCCTTCTTGGCGGCGTCTTGCGCGAATACACTTGCACCCAAACTTGCGACCAACCCTAAAAACAGAAATGCGGGGAGAATTCTTTTCATCTGCTGCTCCTTTCAAGCTCTCTGATCTTGCGGCACGGACATCTTAGACTTTGGAAGGGATGAGTGGATAGCAAGGAAATCCGCCGCGCGCCAGGCCGAGGATTTCTCGTCCACACTGTCATCCCGACCGAGTCGGTTGATTCGCGCAGCGGATCAAACGGCCAGTGGAGGGACCTGCTGCTCGGGCTTCTTATACCACTCGGCCGCAAGATCCTCCCAAGTCGGGTTTGCCAGTGAATCAGCTATTCTTTCTTGATCCTGTTCCAGCGTTTCAGATGCTTCTCGCGATCAATTGCTTTGCCAACCGCATCGAACGCTTCAAAGTACAGGAGACGATGACAGCGATATGTCTTCGTGAAACCCTCAATCAGATTGTTCCTGTGTTCGAAGACACGACGTTCAAGGTTGTTGGCCATGCCGATGTAGAGGGCGCGCGATTTGCTGGCCACCATGTAAACGGTGTAGTTGTGGTTTTTCATCGGAGCGCTCCCGCTGAAGATAGCGCGGGCTGACGTTCATCCGCTGCGATGTGTGTCACAAGTTTCGGTGAAGAAAGCCCGGCAGCAGGTCCCTCCACTCCACAAAGCGATTCGCAAGCGAACCGCTTTGCATCGCTCGGGATGGCAGGGCTCCTACTGCCTAATTCTCGGGTTTGCTACGGAATACAAAAAGTCCGTAAAAAAATTCACCGCGACATAGGTCAAGCCAATGGCCAGAATGCATCCCTGCACCAGGTAGTAGTCGCGGTTGCCGATCGCCGTGATCGTGAGTCGCCCGATTCCGGGCCAGGAAAAAATCGTCTCGGTGACGATCGCCCCTGCCAACAAGGCTCCGAATTGCAGTCCAACTACCGTGATAATCGGGATCATCGCGTTCCGCAGTGCGTGCCTGTAAACCACGGTCCGTTCGGGGAGGCCTTTGGCTCGCGCCGTCCGGATGTAATCCTGGCTCAACTCTTCCAGCATGGATGTGCGAACCATTCGCGTTAGAATCGCCGCCAGCGCCCCACCCATGGTGATCGCGGGCAGAACCAGATTCGCGAAGCTTCCCGCCCCTGAGACCGGCAGCCATCCTAGTCTGATGGCAAAAAACAAAATCAAAATCGGCCCCAGGGCAAAATTCGGGAACGACAATCCGAACAAGCTGACGACCGACAACGTCCGGTCGTCCCATTGATTTCTGCGCTGCGCCGATCGAACTCCCGCTGGAATCGAGAGCAGCACCGCCACAAACAACGCCGCCAGCGTCAACTGAAGGGTGTACGGATAGCGCTGAAGCACCAGCTTGCTCACGCTCTGGTTCATTCTCACGGACTGCCCGAGATCGCCGTGAGCAACGCCTTTCCAATAGCGCAAATACTGTTTGCCGAGGGGTTCGTCGAAACCGTAGGCGTGCCGCGCCGCCTGCACATCTGCCGCCGGCGCGCCTTCACCCAGCATTTGCAGGATTGGATCGCCGGGGACAAGGTGGATCATCAAAAACACGAGCGACACCACCAGCCACACGACTGGCAGTGCGTACAACATCCGCTTTAGAAAATAAACAAGCATCAGCAATTAGCGGCGGTTGCTTTCAATCTCCCGTTTGCCCAAGCGCCGTCGATTCCAGCTTCTCGATTTTCACTTTGGCGATGCGGTGACTTTCCATTTCTTCCACGGTGAAGCGATGGCCTTCGTAATCGAACCTGTCGCCGACTTCAGGGATTTTTTGCAGCCGCGCGAAGATGAAGCCCGCCAGGGTCTCGAACCCGCCGTCCCGCGGCAGCGTTAGCCCATACTGCGAATCCAGGTCACGGATTCCGGTCGCGCCTTCCAGAACCACGGCAATTTTACCTTCAAAAATCGGCTGCTCCACCGGCCCGACATCGAACTCGTCTTCGATCTCTCCCACCAGTTGTTCGAGAATGTCTTCCGCTGTGATCACACCCGCAGTGGAACCAAATTCATCGACCACCACTGCTAGATGACGCTTGCGCTGTTTGAATTCTTCCAACAGTTCAGTCAGCACTTTTGTTTCTGGGACGACCAAAACATCGCGCATGATCTGGCTGATCTTCATGCTTGAGATTCGCGCCGCCTGCGCCGCGCTGGAACCGATCCGCACGCGAGTCCACCGCGTCAGATCCTTTGAATGGAGCAACCCTATAATGTGCTCTGGCCCGCTTTGCGGATCGTAGACCGGGACCCGCGAGTGTTGTTCGTCCACCACGCGGTTGAGAGCATCTTCCAAAGAAAGGTCGCCCGGCAGGGAGAATATCTTAGGACGCGGCACCATCACTTCCCGCACGGTGATGTTTTCGAGTTCCAGCGCATTGTGGATCATCTGTTCCTGCGCCGGGGGGATTTGCCCCAGCTGCCGACTGGCCGTCGCAATCAATTTCAGTTCATCGGGGGAATGGACCGAGCCATGCCGCACCCCGGGCGTGCCAAATATCCGCAGTACCGAGGCCGCAGCCCGGCTCATGACAAAAAGCAGCGGACGCGTCAAAGTCAGGAAGACATCCATCGGCGCAGCCACGGCTAGCGCTACCTGCTCTCCGCGCTGCAAGGCCAAAGACTTCGGCACCAGTTCGCCGAGGATGACGTGCAGGGATGTAATGAGGGTGAAGGCCAGAACGATGGCGATTCCGTGAGCGTAAACGAGAGCGTGGGGAACCTCCGCAATAATCCCCATTCCCTCAACGATGTGGGCGACGATTGGCTCGCCAATCCAACCCAGCGTTAAGCTGACGATGGTGACACCTAACTGGACGCCATTCACCACCTCATCCAGATTGCGGTGCAGTTTTTGGACGGTGCGTGCGCCGATTCGACGCGCCTCCACCAGTTGCTGAATGCGCGTGTCGCGCACACTCACCAGCGCGAATTCCGCGGCGGCAAAGAAGGCGTTCAGCGCCACCAGCAGCAAGACCAGGAACACCCGCAGCAGAACATAGGCGATCATGGAAGGGTAATTCTAACATTCCAAAGGAGTAGTTTTGAGAAGCCCTTCGGGCCAGAATGTTAAACTTGTAAGTTCCAGACCAATAAGCGCTCGGCGTGGCTAGAGACTCGGATCATTCACTGATAAACGGAGAATTGCTGCTTCCCTTTCTACGTTTAGATGGTCTAACGCTTCGATCCGAACGGTTATGTCATATCTTGAAGGAACAAATTTTGCGCGTGATCCGTATCAAAGTTTGACGGCGCACAGTCATTAGAAAGCGCAGGAGGCGGCAGTGAACGGAAATAATCAAGCCAAGAAGCGACGCAAGCGTCTGCTTATTATCGGAATTGTCATCGCGGTCGTGCTGGTATTTGCCGGCGTGGTCTTTGCCTTCACTCGTGGAGGCACCAAGATCGACCCTACCAAGCTGGCGAAGGTTGAAAAAGGCGACCTGGCGAAGAGCGTCGTTGCCACCGGCAAAGTCGAGCCCATCACAAAGGTTGAAGTAAAAAGCAAAGCCAGCGGCCTGGTGAAAAAGCTTTATGTGGAATACGGCGATAAGGTCCACCAGGGTCAATTGCTGGCACAACTCGATAAAGCTGAAATTCAGGCTGGAGTGGATCAATCTCGAGCGTCTCTTGAAGCTGCGCAGGCCAACCTGATCAGTGCCAAAGCCGACTTCGAACGCGCAAAGGTCGACGCTGAAGGCCCAGACGTTCCATTGCTCAAGCGTGCGTACGAGCGCGCCCAGGGTATGGCCAAAGATGGAGTCGTCTCCACATCGGCCCTCGAAGACGCGCAAAAGGCTTACGAACTTTCTTTGAATAAGCAGAATGTATCCAAAGCCCAGGTCACCGTGCTGAAGGCAAAAATCGCCCAGGCCGATGCTACCGTCGCGCAAGACCAGGCGAACCTGAAGCAATTCGAAGAGCAACTCGGATATACCGACATTCAGTCTCCAATCGACGGCATCGTTCTTTCTCGCGACGTCGAAATCGGCGACGCGGTGAGCTCGATTCTCGTTCTCGGTTCTTCCGCCACGCTGGTGATGACGCTCGGCGATACCAGCCAGGTTTACGTAAAGGGCAAAGTTGACGAGAGCGACATCGGCAAGGTCTATCTCGGCCAGCCGGCGCGGATTAAGGTCGAATCTTTCAAAGACAAAACGTTCAACGGGGTCGTCACTAAGATTTCGCCGATGGGTGTCGAAAAAGACAACGTCACCACGTTTGAAGTTCGGGCGTCGATTAACAATCCCGGCGGAGAGTTGAAGGCGGAAATGACCGCGAACGCCGAGATCATCCTCGAGGAGCACAAAGGTGTGCTGCAAATTCCGGAAGGCGCGATTCTCTATGACAAAGACAAGAAAGCTTCCGTCGAGATTCCGGATACAAAAGAGAAGGACGGAAAGCGCAAGATTGCCGTCAACATCGGCATCTCCAACGGAGCCAAGACCGAGTTGCTGAGCGGACTCAAAGAGGGCGATCAAGTCATCCTTCAATAGCGCTAAGAGCTTTGAATCAGGGGCACGGATAAAAGCCGTGCCCCGAGTTTTGTACTAAACTGCCCATTCCGAGGGAAATTGATGAAAATGCAAGCCGCTTTTGCCAAACTCTTACCCGTTTTAATCATTGCAACTCTGGCTTGCACTCAGGCACCGCAAGCCATCGCCGCCAGCGAAGGCCACTTTGAACGTACCCTGTCAGTTTCCGGAGCGGTTGACCTGGACTTGAGCACGGGTTCGGGCGATATCAGGGTTTCGAGCGGCGCAGCGGGCAAGGTCGAAATTTCCGCCCGCATTAAAGCCAACAGTTGGTTTGGCAGTGCGGATGAAAAAATTCGCCAGATCGAATCCAATCCGCCGATCCAGCAAAGCGGCAGCACGATTCGTGTCGGCCATCTCGACAGCGACATGCTGCACAACATTTCCATTTCCTATGAGATCGTCGTTCCCGCCGACACCCGCCTACATTCCCACACCGGTTCGGGCGACCAGACCATAACCGGACTGCAGGGTCAGGTCGAGGTAGACGGCGGTTCAGGTGATCTCAAGTTATCGAGTCTCGGAGCGGGCGTCCACGCCGAAACAGGTTCCGGTGACGTCACCATCCACGACATTCATGGCGATATCCGCGCCAAGACCGGCAGCGGGTCGATTCACGCTTCTGGCATCGCTGGCGGATTCGAAGGCCACACAGGAAGCGGATCGGTGGAACTCGAACAGACTACCTCCGGGTCCGTCCGCGTCTCAACCGGCTCAGGCGATGTCGAACTTCGAGGTATTCAGGGTTCGCTTCAGGCCGAAACCGGCAGCGGCTCGCTCGAGGTGGACGGCAAACCCTCCGGCGAATGGAACCTGCGCACAAGTTCCGGCGAGGTCAAGCTCAGGGTTCCGGCTCAATCCAGCTTCGATCTCGATGCCTCAACCAGCTCCGGTTCGGTGTCGGCTTCCATGCCCATGACGGTCCAGGGCCGAATAGAGCGAAAACAGGTTCACGGTAAAGTCGGCAACGGAGGTGTCCCTGTGGTAGTGCGAACCGGATCGGGTGACATCTCCATCGATTAAGCCGAGGGGGCGCCTTGCATTTCCATTACCTCGGTGCCTTGACTCGGACATCCCATCGGGTTACTTTCGATTTTTGCGCTTATTTTGCACCGAAAACCGAGAGGAATCTTGTGCCCCATCAACCGATCATTACGCTGACCACTGATTTTGGACTTAACGACCATTTCGTCGGCACCGTTAAAGGCGTCATTCTCGAAATCGTCCCCGAAGCCACCATCGTGGACATCTGCCATTCCGTGCAGGCATTTGACGTTCTCGACGGAGCTTTGACGATCGCCCAGGCTTATTCGTACTTCCCAGCGGGCACGGTCCACATGGTGGTGGTTGACCCCGGCGTAGGTACCGCACGCCGCCCGATTCTCGTCAGCAGCGAGCGCCACCACTTTGTAGCGCCTGACAATGGTGTGATGTCGTTGATTTATGGCCGCGAAGAACGGCTGCATGTCCGTCATATCACGGCGGAGCATTACTCGCTCCAGCCCATCAGTAATACATTTCATGCCCGCGACATTTTTGCACCGGTCGCTGCTTATCTCGCGAAGGGCGTCGACTCAGAGAAGTTTGGAGATGAGATCACGGATTTTGTCCGCTTCAACGCTCCCAAGCCCAAAGCCGCATCCGCTGGAGCGCTGAAGGGCGTGGTGCTCAAAGTCGACCGCTTCGGCAACCTCGTCACCAACATCACACCCAAAGATGCGCCAATGATATTTCAGCTGGATCCGGTGCCGTTCAAGATTGTGGCCGGAAAACGCGAAATCACAGCCATCCATGCGAATTACGCGGAAGGCCAGCCGGGAGAAGTCTTCGGTATCCTTGGTAGCATGGGATATCTCGAGATCGCTGCCAATCGCGCCGCAGCGGCACAACTTCTCGGCGTCGGCAAAGGCGCAGAAATCAATATTGTGTTGGAAGGCGCAAGCGCAGCCGGAAGCGGCCAGTAACTACTTTGGCCGGGTTGTGGGATGGACATACCGGTCCATTTCTCCGGTCCACTTGAGAAATCGCCAAAGGTTCGCGCGCTCGTGCCACGTGAATTCCCAGAATTCCAGAAACCCTATATCTTTCATCCTCACGCCGCAGTAGGTCTCCACGCGCCATAGTAGATACGGACTGCGCCAAGGCGCTAAACGATGCCCCCGCGTGGCATTCCAAAGAAATCGCAGCATGTGGCCCATAAGAAACTCGCCAGCTCAGAATTCTAATTCGTTTGCGGCCATGCCGGTTAACCAGCCGTATTGCCTCGATCCAAGAACGCAGGTGGTAAAATTCGCTTCTGGCTGCCCTCTTCACTTCATGACCCAAACCGCCCGACAGAAGGCCGAAGACCATTATTACGCCGCCCTCGACCTCGTCGCCGACGGCGAAGCCGAACGCGCGGTCAACGAATATCGCAGCGCGCTTTCAGCCGACCCTGACTTTACCGAAGCGATGCACGGGTTGGCACGCGTTCTTCAAGGTCTCGGACGTCTCGACGAAGCCATCGCTACGGCGCAGCGCATCGCAGAACTTGATCCAGACGACGTTCTCGCCCACACCAGCCTGTCTGTGCTCTACCAGATGAAGGGGATGATTCCAGAAGCCGAAGCGGAAGGCAACAAAGCTCGCGTTCTCAGCTGGAAGCAGCAGTTGAAGAAAGGCGTTTAAGCCGCTCTATAGCTTGTACTTCTTCATTAAGTGCCGGAAGGATCGGTAAGAGATTTTCAGGGTATCCGCTGCCCGCGTCTGTACTCCGTTCGCTTGTTCCAGCGCGGTTTTCAGCAACGACACTTCGATGCTGGACACATAATTTTCCATGTCCATGCCATCCGGAAGGCTGGCAGGACCGCCTACGGTAAAGCCTCCCGCAGCGCCCGCAGCGGCAGCCCGGCTTTTAGGACGCTCAGCGGGAAGTTCCACATGCAACGATGCCGACGTTTCCAGCGCCACCGCCCGTTCAATCGTATTCTCGAGTTGCCGGACGTTGCCCGGCCAATCGTATCCGCTAAGCCCTTCGATCGCGCCCGGCGCAAACGCGCTAAGATTCTTGCCTGCCGCAGGCGCGTACTTCTTCAAGAAATGGTTTACCAGCAGCGGAATATCTTCCCTGCGCTCTCGCAGCGGCGGCACTACGACCGGAATCACATTCAGCCGGTAGTAAAGATCTTCGCGGAAGGTCCCGTCTGAAACCTGGCGGTCCAGATCGCGGTTGGTGGCCGCAATCACGCGAACGTCAATTGGGATTTCCGCGCTTCCTCCCACCGGACGAACGCACCGTTCCTGAAGAACACGCAACAGCTTCACCTGCATGGTGAGCGTCATCTCACCGATTTCGTCGAGAAACACCGTGCCCTGGTTTGCGACTTCGAATAGTCCGAGCTTGTTCTGGTTCGCGCCGGTGAATGCACCTTTCACATAGCCGAAGAGTTCACTTTCCAGCAGTGTTTCAGGAAAAGCTCCGCAGTTAATGGAAACAAACGGTTCAGTGGCCCTCGGCGAGCAAACATGCACGCCGCGCGCTACTAATTCTTTACCGGTTCCGCTCTCCCCATAAATGAGTACCGTGCTTTGAGTGGACGCAACTGTACGTACTGTCTGCTTCAGTTTTTCCATCGCGGCGCTGACGCCGACAATGTTGTCGAGCGAATTGCGCGCGGCGGCGTCACGTTTGAACGCAAAATTCTGCCGACTGAGTGAAAGCTTCTCGAGAGCGCGGTTAATCGCGAGCTTGATCTCATCCACCAGACCGGGCGTTTTCCGAATGTAGTCGGCAGCGCCTCCGGCCTTCACCGCCTGCACTGCGGCTTCGTAATCATCCACGGCGGTCATCAGGATCACGGCCGAATCCGGTGACGAACGATGCGCATGGCGCAGTACCTCGATGCCGTTAATGTTCGGCATCTTGATATCGGTCACGACAACGTCATAGATCGCTCCATCCAGCTTGCGCTTGGCGGCTTCACCGGACGTAACGGTTTCCACTTTGTGACCTTCGCGACGCAGCGCGATGTCGAGCATCTCGCAGATCGATCGCTCGTCGTCACAAACCAGGATGTTACCCATGCGCGGCCTCCGCCTGAGCGCCATCCAAATCGAGAATATTGGCGTCGTCTTTCTCTTCGCTGTCCGTTCCGTTCACGCTAGCCATTCGCCTCAGCCGCAATACAAATTCGCTTCCTTGCCCCGGTTTGGAACGCGCCCAAACTTTGCCTTCATGCGCCTGCACGATCTGGTAAACAATCGCAAGCCCGAGGCCGGTTCCGCCTTCGAATTGCGACTGGAATGGCTCGAATATTTTCTCCACGAGTTGCGGATCGATTCCCGGCCCAGTATCCGAAAAACTCAACTGCCAATCCGCTTCGGCGGATGCGACTGAAACTCGCAGGCGGCCTCCGGTGCGCATCGCCCGAACTGCATTCTCCGCAAAGTTCCAGAACACCTGCTTGATCTTGTCCCCATCCGCAAAGGCGAGCGCTTCCTGCACTTTGAAATCGCGTTCGATTACAATTCCGCAACCTTCCGCCGTGAGACGGTGCTCCAACAAGGTCAACGTATCGTCAAGCAGCGGCAACAAATCTACCCGCGCGAATTCGTAGCGCTTGCCCCGCGAGTAAGAGAGGAAGTCGGTGATGATGTTGTTCAACCGGTCCGACTCGCGAGTAACGATCTGTAAAAGCTGCCGATGTTCTTCCGTGAGATCGGGAATATCCGCCAACATGCTCACCGAACCGGCGATCGAGGTCAGAGGATTGCGGATTTCGTGCGCGATCGCCGCCGCAAGCCTTCCCACCGCAGCCAATTTGTCCTGGATGCGAACTTCGCGTTCCAGCCGGCGAATTTGCGTCAGGTCGTCCAGTGTGTAGACGAAGCCAACCGTGCTCCGCCCCGGCATGTTCAATTCCGAAATCATGACGCGAAAAGTCTTGCGAAAACCGTTTGGAGCTACAAATCGAACTTCGTCATACCGTCCCTTGGAATTCATCAAAGGCAAAGGGTCTTGAAAGAGATGTTGGATGGGAAATCCCCACAACTCACGTTCAGTCTGCTCCAGCAGTTTCTGTGCTGCATGGTTCGACAACGTTATGTGCCCATCCAGCCCGGTCGTAATAAGGCCGCCACTGATCGACTGAATGATGTTTTCGTGCAGCGCCTGCAAGTCTTCCAGCACGCCGCTGGTCTGTTTCAGCTTGACGTCGACCTGCCGCAACTTCGCCGCAAGCAGGCTGGCTAAATACGCCACCGCGAGATAAGCGATGAGGTTGACGAAAATGATGGCTTGAAAGGTCTTGAAGTCGGGATGGCTGGAAGAATATGCAGGAATTAGTCCGAAATACGAAAGCTCCAGCACCGTCCCGAACAGAATGAATGCCAGCCCGGCAATCAACCTGCCCACATGCGGGGCAATAATATGCAGCCAACGATAATTACCAGCGGATAGAGAAAGTTGAAGGAACTATCAACGCCGCCGGTCGCATAAACGATCAGCGTCACCAGCACTAAATCGGTGACCACCTGAAGCACGCACTGGATGCGGAATTCCTGCCAGAACGAAACCAGCAGCAGATGAAAAATCGACAGCGCATACCAGAGCAGAATGGCATTGACGAACAGCCGCAAGGGCAACGGGCTGAGCGGTGAGCCGCGAGATCGCCAGCTCAATTCCCAGTAAGAGTGTGAGGATGAGTATGCGGACTTTGACCAGCCATGCCAGCCATTGCCGCTCATCAAACATCGATTGCATGACCCGGTTCAACTTCCCCTGGCTGCTCTTTGCGGTTCCGGACTCAAGTTCATCCACGACCGCGAAAGCGTTAAGGCCGATGGAGCGCAATTTCCCGCGCTCCATCGGCAATATTTTGGTTAGCCGGCCAGTTTCGCGATCATCGAGAACAGCGGCATGTAAAGCGAGATGACGATGCCGCCGACGCAAACACCCAGTACCGCGATGATGATCGGTTCCAGCATGGCCAACATGTCTTTGGTCGCGGCGTCCACCTCGTCTTCGTAGAAGTCGGCGATTTTCTGCAACATGGAATCCATCGCGCCAGTTGCTTCACCAACGCCGATCATCTGGCTGACCATGTTCGGGAATACGCCCGATTCACGCAGCGGGTCGACGATCGTACGGCCCTCTTCGATGGCTTTGCGGACCTTCATCAAAGCTTCTTCGAGCACCGCGTTGCCGGAGGTTCGCGCCGTAATGCTCAACCCTTCCAGAATCGGCACGCCTGAAGTGATCAGCGTACCCAGCGTACGGGTAAAACGTGCCACCGCAATTTTCCGCAGGAGCACGCCCACGACGGGAGTCTTCAAAAGCATGTGGTCGGTGTAATAGCGGCCCTTCGGGTTGGCTCGAATCTGTTTGATCCCGAAGGTCATTCCAACCATGCCTAGGATCATGAACCACCAGAACTGCCCGATGAACGCGCTCATGCCCACCACGATGCGGGTAGGCAACGGCAAGGTGACGCCCAATCCGGCAAACAGGTTGGCGAAAATCGGGACAACCCATTTCAACAGCGCACCAACGATCAACGCCGCCAGCGAGATGACCGATACCGGATAAATCAACGCCGACTTCACTGCGGATTTCAGTTTGACGGCCTTCTCCACGTATACCGCAAGGCGTTGAAGGATGATGTCGAGAATACCGCCGGTTTCGCCGGCTTCCATCATGTTCGTGGTCAAATCATCGAACACTTTAGGATATTGCCGCATCGCGTTGGCCAGGGTCGATCCGCCTTCCACCGTCGTGCGTACGCCGGTCAATGTTTTCTGGAAGGCCTGGTTTTCCTGGTTGGCCGCAAGAATCTCAAGGCATTGCACCAGCGGCAAGCCTGCGTCAATCATGACGGAAAACTGGCGGAAGAATACGGCCACGTCTTTCGTTTTGATCTTCGGCGAGCGGCCCAGCGTGGGCAGCGCGAATTCCTTGCCCTTTTCGCGAATGGAGCCGGCCGTGATCTGTTCCCGCCGCAGTTGCAGCGACAGCATCTCTTTGGTGGCGGCGTTTCGTTCCCCGGCGATTTTTTCTCCGGAAGCGGTTTTCCCTGAAAACGTAAATACTGGCATAGTTGGGCCTCTCTAAATTGCGCTTCAAATTTCCGTGCCGCGCCTTACTTCCCCGGCGTCGCGGCTTTTCCCACCGCGGTCGTCTGGTTCTTCGCCAGCAGACCGATTCCGCGATTGATCATTTCCTGGAGCTCATCCTGGTTGCTGGACCGTGCCAGTGCTACTTCCAGCGTGATCTGCTTCTGCAAACAGAGCGTGGCCAGACCCTGGTTGAAGGTCTGCATCCCGTATTTCTCCTGTCCCGATTGCATCGAGGAATAAATCTGGTGAATCTTGTCTTCGCGGATCAGGTTGCGGACCGCGGCATTCGGTACCAGAATTTCCATGCACATTGCCCGTCCTTTGCCGTCTGACTTAGGCAGCAGGCTTTGGCACATGATGCCTTCCAGCACCAGCGACAACTGCGCGCGGATTTGCGACTGCTGATGCGACGGGAACACGTCGATCACGCGATTGATAGTGGATGACGCGGAATTGGTGTGCAAGGTGCCAAAGGTCAAGTGGCCGGTTTCCGCAATTCGCAGTGCCGATTCGATCGTCTCCAGGTCGCGCATTTCGCCGATCAACACCACGTCCGGGTCTTCACGAAGGGCGGCTCGCAGAGCGTCGCTGAAGCTCTTTGTATCCGCATGCAATTCGCGCTGGTTGACCACGCAGTTCTTGTTCATGTGCACGAATTCGATCGGATCTTCGATTGTGAGGATGTGATCGTGGCGCTCGGTGTTGATCTTGTCGATCATGGCCGCCAGCGTCGTCGATTTGCCGGAACCGGTAGGGCCAGTCACCAGCACCAGGCCGCGAGGCTTATCGCACATGGCGCTGACTACCTTGGGCAGCCCAAGCTGGTGGAAAGATTTGATCTCGAAGGGAATGACACGGAAAACAGCCGAGGTCGCGCCGCGCTGGTTGAATACGTTGGCACGAAAACGCGCCAGCCCCTTCAAGCCGAACGAAAAATCCATTTCGAGGTTTTCTTCGAACCGGTGCTTTTGCGAATCGGTCATGACGCTGTAAGCCAGCTGTTTCGTTTCCGCCGGCGTCAGCTGCGGCAAGTCAAGCGGGACCAGGTGCCCGTGGACGCGAATCTGCGGAGGCGAATTCGTCGTAAGGTGCAAGTCGCTGCCACTCATCTCCAACATTCGCTTTAACAGATCGCTCAGTGACAAACCCATGTTCTTTCTCCCTTTTCTTTCTAGTGAATCGTTTCCCGCGCCACTTCTTCCAAGGTGGTCATCCCGGCTGCGACTTTGATCAATCCGCTACGGCGCAACGTAATCATGCCGCGCTCAATCGCTTTCTTTTTCAACTCAAGCGCTGATGCGCCGATCAAGACCAGTTCCTTGATCTCGTCGTCGACTTCCATTACTTCATAGAGTCCGCAACGGCCTTTGTAGCCGGTGTTGTTGCACACTCCGCAACCTTTCCCTTTTTGTGTCTTCACCGTCTTCGCTTCTTCCGGCGAAAAGCCTTCGTCAATCAACGCCTGCGGCGGCACTTCGACAACCTCTGCGCAGTCTTTGCAAATGCGCCGGACCAACCTCTGCGCACAGATCAAATGCACCGATGTAGCCACTAGAAATGGCTCGATGCCCATGTTCATAAGCCGGGTAATCGTTTCCGGCGCGCCGTTGGTATGCAGCGTCGAAAGCACCAAGTGACCGGTCAATGCCGCCTTAATCGCGATTTCTGCCGTTTCAAAATCTCGAATTTCGCCGACCAGGATGATGTTCGGGTCCTGCCGCAAGAAGGCGCGCAAGGCCGCCGCGAAGTTCAACCCGATCTGTTCTTTCATCTGAACCTGATTAACGCCGCCCAGCTGAAATTCGACCGGATCTTCAGCCGTCATGATGTTGGTGTCCGGCTGGTTCAATCGGGCAATTGATGAATACAGCGTGTTCGTCTTGCCCGATCCCGTCGGCCCCGTTACCAGGACCATTCCATACGGTTTTAGAATTGCTTTCTCAAACTTGACCAGCGATTCCGGTTCGAAACCGAGTTTGGTCATGTCGAGGCGCAGGTTCTCCTTATCCAGGAGACGCATGACGATCTTTTCGCCCCACAGCGTCGGCAGCGTGCTGACACGAAAGTCGAGTTGTTTCTTCTTTCCATTGAGCTGCATCTTCAGCATGATGCGGCCGTCCTGCGGAAGCCGCTTTTCGCTGATGTCCAGCTTCGACATAATCTTCAGGCGAGATGTGATCGCATCTTTCAACTTCAGCGGCGGCGACATGATGCTTTGCAGAATGCCGTCTATACGGAAGCGGACACGGAACTCTTTTTCGTAAGGCTCCATGTGAATGTCGCTGGCCCCGCGCTTTACCGCATCCGTCAACACCAGGTTCACCAGCTTCACGATCGGAGCTTCGTCGGCAGCCTTCTCCAGTTCAGAAAGCTCCATCTCCGATTGCTCAGCCTGCACCTCTACGTCGGCGTCATCCATGTCCGACATGGACTGCATGACCGTTTCGAGGTCTTCTTCCTTCGCTCCGCCGTAAGCCTTTTCAATCCCTTCGAGAATCGAGCTTTCCGAAGCCACAACCGGCTCGATGTTGAATCCGGTCATGAACTTGATGTCGTCCATGGCGAAAACATTAGTGGGGTCGACCATGGCGATGGTCAACGACGCGCCCACGCGGCTGAGCGGCAAAATCTGATAACGTTTCGCGGTTTCGTGAGGAATGAGTTTTACGACGGCCGGGTCAATTTCGAAGTAGGATAGGTTGATCGCGGGCACGCCATATTGCCGGGAAAGGAAATTGGTGACGTCCTCGTCAGTTAGAAACCCAAATTTGACGAGCGCGGCCCCCAGACGACAGTTCGTGTCTTTCTGGGTCTTGGTCGCTTGCACCAACTGTTCTGCTGTAATGATCTTCTCTTTGACAAGAAGATCTCCCAGCCGTTGTGACATGCCTCAGTCTCCTGTTTCCCACGGGACAGACTTCCCCGCTGCACGCGCCACTGAGAGAATTCCGCGAGGAATCTTCCGGTGCTCTTGCGTTGACACAAATTGTCACCTCAGACGCGTTACTTCACCAGTAACTTT
>CAVYTO010000006.1:0-686493 GCA_963771505.1 Terriglobia bacterium
GGTACTTGTACTGTGCGCGTTCCGCGCTTTGCCCGGCAGCAACCCGTTACATGCCGCGCCAGACGGGCTTTGCCGTGAATCTCAATCCCGCAGACCGTGAACTTTGGTAAGTGCCTGCCGTTTGCAAACGGGCCCAGTCACTCCGAATTGGCCGTCTGCTCATATAATTAGGGCGGTTGAGAACCTGCCCGGGAATGAGAGTTGAGCGCACAATTGTCTGACCAGTTAGCAAATCCGCCGAAATCCAGAACATCGAAGCGGAAGCGCGCCGTCATCATGTTGTCGGTCGGCGTCGTACTCGCGTTCGCCATCATTCTTCCTCAAACATCGTTTGACCTGCCGTTTCTGAAACCGGATTCCAATCAGCAATTACTGGCTTTCGCTTCGCTTTCCGTCCTGATCTTCTTGTTGTTCGTCGCGTTGACGTTTGTGCTTGCGCGGAATCTGCTGAAGTTGCTGGCGGAACGGCGTTTGGGCCTTCCCGGATCTAAATTCCGCACCCGGCTGGTCGTTGCCAGCCTTTTGCTGTCATTCCTGCCGACCATCATCATGTTCTGGTTTTCTTACGGACTGATGAACCGCTCGATCGACAAGTGGTTCTCCAGTCCGGTTGAGGAAGTTCGCCAGGAGACCGCCGAGATGGCTTCTCTACTGGCCGTTTACGCTGCGCAGAACGCTCGCGCGGAAGCACAATCCATCGCCGATTCATCGCACGACGCCTTCGCGAATCAGGACAAGCGCGGACTGCATGATTTGCTTCAGCAGCATCAGCGCACACTTCAGGGCGGCTTCGCCGTCGCCCTTCAAAACGGCGAGCCAGCAGCCACGCTCAACACGCCCGTCGCTTGGAGTGAGTTGGCTACGAAGATTCCAGCGAAATCGCCGGACACGAACACGCCGGCGACTTTTCTATGGGGACAGACTCAGTACCAGCTTGGCCGCGCAACCTCGCAAAACGGTGGAATGATTCTTGTCGCGATGCCACTTCCGCCAACGTTCTCGGCGCTCGTGAATAAAGTGGAAGCCAGCCAGCAGCGCTACTTGGAACTCAACCATGAACGGCGTCTTCTACGCCGAACCTACATGGACTTGCTGCTGCTCTTGACGGTCTTAGTCCTCTTCGCTACCACATGGCTCGCCTTGTTTCTCTCAAAACTCGTTACTCGCCCCGTTACTGCGCTGGCCGTCGCGACTCAAGAGATTTCACGCGGAAATCTCGACCACCGCGTCGAGGTCGCTGCCACCGACGAAATCGGCGATCTGGTGCTCTCTTTCAATCGAATGGCGGAGGAGTTGCAATCCAGCCGGAAGCAGATTGACGTTTCCAACCGCGAATTAGAGCAGCGCCGCCGCCATATTGAGACGATCCTGGAAAGTATTCCCACCGGGGTTCTCTCACTCGACGCCACTTGGCGCGTGACTCACGCGAACCAGGCTCTCTTGCGGCTTTTCTATCCCGGTAGCTCCGAACCGCCAACCCCGGCAGCCCTGGTGGGCGCCGATCTCAATCACGTTTTCCCGGAAGAAGTGATGGAAGACATCGCCCCGATGCTGCGGCGTGCCGACCGCATGGGAACCACAACTACCCAGATGGAATGGCCACTACAGCGCACCAAGCTGAATGTTGCCACCACTGTCGCCACGCTTCGCCATGGAGACGCCAAAACCGGATACGTGCTCGTGTTCGAAGATTTGTCCGATTTATTGAAGGGACAGAAACAGGCCGCCTGGAGGGAAGTTGCCCGGCGCGTTGCCCACGAAATCAAAAACCCGCTGACTCCCATCGTGTTGTCAGCGGAGCGAATTCGCCGCCATCTTGACCGCGAACAGCCAGTCCCCGCAAAATCGTTGCAGATTATCTCGACCTGCGCTGACACTATCGCCAGCGCCGTCGAGACAGTTCGCACGCTGGTGGATGAGTTCTCCACGCTCGCGCGTTTTCCCACCGCCCAGCCTCAAGCTGCGGACATCAATATGATCGTGGAATCGACCCTTGCCCTCTTCACCGGACGACTCGATGGCATCCACCTCAGCGTCACGCTTGCGCCTAATCTTCCCGCGGTGATGGCCGATCCCGAGGGCATCAAGCGCGCCTTGGCAAACTTAGTGGATAACGCGGCCGAGTCCATGCAGCAGGTGGCGTTGAAGGAGATTCGCATATCAACAGCGTTGGTCACCAGTCACGACGCGGTCGAAATCACAGTCTCCGACACCGGGCACGGCGTGACCGCCGACCTCAAGGAAAAACTTTTTCTGCCCTATTTCTCCACCAAGAAGCGCGGCACCGGCCTCGGCCTTGCAATCGTCAGCCGCATTATTGAAGACCATCACGGTTCCATCCGCGTGGAAGAAAATCATCCGTCAGGCACGATCTTCGTGGTCGAGTTGCCATTGGCGCCCGAGACGGTAGCTGGGCTTCCTGTCGAACAGCATGCATAACATTCTTATCGTGGACGACGAAGCCGGCATCCGCCAGTCACTCAAAGGCGTATTGGAAGACGAAGGGTATCGCGTCACCACCGCGGACAGCGGCGAAGCCTCGCTCGAACTCCTGCGCAAACGCGACTTCGACCTCATTCTTCTCGATGTTTGGCTGCCGCAAATGGACGGTCTGGAAGCGCTCGAAAAGATTCGCGCTATGGAAAGCGCTCCAGAAGTCCTTATGATTTCTGGGCATGGCACCATCGAAACTGCAGTGCGGGCAACGAAGCTGGGCGCATACGACTTCCTAGAAAAGCCCCTGTCGATCGATAAGACCCTGATCTTAATCAAGCACGCTCTCGATGCCCGCCGTTTGCGCGCAGAAAATCGCGAACTCAAGAAGCAACTCACCCACAAGAGCGTCATCGTCGGCGACAGTATCCCCATGAAAGCGCTGCGTCAGCAGATCCAACTCATGGCGCCGACCAACGGGCGCGTTCTGATCTTCGGCGAATCCGGCACCGGCAAAGAGCTTGTCGCTCACGCCATCCACGCGAAAAGCCTGAGAAAAGATGCAATGTTTTTGGGTCTCAACTGCGCCGCCATTCCTGAAGACTTGATTGAAAGTGAACTTTTCGGCCATCGCCAATCGTCATTTCCGGCTGCAATGACGGATAAAGAAGGAACCTTCCAACGCGCCAACGGCGGCACACTTTTTCTCGACGAAATCGGCGACATGAGTCTCAAAACACAATCCAAGGTCCTGCGCACCCTCGACGAGCATCGCGTCACTCCTGTCGGTGCGGAGGAACCAGTCGCCATCGACGTGCGCGTAATCGCCTCGACCAATAAAGATCTCGAGGAAGAAATTTCCATCGGGAATTTCCGCGAGGATCTGTTCTATCGTCTGAATGTCATTCCTTTTTCCGTTCCGCCTTTGCGCGAGCGGCAGGAGGATGTGCCTCAGCTTGCGCAGCATTTTTTGAAGGAATTCGCCGCAGCCTACGGACGCCGTCCCCGTGAAATTACCGCAGACGCGACCGAGTCTCTCATGCGCTATTCGTGGCCGGGCAACGTTCGGGAATTGCGCAACGTCATCGAACGCATTGTCATCATGAACCCGACGACCGCGAAGTTCGAGCGCAAACACCTGCCCCCACTTATTTATCGCGATGGCGCTCGCCGTTCTACTGGGACTGAGTTATCAACCTTGAGGCAGGCGCGTGCCGCCTACGAGCGCGACTACATCCTGAAGAAGTTAGACGAGCATCATGGAAATATCAGCCGCGCCGCCGAAGTCCTGGGGCTTGAGCGGAGCCATCTTTACAGGAAAATGAAAGCCTTGGGAATTGCGGTGAAAGAATAACTAGACTAAACGCTCAACCGACGATCATCTGAATTTCCGAGCCGTTCTTGCTGAACTTCACTTCATCCATCAACTGATTGATCAGGTAAATGCCACGTCCATGGCTGGACATGAGGTTTTCTCCGGCGAGGGGGTTGGGAACGTTGGCGGGATTGAATCCTGGGCCCGGGTCGCGCACCACGATAATTACTTTGCATCCGTGATCTACCAAAACATCGCATTCGATCACTTTGCTGCTGTCGGATTTTGCGCCGTGTACAACTGCATTCGCCAGCGCTTCCGCCAACGACAACTCGACCGATGACAACCGCGAGTGCAAGCAATCGGCTTCCCGCACGGCTTTCATCACCGAGACCACAACTGAATCAACTGCTTTCTGGTCAGCAGCCATCAATGCGCTAAGCTTCAGTTTTAGCTTGCCATCCGCATGCTCCGGTTCGCTGCCACCCGCGTTTCCGTGGGAAGTCTCGGCTTTGTGCTTGGGGATTTTCATGCGGTCAGATTGGGTCACGCTAGAGACCGATTTTCCCAGGCCGAGCGGCCAACCTCTCCAGTTGACGGCGCCAGTCCAGTTCTTCGACGAATTCCGGCGATTCCCGCCAGTTTGAGCGGACTTTTACAAATAATTCCAGGAACACTTTCGTTCCCACCAATTTCTCGATCTGTAGCCGAGCAGCGGTCCCGATCTTCTTCAGCATCTGGCCGCCTTTGCCCACCAGAATTCCCTTCTGTCCCTCCCGCTCGCAAAAAATTGCCGCGGAAATGCGAGTCAACCGCTTCCCTTCTTCGAATGCTTCAATCACTACAGTCGTCGCGTATGGGACTTCTTCCTTAGTCTCGATCAGCAGCTGTTCACGAATGATTTCTCCGACCATAAACCTCACGGGCTGATCGGTGATTTCGTCATCTGGAAAATATCTCGGTCCTCTGGGGAGCGCCGTGAGCAACTTGTCGAGAAGCACGTCAAGTCCTTCCTTTTTTCGCGCCGAAATTGGGATCACTTCGCGAAACTTGTAGACCTGGGAATACTGCTCGATCAGCGGAAGCATCTTCTCTTTCGCGCCCCTCAAAAGATCAATCTTGTTCAATAGAAGGAAGGCGGGAGTCTTCGAACGCTTCACCAGGTCGAACACCATCTGGTCCGCCGGATCGGGCTTTCTGCTGACATCCATAATCATCAAAACCAAATCGCATCCGCCCAGTCCCTCCTGAACTTCGGCCATCATCTTGCGTCCCAGCGACGTGTCAGGACGGTGCACCCCTGGCGTATCAAGCAGAATCACCTGGCCGGCAATCGTCTTCGCCTTACCGCGAACGCTTCCTTTTTGTTTCGCCGGAACTTGGACAATGCCCAACACGCGATTTCGTGTGGTCTGAGGTTTCGGGCTGACAATTGCAAGCTTCTCGCCCACCAACGCATTCAGCAACGTGGATTTCCCGGCGTTGGGACGACCGAGAATACATACAAAACCGGAATGAAAAACCATAGGAGTGATTGAACTGCAAAACGAGAGTCGCAGCGTTACTGACTATATCAGCTTCACTTGCCTGGGTTGACTCGCAGAGATGCGCACCCGCTCCACCCGCCGGTCGGTTGATTGGAGCACTTCAAAGCGCAGTCCATCTTCTTCGATTACATCGCCTTTTTGCGGGATTCGTCCCGCCAACTCGCTCACCAGTCCGGCCACCGTTGTCGACTCTTTGCCTTCGGGCCTGATTCCGAAAAGCTCGTCCAACCGGTCAACATCCATATTTCCCGGCACTACGTAGCTGTGTTCGCTTTCCCGCACGAACTCTGCCTTGTCGTGCTCGTCGCGAATTTCTCCGACGATCTCCTCGACCAGGTCTTCAATAGTAACGAGGCCGGCGACTCCGCCGTACTCGTCGACCACTACCGCCATGCGGACGTTGCTTTTCTGCATCTCTCGCAGAAGATCGCTTCCCAACTTACTCTCAGGAACGAAGTAAACGTCTTTGCGCATGATGCTGTCCACGGTGCGGGTGTGCGCTTCAGTGTCGGGCACTTGCAACACATCCTGCGCATAGACAATGCCGACAATGTTGTGAATGCTGTCTCGAAATACTGGAACGCGCGAAAATGGACGGCTGCGCAGCAACTCGACAAATTTCTCGACTGTCATGTTCACAGGCACGGCGGTAATTTCCGGCCTCGGCTTCATGGCCTCGCGCACGGTCTTTTCGCCGAACTCGACCACCGACTGGATCAAATCGCGATTGCTCTCATCCAGAATTCCTTCTTCTTGTCCCGCTTCGATGAGCGCATCCACCGCCTCCGCCTGCGTCTCAGGTTCGCTGTCGGAATGTTGTTTGGTGAGAGCGGCGACCGATTGCAGAAAGCCCAACACCAGCGTTACCGGCAACACCAGATACGTCAGGATTCGCAGGAGCAGCACCCACGAGGCCAACCACTTACCTTCCGTGCGCGAAAAAAACACAAAGGGAATAAAGCGGTTGAACACAATAATTATCAGGACAAGGCTCAGCGTCGCTTGCAGGATTTCCCGAATGCTCCAGGCCCGATCACGAAAAACGATAAAGCCCACCAGCATGGCGATGGTCGCCATGGTCAGGGGAACCAGCACGGCCATCGAGAGCGCCACTCGATCCCGGCTTACGTTCAGGCGCGGCTCGATGATCTGCTCAAACGCGTCGATGTTCGCCTGAAATTCCCGCGACAGAAATTTTCCCGTCTCCGTGTATAAGCGGTCGACGTACGACACCAAGGTGAGCAGCCACAAAAGAAGAACAAACGAAATGATCAGCCCGAGGATCATCGCGTCCCTCGCAACTTCGGCCCGGAGCTCGTCCACTCGCCCACTGGATCGTTTCGCTCGATCAACCCATCCGGCAATTTCAACAGCGTTCGCAGTCGGCGCTCCACCTTTGCCATTTCACCTCGGTCGGTTTCATGGTCGTATCCCGCCAGATGCAGCACTCCATGCAATATCAGAATCTTGATTTCCTCGCCCGTGGAATGCCCCAGACGTTTCGCATTCGCCGCCGCAATCGGAGCACAGATGGCAATATCACCGGCGTTGTTTTCGCGCGAAGCGGAATTCTGTTTCCCGGCCGGAAAGGAAAGCACATCGGTGGGCACATCTTTCCCGCGGAAACGCTGGTTAAGCGTCCGCATCTCGCGGCGGCCGACGATCGCTATCTCCACATGTCCTTTGAGCCGCGCAGCGCGGCAGGTTCGGGTTGCGAAGCGGGACAAACCGGCCTCGCTCACTCCCGCAATCGGCGTTCTCAGTATGACCATATCCGCCAGTTGCACGTCTGGCGCGGGCAAATAGAAACGGGAGGGCCGCTTCCGCCCTCCCATCGAATTCTATTCACTTTATTGCTCAGTTTCTAGTTGTTGCTCGGATGCTGGGCTGGGCAAGAGAACTCCGGAGCCCGCCGCCGCAGGCGCTTTAATATCCTTGGGATCAAGCAGGCTCAACTGCGCCGACTGCCTTTCTTTATGCTGATCGTAAGCGCGGACGATTCGTTGCACCAAGTGGTGCCGCACCACATCGCTGTCATCGAAGCGGCAGAAGGAGAGCCCCTCCACATTCTTGAGAATATCCATTGCCTCAAGCAGTCCGCTGCGCCGAGCGTTTGGCAGATCGATCTGCGTTACGTCTCCCGTAATAACAGCTTTCGAATTGAACCCGAGACGTGTCACGAACATTTTCATCTGTTCAGACGTCGTATTTTGCGCTTCGTCGAGGATCACAAAAGAATCGTTCAGCGTGCGTCCGCGCATAAATGCAATCGGGGCAATTTCAATCACGTTTTTTTCGAGGTAACGATCGACCTTCTCGGGTTCGATCATGTCATAGAGCGCGTCATAAAGAGGACGCAAATAAGGATCGATTTTCTCCTGCAATGTGCCCGGCAGAAATCCCAAATGCTCACCGGCTTCGACCGCCGGACGCGCCAGAATGATTCGGCTCACTCGCTTCGTCAGCAGCGCCGAGACCGCCATCGCCACAGCCAGATAGGTTTTGCCTGTACCAGCCGGGCCGATGCCGAACACCATGTCATGCGATTCGATCGCATCCAGATAACGGCGCTGGTTTAAGCTTTTCGGCTGTACCGTCCGTTTACCAAACGACCGCTGCTTGCCCGCTTCCGCCAGGCCCTTCAACGTCGCTTTGGGGTCGGCAATCAGCACACGCAGCAAGCTGTTGAGATCGCCATTATTAAATACGTGACCGGAACGCCGCAGTTGGTCGTAGTCCGCGAACACCTGTTCCGCACGCGTCAGGTCCGCGGGAGCCCCTTCCAGTTCGATCGAGTTGGAACGCAAATCGATATTGATGTTCAGCCCGTCTTCGAGCACGTGCAGGTTTTCATCGCGCGTCCCAAAGAGAGTTTCTATATTCGAGGTCAGTTCAATGCTTTTTTTCATTCAGCCCGTTTCTTGGTTGTGTTCGATGCTAGGAGTGGGTTTGATGAAAAGATAAAAGGAAGGTTCGCAAGCTGGGTTTCAACATCAGGGCGTTCAAGGGCGGGACCAACCATCGTGCTCGCGTAAAGGCCGCAACCAACTACCATTGCGGATAGGGTAATCCCGCCGCCATTACGGAGTCAATCGGAATAGCGGAATCGGCCAGTATTTCGGCGAACAAAACCGCGACTAGCGCCGCCGCCGGGCCGCCTTCACCGGAGGCGCTTCTCCCGGCGCAAGCACTCGCTTCACCATGGGGGTGCTGAGCTTATATTTCTTCTCGCTGACATTTCCGACCTCATCCCTTACTCGCAGGACAAAAACCGGTAGCGTGCCCTCTTTGTCAAAACTCTCGTGGGACAGCGTAATCGGCAATACGCCCGTCAATCCATGTTCCCGATAAGCCGTCTCGTAACGGTGTTTGCGCAGATTCCAGGTGAACACACGAATCTGGTTGTAATCGAACTGCATTCCATCTTTCGGTTCGGTCAAGGCCACCAGGTATTCGGGTATTTTCTTGTCCCCGTCCGTCACCTCGTTCAGCGCAAAGTAGGCCACCACTCGCTGACCTTCGGCGTATTGCGAAACCTCCATGGGAAGGTCGACATCGATCATCCGGGCAAGAACCCATCCGACGCGCCCTTGCGGATCGCGAATCAGAGACCAATCTTCCATCGGCACTGCAGGCGCGCCGGGCTTGGCAGGCTGCACCGCAGGTTTTGCCGGCAGCGCTGAATTCTTTTCCACCGTCGACCGCTTCAGAATCGCAACCTTCGTTCCTTCGGTCAGTTGATAAAGATGGTCTGTTTCACGTCCCGGAGTGAGGTGAATATTTGTGTCGTTATGCGTCGTCCCATTCGCCTGTACCGGGTCGTTTTTCTCCTGCTGTGCCAGGCTTTGCAGCCCGTCATACACCGCTTGGCCTACAACATAACGTTGTTCGAGCCATCCTTCCTCGCCTTTAGCATCCCGCACGCGAACGAATCGCCGGTCTCTTTCGAGAACATCGAGGGAATCGCCGTTCTTCACCACTCCTGTCTTATTGAATACCGCCGACATGTGGTCGCGCAGAATCGCTTGCGGGGCCGAAACGTACACAATTTCCAGGACTTTTCCATGTCTTTTTCCGCAGCCGCAAACCATAACGATGGCCGCTAAAATCAAGGCGCGAGAGCAAAACTGGCTGGATGCAATTTTCACGGGGTCATAACAATACTAGCGCACATGTGAAAGACGTTGGCACGATGCATCACCTACGGGAATCATTCCAGCCATACGCCCCTTAGTACACTGAGCTATGGAAATTCGCTCGCTAACGCAAAAAGACGCCGATCTTTTCTGGCATCTGCGTCTTGAGGCTTTGGAAAATGAACCGCTCGCGTTCTCGGCAGACGCGGCCGCTCATCGCTTGACGACGCCCGAGTCCATGTCTGGCCGCATCGTTTCTGCGTCGGGCGAAACCTTTATTCTGGTTGGGTTCGTTGAAAATCAACCTGCGGGGATCGCCGGCTTTTTTCGCTCCGCAGAACAAAAAAGCCTGCATACGGGGCGCATCTGGGGTGTGTACGTCAAAGCGCAGTACCGAGGCCAGGGCATTGGCCGAGCGCTGATGGTTGACGCTCTGCGGCGCGCCCGCCAGCAGCCGACTCTCGAACGAATCACAATCGCCGTGACCAGTCATCAATCGGCTGCGCGGGTCTTGTATCTTAGCCTCGGCTTCCGAATTTACGGCCACGAGCCACGCGCGCTAAAAGTCGGAGATATCTATGCCAACGAAGAACACATGGTCCTTGATATCTAGCTAGTCTCACTGCACCGTCACTTTCACTGTTGCCGTCGATCTTCCGTACTCATTGGTCGAATACAGCGTGTAGACCGTGCTCTGCGTTGGATTCACCACCACCGAATTTCCGCGGATCGCTCCCACCTGCGGCGAAACGATCGAATACGATGCCCCGTTCGCCGTCCAGCTCAAAGTCACCGGCTGCCCAGACATCACCGTCTGTGGATTTGCCGTGAAGCTCGTGATTTGCGGCGAAGGCCCCTGCGGAACATTCTGCGGTGTATACAGCGGGCTGATGAGGACCACCTCAAACGCCGATGCCGGCACCATCTTCAACGTTCCCAAATCGTTGTTGCTCCAGCGGTTGTCCGGATCGCCGCTGATGTACATGGAGCTGCCATTGTCCGCCATGATCATTCCGTACTGTTTGAGCGCCGCCAGAATCGCCTGCGATTGCGGCGGAAACCCTGAGATGTCATAACTTGCCTTCAGCCGCATCCTCATTCCCATCGGCGCTGCAAAAGGATTCGTCGAATTCGGCGCCCAGTGCGACGCTGGCGGAGTGAACTCCTGCTGGCTGTATTGCAGCGTAAAGCGCAGTGCATGCTCCACCTTTCCGCTGGCGGCTTCGTCATACCGCGCCAGCCCAGCGAATACTGGCAGCCCGGCCGCGTCTGCCGACGTCCACGTATAAGGCCGCTGCTCGTCGTTGAGCAAATCCCAAACCGCCGCGGATGCCGCATTCCAGTTACCGCTTTTCTGTTTGTAAGCTTGATAAAGTTCGTAAAGCCAGCAATTGTCGCGGTCAAGAATCAGCACGTGACGGTCGCCGATTCCAGGTTTCGGATACCCCTCGATGGGCGCGTTAGCCGGAATCGGCATCGGGCCGGGATCGCTCTCCGAGCCGTAAGCCGTGAACTTGATGTTCACGAACGGCGATCCGGTTACCACGTCATACGGAATTCCGATGGTTTGTCCTCCGTACAATCCCGCGCCAAAGTCAGGATGCAGCGGCGTCGACGACCCGATGAAGTTGATGATCGCATCCGAATTCGGATCTACCGCTGCCCCCGAAATGTCCTGGTTCCACGCGTTGTCAGCGGGGAACGGCACAAATCCGTTGAGGCTCGCCCCGCGGCCCAGATTCATCTGGCTGCATTGGGCGTTGGCAAAAGCGGCGGATAGCAGAAGACACAATGCGGTAATCAGGTTACGCATGAAGGCCTCGCTTGAGCAGGATGCTCACAGGAGCCGAACTTACCATAGGGGATTCGAACAGCACAGACACGAGAGGGCAGAGGTCACATCGCCAGTTGAATGAGACCCGTTAGATATACTGGACTGCTGGTCAGGAGCCAGAAACCAGCATGTACCCTTCCACGCACGACAATTACCTGAAACATCTGATCAACCACATACAGAATGATCGACGATTTGAAGCCTTGCTGGCAGGCGGATCCCTTGTTCACGGCGGCTTTGACGAGTACTCCGACCTCGACCTGATACTGCTCGTGAGAGACGAGAACTACACGGGCGTTCTTTCCTCGCGCCCCGCCATTGCATCGAGTTGGGGGCCGCTGCTGGCATCCTTCACCGGGGAGCACGTGGGCGAAGCTCGCCTCCTCATCTGCTTGTATGAGCCAGCGCTTCACGTCGACTTGAAATTTGTACGCTTGAGCGATTTTGTCCACGCTGTCGAGCGGCCCCTGGTGCAATGGGCCAGAGAACCGCAAATGATCGCCCGCCTGATTGAGGCGCTTCAGGTCGAATGGCCGGAGCGTTCGCCAGAATGGTTTGAGGATCGCTCATGGATATGGCTGCACTACGCTGGAACAAAACTTCAGCGCGGAGAACTGTTTGAAGCAATGGGAATGCTCGCCTTCTTCCGTGAGCAAGTCCTTGGGCCGATGCTTCATCGGCGGAGTCATCGACCGCAGCGCGGGATTCGCCGAATCGAACTGGACGCTGCTGCTACCGCACAACTGCAGAGAGTTACCGCCGCACACGATGCTGAGTCAATCTCACACGCACTTCAAAGGGCCGCTGAGCTTTACGTGTTGCTGCGCGAGGACAGCCCGCCCGAACGCGTAGTTTCCGGAATGCCGGAGCGGCTGTTGCCCTACCTGATGGGGCACCTGGCTCCCCGCCCTAACACGAAAACGCCTCAAAACTCATAGAGTTTTGAGGCGCTTCGTCGAACAGCCCTCCCCCGAAGTCTGCTCACCAACAACACTACTTCTTCCCTCGAAACAGAAGAATGGCCCGACCGTGCCATCCCCTACCACCAACGTGCGATGAGCTAACCAGCCAGTAACAGTGACGATTCTGATAGCACAGCCCAGACCGCCTCCGCCGGCCCTACAGCGTTTCCATCCACTTTTGCATACTGTCGGCATGTTCGCGCTTAAACTCAACGCAGCCGTCAATCCGTTCCAGGCTTTGCTGCACCGTGCGCTCCGCTCCCGGCGCTTTATGCGACGCGAAGAATTGCTTGACGTCGTCGCGCATTTCCACCGAACACGCGTTGCCCAACGACGACACTGCACCGCGACCGCCGAAGGATGTTACCTTCTCCGCAAGCATTTCCCAGTGAGCTTTCAAGTATCCCCAAGCCGCCTCGCGGGATGCGGAATTCGCCAGTAGCGCCCCAAAGAACTGCGGATAATCCTGCTGCCGGATCGTTCCTTCGTCCACCAAGCCCAGTGTGCGTTGCGCCAGGGCAGGATCTTGCGCCGCAGTCAACGCGCCCAGGCATAAGTTGTATTCCTCAGCCGATTGGGATTTTTGCAGTCGCGCCAAAACTTGGTCATAAAAGGCTGCATCGCCATGCGCACCAGCCACGATGAACGCTTCTCCGGCGATCGTTCCTTCCACTGAACCGGGATCTTTGAAATATTGCTGCACCAGCTCCCTCGCCTTCGCCACCGCCGCTGGATCGTCGGCCCGGCCCAGAATTCCCAGCAAACTCGCACGCAATGCCTTCTTCTCGTCTGAATCCCCGGCGGATGCGTTCCACCCCACTTCAGCCGCCAGCGCACTAAACTGCTCGCGAACGAACTTGCGATAGGCGTCAGCCTTTCCCGCTGTTACCAACGCGCCCTCGACATAATCCAGATGACCGGAGAGCAAATCGAGCACAGCCAGCTCATGCTCGGTTCTCAAAGCCGTAGTCAGTCCCATGAAATCGGCGATGGGGGATCGGCCCGCACGCGACATCGCCCAAGCGTCTTCGACCAGCGCGATCCGCTCCGGAGTATTCAACTCCTTCTCCGCCGCCGCCGAAATTTTCTTCAGGTTGTCCGGCGCATAGGCCACGCGATAGTAGCCTTTCGCGTCCCGATTCGCGTAGAGCCAATCGGGGCATCCATCGAGCTCTATCTTCTTCTTCTGTTCCGCTACAACCGCACATGAGCCAGCCGCCGAATTCGGACCCTTCATGCATACGGGAATTTGCCACAGTTCGACGGAAGGCTGACTTTTTGCCGCCAACAAAAAACGCTGCTGCTCGAAGTCGACGCTCTCCTTCCCGCTAGCGCACGAAGTTCCCACGCTCAGCACCGGAACTCCTGGCTGCAGCACGAATGTCGGCATAATCTGATCAACCGGCTTGCCGGAGGCTTGCGTCATCGCGCTCCAGAAGTCGGCCGCAGTGGCGTTTCCATTCGCGTGCGCTTGTAAGTACGCGTTGACCCCTTTGCGGAACGGCTCCGCGCCCACGTACGACTCGAGCATCGACAGCACCGCTCCGCCTTTTTCGTAAGTAATGCCGTCAAACATCTCTTTAATTTCAGACGGTGTTTTCGGATCGCCATGGATCGCCCGAGTTGCGCCTAATGAATCCAGGCTGATCACCTGCTGCGCCGACATTGCCTCGTCATCTTCAAGGTGCCATTCCGGATGCCAGGCTGCGATCGGCTTCGTCTCCATCCACGTCGCGAAGCCTTCATTCAGCCAAATGTCATCCCACCAAACCGGAGTTACCAGGTCGCCAAACCATTGGTGCGCGATCTCATGCGCAATCACCGTCGCATGTCCACGCTTTGCAAACACTGACGATGTCTTTTCGTCCATCAGCAGTGCGGAATCGCGATAGAAAATCGACGCCGTATTTTCCATGCCGCCCCATTCATAGTCGGGGACCGCGAGCATGTCGAGCTTTCCGAACGGATACGGAATTCCGTACCACGAGTTGTAAAACTCCAGCGAATGGGTCGCCACATCCAGCGCAAACGCTCCCATTTCTTTCTTCTCAGGCACTGCGCACACCCGAACATGTGTTCCCTCGACGTCGCGCTCCAGGCATTGCCAATCCCCAATTGCCAGTGCCACCAGATACGTGGACATTTTCGGGGACGTTGAAAACACGAGCGTATGCCGCATGCCGTCAACTGTCGGCTTGTCGCTCACGATCCGGCCGTTAGAAATAGCCGTGTCACTTTTTGCCGCGGTAACACTCAAATCGAATGTGGCTTTGAAGTTGGGCTCATCGAAGCAGGGAAACATCATGCGCGCATAAGTGCCTTCGAACTGAGTGACGGCATAAGTTCGACGCGCGCTCTTGCTCAGGTAAAGTCCGCGTAAACTATCGGTCAACGGAGCGGAAAATTTCAAATGAATTTGCGCATCGCCAGCAGCCGGAGAGTCACCCACGTGAAGCTTTACCAGTTCCATCGCTTTGTCGTAACTCACGACCGCGCGCTGCGCTTTGCCGTTGGAAATGATTTCGGCAAACGAAACATCAAGATCGAGGGAGTTGATGGCAATGTCTTTGGAGCTTTCTTTGATCTGGACGTCGATGGTCTCTTCACCGGAAAACGTCTTCGCTTCCAGATTCGGATCGAGGAAAAGTTGATAATGGCTCGGGACAGCAACCGCACCCCCGGCGGGCAATCGCTGCCCCACCGCAATCATGTGCAACCCAACTATGCCGATTGTGACCAGTAGAACCCTGCACAAACCATTGCTCATCGAAACACTCCTCGGAGAAGGAACATGGTAGCAGCAAGCGCGCGGCCGTCATCTGGTCTTGTCATCTTGAGCGAAACGCGCGGACTTGCGTGCAAGGCCGTGAGTGAAGTCGAAAGACTCCTTATTTCTTCTCCCCTGCTTCAGAGCGATATCAAGCTACTATCACGAATCACACGATGAATCCCGAAGAACTTCGCCTGGCCCAATCCCGCAATCGTCAAGCTCACTGGAAGCGATGGGGTCCCTATCTCAGCGAACGCGCATGGGGTACGGTGCGCGAAGACTACAGTGCGGACGGTGAAGTGTGGGAATATTTCCCGCACGAGCACGCGCGCTCCCGCGCGTACCGCTGGAATGAAGACGGTCTCGCTGGCATCTGCGACCGCCATCAATACATTTGCTTTTCGGTCGCGCTCTGGAACGAATGCGACCCCATCCTGAAAGAACGCCTCTTCGGACTCACCGGCGACCAGGGTAACCACGGCGAAGATGTGAAGGAATGTTACTTCTACCTCGACAGCACTCCGACACATTCGTACATGAAGTTCTTGTACAAGTATCCGCAAGTTCGCTTTCCTTATGAAGAATTGGTTGAAGAAAATCGCAAGCGGACCAGGCAAGACCCCGAATACGAATTGCAGGACACCGGAATTTTTCGCGAATCTCGATATTTCGATGTTTTTGTCGAATACGCTAAAGCCGACCCCGAAGACATTCTCATTCGCATCACTGCGGTAAACCGAGGGCCGGATCGCGCGCCTCTGCATGTTCTGCCGACGTTATGGTTCCGCAACACCTGGTCGTGGCAGGCGGAATCGCTGCGCCCGCAAATCCATCTTGCGAACGTTAACGCTTTCGAAGTCAATCACGCCGCTTATCCACCGCGCTGGCTATATTTCGAAGACTCTCCGGAGTTGCTGTTCACCGAGAACGATACGAACGCGAGCCAACTCTACAATTCCGCAAACTCGTCACCCTACCTGAAGGACGCGTTCCATAGCTATCTCATTGATGGGGAATCCGGCGCCATCAATCCTTCAAATCTCGGCACCAAGGCGGCTGCGCATTACAGATGCGATCTCGGTCCGGGCGAAAGCAAGTCATTCCATTTACGCTTCACTCCACAAAAACTTTCCGCGCCGTTTTCTGGCTTCGATTCCATCTTCACCGATCGCCAGCGCGAAGCCGATGAATTTTTCGCCACTATCATCCCTGCGTCTTCGACGCCCGACGCGCGCAACGTCGCACGCCAGGCCTTCGCTGGGATGTTGTGGTCGAAGCAGTTCTATCATTACGTAGTCAAAACCTGGCTTGACGGCGATCCGGCAGAACCCACGCCACCATCAGAACGCAAATCAGGACGCAACCACGCCTGGCAGCACCTCTTTAATGCCGACGTGATTTCCATGCCGGATAAGTGGGAATACCCGTGGTATGCGGCGTGGGACCTGGCGTTCCACTGCGTGCCGCTCGCGCTGGTCGATCCCGATTTCGCCAAAGAGCAGCTCACGCTGATGTTGCGCGAGTGGTACATGCATCCCAACGGCCAGCTTCCCGCCTATGAATGGAACATGGGCGACGTGAACCCTCCGGTACACGCCTGGGCTGCGTGGCGCGTCTACAAAATCGACAAGAAACGTTCGGGAGTCGGCGACCGCCAATTCCTGCAACGCGTGTTCCACAAGCTGCTTCTCAACTTCACGTGGTGGGTTAACCGCAAAGACGCCGAAGGCATGAACATCTTTCAAGGCGGATTTCTGGGACTCGACAACATCGGTCTTTTTGACCGTAGTTCCCCGCTGCCCACCGGCGGCTACCTCGAACAGTCCGATGGCACCAGTTGGATGGCGATGTACACGCTGAATCTTCTCGCTATCGCGCTGGAACTCGCCCGCGACGACACATCCTACGAGGACGTCGCCAGCAAATTCTGGGAGCACTTCATCTATATCGCCCATGCCATGAGCCATCGCGGCGACGATCACGTTGGCCTGTGGGACGAGGCCGACGGCTTCTTCTACGATGTTCTGCGCATGCCCGGCGGAGAACACGTGCCGCTAAAGATCCGCTCGATGGTAGGTCTCATCCCTCTGTTCGCCGTGGAAACCATGGAGCCAGAACTCCTCAACATGCTGCCCGGGTTCAAGCGCCGCTTCAATTGGTTTCTCGAAAACCGGCCTGACCTCACGAACCAGGTCGCCTGCATGCACACCCCCGGACGCGGCGAGCGCCGTTTGCTCTCCATAGCGAATGAAGACCAACTGCGGCGCATCCTGCGGTTCATGCTCGATGAAAATGAATTCCTGTCGCCTCACGGAGTTCGCGCCCTGTCGCGCATTCACCGCGAGCGTCCATACGTTCTCGCGGCCAATGGGATGGAGCATCGGGTCGACTACGAACCCAGCGAGTCGCAGACCGGACTTTTCGGCGGCAACTCGAACTGGCGCGGCCCGGTCTGGATTCCCATGAACTTTCTGCTGATCGAATCGCTGCAAAAATTTCACCACTACCTGGGCGAAGACTTCAAAGTCGAGTGTCCCACTGGATCGGGAAAGATGATGACCCTGTGGGAGGTCGCCCACGAACTCTCCGAGCGCATCACCAGCGGATTTCTGCGGGACCAAAACGGACAACGTCCCGCACTCGCCGGAATGGATGGCTTTCACACCGATCCCCACTGGCGCGATCTCTTGCTCTTTCACGAATATTTCAACGGAGACACTGGAGTCGGCCTCGGCGCAAGCCACCAGACTGGATGGACAGGCTTAGTCGCAAAACTTCTTCAACAGACGGCGGAACACTGAGAATGTTGACGTGGAAGTTTGTGATCGGCAGAGGCGCGCCCTCTAAAAGCTCACCATTTTCTCGATAGCGGGGCGATTGAGAATCGTCAGCGCTGATCCTTTGACCTGTAACAACTGTTTCTTCTTGAAATCCGAAAACAGCCGGCTCACTGTTTCCCGCGTTGTTCCCATCAAACCGGCAATCTCTTCGTGAGTCAATATCATCCGCAACTGGGCGTGTTTTTCGTCTGCGGATGCGTCCCCGCTCCAACTCAACAACAGTCGCGCGAATTTTTCCGACGGCGATCGCGATAAGCCAAGCGTCCGGATTTCCTCATATGCCGAATAGTAATTTCTGCTCAACTGTTCCGCCACCCGCAGCGCCACTTCTCCGTGATCGCGCAGGAATTCCATCAGGTCTTCCCGCGCAATAAAGTTCGCTTGCCCCGGCTCCACCATTTCAGCGGTCGCTTCCTGTTCCCGTCCTGCAATCACGGCGTTCAGTCCGAGGATGTCCCCTGGGCCGGACACTTTCAGGATGACCACTTTACCGTCGCTCGACGACACAGACAGTTTCGCCTTCCCCGAACACAGCACGAATATTCCACGAGGCTTTTCCCGCTCCAGAAACAAAATTGCAGACTTCGGATACACAGCGGTAGATTTAATTTCGTTCAGCCGATTTAACGCCGCGGCTGAGAGGTTGCAGAACAAACGCTCCGCCCGCACCGGGCACGACCAGCAATCGTTAATGACGTTGAGTCCGTAGGGAACGGGCATTTGGGAAATCCACAGAACGAGCAGATTGTAGCACCCGTTTTGTGATCTTGATCACACCCGGATGTGCGCTCCGTCACTGCCATTCCCCCGGCCATTGCACGATGATCTCAGTGTCAATCAGCTCGAACGGAGAAGCCCCCATGGCACGGTCAGAATCGGCAAGACTGCACAAAACATTACTCAACGGCTCTTTTTTACTCTCATTCATCGTTGTTTTGTTCGTTTGCGACGCCAGCGCTGTTCCAAGTTACTCGCGCCAGACCGGACTGGCCTGCGCCTCATGCCACTACACGCCGCCCGAGCTGAACGCTTTCGGAAGAAAATTTAAACTGGAAGGCTACACCTTTGCCACCAAACCAGAAGTGGCAGACGACAAGAAAGACCACAACTCCAGCCTTCACATTCTTGAAGCCTTTCCCTTGTCGGTGCTGTTCGACACCTCGTTCAGTTCCACCAAGTCGCCCCAACCAGCCACGCAGAACGGAAACTTTCAGTTTCCCCAGGACGCATCGCTCTTTCTCGCCGGCAGTTGGGGCAGCCATGTCGGCAGTTTTCTTCAGATCACCTACGACAGTCAGGCCGACCATTTCACATGGGACAACACCGACATCCGTTTCGCCGCCAACAACGGGCGTCTATTCAATAAATCATTGACTTACGGCTCAACCCTGAACAACAACCCGACCGTTGAAGACTTGTGGAACAGCACCCCGGCGTGGGGATACCCGTTTGTTTCCACGAACGTCGCCCCGTCTCCATCCGCCGCCGCGATCGTCAACGGCACTCTCGCTCAGGACGTGGCTGGCATCGGTGGCTACGCAATGTGGAATGACCATCTCTATCTCGCCGGCACCATCTACCGTTCGGAGCACATTGGGGGACCGCAACCCAACCCCGGCACAGGGTTCGGAATCAATGTGCGCGGCATTGCGCCCTACTGGCGGCTCGCCTATCAGACTTCCACTGCGAACTCCAACCTGGAAATTGGGGCCTACGGAATGCACATGAAAAGCTCCCCAGGAGCGATCACCGGTCTCATGGATGGTTACACCGACTGGGCCGCGGACTTTCAATACGACCGCACCCTGCCGCAGTTCAAGAACGATGTCCTCTCTTTCCGCGGAACTTACATTCGCGAAAATTCTTCGCTGATCGCGTCGCTCGCAGGCGGAGCCGCGGCCTTCTCCGGGCATCACCTCGACACGGTGCAGGCCAACGCGGAATATCACTTCGGCACGCGCGTTTCCACCACAGCGGGATATTTCTATCTGAGTGGCACAGCAGACCCCCTGCTGTTCGCGCAAGCCGCGGTGTCAGGCAGCGCCAACGGGAGTCCGGGAAGCGATGGCTACATCCTCAACGTCTCGTACTGGCCGCAACAGAATGTCAGCTTCGCAGTGCAATACACTGGCTTCTTGAAGTTCAACGGGGCCGGAAGCAATTACGATGGTGCCGGTCGCAGCGCAAGCGCCAATAATTCCACATTCCTGCTTGCGCGGTTCATCTTTTGAAACGAGCAACGTAGTCCACAAGATTGGTCTGGCGCACACGTTCCAGCTGGAGTAACCTGTTGCCACATTGCAGCACAACAAATTTGTGCAGGAGAATTCATGGATAAGACTTCAGTGCGCGTCGCGTTCATCGCGGTTGGTTTAGTTCTTTTGCCGGCATCGGCACTTCGCGCCCAGGATGATGGCGCAAAGTTGTTCAAATCCAACTGCACGCTGTGCCACGGAGATGATGGCAGCGGAGCCACCGCTACGGGAAAAGCTCTCAAGGCGAAAGACCTCAAATCCGATGAAGTGCAAGCTCAGTCTGACGCGGATCTCGCCAATGTAATTGCTAAAGGCAAAAACAAGATGCCAGCTTTCGGCAAGAAGCTCAACGACGCTCAAATCAAGAGCCTGGTGGCGCAGGTTCGTCACCTGGCAGGAAAGTAACAGGATGCCCGCGACCGCCGCCTCTACCGATCAGCCGGAAAAAATTCAGGCCGGCAAACGCTCCTTTCTGGCTGCCCTGTTGGGCATTGGCGCAGTGTCGGTGGGCGCCATTCTTGCCGCTCCGGTTCTGCGCTTCGTGCTCTACCCGTTGCTCGTCCGCACAACTGAAATTCAATGGTCCGACGTAGGATCGGTCTCCGATTTGCAGCCCGGAGCAGGTCCCGTAAAGCGCCTCATTCAAGTCGAACAGCGTGACGGCTGGCGTAAGCTGATTTCCGAAAAAGCCGTTTATATCGTCTCCAGCGCCGACGGCAAATTGCGCGTGCTCTCGCCCATCTGCCCGCACCTCGGGTGCTCCGTCGCGTGGTACGACAGCAGCAACCGTTTCGTCTGTCCCTGTCACGGAGGTCAATTTTCCGCCAGCGGCGAACGCATTTCCGGCCCTCCGCCCCGCGGCATGGATGAACTCGAAACCAAGGTCGAATCTGGAGTACTGAAGGTCCATTACGAATACTTCCGGCAACTTGCTCCGACCAGGCAGGTTCTTTCGTAGCAAAGCGCAGCGTGATGACAGTAAGTCGAACTCGATTTGGTAACGGAGATCAGCATTGGCTGCTCACAATTCGCCCATCCCGCCTCAAGGCCGCTTTCTTCACTGGCTCGATCAGCGCACTGGCTGGCGGGGAATTTTGCATGAAGCTCTCAGCGAACCCATCCCCGGCGGAGCCCGCCTGGCCTACATCTTCGGCTCCGGGCTGCTTTTCCTCTTCATTTCCCAGGTAGTCACCGGAGTTTTTCTCGCGCTCTACTACGTCCCATCAGCCGACCACGCGCACACAACCGTGGCTTACATCACCAAACTGGTCACATCGGGCTCGCTGCTGAGAAGCATCCATGCTTATGGCGCCAGCGGCATCATCGTGGTGGTGATGCTGCACATTGGGCAAACTTTTCTTTACGGCTCCTACAAGGGCAAACGCGAGCTTCTGTGGATGTCCGGCGGCATCCTGCTCATGCTCATGCTGGGCATGGCCTTCACGGGATATCTCCTACCCTGGGACCAGAAAGCCTATTTCGCAACGGCCATCGGCACCAATATCGCCAGCGAGGTCCCCCTGATCGGCGGATGGCTAAAGCGCCTCATCCGGGGCGGGGACGAGATGGGCACGCTGACCATTTCCCGCTTCTATGTCGCGCATGTGTTCCTGCTTCCCGCGATGCTCTTCGCTTTTATCGGAAGCCATGTTTTCCTATTTCGCAAAGCCGGTCCTGCCGGGCCCATCGACGAAGATCCTGTCGCTCCCAAGCAACCGGCCGAAGCGTTTTATCCCCGGCAAGTCGTCATGGACGTTGGATTCACTCTCCTGCTCATCGTCGCCCTCTGGGTGTTTGCGCATTTCCATCCGGTTGACCTCGGACCTGAAGCAAATCCCTCGGATACCCAGTACCTTCCCCGCCCGGAATGGTATTACCGTGGCGCATTCGAGTGGCTAAAATTTTGGCAGGGGCCAGCCGCAATTGTCGGTATCCTCGGAATTCCGGCGTTGCTGGGCGGACTGTTCATCTTCACGCCCCTGTTCGACCGCAGCCTGGAGCGCCGCCCCTGGAAGCGCCCGATCGCTGTGGGAGCATTCGCTGGAATTCTAGTGGGCATCGTGACGCTCACCACGATGAGCTACCATGACGACGCCATAGACCTCAACGTCGCTACTAAGCTGTTGAAGCAGGAAGACGACACGAGGCAATACATGCTCGCACCGTTCGAACCGGAGGCCTCAGCGGCGACGCTTGTGGCCGCCAATGTCGCGCTGGCCGATCCTAAGGCCGCCAAAGGCAAAGAACTTTTCGAGCAGCAATCCTGCAACGCCTGCCATGGCGACGGAGGAACTGGAACGGCTGCCGCGCCGAAACTCGTCGGTATCAGCGCGAAATACTCCGCCGAGCAAATCAACGGACTGCTGAAACACCCCACCGCAAAGATGACCGCAGGCGGCATGCCCACACCAGACCTCAAACCAGAGGAAATGGACGCGTTGGTGGCGTATTTAGGAAGCTTGAAATAAGTGCGGAACAGCGGCGTTTGTTGGTTGCCCCCCAGGGATTCGAACCCCGATAAGCAGATCCAGAATCTGCTGTCCTACCATTGAACGAGGGGGCAACACTTCGGCTGGAACAACCTCTTGATTCTATGGCCGGTGAGTTCACTGGTCAACCGCACATCACAATGCGGTAACGGCGTCTTCCCGAGCGCAGCCGTTCTTCAGACGGAGAGAGGGATCTCACACGACTCGAAACTCGCGCGACAGCCAAAGACTTATTCCCTGCCTGTAGGTAAACTGAGGTTTACCCATGAACCCAACCCTACAGCCACTCCTCCCCGAAAACTGCGCGCTCGTCGTCATCGACGTTCAGGAAAAACTCCTGCCTCCGATTTTCGAAAAAGAACGGCTGGTTAAAAACTGCCAGCTGTTAATTCGCACCGCGAACCTACTGAACGTTCCCATAATTTCGACGACGCAATATTCCAAAGCGCTGGGGCAGACCGTCCCCGAGATCGCTTCGCTCATCCCCGGCGTCGAACCTTTTGATAAACAAATATTCTCCTGCTTTGGCAGCGATGCATTTTGCACAACCCTGAAACGCCTGCCCGGACAACGCAACACCCTGCTCCTTTGCGGCATGGAGTCTCACATCTGCGTTACGCAGACCGCACTTTCAGCGCTGCGCGAGGGATACATCGTGCATGTCGCGTCCGACGCAATAAGTTCGCGCACTGAGTGGAATTGGAAAATTGGCATCGACCGCATGCGCTCTGCGGGAGCGATCATCTCTTCGACGGAAATGGCGATGTATGAATTGCTGCGCAGTTCCGGCGCGCCGGCGTTCAAACAATTGCTGCCTTACTTGAAAGACTAATCCGGAAGGCCCGCGAGCTTAGCGCTCTCATGCCACAAGCGTTCGGCCGCCGCATCGTCGGTGGCCTTCGACCTCAACTTTTCCGGATGGCATTTGCGAAAAAACTCGCCAGTGATATTCGCCACCTCAGGCGACGATGCCAAGTAAATAATCGTCTCGGCCCCTTGCTCGGGCGTCAAGGCGAAACGCTTCCCGATCCGGATGCTGAACGAGATCAATCCACCCGAGTGGTCGCCGAACCGCGTGGCCACGAAGCCTGGATGTAGACAGTTCGAGGTCACTCCCGTCCCCTTCAACCGGCGCGCCAGGGCGCGGGTGAAAAGAATATTGCAAAGCTTCGACAAGCCATAAACCTTGAAGCCGGCACCGCCGAAGCGCAAATATTCCGTGATGCTTTTCTTCGCATAGGCCTTCTCCGATTGCAAATCGTCGAAGTCGAGCGTTCCCGCGATATAAGCATCCGACGCCGTGCTTACAACGCGCGCCGGGGATGATGAGATCAATCGCTCGCGCAATCCATTCGTAATCACGAAGTACGCCATGTGATTCAGCGCGAACGTTTTTTCCAGGCCATCTTCCGTAACTTCGCGGCGGTCAAACATTGCTCCTGCATTGTTGATGAGCACATCGATCCGAGGTTCGGCCTGCGCGATCTCCGCAGAGACCCGTTTCATTTCGTTCAACCGCGAAATATCTGCGTAGTGAATCGAGTGGGATACTTGGGGAGCAATCGCTTGCAGCCGCTGGCTGGCTGCTTCTCCGCGTTCGCGATCGCGCGCAATCTGCACGATGCGCGCACCCTGGGATGCAAGCTTTTCCGCTGCAACCTGTCCAATGCCCGAAGTCGCCCCGGTGATGACGACGACTTTCCCTTGCATCGCCTGGCCTGCCATAGACTATGCCGAGGCTTCTTTTTGCTTCACGCGGACGACTGTGATCTTCGAAAAACCCTCGTCGAACGACGGAGCCTTCAACTTACCCGCCATGCGCCGCATCGCTTCATCGGGCACCGTGCGCTCGCGTTTGCCGTTGCGTTCGAGACAAAGTTCGAGTGGAACGTCAAAATACACCGCCTGCGACCTCGTAGCCGTAATCCCGCGCCAGCTTGATCCAGTGCTGCCGTTCCTGTGGCGTCAAATTTGTCGTGTCCACGTAGTTCATCGGACGCCGCGCAATCAGCCGCGCCTTCAACATCGATCGCAGATTGGAAAAGATCAAGTCCTGGAACCGTTGTTCAGTAGGATCGTCAAACAATAAAGATCGCAGCATATCGCTCGATAGCGGCGTGACGTTGTTGCGCTTGAACCATGAACTCTTGCCCGACCCCGGAAGTCCAATCGCGAGCACGACCGTGCCTTTCGAGGCATGTGGCGGTGGCGTCGGCGTTCCTTTCACTGCCAGCGGAAGCATGGCCGCGGGCTCAGGCGAAGCCGCCGGCGAACCTTCCACACGATTGCCATCCACTTCCCCGACCGGTCCCGCTTCCCGAGCGCGTCCACTGCTTCTGCCCCGGCCACCGCGTCCCCTGCGCCGTTGCGGACGCCGCGCAGGCTCGCCTGCTGCCGCAGGAGCCGCTGCTTCATTGGAATCAGGCTGGCGTTCGTCATCGCCAGCTCCTTCGGCCTCGGGCTGAGCCTTAGCTCGCGGCGCGGGCTTTTCCGCCGCTTCAGGTTGATGAGAACTGGAAGGCCCCTCAGAAACGGGAGCTCCAGATTCGAAGTATGCCGGTTGCAACGGCGCTTGTGCTACCGCCGTCGATTCTTCTTCGGGTTTCTTTTTTCGTCGTTGCATGCGTTCGCGCATCCATTTACGCATGTTTGGCTTATACAACACTGCGCTATCGCCAAGCAATGCGCCAACCGCTCAGAGAACCAAGTCCGGCAGCCTAAATCGGGAATTTTCCTCCGGCTCGCATAGCCGTACAATCTAGCGATGCCGATCCCCTTTGAGATTACGCGCCAGCGCTATATAAGCCTAATCACCTTCCGCAAAAACGGATCACCCGTCCCTACCCCAGTCTGGTTCGGCGAAGAGAATGATCGGCTCTATGTGATGACGCGTTCCATTTCCGGAAAAATCAAGCGGATCCGCAATAGTCCTCAAGTAAGAATCGCCCCATGCACCATCCGCGGAAGAATCACCGGTCCGGAGTTCGCCGCCACCGCTCGCATTCTTCCGCAAGAGAGTTGGGTTTCCGCGAAAAAAACTATCACCCGCAAGTACGCGATGGCCCGGCTTCCGCTACTATGGCGGAGAATCGACGCCTACCTCGAGATCGAGGTCGCCGCTTGATCCGGTAAATTCTTGCCCGCCGATTCACGTCCTGTTAACATCTCTAGTTCTGCACCAAAGCTTTTCAGCCGCCTGGAGGAATCATGCCCATCAAAGTCGGAATCAACGGGTTCGGACGCATCGGCCGTAACGTCCTGCGCACGGCCCTCAAAGACTCGAACATCGAGTTTGTGGCGGTTAACGATCTTACCGACCCCAAAACTTTAGCGCACCTTCTAAAGTACGATTCCGTACTCGGCAACCTCAAAAACGACATCTCCGCCGGTGCCGACAGCATCAGCATCGATGGCCGCACCATAAAAGTCTTTGCGGAAAAAGATCCAGCCAAACTTCCGTGGGAGTCCGTTGGCGCCCAGGTCGTCGTCGAATCCACAGGACGTTTCACCGATGCCGTCGAAGCCAGAAAACACCTGCGCGGCCCGGTCAAGAAGGTCATCATCTCCGCGCCCGCAAAAAACGAAGACGTCACCCTTGTGCTCGGCGTGAACCACGAAGTCTACGATCCCGCCAAGCATCACATCATCTCCAATGCATCGTGCACCACGAACTGCCTCGCCCCTATCGCCAAGGTGATTCACGACAATTTCAAGATTCAGTGTGGCACCATGACCACAATTCACTCCTATACCAACGATCAGGTCATCCTCGATTTTCCACACAAAGACCTCCGCCGTGCCCGTGCAGCAGCTTTATCTATGATTCCGACTACAACTGGCGCAGCCAAAGCGCTGAAGCTGGTTCTGCCGGAACTGGGAGGCAAAATCGATGGATTCTCCCTGCGCGTTCCCACTCCAAATGTGTCGGTGGTTGATCTCGTCGCCTTCGTCGAAAAGAAGACCACCAAAGAGGAAGTGAATGCCGCCCTCAAAGCCGCATCCGAGAATGGCCCGCTCAAGGGCTACTTGGGATACGAAACCAACGAATTAGTCTCCTCTGACTTCAAAGGCGATTCGCGCTCCTCAATCGTCGATGCGCCAACCACTCTCGTCGTCGGCGGCAACTGCGTGAAAGTCCTCTCCTGGTACGACAACGAGTGGGGATACTCCTGCCGTGTCCGCGACCTGATCAATTACCTGGGAAGCAAAGGCCTCTAGCTACTAGCTCATTTGTCATCTCGACCTTCATCCTTGTCATCCCGACCTTAACTCTTGTCATCCCGACCGAAAGCGGGACCTGGTGTTTCCCGCCCTCTCCATTTCGCGGTTACAATAATCGCCAGCCATGTCGAAACTCACGATCCGCGACCTCGAACTTAACGACCGCCGCATCTTCATGCGCGTGGACTTCAACGTTCCCATGGAAGATGGCCGTGTCATGGACGACACCCGCATCCGCGAAACCCTGCCCAGCATTGAGTACGCGCTGCGCCGCGGAGCGCGGCTGATTCTCGCGTCGCACCTCGGGCGTCCGAAAGGCAAACCAAATCCGAAACTGAGCCTGAAGCCTGTTGCCGAGCGCCTTCGCATGCTGCTCGACAAAGAACTGGCGCGCGGCGAAAACGTCGGATTCTCACCCGAAACCGTCGGCCAGGAAGCCACAGAAATGGCGGGCAAACTCGAAAAGGGACAAACGCTGCTGCTCGAAAATCTGCGCTTCCAAGCGGAAGAAGAAGCCAACGACGAAGCATTCTCAAAGAAACTGGCTGCGCTCGCCGACTTCTATGTGAACGACGCCTTCGGCGCGGCCCACCGCGCCCACGCTTCCACCGTCGGCATCACCCACTTCAGCAAGAAGTCCGTCGCCGGACTTCTGATGGAAAAAGAGCTGGAATATCTCGGCAAAGCCCTCCAGCATCCGGAGACGCCGTTCGTCGCCATCATCGGCGGCGCAAAAGTCAGCGACAAGATTGCCGTAATCGAAAACCTGATGGGACGCGTCGACACTATCATCATCGGCGGCGCCATGGCTTACACCTTTCTCAAAGCCCAGGGCCACGAAGTCGGCAAATCTTTGGTGGAAGACGACAAAGTCGATCTCGCCCGCCAACTGCTCGAACACGCAAAATCCACCAGCGTGAAGTTTCTTCTGCCCATCGATCACATCGTGGCCATGAAGATTGATGTTCACTCGGTCGTGCATACGATCGGCGAGGGACAGCCCATTCCGCCGGACATGATGGGTCTCGACATCGGTCCAAAATCGGTTGCGCTATTTTCGGAAGAAATCGCAGACGCTCGCACCATCATCTGGAACGGCCCCATGGGAGTCTTCGAGGTCGCGCCATTCTCGCGCGGCACGTTCAAAATCGCCCACGCCATTGCCGACAACGGGGCAGCCACATCCATCGTCGGCGGCGGAGATTCCGTCTCGGCTGTGAAGGCGGCCAACGTAGCCGACAAAATCACCCACATCTCCACCGGCGGAGGGGCTTCGCTTGAATTCCTCGAAGGTAAAAAACTCCCTGGCGTAGAAGCCCTCACCGACAAGAAATAACAGCCGGACTGTCATCCAGAACGCCGCGGGATTTCCGCCCCGCGGAAATCCCCAAGTCGAACGATCCCTCGCATCTCCTGAATCCCTGCACAGCCCCATCCGGCCCTACAATATTTCCGCCTCCAATTCGTCTACAACAGTAGATGGAAGCGGCAACTCCAGGCCGGATGGCATTCGAACAGGACCAGCAGATCTCCGACGTGGTCGCGCGGGAACAGTCCCGGCTGCGCAATTTCATTCGCAGTCGTGTGGCTGATCCGGGCGACGCCGAAGATATTTTGCAGGATGTCTTCTACGAACTGGTCGAGGCCAACCGGCTGTTGATGCCCATCGAGCACGTCACCGGATGGCTGTTTCGCGTGGCGCGAAATCGCATCACCGACCTCTTCCGCAAAAAGAAGCCACAGAATTTCAGCGACACTGCGGGAGTCGACAGCGACGACGGCGAAATGCTGCGCTTCGAAGAAATGCTGCCTTCGCCCCTCGACGGACCCGAAGCTGTTTATACCCGGGCCGTCCTCCTGGATGAACTTGAATCCGCACTCGATGAACTCCCCGAAGAGCAGCGCAAGGTCTTCGTCGCTCACGAACTGGAAGGCCGCGCCTTCAAGGAACTGTCCGCCGAGTCCGGAGTGCCGGTCAATACCTTGCTCTCACGCAAACGCTATGCGGTGCTGCACCTGCGTGAGCGCTTGCAAAATGTTTATGACGAATTTACGAAATGAGGAAATAACATGAGAAAACTTTTTATCGTTCCCGCAGCGATTGCGGCCGTAATCTTATTTTGCTTTGTCGGCGGCGAAATCGTGATGCGCCTGTGGAACTGGCTGATGCCATCTCTCTTCGGCTGGCACTCAATCACCTTCTGGCAAGCCTTCGGGATCCTTGCGCTTTGCCGCATTCTCTTCGGCAGCCACGGATGGCGTGGCCGCGGCCACTCCAATTTTCGCGGCCGCATGAAAGACAGGATGCGTGGCCGCTGCAACCGCATGACTCCCGAAGAGCGCGAACGCTTCCGCCAAGCCATGCGTGAACAGTGGGGCTTCGGCTCTACCGCCAGCGAAACCCAACCGCAGCATCCGTAGAATTTAGACTTGTCATTTCGAATCGAGAAACCTTGCGTCTCTACTTCCTTGATGCCCCAGGGTTCGCGCCGTTTTTTGGCGCTAACCAGGGCCCACCAAACCCTTGACGTACAATCGACCGATCATGCCTCGCAAGAAACTGATCGCCGCCAATTGGAAGATGTACAAAACTCCGAACCACGCCGAGGATTTCCTTCGCGTCTGCCTGCCTATCCTGATTTTCCAGACATCCAGCGAGGTCGTAATCTGCCCGCCGTTTACCAGCCTCGCCGCAGTCGCGCAAACCGTTAAAACGAGCGGGGTGGGCGTTGGCGGACAAAACATGCACTGGGAAAAAGAAGGCGCATTTACCGGAGAGATTTCCGCGGCGATGCTGCTCGCAGCCGGCTGCACGCACGTGATTCTTGGCCACTCCGAACGCCGCCAATATTTTGGCGAAACTGACGACACCGTGAATCTAAAGCTCAAAGCTGCGCTCGAAGCCGGACTCACGCCAATCGTTTGCGTCGGCGAAGTGTTAGAAGAACGAGAGGCCGGACTTACCGAAGACGTCCTGCGCCGCCAATGCATGCGGGCTTTCTATTCGCTCTCGGCCCACAAAGCCGTAGGGTTGGTCATCGCGTACGAACCGGTCTGGGCCATCGGCACCGGTAAAACTGCTACGCCTCAGTTGGCTGTGGAAGCCCACAGCCTGATCCGCGGCGAAGCCGCCAAAGCTTTCGGCGACGAATTCGCCGCGGAGACTCGCATCCTTTACGGCGGGTCGGTAAAGCCCGACAACGCCAAAGCGCTAATGTCAGAGGAAGAAATCGACGGAGCGTTAGTCGGAGGGGCGAGCCTCAATCCCGAAACATTCGCCGCCATCGTCAACGCTTAGTTATTTTTTCTGCGATTCTATGATGTCCCCACTGTCGACCTGCCCCAAACCCACAGCTTCCACATTTGCCCCCATAATTCTGCGGAAATTATGGAAGTATGAAGGGACACCTTCTGCCTTCATCACGTCTGCGTTATCGATTAGCATGTAGTGCAAATGCGGGATGAATGCATCCCCGGCAAACCCCATGTTGCCGATCTGGTCCCCATCCTTCACATGATCGCCGACCCTTACCCGAACGCTGCCGGGTTTCATGTGCGCGAAGTAGCTGAACTCGCCGTTGGCGTGATCAAGCACAACGTAGTTCCCACCGAGCTCGCGGTAGATGTCGTTCCCCGCAATGTTTGCATAGACCACTTCCTTGCCGTCGAATTCGTTTTCTGCCACATCGTTCGCCATTCCGACAACGGTTCCTGCCGCCGGAGCGTAGATCGCTGAGCCATATCCGAACCAGTTTTCCTTCTTGTACGGAGAATCGTGGTACATCTCGCCGTCCTTGTTCACTGGACAAAAATCGTATGCGTATCGCGTCGAATTTTCCCGCAGACCTAACTTTTCGAAGTTGGGATTAGTCGGATTTTGCCGCCGGTGATGCGCATAGAAGTCGTGCCCATCGAAAATCAGCATTCGCCCGTGCAATGGCAACGACAAATTGGTCTTTCCCGAATAATCCCGCGGCGTAACGTTCACCTCGGCGGAATACTGATAGTCCAGCGCCGACGCTGTCTTGTAGCCGGGATCGTTGAAGTAAAACGTGTAAGACATTTTTTCCAGCTTCAGATCAGGCCCAAAGGAATAAAACGGGTTGAACACTCCGAGTTGCCCATTGGCAGGCACGTCTCGCGGTTCGATGGTGGTCATTCCAGACGGGTGGCCGTTCTCGTCCACTTCGCGGCGAAACATCAGTTTGCCTGTCCTGTCCCACAGCGAAACGCGAATCCGGTTGAGATGCAACGGTGTCAGCTTGGCGTTCTCGATCACGAAATCAAAATTCAACAACTGCTGAGTGCCGCGATGTTCAATCAGCGGAGTTTCCGGTCGCACGGTGACACGCACCGGGGGTGCAGTGGAAACCGCCAAATCGGTTTGAGCGAAACCGATCGATGTAAAAACAAAACAAGCCATCAAGGCATGGATCAACATGAACTCACCAACAAAAATTGAATTTTTTTATCCAATCCCCTGCCGGGAGCAAAATCCTAGCGCGCGAACTTTTTGCCCCGCTGCTCCGCCATGTGATCATCGTAGTTCAAGCGCCGTCATCCCGAGCGCCGCCGCTTTCAGGCTAAGAGATGCGTATCTGAACCCTTTGCTATACTAACTCTGCCTTTATTTCCTCATTGCGGAAGTGGTGGAACTGGCAGACACACCATCTTGAGGGGGTGGCGCCGAAAGGCGTGGGGGTTCAAATCCCCCCTTCCGCACCAATACATTTAAGGATTTTTCATGATTATCGGTCTCATCACCTTCGTCCACATTTTAGTTTGCTTTTTCCTCATCATCGTTGTGTTGCTGCAAAGCGGCAAGAGCGGAGATATCGCTGCTGCGTTTGGCGGACAAGGCAGCCAAACCGCTTTCGGCCCGCGCGGCGCGGCTTCAGCTCTCTCGCGCGCCACCACCTGGTCGGCCATCATCTTCATGGTCACTTCAATTACTCTGTCGATCATTGCCTCACGCCGCACCGGTTCAAACTCCGTGCTGCAAGGGATCAAATCGTCGCCGTCGAAGTCGGCTCCCCTGAATCCAGCTCCCGCGCCTCCGGCGAAATAGCTCAGAAATGATCCACGAAATCTTTCCTGTTGGACCGTTGCAGTGCAACTGCTCGGTCATCGGCGACGAAACCACGCTCGAAGGAATGGTCATCGATCCGGGGGACGAGATTGATCAAGTCCTCGCCGTCGTTCAGAAACACAAACTGAAAATCAAGCAGATTGTCATCACCCACGCCCACATCGACCACGTGGGCGGAGCGACGAAGCTTCGCGCTGCCACCGGCGCGCCAATTCTGCTCAACGAAAACGATGCCGCCCTGCTGAAAATGCTCGATGTGCAAGCCTCGTGGATTGGCGTCGCCCCTCCCGGTGAAGTAAAAATCGATCAGAACCTTGCCGACGCCGACACCATCCGCGCCGGATTGATTAACGTGACCGTCATGCATACTCCCGGCCACACCGAAGGCAGCGTCTGTCTTTATTTCCCTCTAGAAAAGAAATTGATTGCCGGGGACACTTTGTTCGCAGGCAGCATCGGCCGCACAGACCTGCCCGGGGGATCATTTCAGAAGATCGTGCGGTCGCTGCAAGAGAAAGTCATGGCCCTGCCCGACGAGACCATCGTCGTCCCCGGTCACGGGCAGCTAACGACGATCGGCGAAGAGCGCGAAAGCAACCCCTACATCCGCGGCTAGAATTTTGTTAGAAAAGGGTGCCCCGAAATTAAAAACAAAAAGGGTGCCCTATCCTAGCCGCGCCCTTTTGCGGCTATGGTGGGATATCACCCCGCCGACACAATCCTCACTTCGCCTGTACCAAGGCCCACTGTCGCGTCAGCCCCTCATTCACTTTCTTCCAATCCACAGTTTTCAGAAGTTGTTCGACCCGGTCCTCGGAACCGTCCAGTTGGACCACAATATTCTCAATCACCGGCGCATGCGTCTTATGTATGAAGTGATAGTGATACGCAGCTTCGGAAACATTCCACCGCGCCGCCTTCCAGTTTCCAAACAGCAACACCACCGACGTCCCGGAATCGTACTTGTAGTTCTTCACGTGAAACGCAAACGCCGCGCCCGGCACATGCAGCTCACGCCCATGTCCCGGATGCGGAGTGACAGGCAAGTTCAATACATTGATCCGCGCCTGCACCGTCACCCGATTCAGCTTCTTCGCGGACGACGCGTTCACATAAGTATGTGAGACCTGCTCGTTCACATCGAACGGCCCTTCCGGCGATCCGCTCACCAACACATCGTCCTTCACGTCGAAGGCCAACGCCGGATCGTCGCGCCATGCATCGTCGTCGCACTGCGCCATCACTCCGCGCATGACTTCCGCATAGTGATCGATTACAGGTCGCTCATCCGCCATCGGTTCCCGCATCCCCGGCCCATGCGCCCAGGCGCTTGCCCCTATCACCAACATCAACCCCGTCAGCTGCCGCAAAACTTTCAAATTCATCTTCACAATTTACACCGGAGTTCCAGGCACTTGCCATTAACCATTCATCAGTTGCAGCGTCCGTCCCACGGCGCGCCGAAAAATTTCTGGAGGCGTGATCAGGCTGAGAATCAAATATCCGTCATTAGGGAAGTCAAAGAAGTGCCCGGGATGCAGCAGCACCGACGCTTCCCTCAATAGGCGAATCGCGAGCTCTTCATCTGTCTGCGTAACCGGGACTCGCAATACTGCATACCATCCGCCCTCGACGCGAAGCCGTTCGCAAACCGTCTGCCGCGACAGTTGGCGATCCAGCTCGTCGAGGTTCGCTCGCACTCGCCGCGTGAGCTGTGGCTGAATAATGAATCGTTGCTCAAGCAGTGTCGGGGCGGCATATTGAATCGGCGCATTCATCGACAAATATGTGTCCGCAATTACTTCGAGCCTTTCCGCCGCCAGCCTAACGGGAATCTCCGGCCCAGTCGTCACAATCCACGCCAGCTTCATCTGCGGCAGCCCGGATATTTTCGACACTCCGCTCAGCGTGAACGTCAGCGCCTCGGTATTCGCGACAAATGATGGCCTCGGGCCTTCCAGTCCGTAGTCGAGAAAAACTTCATCGACAATGAGCGCCAGCGAATGCCGCGCGCAAAACTCATTCAGCACGTCCCGCTCGCCGGGGCTGACGAACGATCCGGTCGGATTATTCGGGTGCACCAACACAATCGCCCGCGTCCGCTCGTTCAACATCTGCTGTAGCGAATGGAAATCAATCTGCCATCCGTCATCGTAGAGCAGCGGATAAGGCACCAGCTTCACGTCCTGCAAATCCGCCAGAAAATCGAATAGCGGATAACTCGGCTTAGGCACCAGCACCTGGTCCCCGGGATTGCACAGCAGCCGAAACACATACGAATAACCTTCGCTTGTGCTCGTAGTAAGCAGGATGGTCTCGGGGTCGGGTGCAATCGAAATCGACTGTGAATAGTAAAGACCAACCGCCTGCCGCGCACTTAACAATCCCTTCGGATCAGGATCGTAATCGAGGACTTCCGGGCGATTCAGCGAGTACAAAATGGAACTAGCGTCATATTCGAGTCGCGCCCGTGTCGGGTTCGCCACCGTCAGGTCCAGCAGCTCCCTGCCTTCGCCAACCAAATCGCGATGCGCCTGGGAGAAGCGATTGCGTGTAAAGTTCCAGGCCGTCCGCGATGAAAACATGTCTGGGACATAATACTCGGGTTGGCCATTCTGAATCTAAAGGATAAGTTCGTCGCCTCGGGTATCTGAGCTGGGGGTCGCGGATGGGAATTACTCCGCAGGATGATTCGTTCACGATCACCCTGCGTGGGAAAAAGCAGAAAGCTACGGCAGGCCTGAACGAGCGCCCTTTCAAAGCAAGCAGCCCGCGATGTGGAAGGGAATCGATGAAGCTGGCACGACAGTTTGCTAGCATGGTGCATTCGCCATGCCGTCTGCCATTATTCTCGGAATCGAGACTTCCTGCGATGAGACCGCTGCGGCGGTCGTCCGTTCCGGAGAAGCGATGCTCTCGAACGTGGTCTACTCTCAGATCGCCGCGCATGAACCTTACGGCGGTGTAGTTCCCGAACTCGCGTCGCGTGAGCACCTGAAAGCGATCCTGCCTGTCGTTCGCCGCGCGCTGGCGGAAGCCAACGAGAGCTACCAATCCATCGACGCGATCGCAGTCACGCAAGGTCCCGGCCTGGCTGGCGCTCTGCTGGTCGGCATCACCTACGCGAAAGCCCTGGCATTCGCTCTCGATAAACCGCTGATCGCCGTCAACCATCTTGAAGGCCACATTCATGCGGTGCTGCTCGAAGAGCGCGCAAAAGGAAACACCGAATTGCTTTTCCCGGCGCTGGCCCTGGTCGTGTCCGGCGGACACACACACCTTTATCTCGTCACGCAGTGCGGCGATACCTGGTCCTACGAAAACATCGGACGCACCCGCGACGACGCTGCCGGCGAGGCCTTCGATAAAGCCGCGAAATTGTTGGCACTCGGATATCCCGGCGGCCCGATCGTCGATAAGTTGTCCGCGCACGGAAATCCGAGAGCAGTCAAGTTCGCCGCTTCCCAGTTAAAGCACCGCGACCGTAACGACAAGACGCAAGACGCCGACGCGAAGCCGAGATTCGATTTCTCGTACAGTGGCATGAAGACGGCTCTCTTGCGGCATGTGGAAGTTAACAACTTGCAACCATCCATCGCCGTGCGTCGCGATGCGCTGGCCGGAGCGGCCAGCCCCAAGCTTGAAACCATTCTAGCTTTATGCGATCGCGATACGCTCGACCTGGTGGCGTCGTTCCAAAGATCGCTGGTGGATGACATTACCCAGAAAACCCTGGCCGCCGCGGAAGCCTGCGAAGCCCGAACGCTGCTGGTTTCGGGCGGCGTGGCCGCCAACCAGGAACTCCGCCAACGCTTCGAAGCGGACGGAGCGCAAGCGGGATTGACCGTGCTGTTCCCTTCGCGCGGACTTTCGACCGACAACGCTGCGATGATAGCCGCCGCCGCCTATCCAAAATTTCTGATGAAAGATTTTGCTTCGATGGGTTTCTCCGCGGAGCCCGGATTAGTCCTGCGTTAGCTCAAGAGAATCAGTCGGCAGTGGCGCTCTTGCTTTTCGGCTTGATCCCCAGCAGCGACGATACCGCGCGGGCGAGTTGCTCTTCGATATCGATATCTTTGAAAACCACAAAATTCGCTGGACAGTCTGCTTCTCTCTCGGAATGCCTGCTGGAAACGATCACGATGGGAATTGCGCTGGTCGCAGCATCACCTTTCAATATCTTGATCAATTCGCCGCCGCCCATGTTCGGCATCTGCATGTCGGTTACCACAATGTCAGGAAGTCCGCGTTTTACCGCATCGAGGGCCTCGCGGCCATTTTGGGCGGTTTCCACGGTGAAGCCGCAGTCCTGCATGAAACGGCAAACCATATGCCGGATCACCATCGAATCATCGACCACTAAAGCTCGCAGAGCCATCTTGAGGGAAATGCTGTCAGCCAGTTGACGCTAACAAAGCCCTCGTGAGGACTCAATAGAGCGGGTCTGATTGAAATTACTTTAGTTTGTACGGCCGGTCGGATTGAAACTTTGGCCTACTGATCTGGCGATGTGGAATTGGTCTCTTCGATCGTCATATCGCGGAATTCGCTGGAATCGAAGACCTCACGGCACTCCAGGCACTCGACAAACTCAGCATCCTCGTCGCGGGCAACAATCTGCACGCGCGGGTGCTTGCATGGTTGCGGGGTGTTCGGGTCGGGCGCTCGCGTCGGCTGGGTGGAAGTCATAAATCCGGTTGAAGCACTGCCCGAGGGAGGCTCGGAAATGCCGGAATTGGCCGTAGTTTAACCCGCCCGCTGCTGATGTCAAGCACTAAGCGTAACTTTTCACATTACTGCGATGTTGCGAAATCCGACTAAAACAGCCGTATTCACTTAACCCATTTAAGGGCAATAATTTGCAGTTCGGTGGAGTCATTGCCTGTTTGGCTGTCGCGGGTTGCAATTTTCGTATTGGCTCCTTAAACTAGTCAAGTCCGACCAAAACGGTCGGAATTCGCCGATAATGCTTAAGCTAACCAAAAAAGCGGATTACGGCCTAATGGCTATGAAGCACCTGGCCGAGCAAGCCGGGTCATGCAGTGCCAAGGATGTAGCGGATGCCTATGGCATTCCACCCGAAGCGCTGGCAAAGATCCTCCAGCGGCTGGTAAAAGCCGGGCTGATTAATTCCAAGCACGGCAGCAATGGCGGCTACACGCTGGCTCGAGACGCCGCGAAGATTTCCGCATTTGAGGTGATTCGCGCCATCGAAGGCCCATTGTTTATCACCTCATGCGTCACCATCCGCGGAGAGTGCGATCAGAGCGACCGCTGCACCGTTCGTGAGCCTCTGCGCAAGGTGAGTGAAAGTATCGAGATGGTGTTACGACGCATCACTATTTCGGAAATGAAAGAAACGACGGAGCCGGTGGAAGCGCCGATTGCATCGCGCAGGCTCGAACCACTGGTGACGATTCGTTAAGTTAAGAGGAATACAGAATTCATTCGATAGGGAAGGTCGTGTATGAGCACTCAAGTTGAAGCTATCCCCCAGGCGCTGAGCGCGAAAGGCGTGAAGCTGCCGATTTACATGGACAATCACGCCACAACGCCGCTCGATCCGCGCGTGCTGGAAGCGATGCTGCCTTACTTCAACGAGAAGTTCGGCAACGCCGCCAGCCGCAACCATCCGTTCGGATGGGCTGCTGAAGAAGGTGTGGAGATCGCGCGCGAGCAGATTGCAAAACTCGTCGGCGCGACCGCGAAGGAGATCATCTTCACCTCCGGCGCCACCGAGAGCAATAACCTGGCGATCAAGGGCGTGGCGGAAATGTACCGCGAAAAGGGCAACCACATTATCACCGAGGTCACGGAACATAAGGCTGTTCTCGATACATGCAAGCGCCTTGAGAAAAACGGCTGCCGTGTCACCTACCTTCCGGTGCAGAAGAACGGTTTAATCGACCTGGAAGAGCTGAAGAATGCGATCACCGACAAGACCATCCTGGTCAGCATCATGGCCGCGAATAACGAAATCGGCGTGCTGCAACCGATCGCCGAAATCGGCAAGATTTGCCGCGAGCGCGGAGTCATCTTCCATACCGACGCTGTGCAGGCTGTGGGCAAAGTTCCGATTGACGTGAATAAGCAGAACATTGATCTTATGTCGATTACCGCGCACAAACTTTACGGCCCGAAGGGAGTTGGCGCGCTCTATGTCCGCCGGAAGAATCCCCGCGTGCAGCTTTCCGCCATCATCGACGGCGGAGGCCACGAGCGCGGCATGCGGTCTGGCACGCTTAACGTTCCCGGAATCGTCGGCTTAGGCAAGGCCTGCGCCATCGCGTCCGAGGAAATGGCGCAAGAGGCCTTGAAACTCGCCACCCTGCGTGACCGCTTACGCGACCGCATCATGGATCGCCTGGACGAAACTTACATCAACGGTTCGTGGGAACATCGCTTGCCGGGAAATCTCAACATCAGCTTCGCCTACGTGGAAGGAGAGTCACTGTTGATGGGCATCAGCGACATTGCCGTTTCCAGCGGTTCGGCATGCACGTCGGCAACGCTCGAGCCGTCATACGTATTGAAAGCGCTGGGCGCCGGGGACGATCTGGCACACAGTTCCATTCGCTTCGGCTTGGGACGCTTCAACACGGAAGCTGAAGTCGATTATGTGGCCGACAAGGTCGTGAACACTGTTTCAAAGTTGCGTGAACTTTCTCCACTCTACGAGATGGCGAAAGAAGGTATCGATCTGACCACCGTGAAGTGGGCGGCGGAAGCGCATTAAAAGATTTCGGTTTTAAGAAGCTTTATACAGACTTCGAGTATCAAAAGAGAGAGGGACAAAATGGCATACAGCGACAAGGTTCTGGATCATTACTCGAATCCGCGTAATGTGGGCTCGATGGACAAAAACAGCTCGGAGGTTGGCACCGGACTGGTAGGCGCTCCGGAATGTGGCGACGTCATGAAGCTGCAGATTAAGGTCAATCCGCAAACCCACATCATTGAAGATGCCAAGTTCAAGACGTTCGGCTGCGGCTCGGCTATCGCGTCATCATCGCTCGCCACTGAGTGGGTAAAGGGCAAGACGGTGGACGAAGCCATGCAAATCAAGAACACCGAAATCGTGAAGGAACTGGCGCTGCCCCCGGTGAAGATTCACTGCTCGGTGCTGGCTGAAGACGCCATCCGCGCGGCGATCGGCGACTGGAAGAAAAAGCAGGCGGTCGAACAGCCGATGGCTGTGGCGGCGAAGTAGTTCGGCAGGACAAAGAAAACAAGATGACGACCTCGACCCAACTCGAAAGCGCTCTGCCTCAATTGGCGCCGAAAACGTCCATGCCTGCTAAAGGTGTGGGCGTGACGGACAAAGCGCTGGCGAGAATTCGCAATGCGATTGTGAAAGAGGGCATTTCGCCCGAGCAGGGCGGATTGCGTCTAGGGGTGCAAGGCGGAGGTTGCTCAGGACTGAGCTACAACATCCGATTCGACACCCAGCCGCGTGAGCGGGACCGCGTATTTCAATTTGGCGACGTGCGCGTGTTCGTGGATCCCAAGTCATTCATCTATTTGCATGGGATGACGCTCGACTACCAGGAAACGCTGATGCAGCAAGGATTCGTGTTCGTGAATCCCAACGCCACAAAATCCTGCGGTTGCGGCACCTCGTTCTCGTAAGTCTTTCGTGGCGTTTGTGGCGCGGGCACTCTTGTCCGCTAACGCCGCAAGAATCAAATGACCTCACCTGTCTCCAATTCGGCCTTGACTGTCCTTTCGGCACCGGGCGGCGAACACGCCTGCTGGTCGTGTGGAGACATGCGTGCGGCACAGTTCTGCAAGTCGTGCGGCAAAGTGCAGCCGCCCGTCCCAGTGGATTATTTTGGCTTTTTCGGCCTCCCGAGAAAGTTGAACATCGACTCCGCTCAACTCGAGCGTGAATTCTATTCGTTGAGCCGGAAGCTGCATCCTGATGTCCACGCCCAGGGTGACGAACGTGAGCGTGAGTGGGGACTTGAACAGAGTTCACGCCTTAACGACGCCTATCGCACGTTGAAAGATCCGATCAAGCGCACGCAGTATCTGTTGCAACTTGAAGGTGTCGAATTAGAGGAACAGTCGAAGACAGCGACCGAAAAAGCGCGTTCGACCGGGGAACTCAAGAAGCAGGTTGTCCCTCCAGAATTGTTGGAAGAAGCCTTCGAATTGAACATGCAGCTCGAAGAAGCGCGCATGAGCAAAAAGACCGGCGCAAATGATTCGGCGCTGATCGAAGAAATCCAGAAGCAGAAAGAAAATCTCGAAGGCAAATACGAGGCCCTCGCGCAGGAACTGACCGGATATTGGAACGACTGGGACGCCGCTCTGGAAGCCGGTTCCGACTCGCAGCAGGTCCACGCCCGCGATCGCATGGTCGATCTTTTGAATCGCCGTACTTACATCCGGAACCTCGTCCGCGATGTGAATGAAGTGCTCGAGTCGTAAGCATGGCTGACCGCGACATCATTATCGGCATCGATCTCGGAACCACCAATTCCCTTGTGGCTTTCATGTCTGGGGAAACGCCCGCCATCATTCCGGGCGAAGATGGGGTGAACCTTGTGCCGTCAGTGGTCGCGCTCGACGAAAAGAATCAGATGATCGTCGGCAACGCTGCCCGCAAATATCTAATTGAAACTTCCGACCGCGCGGTCTATTCGATTAAACGGCTCATGGGTCGCGGCGTCGACGACCTTCAGGAAGAGTTGAAGCTGTTCCCTTTTCGACTCGCGAGCGATCTTCAGGATGGCGAGGTCGTGCGCATACATCTCGGCGAGAAGACTTTTACTCCTCCCGAGATTTCCGCATTTATTCTTCGCCAGCTCAAGCGTAACGCCGAGCGTTTTTTCGGAGTACCCATCACGAAAGCCGTGGTCACTGTGCCTGCATATTTCACCGACGCCCAGCGCCAGGCTACGAAAGACGCAGGGCGCATCGCAGGATTAGAGATACTTCGACTGGTCAACGAACCGACTGCTGCTGCGCTCGCCTACGGACTCGACAAGAAGCAAAGCGGCATCGTCGCGGTTTACGACTTTGGCGGCGGCACCTTCGACGTTTCCATTCTCAAGCTGCAGGACGGCATATTCGAGGTCATAGCGACCAACGGCGACACCCACCTTGGCGGCGACGATATCGACAATCTACTCATTCGCATTGCGCTCGACGATATTCGTGGCGACCTGGGTATGGACGTTTCCCGTAACGGCGAAGCTGTCGCCACCATTCGGAAAGCAGTGATTGAAGCCAAGATTGCGCTGTCGAGCGAAAGCAAGACGATTCTGGACGTAAAACTACCGGGCGGAAAACCTTACCAGCGAGAAATCACTCGACAACAATTTGAGGAAGTGATTCGACCCATCGTTGATCGCACCGCCGGCCCCTGCAAACAGGCCATGAAAGACTCCGGCTTGAAGCCCGAACAGATCGACGAAGTCGTGCTTGTCGGCGGCTCGACCCGCATTCCACACGTGCGTGCACTGGTGAAGGATTTGTTCAAACGGGAACCGCACACAGACCTGAATCCGGATGAAGTGGTCGCGCTCGGCGCGGCCGTGCAGGCGAACATCCTCACCGGCGGCTCGGCCATCACCGAAAACATGCTACTGCTCGACGTGACGCCGCTTTCGCTCGGCATTGAAGTGGCCGGCGGCGTGACCGACAAAATCATTTTGCGGAATTCCACCATTCCCGCTTCCGCGAGCCAGCATTACACCACTCAGGTCGACGGACAAACCAATGTCGCCATCCACGTGCTGCAAGGCGAACGCGAACTGGCGAAAGATTGCCGGTCGCTCGCGCGCTTCGACCTCAAGGGTGTTCCGCCGATGTCGGCGGGAATGCCGCGCATCGAGGTGAAGTTCCTGATCGATGCCAACGGAATTTTGCAGGTGTCCGCCCGCGAGCAACGCAGCGGCCAACAGGCGGACATCGAAGTCCAACCCAGCTACGGCCTCACTGACGAGCAAGTCGAAGGCATGATTCTCGATTCCTTCGATAATGCGGAAGAGGATTTCCGGCAGCGACAGGTGGTTGAAGCCAGAATTGAAGCGGATACGATTCTTTCGGCCCTCGATAAGGGGAAAAAGAGTCCGGGATGGGGACAGCTGACGACCGAGGAAAAGAAAATCATCGCGCGTCTGGAAAAACAGTTGACACAAGTGAAGAGTGATGACGATTATCACGAGATTCGCAAATCCATCGACGAGTTAAATCTGGCGACAACCCACTTGGCGGAACTGATGATGGATGGCGCGGTCGCCACCGCGCTTAAAGGCAAGACCATGGACGAAGCGGACGAAGGCGACGGGCCGACAGCGCCGCATCCGATGGCCAAGGCGGAGTTTGAGTAAACCTGTGGTCAGTGAATAGTGGGCGGTGTAGAGACTGTGAGAGATCTTATGGCAAACATAAAGACCGAAAATACGGCGACTGCGACGGCTGAACTGCCGGGCGAAAATACCGTGCAGGTAACGTTTCTTCCCGAAGGCAAGACTGTCGAGTTTGAGCACGGCAAGCTACCCTACAAAGAGCATGGCAAGCCGGAGTCGCTGCTCGACATCGCCATCAACAATCACATCACGCTCGACCACGCCTGCGGCGGCAACTGCGCTTGCACCACATGCCACGTTTGGGTGAAAGAAGGCGCGGAGAATCTTTCCGAGATGGATGACGATGAAGCCGACCGCCTCGACATGGCCGCCGATCTTCAACTCAACTCGCGGCTCGGTTGCCAGGTCGTGGTCACCAAGCCGGGTAAGATTGTTGTTGAGATTCCCGCGTGGAACAGAAACTACGTTTCGGAAGAGCACTAAAAGCAGCAGATAGTGGTTAGTGGATAGGGAGAGAAGCGATGGCTAAGGAGTTGACCTGGGATGACGCTGAGGATTTGGGAATTCTGCTGGTTGCGCAACATCCGGACCTGATTCCTCTCGAGGTGCGGTATACCGATTTACATCGTTATGTCACTGAACTTCCCGGATTCACCGACGACCCTAAGAAATCGAACGAAGGCAAGCTGGAAGCGATTCAGATGGCCTGGCATGAGGAATTTGAGGATCGTTAACGGCAGATTATTGACCGATATGGACTGAATCCTTTAGAATCAGTGTTCGACGTGTTTCGGATGTCTTCTGCGCCCGTCGAGTTCTGAACCGAAAATCAAGGAAAAGAAGGTCCACGACAGTAGATGGCAAACCATTTTTCAGCGTTAAAGCGCGCCCGCCAAACCGAAACCCGCTCTGCCCGTAACCGGGCGAACACGTCGCGCTTGCGTGGCGCGCTCCGTGAGCTGCGCGAGAGCCTGGCAACGGGCGACAAGACAGCGGCTGAACAGACCTATCGCAAGACGGTGTCGGCTCTTGATAAAGCCATCCAAAAAGGTGTGATTCACCAGAACACCGCTTCGCGCTACAAGTCGCGGCTGAACGCGCGGGTCAAGGCGCTGAAGTAAATCCCTTTGAAGAAACATCGGCGGCGGCTTTCGAGCCGCCGTTTTTATTTGGTGAGTTTCAAACAGGCAGCTCTTCCTGCATCCACTCCTGAACCTCCGGTTTTATCTCAGCAGTAAGATCGAGCACCAGCTTCTCCAACACGAATCTTTTGCTCGTAGGATTTGAACGCAGAGCCAGGTCGGTTTTCCCCACTAGTCGAATCGCGCGGGTCAGTTCCCGCTTCGATTTGTAGCGGCGGGCTTGTTTAATGATGTCATCCGCTGCGAACGGAGGCACGCGGAATCCCTGCCACAAGGCTGCCCACAACATGCGCTGGTCGCGGACGTTGCGCTCAAGAATCACCAGCATCTGCCGGAAGGTTTTCGCCAGCATGTACAAATGTCCGATGGCGGCATCGTCGCCGTCACCGGTCGACAGCATCGCGTCCAGCATCTCAAGCGCCCGAACCCGGTCCTTCGAAGAGAGGGCGTCGGTTAGTTCATAGAGCGAACGTTGTTTGGCTGCGAGTACCATGGTTTCGACATCACCCAGCGCAACCCGCTTCTTCTCCCCAACGTAGAGAATCAATTTCTCGAGTTCGTTCGAGATCATCATCATGTCGCCGCCGAGGGCGTCGACCAGCTCCCGGGCTGCGTCGTTCTCGATGGTCACGCCGCGCATGGTGCCATATTCGCCGATCCAGCGGACGGCGGCGCCTTCCTCGACACGGGCTAGCTCGACGATTCCGCAATGCTGGCCGAGCGTCTCGCGGATGCGCTCGTAGCGTTCCTTGTCGGTCATGTCCATGCGCCGGGCATCGGCTGGAATGCTGATGTGGTCCGCGATGAAGATGATAACGGCATCTGGATTGGGATTCTTGCAGTACGCTTCGATTGCAGCGAGCTTGTCATCGTTCGATCCGCGGCCGAAAAGCGTTTTCACTCCGCGGACGAAGAAAACCTGAAAGGGGGCCATGAGCGATGGGGTTCTGGCTCGATCCAACACTTCGGCGAGGTCAGTCTCACTTAGGTCGAAATCGTAGAGGCTGAAATCGCGGAGTTCCGCAGACACCAGGTGTTCGAGAATCGCTTCACGGCAGCGTTTGCGGAAGAAGACTTCGTCACCGACAAACACGTACGCCGCACGCAAAGTTCGCGTCTCAACTTCGGCAACAAAGCGGTCGGCTTGGGCGAAGCTTCGCACTATCTATTCTCCGCGCTCAGAACCCTTCCAGAATATTTGAAACCAGAGTTTGGGCAAAGTCCCGGGAAAGCCGGTCAAACGCCGGAGAATCTTCTTCGAAAAAACTGTTGAGTTCGCTGGAAACCTGATACTGCTCGCGAAACAGGTACGACGGGTTCTGGTAAAGCACTGCGCCCTGCTTATCGATCAACTGAATCTTTATGTTCACCACCACAAGTACGCTGGCGGCGCGGCCTGTCTGCGAGTCGTAGGTCAGCGGCGTCGTGTAAGTAGCCAGCACCGTGCCATGCAGCGTCGCATCGGCGTCGGCATCGGTTTGATTAAGCACCTGATAATGCGTCCGCGTGACCATTTCACGAACCACAGCCGCAGTTAGCTTCTGCTCGATTTTGTAGGTCTGAGTTTGATTGACAAATGCGGGAATAGAAATTGTTTTCGCATTGACGGGCAGCGTCAGATTACGACCGGCTGTGTGGTACCCGCAGCCCGCGAGAATCAAGGTCAGACCGGCGAGCGCGGCGCTTCGCGTTGTTCGTGCACGCGCGATCATTGAATTTTTCCCTGGGGACGGCTCGCGGTCATGGTTTCAGCACATTCCACCGCGTTCACCGCGGATACTCGCAGGTTATCCGCGGCCGCCCATACCCAAAAACTTCCAGGTCGGTTGCCATCGGCGGAAATCGATATTTGAATATCGCCCTGTCCCGCGACACTGACATTGCTGGGCGGTTCATCCGCTTGCGTAGGAATACTAATGTGCTCGCCCGTAAGCGCGGACGAAACCTGTTCAAGCGTCAATTTTTCATCGAGCTGAACGTTCAGCGCCATGGCATATCCGTGAAAAATCGGCGCCTGCACTAGGAATAACGAAGTGGCGGGCGCTTCAGATCCAGCGATTGCTTGGTAGTGCCGCGATATTCGCTCCTCACTGTCGGCGAGTCGAATCTGGGAATTCTCGCCAAAACGGGTGACCATGTTGAACGCGGTTTGCGCATCAAACACCGCCTTCGGCAGCGGCTGAAACGACAGCAAGTTCACCGTTTGCTCGTGCAATTCGTCCATGCTCTTCTGCCCACCTTCTGACGCCGGTTGGAACACAGTGACGCTGGCATGGTCCACAGAGCTGATAGTTTTCAGACGCAAGAGAAGCAACCCCAAAGTGATTGACACCGGATGCGCGACGACCACGGGGCCCGGCTGCAACTCCATAGTCGGAGTGTGGCTCCGCTGCCGCTCCACCCAGGGCGAACGGACTGACGCATTGGGCTGACCTTCCAGAGCAGATGTAAGGTCGATCAACGTGCTGCCAGCATCCCTGACTCTCTTCCAATGTTTCTTGGTTGAAGCTGAATCGGCTGCGAAGAATGTGAAATCGGCATGTTCGAACTGCTCGGCACTCACATTTTGAATGAACGTGACCTCGTCGCCGGCGGTTTCGAGCTTGCCCAACGAATCATCTTCATCGAGAAGCTTGACGTCAATGGCGGGAAAATTTCGGTCGTGGATGATCTCGGCAACTTCCTTTCCGCGCATTGTCCCTGCGCCCACGATGGCGATCCGAAATGAGCGCCCTGCGCGCGCCGCTGCTCCGTTGCCGGGTGAAATCATTTTGGGAGGCGAACTCACGGATTTTTCAATGCCTCTTTAAACGGCGGCCGCGCGCCCCGTTTACGCCGGAAGAACCACTGCACCCGCCAAAACACTCCAGAGAATAAATAAATCAACGCGATCACGAATAAAACTTGCCGGGAAAAGAACCATATGCTGGCAAGCAGCGCGGCGATAACAATCATCATCTGGAAGGGTTGGCGAGCACGAAAATCGATGTCTTTAAAGCTGTAAAACCGCCATGTACTGACCATCAGATAAGCGGTCAGCGTCAGGATCAAGGTCCATGTAATCGAACTGCCCCACCATACCAGGGGTTCTCCGCCGGAAAAGTGGACGACCGCGGCAACCACGCCTGCGCCAGCCGGAATGGGCATGCCGACAAAATACTTTTTGCCGGGACGCCCTGGATTCGACGGCTGCGGATTCGAAGCGATGTTGAAGCGAGCAAGGCGACTGGCACCGGCGATGAGAAAAAGAAAACTCGCGATGGCTCCGACTTGCGCCAGCTTGCCGATGAGTTCAGGCGAAGCAAGCACGACGGGGAGTTCGCGAAATCCCCACATCCAGGCGAGCATGGCAGGGGCGACTCCGAAGGTGATCACGTCGGCGAGCGAGTCCAGTTCCCGCCCGAAATCGCTGCTGGTGCCGGTCATGCGGGCGATGCGCCCGTCTAATCCGTCAAAGAGAACCGCAAAGCCGATCGCCTTTGCGGCATTGTCAAAATGCCACCACTCGGCAGGTGTGCTGTGCGTAACCTGAAGAATGGCGTAATAGCCGGCTGCGATGTTTCCCGCTGTGAACAGCGACGGCAAAATGTAAAGCCCTTTGCGCATGCGACGCGGCGGGCGATCTTCTTTTCGCCGCTTGGGAACCGGCATGTCCTCGTCTGAGATCATCGCACTCCTTGCGCCGCATGTTCCGCAGTGCTGACGTCCGATGGCGAACTGGCGGCAAGAACTGCCAGCACTGTCGATCCGCCCTTAACATGGTCTCCTACTTTAATATTCAAAGCCGCCGAGGAGTCGAGCATCACATCTACGCGTGAACCGAACTTGATCAAGCCGACTCTTTCCCCTCGTTCGACACGGTCACCGACGCTCTTAGCGAACACAATCCTGCGTGCCAGCAGCCCGGCTATCTGCTTGAACTCGACTACACGACCGTCACCTTCAACCGCAACAAGGTTCTGCTCGTTCAGTTCCGCCGACGCCGGGTTCATCGCGTTCAGATACTGGCCCTTCTTGTAGGAAACGCTGCGGATGACGCCTGCGATTGGCGAACGGTTTACATGCACATTGAAGACGTTCAGGAAAATGCTGATCCGGGTACGCGTCGCCCCGCCAACAGTTACCGGCGCAATCTCCGTGACTTTGCCATCGGCAGGCGAGACCACTGCACCGGGCTGGGTGGAAATGGCACGGTTTGGATCACGAAAGAACCACAAGAAGAAAGCCGCCAGTAGAAGCGGCGGACCCGCCCACGCGGCCGACAACATCCAGCCGAGGAATATACCTGCGGCAATCAGCGGCAGAGCGTAGAAATAGCCGTCTCGCACCATAGGGGCAAAGCAATTATAGAGCAGTGGGCGGTGAACTAATGCAGCGCCGCGACGACTTTTGAAGACCAACAAACAAGGCGCCGCGAGGCGCCTTAATTCATTAACATGTCTGGAGATACTTAGCTTTGCTTTGACTAGGCTACTTGTCCGTGCTGAATTGCCAGCCGGTACTGCTTCTCGATATTCTCCATCTGGTCTTTCAATCGCAACTTGAGTTTTTTCAGACGCACTTCTTCCAACTTTTCATCGTCCGTGAGGAAGCGCTTCTGGTTTAGGGATTCGAGACGCTCGGAGTATTCCGTGTGTTCGTGGGCCAACTTGCGAAACTCCTCATGTTCAGTCAGGAGTTGGTCTCTAGAAAGCAACATCCAGCAGACCTCCTACCGGGATTGTGAACAGCTGATTAACGAGCAAACTGTAACATACGGCCGTACTCGGTTCAATCGGGAATTTGCATGAAATTAACATTGTTTATTCGGTAGTAGCCGAGTTGGGATCTATTTTTTCAACCTGATGTAAATAAAGAATATAGATGACTGCAGAGTCAGCGGGCGCATGGTAGTAGCCGGATCGTTTTGCGGCTTCGCGAAAACCGACTTTTTCATAGAGGTTTCGAGCGGAAATGTTTGACTCTCGCACTTCCAATGAAATTTTAGAGGTACCGGCCCTGTCCGCATCCGCGATGACACCCTTCACCAAAGCGCTGGCGACCCCACGCCGCTGATTTGGCTTTGATACCACAACGTTCTCAATTTCCCATTCGCCGGCAATCGTTTGCGCTACTAAAAAGCCCGTGATTGAACTTGCGTCTTCAGCGACCAACGCCAAGCGCGGCGGCCCTTCGCCTGCCACAATCTGCCGGTAATTTTCAATGGGCCAGTGGGACGCAGAGGAGGCGTCGCGCTCCATCGCAAACATTGAATCGATGTCTTCCGGTGTTGCGGCGCGAATGAGCATTGTGATGACTGCCTGCCTATGACACAGCGCGGCGAATGTAAGTCGCGTCCAAATCTTCCGGCGAAACGGTATTTGAGGAAAGAATTTTCTCACAGCCGATTCTGGCGATATCGCAACTGCCGGGCCTGGCGACTTCCACCACTTCAATCGCCGCGCTGCGGGCAGCGGCCGCCAGGGCGGGCTCTGAGGTGACGAGAACTGCATCTTTCGCTGTGGCGACGAGTTCGGCAAGGCTGGACAGCCGCTCTTCGGCGGGGTGAGCGAAATCGTGGATTCCCATGTAATACTCGCCGCGGCCCGCGTCCAATGCCGAAATTACTCGGCCAGTTCGCTGAGAACCAATCGCCAGGGCATTCAATAGCGACACCGCGGCTATTGGCTTGTCGAGAATTTCGGCAAGCGCCTTTACAGCCGTGAGTCCGATTCGGAGCCCCGTGAACGAACCCGGGCCCATTGCGACTGCGAAGGCAGACACGTCTTGCTTGCTGATCTTGTTTTGTGCCAGCAGGGCTTGGATCACCGGAACCAGTTGCGCTGAGAACGTCCCGCCCGAGAGGTTTGATGTTTCCAAAATTTCGCAGACGCCCTTAAGTTCATACTGCGCCAGCGAAACGCTGCCTTCGCGGCCGGAGGTGTCGATGGCGACAAGGTACATGCGTGGAGTTAAGGCGCGCGGCGAACTGCGCCGTTTTTTGAATCGAGCAGCCAGTTGCCCTGGTCGGGGCAGGAAGCATCGTCATGGACGCTGCTCTTCGGCACGTGAATGGTGATGTTCCCGTCGTCGGCGATTCCGGTCAGTTCCTCAGAATACGAGCAGGCTGGCAGTTGGCTCGTGATCTGGTCGCCAAGCTCAACGAGCCTAGCGACTTTGGTTTTCAAGTCGTAGACCACCGGACGGTGTCCCTTGTAGTCACCTGCAGACCACCAAAAGTCGGCTGCCAGCTTCGAGCTGTTATCGGAAAAGCCGATCAGAGTTACCCCGGCGGAATCACGAAGCTGCACGGAAAAAGCTTTGACCGTTTTGAAGTTGGAAGAATATTGGCTCAGGTACAGCGTGTAGGTGGCTACGCACACGCCCGCGCCGCCCGTGGGATCGTGCGCCAGTTCAATCGTCGCAAATGCGTCGTTCGACTTCCTCGGGTTTGTGATCTTGTCAGTCTTGCCTGAAAGAGGTTGCCCGGTGACCTTCGCACATTCAAGAGTCTGAGAAGAAATGCCCTTGGGATTTTTTTCGGCGACAGCTGCGATTGCCGAGACCGCGCAAATAGCTATGACCGTCAGTTGATAAGGTCTCTTCAATAGGTTCTCGCTTCTACGCTTTGGCTTCGACCAATTCCAGCAGTACTCCGCCTGCGCTGGCTGGATGAATGAAAATATAGCGGTGACCGCCTGCGCCGATCTTAATTTCGTTTGAAACCAGACGCACGCCGTCTTTTTTCAGCCGTCCAACTGTTTGCTCTAGATCGGATACGCGAAGAGACACGTGGTGCAACCCCTCGCCGTGTTTCGCAATAAACCTGGCAATCGCCGAGTTCTCCGACGTCGCCTCGAGAAGTTCCAACCGACTCTCGCCAACGGGAATCATGACGAGGCGAACTTCTTCGCCCTCCACGACCTCTTCAGGCGAAATCTCGCATCCCAGCTTTTCGTAAAGACCGCGCGAACCTGCCAGAGACTTAACCGCTATGCCGAGATGGTCGATTTGCATGGTCATTCGAGGCTTTAGCGAGCAATTGACAAGCCGGCGCCGCGCAAAATCTCTTCCACAACAGTATAAGGGTCGCGCTTATGTTCGGCCACCTGCGCGGCGTAGCCCTGCAAGGCTTCCGCACCAATTCGCGTATGGACATCTTCGAGCACCGCGTCGCGCAGCATCTCTACAAGCCGCTGCTGCCAATGATGAACACTTCGCTCAACCGCTAAGTTTGCTTTTGCCAGATAAGCCTCGAAGGCTTTGACAGCGTCGGCCAATTCCTCGATGCCCTTTCCCTCGCTGGCCACGGTTTTGACGATGGGCGGTGTCCAGTTGTCGCTGCGGACGCTGAGCGATTGCAATGCCCGGATTTCCCGCTCGACCCTTTCAGCTCCATCCCGATCGCTCTTGTTGATGACGAAGATGTCCGCAATCTCCATGATGCCGGCTTTGATACTTTGCACGTCGTCGCCCATGCCGGGAACGAGGATCACGATAGTGACGTCAGCGAGCCGAACGATGTCGACTTCGTCCTGGCCCACGCCCACGGTCTCGATCATCACCAGATCCCGCCCGGATGCGTCAAGGATCGTGGCCACATCGGCGGTAGTCCGGGCCAGTCCGCCAAGCGATCCGCGGGTTGCCATGCTGCGAATGTAGATGCCGGGGTCGGCGAAGTGGTCCTGCATGCGAATGCGGTCGCCCAAGATCGCGCCGCCGGTGTACGGACTCGACGGATCGACCGCGACAATGCCGATAGTCTTCGCTTGCTTACGGAAAAACTTTGCGAACTGGTCTACCAGCGTACTTTTTCCGGCTCCCGGCGCGCCTGTGAAACCGATGATTCGGGCTTTTCCGCTGTGCGGAAACAATGATTTCAGAAGCTCTGACGATCCGGAGACGTGGTTTTCTACGCTGGAGATTGCGCGAGCCAGGGCGCGGAAATCGCCGGCGAGGATTCCGTCAATTTGCGATGGAAGGGCTGTTTTCAAACCTCCAGTGTAATGCAAACAGCGGCTAGGAATTCGTCTAGTCAGCTCAGGTGCGGGACCCCCCTGACTGCACGCGTGATAGCATCAAACCGATTTTGGGGCAGCGCACATTATGGCCGATCGGCGATCTTTTACTTCTAAGAGCCTTTTTCTACTGACAATCGGGCTTTTTCTTACTGATGCTTTACCCACGTCGCTACTTGCTCGCGATACGCCGAAGTGGTCGCGCATCAATTCAGCTCATTTTTCAATTCTTACCGATGCCGACGAAGCGAGAAGCCGCGAGGCCGCGGTGCGACTGGAGCAGATGCGGCTGGCGTTTGGCGATTTGCTGAGCCGAGACGCGGTGAGGATGCCGCACCCGCTCAACGTGATCGCGTTCAAAACCGACGAGGAGTACGCCGCGGTCGCGCCTCCGAACACGCCATCAACCGGCTTCTATCTTTTGGGCGAGGATCGGGATTATGTGGTTTTGAACCTGGCCCAACCTGAGAGTTGGCGTTTGATCGAATACCCGTTCGCAATGCTGTTGTTGAACGGGAATTATCCGCCGACGCAGCCCTGGTTCGACGCTGGGTTTGCCGAATATTTTGCCAGCTTTCGCCCGGCCGACAAGCAATCGTCGATTGGGGGCGACCCTGAATCGGGCGCGCTCGTTGCCGAGTTGCGCGGCCGCGAGTGGATGCCCATTTCCACTCTGTTCGCCCACCCTGACGACGCCAACCGTATCGGCCAATTCCGGGCGCAGTCGTGGATCACCATGCACGACCTCGTGAATCAGGACAAGCTTTCTGAGACCGGCGCCTACCTGGGCCTGGTTGAGACCCAGAAGCTATCCGTCGATCAGGCAATACAAAAAGCCTTCGGCATGAGCGTTGCCGATCTGGAAGCAGCGATTAAGACTTATTTCGAATCGATTGCGGGCAAGTTGCAAGCGAACCAACCGGCAGCAAAAGCCCCGACCATCGGCGACTCCGGCAATATCGCGACCAGCGTTGGTTATGTCACGGCCGGCGAAGGCCTGGCACTCGTGCAGGAAATGGCGATGCGCATTCCGGAAAGGCGGGACAGCGCGACCAGGGCATTAAACGGGATATTGAACGATCCGAAAATGGAAAATGCGATCGCTCACCGAACGCTCGCATGGGACTTCATCCAGAAGAAGCAGTTCGAACAGGCCGGCAACGAACTGAACGAAGCGTTGCGGATCGATCCGAAAGACCCGTGGGTGCATTACTACTTTGCCTGGATGAAATACCAGGCTTCACGGGCCAGCGGAAAGCCGCTGCAAGGCCTGCCAAATATGATGCAGGACCTGCGGATCGTTCTCGACTGGAATCCGGAACTGGCAGAGGCTTACAACATGCTTGGACTGGCCCAACTTCAGGGCGGAGGCGCGAATGCGGCCATGCAGTCCATGCGGGCGGCGATTCGACTGGGGCCGCGCAGGGAAGATTATGAGCTAAACATGGCGGACATCTATCTGGACAACAAGAAGTGGGATGCCGCCACCAATCTCCTGACCAGGCTGGAGACGAATTCCGATGAACGCATTGCCTCCGGAGCGAAAAAGCGCCTGGCTGACCTGCCTTCGCTGAAGAAGTATGGAAGGGTCACGGAAGGCCCGGATACCGCAGCCGCAGCGACCGTGAGCAGCGGTAAAGACGATGAAGCGTCGGAAGTCGAGGTAAGCCCAGAGCAGACTCTGCCGCCACCGCCCGACAAGCGTCCCATCAAGAATGCGAAAGGTCGTCTGGTAAGCGTCGATTGCAGCGGTGCGCCAGCGGCGGTATTGAGCCTCGCCGTCGGCGGGAAGAAAATGTCGTTGTTGGCCGCTGACTACAAGTCCTTGGTATTGATTGGGGCTGGCGAGTTTTCATGCGCATGGTCCAACCGCTCGGTAGCCGTGAACTATAAGGCTGGCGGCAAGATGGACGGAGATCTGGTGTCAATCGAAGTGCAGTAGGCAAAGTCTCCCAATATCGCTCGCCTCCCTAACAGCACCTCGTAATAAACGCCTTCCTGCTGGAATTCTGGCACTCACGCAACACTAGTCGTCGCAAAAAATTGGGAGTGCGGTTGCCCGCACTCCCGGTTATTGAGTCGGTCGGCTGACCTTACTGCTTCGGCGCCGGCTTTTTCTTCCGCATTGGCTTCTTCGCGGCGTTCGCTTTCATCTCCGACTCGCGTCCACCGATCAGGCTTAGTGAATCGGCCGCGTTGAATGGGAATTGCTTCACCGAGGTTTCGCCGGTTGTGCTGAGCGTGATATCAACACGTCGATTGCTGGCCCAGACGATGACCTGCTCGCGCTTCATGATTCTGGCCCGTTCTTCTGGGGTCAGTTCAGGATTCGCTTCGACCATGTCTTTCACCTGCGCCGGGGTCAAGTTGTCGTCCTTGCCAAGTGCCTGAGTTTGAATGTTCGCCTCAGGAATACCGTGCTCGACCAGGAAGCCCTTAACGCGGTCGACACGCCGTTGCGACAGGGCCTGGTTAAAGGCTGCCGTGCCGCGCTTGTCAGCGTGACCTTGCAGCGTCAGGTGTGCGTCCGGCTTGAAGCCGAGATAGGTCTTGAAGTCGTCCGCAAGGGTCGTAAGGGTGCGCTCCTGGCTCGGTACCAATCCGCCGGTCGGGTTTTTCTCCGTCGGGCGAGCAGTCGCGAAGTAGATGCTGTGCAGCGTCAGGCGGCCAACCAATTCCGCTGAAGGCGCTGGCGGAGGATTCTCAATTGTGACCTGAGAAGAACTGTTCGAGGTCAATCCGCGAGAATCGGTACAGGTTGCTCCGACGCTGATGGTTCCTGGTGCCGCGCCTGTGGTGTTGATGGTGGCGGTGCTGCCGTTGCCGGAAATCGTGCCGCTGCTGGCTGTCCAGTTGCTTACGTTGACCGGAACTCCATCAGGGCTGGTGCAAGTGCAGGTGATGGTTACTGGGCCACCCGCTTGCAACGATGCGGGGCTCGATGAGCACGACATGGTTGGCGGGTTCTTCGGCGGTTCCTTCACGGTGAAAGTCGCGGAGCAGGTTGTCGGCGGCGCTTTCTTCATCCGTGCGTCGGTCACGCTGGCGGTCACGGTGTAGGTGCCACCAGCGACTCCGTTGGTGTCAATGCTGGCGGTGTTGTTGTTGCCGTTGACTTTCCCGCCGTTGCCGGTCCAAGCATAGGTTAAGGGGTGCTTCGGGTTGAAGTTCGAAGTCGTGGCGGTAGCGGTGACTGGCTCGCCCACCATGACCTCGCTCGGCTGGACTGAGCAGGCAGCAGCAGGGGTAGCCAGCGCCGGGTAGCCGAAGTTAAATAAGATTCCGGTCCGCAAACGAAGACCTTCTAACGAAGGCCGCCGCAGATCTGGAAACGATGAAGAAACCTCACTGGCATAGTTGTGACGCGCCCACACGTAGTCGCCTTCAAGCACGCGCAGGGAGAAGGAGCGGGTCAAGGGCATATCGACGCCGCCACCCAGGATCGCGCCGATTCCATTGTCGTCGGGAAGTCCGGGGGCGCTGAGCCGGTTCCAACTCAAGAGCGAGTGCACGAAGAAATTAGCGGCGTCGGTCCGGAACATCAACCTTGGACCGCCGGAAATTGTCTGCTCATTCGCGCCTTTGCCGTCCGTAGTCCAGTTCTTGCCGTAGTCGCCTTCGAGGGCAAGGTACTTGCCGAAGTTGCGCGCCACCGCCGCGCCGACACCCCAGGGAGCGTCGGGCAAAGTCTGAGAAATTGGCGCGTTATAGCTCCCGAATGGCGATGGGACGTTGCCACCTGGATGCAGCCATTGATAACCCAGGAAGATGTCGTACTTGGGAACCTGCGGATCCTGAGCCATCGCGACACTGGACATGATCCCCAAAACCACTAGCGCAAGGAGACTGACGGAAAGAACACGAGATTGACTGTTTCGATTACTACAGGGCAACATTTCATCCTCCAAAATTTCTTCACTAACAGAACCCTCACCCACATCCGCGCAACATTTGGAAAAGCCTGGAGACAAGCAAACCAGCTGTCCCGGCCCGCGACGTTCGATGACGAACCGTCGATAAATGGATGATTTATTTCAAGTGAAGTTTATAACCTATACAGTATCACCAAACAGTGTTTCGCCACGGGGTATCAGAGAGGTTATCTCGTTTCATCTCAGTTTGATACACGCTTGCCCGGTTTCCCAGCCCCGAGTGGAAACCTCGTCTGACCCGTGGGCTTCCGGTTGCGGATACCGACCCAAACCGCAATAATGGGGGCGGATTTGCAAACTATGAGCAATGAAAAAGTACTCATCGTCGAGGACGAAGAGAACGAGCGGACCGGACTCTGCGAGCTAATTCTTGCGTGGGGTTATCGGGCCGAGAGCGCTCGTGACGGACTGGAAGGATTAGAGAAGGTCGGGGAGTGGTCTCCGTCGATCGTGGTGACCGACCTCAAGATGCCTCGCATGGGCGGGTTGGAAATGCTGGAGCGAATCTCGGCTGAGAAGCAAACTCCAGCCGTGATTGTCGTGACTGCGCAAGGCACCATCGACAGCGCCGTCCAGGCCATGCGTATGGGCGCATACGACTACATCACGAAGCCAATCGATACAAACCGGCTGCGGACCATCCTGCAAAATGCCTCGGCTCTCCTGGGCGCGCGGACGGAACTGGAAGTTACCCGGAGAAAGTTGCGCGACGCGGGTGCATTGGGATCGCTGATCGGTCCTTCGAAGAAAATGCAGGAGATTTTCCGCCTGATCGAAATGGTCGCGCCCAGCACGGCGTCGGTTTTGATTACGGGGGCAAGCGGGACCGGCAAAGAGCTGGTGGCGCGCACGGTGCATGATTTGAGTCCGCGGCGCAACAAAGCCTTTGTGGCCATCAATTGCGCAGCCATTCCAGAGACTTTGATCGAAAGCGAAATTTTCGGGCACGAGCGCGGGGCGTTCACCGGTGCGTTGGAACGGCGCACAGGATGCTTCGAGCTGGCGGAGGGAGGTACCCTGCTGCTCGACGAAATCGGCGAGATGCCGATTGCCACGCAGGCAAAATTGCTGCGCGTGCTCGAAGACCGAAAGCTGCGGCGGCTGGGAAGCAAAGTTGAAACTGTCGTGGATGTGCGAGTGTTGGCTGCCACAAATAAAGTGCCTGAAGAAGCCGTGGCCCGGGGCGAACTGCGCAACGATTTGTATTACCGGCTCAACGTTTTCAACATCCACATGCCCCCGCTGCGAGACCACAAGGAGGATGTGCCGGAATTGGTGCAATCGCTGTTGGCGGAAATGTGCGCCAAACACGGCAGAAAAGTGGCCACGATCAGCGAGCCCGTACTCACCGCTTTCAAGAATTATTCGTGGCCCGGGAACGTTCGCGAGATGCGTAATACGCTGGAGCGGGCCGTGATTGTTTGCGACACCAACGTGATTGAGACCAGGCATTTGCCCCCGGACTTTGGCCGAACTTTGCCGCGGGCTTCCTCTGACGATGGCGACGGTGTGCGCCTCGACGTGGGAACAACAGTTGGCGAAGCGGAAAAGAAACTGATCGTCAAGACGCTCGAATCCACAGGAAATAACAAAACTCGCGCCGCGGAAATTCTGGGTATCAGCCTCAAGACATTGCATAACAAGCTGAAAGAATATGGGGCCGCATCGGCAGACGGCGCGGCTGACAAAGAGGAATTAGAAGCGTGATAGCGACGCGGTAAGCGATGTTGCGCCGAACCAAAATCGTCCTGGCGATCACCATCATGGTGACGGCGCTGGTTTCAGCGTTTTCCTACTTGTACATCTACCAAATCCTTCATCAGCAGGTAACGAACGCATACGATACCGCGGCTTACCTGAACGCCCAGCTTGCCTACCTCGCAACGACCGCCGCGCCGGATCTGACAAGCACCAAAACCAACACCAGCAAACCGTCATCGGTAAGAAAAGCGACGGCCTACTATTTAGGGACCGACAAAGATCTGAACGTGATGCTGGAGTCAGTGGTCGGCACCTGGCCGACAATCTACGACGCTGCGCTGGTGGACTCGAACAACACCGTCATCCTGCACACCAACCCTAAGTTGATCGGAAAGCAAACCTCCGATCGTCCGGATTTTCGCCTGATCCAGAACGCGCGGTTCCGTCGTGAACTGCGGATGATCTACAACCCGCCCACGATTTACGACGTGCGCCTTCCGCTGGAGATGAATGGGGTGCCTTTCGGCAGCGTTCGGGTTGGGGTTTCAACCGTGCTGATGAGGCAGGAACTCACGCCACGGCTCCGGCATGCGGCGATTCTTTCGGTTGCAGCCATTCTTCTGTCTCTGGTCCTGGCGGCCGGTCTTTCGAATTTAGCTTTGGGACCACTCGAACGCATCAGCCGAAGTCTCGATAGCGCAACTGCCGGAGAAGACGAACCGATTGCCGACGAGGAACCGGGCGAGGACGAATACGGATTGGTGTCGCTGAAGATTGCCCATCTAGGTCGGCAAATTCGCGACGCTCGCGACATTTTCTCTGCCCTCAAAAGCAACGTAGACCAGATCATGGGCACACTTCAGGACGGGCTGATGCTTTTCACGCGCGATTCGCGAGTGGTGTTGGTCAGCGCCTCAGTCGAACGTTTCCTGGGTCGGCCCCGGCAGGAGCTGCTGGGACACACTGCGAAGGAGATATTCTCGCCGGAATCTCCGCTGGGCGCGGTTGTATTAGACGCTTTCCGCTTGCGGCATCCGCTTGAACCGCGCGAGATCGATGCACCCAATGCAAAGCGGGTCTTACTTTCGATGGACTTCATTCAAGAACGCGGAACTGCAATTGGAGCATTGCTCACGATGCGGGACGCCGAGTCTCCGCAGTTGATCCGCGATGAGATTGAAATGTCGCGCAAAATGTCGGCCAGCGGACGGATCACGCGCGGCGTGGCGCATGAAGTAAAAAATCCCATCAACGCGATTGTTCTCCACTTGCAATTGCTACAGAGCAAGCTTCACAGTGTAGACCCGGATACGCACCGTCACATGAAGATCATCGATAGTGAGATCCACCGCTTAGATCGGGTCGTGCAAACTCTGGTGGACTTTACCCGTCCGCGCGATATTCGCTGGGAAGCGATTGATCTTAGGAAAATACTGGATGATGTGGCCGCCCTCGCGTCGCCGGAAGCCGAGCAGCACGGCGTCACCATCAAGCGGGTCGTCTCGCCTGTACCTCTGGAAGTGAAGGTGGACACCGATTTCGTCAAGCAGGCAATGCTTAATGTTGTTTTGAATGGGGTCCAGGCGATGCCCGAAGGTGGAACCCTGACCATCGCCGCGCGCCGAGAAGGGCTGTTCGTCGTGACAGAGATTCGAGACGAAGGAACAGGAATCCCCGCCGAGGCGCAGGACAAGATTTTCGAGCTATACTTCACCACCAAGAAGGAAGACGGAGGCAGCGGCATCGGCCTGGCGCAAACCTACCAAACGATGCAGTGGCACAACGGCTCCGTGGACTTTGAATCAATCGGCGGCCAGGGGACAGCTTTCCACCTGCGATTACCCTGGGCGGGGAACCGGACGGAACCGACCGCAGGTTCGAACGAGATTACGGTCGATGAGGATGCGGCTCCGGTCGATGTGCAAACTGGATAAGTGAGCTTTGATGCTGCGCACACACATTTTCGCGACTGCCTTAGCGCTGCCCATATTTATTTGTGGACTAGCAGCAAGCGCGCAGACTGGCGCGGATGTGGGTCCATGCTCCTCCGAAGCCGGGGTGAGTTACACCAAGTGCAAACCATCGCAGCTGCAAGAACCTAAGCATTCAAAGCCGCGTGCCAAGTCTGCCGGCGAGCCTAAGACCGTCGTACACGATGGCGGCACTGCTGAGCCGACGGAGAAACTATCGCCGAGCGTACCTCAGGCCGAGGCTTCCCAGCAGCTTGAGGATACGAACAAATTACTTGCCGCTACAGATGAAGATCTCAAGCAGATCGACGTGCGACCGCAGGATTCGGGCCAGCAAGAAACGTCGTCGCAGATCAAGGTCTATGCCCAGCAAGCGAAAGACGCGATCAAAGAGGGCGACATCGAACGGGCGCACAATCTGGCTACGAAAGCCAATGCCCTGTCGAAAGAGGCAGCCAAGCCCTAGGCCGGGAGGCTATTGATCGGGTTTTGATATCGGTTCAGCCTTTCATCTCGATCAAAGACGGGCTCACGATCAGCTTCGGTTCGGTCACCTTCTGCACTTCTTCTGGGCTCATGCCGGGCGCGATTTCTTCCAACACCAAGCCCTTCGGCGTTACCTGGATTACAGCCATTTCCGTGACAATCGTGTTCACGACTTTGACGCCAGTCAACGGCAGCGTGCACTTCTTCAATATTTTGGGCTGATTGTCTCGGGTTGTGTGCTCCATGGCGACAACAACCCGGCGGGCGCTGGCGACCAGGTCCATCGCGCCGCCCATTCCCTTCACCATTTTTCCGGGGATCATCCAGTTTGCGATGTCTCCCTGTTCGTCAACTTCCATGGCCCCAAGCACGCTGAGATCGATGTGGCCGCCGCGAATCATGGCGAATGAATCCGCGCTGGAAAAATATGCTGTGCCAGCCATTTCACTCACGGTTTCTTTGCCCGCGTTGATGAGGTCGGCGTCGACTTCCTGATCGAGCGGATAGGGTCCGATTCCCAACATTCCATTTTCCGATTGGAGGATTACATCCATGCCTGCGGGCACATGATTTGCAACAAGCGTAGGCATGCCGATGCCAAGGTTCACGTAGAACCCATCGCGCAGTTCCTGGGCGATCCGTCGCACGATGCGCTCGCGTTTTTCGATGTCCTTCGAAGCAGCATGCATCTTAATCGTTACACCTTTCTTACGGTGCGTCGTTCAATCTTCTTCTCGTAGAGTTCCCCGACCACGATGCGCTTCACGTAAATGCCGGGCGTATGAACCAGATCGGGGTCCAGCGCTCCCGGTTCGACTAAATGCTCTACTTCGGCGATTGTAAGTTTTGCCGCCGCCGCCATCATGGGATTGAAATTGCGCGCGGTCTTTCGATACACCAGGTTCCCCATGCGATCGCCTTTCCAGGCCTTGACGAAAGCAAAATCTGCTTTTAGCGCACGCTCCATCACGTAGGGACGGCCGTCGAACTCGCGGGTTTCCTTGCCGTCGGCAACGATCGTGCCCACACCCGCCGGGGTGAAGAACGCCGGAATTCCAGCGCCGCCCGCGCGAATGCGTTCGGAGAAAGTTCCCTGCGGTACAAGGTCAAGCTTGATCGTTCCCTGCAAAACCATTTGCTCGAGCAACTTGTTCTCGCCAACGTAGGTCCCGATGTGGCGGCGAATCTGGCCGGCAGCCAGCAAAAGACCCATGCCAAGACCGTCAACGCCCACGTTGTTGCTGATTGTAGTGAGGTCATTGGTGCCTTTGCGGGCGAGGGCCCGAATCAGGTTTTCGGGGATGCCGCACAATCCGAAGCCCCCGACCATTACCGTCGCGCCGTCGGTCAGATCGGCAATCGCTTCGTCGGCGCTGGGAAAAATCTTGTTCATTGGAAAATCGGAGCGGTGCGTGAATCTGCGACTACTCGGTAAACACTACCGACTGGACGCCTGAAATTTCGAAGCGCTTGCGGCAGCGCACGTTCTTGCAGGCCAGCATGTCGTCCTTGCGCAGCATGTAAGAGCGGGCCTTGGCGAAACGGGCGCGGTCGCGCTCGTCGGCGCGGCCGCCGAGCTGTTTCTTTTTCGTGCGCACGATCCAGTTGATTTCGTATTCCCCAGGTTGCTGGCAATTGGGGCAGCTTAACGTGGACATTTTCTTCTCGGTGCGTTCGTCAAAAAAGTCGCGTTCTTCCATAATGTGAGTTTAGCGAGTCCCTGAGCTTGATTTCCAGCATTATGGCAGTTTTGCAGGGACGATGCCATGTCAAGATTAGAATTCAAGAGGCTGAGATGGCAAAAAAGAAAAAACAGAAGACCTTCAGCGCGGTCAAAGCGGTGAAGGAACTCGCCCGCGAACGGATTGGGCCAGCTCCGGTTTCGCGGGTGGTGCCGGATAAGAGAACGCCCACCCAGCGGGCCAAACCGACGCTCAAGGAATTATTGGCGGAGGACTGAGTCGCCCTAGCGATCAGTCAAACGTGGCGGTCACTGCCCGGTTGGCGGTCAGATTGTCGACGGTGCAAGTCTGACCGGACATGACGTCGCAGCCGCTCCATCCACCAAAAGTTCCGCCAGCTGTGGCGGTGAGGGTAATGGTTGAGCCGCTGGTGAAGCTGGCGGTGCAGGTGGCTGTGCACGTCAGTCCCACCGGCGAACTGGTGACGGTGCCTGCTCCTGTACCTGCGAAATCGATTGTAAGCGTAGGACCGGTGCCGGTGAAGCAGGTAACGTTCACCATGATGTAGCCAGTGACCACTGCTCCACCTGAAGATATTCCCCCATCGCTGCTGTTCTTGTTGACGGTGGCCGAAACCAGTGTGCCTCCGCAATCCTCACCGGTAGCGGTCACCAATCCGGAATTGCTGACTGAGGCGACCCCCGGAGTGTTGGACGACCACGTCACCTGACTGGTGATGTCTTTGGTGACGGGCGGATGTATGAAATTGCCAAGCGCGCGTAATTGCACCGTGAGACCCGCGTCCAGTGGTACAGGAATGTTTGACGCGCCAAATGTCTCCATGGAAGGCTGAATGGTAATCGACGTTAATTGCTGATCGCGCCCGCAACTGGGCAGACCCGCTAGACAGGCGATCGCCAACAAAAGCAGTAAATTCTCGTATGACTTAAACCTCATGCCTTCTCCTGGGTTGGAGCAACTTCACGCAAACGGGGGATGCAGTTTCGTCACAATTTAAGTGCAAGACGACCCAAAAAGCAAGCGCTTCATGCGGATGCGTATCACGCGACAGCTTCGCTAACGGTTTGGGCAAATTGCCGCACGTCTTCTTCGGTGGTATCGAAGGAGCACATCCAGCGCACTACGGATTGTGATTCGTCCCACACATAGAAGAAGTAGCGCTCGAGAATTTTGGCAATGGCCGGGCGGGGAATTTGAGCGAAGACTCCGTTCGCGTCGACATCGTACACGAGTTTGATTTGGGGGATCTGTGCCAGTGATTGCTTCAACATTTGCGCCATCGCGTTGGCTTGGCCGGCGTTTTTCAGCCAAAGGTCGTCGGTCAGCAAAGCGTTGAATTGAGCGGAGATGAAACGCATCTTGGAAGCCAGTTGCATCCCCTGTTTGCGGAGAAAAGGCATGTCCTTGCCAAGCTTGGCGTCAAAAAACACGAGCGCTTCGGCGCCCATAGCGCCGTTTTTTGTGCCACCGAAAGACAGGATATCGATACCCGCGTCGCGCGAAGCGGCGCGCAGGCTGACGCCGAGGCTGGCAGCGGCGTTGGCGATCCGAGCGCCGTCCATGTGAAGGAACATGTGGCGCTCATGAGCGAATTCTGCAAGTGCCCGAATCTCTTCGGGGCGATATACCGTTCCTACCTCGGTCGATTGCGTGATGGAAATTACTCGCGGCTGCACGTGATGCTGGTCGCCGATTCCATGATAGGCCCGGCTGACCGCGTCCACCGTCAACTTGCCGTTGATTGCGGGAACCGGAAGCAACTTGCATCCGGTAAACTTTTCGGGCGCACCACATTCGTCCGTATTGATGTGGGCAGCGTCGCTGCAAATAATTGCATGGAAAGTGTTGGTGATTGCCTTCAATCCTAGACAATTGGCCGCCGTGCCGTTAAAAACTATGTAAACTCCTACGTCATCGCCAAAGTGCTGTTTGAACTTTTCGATGGCGGCCTGGGTGTAGGGGTCGTCTCCGTAACCCACTGTGTGGCCGGTGTTGGCTTCGGAAATAGCCGCTAGCACGGCAGGATGGACACTGGCATTATTGTCGCTGGCAAAACTGCGAGCGGGTTTCATGATCCTGAATAATGTAGCAGAGAGAATTTCGGCGGTGCCCAGGCTTAGTAGGATTTTTTCAACGGTTTGTTAACTTTTGTCACTTTTTCGAGTCTTTTGACTCTTCGCTTCAATCTAAGGAAAAACCGCAAACGGTCGGGAGAAGGCACTGCGAGACAAGAACCGATCAAGGAAACTGCACAATGTTCTTTAAACCATCGGCGAAAAATGGGACGCGACTGCTAGGTACGTTGGCGGCGTTGTCTTTAGCGGTTATAGGCGCAGCATGCGGAGGGGCCGCTAAAAACGCCCAGCCGCAAGGACCGCCGGGTTTTCCGGTTAAGCTTCAGGTTGCACAGTCGCAAGACGTAAGCGTTACCAGCGATTATGTCGCAACTTTGAAGTCGCGCGATTCCGCGATCATCATGCCGGAAGTCGAAGGCCGTATCACTCACATCTTTACGCATTCGGGGGCCAGAGTTGCGGCTGGCGCGCAACTGATGCAGATCGACCCTAGCAAACAGCAAGCCACGGTCAGCAGTCAGGAAAGCAGTAGAGCGGCGCAACAAGCGACTCTGGCATATGCGCAGCAGCAGCTTCAGCGTACCCAGGGGCTTTACGACGCGAAGGTAGTTAGCAAGCAGGAACTCGACCAGGCAAAGTCGAACTACGACAACGCACAGTCGCAGGTGAAGGCGCTTGACGAAGTGGTACGCGAGCAAAAGGTTCAGTTACGTTATTACACCGTGATTGCCACGTCGGCGGGCGTTGTTGGGGACATTCCAGTTCGCGTCGGCGACAGGGTGACCACCACTACCCAACTCACAACCGTGGACCAACCCGGGGGGCTTGAAGTTTACGTGTATGTCCCGATTGAACGATCCGGCGATTTGAAAATGAACATGCCGGTTCAGATCGTTGATGGCGAAGGTAAGTCTTTGGCGGATAGCCGGGTAAGCTTTATCTCGCCGGAAGTCGATCCGACGACGCAGAGCGTTTTGATCAAGGCTCGAATTTCCAACCATCAGGACCGGCTGCGGCAATCGCAATTCATTCGCGCTCGAGTGGTGTGGGGATCGAAGCAGGATCCGGTGGTTCCGCTGCTGGCCGTAACTCGGCTTGGCGGACAGTACTTCGCTTTCATCGCCGAAGATCAAGGCGGCGGCAAACTTGTGGCCCGCCAGAAGCCGCTGACGGTAGGCGAGACCGTGGGCAACAATCTACAAGTTTTGGACGGCATCAAGGCCGGGGACAAGATCATCGTTACCGGGACGCAGTTTCTCGTAGATGGCATGCCAGTCATTCCGCAGGGTTAGACTTCCCACGCCAGGAATTACAACATTTTATTGAAAGTGACTGTTAGAGAATGTTTGTAGATTTTTTTATCAAACGACCGGTTTTCGCGACTGTGTGCGCCCTGCTGATCATCCTCGCAGGAGCCGTCGTAATTCCCAGCCTGCCGATTGCGCAGTTCCCGAACCTCGCGCCGCCGCAAGTTACCGTTACCAGCGCCTATATTGGGGCCAGTGCGCAGACTGTCGAATCGGCAGTTACCGTGCCGCTTGAGCAGCAGATCAACGGCGCTCAAGGCATGAAATATCTGACGTCGACGAGCGGCAACGACGGAACGAGTAGTGTCGTTGCGACGTTCGACCTGGATCGCGATCCCGATCTTGCCGCTGTTGACGTGCAAAACCGCGTGCAGACTGCGCAAGGACGTCTTCCGAATGCGGTCAAACAAACAGGAATCGCGATTACCAAGTCGTCGAACAATTTTGTTTTCTGCGCCGCAGTATTTTCGCCGGAAGGCCGCTACACTCCGCTGTTTGTCAGCAATTACGTCGATGTTTATGTCAAAGATTCGCTGAAGCGAATTAAGGGCGTTTCCGACGTCTTGATCTTCGGCGAGCGCAAATATTCCATGCGCCTGTGGCTTGATCCTGTGCGCATGGCCAGCCGCGGTCTCACGGCGACCGATGCGGTCAACGCCTTGCAGGAACAGAACGTTGAAGTCGCCGCTGGTCAGGTAGGCCAACCGCCGATTCAAAACGGGCAAGACTATCAGATCAGCGTGCGCGCGGTGGGTCGCCTTTCCGAAGCCTCACAATTTGACAACATCATCCTGAAAACGAACGCCGACGGAACGCTGGTGCGCTTGAAAGAAGTTGGGCGGGCCGAACTGGGCGCCGAAAGTTACGGAACGGAACTGATGTTCGACGGCCAGGATGCCGTTGGGCTCTGCGTTCTGCAACTGTCGAACGCCAACGCCCTGGATGTCGACAAGAATGCCCTTGCTGAACTGGACCGCTTGTCGAAGCGCTTCCCTCCCGGCATGACTTATAGCAGCGGCTTCGATACGACGGACGCTGTAGGCGAGTCTATTCACGACGTCATTAATACCCTGGGCGCGGCCATTGTCCTGGTTATTCTCGTAATTTTCATTTTCCTTCAGGATTGGCGCACGACGGTCATTCCGGCGGTGACGATTCCGGTTTCGCTGATTGGAACATTTGCTTTCGTTAAGCTACTCGGATTTTCGATCAATACTTTGACCCTGTTCGGGATCACTTTGGCTACCGGCCTGGTGGTCGATGACGCGATCGTCGTCATTGAAAACATCGAACGCCATATTCAGGAAGGCGAGGAAGACGCGCACAAAGCGGCATCGATCGCCATGTCGGAAGTGGCCAGCGCGGTCATCGCGACATCACTGGTTCTAGTCGCAGTGTTCGTGCCCGTAGCATTCTTCCCAGGCACCACCGGCATCTTATTCCGGCAGTTCGCGTTGACGATTGCGTTCTCTATCATCATTTCCGCGTTCAATGCGCTTACTCTTACGCCGGCTTTGTCTGCCATTTTGCTAGGCCGGCAGCACGGCGAGAAGAATGTTGTGTTCCGGGCAATCGACCGCGTCATTAATGCGGTCACGACCGGTTACACAACCGCGCTACGCCAATTTCTCCGGTTCCGCTGGGTCGCGGTCATTCTATTCCTGGTCGGACTTGCATCTGCCTACCTCGTGCTGCAACGCGTTCCGAAGGGGTTTGTTCCTGACGAAGATCAGGGCTATTTTGTGATCGCTGTCCAATCCCCCCCGGGTGCTTCGCTGCAGTACACCAAGAACATCGAGCGGCAAGTGCAGAAACTGGTGCAGCCTCTGCCCGAAGTACGCGCAACTTTCGCGGTCAGCGGATTCGGCTTCTCCGGCAACTCTTCCAACTTTGGCCTGATGTTCGTTACGCTGAAACCTTATGGACAGCGGGGCGGAGAAGAGCACAAGTCTGATGCGGTGATCAATCGCATCCGCGGACCGCTATTTGGTATTCAGGGAGCTTTGATTCTGCCATTTCCGCCGCCGCCCATTCAGGGCTTGGGCAACTTTGGAGGATTTCAGTACGAATTGCTCGATCAGGGATCGCACACGTTGCAGGAGTTGGCGGACGCGACGCAAAACATGATTCGCCAGGGAGGCGCGCACAAAGCCGCTTCCGGACAGACAGATTTGGCGGCTCTATACAGCACCTACACCGCCAACGATCCGCAATATCTGGTGACCATCGATCGTGAAAAAGCCAAGAGCCTCCATGTCTCGCTTAGCCAGATTACGGACACATTGAGCGTGTACATGGGCTCGGCTTATGTAAACGATTTCGACTTCAATAACCGCTCATATCGCGTTTATATACAAGCCGATCAGAAATTCCGGGAAGAAGCGAAGGACATAGGCTCGTATTACGTTCGGTCAGACGGCGGATCGATGGTGCCGCTGCAGAACCTGGTGACGATCACATCGACAGCTAGTCCGCAGGTCATCACCCATTACAATTTGTTCCGTTCTGCGGAAATCAATGGCTCTCCCAAGCCGGGATTCAGCTCCGGGCAAGCCATTGCCACGATGGATGAAGTGAGCGCCAAAACGCTTCCCCAAGGTTTCAACCACAATTGGAGCGGATTATCGCTCGAGGAAATTTCCTCCGGTAGCACGACCGCAATACTTTTCGGTTTAGGAGTGTTGGTAGTTTATTTGACACTTTCTGCGCAGTACGAAAGTTTCGTTCTGCCCTTCATCGTGTTGCTGGCCGTGCCTATGGCTCTGCTCGGCGCGTTGGGAGCGCAGTGGCTGCGTGGTTTGGAGAACGACGTCTACTGTCAGGTCGGGCTGGTCATGCTGGTCGGTCTTTCGAGCAAGAACGCCATTTTGATCGTCGAGTTCGCCGAGCAGTTGCGGCATCGCGGAATGCCGCTGGTTGAGGCGGCGTTGGAATCCGCGAAACTCAGGCTGCGTCCGATCCTGATGACGTCTTTAGCGTTTATTCTCGGCGTAGTACCGCTGGTAGTCGCGAGCGGCGCCGGCGAAAAAGGACGCCACTCCGTGGGAACCACCGTGCTCGGTGGAATGATCATGTCCACAGTGCTGAATTTGTTCTTCATCCCGGTCCTGTACTTGATTATCGAAGGCTGGCGCGAGCGCGGAGAGGCGAAGTCTAACAAGACCCTCGAAGGTACAAAGCCAGCTTAGCGGTGAACGCAGAAATACTACGAGCATTGGGCCCGTCGCTTTCACCGTAAAACCAGCTTCATCGAACGGCCGTGACCGCAGATCCAAGCACCCGTCCCGGAGTGTTATCGTTTCCGACTTCTTGAGCGAAAGCCACCAGCCGCAGGTTTGTTGGATCAGCACCTGCCGTAAGTTTCACCACAACATCTTTGTAGAATTCCTGACCGGCGCTCAACTCACCAATCTTTGTCAGACTCTGAACAACCGCAACGTGAGACAAGCGACGGCCGCCATTCTCTCCGCGGGAGACTTGGGATTCGGCATGGCTGAGCGCGACCACCACGTAAACTGCTCCCTTCCCTTCACCTGCCTCAACGTGGGCTTTTAGAGTGCCATCCTGCGCGCTAACAGACGAAATCTGGATCACGATTTTTTGTTGCGATCTGGCTTTCGTAATGTTGTCGTGTGCGGCGCGCTCGTTGCTTCCGCTAAATTGCGATTCTCCGTCGACGATCATCTGTGGAGTAAAAACCGTTGTCAATCCAAAGTGGTCGCTGTAGGCGCTCTGGCGATCGCTGAAAAAGGGCGACGAATAGGGGTCTTTCCAGCCCAGACTGTTCCAATAGTCCACGTGCTCGCTGAGCACGATGATTTGTGTACCGTCGATGGGTTGCTTGCTGTCCAGCTCTTGCAGCAGACGGTCGGCGGGAGGACAACTCGAACAACCTTCTGAAGTGAAAAGTTCCACTAATACGGGAGTGCCCTTAGCTGGCACTGCGTCAGCGGCGTAGCCGATCCCGACCAATAATCCCGCGCATAACAAAACGCTCATGAATTGATTCATAATTTGACCCGATTTGTGACAGTCTTTCTACTGAGAAGTGAGACTGTCGTCGAGGAATAAAGTTACACCCTCTCGATCCTCGTTTCTTCCTACTCTATAATCGCTTTTTACCTTTCCATGCCCGTTCTAATTTTCATTCTGCTTTTGGCTGCGTCCTCATTTGCCCAGGCAGCCAAACCGCTCGCCCAGAAGGCTCCCCAGCCGAACTTTGAAGACGTCGCTGCGAGCGTTGGCCTGACAGTACCTCACATTGCTTCCGCTGATAAGCGCTACATCGTTGAATCGATGAGCGGCGGCGCGGGACTGATCGACTGCGACAATGACGGCAAGCTGGACATCCTCACCGTTAACGGATCGACGCTTGATCGATACCGACAGGGCGGCGATGCGATGATTACGCTTTACCATCAGGATGCGGGCTTTCACTTCACCGACATCACAACGGCCGCGGGGCTCGCTCACAAGGGATGGGGCATGGGAGTCGCCGTCGCCGATTACGATAACGACGGCCTGCCTGACATTTACGTGACCGGATACGGCGGCAACGTTCTTTATCGAAACCTGGGTAGTTGCAAATTCGAAGATGTTACGGAAAAAGCGGGCGTTGGCGGAGGGGGGTTTAGCACAGGCGCGGCGTGGGGAGACTACGACAGGGACGGCAATCTCGACCTGTTCGTAGCCCGCTATGTGCACTTCGATGTGAACAAGCTTCCGCCATTCGGTGTTGACGAAAAGAACTGCCACTTCAAGGGAGTGCCCGTCCAGTGTGGACCTTGGGGATTACCGGGCGAATCAGACTTGCTATTTCACAATAAGGGTGACGGAACCTTCGAAGAAGTTTCAAAGAAAGCAGGCGTCGACGATCCCAATCACTACTACGGTTTGGGAGTGATTTGGGGCGACTACGACAATGACGGCTGGCCCGATCTTTTTGTCGCAAACGACGCCGGGCCAAATTATCTCTATCACAACAAACACGATGGGACCTTCGAGGAACTCGGGATGATTTCCGGAATTTCTCTCAGCGGCGACGGCCAGGCCCAGGGCTCCATGGGCGTGGATTGGGGAGATTATAGCCACGATGGGCGGCTGTCGATGTTCGTTACGAACTTTACCGAACAGCCTGACGCTTTGTATCGCAATTTGGGAGCCGACGGCTTTTCCGATGACGGCGGCCGAGCGCAAGTGGCCAAGCCAAGTTACCAACTAGTTGGGTGGGGGACGGCTTTTTTCGATTTCGACAATGATGGTTGGCTTGATCTTTTCGAAGCGAATGGGCACGTGTATCCGCAACTGGATTCTATTGCTGGGGCTGCGCGATACCGTGAGCCGATGCTGTTGTTCCGCAATCGTCGTGACGGCACGTTTGACGATGTGTCGTCAGCTCTGGCACAGGTTCCAGATGCCTCGCGGCGCGGTGCTGCGTTTGGCGACCTCAATAACGACGGCAATGTCGACGTCGTCGTCATTAACATCGACGGGCCACCGTCGTTACTGCTGAACACCACAACGAGCAAAAATCATCGCGTTCTGTTCAAACTTGTCGGAACCAAGAGCAATAAGTCAGCCGTTGGAGCGAGGCTTACAGTCAAGGCGGGGCCGTTGAGCCAGTTCAGCGAAGTGCGCGCTGGCGGAAGCTACATCTCGTCGAATGATCCTCGATTGCATTTTGGACTTGGTCCCAATGCCACGATGAGCGAAGTTGAGGTCAAATGGCCCAGCGGGAAAGTCGAGAATCTTCACGACGTTCCCGCCGATTTTATTTATACGATCGTGGAAGGTGAGGGCATTCAGCAAAAAACTCCATTGCCCCCTCTTTCTTGAGTGTAAGGTTTTCTAGTTTTCCTTCCCCGGTTCGCTGCAGTTCGCGTGAATGATCTTCACCTGCTGGGCGACGATCGTGTTCCAGCCTACACCCGTAGTTGTTCCCTCGTTATATGGGCTGTTCACATTCTCGCTGGCGTCGTTCGTTCCTACCGGTCCGGTAACAGCAACGGTGTATAACACTTTGCCCTTCAGCGCCGAAGTGTCTCCTGCGACGATCCGATACTGCTTCGGACCCAGGCCACCGCCCGTGATCGCATACATCCCGTTGGTGGTTGATAAGCAGCCCTCGACGGTATGAACGCCGAGATTCCGCGGCGCTGATGTGGCCATAGCATTATCGGCGCCACTCTGCGCAAAGGCGCAACTCGCTACCAGCAGGCCGGTTGCCAAGACAAGAGCGTTGATTTGCATAATAATTTCTCCTCTATTGATTAGAGAAGGCGAATCAGGCGAGTGATCGTAAGACTGAGCTATTTCGACAAGTGGTTTAATCCGTAAGATAATTGCGAACCATCGGCGTGATTTGACGGAAAGTGACCGGCAAATGGAAAGGCCGCCGAACCACGGCGGCCTGAATCAGCAATGAATATTTCGATCTTTAGGCGGCGTCATCCGCACGTTTGGATGCCAGCATCGACATGCCGTTCACTTTCATCCTTGGGTCAATACCGAAAGTGAAGCTCGCACCGCTTGAGAGGACGTAGACGGCTATCCCTACGTTGAAGACGTAGCTGCAAGTGTAGCCCTGCACCGCACCAAGACAATAGGCCCAGGAAGCGTTCTGCCCCTGCTGAGCGTCTGTAACCGGCAAAGGCCAGTTGGGGACGGACGGCGGAGGTACGGCGGCGACGTCACAATCGATCAGTGGCAATGGATAGGATCCGTTCAGAAACGGCGATTGCACCGGGGAGTTCGTCGGAGGCGGAGCTGCGCTGTCACCCTGGCCAAAGATGGCAATAGTTTTGACCCGGTAGCTGGCAGGTGTGTTGTCACTGTTGAAAATCCGCAGGAGTATATAGTCCGGATTTCCCATCTGTCCTGAGTTGAATCCGGCTGGCGCGGCAGGAGCCCAGTTGCTAATTGGTAAAACACTGGACATCACCGATAGCCCCGTAGTCACGGGAAGAGAACCCGAACCGTTGTACTTGTACCAACCGCTGCTGGAAAAGCTGCCCTGCGCGGCGTTGCTGACTGAAAAACCAAGGTTGTAAAGATAGACCGACATAGTTTTCTCCTTAGAGCTGGAAGTGACGTACGCGGACCAGAAACTAACGTGACGGCAAGCTACGCTTCTGCCCCCCGCAAGTCAAGTTTGGCGTTGTCAGGGTGGCCGGGGAAGGCAGTTTCCCCTCCGTTCCGTCCCTCGATACGACACGGGGCTTAGATTCGGTGGTTTGACCTTCTTACTTGGCGGCTGCCGTCAGGACGTTTAGACGGTAGCGAGGGTCGGCCCGAAGAGAAACTAAATCCGGCTCGTTCTTGATGTCGTCGAGGCTTTGTCCGGCTTTGATGGATGCTGCGAGCGTATCCAGGGCTTTCTCGCGTTCGCCGCTGATCTCATAAGCGATGGCGATCTGGAAAATGTTCGTAGGGTCTTTTTCGTTCGCTACCGAAATCGTTTGGATAGCCTGCAGGGCGCCCTGTTTGTCGCCGCTCCTGGCCAGATACACAGCCAGGTCGGCCTTGGGCTCTTCTTGATCCGGATGCTTGTCAATTTCCTCTTTTACCAGCTGGATCGCCTGCTGGTAGGCTTGATCGGCCTTTTTGGTATCGCCCTCCTGCCGATAAGCATCTCCCAGGCTTCCCCAACTGCTTGAACTGTTGGCATTCAACCCGACTGTCTTTTCAAAAGCGGCAGCCGCTTCTTTATAGTTTCCTTGAAAGTATCGGATGGTGCCGAGATTGTTGTACACCGATTCGTCTGGCTTGATGGCCAGCGCTTGTTGCAATTTCTCGGCCGCGTCGTCGTCACGTCCCATCGCGTGGTAGGCGGCGCTCAGGTTGACGAGCGCACGAAGTTCGTTAGGTTGGAGCTTCAACACTTGCAGCCAGAATGTTTCCGCATCTTTGTATCTGCCCGCCTTGTAGGCCTCCACGCCCATCTCTAAATACACATCCCAATCTTTGGGGTTAATAACCAAAGCCCGTTTGAACTGCTGTTCCGCAAGATCCGGCTTGCCAGCGTTTGAGTAGACGCGGCCCAGCCTCGCGTGCGCGGTCGAACTCTTTGGATCTAGTTGGATTGCCTGCGTGTACTCTTCTTGAGCGCCGGACGAGTCGCCGCTCTGCTCCTTCACGATGCCCAACGCCAAGTGGGCTGCGGCCAAATCGCCGTTAATGGCTACTGCCTTGCTCGCATTATCGGCCGCCAGCTTCGCCCATTGCGGATCGGGATTCTCGCGGTTTTTTTCGGAATACGCTTCCCCCAGGGCAGCGTAACTCACTGCTGATTGCGGATCGATCCGCACTGCTTTTTGTAATAGCTCTATTGCTTTGTCTGCATTGCCGGGTCGGTCCCTCATTTCAAGATAGGGCAGCGACTTTTGGTAGAGCGAGTACGCATTATCGTCCGCTGGGGCCTGAGCTAAGGCGATTGGAGCAGGCTTCCCCTTCTGCTTGTAATGCCAACCGACGGCCGCGAGCGCAGCTGCCAGCACGGCACAACCTGCGAGCGTCCAGATTTTGCGTTTGCGGGCCCTGGCCGATGCGAACGGCCCGGCGAACGCCAGCAACCGTGCCACTCCCGAATCATGCGAGGTCCAGGTGTGCGGGTCAGTCAGGGCGCTGCCGCGCGCGCCGCGCAGGATGAAGGCGACTTCAGCCACTGTCTGGATACGCTTTTCGGCTTTTTTCTGAAGCATCCGCGAAATGAGCGCGACCACTGGCGAAGGAACTTCAGGCCGCAACTCGGTCAAGTCCCGCGGCGGGGTGAAATGTAAATTGTGGAGGATGGCCATCGAGTTAGGGCCGTCAAACGGAAGTTTTCCGCTGAGAATCTCGAACATCACAATGCCAAAAGAAAACACATCGGAACGCGCATCGACTTTTTCGCCGCGTGCCTGTTCTGGCGACATGTACGACACGGTCCCGGTGACAAATCCAGGCTGCGTGAGGGTGGCCGATTGGGTCGGAGGACCAGCTGAGATGTCGCTGTTTTCGTAGTCGATTTTCGCCAGACCGAAATCGAGCACTTTCACCAGGCCGTCGTCCGTGACCATGATGTTGCCCGGCTTGAGATCGCGGTGGATGATTCCGGCAGCGTGGGCTTTGGCGAGGGCATCGGCTATCTGTGCGCTGTAACGGAGACCGTCTTCGATGGAGAGCCTGCTCTTGCGCATGAGCGACAGAAGGGTCGAACCGCGCACGTACTCCATAACGATGTAATCGGTATTGTCTTCGGAGTTTACTTCGTGAATAGTGATGATATTGGGGTGATTGAGCGCCGATGCCGCCAGAGCTTCCCGTTTAAAGCGAGCGCGCGCATTATCGCTGATCGCATGGTCAACGGGCAGAACCTTGATGGCTACATCGCGATTCAGGCGCGTGTCGTGTGCGCGATAAACCACGCCCATTCCGCCGGCGCCCAGGTTCGCAGTGATTTCATAGTGCGAGAGTTTCCGGCCGATCACGGCGTCGCCCCTCGAGAGAAAGTGACCAAAGCGAGATTCTATACTTCCTTAGGTTGAAACGGGGAGATAGAACCCGCCCCGTCGCACAGGGCGCGAAGGAGCGGGTCAACCTGGTTATTCAATCCAGGTCAGCTAATCTCGCTCGAACATCCCCATGGAAGAAGGTTGCGCGGCAGAGCCTCCACCATCGTGAGCCTTCATGAAATCGTCCTCTGTCAGCACGGAGATCGCTTCAAGCTTCTTACGCTTCAAAGAAGCGTTGATGCTGGCCAGGTCTTTGGTGGTGTGCTGATGGAAGTCGGTGATGACGTCTTCCAGTTCGTGAGACAGCGAATCGGCGCGCGCAACCTGGTAGTCACCCGGCCGTCCTTCGTAGCCGTTCACATCGCCGTAGAGGTTGCCGATGTGCTCACGGATCCGTTCTTCGCCGGTGATCGCGCCGCCTTCTTTCGTCGCCACAATTTTGGACCGCAGATCGTCCATATCTTTGACGAGTTGCCGCAATTTGGGCCGCATCGGGTCTTTTTCCGAAAGCTTGGCTAGGCGGGCATTTGCGCCATCGCGAACGCCTTCAATCGCACTAACTGTGTAGCTCATGTGCCCGAGTAGTTTGCTCAGTCTTACGGCGAGGTCGAATTCCGCTTTTCGGTCTTCGGGCGAGAACTTAGCCCTGGGGTCGAGCGCTACTTTGAGCGGTGCCGTGTAGACCTGATCGCCTTTCGTCATCCTGACGGAGTAATCTCCAGGAAGAAGACGGGGCCCTTGCGAGGCCTGAAAGAGAGCGCTGGCTGCGGGCGGCACGATTGGCGGCTTCATTCGCATTGACCAGGTGGTGCGGTTTAGTCCTCGGTGTTTGCTGCCCGGGATTGTGTCGACGATTTTTCCGTCCGCGTCGAGGATGTCGATTTTCAGGTCGCCGAAGATGTGGCGGCTCTTCTGGTAATACGTGATCGAAGCATCGCCGGGGCGGCTAGGGCCGACGAAGCTCTCGTCACCATACGCCCAGCCACCGTTAGCTTGTAAATATTGAACAACTGGGCGGCCTTCCAACACAGCCGCACCTTTCGCCATAAAATCTGGCGTGAGCGCGCGCAGTGGGGAAATGTCGTCAATAATCCAGATGCCGCGACCGTGCGTAGCCAGCACTAAATCCGATTCGCGCGGATGAATGACGATGTCCCGCACAGCTACCGATGGGAAATTCGATCCCTTGTATTGTGCCCAGTGAGCGCCGCCGTCGATCGATATCCATAGGCCAAATTCGGTACCGACAAAGAGCAGGTTTGGATCAACGGTGTCTTCGGCGATCACATGAGCGTAGCCGCGCACTCCCCCATCGTTGAGGTTTAATGATGTCCACGTCTTACCGTAGTCGGTCGTTTTGTAGGCATACGACGTCATGTCGCCGAAAGTATGGCGATCAAAAGTTGCGTAGGCTGTGCCTTCCTCAAAACGGCTGGCTGCAACCGTAGACACCCATGAGTTCTTACCCAGACCGCTGATGTTCGCGACAACATTCGTCCAATTCTTAGCGCCATCGCGGGTGATCTGCAGGTTGCCATCGTCGGTGCCGACCCAGATGACTTGTCCGTTCTTCGGCGATTCGGAAATTGAATAGATCGACGTGTGCATTTCAGCCGAAGAATTATCGATTGTGACGCCGCCTGATTCTTCCTGCTTCTGCTTCTCGGGATCATTGGTGGTCAAGTCGGGAGAAATTCTTTCCCAGGATTGACCATGGTCGCGCGATCGAAACAGAAATTCAGAACCGATGTAGATTGTGCCTTTCTCGTTCGGGCTCATGTGGATTGGCGTGTTCCAGTTGAACCGCAGTTTCTTCTCGTTGTAGTTCGGCAGCGGCTGGATCGGCCGGGTTTCCAGCGTGTGACGATTCACACGGCCAACAGTGCCGCCTTGCGCTTCGGCGTAGATGTAATCCGGATCCGAAGGGTCTGGAAATGCCCAGAACCCGTCGCCACCATAGATGTTTTCCCATTGAGCGTTAGATATGCCGCCCGGGTAGGAGGAGTCGCCAATCCAGCTGCTGTTATCTTGCAAGCCGCCGTAAACATGGTATGGATCGTCGTTATCCACACTGACGTGATAGAACTGCGAAACCGGAAGATTAAGTTCGTGCTTCCAGCGAGTTCCGCCGTCTTCACTTCGCCACAACCCGCCATCATCGCCCGTGTATACCACATTGACATTAGCGGGGTTGATCCAAATATCGTGAAAATCACCGTGCGCGTTGGCAACAGAACTGAAGCTCTTGCCCCCGTTCACGCTGAGCAGCAAAGGTCCATCGGTTTTAAAGACTTTGTTCTCATCTTTGGGATCGACGATCAGGTTGGCGAAATAAAATGGCCGCCACACCATGAACGCGCTTGCGTCGAGCTTCGCCCAGTTTTTGCCGCCGTCGTCGGAACGGAACAGCGCGCTGCTCTTGGATTCGATCATCGCGTAAATTACCTGCGGTTTCGCAGGAGCAACGGCAACCGCGACTCGTCCCCAAGGTTTTGCGGGGAGACCCTTCGCGTTCGAATCGTTGATTTCGGTCCAATTGTCACCGCCGTCGGTCGACTCGAACAATCCGCTACCCGGGCCGCCGGAGCGGAAAGTCCAACCCTGTCGGCGGAAATCCCACATGGAGGCGTAGATGGTCTTGGGCGCTTGCGCGCTGGTCGTCAGCATGGCGCATCCGGAAGAGCCATTGGCACCGGCGAGAACTTTTCGCCAGGTTTTGCCGCCGTCGCTAGTCTTGTAAATGCCACGTTCGTCGTTATCGTTCCACAGATGCCCGGTGGCGCACGCCAACACAGAATTGCCATCCTGCGGGTCTACCAGAATTTTGGCGATATGTTCTGAGTCTTTCAGGCCAACATTCGTCCAGTTCTCGCCGCCGTCGGTGGATTTGTAAATTCCATCGCCGACGGAAACGCTGTTGCGGGTCCAGGCTTCGCCTGATCCAGCCCACACGATTTTGTGGTTAGTCGGATCGATCGCAAGCGCTCCGATCGACTGCACGGCCTGGCGGTCGAATACCGGCTTGAATGTGGTGCCCCCATTGACTGACTTCCACACGCCTCCGCTGGCGGCACCGGCAAAAATGGTGACCTGGCCAGCCTCGTCAGCCGCGGCCAGGGCAGAAATGCGACCGCTCATCGTCGCCGAACCAATGTTGCGCGCCGGGAGACCTGAAATCGTGGCGGAATCGAACTTCACCTCTTGGCCCAGAACTGATGTGCCCAATATGGTGGTGAGCGCAAGCACTGCGGCAAGCAAACAGGCATTCACACGGAACGAGTGGCTTTTCATATGTATTTGTCCTTGGACGAAGCTTTTTATTTCTTGGCGGAATCAGCCTTCAACGAAGCAGGCACCGCGAATTCCGAATTCTCTAACGGAACGTTTGCTTCAATCTTGCTGATCGTCACCGTCTGCCATTGTGTCGGGTCGTTCTTTGGGCCTGAGGCTATCGAGAATGGAAACATTACTCCGGCTACCGGCTTATACGATCCGAGATCAATCGTGCTTTCACGCACCGACCCGCGGATAAACTCCTGCGTTTCTTTTCGAATTTCGAGGAAGGTATCGGGATCGAGGTAGTAAAAAACAATATCGCCGTTTTTGAGCGTGACCTTCAGGCGCAATGAATCATCGCCGTCAACGGTGTCATGTCCAAGGTATTCGACCGTATTCCCCTTGGCTTGATAATCCACCATCGGGCCATCGATATCGGCATCGATCAGTAAATCGCGCATGTCGTCATCGCCCATCAGCTGCGGATCTTTGCGCCCTCCGAAGGGTTGAATTTGCCATCCAAGCTTGCCGTCATACGCCTGCACCGCGGTCATACCTTGTAGCGAGAACGTTTCCCGCACCAAGTTGGGGCGCACATTTTCCTGCCCAGTCTCGCCCGTGAATCCCCCGCCCGCAGTTAGTTTGCCTGTGGCTCGCAGGGACTTGATCGCCTTGATCTTGTCGATGCCGCCCTTCGCGGCGATGTTCTTCTGAATCAGTTCGTCAGCGGTTTGAGAAGACGCCAGGAGATTCAGGCAGAAAATTGCAAACAGCGCCAAAACACGATTGCGCATAACACTCACCTCTGTTAATTGGAAAAAAGGAATATACAGCAAAAACATACTTTTTGCTTGTTAGACGTGGGAGATAAACTTGGGTCACCGTCGTTGCGAACCTCTTTTCATACTTGCGGGCAGGTCGAGGAATGGCAACTATGGATTGAACTTTATTCAGGGAGAAGAAAGCTTTTGGATACTCTGCATTGTCTTCGCTGTAATCGCGAAATTGAGCCGGGAAACAAATCGGTGTCGCTTTACATGTTTGCGCAAACCGTCGGCATTCGCCCGCGACAGAAATCATCGTCGCACAGGATTTCGTTCTGTCCTCAGTGCTCGGTTTCGCTGGCGATGGGCCTGCCCCCCGATGGCGCGCTCAATCTGGCTGCCTGGGACATGATCCGCGGACTGGTTGGCGCCGACCCAGGATTGAATGATGCCGCATGGGATAGTTTGCGCGGAGTCGTGGGGCTGCTCGGTGCCGGAGATGGCGCGGTTGCCGATACGCGCGGCGCTTACCGGCGCACTGGCTAGATAAATCTTTAGGTTCGCTGCTTAAGCCGGTCGAGGAAATGGAAGAGAACCATAGCCAACACGGCATTGGCTGCCGCTGAGGTCAGTTCGTGCGGCCAGCTCCAATGCAAATCCTGCCCAACCATGCCACGCGCAACTGAAAAGTAGATAATCTCGTGCAACGTGTAAAAGAAAATTGTGACGAGAAAGCGCGATCCGGCATTTTCCACGTCAAGTTTCACGCCAAGCGACGAAGCGCCGTATCCCACCAGCGTATTGGCAATTCCGTAAAGGCCGAGTGGCTGATGAGTCAGCGAGTCCTGCAATAAGCCGATTGCAGCACCGGTCAACAGACCGGTGACGGGATTGCGCCGCGCCACGGCAAAGAAGATCACCATCAATAGAGGAAGATCAAAAACCGCCAGGAACGGCAGCCGCAGCGGAAGGAACGCCTGCAAAAACACTGCAACCAGCGGCAGCGCAACCGCTACCGGAACGCCAAACCGGTAGACCTCGATCTGCTCTTTCGATGTGTAAGTGATCGGCACTTTATTGCGGAGGGTTCTCCGGAGTATCAGTCGTCGGGGAGGGCTGCGCCGCAGGTTCGCTCTGAGGCTTAGTCACCTTGGGTTTGGATGGCTGTACCGAGGTGTTTTCGCCGGGGGTTGCGGTCGTCTTCTTCGTCTCCGTTCCAGGAGATGCCGACGCTGGCGGCACAGCAGCATTGTCCGGTAAGGACGGTAAACGTTGTGCCAGAACGTCGACTGCGCGCAAAGGAGCGCCGTCAGCTACGTCCGGTTCGCGTTCGATCTTTTGCGTTATGACAATGACTTCTTCCAACTTGCTCAAGTCGGTTGCAGGCGCGATGCGAATATCGAGGAATGAGTCCGCGCCGCGGCCGGCCCGGGTCACGGTACCGATAAGCAATCCTTTTGGAAAAATCTGGTCGCCGCCGCTGGTCAAGGCTTTTTCCCCCGGCTGCACCTGCTCATCGTTCATGATCTTATCCAGCACCACTCCGCCCGCTGCCGTGCCGCGGAGAACCCCTTGCAGGCGCGAGGTCTCGAGAATCGTTCCCACGCCGCTAGTTTGATCGTTGATCATCAAAACCTGAGCAGTTGTATTTTCGACGCGCAACACTTTACCGACAACACCATTCGCGGTGATTACCGCCATGTCTTTTTCGATACCGTCCCGCGAGCCCTTATCAATGTAGAAAACTCGGGAATGCTCGCTGCCGCTGAGACCGATCACCTGCGCGGCAACCGTGTGCGCCACATATTGTTCTTTAAATCCCAGCAGGGCTTGCAGTCGCGCGGCCTGGCGAGCATCTTCGCTGAGGCGGGCTTGCTCCAGTTTCAATGTCTCGATCTGCTGTTTGAGATCCCGATTCTCCTGGCGAACTCCGCGCAGATAGAAGTAGTTATGCCAGACGTTCCCGGTGCTGGATTGAAACCAGACAATGCCCTTCTCAAGCGGCGTGATCGAGCCAAGAGCCCAGACGCGAATCAAACGGGTGCTTTCATCGTCTCGAGAACGCTTGACCTGGATGGCCAGGCCCAGAATTTGAGCGAAAAGGATCGCCACCAGAATGGTGATGTTGCGGTAGCGATTAATGAGGCTGTCCATGGGGAGACGGTATTAGCTTGCCAAATTTCCAACGATCTCGCGAACTGAGAACCTACTCGATTGAAATTTTTCGCAGCAATTTGAAATCGCTGAGCATTTTCCCGGTGCCGAGGACCACGCTACAAAGCGGATCGTCCGCAATAGAAACCGGCAGACCCGTTTCTTCACGAATGCGTTTATCGAGGTTTTTGAGCAACGCGCCTCCGCCGGTGAGCACGATGCCGCGATCGCTGATGTCGGCCGAGAGTTCTGGCGGCGTGCGCTCGAGGGCTACGCGCACTGCGTTCATGATTGTCGATACACACTCACTGAGGCTTTCACGAATTTCGCTGTCATCGACGGTAATAGTCTTGGGCACGCCTTCGATCAAGTTACGTCCCTTGATCTCCATGGTGAGCGGTTTATCCAAGGGATACGCGGAGCCGATTTCGATTTTGATTTGCTCCGCGGTGCGTTCGCCGATCAGGAGGTTATATTTTCGCTTCAGGTAGTTCATGATGGCTTCGTCCATTTGGTTGCCTGCCATGCGGACAGACCGGGAATAGACGATGCCGCTGAGTGAGATCACTGCGATGTCGGTTGTGCCGCCACCGATGTCTACCACCATGTTGCCGCTGGGTTCGGTGATGGGAAGCCCGGCGCCAATTGCCGCAACCATCGCCTGTTCCACCAAGTACACTTCGCTGGCCTTGGCGCGATACGCCGAGTCCATGACCGCGCGCTTTTCCACCTGAGTGATTTCCGAAGGCACTCCGATCACGATGCGAGGATGCACCAGCATCTTGCGGTTGTGCGCTTTTTGAATGAAGTAATTCAACATTTTTTCGGTGACTTTGAAATCGGCGATCACGCCGTCTTTCATCGGCTTGATGGCGACGATGTTTCCGGGAGTCCGGCCAAGCATTTCCTTGGCTTCTTTGCCGACCGCTTCAACTTCGCCGGTGTTTTTGTTGATGGCCACGATGGAAGGCTCGTTAACGACTATGCCTTTGCCGCGCGCGTAAACAAGCGTGTTTGCGGTACCGAGATCGATGGCCAGGTCGCTTGAGAAAACACTGAACAGCGACCGCAGGTTGTGCATGCGGGAAGTATTGTTGCCGTGAAATCCGTTTGATGACATGAAGAAATCCTTTTCTTATTGGATCACTATCTTCTTTTGTTGCGTGTTCACGCCGCCCTTCGAATTCTGCGCTGTAACGGTGATTACGCTTTCGCCCGCAGGCATGGGTGGCGTGAAGTAGTGGAATGTGCCATCGGTGCCTACCATCGGCACTTCCCTGCCGTTCACCATCACTCGCGCGCCCTGCTCGGTCTTTCCGGTCAACTCCAACACGTGTCCGTGCTGAATAAAGGGATCGATATCCAGGCTGATGGAAGCGCTATCTTCAGTTTTTGCGATCAGCGTAAAACGGTTCTTCTCGCTCTCCACTGAAGACTTGCCTTTCAAATCAAACGACTGCACCATCCAGTAATAAGCGCCCTCTGTCAGACCTGAAACCGAGACATCGGATGTGGTGACTCTTCGGTCGGCAATCGCAGAGGTGAAATAGGGGTTCCGCGAGATTTGCAGCCTGTAACTGGCTGCGTTCGTCATCGGAGTCCATGAAAATTCGATGGATTTCGATTCCGGCGTAACGAAAATCGGCATCATGTTCGCGGGCGAAATCGGAGTGGGCGGTCCAATTTCCTTCACCCGTTCCATTTTCGGCGATGAGCTTTGGAAACTGATTTTTTCCCAGTCTGCCAAGCGAACGGTTTCTCCGTTTCGGCTGATTTCGCCTTCGCCCTTTTTCATGAGAATTTCGTGCTGATCGCTTTTCGGGTCGTTGCTGACACGGGCCGCGCTCTCAGGGGCGAAAGTGGCTGTCGCTCCCGCAACAGTCACCTGCGAGTGCGAACCCTGAGAAAAAGTGGCGGTAGCGAGGTCAACCGTACCCGTGCTGACCGCGACGGACACACTCGTCTGCTGCTGTTCGTTGGCCGAATTTTCTTCGATGACGATAAGGGAATCCTGCTTCACGGTGTAGTTCGTGCCATCCGTGAAAACAATCTTGGCCATGCCTTCAGATCCGGTCTGCACGACATCGCCTTTTTCCAGTGGAACGTTGTAATCGGCGTTCACCCAACTGTTGCTTGTCGCTTTCTTCACACGGACTGTTCCGTCGAGCGCCGTGATGTGGGCTTGCTGCGAATTCAGGCCTGCGGTCTTGGCTTGCACTCCCGCCGCGCCCGCAATTTTTTCTAAAATGCCCGTCGTCAAGTGGTCGGCCGCTTTAATACCGTTTTCCGTAAACGTCGGAAAAGCGAAGCGCAGACCAATCAAAAATATCGACATGGCCGCAATTACCGCCATGACTACGCTGCGGTAAGTGACAGTTTTCCAGGCAATCTGGAGCGACGGCTTGTGATTTGACGACACCGATCCGCCCTTAACGACCTAGGAAATCTTTTGAAATATGGGGTACTTTGAACATTATCACAAGCCTAATTGGCGTCTGCCCCGTAATCAACTTGGGTCACACGCAATCGGTTACGGAGGTCATCCGGGTAACGAAGGGGTCTTTAGATGAGTTTAAGAAAAGTTTGCTGAGAAAATGCTAATTTGCCTCTGCCACGCTGTGTTGAGCTTCTGATCGCTTCGCGCGTGGTTTTACAGGCCAGCCTCAAGCCGCGAGCGGGGATCAAGGTAGTCGCGCATGGCGTCCCCGATAAAATTAAACGAGAGCACGGCCAGCATGACCGCCAGGGCCGGAAAAATCACTAGATGAGGCGCATCGAAGAGGTGGGCGCGACCATCGTTGAGCATTGATCCCCAGCTCGCGGTTGGCGGGGGCACTCCCAAGCCCAAAAAACTCATCGTAGCTTCAGCCAGAATTGCACCAGCCATGCCGATCGCCGCCTGCACAATAACCGGCTGGACAATATTGGGGAGAATATGCCGGGCAATAATGCGAAGGTCGCTCGCGCCCAGCGCGTGGGCAGCTTCCACAAACTCCCGTTCGCGCGCGGCCAAGACCTGGGCCCGCACCAGTCGGGCGTACCCTACCCAGCCTCCAAGCGACAGCGCCAGGACGAGATTGAAAATGCCCGGCCCGCGGAACGCGACGAACGCAATCGCCAGCAGAATCCCAGGGAAAGATAAAAACGCGTTCATCACCACAACGTTCACGAACCGGTCGAACATTCCACCGTAATACCCGGCAAGCGATCCGATGAGAATTCCCAAAGCCAACGAGACGGCGACAACAGATACGCCGACGAGCATCGAAATTCGGGCGCCGGCGATGATTCGAGACAGGATGTCGCGTCCCAGTTCGTCGGATCCCAGCCAGTGGGACGGCGACGGCCCTTGAAGTCGAATCGACAGATCAAGGAAAGCAGGATCATGGGGCGCGATCCATGGGGCGAACAGAGCGAACAAAGTAAAGATTGCGATGAGGAGCACTCCGATGAACGCGAGTGGATTGCGGGTTAGACTGGCGAAGAGTGCGAGCATCAAGGGGGACGAGGGCTTCAGGCGATCAGTGGCGGCGGGTAAAGTGGACATCTTTTGATCTCGTTGTGCTCACCGGGTCGAATTAGACGAGACATCTGCTGACACTGGCATGGCTTTCGCCCGCTGGCCAAAAGTGAGATCCTTCACTTCGCCTGAAGAACGGCTACGTTCAGGATGACGCCGATGTCCAGCTTCATCTCAGTTTCCGCACTTTCTGGAACTCTTCGTAACTTTACTAATTCCCTTCTGCGATTGACAATGGAATATCGCGCTCGTCGAATGAATCCCACACAGGAGCTTAGATCAATGGCAGCCACTGGAGAGCTTATCCGTCTGATTAATTATGTAGACGACATTAACACGACCCTTCGTCGCATCAATGCGTTTGTGGCTGGCATGGATGCCGACGAACGCAAGCGGCTCGCCGAAGCGCTGCGTGCGTCGAGCACCAACCTCAACGGCGTCATCAGCGTGCTGGAAAAGGGAGCATAGTCGGTGGCCGAGATTCAGACGATTGCGGTCATCGGCGCCGGCATCATGGGCCGGGGGATTGCGCACGTGGCAGCGCTTGGCGGCTATCGAACAATTCTCGAGGATTTGTTGCCGAACGCGCTGCGACGCGCGGAAACAGAAATTCGCGGAAATCTCGACAAGGCAGTCGAATTGGGGAAAGTCCCTGCCAGTGACGCCGATGCAGCCTTCGGGCGATTGCACTATGCGGGATCGGTGGAAGAGGCCGCGAGAGAAGCCGACCTGGTGATTGAGGCCGTCCCTGAGGAGATGGAATCGAAGATTGAAATATTCACTCTTCTGGATAAGATCTGCCGTCCGGCAACCATTCTCGCCTCCAATACTTCATCCCTCAGCGTTACTGAAATCGCAAGCGTGACCTATCGTGCGCGCAAATGCGTGGGAATGCATTTTTTTAATCCTGTGCACAAGATGAAGCTGCTTGAGATCGTGCGGGCGCTCGAAACCGACGACGAAACCATTTCCGCGGTCACCGAAGTCGGTAAGCGCATGAAGAAGGAAGTGGTGGTGATCAAGGAAGCGCCGGGGTTTATCACCAGCCGCATCAACGCGATGATCGGCAATGAAGCCTTCAATATGCTGCAAGAAGGAATCGCGTCCGCAGAGGATATCGATAAGGCGGTCAAACTGGGACTTAACCATCCCATGGGGCCGTTCGAAATGGGTGACCTGGTCGGACTCGATACTCGGCTGCACATTCTTGAGTATCTGCATAAAGCGCTTGGGGAAAAGTTCCGACCCTCTCCTTTATTGGTCCAGTACGTCAAAGCCGGACGCCTGGGGCGCAAGTCGGGTCGAGGCGTTTACGAATATCCGAACGAAAAACCGGTCGCAAAAGCCGGAGACTAACATTCTTCAACCGCGCGCCCCTTCGCGTAACCCCCGAAGATTTTACAAACCATCCGCCTAACTATTGAAGGCGAAATCATGTCCAACCAACCAGCGTGAGGGAACCGGATCGCTCCCGGTTGCGTATTAGTTCTTGATACATGGCGGGATCTGAGACTTCCTGCCAAGGGGTGGTCCCGCGACGTCTCCCCGGCGTCGCGGGAGCATAACTATGCGAACCGTTACCGATATCGTGCGCCAGTCGCTTGCCACTTTGTGGGCACATAAGCTGCGTTCGTTTCTCACGATGTTCGGAATCGCATGGGGCGTGGGATCACTTTTGTTGTTGGTCGGGTTAGGGGAAGGCTTTCGCAGCGGCCAGACCAAACAGTTAGCCACGCTCGGCCAGGACATCATGTTCACCTTTTCCGGGCGGATTCCCGCGATGGCTGGGAATTCCGTGGCCGGGCAAACTTATTATTTCACTTACGACGACTACTTGGCTGTGAGAGATCAATCCCGTTTTATCCGAACCATCTCGCCTGTGCTCAATCGCGAAGACATTCGTGCTGTCAGCGAATATGGATCGACCAACGGCCAGGTGTTCGGCGTCGCCCCGGTCTACAACCAGATTCGTAATGTCCCGGTCGGGCCCGGGCGCTGGTTTACCGACGACGACGATCTGCAAACTAGACGTGTCGCTGTTGTTGGCTGGGAATTGTTGAAGAATGTGTTCCCCGGGCGACCCGCGGTGGGATCAACGATCCTCTTGAATGGAATTCGCTTCGACGTGATCGGCGTGCTTTCCAAGGTTGGGCAGGACGGAAATAACGGAACGAATGCGCGCATCTTCATTCCCATCGACACCATGCGCGACCTTTTTCGACTGAAGCAGCAGAACGCGGAAAATGCGATCAGCTTTCTTAATTACCGTCCGATAAGCCGGGATGCGCATCTCGCGGCCGTAAGAGAAGTTCACGAGATCATTGCCCGCCGGCATAATTTCGACGCAAAACTCGAAGACGCCTTCGAGGACTGGGACACCATCGACAACGCCAAACGGGTGGGCAAGATATTCGATTCGATGGATTACTTTTTGGGTGTGGTCGGGCTCGTCACTTTGGGACTGGGTGCAATCGGCATCGTGAACATCATGCTGGTCTCGGTAACTGAGCGCACCCGGGAAATTGGCTTGCGCAAGGCTCTGGGAGCCACGCACCGCAACATCATGACGCAATTTTTTGTGGAAGGTATGTTTCTGACTTTGTTCAGCGGCGGAATCGGTCTGCTGCTTGCCAGCGGATTTATGACTGCTCTCGGCGCTTTGCCGGCCCCGGAAGGTTTTGACACCCCCCGGCTGGTGCCGATGTCTGCGGTGGTTGCGATTTTGTCGTTAGCGGTCGCGGGCATCGGAGCAGGATTGTATCCGGCCCGGCAGGCAGCCCTCATGGCCCCAGTCGAAGCGTTGAGGCAGGAGTAATCCCATGATTGGTGATCTCGGCGTCCAAGCTTACGAAGCGTTGCGTCACAATCGGCGGCGCTCGATCTTGACCATGTTGGGCATGGCGTGGGGAATTGCGACAGTTGTACTGCTGCTGGCTTACGGATCGGGCTTCGAGCGTGGCCTCTGGTCGGCTTTCAGATCGTTTGGCACGAATCTGGTTTTCGTTTTTCCCGGCCGAACATCCCTGCAAGCTGGCGGTAACAAAGCCGGCAGCGAAGTCAAACTGACGGTTAATGATCTCGATTACATCCGGGCTGAGGTGCCGCTGCTTAAGCGCTTGTCTCCCGAGGTTGCCAAGCAGAACAGCAGTATCGGTTACGGCACGCGAGGCGGCCTCTACGCGGTGAGCGGCGTCTACGCGACTTACCCTCGCATGCGGAAGATGGAAATTGCGGAAGGCAGTTCGTTCAGTGAATCGGACGACTACACGCATACACGGGTCGCCATCATCGGCGCGGACATCAAGAAAAAGTTGTTCTCCGGGCAGAACGCCATCGGGGAACAGATCCGCATTGACGGCATTTCGTATCAAGTGCTCGGCGTCCTGAAACATGTAGTCACCAACGGCGACGACAACCTGAACACCCATGTCTATGTGCCTTACAGCGCGATGAGCGACTTGGCGGACACGTTTCATCTCAGCGCGATTGTCGTGGAGTACGAGGGGGATCACGCGAAAGTGGTGAAAGCCATTCGCGAGTCGATGGCGTTTCACCACGGATTCAATCCCAAGGACGACCGGGCGGTTTTCGTGTTCGACGTTTATGCCGACTTGTTGGACTTGAATGTCATTACGACTGGCATCAAGATTCTGCTTGGCTTCATCGGTCTGCTCACGCTTGGCATCGGCGGCGTGGGACTGATGAACATCATGCTGGTGTCGGTTACCCAACGAACGCGGGAAATCGGCGTGGAAAAAGCGCTGGGCGCGCATCGCTGGCACATCTTGTTTCAATTTCTCGCCGAAGCTCTGGTGATCACAGCGCTGGGCGGCGTGCTGGGGGTGGCCCTCGCCTACTTTATTTCCTGGTCAGTGGGCTCGCTCGCTCTATGGAGCGCTATTGAAGAAAACGCCAGTGACGGAGACATCCGGTTGGTGATCGACCAGGCGACGTTGATCTGGTCCACCGTAATTTTGAGCTTCGTCGGGATTGTCAGCGGGATGTTGCCTGCGATCAAGGCTGCAAGGCTCGATCCCATCGAAGCGTTGCGGTACGAATAATCTTTTTATGGGCCGGGCTGGGTTGCAGGAAGTATTTTTGTGTCGGTGCGGAATTTCTTGTAGTCGCCATACGTGACGTCGAAATTCAAGGCGAGTTCTTTCAAGAGCGCGATGCGCGCGTCCAATTTTCCGGAAACATGCCGCGGCAGCCAGACTTCATCGTTCACCCGCGTTTGCTCGACAACAATGCGCGTGCCTTTATGTATCCTCGCGAGGAACAGCCCGAATGAAACCGTGTCGATCGCTTCGATGTCGAGTTTCGTCCACTGAAGTTCGTCTTGGTCGATCCAGGCTTGGAAGCGAAACTTGGGAAGCATGTTGGCGTCTTTCAGATGCGGATGAAAGCCCGGACGCGGAACTGCTTTAACCACGTAATTGTCGCGCCCGCCGATCGGCTCCATGCCGACCAAGGTGAAATCATAAGCGTCGGCCACTTCCTTTTCGAATTGCCGGTTCTGTTCGATCTCTTTGGCTTTTTTTTCTTCTTCCTTACGGCGGTCGACATCGGATTCGTTCTTGTGCTTGTCGATGACTTTCTGGATTTTCTCTTCTTCCTTGGCGGCGTCTTTCCCGTCGAGCGGTTTATCGTCTTTCGCCGTCAGACGCTGCACTTGCTCGCCCGAAATTTCCAGGACTTCGAAGGTTTTTGACTCGGTTGATTTGACTTGCCCGTTGCCATCGAGCCGTTGATCGACATTGCGCTGCGTGTAGGTGTAATTGGCGAGCTTTTTGTCGTTCTCGATGTCTTTGTCGGCCACGGTGCGGATGAGTTGTTGAATTTGATCCTGATTGAGGGAACCGGGCGTCGCTGGGAGCGCAGGGATTTGGGCGGCGGAAATCGCGCCAGACAGCAAAACAGCGGCAACGGAGCAGGATCGTAGCATGTTCGATTAGAACACGGAACCGCGGTTGCGCGGCAGGACCGGAACGGATTCGACTCCTACTTTTTTTCGGCGCGCCCGAGGCATCCTGCGCGGAACGAGCGATCGTCCAGCCGATGAAGCTTTCTTGCCATCGCGGTGGAGATTAACGGGTAGTGCTTGACGTCGAAAAGATACTCGGCAATGAACCACAGCGGCTGTTCTGTAGTCATCCAGTCGCGCTTGTCAAACCGGACTAGACTCACCGGACGCGAAAATCTTCGCAGCGTCCGTTCGCCGCGCAGGTTGAAGTAGACATCGAAATAACTGAGCGCGAGTTCACGCAGGCTGCGGTATACCGGTTCGCGATAGCGGCATCCGGTGTAATTCGACTTTGCAATCGCTCCCCAATGTCCGCCCTGGCGATAAATTGCGATGACATGGTCGGTATCGTTCTCGGCTTCCAGATCCAGAATCAATGGCGGATAACCGTTCGCGCGCAGCGCCGCCGCCGCGAACATCGCGCCTTCGAAGCAATGCGAGGTATTCTCGCGGAGAACTATTCTCGGCGAAAACGAGGTGTCGGCGAGGTGGTACGGCATGTCGTCCAGACAACGCTGGATGCCATGCGGGTCTTTGAGGCTGCACAGCTTGCGCAGTTCAGCGCGAGTGAATGGGTCCATTCTGCTGAAGTGTATCTGAGGGCGACCCATCTAGAGATTAACTAGCGAGGGGATGCTTGCATCATTCGATGGGCGCAGACGACTGCGTTTCGCGATGCGAAGAGAATAACTCAACGATTTCATTCGGGTGGTCAACGACGACATCCGGCGAGGCTTCCTGCAGCGTGTGCGGGGCGAAGCCATAAGTCACGCCGCAGGACCACAATCCGGCATTGCGGGCGGTGAGAACGTCCACCGAAGAGTCGCCAATGATCAGCGATTCTGCGGCATTGATTCCTGTCTCGCTAAGTAGCGCATGCGCGCCTTGCGGGTCAGGCTTCTTGGTGGAGAAACTGTTTCCGCCAAACACCTGAACGAAAAATTCTCCCAAGCCAAGCGCGTCCACAATGGCTCGCGACGGATGGACCGGTTTGTTCGAGAGCACGGTCATTATTCGTCCGGACGCATGCAATTCGGTCAGAGCGTCTTTGATTCCCGGGTAAACGTGGGTGAAATCTAACTTGTGAATTCGGTAGTAGGCCAGAAAAAATTTCAGAGCTTCCTGAACCAGATGTTCGTCGTCGGGATCGCCGAGCGCGCGCCGGACGAGCATGGGAGCGCCATCACCCACATAAGACGCCACCACTTCGCCAGGCAATTCCGGGCGTCCCAGATGCCGCAGCATGGCGTTAATGGAGTGAATTAAATCCAGGCGGGAGTCGATGAGCGTGCCGTCAAGATCAAATATGAGAAGCTTGATTTGGCGCGGATCGAATTGACGAAGAAACTTGACCACCAGCTATTTTACAGAGCGCGTCATCATCGGGCAGGCTTCCGGCAAACAAAACGGCCGCCACTTGAGAGCGGCGGCCGTCGAAGGCTGCTAGTCAGCCTCTTTACGAGCTTTTTTCCGGCTACGCTTGCGCGCCAATGCTTCTTTCACGCGCTTCTTTTCGCCGGGCTTCAGGTAAAAGGAGTGACGCTTGACCTCCTTAATAATGTCTTCCTGCTGCACTTTGCGCTTAAAACGCCGCAGTGCATTTTCGAGGGATTCACCCTCTTGCAGCCTGATTTCAGCCAACTAAACGACACCCCCAAACCGGTCCCATGTGGACGCTATAAGTCTTTCAAGCTTCGGATGGCAAGTCAAGCGCGGCCCGGCGCGGCGGCTATGGGACGGCTATAATTTTTGGGCACATGAAAAACCATGGATGGAGAATGCTGGTCGAAGTCGCGTTCATCGTTTTTCTGTTCTATGCGAACCTTTTGATGGGGGAATACGAGCGGTCCGGCCCAGGGCTGAAAAAAGGGCTGGCATGGGCGCTCGGCGAGATTTTTACCATCCCAAATTTCGGTATTGCCGCGATAGCGGCTGTGATCGGGTTCGTGCTCTTTGAGTTTTTGCGGGCCAAATCGTAGACGAGTCGACCAGTTCAATAGATCAGCTTTGCGCCAAACTGGATCTGCCGCGGCGCGAATGCGTTGTTGGCCCGCGTCGGATTCGCAGGCACCTGATAATGGCCTGGATAGTAGGTCAGTCCCAGTTGAGTCAATGTTTTTACGAATGACACGGTGCGGGTCTGCAATCCGCCCGCGGTGATGTCCACCCGCTGATTGTCGCGATTCAAGGCGTTGAATGCGTCGGCCAATAATTCCAGCTTGAGGTGATCTCCGAGAAGAATTGTTCGCGAGACGCGCAAATCCGTGGTCGCGTAGTCGGGACCGAGGAATGAATTGCGGCTGGCTCCGGGCAAGCGGTCGTTGGTATCGTTGCCATCCTGATTAGGATCGCCCGAAACACTCACATTCAAGGGACGGCCGGAGCCGACGGTGACCACGCCCGCATATTTCCAATCATCGAGAAGCGTGCTCAAGAGCGGCTGGCTGCGGCCGAATGGCGTGGGTGCGGCAATCCATGAGAGCACGAACCGCTGGCGCTGATCGGTGACGCTATTTCCGCGCTCGGCGTTTGGGCTCGAGGAATTCTGCACCAGCGCCGGTTGCCCTGCGACCAACGCATCGGGTCCTGTATCGATGGCGTGCGCGTAGGTATAAGCAAGACGAAAAAACAGCCCGTTGTTCATTTGGCGATGGATGGAAAGTGTCGCACCGTGATAAACGCTCGATGCCGCGCTTTCAAATACATCGATTGCGCCCAACTGGGGAATTGGCCGCGCCAGCGGATTGATGCAAGGAGGAAACGGGCAGGTGAACGACGTTGTCAACTGCCAGGTGGAAAACGTCGGAACGTTGTAGAAGCTCCCCAGAAAATTTGCGCCGGTGCTGTCGTAGATCGGATAGGAGACTTCGGTCGGAGCAGGAAGATTCACATCTCGAGCGCGAATCAGGTCGACGCCATGCACGTACATGTAGGAAATTCCTACGGCGAAGCGATTGGCCACTTCTTTCTCCATGCTTAAGCTGGTTTGTTCGACATGCGGCGTTTTGAAATTGGGCGAGAATGAAGCGATGTCAGCCTGGGTGAATTGCTTCAGGCTGTCGGGAGCGTTGCATGAATCGGCGGTCGGGGAACAAGTCACGAGCGAGTAGGGATAATGCGGGAACACCTGATTGTCGTAGAAGTTGGAATTATTCAGGAACAGGCTGGTTCCGGTAAGTCCGTTACCGGTGGCGATCGTGGATTGATAAATCTGCGGAATGCGCGTGTAGAAAAGCCCATAGCCGCCGCGCATTACGATAGGCCGGTCTTTGCCCAGACTGTAGGCGAAGCCGAGGCGAGGCGCGAAATCGTAAGGGTTGAACGGCATTTTCCCTGTGCCAAGCCACAAGGGATTTTGCACGAAACCTTTGGTTGAGTAGGTTTGAAAGTCATATCGTCCGCCCAAACTCAGGGCAAAGTGATTGCTGACGCGGATCGTATCTTGAAGGAATGCGGAATATTCGTTGCTGTCGGGGTGGCTGACTGACGATCCGAAATCCTGCTCATAATATTTTGGGACGTCGTGAGCGTAAGCTCGCAGCGGCGTCAGCTCGAGGCCCGCTTCCTCAGGGGCGAACGTGAACGGATTTACCTTGATGGGATCGAATATGTATTCTCCGCCGGTCGAACGCGGGAAGAAGTTGTAAATCCAGGTCAGCAGCGCGTCTCCTCCGAATTTGAAAGAATTGCGATTTCGTTGGATGCTTACCGTCTCCGCTATGTGAAGTCTGTGCTCGCGGGTCTGACGCGGCAGGATGGACGAGCGCCCAAACCCGTCAACCTCGTCCGTGATGCGGGTAAGCGGCAGCGTCGAGTTGCTGCTCGACTCCTGTAGATCATGCGTGAATTGAATGCGAAAGTGGCTGACCACGCGGGGCGAGAGGCCGCTCACCAGAGCCAGCGATCCTGTCTCGGTGGCCACGTTTTCCGATCCATTTTCGCTGAGAGCAAACGTTGTCAACGGGCTGCCGGGATCGAAAAACACGTTGTTCAGTCCGTAATAGCGAGACGTGCTCAGCCGCGCAGAAAGAGTGTTGCGCGGGGAGAGCGTTACGTCCACTTTGCCAAAGCCTGCATTGCCCAGCAGCTTTGCGGGAAACGACCCGGCCAGCGAATCGAGGCGCTGGGCGGCGGCGAAGACCTGTTGCGCGTCGCTCTGCTCGTAGTCGCCGGGAGTTTCAGGGCCCTGGCCCGGCACGGGAACGATTTTCTGCTTCCCGTTGAGAAACTGCACCACCGTGGGCACGTGGAAAATGTGCTGATCGAATCCGACGAAGAAGAATGCCCGGTTACGCTTAATCGGGCCGCCAAAAGTGAATCCGAATTGCTGTTGCCGATCGTGCGGTTTGAAGGTCATGAAAGGATGCGTTGCCGAGAACAGGCTGTCGCGAATGAAATAGAAATCGGTCCCGTGAAACTGGTTGGATCCCGATTTCGTGACTACGTTGATGACCGCTCCGCCAGAGCGCCCTAACTCCGCGCCGTAGGTGTTCGAAGAGACGCGAAATTCCTGCACGACTTCGGTGGAAAACTGATAGGGTGCGCGATAGCGGCCCGTGGCTTGCGAGAAGAAGCCGTTGTTGTTGTCGCCTCCGTCGACGAGAAAGCTGGATTGAAATCCGCGCACTCCGCCGAAGGCGAGATCGCCATTCGAACCTGAGGTCAAATCGCGAGGGTCCTGCGCAGCTCCGGGCGTGAGCAACGCCAGGTCGGAAAAGCGCCTGCCGTTGAGCGGCAATCCGGTGATGGCGCGTTCTTCAATCAGCGAGGAAACCGCGACGGGTTGAGTATCAACCAGCGGAGGCTCGCTCGATACCGTAACTGTTTCCTTCACTCCGGCCACTGACAGTTTGAATTCAACTTCAAGGATTCCGCCGACCGGCACGTGGATTCTCGGCGTGACCTGAGGCGACATGCCGGACGCAACGGCGCGACCGTTGTAGTCGCCCGGAGGAAGCAGGTCGAATGCGAACCGGCCCTCGCCGTCGCTGGTTCCAGCATAGCGAAATCCGGTGGCCGCGTTCACGAGAACCACCGACGCCGAGACTAGACGGCTTCCGGTGGGGTCCGTGACCGAACCGCGAATCGCTCCACTCGATGAATCTTGCGCGCATAGCATTACCCCGCCGAACAACAGCGCAATCAGGGATATTGCTCGTGCCGGCGATGCCTTACGAAATAAGTCACATGGCAAAACAACATAAGCACCGAAGAAAAACCGGCAAGCAGCGAGGCGCGCCATAAAGATTTCACCTGCATGAGATTTTTTGTCATAAGGTCATCATGTAACGGCGAGTCCGCGGCACTGACGGGTGACAGCTTTGGTATAGCAAAGGGCGAGGAAGAAGTCTGTGACGGAGGGGATTTATTTTGCGGTGGTTCCAATCAGGGAACGCCGGGCGATTGAATGCTCTAAAATTTCTTGTAATTCCGAGGAGTGAAGCGACAAGGAATCTGCGATTGCGCTGCACACAAAAGCAGATTCCTCACCCGCCGTCGGCGGGATTCGGAATGACAAGATTTGCTGAGTGCCTTTGGTGGCATTCGGAATGACAAAACGAGGTAAGCTGGCGCGGACGAGGGCGTCCGCGCCACACTTGTATTATTGCCAGGGCCCCAGCGTGCAATTCGGGTTCACGTTCTGGATATAAATGCCGTTGTTGCCGATGCGGTCGTCCTCGAAGGCCACGGCTGCGATTCCCGTCACAGAGATATTCGCCGCAAGCCGCGCTTTGTCTGACGGCGTCGATGATACTGGGAACTGCGGGCAGATGATGGCGCTTCCGCCGTCCAGCCGGGCACCTTGAATGGTGGACGAGCCGAAGTTCGCCATGTCAACCCAGAAGACATACGCGCCGCTGCCGATGGGAACGGTGGAAACAAAAATCTGCTGGTCCGCGCCGAGCGGAACGATGGTGACGCCATCCGCGCCCCACTGCGGCACACCGGTAGGATCGAACTTTTGCCCGTAGACGCCGTTCACGACCTGGTTGGAATCTTCTTCAGTCCAGAATACGAAAACTTCCTTGGTGGCCGCGCGATAAGATGCCGACGGCGATACGCGCACGTTGTTTGTATTCGCGGAGACGGCAGAGCCGTTGTGCGGGTAAGCCTCGCTGCCATTGGCTAGAATGTGCTGCGCAAAGACCTGCAATGCCGGGCTGCTGGTATACCAATCGAACACCGCGCCGCCGTTGCCGTCATATACAAAATAGGGAAAATTGCCGAATTGCAGGCTGCCCACGTCAAAAATGTCAACGTTGGCGCTGCCCCACAGAAGAGTGCCCGAGGCCGAGACTTTGTTCGCGCGAAGCTGCATGTTGCTGCCAAATCCCTTGCTGCGCACCCAGGAGACGATCACCGACCCGTTGTCGGCCGCGTGCATGTCTGCCAGCGAATAGTTGTAGCCAGTCTCGCTAAATACAACTCCGGCACCCCACTGCGGCAGCCCTTGCGGATTCAACTTCTGAAGCACCACGTTGCTGTTGCTGGTCCAGGCGACGATGACGTTCCCGTCACTCGAGCCGACGATCTTTGGCGCCGCGTTGGAATTCGATCCGGTGGTGACTTGCACGCCGTTGCGTCCCCAAACCGGTTTGCCAAACGGACTGAGCTTGGCCGCCGTCACCTGCTGGTTGGCGCCTTCGCGGGTGTCGAGAAAGGCGATCAGCGCGTTGCCAGAGGTGTCCACATCTAGACCGTAATCTTCTGTGGAGCTGTTGGTGAGGTCGGCGACCAGCAGGCCGTCATGCTGGAATTGCTCGACGCCTCCGGCGCTGAGGCGTTGGTAGAAAACGTCGTAACCCACCGGCGGAGGCGTGCTCGGGTCGGAATCAAACCAGCTGGCATACCAGCCCAGGTTTTTGAACGGAACCAGCTTCGGTTGCACCTGATCGCTGCCATTGGCTTTATCAGCCAGCGGAAGGTTGACGGTGGGGTTGGGCGACCACTGGGCCCAAGCGCCAATGGTAGAAAACGCACATAAAAATGCAAGCACAGTCAGACGAAGAGTACGATTCATGTTCCCCCGGGAAGGCAGTTTCGGCCAGTTATCGCTGGGAGAATGCTACTCCGGCTCAAATGCCGCGTCAATCGCTGATTTTGTGGGGATGGGTTATTCGACGAGTCGGTCCGCCGAAGAGGCAAAAACCGCTCGTCAGAGCGAAGGACAACGCGTTGCGCCCTTGAGCATCTGAGAGGCGGGAGTCAAAAATGAGCAAAAGAAAAGATAAGCCAGCGGACAACTTTCATGAGTTACGCGGCAGTGAAGGCATGGAGCAGATTCGAGAATTGGTGAAAGACATAAGGATTGCCATGATGTCCACCAATGGCGAAGGAGGGGCGATCAGAAGCCGCCCGATGGCGACACAGGATGTGCCGTTCGACGGAACCCTGTATTTCCTGACTCGCGACTCTTCAGCCAAAGTCGAGAATATTCAACAAGATCAGCACGTGACCCTCGATTATGCCGATTCGAGCCACTCGAAGTACATCACCTTGCGTGGAAAGGCGTCGGTCAGCAAAGACCGGGCAAAGATCAAGCAGCTTTGGAGCCCACTCTATAAGGCCTGGTTCCCTGGCGGAGAGAATGACCCCGAGATCACCGTGCTGCGCGTCGACGTCTCAGAGGGCGAGTATTGGGAAGCCAGCAGCAGCAAGATCATCATGGGCATTCGATATATCGCCGCGGCGGTGACTGGAGGTTCGGAGCCGGTGGGGGAGAGCGGGCACATCAAGGTGGCGTGATCGCAGCAAGGTCAGTGCCCAATTCAGTAAATTTGACTCAGACAGGTAGCTGACCAGCCAATCTGCAAAGGCTTTCATTCCGTCTATACTGGCGGCGCACGTGGGATTAGCCACGCCTTTTCTTTGCGAGGTTCACATGCGCCGCCTCTTTATTTTGTTTCTTGCCACCTTTCCCGTCGCCATAGCTGCGGCCGGGCAAAACAAACTCGCCCAAACGAAGCCGTCCGTTCAGCGCGCTGACACCGCCGCGCATAGCGAACCCTCGGCTCTGCTGCCGATCAAGCGGGTCGTCCTTTACAAGAATGGCGTCGGATATTTCGAGCACCAGTCGCACATTCGCGGCACACAGGACTTGAACATAGATTTCACCAGCGCTCAACTGAACGACGTGTTGAAGTCCCTCACTGCGGTCGACCTCGGCGATGGCCGAATCTCAAGCATTCGCTATAACTCGATTGCGCCGCTCGATCAACGCCTGCGGTCTTTGCGTCTCCCTTTCGGCGAGGATGTGACGCGATCCGACTACCTGACCGCGTTACGAGGCGCACGGGTTGAAGTACACAACGGAGCGGTCACCGTCTCGGGACGGTTGCTCAGCGTTGAGACGGAAAAACGCTTCAACGACAAGGGCGAATCTTATGAAGTAACGCAATTTTCGATGATCACCGATGGCGGCGAGATGCGGAATTTCGATCTTGGCTCCGGTACATCGGTGAAGTTGGCCGATCGCGATCTGAGCGATGAAGTCGGCAAATATCTGAACTTGATTGGGTCGTCGCGCGCTCGCGATGTGCGGCGCATGACAATTTCTGACATCGGCACAGGCGAACGCGATGTTTTCGTGAGCTATATCAGCGAAGTTCCGGTGTGGAAGAGCACCTATCGCATCATTCTGCCAGAGAAACCCGGCGAGAAGCCGCTCTTGCAAGGTTGGGCAATCGTCGACAACACAGTCGGCGAAGATTGGAAAGATATAGATCTCTCGCTGATTGCCGGAGCGCCGCAGTCATTCATTCAAGATATCTCGCGGCCAGTCTACACTCGGCGACCGGTTGTGCCGCTTCCCGAAGCCGCGTTGCTGACGCCTCAGACGCAGGAGGCTTCGATGAGTTCAATCCCTCCTCCACCGCCGCCACCCCCTTCGGAGGGCGTTACAGTCACTTCAGCTTCGCCGATGGTTGATACCGCACAAGACGGACAAGGCACCCACGGTGCCATCGGCGGAGTGCTTCAGAAGTCAATGAGACCGGGATCCAATGGCCGTAATTTCGACCGGCTTCAATCGTTTAGCTCCGCCGCCGCACAACAGCAAGCTGAAGCCGAAGGCAAAGATCTGGGCGACTATTTCGAATACAACCTGAAGCAGAAGATCACAATCGGCAAGAATCAATCCGCCCTCGTTCCCATTCTTCAATCGCGGATCGAAGCGGAGAAAGTCACCATCTGGAACGAAAACACTCGGGACACCCGACGCGCCTTGTGGATTACGAACAGCAGTGGACTAACTCTCGATTCGGGCACTTTCAACATTGTTGATCAAAATACCTTTGCCGGCGAAGGGCTCATCGACGAAGTCCATCCAGCGGAGCGCCGCCTCATCTCCTATGCTGGAGATTCCGCCTTACGCGTCACCATGGTGCAGCGATCCTCCGAGAAACCGTACACTCGCATTCAAATCGCCAAAGGAACGATGATCGTCACTCGCGAGCAACGCGATAGCCGGACCTACACTCTTCACAACGCCGACAATGCGCCCCGCGATGTAGTGATCGAACATCCCGCTCGGGAAAACTGGAAGCTGGCGGAGGGAACGAAGCCGGACGAGACCTCGGCATCTTACTTGCGTTTTCGAGTCGCGGTGCCGGCTAGTCAAACCCAGAGCCTCCGCATCGAGGAATATCAGCCGCTGGACAGCAAATATCAGCTCAGCAATCTGGATGACAACACGGTTGCGCTGATTAGCCAGCAGCGGCAGATCACGCCCGCGATGCAAGACGCATTTCGACGCGTGCTCGATCAAAAAAACAAAGTGGATGAAATCGGCGTGCAGATCAAAACTCGCCAACGGGAAATCGAATCCATCACCCGCGACCAGGCCCGTGTCCGCGAAAACATGAAAGGCTTAAAAGGAACTGCGGAGGAGAAAGCATTGGTGCAGCGTTACGTCAGGCAGCTCGATTCGCAGGAAGACAGCCTGAATTCGTTGAATAAAGAATCCGCCGACCTACAGATAAAGAAAAACGAAGCCGCACGGCAACTGGACCAAATCGTTCAAGAGATCAGTTTTGATCAGACGTTCTAGAGTGACCGCAATTACGCCAGTTTCGCTCGCACCACTTCTTCGGCCCGACGCAGGACTTCATCCTCCGACAAACTTGTGGAGTCGAGAATGATCGCATCTGGAGCGGGCTCTAACGGAGAGGCTGCGCGGGTGCGGTCGCGGTGATCGCGTTCGCGAAGCTCGGCCGCAACAGTCTCTGGCGTTTTCGTGTTAGCGTTGCCTTCCACATTCTGGGCTAGCCGGCGCTGCTCGCGAATGACCGGGTCGGCATCCAGAAAAATCTTCACATCCGCGTCAGGGAAAACTTTCGTGCCGATGTCGCGGCCTTCCATCACCACTCCGCCGTCGATCCCGAGAGCGCGTTGATGGGAAACCATCCATTCGCGGACTTTAGGATGCACCGAGACCCGTGACGCGGCGTCGGTGACGTCGGGCGCCCGGACGCGCTCCGTCACATCCTGATCGTCAAGCAACACTCGATTGCCTGCCGATGTCGGCTCAATCAGGATTCGCGAGCTTTCTGCCACGGCGGCTAGGCTTAGTTCATCGTCGATCGATACGCCGCTCATGATGGCTTTCAGGGCTAGTGCGCGATACATTGCACCACTCTCGAGATTCACATAGCCGAGCCGATTCGCGAGGCGTGAGGCGATCGTGCTCTTCCCTGCTCCGGCGGGGCCGTCGATGGCGATAATCAGTTTGCGGGGCGGAGTGTCGGTCATCGAAGCGATTCCAGATTTTACACGTTGCCCAGCGCAATGTGCTTCAGGCCTTACCAAACGGGTATTTGTAACCTTCCGGAACGGAAGGATTTCCCGCATCGTCATCTCGGCATCTCAAAAAAAACTGCTGTTTGTCGATCTGGCAGTTTGTCGTTCGACGTTAGAGTAGAAACCGAAAGGTTTCTTAATTAAACAATCATTCTAGGAGGCAACAAATGCGAGTCATGGTCATTGTGAAGGCGAGCAAAGATTCGGAAGCAGGCATTCTTCCGAAGCAGGCGCTTTTAGCGGAAATGGGCAAATACAACGAGCAATTGGTCAAAGCCGGAGTGATGCTCGCCGGCGAAGGCTTGCAGGCCAGTGCCAAAGGAAAGCGTATTCGTTTTTCCGGAGAGAAGAGAACGGTCATCGACGGCCCTTTTGCCGAGACCAAGGAATTGATTGCCGGTTTTTGGTTGTGGCAAGTCAGATCGATGGAAGAAGCGGTCGAGTGGGCAAAGCGAGCGCCCTTCGCCCATGAAGGCGGAGATGCGGAACTCGAAATCCGGCAGGTTTTCGAGGCGGCTGATTTCGCCTCCGAAATGACTCCGGAACTGCGCAAAAACGAGGAACAGTTGCGGGAAAAACTGACGGCCAAGAAATCTTGAAACCGATGTCGATTTCAGGGGTGTTCGCTCGACGTAATGACAGAACCGGACAAATCGAAACCCGGTTCGCCCTTTAAAAACCCAAGGAGACTCAAAATGAAGTTCATGATGATTGTGAAACACGCGGAAAATCAGGGAATGCCTCCGAAAGAGTTGATGGATGCAATCCAAATCCTGAGCGACGACGCTGCCAAGAAAGGGACGTTGGTGGGCCAAGGCGGACTACAACCCACGGGCGCGGGGGCACGCGTCCGATTGGCGGGCGGTAACGTTAAAGTCATCGACGGTCCATTCACGGAAGCCAAAGAAGTTATTGGAGGCTATGCCCAATTCGAGCTGAAATCGCGACAGGAAGCGGTTGAGAGTGCAGTGAAATTCATGGAACTGCACAAAAAACACTGGCCCGGATGGGAAGGCGAGACCGAAGTCCGGCAGATGTACGGCCCCGGCGAATTCCCGTGTGAACCATAGTTGCAAGCGTCGAATGAAACATGATGTGATCGGTAGCTATGACGGCTACCGATCCACATCGCACAATCGACGCGGTCTGGCGGATGGAGTCGCCTCGGCTGATTGCGGGGCTTGTTCGGATAGTCCGCGATGTTGGCCTTGCCGAGGATCTCGCTCAGGACGCACTAGTCGCTGCTCTCGAGCAATGGCCGAATTCTGGAGTGCCCGACAATCCTGGCGCGTGGCTAATGGCTGCGGCCAAACATCGCGCCGTAGACCACTTCCGCCGAAACTCAGTGCGAGAGCGCAAGCACGAAGAACTCGGCCGCGAACTCAACGAGAAAGAGATGACTGTGCCGGATCTCGCGTCTAGACTCGATGACGATGTCGGCGATGATCTGCTGCGCTTGATTTTCATCGCGTGCCATCCGGTATTGTCCCCTGAAGCGCGCGCCGCATTGACGCTGCGCCTGCTCGGCGGATTGGCCACCGAAGAAATAGCGCGCGCTTTTATCGTCCCTGAGGCCACCGTCGCGCAACGGATTGTTCGAGCGAAACGCGCGTTCGCGGATAAACGCATTCCTTTCGAGATGCCCCGCGGACAGGAGCTTGCTGTTCGCGTTTCATCCGTGCTCGAAGTGATTTACTTGATTTTCAACGAGGGTTATTCAGCGACTGCTGGCGATGACTGGATGCGTCCCACATTGTGCGAAGAGGCGCTACGTTTGGGAAGAGTGCTTGCCGGGCTGGCGCCGAACGAACCGGAAGTGCACGGCCTGGTTGCGTTGATGGAGATTCAGGCTTCGCGGATGAAGGCGCGTACCGGGCCATCGGGCGAACCTGTTCTGTTGTTAGAGCAAAACCGCGCACAGTGGGACCGCCTGTTGATTGGTCGAGGCCTGGCTGAGTTGGCCGTAGTGGACGGGCTTGGTCAGGCGCCTGGTTTTTACGTTTTACAGGCCCATATCGCGGCTTGCCACGCACGCGCCCTCGCACCGGAAGAAACCGACTGGCCGCGTATCGTTATGCTCTATGCGGCGTTAGCGCGACTGGCGCCGTCACCCGTAATAGCGCTCAACCACGCGGTCGCGGTTTCCATGGCTAACGGACCTGCCGCCGGGCTCAAAATGGTTGATGAATTGTTGCAAGCGGGAGAATTGAGTGAATATCACTTGCTGCCCAGCGTACGCGGAGATTTGCTGTTCAAACTCAATCGAAAAACGGAAGCCGAAGCGGAATTTCGTCGCGCCGCCACGCTCACACGAAACAATCGCGAACGCACACTGCTTTTGGAGCGCGCTCGCGGTTGCGAAGCCGGCTAAGAATCCAATCGCGGATTAGCCTTCGGCCTCAAACGAAGCTCTTCCGCGCCTTTGTTAGAATCGCCATTATGAGCAGCAACTCATGGTTTACTGACGTTCCCACGGCGATTGAAGAAATTCGAGCAGGCCGCATGATTGTGGTCGTCGACGACGAAGACCGCGAGAACGAGGGCGATCTCACGCTGGCGGCGGAAAAGGTCACACCGGACCTAATCAACTTCATGGCAAAGTTTGGCCGCGGGCTGATTTGTCTGGCGATGACGGAAGAACGTCTCGACCACCTCCGCATCGGACCCATGTCAACAGAGAACACCTCGAATTACGGCACAGCGTTCTGCGAAGCGATCGACGCTCGCGAAGGAGTTTCGACCGGCATCTCGGCACATGACCGCGCCCGCACGATTCAGGTGGCGATTGACCCGGCGACCCGTCCGAACGATCTCGCGAGGCCGGGCCACATGTTTCCGCTAAGGGCCCGTAAAGGTGGAGTGCTGGTGCGGGCCGGGCAAACAGAAGCTGCGGTTGATCTCGCACGGCTCGCAGGAATGGTGCCAGCGGGAGTGATCTGCGAAATCATGCGCGAGGACGGCAGCATGGCGCGCGTGCCGGATCTGATCGAATTTTGCTCCGCTCATAAGTTGAAGATGCTCACGGTTGCCGAACTGATCCGCTATCGCATGCAGAACGAACGCTATGTGCATCGCGTAGGCGAAGCGTTGATAGACACACGACACGGCGAGTTTCGCGTGATCGCGTATGAGAGTGAAATCGACGGCGGCGAGGCGCATTTGGCTTTGGTGAGGGGAGACCTCGGGGGCCGAGAACCTGTGATGGTCCGTATGCACTCACATTGCGTAGTGGGGGACGTTTTTGGCTCAACCGGATGCGATTGTCACGACACGCTTGAAGGTTCCATGCGAATGATTGCGCAAGCCGGACGTGGCGCCCTCATATACTTGCACCAGACCGCGAAGGGTTTTTCGCAGGAAAAAGTCGGCGAGCAGACCGTCATCAGTTTCCATCGCGATCGCGCAGCCGGATCTCTGCCCGAGGTCGAACGCAAAACTCAGCGCGAAATTGGTCTGGGCGCGCAGATTCTGTCGGACTTGAATCTGCGGCGGATCAATTTGTTGACAAACCATCCGCGCAAGCTGCCCGCGCTTGAGGGCTTTGGAATTGAGATCGTCGATCAGGTACCAGTAAACCTGCACGCCGCCGTCAAGTAGAGGCGAAAGATTTCACCGCAGCGCGGTTCGATCAGCTTTCACGAAGGCTTGCGGGTCACGATTTCGCTCTCGCGAATAAAGAATTGCGCTGAACATTGCCCTGATCCGCAGATGACGGTGAGCAGCCCTGCAATCTGTTTTCGCGTAATCAGCCCGAGGGTTCCGCAATTTGGGCACGACAATACAGCCCAGTAGGGATCAGCTTCTTCGCCAACTTTTCCGGCATTCTCCAGCACAAAAATCGTGCCCGGTTGCATGTGTTCAGGGATCCACTCACTTAGGATGTCAAGTTCTCCGACCATTTGCGTCTCCTTCCCTGCACAATTGAAACTCGATTAAGAAGCTTTTTTACTGAGTTGCCCTACGGTCTTCGCTATGCCGTTTTTTTTCCTTACGATTCGCGCTTGAACCCGCCGCACCGCGCTGCTGAGGCAGATGGCAAACATGGGCTGGGCGGAATTTTCCAGGATTTCCAAAATCTGTTGCGGGGAAGTTTCCAGAAATATCCGTCGACCGTCCGTGAGCAAGTGGTAGTCACACTCGCCGCCGACGGTTTCCACGAGACGCTTACCGAACTCACGTTGCAGGAAGCGCATGACTTTACGCACGCGCTGCAATGTGAATCCGCGCTGGCGCAGTTCGCAAATTACGGCGACATCGGTGAGATCTTCGACCGAATACACCCGCCGGTGCCCTTCGCGGGAGGGAACCACGATTCCTCGCTCGTCCCACCATTGCAGTTGGCGGGCGGTGATTCCGGTGAGTTGTATGACCTCGCGAGATGAAAAGGTGTGCGCCATGCCGAAATGTTTGAAACATTCAGAAGTAGAAATGTTTCAACACATTGTAGGCGCGTGCAACCGGCAGTCAATAGAACATTCGGTGCAAAAAGAGTGACTAGATGAGTTCCGGGCGAGCCGAGGAGCAACCGCCACCGACGAAATGGACAATCTCAAGGCGGTCGCCATCCTTGAGGGTGATTTCGTCCCAGGATTCCCGCCGGGCGATTTCCCGGTTCAGTTCGACCGCAACCCGGTCGTCCTTCATCCCAAGTTGTTGGACTAATGACGCTACCGTAAGCGGGGAATGAAAATCGCGGGGTTCGCCATTGATGTGGAGGGTCATGCTAACGGCCAGGCGTGCTACGCTTCCACTTTCTTGAGCTGAAACTTCCGAGTGGCAGTGCGGCCGGCGAGGTTTGCCTGCACCAAGACGGACGAATCGGGTAGGGACGATTCCTCAGCGTCAATTTTCATTTCAGCGTCGCCATCGGCGTCGGTGACTACCTGAACGTAAAACGGCGTCGCGTCGGGTCTTGCGAAGCGCACCGTAATACGCGCGCCCGGCTTGGCCAAGCCTCCGTCAGTGACGCGCAAATGCATCACCAGCGTCTCGCTGGCGTGGACTGAATCTGAATTCAGCCAATGGACGTCCAACTCCGATACCGTCGCAAGCGAATCTGGGGTTTCGCGTTTGTCGAGAACCGCGTCCAGACGGCTTTCGCGGATCGAATCCAGAACCAGTCGATGCTGATCGCGAAGAATTTGCTCTTTTTGCTGATCGGTGAAGCTTCCGGCAGCGGCTTGCTCCGCATAGGAAATGGCGCGTTTCCCTACACACCGCCCGCGGACGAACACTTGAGTTTGCAGCAGCAATTCGCCCTCGCGTGCCTCGCTTTGCACGTGATAGACGGTGTCTTCGTGCTTAATGTCAGTATTGAAACCAAAAATCATGCGTTGTGCTCAAACGATCCGCGCTAGATTGGAATTGCGATTAAAAGTCGATCACAATTGTGACCGCGACTCTTGACACTGTTCTCCGCCAACTCTAGTCTAGAGTGTTTCCCAAACTCTGTCGCGAATTATATAGACCACGCGTCCATGCCAGATAACTATTTCGTAAGATATCTCCCCTTGTTGATGCACTTCCTGCTAGCGGGCGGATTTGCGGTCGCGGTCGTTACCCTCTCTTCGATCATCGGCTATCGCCGCCCCACGCGGGCGAAGTTGTCTCCGTACGAATGCGGAATGACACCGATTGGAGACACCCACGGGCGTTTCTCAGTGAAATTTTACCTGGTCGCCATGCTGTTCATTCTGTTTGACGTCGAAGCCGTGTTTCTTTATCCCTGGGCGGTGATTTTACGGCGACTGAAGATGTTCGGCTTCTACGAGATGTTGGTCTACATACTGATCTTCCTAGTGGGATTTTTCTACATCTGGAAGAAGGGTGCGCTTGACTGGGGAACGCCTTCCGCGCGCCGGGGAGAACTGTAGTGGCACTCGTCCCAGCGATCACCGATTTGGAACAACTTAAGGAGCATCCCGCGGTCGCGCGAATTCTTTCGTGGCGGCCGGCGGCGATCGAGTCCGTCAAATTTGATCGCGACGAAATGACCATCTACGTCGAGCGCTCTTCGCTGCGCGGGGTTTGTGTATTGCTGAAAGATGACCCGGCTTGCGACTTTAACTACTTATCCGACGTTACGTGCGTGGACTGGCACCCATCCGAACCCCGGTTTGAAGTGATTTATCACTTGTTTTCGATTGCGAAAAAAGAGCGCGTGCGCTTGAAAGTTCGGTTGAGCGCGGACAGTCCGGTCATTGAATCGGTGACCTCGATCTGGCCGGGCGCAAACTACTTTGAACGCGAAGTTTACGATCTCTTTGGGGTGCGCTTCACAGGCCACCCCTACCTGCGGCGTCTCCTGATGCCGGAAGACTGGCAAGGTCATCCGTTGCGCAAGGATTATCCGGTGGAGGGCTATCGCTGATGGGTCACATGACCGCGTTGCCCGATCTCGAACCCAGCCAAGACAAGACGATGATCTTGAACATGGGTCCGCAACACCCGTCGACCCATGGTGTGCTGCGCGTCATTCTCGAAATTGACGGCGAAAGCATAGTGCGGATTATGCCCGACATCGGCTACCTGCACACGGGAATTGAAAAGACCTGCGAGGCAAAGTTTTACCACCAAGTGGTTCCGCTTACCGACCGCATCGATTATCTGTGCCCCATGACCAACAATCTCTGCTATGTGCTGGCTGTGGAGAAGTTGCTGGGACTGGAAATTCCGCCCAAGGCGCAATGGCTGCGCGTGATGATGAACGAGCTCACTCGGATCAACTCGCACCTGGTCTGGCTCGGAACTCACGCCATGGACATTGGGGCGATGACGGTCTTCTTATATTGCTTCCGCGAACGCGAGGAGATCCTGCGTCTGTTTGAGGCCATCAGCGGCCAACGCATGATGACCTCGTATTTTCGGATTGGCGGAGTGGCACTCGAACCGCCGCTGGACTTTTTCTCTCGTGTGCGAAAGTTCGCCGACATTTTTCCATCGAGAGTGGACCAGTACGAAAACCTGCTCACCGGAAATCCGATCTGGGTGATGCGCACGAAAGGCGTTGCCAGGATTACAGCTGAAGATGCTTTGGCATTGGGCGCCAGTGGCCCGACTTTGCGCGGCAGCGGCGTAGACATCGACCTGCGCCGGGATAATCCATATTCGGGTTATGAGAATTTTAAATTTAAGGTGCCGACGGCCACAGAAGGCGATGTGTTTGCGAGATACATGTGCCGGGTCGCGGAGTTGCGCGAGTCTATCGGAATCGTTCGGCAAGCGCTAGATGGAATGCCTGAAGGCCCGATCAAAGCCGATGCCCCCAAAGTGGTGCTTCCCGATCGGGAAAAGATGAAGACGCAGATGGAAGCGCTCATCTATCACTTTAAGATTGTCACGGAAGGCTTTGCTGTCCCTGAGGGTGAGGTTTATCAGGCCATCGAATCGCCGCGTGGCGAAATGGGCTATTACATCGTCAGCGACGGGTCGGCGAAACCGTACCGTGTGCATATGCGTTCGGCTTGCCTGGCTAACTTGCAGACGCTGCCTAAACTATGCGAAGGAAGATTGCTTGCTGATGTGGTGGCGGCTATCGGAAGTATTGATATCGTCCTAGGCGAGATAGACCGATGAAGTTTTCTGACCAATTCGAGAAGCGGTTTGCGGAGATGCTGACGCACTATCCCACCAAGCGATCAGCGCTTGTGCCGACGTTGCTTTACGCTCAGGACGAGGTCGGCTATCTGAGCGACGAAGTGGTACATGAGCTGGCGCAACGCCTCGAATTGACCGATCTCGATGTTTCAAACGTGATCAGCTATTACTCAATGCTGACGACCAAGCCGCGGGGAAAATTCAACGTTCAGGTCTGCACGAACATCGCCTGCATGCTGCGCGGCGGCGAAGAACTTCTCGAACAATGCAAAGAGCGGCTCGGCATCGGGCATAAGGGCACCACTCCCGATGGACAGTTTTCACTGGAAGAAGTGGAATGTATCGGCGCCTGTAGCTGGGCGCCAGCCATTCAGGTCAACTACGATTTTCACGAAAATCTGGATCCGCAGAAAATGGATGAAGTTCTCGAGGCATACCGGCAGAAACAGTAAGCACTTATGGCATATCTGGTTTCTCATCCCGATGAAGTAAAGATTGTTTCCAAGCGCTTCGGCCTGGGAGCTACCGACATCGATCGCTATGTCGAGCTGGACGGTTACAAAGCGGTGCGTAAAGCCTTGACGATGGAGCCGGATGCGATCATCAACGAAGTCAAGAATTCGGGTTTGCGTGGGCGCGGCGGGGCCGGTTTCAGCACCGGACTGAAGTGGTCGTTCGTTCCGAAACAATCGGCAAAGCCGAAATACATTCTCTGCAACGGCGATGAGAGCGAACCCGGAACCTGCAAAGACCGGCTGATTTTCGAGCATGATCCGCACGCCGTGATTGAAGGCGTGATGATAGCGGCGCTGGCCGTGGGCGCGCAAAAGGGCTACATCTACATTCGCGGCGAATATCGTTACCTTTCAGTCATTATGCAAAAGGCGATCGCCGATGCTTACGCGAAGGGCTTCGCGGGAAAGAACATTTTTGGCAGTGGCAAGGATCTCGACATCTACTGGCATGGCGGAGCAGGCGCCTATGAGGTTGGAGAAGAGTCTGCGCTGATGGAATCGCTCGAAGGCAAGCGTGGGATTCCACGAATTCGTCCTCCCTTCCCCGCGGTCGTGGGTTTGTGGAACGGGCCTACTGTCATCAATAACGCCGAGACTCTGGCGGCGGTCCCTCACATTCTTCTGGGCGGAGCTGAGTGGTTCGCGAATCTGGGTCCGCCAAAGAATGGCGGAACACGCTTGTTCTGTCTTGCCGGTGATCTTGAGAAACCGGGCGTGTACGAACTCCCGATGGGTTACAACCTGAAAAAGATGATCTATGAAGTCGGCGGCGGCATACCCGATGGGCGCAAGCTCAAGGCTGTCGTTCCCGGCGGGTCGAGCACGCCAATCCTGACCCCGGACGAAATCGATGTAGCCATGGATTTCGATTCCGTGGCGAAAACCGGATCGATGCTGGGTTCTGGCGGCGTGGTGGTACTCGACGACACAGTTTGTATGGTCAAATTTGCGCTACGAACGATGAAGTTCTATCAGCACGAAAGCTGCGGCTGGTGCATTCCTTGCCGCGAAGGGACGGACTGGTTGAAGAAGACGCTGATCCGCTTCCACAACGGAGCCGGAGTGAAAAAAGACATCGACAACATGTACTACTTGTCGGAAAACATGTTGGGCCGGACGTTTTGTCCGCTGGGCGATGCGGCGGCAATGCCGATGATGGCTTTCATCAAAAAATTCCGTAGCGAGTTTGAAGATCACTTGGACGGCAAGCCTTGTCCGTACGAAAAGGTCGCCGAGCCGGCGATGGTTTGAGGCATTGGTAACTGGGCAATTTGTAGTCTCGTAATTCAAACGCCCGGGTTAGATTACAGATTTACAATTTCAAAATTACAAAATTCTATGGCAGATTCACCCAAACTCGTAAACCTCACGGTCGATGGTAAGCACCTCACCGCTCCGGCGGGGTCGCTTTTGATTGAAGCCTGCAAGAGCGTTGGCATCGAAGTACCGTCGTTCTGTTATTACCCCAACCTGTCGTTGCAGGGCGCCTGCCGCATGTGCCTGGTGCGAGTGGAAAAAATGCCGAAGCTCCAGACCGCCTGCACCACAGTTGTGACCGAAGGCATGGTTGTGATTTCCGACAGCGATGAGATCAAGCAAGCGCGCAAGGGGATGGTTGAACTCCTGTTAGGCAATCATCCGCTGGATTGCCCGGTTTGCGATGCGGGCGGCGAGTGCGAATTACAGGACATGACTTTTTCTTACGGCGCGCCGGAATCGAAATACACCGAGCCGAAGAACCATAAGGATGAACAGCAGTGGTCGCCAGTGGTTTATTTTGACCGGCCACGCTGCATCCTTTGCTACCGTTGCGTTCGCGTGTGTGGGGAAGCGATGGATGTCTGGGCACTGGGCGTCCAGAACCGGGGCGTTAGCTCGGTCATCGCTCCCAATAGAGAAGACCATGTCGAATGCGAAGAATGTGGAATGTGCATCGACATTTGCCCAGTCGGGGCGTTGACCTCGGGCGCTTATCGTTACAAGACGCGTCCTTGGGAAATGAACCATGTAGGCACGACCTGCGCCCACTGCGCGGACGGCTGCAAAACAACGCTGGGCGTGCGCCGCGCGGACGACGGCACCGAAATTGTTCGCGGCGACAACCGCGATAAAAGCGGTATCAATAACGACTTTCTCTGCATCAAGGGCCGTTACGCTTTCGATTTCGCCAACCACGAAGACCGCTTGACGCAACCGCTGGTGCGGAAGAACGGCAAGCTTGTGCCGTCTACATGGGAAGAAGCATTCAGCGTGGTGGCAAAGAGATTTAACGACATCCGCATGAGCAACGGCGGCTCGGCGATCGGAGTGATCGGATCGACCCACACCACCAACGAAGAAAATTACTTGCTACAGAAGTTCGCCCGCGTGGTGCTCGAAACCAATAACATCGACCATCATCGGACCGCCGATTTCCCGGCGCTCGCGGCAGCACTTTCGGGCAAGACTGAGATCACAGGCAGCATGCGGGACGTCTACAACGCCCCGGCGATTCTGCTGATCGGCAACAACCCGACCGAGCAACATCCGCTGCTGGCGTGGCAAATTCGCAACAACGTCCGCCTGCATGGTGCGAAGCTTCATATCATCAACTCGGAGCAGATCAAACTGCACCGTCAGGCGGCCAGTTTCACGAAAATTCCAGCGGGCACGGAGTTGAGCGTAGCGGCATATCTCGGCGGCGATGACTCCGCCGGCAGCACGATCGTGAGCGAGGAATCAAAGCGCGAGACTTGGACTGCCCTGCGAGATCAACTGCGCGGCCTGGAAAATCTTGTCGTCATCTTCGGCTCCGAAATCCGCGGAACCGGCATCGCATCGCTCGCCAAATTCGCGTCGCAGGTAACCAGGGCCAAACTTATAGCGCTCGCCGATTATTCCAATTCGCGCGGGGCCGCCGACATGGGTTTATATCCCGACCTTTTGCCAGGGTACCTTCCGCTCAGAAATCCAGGCGACTTTGCCGCCGAGTCAGCGTTACCGGCGACCGCCGGACTGGCCATTCCGCAAATGGTCGAAGCCGCGAAATCTAGAAAATTAAAGGCTCTGTATGTGGTCGGTTCCAATCCGATGGCGCGTTACGGCTTTGCTGCGGGGGATTTTTCGGAGACGTTCGTTGTGGTGCAGGACATGTTCCTGACCGAGACAGCAACCATGGCCGACGTGGTGCTTCCCGCGGCGAACCTATACGAAAAGTCTGGCACGATCACGAACACTTGTGGCGATTTACAGCTCGTCAAGAAAGCAAGCGAAGTCAACGGCACCAAGTCGGATTTTGAAATGATTGTCCGGCTGGCGGATGCGATGGGCTTCGACGTTCGCAAACTGGTCCCATTCGGACGCGGCGAATCGACTGACATGGGCCAATCGCGTGGAGCGCAATCGGGTGAAGCCGACCGGCACAATGTCTGGCTCGAAGCGAACGGGCTGGAATCGAAAATGAGCCCGTTCGATCCAATGGCGATTCTCGACGAGATCCAGCGACTGGTTCCTGCATACCGCGTTTCGCGGCTAAACCTGCTGGCGGGAAACGATGAACACACGCAACTTTCGCGAGGCGGCACGGGAGCGCAACACGATCCTAATCTCATCGTTCCAGCGAAGGACACGCTTTTCACTTCGGGTACGCTGGGCCGCTATTCTCGCACGCTGAATTCGGTGATGGAAAATCGTGAGCGAACTCCGGAAGAAGTGGCAGCAGATTGATCCACGCACAGTCGGGAAATAAGCAATCGTGAACGTCGGTCCATTCATTCTCGTTTCGCTGGTCAAGATCGCCCTGGCGCTCTTCATCCTGCTGACCGCTGTCGCCTACACGGTCTGGCTTGAGCGCAAGGTAGTGGGTCGCATGCAAAACCGCTGGGGGCCAACCCGGGTCGGTCCATTCGGGCTGCTGCAACCAGCCGCAGATGGCGTCAAGTTTCTTTTCAAGGAAGACCTGACTCCGCCGCACGTTCACAAAACCCTGTACATCGCCGCTCCTATGATTGCGGTGGTTTTCGCGCTCACGTCGATCGCATTGATTCCGGTCGGCAACTGGGTTGTGATTGGCGACATTTACACGCCGCTTCAAATTGCGGACGTAAACATTGGCCTGCTCATTATCCTGGGATTGACCTCGCTTGGTGTTTATGGCATTGCGCTATCCGGATGGTCGTCGAACAATAAGTATTCGCTTCTGGGCGGCCTGCGCGCCAGCGCGCAGATGGTGAGCTACGAAATCGCTTTGGGTCTGTCGTTAGTCGGGGTGTTAATTCTGTCTGGCAGTTTCAGTTTGCGCGAAATTGTAGATGCGCAATCGGGCCACTTCTGGGGTTTCATTCCTAAGTGGAATATTTTTTACGGCGGCCAGTTTGTAGCGTTCTTCATTTACCTGATGGCTGCGTATGCCGAAACCAACCGCATTCCTTTCGACTTGCCGGAAGCGGAGACTGAGCTTGTCGCTGGCTACCACACCGAGTACAGCGCAATGAAATTTGCCATGTTCTTTATGGCGGAATACGCCAACATGATCACCGTGGGATGCCTGGCTACATTGCTCTTTCTGGGTGGCTGGCACGGCCCCCTGTTTGGGCCGTACATTTTGCAAGCCATTCTGCCGGTGTTCTGGTTTGTGGCCAAGGTTTTCGTGTTCCTCTTTATCTATATCTGGGTACGCGGCACGTTGCCTCGCTTCCGGTATGACCAGTTGATGGATTTTGGCTGGAAGTTTCTGTTGCCGTTGGCGATTGCCAACCTGGTAATCACAGCCCTTGTTGTTGCATTGAAATCTTAGCGGTAGAACAAAAGCACTATGCACCTGATCTTATTCTTGATTTTCGGCGCGATCTGCGTGGCGGGAGCAGTAAACCTGTTGCTGCAACACCATCCCATCGACAGCGCATTGTCGCTGGTCGTGGTGATGGGAGCGCTGGCCGTGGAATATCTTCTGCTCGGCGCGGAGTTCGTGGCCGCCGTGCAGGTGATCGTTTATGCAGGCGCGATCATGGTGCTGTTTGTTTTTGTCATCATGCTGCTGAATGCCGGCGAAGAAGCCCGGTCGGGCGGAAGTCACGTGGCGTGGCTGTTCGGTGTCCCCGGAATGTTGATCGGCAGCGTCCTGATGGCGTGGGTTCTGCTTAAGCACTCCGGCACGGGTTCGGTTGCAGCCGGTGCATTGCCCGGCTCTCCGCAAGACATCGGCTGGCTCTTGTTCCACGACTTTCTTTTGCCGTTTGAAGTTACGTCCATCCTGGTGCTGATTGCCATCATGGGGGCTGTAGTTCTGGCCAGCCATCCGCAATCGGAAAAGACGGAGGGCTGATGGTCCCGCTTTCCTATTACCTCGTCCTCAGCGGATTTCTGTTCGCTTGTGGGGTTACGGGTTTCTTGATCAAGCGCAACATCATTACGATTTTCATGTCGATCGAGCTGATGCTCAACGGCGTGAATCTCTCGTTCGTCGCTTTCGCCGCGCAATGGCATGCCTTGAGCGGACAAATCTTCGTCTTTTTCGTAATGGTCGTAGCTGCAGCTGAAGCAGCCGTAGGGTTGGCCATCATTATTGCCGTGTTCCGCACTCGCGAGACCCTGAACGTCGACCAAGTGAATCTGCTCAAACTATGACGCCGAACCTCCATCTCTGGCTGATCCCACTGCTGCCGTTGGCTGGCGCCGCCATCAATGGTTTTTTTGGACGGCGACTCTCTCGCCAGGCTGTCTCGGGGGTTGCCTTGTTATTTTCTGGCGCCGCTTTCGCAATGGCCCTGTGGGTGGTGTCGCAGTTCTCTTCCCTCAGCTTGCCCTACATTGAGACGCTCGCTCCGTGGATCCGCGCCGGCTCGTTCCAGGTGGATTTCGCTTTCTACTTTGATCAGCTTTCGCTGGTTATGTTGCTGGTTGTCACCGGCGTGGGATTTCTTATCCATATCTATTCGACCGGTTACATGTGGGAAGAAGGGGGATTCTACCGCTTCTTTGCCTACCTCAACTTGTTCATGTTCTTCATGCTGACACTGATTCTCGCCAGCAATTATCTTTTGATGTTCATTGGATGGGAAGGCGTGGGCCTCGCATCCTACCTGCTGATCGGGTTCTTCTTTCGCCGGGATTCCGCCGCCGCGGCTGGCAAGAAAGCGTTTATCGTTAACCGAATCGGCGATTTTGGATTTCTGATCGCTTTATTCCTCCTGATTCAGCACTTCGGGACCCTAGACTACACTCGCGTTGCCCAGGCAGTCGCGCCTTTCGCGATCGAATCTCACGCCGGACTGTTCACTGCGATCGGTCTTTTGCTGATGGTCGGTGCAGCGGGAAAGTCCGCGCAGATTCCTCTTTACGTGTGGCTACCGGATGCGATGGAAGGACCAACGCCGGTTTCAGCCCTGATTCACGCTGCCACCATGGTGACGGCGGGCGTGTATATGGTTTCGCGCTCGCATGTCATCTTTGAGCGAGCGCCGGTTGCGCTCACCGTGGTCGCGATTATCGGCACCCTTACCGCTCTGTTTGCCGCGACCATCGGCGTGACCCAGACCGACATCAAGAAGGTGCTCGCTTACTCCACCGTTTCCCAACTCGGTTACATGTTCATGGCTTGCGGCGTTGGAGCATTCTCGGCGGGAATTTTTCACCTCATGACGCACGCCTTCTTTAAAGGCCTTCTCTTTCTTGCGGCAGGTTCCGTGATTCACGCAGTCGGCGGTGAGCAGGACATGCGCAAGATGGGCGGCCTACGCACGAAAATTCCCTGGACGTTCTGGACCATGACCGCTGGAACCTTCGCCATAGCTGGCATTCCACCACTCGCCGGTTTTTTCAGCAAAGACGAGATTCTGTGGCAGGCGTCGCGCGTGAGCCTGATGTATTGGGGCATTGGCATTTTCACCGCGTTCCTGACTTCTTTTTATATGTTCCGGCAATGGTTCCTGACGTTTTTCGGCGAGTATCGCGGAGAGGAAAATGCTGGGCACGATAGTCATGGACACGGTGCGGGCCATGGCGACCATGGTCACGGCGGCGTTCACGAAAGTCCCCGCGTGATGCTGGTTCCGCTGGTGGTTCTCGCAATTCTGTCGGTGGTCGGCGGATGGGTTGGCATCGGCAACCGTTTTGAGAATTTCCTGGCTCCGGTGTTCCAGTCAACCGCGGTTGTGAGCCCCGGCAGTTTTGACGCGCCGCCGGTGCCGGCTGAACCGCGAGGCGAAGAATCCAGCCGCGGCACTGAGTTGCTGTTCACTGGAATTTCAGTTGGGGTCGGCGTACTCGGCTTTCTTCTCGCCTGGCAGCTCTACTACCGCCGTCCGCACCTGCCGCGACAAATCGCAGCTTCGATGGGCAGTTTTTACTACACAGTTCTGCACAAGTATTATGTGGACGAAATCTATGCGGCCGCAATCGTGAATCCTCTGGTTGCCGGTTCCACGAAAGTGCTGTGGCAAGGCATTGACCGCGGCATGATCGACGCCGCGCTTGACGGGTCCGCTGACGAAGTTCGTGAAGTCTCCGACAGCATGCGCCACATGCAATCGGGCAACATACGCTCCTATGCCGGATGGGTCGCCGCCGGCGCCGCGTGCGTGATCTTCTTTATGGCCTGGATGGCGATTGCGGCGGGGGGACGATGAACGTGGATATGTGGAATCCCATCATCCTCACGCTGGTGACGTTCATCCCGCTGGGCGGTGCGCTCTTGCTCGTGCTTTTCCCGCGCCGTGACCGCGACATTCGCGGTTTTGCGCTGGTCGTCTCGATCATCGAGTTTTTCGTTTCGCTGCATCTGCCTGCGCGATTTCATCGCGACATGGCTGGGTTTCAGTACGAAATCGACCGGGTCTGGATCACGCACCCGAACATTCACTACCACATGGGCATCGATGGGATTTCCATGTGGCTTATCGTGCTGACGACATTCCTGACTCCGCTTTGCGTGCTGATTTCCTGGCACTCGATTCATGAACGGGTGAAGGAGTTCTTCATACTGCTGCTGATCCTCGAGACCGCCATGATTGGCGTTTTTGTCAGTCTCGATCTCTTCCAGTTCTATTTCTTCTGGGAAGCCACGCTGATCCCGATGGCACTGCTCATCGGCATGTACGGGCACGGGCGCAAGGTCTATGCAGCGGTGAAATTTTTTCTGTACACCATGGTCGCGTCGGTATTCATGCTGGCAGCGATCTTGTGGCTTTATGCTCGGGTCGGCAGCTTTGATTTCGTCACCATCCAGACTGCAATTCGCAGCGGACAGGTCGCCGACTTCTCGTCGGCCTCGTTATGGTTGTTTCTCGGATTCTTTGTCGCCTTCGCGGTCAAGGTTCCGCTGTTTCCTTTTCACACGTGGCTGCCTGACGCCCACGTTGAAGCTCCCACCGCGGGCTCGGTTTTGCTAGCGGGAGTGTTGCTGAAGATGGGAACTTACGGACTTCTGCGTTTCAATCTCGGCTTATTTCCCGAACAGGCCCGCGCCAACGCTCCTTGGATAATGATTCTCGCGCTCATTGGCATCATCTATGGCGCACTCGTAGCGATGGTGCAGCCAAACCTGAAGAAGCTGATCGCGTATTCGTCCATCAGCCATCTCGGTTTCGTGGTTCTTGGAATTTTCAGCTTCACCCAGGCGGGACTCGACGGTGCCACCTACGTAATGCTGGCGCATGGAATTTCTACCGGCGGCCTTTTCATGCTGGCGGGCATTCTCTACGAACGCCGCCATACCTACGACATTGCCGATTACGGTGGCCTGGCCACGCCCATGCCCGTGTATTCAACTTTCTTTCTTGTGGTGATGCTCGCTTCGGTCGGATTGCCGTTGCTTAATGGCTTCGTCGGCGAGTTTCTTGTGCTTAGTGGCGCATTCCAGGCGCGAGCGGTGTATGGAATTCTCGGAGCCACCGGAGTCATCTGGAGCGCGTGCTACCTGCTGTGGATGTATCAGCGTGTGTTCTTCGGAGAAATCAAGAATAAGGTCAACTCCGCAATACCCGACATGAGCCGGCGCGAACGGCTTGCGTTGTGGCCGATTTGCGTGGTGGCGTTGGTAATGGGCGTCGCCCCCATGCTTTGGCTGAATGTGATCGATCCGTCGGTACACGCGGCATTGGCGCCGTTCGGGCAATTGGCCGCCCGGTTGGTGGGGCAATGAACCAGATGATCCCGCAAGCCGCCGACTACGTCCGCATCCTGCCAGAACTTGTGCTGTCGTTGTTCGGCATCGTGATCATGTTGCTTGATCCGCTACTTGACGATCGGCGCAGCCAAACGACTTTGGGCGGAATCGCGCTGATCGGAGCTATCGCCGCTATTTCCGCGACATTTATACAATCGCAGTCGCCGGGACTCGCTTTCTGGAACATGGTTCGCGTCGATTCTTTCGCGATCTTCTTCCATCTGGTGATTGCGAGTATCACCACGATCGTGATTCTGATGTCGTGGGAATACATGCGGGTGCAGGAGATTCGCGGCGGAGAATATTACGGACTGATTCTTTTCGGAGCGGTGGGCATGTGCCTGATGTCGTCCGCCACCGAATTGGTATTAATATTTATCGCGCTGGAAATTTCGTCTATCGCAACCTATGTGCTGGCCGGGTTTCGCCGCCGGGCTGCGATTAGCGCGGAATCTTCAGTCAAATATTTCCTTTTAGGATCGTTTGCCACGGGATTCTTCCTTTATGGCGTTGCGCTGATGTTTGGCGCAACAGGATCCACCAGCATTGATGTAATCGGCGGAGTGCTGCGCTCGGGACAGATTCCGATGCTGGCTTACATAGCCATCGGATTCATGTTCGTCGGTTTGGGCTTTAAAGTCGCCGCTGCCCCTTTCCACATCTGGACGCCCGACGTATATGAAGGAGCGCCTTCGCCAATCGTGGCATTCATGTCTACCGCGCCAAAAGCTGCGGTGTTCGCCGTGCTCCTGCGCATCATGTTCGAAGCCAACGCCCCCGGACGAGTGTGGCTGATTTGGGCGGCGGCCGCACTTTCGATGACACTCGGGAACATCGGCGCGCTCGTGCAAAATAACGTCAAGCGCCTGCTCGCGTATTCCTCCATCGCGCATGCGGGATATCTTCTGGTAGCATTCGCCGCCTTGCCCGACAGCGGCATCCCGTCGGCAATGTTTTACACCGCAGCGTATGCGTTCACAAATGTTGGAGCGTTTGCCGTAGTCAGTCATTTCGGTGGCGCTGGCGAGCGCCGGGTGAACGTGGACGATTACTCCGGCCTCGGCCGCCGTTCCCCGATGCTCGCCGCCATCCTGACTTTGTTCCTGCTGTCGCTGATCGGCATCCCCATGACAGGCGGATTCTTTGCGAAGTTCTACGTCTTCAGCGCCGCGCTTAAAGCCAATTTGGTTGGCCTTACGATTATCGGATTCGTGAACAGCGCGATCGCAGCCTACTACTACCTCCGCATAATCGTGGTCATGTACATGCGCGAACCGAAAGACGATTCCGCAGTGCCGCCGATTCCATTTGGATTGGGCGTGGCCCTGGCGCTCAGTCTATTTGCAACACTTTATCTTGGGATCCTGCCGGGACGGGTCATCGATTACGCGGAGCAGTCTGCTGCTGATCTAAGTACGCCTGAGCGGGCTGCGCAAAACTTCCAGCAGCTGCATTAACCACTACAACATCCCGCCAGTGTTAACCGTGAGGATGCTCAACGCCATCTCAAGTTTCGTGATGGCTTCTTCCAACTCGGGGTGCTCGCCTACCCGGGCCTTCAGCGATTTCAGCAGATCCTGTGCGCCCGAGACGTGCTCCACGGCGGGTGCGTGCGGCGGTTGATTGGGGCTGGACGGAAGGTTCGTGTTCATGCCGCAATTCTAGACGATTTGCTCGCGTATACGAAGCTTCACGGCTTCAGGCAGACGCGATTCGTACAGGACGTCGCGCACCAGATGCACGGGGAGCAGTTGAGCGAACCGTAAAGCGAACGACAACGTCGTTTCTGAACTCATGAGCAAGGCGAGTTGCACATCGCGGCGCAGTTGCCACTTCGCATGCTGGCATACGGCCGCCACCATGATTTGCGAAGCGGACAGAAGCATCAGTTCCTTGACCAGCACCGCTTCTGTCAGACGGGAGTTGTCTAAAGCGCATTTGATTACGCGCATATCGCTTTCCCGCAACAAGGCCCCCGCGACGCGGCCAGACGCGCGACGCGCCAAGGTAGTTTTCTCGCCCGCGGAAATAGTTTCCAGACGTCGGATCAGGGCTTCTTCTGCGGCCAGCCGTATGTCCGCCGCAACTCCCGGCGCAAGGGCAACCCGCATCAAGTCAAACGTCAACATGTGCGAGAGCAGCGGCAACGAAATGTGCCGCGGGGTGGCGGGATGTTCGGCCAATGCAAGACGCACTTTGCGGCTCTTGAGAAGATCTCCGCGATGGGCAATCGAATTGATTGCGGCGGCGGTCAGGTTGCGCCGGCACAGAAGTTCCAGCGCTTCATCTTCGGCGGATCGATGGTCTTTGCCGGACGGACGCTCAGCATCGTTCTCATCGATCTGGACGTCTGGATTCATCGCTATTCGTTTCGGCCGCGTTACGCGCACGCGACAAAGCGCCACTCACCGGTTCCACAAGCACTGAGGATAGCGTTGCACGCGGCACAGCAACCAGAAGACTATTGTAAAAAGATTCGCGGACAATTGCGCTGTGCTTAAAGACACTGCCGGTCATGGCCACAGGTACATCTTGTTCCACCGGGAATAGTCTGTTGATCACCGAGGCGGCCAGGCCGGCCAATGCACCACCGGCCTCTAAAAGAATTTTGATGGCATCCGGATTGCGGGTCTCGGCTGCAGACGCCAGAACCGGGAACAGGTCGGCAAACTTCGGTTGAGGCGAATCATTGATTGTGACGATCAGGTTATCGAAGCTATCGCAACCTAACGTTTCTAGTATCGCTCCGCCAAACGGATCCTCGCGGCCGTCGTCTAAAGCGCGCAGCATTGCCGCCACCGCCGTCTTGCCGATCCACTGGGCAGATCCCTCATCGGATATGGTGTGACCCCATCCGCCGGTTCGCGCTGTTTCTTGCCTGTCGTTGCGGCCGTAGGCGATTGATCCGGTACCGGAAATTACGATCACCCCGGGGCCGTCGACGAATGCGGCATCCAACGCGATCACGTTGTCACCCACAATTTCGGCTGGACAAGGCAGCAGTTGCGCTACTATCTCCCGGGCAACGAGAGCTACTTCTGGGCGTGCCGCTCCGGCGAATCCGGCACAAGCCTGTCTTATTTCAGACGGAGAAACTCGTGAAGAGTTACAAGCCGCTGAAATGCTCTCGCGAATGGACTTGGATGCCCTCTCGCGGCCGACGCGGACGATGTTGCTCGCGCCAGCCGTGCCTACGCCGAGAACCGAAGACTCATCGCCCAGCCAACAGGTGGTTTTGGTCGCGCCGCCGTCGATGCCTAGGTAGAAAGCCACATCTCAGCCGATATATCTTGGGTGCTGCTACAACGTCGGGGAATCGTCGCCAAGCATAGTCTCGCGAACGATCTTCACCGGAGGGAAACCCTGCTGCAAGAAGATGTCGTGAAATTGCTGGAGGCTGAACTTGTCGCCCATTTTCTGCTTATAGTCAGCCCGCAATTTCATGATCTCCAACTTCCCCAGCGTGTAAACGAGATACGTGGGATCGCTGGTTCCGCGCTTGGTTTCCACTTCTGCAACGGCTGCGGTTTGAAAGCCTTCTTTCTGGAAGAACTGGACAGCTTCATCGAAACTCATGCGCCCCGTGTGCATGGAAATGCCTACGATGAACCGCGCATTGCGAAGTAGCGCGTCTTGAATTTGTCCCAGGCGAAGCATGGGATCATTGTTTCCGTAGCCTTCATCCAGCATCATCTGTTCACTGTAGTGCGCCCAGCCTTCGGCGTTCGACGAACAACCCAGCAGCTTACGTACTTTCGATGGCGCCGACGGAACCCACAAGAACTGCACGTAGTGGCCCGGATACACCTCATGCACGGCTACCGAAATCATGGTTGATCGGTTAAATTGTCCCATGAAAGATTCGACCTTTTCCTTGGACCAATCCGGCTCGGGTAACGTCACGTTGAAATAGGCTTCGGTCGCGACTTTCTCGTACGGCCCGGGGGTGTCCATGGATGCGAAGGTCAAGGCACGAGCAAACGGTGGAGTCTCCTCCACAATCGGTGGCACGGTCGAGGGAATCGTTACGATGTGTTTGTCGACGATGTATTGCCGTATTCCGCCAAGGTCGTCGCGGAAAGTCTGTAATAGCTTATCCGCGTCGGGATGGTCTTTTTCGAGTTGAGCGCGTATCTCCTCGGTGCTTTTTTTCGGATCGATCTTCGCGGCAACCTGCTTGAACTGTTCTTGATTGCGATGGAGATCGTCGTATCCGATCTTCAGCAGGCGATCGATGGGGATGTCCACCATCTCGTCATACGCCAATTTTTTCTGGTAGGTATCGGCGCCCAGCCGAAAATCGCCTTTCGAGATGGGAAGCAGATCGGTTTTCAGGAATTTCTCGAAATCCTGTAATGCCGCGATCACGGCGCCATTGCTCGTTTTGAACTCGGCAAGCAGTTGCGCGTCCTTTACGTCTTTGAATGCTTTGGGCACATCCTGTTGGAAAAAGCTGACTATACCCGGCAGTTGCTGGATGGCAATTTCGGTGTAAACGCGGGGCGGGTTTTTTAGATTCACTTTTCCCGCCGCCAGCGCCGCCGGCATTTTCTTTTCCCGCGCGATCAACGAGCGCAGCCGATCTTCCGGCCCGGCGAATTTCCGCGACATAATGGTAAAAGCGCTTTGGGTGAGCCCACTCGAATAGTTGTCCGGATTCTTCTCCCACCCGCGTATCGTTTTGAGTGTCAGCAACGTCGACTTCAGGTTGTTGACGACGAGTTGATAATCCTGTCGCTGTTCAGTCGAAAGTTTAGCGCTATCGAATTTTTCGAGCCTCGACAGAAAGTTCTTCGCGAAAGCCACCTGGTCGTCGACGCCTTGCCGGGAATAATCTTCCAGTTGCGAATCATACTGATGAAAGCCCGAGGCCGTTCCGTTAGTCGGGCTGAACTTGAAAGACTGCTCGAAGAATTCGTCCACCAGTTTGTCCCAGGCAGCGCTGGTTTCGTTCGAAGAGCCAGTTGCGTTGGAGGCTTGCGCCATAAGCAAGGGAGCGATCAGCGCGAAAGTCAGGATCATCAGCAATTTCATAATTCTCCGTCAGGTGGTTATCCGCAGAACAGAGGATTATAGATCGGTCTCGGGCAGTTTGTGTGAACGCTCTCTGGTCTCCGTTTATACTCTCTCATCAACATGGGTCGCCCTTCGCCAGAGCAGCCAGAACTCGCCCGCGACTTACGCGTTCACCATGCGTCCGCGGTGGTCGTCGGAACGATCATCGGCAGCGGAATATTTCTTGTCCCCTCCGAAATGATGCAGGCGGTGGGCTCGGCGCGGCTGGTGTATCTGGCTTGGGTCGTTGGCGGACTTTTATCTTTTTTCGGGGCGCTCACGTACGCGGAACTTGGAGCGATGAAACCGCAAGCTGGCGGCGAGTACGTTTACATCCGCGACGCGTATGGCCCACTGACCGGCTTTCTTTATGCATGGACGTGGTTCGTCATTGCGAAACCGGCATCGATTGCTACCATCACGACGGGGTTGGTGCGAATCCTCAGCACTTTTGCAATATTCTCGTCGTTATCTTTGCCGATCGGCCACGGAATCGCGGTTACACAAGGGCAGGCGCTTGCCATTCTTGCGACGATTCTAATTTCAGCCTTGAATTATTTTGGCGTGAAAAGAGCGGGCGAATTTCAATTCTTTTTTACCCTGCTGAAAGTCGCGATCATTCTTGGCATTGTGGTGGCCGGGTTTCATTACGCGTCAGGCTCCTGGTCAAATTTTTCTGGAACGTATGCCGCAGCTAAAGGCGGCATCGAAGGATTCATGGCGGCGCTGGTGGCCGCGTTGTGGGCTTACGACGGCTGGAACGACCTCAACATGGTGGCCGGAGAAGTAAAAAATCCGGAGCGCAACATCCCTATCGCTCTTATATTAGGTGTCGCCACCGTAGGCGCACTCTACATGCTGGTGAACGCGGCGGTGCAGTATGTGCTGCCAGCAACCGCAATCGCGATGTCGCCACGCCCTGCCACGGATGCCATGGTGCTGGCAATCGGCGCGCTGGGCGGGAGCATCGTCGCGACCGGGATGGCAATCTCCATGCTCGCCACCCTAAATGGCACAGTGATGAGCGGCGCACGCGTTCCCTACGCCGTCGCGCGCGACCGCTACTTCTTCTCCGCGCTGGCACAAGTGCATCCCCGGTTCCACACCCCGTGGGTCGCGATCGTCGTCCAGGCAGTTCTGGCGATTATCCTGTTGCTGTTTGGCGGGACCTTCCGGCAATTTTTCTCGCTGGCAATTTTTGCCGAATGGCTCTTTTACATGGTCGCCGCCAGCAGCATTTTTCTTTTTCGCACGCGGGAACCAAATGCGTCACGCCCGTACCGGGTCTGGGCCTATCCCTTCGTACCTGTTCTCTTCGTTCTCGCCTCGTCGGTGCTTCTCTACTACACATTCACTGCAAATCTGCGTACTTCGGAGATCGGACTGCTTGTGATCCTGGCGGGAATCCCAGTGTTTTATAGCTTTGCACGTCGGCGCGTGTCCTAAATACTGAAAAACACCGAGATTTCCTCGTTCCGCCCAAGTTTACAATTGAGACTGGTCACGTTACCTCGGGACAAGGGCGGGAGACACTTTAACTCATGTACTTCTCTGACGTACTTTAGTTCTTTAACCCATGCATCCCCCAGGCATGGCCCCCAACGTTTCGGAGCGGATTTAGGATGGCTACGCCTGTTGAATATCGTCTAGGAATGTTGCCGGAACGCCGGATGGACTGGCGCGCCTTTGCCAGCAGTTATGGCGTCGTAGCGTTCGCGGTTTTACTCGTCCTGAGCATCGGCTATTTGTTTCCGCAAAAGTTACAGGTGGCGCGGAACTATGTTGTCACCGAGATTATCCCGCGACCTGATCTTGAGCCGAAACCGATTGAAGAAATTAAGAGGCCGCCGATCGTGAAGCAGCGTTTGCTGCCGCCAACTCCGGTCGAAGCGCCAAAGCTTACGGTGCCGAAAGAAGTACGGATGCCCAAACCGGTGCAACCGGTGATCGAACCGCCCAAAGTTGCGATGAATAACTTCGCTCCACCGGTGTTGAAGGAAGTTTCAGGGGCCAAGCCAGTTCAGATTATCCATACGGGCGACTTCGGCGGAACGCCGACCCCTACAGTGAATGCGCAGGTGCAAAAAGTGCAGACTGGCGGATTCGGCGATCCGAACGGACTTAAGGGCGAAGGCAAGCAGGCGAAATTGGTGGCCGCGAATACCGGAGCGTTTGACTTGGCCCAGGGTGCCGGGTCAGGCAACGGTACTGGCGGAACGAAAGGCATCAAAGGCACCGTGGCGAGTGCCGGGTTCGGAAATGGAGTAGTCCAACCCGGGCAGGGCGACGGCCGCGCGAACGGACGCGGGATTCAGACTTCCGGATTTGGTTCCACCGAGGTGGCACAGAACAAAGCGCGCACGATCGATGCAGCAGCTGCAACCACAACGGTGGAAATCGTTTACAAGCCTAATCCGGCATATACCGATGAAGCGCGGCAATTGCAGTTGCAGGGAGAAGTTTTGCTGGAAGTTTCTTTCGGCGCGGACGGTAGATTGCAAGTGGAACGGGTGGTCCGCGGACTAGGGCACGGTCTCGATGAAGCAGCCATTGTTGCCACTAACAAGATCAAATTCAAGCCTGCTTTACGCAGCGGCATAGCCGTAGATTCGACGGCGGTAGTGCATGTCGTATTTCAATTGGCGATGTAAGGGAAATAGAGAGGATTTCATGCGCATTTTTTGCAGTCAGATCTTCACGGCCTTATTGCTGGCATCAACAGCTGCAGTAGCGCAACAGGGTTCGGATGCCGGCGTAACTGTGCCGGCACATGGCGCCGCGGCGCCCGCGGCGGTCCAGAGCGCTTCCGCGCAAACGTCGAGCGCGCCGAAACTGCCGCAACTGGCACCGCCCAGCACTATGGATCAGGTGGTCGATCGCGCCATCGCACGCGAGAAAGCACTGATGGCTTACTTGAAGGATCGCACGCCGCTGGTCGAAACCTATCTTCAGAATTTGCAGCCGGATCCTGCGTTGGGTGCGGTGCCGAAAGAAGATCACTATTTCCTCGGCCGCATGGATATGGGCGAGTCTGTCGATCGTCGCGATTATCTGTCCAAAGAAGCCAGCCTCGAAAGCACCCTCTTAGGTGGCGTCACGAAGCTGTTCAAGTTCGAGTACCGTCCTATGGGATTTTCGTGGATGGTGTATGCCGACCGCTGGGATTTCGACCGCCAGCACTACACATTCAAATATGTACGCCGAGAATTTTTAGGCGATGTCCGCTGCCTTGTTTTTGACGTGACTCCGTCAAAGAGCTCGGAGCGCGGACGCTTCCTCGGCCGCGTCTGGGTGGAAGACCAGGATTACAACATCGTCCGCCTCAATGGCACTTACTCGGGACGCTCGACACGCAACGTGTTCTTCCACATGGACAGCTGGCGCCTGAATCTGGTTCCGGGCTATTGGGTGCCGGCTTACATTTACAGCGAGGAAGGCGATTTCAGTTACGGAGGCAAAGACAAGAATGCCTTCAAGGCCCAGAGCCGCATCTGGGGTTATAACGTAACCAAGGATGAAAAAGAAGACGAACTTTCTCAAATCAAAGTTGACGCAGTTAAAGACGAAAGCGTCGCTTCACAGGACGCTTCCCCGCTTGAGGCGCAGCGGGAATGGCAACAGCAAGCTGAAGACAATGTAATCGCGCGTCTGCAACAATCCGGACTTATTGCTCCTGAAGGCGACGTCGACAAGGTCCTTGCTACCGTCATCAACAACCTCGCCGTCACCAACAACATTGACCTGCCGCGGCCCGCGCGTGCGCGCGTAATGCTCACCTCACCGCTCGAGACCTTCAGCGTCGGCAATACCATCATCGTTAGCCGTGGTCTGATTGACGTCCTGCCGGATGAAGCCAGCCTCGCGATGGTCCTTTCTCACGAACTGGCGCACATCGTGCTGGGCCACAACCTGGGCAGCCGCTACGCCTTCAACGACCGCATGCTGTTTTCCGACGAATCCACTTATTCAAACCTCGGCTTCCGCCACAACCCGGAAGAAGAAGCGGCTGCGGAAAAGAAGTCTATGGAACTCCTGAAGAACTCGCCGTATGGCCAGAAACTGGATACGGCTGAACTGTTCCTCAAAGAGCTTCAAGTGCGGGCTCCGGCGCTTTCAGCGTTACTGACCCCGCACCTGGGCAATGAACTCGTCGACGGAAACCACCAACTGGCGCGCTTCGCTGAGCTGGCAAAGCAAGGTCCGGCACTCGACCCCAGCAAAGTCAACCAAATTGCAGCGTTGCCGCTGGGCGGACGAGTCAAACTAAATCCGTGGGACGACCGCGTCGACCTCATCAAAGCAGCGCCGGTCGCGATCATGACCGCGCGGGACAAGATGCCGCTCGAAGTCACGCCGTTCTTTCCGCATCTCACCCGTTTCGCTACACCCGACACGTCGAGTGGCACCGCAACCGCAGCCAACGACTCGCCGAACAATACCAACTAGTTCGCGATCACAACATCGAGGGCGGCATTCACGCCGTCTCGCCAAGGTGCAGGAAGCAAAGCCGGATTGGAAGCAATTCCACTCCGGCCTTTGTGCGTAAGGACGAACCCCTAGGACTTTTGTTTACTTTTGCTCCCCGGCAATGCTGCCGGATTCTCGTGGGCCTTTTCGCGGAACGCGCCTTTCATGCCGGAGGCCAGTCCTACGCTTTTTTCTCCGAACTTGTCGCGCATGCGGTCGGCGGCGACCATGGCCTGCTGCCAGCGTTTGCGTTGGCCGTCTTCGAGAAAGTTCGCTTGGACCGAGTCCTCGCCAAACGAAGAAGCCTGCACGCCCAACAAACGTACCTGCGCGCCCTTCCGCCAATTCTTTCGGAATAACATTCTGATCTCGCCGAAGATTTCGGTATCCAGCTGAGTCGGCTCAGGCAAGGTGTAGGCACGCGTTATGGTGGTGAAGTCTTTGTAGCGCAATTTCAGTTGCAACGTCTTCGCCTTCAGGTCTCCCTCTCTCAAGCGGCGTCCCACCATTTCCGCGAGGCGCATCAGCGTGGATTCGAGCTGCGCAACGTCCGCCGTATCTTCGTTGTAAGTGTGCTCGTGGCTGACGGACTTCGGCGCAGAATTCTCGCCCACCTCGGAATCAAACCATCCGCCAGCGTCTTCGCCGCGCGCTTTGCCTGCCAGCGCGAGTCCCCACTTGCCGAAGTGTTCTGCGAGGTAAGCATCGTCAAAGCGAGTCAGATCGCCGACTCGACGGATGCCAAGGTCGTGCAAAGTTTTTTCCGTGACTTTGCCTACCCCCGGAATGTCGCGCACGTCGAGCGGCGCGAGAAATTTTGCCTCTTCGCCGGGGATGGCCCACAGCACGCCGTGGGGTTTGGCCTTGGCCGACGACACTTTTGCCACCACCCTCGAGCTGCCGATCCCGATAGAACAGTTCAATTGAGTTTCGGCTTTAACCTTGCGATGAAGCTGATCGGCGGCCTTGAGCGGAGGTCCATGCAGACGCTCCGTTCCCGTCATATCAAGATAGGCTTCATCGATGGAGGCCATTTCCACAAGCGGCGAAAACGAACAGAGGACGCGATGAACTTTCACCGAACATTCCTGGTAGCGTTCCGGGTGACCGTTTACGAAAATCGCATGCGGACACAATTTTTCGGCGGTGCGCAGGGGCATGGCGGAATGTACTCCGAACTTGCGCGCTTCGTAGGAAGCGGCCGCCACGACGCCGCGCTCGCCGCGCTGGCCGCCGACGACCACCGCCTTGCCACGCAGCTCGGGATCGAACAGTTCTTCCACGGACACAAAGAATGCGTCCATATCGACGTGGAAAATGGTTCGTTGAAATGACGCCATGACTCTCTACTTTTGCGGGACGGCCTACGCAGGCGACACCGGCAGTTCCCGCGCCTGACGTGCCCGTTCATATACTTTGACGTATTCGCGAGCCGACACCGTCCATGAAAATTCCTTCTTCATTCCGTTGCGCATCAGGGTCTGCCAGGTATCCGGTTCGCGGTAGGCGTCGAGCGCATGCTTGATGACCAGCAAGAACGATTCTGCATTGTAGTCGGCAAACTTGAATCCCGTGCCCTTGCGCGTTCGCGAATCGAAGGGTTCGATGGTGTCGTCCAGTCCACCAGTCGCGCGGACAACCGGGACAGTCCCATATTTCAGGCTGTAAATCTGATTGAGACCGCAAGGCTCATAGCGGGATGGCATAAGAAACATATCGCTGCCCGCCTCGATTTTGTGGGCCATGGCGTTGTCATAGCCGATCTTGAGTCCGAACTTGGCGGGAAAAAGTTTTTGGATGCGCTGGAACATCTCTTCGTAACGTTTCTCCCCGCTGCCCAGCACGACCATGCAAACATCTTCTTGTGCCAAGCGGTCGATGATTTGCGCGATCAGGTCGAAACCTTTCTGTCCAGCGAAGCGCGACACGATCCCAATCAATGGCGTACGTTTGCCTGCTGGGGCCAAAGCGAATTCCTTCAGCAAATCCTGTTTACATGCGGTCTTTCCTTCCAGATCTTTCGGCGTGTAGTTGGCCGCGACAAATTTGTCTTTTGCCGGGTCCCATAGGTCGTAGTCGACACCGTTGAGAATTCCGACCAGCGACGCCGCCCGGTCTCGCAGCGCTCCTTCAAGCCCGAAACCATACTCGGCGGTTTGAATTTCGCGAGCGTACTTGCGGCTCACCGTAGTCACAAAATCCGCGTAGGCGACGCCGCCTTTCAGGAAGTTCACGCTGCCGAAGAATTCCATCTTTGACATTGTGAATAAATCCCAGGGAAGCGTCAGCAGCGGCAGGGTCTCCGGCGCGAAGACTCCCTGATATCCGACGTTGTGGATCGTCAAAACCGAAGCGGCATCGCGCAACGCCGGATCCTCAGCATATTGAGACTTTAGAAGCACCGGAATCAACGCTGTCTGCCAATCGTGGCAGTGAAACAAGTCGGGAACCCCGAGAATCTTCGACGCTTCCAGCACCGCCCGGGAAAGCATCGCAAATCGTTCCGCATTGTCGGGATAATCGCCGACCGCGCTGCCGTAGATGCCTGGGCGATCAAAGAAGAGCGGGTAATCCACGAAATAGTGACGGACACCCTGAATCTTTCCGCCATCAAGAATCGAGCAGAAGCGATATTGGTCGTCGAACGGGATCGTCAGGCTGTGGATGATTGTTTCTGGCGAATCCAGACGAGTGTCGCGATACTTGGGGACGAAAACGCTAACGTCGTGGCCCGCGTGGGCTAATGCCTGCGGCAGCGCGCCCATAACGTCGGCCAATCCGCCGGTCTTTGAATAAGGGATGCATTCCGACGCGGCGAATACAATGTGCATTGTGTGGGGCTTCTCCCGAGGACGCCAGCCATCCGTCCACGCTATGATGGAAGGCCCAGTTTAAAGCCGGGAAGAGAGAGGGTCAACGTGCCAAAAGCTGCCGCAGAACCGAAGCGCAAGCCGAAACTCGGCCAGCACTTCCTTATCGACGATTCGGCGTCGCTACGCATCGTTGAAGCGCTGGGAAATGTCTCGCAAAGCACGGTGCTCGAAATTGGTCCCGGCAAAGGCGTTCTGACGGAAATATTGGCAAAACGCACGCGCCGTTTAATCGCCATTGAGACCGATCGAGTGCTGGCTGCCCAGCTCCGCATGGCATTTGCTCTCGCCCCACATGTCGAGATCATCGAAGGCGATATCACAGCCATCGATTTCGATACGATTTTTGGGCCAAAGCCGGGACTCTCGCGGCCCGGGATCGAGCTGCAACTTGAGCCTGTGAGCGTGATCGGCAACCTGCCCTACGCCCTCACTTCGGAAATTTTGCTGCGTCTTTTCGCTTATCGCAAATATTTCAACACCATGGTGCTGATGGTGCAGCGCGAGGTCGCGGACCGCTTGGCCGCGCCTTCGGGGAAAAGCGACTATGGACTACTGTCGGCAACGGCCCAACTTTACGCGCACGTGGACAAGCTTTTTACTTTGCCGCCGGACGCATTTTCACCGCCGCCGAAAGTGCATTCCACTGTTGTTCGTTTGACGATGGCACCGAGGCTGGAGGCATTGGGCGTTCCCGAGCTCCCTTTTGTCGATTTTTTGAAGTTAAGCTTCAGCCAAAAGCGGAAAACGCTGGTCAACAACCTGAAACCATCGTACCCGTTGAACGTGCTGAAACCCGCCATGGCAGCGGCAAGCATTTCAGCTGCCGCGCGTGCTGAAGTGTTGACGTTAGAGCAGAGCGCAGATTTGTTCCGTTCGCTACAAGGGAACCGTTCAAGCTGAAGAATCCGTATGCAAGTGCTACTTCCCCACTGCCGCGCTGGCGGCAGGAGCCGTCCGAGAAAACACCGTGCCGTGCGCGAACGCGTCGCCCTTGAATCCGTGCGGCCAGGTCTTGCCATCCATGCTCACGCCCGCTTTGTCACTCCCCGGATCTCGAAACTTCTCGTCGAGCTTTAAACCTCCAGTCTGCGGATCGAACATAAAAACGAACAAGCGGCGATCTCCCTTTTCGTCGGAGTTGAGGACGACGCGATGGCCTTCCTGGTCGGCGGAAATCCAATGCGGCATCTGCTTATCGTCCAGCGTGACGCGCGAGACTTCCTTCACCTGAGTGAGATCGGCGATGTCGTAAGCCACCAGCGCGTGCACCGAAGTCTCCGCCTGAAGCCAGTAGTGGCCGATGCGGGCGGGCACGCCACACTCTTCCCCGTCGAAGGTTTTCACGTGCCGCGCTGACGGATGGTCGGTGTCGATGCCTTCCATCTTGTACAAGCCGCACGAGAACGTGTGGATAAGAACAGTTTTGCCGTCCGCCAACAACAACGGCTCGCCGGGATAATTCTGCTCTTTGCCGCTCGGTCCGGGCGGCAAGATGACGGTCTTCAGCAGCTTTAAATCGGAAAGCCGCCACACCTGCACTGTGCGGCTGGTGCCGTCTTTACCGTGCATGGCCGTGTTGGTGCTCACAATGCGGTCGAGCGCCGGAACCATGACCAAACTGTAAGGACGAATCAATTCACCCTTGGCGGAAGCATCCATCGCGCTGCCGCTGCGGATCACGCGCCCGCGCTCGTCCATCTCGACGATTCCGCCGCCGTCGGCTGTGGGCCCGTGCCCGCCGTGATACTGAAAGCTGGCTAGAACCAGGTCGTCCGGCATGCGAACGTAGGTATGAGGATGCATGTAGTCATTCAGGTCGCCAAAGGACGTGGCGATCGCGGGATGCAGCGGTTGGGTGAGATCAAACAAGATCGTGCGGCCGCTTTCGAAAGCGTTGGCCAGCAGAAATCCGTCAGCCGGCATTTGCGCTTCGGTATGATGCGGCTTCCCATACGGGCCGGGAACAGCCACCGACGCCACGACTTCGCCGTAATGCGGAGACTTGGGGTCGGCGTCGATCACCGCGAGAAAGTCGCTGCTTTTCTTGGCCACGTCGCCGGACCAGGCAAAGAGATAGGAATTACTTTGGGCGTGCAGGCTCGCGGCGGCAAAGAGCAAAAGAAATACCAGTTTACGCATGCCAGATAGCTTGAGGCCGACTGCGAAGACCTGTCAAATCCCGCGAGTGGATGCTTGCCGAATCAGGCGCGGAATTAGCGCTCCGACGCTATTGCGATATTGCTCGAACGTTTCGCCGAATTCCTGCTTGAGCAAAGCGTCTTCGTTCCTAATTCGAATCGTCACGAACGTCGCAGTGACGGCGAGAATTGGCCACACAAGGGCGCTCCCAAACACGAGCGCGAAACCGGGCGCTGCCAGTAAAAGGCTCAGGTAGAGCGGGTGACGCACATAGGCGTAGATCCCAGAACGGACCAGTTCGTGATTTTCCTGCAAAGTTGCGTAGGCGCTGAATTGTTTGCCCAAGCGAGCCATTGCGAGAATACGCACAACCATACCGACCGTACATAGCAGCAATCCGGCATCGCGAAATGCAGCACTTCGGTAGATGGAAAGAATATGTCTGCGATCCGCGAAAGGAAGAAACCAAATCAGCGCTAGCGACGCGACTGCTAAAGCGCCAAGTGTGAACGACTGGTTTGCGACAGGCAGTCGGCCGCGTTTGAGGACGTCGAGATCAAGCCGGAGAATCATAGCCAAGACTGAGGCCACCGCGATCAGAATCAGAACGCCGAGGCGCGCGGGATTAACAAAATATTCGCGCCACGCGTCGAAACCCCATCCAAGCAAAATAGCGGAGACGGCCAACGCGGCAGGAATGACGACGCTAAGCAAGGTCTGGTTCGCTGGTAAAGTGGAAGTAACCAGAATTAAAAGTATGCAGAATTAAGGGAGCAGTCAATGATCTTGCGGAAACGTAATCCTGCCGTTCCAGCTTTGGCTAGCGGCTGTCTCGTCCGGCTATTCCTGCTTCCGTTGTGGATCGTGCTTTTGCCGGTCACGATCGTTGCGCGCAAGTTCCGCTTGTAGCCTTCCGCGTTAATTCTCGAGCGCGGACGGTCCAGCCTGCGCTTCAATTTCAGCAGGAGCTTCCACGGCAGCGACGACACTGTCGTCCGATGCGACTGACGCGGCCAAATTCGGCTCGAGCACGCGCGCGGCTTTTGCGAAGGCGCGAGACGCGTTGTGTCCAGCCATGTGTTTCAGCATGTCGGTGGCGGCTTGCAGCCGGTTCTCGAACATTACGTTGATGCGAATTGCGTGGCCGCAATCCTTGCAGGTCATGGAGTCGCCAGTTGTGATGTACATGACGTAAGACTACGCTCTTGGGCGCGTCACGTGGTGACCATTCGTACATGCACCTTTAGTGCATTGGTCTTTCGCGCTATTTACTGCGCTTGTCTTTGTCACTCGCCGGAGCGCGCAGGTGCTGTGCCGCGCAGCGACTGGTTCCGGGATGCGCTTTCTGCCACGAAGCCAGTTGGCGCCTGCGCTTGGCGCGAAATTTCTTTTCTGACGCCTTCGAAGCCGCGGTCGATTTAGGACGGCAAATGCCCTGCTCGTGCGCTGACTAGACGGATTTTGGGCTCTCTTGTGCAGGCTGGCGCTGGAGAACATCAGGTCCTTCGACTTCATCATTCTATTCGCATGGCGAATGGAATGACTTCGCTCAGGATGACAAAGTGGTTAAAGTGTGGCGCAACCCTGTCCGACTACGATTTGCAGAGCCGAGTCATTTCGCAGATCCTCGCAGATCAATCAGGCGGGCGTTGCTCGGCATTTTGAACAGCTTGGGGTCTGGTTCGGTCACGGAAATTTCTGAGAGTTCGAAATTCTGCATGCCGATTCGAGGGTCTTGCAGATTGCTGACGAGATTCACGCCGAGTTGCGGCGAGTACCAATACTCTCTCTTCACTTCAATTTGATTGTCGTTGCCGATCGCGCCCGGTTCGATGATCGTCGTTTCGCGCGTGCATACGGTTTCAACTCCGACGCGGTCCTGGTCGCCACACAGCAGCGCATCGCCGCGGCGAAGACGCAGCCAGCGACAAGATAGAGCGTCGGGTCCTACCATCCGCTGAGGGCGGGCATGAACATCACTCGTCTAAATAGGCATTTACACTCAGAACTCATTTTCCCACTCCCACCGCCGCCCGTTCCCCTTTTCAAAATTTATACAGTCGGATACATGAGGCGCTCTAAGGCCATCTCTTTCCGTTCTCCCCCCTGCTCGCTTGACATCTTCGTTCACGCGGCTTACTGTAGGCGAAGAAACGGCGAATCCATGACATCCTCTTCCCTTCTACTTTTCCCATCGTCCCCTAACGCCGCTCTGGTCGGCATTGCGCGGATGGCTTCGCACGGCGAACAACTGCGCGAAGGGTACAACGTGGAATATTTCACGCTTCCGGCGCGGTCGCTCTTGAACAAATGCACCAGCCGTCGCAGCCTGCCGTTTACGTGGACGATCAATCCGTATCGGGGCTGCGAGTTTGGCTGCAAGTATTGCTATGCGCGCTACACGCACGAATTCATGGAGATGCGCGACGGCGTGGCTTTTGAGCAGAAGATTTTTGTGAAGCAACATGCGGCGGATCTGCTGCGGCAGGAGTTGCGGCAGGTCAAGCCGCGAGAGGCCATTGCTATTGGGACGGCCACCGATCCGTATCAGCCGGCCGAGCGGCGTTATGAGACGACGCGCGGCATTCTCGAAGAACTGGCGCGGCACCAGGACTTGGAGATTGGCATCATCACCAAGTCGAACATGATCGTTCGCGACATCGAGTTGTTGAAAGAAGTGGCCAAGCACAATCAGTTGCACGTACACATCACGATCACCACTGTGAACGAGAAGCTGGCGCGGTTGCTGGAGCCGCGCGCTCCGCGCCCGGACTTGCGGCTGGAAGCGGTAAGGAAATTGAGCGAGGCGCGGCTAAATGTAGGAGTGAATTGCTGCCCGGTGATTCCGGGGATAACAGATGCGCCGAAAGATCTCGATAAAGTTGTGCGGGCCGCAGCAGAAGCGGGAGCGAAACGAATTTTTGCCAATCCGCTGTTTCTGAAGCCTTGCGCGGCGGCCGTATTCATGCCGTTCCTGGAGAAAGAATTTCCGCAGTTGGTTGAGAACTACAAGCAACGTTACGAGACCAGCGCGTTTCTCGGTCCGGCGTACGGCAAGCGCGTGGGGAAGGTGCTGGCTACTCTTCGCAATAAGTATGGAATGGCTGAGCGCAAGTTTCCTATGGCGGCGAGACCAGTTCTCGCGTTCAACACGGCAAGCAGCGACGCGCTACAGCTCGGGCTCTTTCGTTGAGCTGGCTCAGTGGGGGGCTGTTTGGCTTTCGCGCGACGGCACTTCAAGGGAGATCGTTCCCTCCGCCTGTGGAGCGGCTGCGGTCCGGATGACGCCATCCAAACCGTACCGCTCACAAATAAAAGTTGGGTTGGCGAAACTTGGTTTTTCGTCAACTTAAGACGCGGCGGGGGTTTCCAACTCCGATGCGTCTTCCCGCATGAACTCGAGCACTTCTTGAGGTGTGGGATTTTGCCAGACAGGGGCGAACGTTTGACGATGGAGTGGACACGGGCCATGCTGGCGCAAGGCGGCGATGTGGACGGGCGTGCTGTATCCCTTGTTGGATGCAAGACCGTAGAGGGGATACACGGTGTCGAATTCGCGCATCATGGCGTCGCGATGGACTTTCGCGATGATGGAGGCGGCGGCGATCGAGGCGGAAATCGCGTCGCCGTGAATGAGAGACTTCTGCACGATGTCGCAATCGAGGCGCAGGGCGTCGACAAGAAGGTGATCGGCGGCGGGTTGCAGGCTGAGAACGGCTTCGCGCATGGCGACGCGCGATGCCTGATAGATGTTGATCTCGTCGATGCGCGAGGCATCGACGGAGGCGACTGTCCAGGCTACGCAGTGTTCGCGGATGCGCTCGGCTAAAACCTCGCGGCGCTCTGCGGGAAGAAGTTTCGAGTCGCGTAGTCCGCGAATGCGATATCCGGGGTCGAGAATGACTGCGGCGGCGACGACTGGGCCAAAGAGCGATCCACGGCCAACTTCATCGACCCCGGCAACCAGGCGCGCGCCGGTTTGCCATGCTTTTTTCTCAAACTTTAACGTGCAACGCAGGGTCTTGAGCAGTCGCATCTTCGCCGCAGCCGCGGAGAGAGGTTTTTCTGGAGCGAGCTTGAACGATGTAGCCACCTGATGATGGCATCTTCGCGCAGATCGGGCCTGTGGAGCAAGGCGGAAAACCGGGGCATTGCCCCTTTGTCGCACAAAATGCGATTCCGAAGCTATTCTTTGCTTTTCTGATCGTCCTTCGGTTTTGGTTGCGCGCCCGGCATTACGTTTTCGAGCGGCTTCTGTTGTCGTTCGTAGAGTTCCGGATGAGGCAGCGGTTTGCGCGGCATCATCTGGTCGCGCATCGCTGTGTTATACACGAAGATCGCTTCAACGACTGCGGCCTGCTGAAGGTCACCGGGAACCAGACGCTCATAGACGTCCATATTGGAATGAACGCTGCGGGTTTCGTAATCGAGCGGTTCCTGGATGAACTGAAAGCCGGGCAGGCCGACATCGTCGAATGACATGTGATCGGTGCTGCCGGTGAGGCGGGCGCTGACGGTGGTGACATCGATATCTTTTAAGGGCGCGATCCACTGTTCGAAGATGGGGATGGCTGCACCGTTTTCCTGCGCGTAGATGCCGCGCAATTTGCCGCCACCGTTGTCAAGGTTGTAGTAGGCGGAGAGCAGCTTATGCTCGGGCTTAAGCGTGAGCGGACCGCCGGGTTTGCGAACGAAGATCGGCACCTTAAGCTGCTCTGGCGTGGTCGAGCGTGGGAAGCTGCCGAAGTGAGAGGTAACGTATCCCATGGATCCGAAGATGCCTTGCTCTTCGCCGCTCCATAAGCCAACGCGAATCGTCCGGCGCGGTTGCACATGCAGCGCGGTGAGGATGCGCATGACTTCCATCGCGACGATTGCTCCCGCGCCGTCATCAGTAGCTCCAGTGCCTGCGATCCAACTATCGAGGTGGCCGCCAACCATCACGACCTGATCTTTCAACTTGGGATCAGTGCCGGGAATTTCGGCGAGCGTGTCAAAGCCGTGTTCGCGCTCGCCGGTGAAAACCGTGTCCACATTCATTTCAAGGGTGACGGGAACGTTTGCGGTGAGCAGACGGGAAATACGGCCGAAATTCTCGAGTGCCATAACAGCGACGGGAATCGGCTCGGCGTGGTCGTGATCATATACATACCAACCCAGGCTGGCGCTCGTGTCGTCACTCAGCGTACCGCTGCTCCGATAACCATTGACGATCACAGCGAGCGCTTTTTCGTCGGCAAGAAATTTTGCCAGCTTCTCGCGGAAGACAAACTGCTTATTAAAGAACTCTTCCATCTGATCCAGGGGAAGAACGTGCTGCGGGCCCAGATCGTCATCGGCATATCCGTAATGGAAGATGTCGGCGAGCGCTTTTTCGTCATAACGAGTGGTGAGCGGTTCAGTGCTTTTTCCCGGAGTTTGAGCTTTGCCTAAAAGTACAATTTTTCCGGCGAGTTTTCCTTTGTATTGGTCGAAATCTTTCTCTTCGCTTGCAACAACCGATACGACCGGCGCCGTGATCGCGCCATTGGTCGCAGGCGACCAGGGCGTGGCTTGCGCAATGAAGACTGCCGTGTCCGGCGAGGCCATGCGAATCCAGGTGTTACGCTGTTGCCAGCCCATGCCGAACTCGCCCCAATCTTCGAGATGCGCGTTCGAGCATCCCATCGCGGCGAGTTGAGCGCGCGTCCATTCATTGGCGCGCTTCATATTAGGTGAGCCGGTGAGACGTGGGCCGATTCCGTCGAACAAAGCCGAAGCGTATTCCATCACGTGAGAATGATGAAAGCCTTCGTCACGAATCCGCTGATACATGCTGAGGTCGACGGATTCGGTCGCGGGCTGCGTCGCGGGGGTGGGGGTCGCCGAATCAGCTTTACTTTTCGATTCAGTGAATGCGGCGGTTGAAAAGCAGATCGTCAACGCCGCGGAAAGTGCGATTGCGAGAGTGCGGGGGGCCATAGCTCTCCTAACGCCGGTTTTGTTTGAGTCAGCACCAATAGACGAAGCTCCGGCGCTTTCGTCATCATAGTCGAATGACGGAACACCGGAGCTTGCTGGAAACAGAATGGTTATCGAGCGGTCGCAGCAGCCACTGGGGCCTGCTCGCGGTCGACATCCTTGAGGCGGGCGGCTTTGCCGCGAAGTCCGCGCAAATAGAAAAGCTTGGCGCGGCGAACTTTGGACGAGCGCACGATTTCGACTTTATCGATGACCCGGGAACGATATGGGAAGATACGCTCGACACCCTGGCCGAAGCTCATCTTTCGCACTGTGAAGCTGCTTTGCGGACCGCGGCTGCGCGATATGACAACGCCCTCGAACACCTGAACGCGCTCTTTGTCGCCTTCTTTAATTCTCACGTGAACGCGTATGGTGTCGCCCGGTACGAATGCGGGCATGTCGGTGGTCTTTGTCTTGGCCAGCAGTTTTTCAATAATCAAGTTCGTCATAATATTTCCCTTCCTACTTTACATCGTCACTGAGTTGATTGGCTCTTACCGCCGCCAGCAATATCTTGTCTTCGTCGTTTAGTGTCGCATTGTGCAGCAAATCTGGGCGATTTCGTAGCGTTTTCTCGATGGCCGTTTTCCGTCGCCAACTGCGTATCTCTTCATGATTCCCAGAAGCTAAAACTTCGGGAATCGCCAGGCCGCGAAAATCCGCAGGCCTCGTGTAATGCGGATAATCCAGCAGTCCGCCGGATGAGCACGTCGAGTCAGCTGCGCCGATCACGGCTCTTTTGTCGCGCGCCGTGAACGATTCCTGTCGCGATGACGCCTCGTTGCCCAACGCTCCTGGAATCAAGCGGGTCACGGCGTCCACGATCACCGCTGCGCCAATCTCGCCTCCGCTCAGCACGTAGTCGCCTATCGAAAGCTCGCGATCTGCAAGGTGCTGCCCGACGCGCTCATCCACGCCTTCGTAGCGGCCACAGACCAGAGCGATTCTCTCCAACCCGCAGAGTTGCTGCGCCACAGACTGATCGAATCGCTTGCCCTGCGCGGACAGCAAAATCACGCTGACTTCTTCTAAGTTGCGTTGACCACGCGGCGCGATTCCCACGGCTTCAATACATTCAAAGATCGGTTCCGGCTTAAGCACCATGCCCTCGCCGCCGCCGAACGGGCGGTCGTCCACTGTTTTGTGCCGATCATGCGCAAATGCCCGCAGATCGTGGATTTGAACGTCCGCAAGGCCCGACTCGCGCGCCCGGCGGATAATGCCAAAATCCAGCGGTCCGCGAAAAAAATCCGGAAAGATCGTAATGATGTCGATCTTCATGGCGGACCTAAAAACCTAACCTATGCCCTGCCTTCTTTGGCCTTGGGTTTGCGCTGTACACTTTGCTGCTGCTTCTCGTCGGCCGTCAGCGGCGCGTCTAACTCCAGCATCCCTTCAGGCAATCGCATCACAATTTTTTTCTCGGCCAGATCCGCGCTTACTATGTACGCTTCCGCGTAAGGAATCTCGTGGCGCATCTCGCCAGATGTCACAATCAGCAGCGGAGCTTCTCCGGCCCCGAACTGCACATCGGCGACTTTGCCAACTTCGCGGTCGCTATCGAACACCCTGCAATCTGCCAAATCGCTGATGTACGTCCAACCGGCTTCGAGCTGCGCCCGCTCATGTTTTGGAATTTGCAACTCGCAACGCAAAAGCGCTTCCGCATCATTGATCGAGTCCACGCCCGCAAATTTCAGGACGAGATCACCCTTGTGAGGCCAAAACCCTTCCACTTTCAATTCGCGCCGCGAGCCATCTTCCGCCAGCGCCCACAAATTCATGTCTTCAGTGAAGCGGTCAGGAACGTCGCTGTGGACTTCCACTGCCACTTCGCCGTGCCGGCCCTGAGTTTTTAAGACACGGGCGAGCGTGATGTACTCGTCGGCGATGGAACGTCTCCGGCTATTCCAGAATTTCGAGCGCGTAACGCTTGTTGGTTTTCAAGCTGGCTGCGCTCAACAAATGCCGTAATGCCCGCGCGGTGCGTCCTTGCCGCCCGATAACTCGCCCTGTGTCTTCCTCAGCCACGGTGAGTTCGATGACAGTTTCACGCTCTTCGTCAAACGACTCTACCAGCACTTCGGCGGGGTCCGCCACGAGCGCTTTCGCGACATGCTCAATCAGTGCCCGCATATCGGCGGCTGGCTCACTCATAAAAATTCCTCACGGGGCAGATGAATTACTAGGCAGTCGCGGCCACGGGGGCCGGCATTTTCACGATCTTACCCACGCGCTCTGACAGTTGAGCGCCCTTCGACACCCAGTAGTCGATGCGGTCGCGCTTCAGTTCGAAGGTAGCGGGATTGGTGCGGGGATTATAGGTGCCCACGACCTCGACCGGACGTCCATTGCGAGCGCGTTCTTTCTCGATCACGACCACGCGATAATGCGGCTTCTTGCGCGCACCCGTGCGCGATAAACGAATCATTAACACAGAGCTTGAGTTCCTTTCCTAGCTATTGCTGGCAGGTGAAATGCAAACCATTATTATGCCGTAGGTTAAGGGGAATAGCAAGGATAAGCCGCCAGTGCGCTTTGCCGTGGTGCGACGTTGCTGCACATAGGTATTTGGGAAGGGTGCGCCCGCATACCTACAGATCGCCAATACCTTTCTCGTACCAGCGAGCGGATCGATCAATGTCGGCGGACGTGAGGAAATGTGCAATGCTGAACCCCTCGCGGGGGGCATTTCGTAGCTCTTCTGTTCGATTTCCACGCTGTTCATTGGCCACTCCAATTTCAATAGCGCCCGCATTATACACGCGACACTCTGGCACCAATTCTCCGGATTTGCGGAGCAAAGGGAGGATCTAGCCGCGGCCAAACCGCCGAGGACTTTGTCGAAACTTGCGGGCTATGGCGGGCATCATAGAGGCGTCCGTAATCTTTAATTCATTGAGGTGAAATTTGGCTAACGTGAAATTTGCCCTGTTGGCGAGGCTGGAAGCGAAACTGGGTAAAGAAGAAGAAGTCGACAAGTTTTTGCGCAGCGCTTTGGAGCTGGTCAACGACGAACCGGGGACCGCGCAATGGTATGCGATCCGCATGGGACATTCGACGTTCGGAATTTTCGATACGTTCGCGGAGGAATCGGGCCGGGAAGCGCACCTGAACGGAAAAGTTGCGGCGGCGCTGATGGCGAAAGCGGGCGAGTTGTTGGCCAAGCCCCCGGTGATCGAGAAGTGGAGCGTACTGGAAGCGAAAGTTTAGTCGCTGACGAAGGCTGTTGAGTGTGCGCCGTCGATTGGTATGATCGCGGGATGAAAGCTTTCGCAAAGATGGTCGCTTTTTCGGCGACGTTAGCCGCTGTCGTCGGGATCGGACAAACTACTGCTGCGCCTGTCGTCCCTGACGCGATCAAAGCGCCGAGCGGCGATCAGGTGGTGCTGATGGCGCGTGGTTCAGGCGTGCAGATTTACACCTGCACCGCCGGAGCCGGCATCGCTGCAATTTGGGTGTTGAAAGAACCGCAGGCAGTTTTGTCGGAGGCGAAAGGCGCGGCGATCGGACGCCATTTAGCTGGTCCAACGTGGGAGCTCAAAGACGGTAGCTCCATCACCGGAAAAGCGCAGGCGCATACCGATTCTCCGGATGCGGATGCGGTTCCGTGGCTGTTGGTGAATGTGACCGGTCACTCCGGCAGCGGTGCTCTTGATCGCGTCTCGGCGGTGCAGCGCATCAACACGAAGGGTGGCAAGGCACCTGCTACGGGTTGCGACGCCGCGCACCTAAACTCAGAGATCAAAGTGGATTATTCAGCGGATTATTATTTCTACGCGCCCGCGAAATAGTGCGAGTGTAGATTTGCGGTATAGGAGTTCATGATGCGCGAAGTTGTGATTGTCTCTTCAGTCCGAACACCGGTGGGCCGGGCTTACAAAGGAACGCTGCGCGCGACGCGTCCGGATGAATTGGCGGCGGTCGCGATCAAAGGCGCGCTGGAGCGGGTACCGCAGATCGATCCTAAAGAAATCGAAGACGTGATTCTTGGCTGCGCCATGCCAGAAGCCGAACAGGGCATGAACGTAGCCCGAATTGCCTCTCTACGGGCGGGCTTGCCGGTGGAAACAGCAGCGCTCACCATCAATCGCTTTTGCGCGTCAGGATTGCAGGCGATTGCGCAAGCGGCGGAAAGAATTGGCAGCGGTGCGGCGGACGTAATTGTCGCGGGCGGCACAGAGTCGATGACGATGATTCCGATGGGCGGGCATAAGATCTCGCCGAATCCGTGGCTGGTCGACAATTATCCCGATGCGTACTTGACTATGGGGCTGACGGCCGAGCGGTTGGCGCAGCGATTCGGAATCACGCGTGAAGCCGCGGATGAATTTTCTTATGGCAGCCATCAAAAAGCTCTGGCCGCCATTCAAGCGGGGAGGTTCGCTGACGAAACGGTTGCCGTGCCCGTGAGCTTTACCACTCCGAATGGCTCGAAGCCGAAGCGCCAGGAGATTTCTTTCGCGATTGACGAAGGGCCGCGCGCGGACACTTCGGTTGAGGCGTTGGCATCGCTGAAGCCGGCGTTTCACGCGAAAGGCACGGTGACGGCTGGAAATTCTTCGCAGATGTCGGACGGCGCAGCTGCCGCAGTCGTGATGTCTGCCGAACGGGCAAGGGCGCTGGGCATCAAGCCACTGGCGCGCTACGTCGCGTTCGCCACTGCGGGATACAAGCCGGAAGAAATGGGATTGGGGCCGGTGTTTGCGATTCCTAAAGCGCTGAAGTTAGCCGGACTGAAACTCGCAGACATTGACGTGATCGAACTCAACGAAGCGTTCGCGGCGCAATCGCTTGCGGTGATCAATGAAGCTGGACTCGATGCAGAGCGCGTGAATCCGAATGGCGGAGCGATAGCGCTAGGGCATCCGCTGGGATGCACCGGCGCGAAGCTGACGGCGTCGATCATCCGCGAAATGAAACGACGGAAAGCGAAGTACGGCATGGTGACCATGTGCGTCGGCGGCGGTATGGGCGCTGCGGGGATATTTGAGAATCTGAGTTGATTAATCGTGCGGACAGCGGGTGTACCTTGTTCGCGGCCGCGACCCTAAGCAAACCGAGCCTTTTTTGCGAAGAAATTGAGCACTGAGAGCATCACATTTGCTTCGAAAAAGAAATAACTGGAAACCATGCCATTCGCCAATCAGAAAATCGCTGAAGTAGAGGGATGTATAGGGCAAAGTGGATAGTCAGTACACTTGCAAAAACCGACCAAAATCTTCCAACCTTTCCAAAGCGTATCAGCCTGAGGTAACACTGACCGATTCACGGCTGCGTCCTTCCCGTTGACCTTCGTCAGCTCTTCCATTTCAACGTGACCGGCCCTGACATCGGATGCTGCATCTCTGCGCCTGTGCTTTGAGCTTCCAGACGTGCGGCCTTCAGTTGAAAATACCACTTGGCGGGGCGGTCGGCATCGTCGATCAGCATCAGGTGCGGATTGTGCTTCAACCCCTCGGACTGATCTTCCATGGTTTGGCGGTCCTGCTCGACGAATTTTGCAAAAACGAACCTCAGCATCTCGGGCGCGAACGGAACCCAGCGAAATAAATTCCAGCATGCCACCACGTCAATGCGGCTGTGGCTGCGGGTGATGGGAGTCACCGTCGTCAGTGAAGAGAACCAATACTTCCCTGCTCGAATCGTTTCGAGACGCAGGTTCGGCAAAACGAAATCGATGGTAGTCGTGATCGAGTCGGCGTCGGCATAAAGACGCAGAAGTTTGTAGGGCGCGCTGTTGGAACTGGGCGTGTGCGCGCTCATGCGGAATCCGTTGGGGATCGGCTCGAAGTGCTTCTGTTTTTCGTGAATGCTCGCCTGCGTACGCCACCACCAGGCTTGATGGACGAAAGGCCCATGCGCCGGATCCATGAGGCCGATAATTCCGTGATCGACGCTGCAGGGAAGCTCGGCCGTGAGGTGCGCGATCTTATATTTGTCGCCGAAGATCGGAACTCGCGGGGTTGCAATCGGCGGAGTTGCGGCTTTGCTGAATCCTGCTCCGGCGGGGCCAGGTTCGGGGACGAACACCCACACAAAATCGTCATGCTCTTCGCAGGCGTAGCTGCCTGCGTAAATGCGATCGACTTTCAACGTCTGATCGGCGGTTAGAGAAGGGATAAGTTGGCATTGGCCGGTGTGGGCGGCGAACTTCCATCCGTGGTAACTGCACTCGACGTTTTTGCCGTCGAAACGTCCGCATGAAAGCGGCATGCCTCGATGCGGACAAGCGTCGCGCAACGCGAACGCTTTGCGTTGCTGATCGCGTCCGAGGACGAGAGGAACTTCCAGCAGCATGGCTTTGTGCAGGCGGTTGCGCGTGAGTTGCGCGCTGGGTAGTGCGCGATACCAGAATCCGAATAACATTAGGGAATCTGGGGTTTGGCGGTCGGGAGCGGTGTCACTCATCGGACATAGAGAAGGGTACTACATGGCGGAGACGGGCGGACCAACTCACCTTCCGAAACCCCAGGTCCCTCCACTGCGCTCGCTAACGCTTCGCTTCGGTCGGGATGACAGAGATGTTGGTCTGCTGATTAACTATCTCGCGGCTTCGCTCATGGCTGGGGCGAGCGGGCCGGGCTTCAGCACTGTTGCCGGCAAGCGTTCTCCGCTGCCGTGCGGGACGACCGTCAGCGGCGTGGTTTGCGGAGAGATTAGATATTCTGGATAAGCTGCCGCACCGTGCTCCCACAAATCAAGTCCGCCCAACTCCGCCTCGGGCGATACCCGCAAGAGATCGGCCGCATGCAGCGAGTACATCACGCCCATGGCGACGGCAAAGGTGCCGCTGGTAACGATCACACTGCCTGCGAACTGGGCGAACATGAGCTGCAATCCTCCGCCGTAGAATAAGCCTTTCAGCGCGACGGAATTATCGGGAGAGATCGGCCCAGATGCACCGTATTTCCCGCAGGCGAACAAACCGAGAGACAGCGTTCCCCAAATTCCGCAGATGCCATGCACGGGCACCGCGCCGATCGGATCGTCGATGCGCAAATATTCAAGCAATTCGACTCCAGCAACAACTATCAGGCCTGCTACGCCGCCGAGCATCAGCGAACCGAATGGCGACACCCAGTAGCAAGGGCAAGTGATGGCGACCAATCCTGCGAGAAAGCCGTTGAGGGTCGAAGCCATGTCCCATTTTTTGGTGAGCACGTACGCGTAGGCCATGGCGGTCAAACCGGCGGCGCAAGCGGCGAGGGTGGTGTTGGTCGCCACGCGGCCAACGCCTTCGAAATCCATTGCAGAAAGAGTGCTGCCGGGATTGAATCCGTACCAGCCGAACCAAAGCAGCAAGCCGCCGCTGGCGGCAATGGTCAGGTCGTGAGGGACGGTGGGTCCGCCGCCGTCTCGTTTAAAACGTCGGCCAAGTCGCGGACCTAAAACGATCGCGCCCGCCAACGCGACCGCGCCGCCAATCGTGTGGACGACGGTCGATCCCGCAAAATCATGAAATCCGGTGCCGAGCGATGCGAGAAAATGCCCTTCGCTGCCCATCAGTGCGAGGAAACCGTCCGGGCCCCAGGCCCAGTGCCCGATGATGGGATAGATGATTCCCGAAACCGCAATGCTGTAAAGCAGGTCGCCGACGAACCGAGTGCGACCGATCATCGAACCGGATGTGATCGTTGAGCAGGTATCGGCGAACGCGAATTGAAACAGCCAAAATGCCAGGAACGAAACGCCGGTGCCTTCATAGGTCGCGGGGATGTTCTGCAAAAAGAACCAGTGGTATCCGATGAAGCCGTTGCCGTGCCCGAACATGAACGCAAAACCGAAGGCGTAGAACAGAATTCCGCAGAAGCAGGTGTCGACCACACATTCCATCAGCACATTCACGGTTTCGCGCGCGCGGCAAAATCCTGCCTCGAGCATGGTGAATCCCACCTGCATGCCGAATACCAGGAATGCGGCGATCAGAGTCCAAATCGTGTTGATGGGATTAACGATGTCGGCAGCCTTCACCGGTGCGTCTGAGGCGTAAACCCGGGCAAAGAAAACCCCGGAGATTGCCGTAATGGCGAGAAACAGCACAGCGACGCCAATGGCCTTCCCCGCCAGCAGCAGCCAGGCGTAACGTCGCCATTCGGCATCTTGTAGGCGATGTACCAGGCGCGAGAGTTTGCTGGGAGACTTGTCAGCGGTTGCTGTCTTCGTCATAGGAGCTGCTCCGAAAGTGAACTGGAGCGGAAGCGGCTGGGTTTTGAAATTTCGTGGGCGATCGTTTCTTGACCCAGCCGCCCCGCATAAACCCGTTATCGATCCACAATCACGTCCGGCAACGGGTCGCGGATCCTGAAACGCAACGGGCAAGTGCAAAATCTATGGGAGCGAGACCGCGCCGTCCAATTCAAAGTTTCTTTCTAGGCTATCGAAAAAAGTATTGGCGGATGCTTAGGAAAATCGCCATCCTGATTACCTGTTACTCCAAAGAGTGCCGCGCGGGGCAACTCGATATAAGCAGCTGGAAACACAAGCGTTGACCGTTGCACCCGAAGGGTCATTGGCCGTTCGGTCAATTGATCAACTCGTTTTCGCGACCCTATAATCGTCCTTTCCGCCAATATGCACTTGCCAAGACACTTAGGTATAACGGCATTCTGGCTGTTGTTGATCGTCCGCGTGTGGGCGGCTGATCCCTCCACGGCGAAGACGGCGATCACCGCAAGCCTTGACGACAGCGGTCACCGCATCTATGTGAACGATTTGCTCGTGCTACCGGAAGCGCATGCGGATGCTCCGACTCGCTCGAACAACCTCGCGTATTGGAGCGCGAAAGACAAAGGTTGGAAGCAGGTTCCGCAAGCGAACATGCGCGCGGCGCGAACGGCCGCTGCCGAAGTCAACCACTACCTTGATCGGCGCTACCTGGGGAATGATTTCACGCAGCTGCAGAATGGCCAGAGCACTTTCAGCCAGCAGGATGTAGATGCAGCCATAGAGAAATCGGCGGCGCGTCACAATGTGGATCCGAATCTGGTTCGCGCGGTAGTAAAGGTGGAATCAAACTTCAACCCCAACGCAGTTTCCCGCAAAGGCGCGATGGGATTGATGCAGCTCATGCCGCAGACTGCGCGTTCTTTGAACGTGGCTAACCCGTTTGATCCGCAACAGAATATTGACGCGGGTGTACGCCAGCTCAAGCAATTGATGGAAAATTACGGCGGCGATGTACGCCTGACGCTGGCTGCCTATAATGCGGGCCCTGGCGCAGTCGCCCGCAGCGCGGGTGTCCCACACTTTGCGGAAACTCGAAACTACGTGAAACGGATCACCGATCTTTACAACGGCGGCGTAGTCAGCACATCTTCTCGCTTTCTTACCGGCCCCTTCAAACAGCCGGTCCAAGTCGAACGCGACTCTCGCGGCGTGCTTTACATCAGCAACACCGACTAACCCCCCACTTGTATCCCCACCTAGAACCTAGTTTGTAGCTAGCGCAAACTCGCGCCAGCGTGTGTAGTTAAGGGTAGGTTGCCGGGCTGCGTCGTAAGCGTATTGCGGCGGCCGGTGGAATCCTGAATACATTGAGAACGAAGTCGAATCAAGGCCAGCGCGGGGTGCGGTGGGTCGCGGCAATATTTTGTGTCGCGCTCGCGTCCGTGCCTTTGTACGCCCGGCACAAGTCCGACACCTGGGCGCGCACACAGTTTGCCAAGGCTGCAACGATGCAGGAAGCTCTCGGCGGACGCCCTGTAGCTGACCGCTCCCGCAAGGAATACGAGCATGTGATTGAGGCCTACCGCCGCGTCTATTTTGGAGCTCCCGCGTCGAGCAAAGCGGAGCCGAGCGTGGTGGCATGCGCCGAACTGATGGTTGAGATGGGGCGACGGTTCAACGACGCGAAGGTGCTGAATCTCGCGATCACGAAATATGAGTTCCTGCGCCGCGAATATCCCGGCAGCAAATACCGCTTTCAGGCGCTGTTTACTATTGGTGAGATTTATAAGGACGACCTGAACAATCCAGAGAAGGCGCGCGCAACCTTTGAGGATTTTGTGGAACGCTACCCTCGAAACCATCTCGCCGACGATGCCAAAAAAACGCTGGCCGAATTGCAGAAGCCGGTGAAACCGAAGAACCGGGTCGAGGAAACGTCGTCGAAAAGAGCTGGCGACAGCGTGACCGCTAATCCTGATTCCGCAGACCGCGGCACGGGTGAAGCTAAAGAGTCGAAGATGCCCCGGGTCACCGGCATCCGCCATTGGTCGAATCCCGACTACACGCGCGTCGCGATTGACCTTGAGCAGGAAGTAAAGTTTCAATCATCGCGCATCGCATCCCCCGACCGTATCTTCTTCGACCTGCGCAACACCCGCTTGGCGTCCACGCTGGTGGGCAAGACTTTTGACGGGGACGACGGGCTGCTGCAAAAGATCCGCGTTGCAGAATCCAAGCCCGGACAAACACGAATCGTTCTCGAAGTCGGAGAGCTTTCTGACTATCACGCGTTCCAGCTTTCGAACCCGCCGCGGCTGATGATCGATATTCACGGTAAGTCACTGAGCGCGGCGCAGCGGAAAAAAGAAATCTCCACGGCAGACGCGGACGACGAACGTTCTGAACACGATATCGAGCCCACGCCATTCACTGACTTACAGCAGAAATCCGCAGAAACCAAGGAACCCACTGAACATCGTACGGGGGCCAAACAGACGCCGTTCAAGGTCGAGAACGCGGCGGACATCAAGGCGGACATCAAGAAGGTCATCGTGGATGACACGGATGACACTTCAAAACAATCTTCGCCTGAGATTTCGAAGGTCGTAGCGCTCAAGCCGGTCAAGAAACTGCCGGCAGCGACATCAACAGCCGACTTGCCGGCAAATGTCGTAGCTTCAGTTGAATCTCCAGCTAAGACCGATGGTTCCGAGGAGGCGGCAATCATTGCGCCAACGCGCGAAATCCGTGGCGCAAAGACGGCGGTCAAGCTTCCGGCTGGGCTGGACATCCACGAAGCGCAGCCGCGCTCTGATGGAGACAGGTCGCTGATTCGGGCGCTTGGTTTGAAGATCGGCAAAATTGTGATTGACCCCGGACATGGTGGACATGACGCCGGAACCATCGGCCCTAAGGGACTGCAAGAGAAAGAACTTGTACTCGACGTCAGTCGTAGGTTGGGGAAATTGCTAGAAAATCGCATGGGGTCGGAAGTGGTCTACACGCGTCACGACGACACGTTCATTCCATTGGAGACGCGCACGGCCATTGCCAATCAAGAGCAGGCGGATTTGTTCGTATCCGTCCACGCCAACTCTAGCCATGATCCCGATGCGCGCGGAGTCGAAACTTATTATTTGAACTTCACTTCTTCGCCGGAAGCCCTCGAAGTCGCCGCCCGGGAAAATGCGGTGTCAGAGAAATCGATCCATGAACTGCAAGACCTGGTAAAGAAAATTGCGCTGCGGGAAAAAATCGAAGAATCGCACGAGTTTGCCGGCGACGTCGAAGCCGCGATGCACAACGGACTTTCGGTCAGGAACCCCGGCCTGCGCGATCGTGGAGTTAAGAAAGCGCCGTTCATCGTGCTCATCGGCGCAAACATGCCGTCCATATTGGCGGAGATTTCGTTTGTCAGCAATCCTGATGATGAGCGCCGCTTACGCACAGCCGAGTATCGCCAGAAGATTGCCGAGTCGCTCTATCAGGGCATCGCCAAGTATGTGGGCGGCCTGAGCGGAGTGAAAGTTGCGAGCCGCATGACCAAAACCAGCCAGCCCTGAGATCTAGCTTCTCCCCCTAAAGCGAATAATTTCGCGGCGGTCTCTTTTCGACGGGCGACCTTCGGGCAGCGCTTCGAACTGCTGCATTGCTTTGCGTTCCGCCGCAACTTTTTCCCGGGCCTCGCGGCTCGATTCCGATTCGCGATAGAGGGTTTGCGCCACAGCGGCGGGGCCGCGTACATCGCTGAGTGCCAGGACTTCAACTTCGAAATCTCCGCCGTCGTTTGTGATGCGAAGCAAGTCGCCAACGCGAACCTCTCTCGCTGGTTTGGCCACTTGTCCGTTCGAAAGAATCCGTCCTATCTCGCAAGAGCGTTTCGCCAGCGTTCGAGTCTTGAAGAACCGCGCGGCCCACAGCCAACTATCCATTCGCACATTGGTCATAGCTTATTTTGCTACCAAAAAGCGCCGCACGGACGAATCGAGCATTTTGTGGCAAAACACCGCTATTGAAACGTATCAATAAACATGATATTCACTGTTGGGCGGAACGGCCTATGCCTCTCCGCGCGGGGTAATTCGAAGTATAGAATTTGAAATTATTTGGAAAGAGGCTGTCGTGAAAGTCTTCCGTCAATTTTTCGTGCTTTGTTGCCTGACATTGGTCAGCTTCATAGTATTGGGGTCGGCCCAGAATGACGAGCGTATGGCATCGGTCTCGGACAGCGCCCTACTGCTTGGTGAAGGGTGGCAGCTGCAATCTTCGGGAAAAGTCGATGCGCCCGGGAAGGAAATTTCCCAAAACAGTTTTGTCCCGCGTGATTGGTATCCGGTCAACGTCCCATCTACGGTTGCCGCTGCGCTGGTAGCACAAACGGTCTACCCCGATCCCGATTTTGGGATGAACTTACGCTCATTTCCCGGCGTCAGTTATCCCATCGGTTCGAATTTTTCCAATCAGCCGATGCCTCAAGACAGTCCGTTCATCATTCCGTGGTGGTACCGCAAGACATTTGAGTTGCCAGCTGCCGACGCCGGTAAGACAATCTGGCTGCGTTTCAAGCGCATCAACTACAGCGCGAACATCTGGTTGAACGGAAAGCAGATTGCGAGCACGACCGACGTCGCCGGAGCGTGGCGCACTTACGAATTCAACATCACGTCCGCGGCCGTTGCTGGGAAAGTGAACGTGCTCGCCGTCGAGGTCTTCTCCGCAACCGAGCATAATTTAGCGATCACATTCGTAGACTGGAACCCATCGCCTCCCGATAAAAATATGGGGCTGCTGGGAGAAGTTGAGATTTCATCCAGCGGACCAGTGGCGATTCGAAATGCGGCTGTTTTGTCGAAGGTCGATTCTCAGGACGGGCAGGCGCATTTAACAGTCACCGCCCGGGTAACCAACTCCACCGGCCAGCCTGTCAGCGGCATTCTCAGCGGGAGGATCGAAGGAATCGCTTTCAAACAGGATGTCTCGCTGGCAGCCAATGAGGCGCGTGATGTGAAATTTGCACCAGAGCGGTTCTCCCAATTGAATCTCGATCATCCGAAATTGTGGTGGCCGGCGCAAATGGGCGATCCCGCGCTCCACAAATTGCATCTCGAATTCGTTTCGGATGGCAAGGTCTCCAACATATCCGACACCGAATTTGGAATTCGCCAGATCACGTCGGGGTTGAACGCGAAAAATGGACGCGTGATTACGATCAACGGAAAAAAAATCCTGATTCGCGGCGGCGGCTGGGCGCCCGACATGATGCTGCGCGAGAACTCGCAACGCCTAAGCGATGAATTTCGTTATGTACAGGACATGGGCCTGAACACGATTCGACTGGAAGGCAAGCTCGAAAGCGACGAGTTCTACGATCTTGCCGACCGGCGCGGCATTCTGATTATGGCAGGTTGGTGTTGCTGCGATTTCTGGGAACGCTGGCCGATGTGGAAGCCTGAAGACTTCAAGATCGCCGAAGAGTCGCTGCGCGACCAAATGTACCGGCTGCGGGCGCATCCGAGCATGATGCTGTGGCTGAATGGCAGCGACAATCCTCCGCCTCCCGATGTTGAGCAGACCTACTTGGAAGTCGAGAAAGAGTTGCTATGGCCCAACCCCGTGATTTCTTCTGCAACCGCCAAGACGACTTCAGTCACAGGTGTGAGCGGCGTGAAGATGAGTGGGCCATACGAGTATGTCGCACCTGCCTACTGGCAGGAGGATTCAGTCACTTCGGCATCGACGCACAAAGATTGCAATGAAGGCGGCTGTGGCGGAGCGCATGGCTTCAACTCCGAAACCAGCCCTGGGCCTGCGGTCCCGCCGATTGAAAGCATTCGCGCCATGGTCGGCCCTGATCATCTCTGGCCCATCGACGACACCTGGAACTATCACGCGGGCGGTGGCGTCTTCAAAGATCTCCACGTGTTTACGAATGCGCTCGAGAATCGTTATGGCAAAGCTACCAGCGTTGAAGACTACTCCTTCAAGTCGCAACTCCTGGGATACGAAGGCATCCGCGCCATGTTCGAGGCTTACAGCCGCAATAAATACGAATCAACTGGGGTGATTCAGTGGATGCTCAATAACGCATGGCCGTCGATGATCTGGCATCTTTACGATTACTATCTGCGCCCCGGTGGAACGTACTTTGGCGCGAAAACCGCAATGCAGCCGCTGCATCCGATTTACGGATACGACGATCATTCTGTTTATGTGGTCAGCAGCCAATATAAAGATGTCAAAAACCTGAAACTCATTACGCGCATACTCAATCTCGACATGAGCGAGAGATACGCGCATGAAGACTCGGTTAACGCCGCAGCGGACAGCACGCAGAAAGTTGTGACTTTGCCCGACGTGAAGGGTCTCAGTCCGACATACTTCCTGGTGCTTCGGCTCGAAGATTCAGAAGGAAAGTTGGTCGGATCGAATTTTTACTGGCTCTCGACGAAGCCCGAAACAATCGACTGGGCCAATTCCACCTGGTACACCACGCCAACAACTTCCTTCGCCGATTTCACCGCCTTGTCGCAGCTGCCTAAAGTCAAATTGAAGGTCACGGGCGACACAAAGCGCACTGCGGGCGAATCAACCACGAGCGTCACTTTGGAGAATCCAAGCAAAAACCTTGCATTCTTCGTCCGCCTCAAGGTAGACAAGGGCAACCGTGGCGAAGAAATCCTGCCGGTGCTGTGGCAGGACAACTACATTTCACTGTTACCGGGGGAAAAGCGCGAGATCACTGCAACCTACCGGACAGCTGAGCTGGGGACTGCGAAACCGTCTGTTGAAGTCAGCGGATGGAACGTCGAATAGCTCAGTTTCGGCACAAGCGGCCCTACCTCGCCCGCGCCAGCACCACCGTGATGTCATCAGGTTGCTCGTTGGCGCCGATCCAGTCAGCGACCGCGTTGATCACGATGTCGGTAATCCGCACTAGCGGAAGGTTGCGGTTTTCCCTCACGAGGTCGAGAAGTCGTTCTTCGCCGAATTCACCAAAATCGTTTTCCGGTTCGGTCACGCCATCGCTGTAGGCGATGAACAAGTCTCCCGGACGGAGCTTGACCGCATCCTCATCATAAGCACAATCGTCAAACAAACCGACGACGGTGCCGCCCTGATCCAGCCGCCGCACAGACCCGTCGTCACTCAGAACCAGCGGAGGAAGATGGCCGCCATTGCTGTAGGTGAGCTTCCCCCGCCCACCATCCCATGCAGCGAGGAATAGGGTGGCATATTTTTCCATAGGCGTGCTCTCGTAAAGCTGATGGTTGAGCAGTGCCAGCAGATTCCCCGGAGAGGTTTCTCCCCCAAAACTGCTGGGCGCGCCTACAGTCAAACGCTCCAAGCTGTACGCGCGTACGGCCGAGTGGATCGTGGCCATGAGGAGCGCAGCCGAAATTCCCTTACCGCTGATGTCGCCGACCGCGAGCAGAAGGCGTTCGCCATCGAGCGCCAGAAAGTCGTAATAGTCGCCACTCACGGTGCGGGCCGGCTTGCAGAATCCATGAACTTCTAGCGAAGGCAGTTGGGCCAATTCCCGCGGATAAAGTTGCTCCTGCACTTCCTGCGCGATCGCTAGCTCGCCCTCCAATCGCTGCTTTTCTTTTTGCTCTTCGATCAGTTGTTCCAACGATGTTGTCATGGAATTGAAAGAAGTGGCGAGGGTGGCAATCTGATCGTTCGAACGGACGGGTATTCGATGCCTGAAGTCTCCGCGATTAATGTGCTTCGTCGCTTCGTAGAGCTGTGCGACGGCCCCAGTGACCGTGCGGGTCAAGCGCGTGCCGATGAACAGAGCTATCAATTCGATGACGGCAAGAATAATCGCCGCAATTAACAAGATGTACTCGATGGCAGGCGAGAAATCGCCCAGCGCGCCGAACAGTCGATCGTACAGCTGCGACACTCGCGTGTGCACGCTGATCGCGGCGGGGCTCGTGGTGTCTCCGGTGTCCCAGTTCACCACCGACAGCGTCGTTGGGAATGACACCTGACGATCGAGGAAGCGGGTTGGTTGAGGGACGGTGCCCACAACGTAGGTAGGAGATCCGGCGTTGCTGGTGTCGAGTTCGTAACCCTTGGCTGCGGGCTTCGTAACGGATATGGCGGCTCGTGAAGTTCCATCGGACTTCACGGGAGCGTCAGCGGACGTTTCGTTCGAGCTAACTTTTTGCCGGGTGAATCCAGTTGTGTATAGCGTGACCTCGCCGAGATTCGTCGCCAACGCTTGTAGGAGTTGCGAATCCAGCGGCTCGCTCGACAAAACTGTAATCGTGCCGCCAGATATGGGCACAGTCTCGCAGGCCCGCAGAAATAGTTGGCCCTTGTCACGGACCAGGTCGTGAAAGCCGCCCTTCACAAACGACGGGAGCGTGGGTGCCATATCCGTGGGGTCGGGGGAGACAAGCTGGCTGCCTTGCCAAACGTGCACGTGGCGCGTACTCCAGGCCTTGTTGGCGCGACGCAAAGTTTCCATTCCCAAGGCTTGGGGCGGAGCGCCTCGTTGCAAACGGGCGGCGATTTCGTGGGCAAGCGCAGAGTTCGCTGCGTCCAGACTTCTGATTTCGGAGTTTAGCGAGGTGGTAACAATGAATGTGGCAAACTGCCCCGCGAATAAGTAAAACGATCCCAGCGCGAGCGCGATCAGTAGAACCACCGGAATTACGCCAATGAAAACATAGGTGACGATCAGCCGATTGCGCAGGCGCCACAAGACTCTAGCCCGGACAAGGCGCAGCCCGACGATCCCGTAAAGCACCAGACCTACGCCGCCAATGAAGATCAACGAAGCGGTGAAGTTGTAAGCGTAAGTCCAGCCGGCCAAAATCAGCACGCGCTGAAGAACAAGAAGCAAGACCGACTGCTGGACGCAATACCACGCCACGCGAGCCAACCGGGTTGTGGGCATCAACCCGGCTTCGCTGAGACGTATTCGCCAAGCTGTCGGCAGAATTTTCATAGCGCGGAGCGATGGGCCCTATATCTCGGGATAAAAGTCGAAGAACGCGTCGAGACTGGACTTAAGTTGTTTCTCGATTTGCTCTTTACTGCCTTCCAGCACGTGCATGGTGACGCTTGCGTCTTTTCCACTCTTGAGCTTCAACGGTGCATCCGAAATTTCCGAAACTTCGCCTTCCGGAAGCAACCGCAAGCCATAAACCAATGTAAGGTTCGCCATCGTGTGATTCTAAACGTCCGCGAGATGCAACGCACTTCCAGGCACGATCGCGCCTGATAGAATCTCGCTGTGCTCCGTACAATACGCTTTTTGATCGTCGCCGTTGGACTGGCTGCGCAATGTCTCGCGCAACAGAAGGCCGCTCCGCAAATCAAAGTAAACATGATTAACGCCTGCTCTCCGTCGCCTGAAGACAAGCAGAGCATTGCGACGGCATTGTCACAGGTTCCATCGCGGCCGAAGTTCGGGCCGGACTTCGAAGTGGACCGCGGCAAGTCGACGCTCGATGAGAAGCCCGACTTCCTGCAAGCGGCCGTCGGCAGCGGCCAGTTCAGCGGCGAGTCTGCGGGTTCTGCAAACTGGGTGCGCATCCGGCGTGAATTCCCCGCCCCGGCAATGTTCTCAACTGTGCAGTATTCGTTCAGTATGGATCCGAAGACGATGGTCGAAACGCTCGTTTTTCGGGTTCGCGATCCGAAGGACCTACTTGAACTCACCGTCGAAGATAGCGCAGCTTCGGTGACCGCGCCGTCGGCCATGCTTTCCACTAACACGCCGGCCGGGCGGATCAAGCTTGAGCGTTTTGGCAAGTCTTCCGTTGCGTTGGCTCGATGTTATGAAACTGCATCCGGACCGGCCCCTGACCAGAGCGCGTACGAACCGCTCTTTCAACAAGCATCGGCGATCGTATCGTCGTACCGCAACTGGCTTGGCGCGGGACGGATTGTGCCGGACGAACTCAATCGAATTGCTCCATCGCACGCGCCGGCAATTCAGTCATCCGGTAGAGCGGGAAGAAAGCCTGCGGGAGAAACGCCAAAGCAGCCCTAGAACGAGCTGCTGGTGAGCGGATTGGCGTCAATTCCCCGGATTTGAAACTAAATCGAAAATTTACAATCTAAACTTCGGACTCACTATGGAAGAAACACGCAAACTGGTCATTATCGGCTCGGGCTGTGCGGGCCACACTGCCGCGATTTACGCGGCCCGGTCCAACTTTAAGCCGCTGGTTATTGAGGGGCATGAACCCGGAGGCCAATTGTCTTTGACGACTTTGGTCGAAAATTTTCCTGGCTTCCCCGAAGGAATTCAGGGTCCTCATCTCATCGACAACATGCGCAAGCAGGCCGAGCGCTTTGGCGCGGAATATCGTATGGGTCATCTTTCCAGCGCTGACTTATCTAAGCGTCCTTTCAAGCTGCAATTAGGACATCATGTGCTGCACGCGGAATCGTTGATTATCTCCAGCGGCGCGTCTGCTCGCTGGCTCGGCTTGCCGAATGAGCAGGCGCTGATTGGACACGGCGTTTCTTCCTGCGCTACGTGCGACGGATTCTTCTTTTCCGGAAAAGAGATTGCCGTGATCGGTGGCGGCGATTCCGCGATGGAGGAAGCGATCTTTCTAACTCGCTTCGCGACCAAGGTGACGGTCATCCATCGGCGAGAGCAGTTTCGTGCTTCCAAGATCATGCTGGACCGTGCGCAAAAAAACGAGAAAATCGCTTTCCTGCTGAACACGGTCGTGGAAGATGTTTTCGACCACGCGAAGAAGGAAGTGACTGCGCTCAAACTGCACGACCTGAAGACCGGCCGAGTATGGGACTTCCCCGCCAGCGCCATGTTTCTTGGCATCGGACACATTCCAAATGCGAAGATGTTCGGCGAACAATTGGAGACCGACGCCGACGGTTATCTAAAGACCCATGATTTCGTGCGCACCCGGGTCCCAGGTGTATTTGCCTGTGGCGACGTTCAGGATCGTCGTTTTCGGCAAGCCATCACCGCGGCGGGATCGGGATGCATGGCCGCTCTCGAAGTGGAAAAGTTTTTTGAGGAACTCGGAGAATAATTTTAGGAGGTCAAACAAATGACAGCTGCAAATTGCTCTCATCTGAAAGAAATCAAGAAAGTCACGCCATCGGGGAAGGGCTGCAAGGAGTGTCTTGAGATGGGTGACACCTGGGTACATCTGCGCTTGTGCCTGGAATGTGGTCACGTGGGGTGCTGTGACTCGTCCAAAAATAAGCACGCAACGAAGCACTTCCATCACACCAAACATCCCGTGATGCAGTCTTTTGAGCCGGGAGAAAATTGGCGATGGTGTTATGTGGACGAAGATTTCGTCTAACGTGGTTCGCCCCGCGGGTGACTAAGGTATCAAAGGGTTCGGTAACTCTAGTTATCTAGCCGCATATCTCAGAAGGTTCTAACCTTGGATTCAACGATATGCGCCGTCATCGTGCAATCGCGCTGATGTTGCCCGCTGTTTTAGCCGTCACCATCTCCCTGCATGCTGAGCAAGAGCCAGAAACTTCACGGAAGGTCGTAACACGTGTAGTGCCGGCTTATCCCGCTTTGGCCAGACAAGTGCATGCCTTCGGCAGCGTCAAACTTGAGGCCGTTGTAGGGACAGACGGCACCGTGAAGACCGTTAGCGTCAGGGGCGGCCATCCGGTACTGGTAGACGCGGCCGAGACTGCGGTACGCAAGTGGAAATATGCTCCGGCCAAGGTCGAAAGCACCGAAACGATTGAAGTCCACTTCGATCCTCAATAGTCCGTCTTAAGGTCTAAAACCAAACTCCCGCTACTTGTGATACAAAATTCAGTGGTCTACCTGCGCGCGCTCCAGTCTTTTCTTCCGATCAACGGGGAACGCTTCTAATGCTCCGTGCCTTTTTTATTTCGTTGTCGCAAAGCACGTCTTTGCGCTCTGTGGCGGAACGTTCTGCGATTGGCCAGCGGATGTCTGGCCGATTCGTCGCGGGGACGCAGGTCGAAGACGCCCTACAGGCGGCCCAACGCGTGAACCAGGCAGGGTTATCGGTGTCGGTCGACAATCTGGGTGAGAACGTCACCAATGTCGAAGAGGCGCGCCACAGCGCACAGCTCTATCACGAGATGCTTGATCAGATCGCCGCGCGAAAGCTAAACGCCAACGTCAGCTTGAAACTTACCCATATGGGCCTGGATGTGGACGAAAATCTGGCTCGCGATCTGGTGACCGGCTTGGTGAATCAAGCCGCAGCAATGTCACCTCCGAACTTCGTGCGGGTGGATATGGAAGGCTCACCCTACACCCAGCGTACGCTCGATTTTGTGCACGAACTGCACCGGATACCGGGGAATCAGGGGCGAGTCGGAGCGGTGATCCAGGCCTACATGCGGCGCGCGGAAAGCGATATTGAAAAGTTGCTCGCGGAAAAGATCCGCATCCGGCTATGTAAGGGAGCGTACAAAGAACCCGAAGAGTTGGCGTTTCAGCCGAAATCGGAAGTGGACGCAAACTACGTGCGCCTGATGAAGATCCTGATGAAAAGCGGGGTCTACCACGGCTTGGCTACGCACGACGAAAACATTATCGAACAAGCGAAGGATTTTGCTGTCAAAGAGAACATCCCCCGCGACGCCTTCGAATTCCAGATGCTCTACGGAATTCGCCGCGACTTACAGCAGTCGCTGGCTCGAGATGGCTGGGGGATGAGGGTTTACATCCCGTTTGGAACTGAGTGGTATCCCTACCTGATGCGGCGGCTCGCCGAACGCCCGGCGAATGCGCTATTCATTGCGAAGAACCTCTTCCGCGATTAGTAGTCTGATGGTCTACGGCGGCGTTTGCGCCGGAGCCAACGGTAGTTTCGAAGCACCATCCAGAATGCTGCGTTCATCCGGACTGAATCGGTTCTTGTAGGAGTCCGATTCGATCATCCGCTGCCGGGCCGAAGGTGGCATGGCACGCAGCGTGTCGATTGCCCCGCGTACAGCCTGTCGCCTATCTGGCGAAAGCTGCTGCATTTGGTTGTGCATCTGCCGGGCAGCACCTTTTTGGTCGGGCGTAAGGTGCTCCCAGGTTTCCATCCGATTTAGGATGCGCTGCTGTTCCTCTGGCGGGCGGCTGTTGAAGTGATCGAGCCGGTCGCGGAGCTGTTGCTGCCGCTGGGGAGGCAAGCGCCGGAACTGGGGATCGCTTTCAAGGGCATGACGCTGCTGCGCAAGAGGCTGAGCCTGGTGCTGTCTCAGCCATTGCCCCGCGTGGCCGGTCTGGAATCTTGGAGCCTGGGGGCGGGGAACCTGCTGCCGCTGTCCATTCTGGCCTGCGAACGCACTACCGCTCGCCAGCGCCGCCGCCAGGGCAAACGCCGCCATCCCGCGCGTAATGGTCGTAGACCGGAACACTCTCAATCTCTCCCTATTTTGAAAACGTCCTACGAAGGTGCGAACTTTACGGATTGGCGTTCACGTCATGCTGCACTTGTAAATCGTCGAGCACATCGAAATCGGAATACAGGTCGTTGTTCTTGTCCAGCGCTTGCAGATCGCCAACCGCGGTTCCCGGCTCCACCTGCGCCATGGGCTGGCGGGCAGGGTCGGAATCGCCGCTGTGAAACACCGTAAATCCAACAACCATTGTCAGCGCAAGCGAAAGCGCCAATGCCGGACGACGCAGCGCCTGAAGCCATGACACCGGCTTCGCCATCTCCTCACGCAACATGGCGTTGAGACGGGTGTCAAAGTACGGCGATGGCTCGGGGACGGCCCATTCGTCGAGCAACAGCATCGTCTGCCGAATTCCCTGCAATTCCTCGGCGCACTGCGAACATGAACGCAGATGATCGTTCATCTCCGGCGAAGCCGCATTCAAGCCTGCGGCCAAATCAGGCATCTGTTCTCGTATGTCATTGCATTTCATAACAGCTTTCCCCATTACACAAATTCCTTCAGCTGCACCCGCAGCGTCTCGTACGCGCGGAACAGCAGCGACTTGGTGGCAGATTCGCTCAGCTTCAGGACCTTCGAAATTTCCTTGTAGTCCATCTGTTGATACTTGTGCATGATCACGGCGGTTTTCTGCCGTTCCGGCAAATCCTGGACTTTCTGGCGAATCGCCGCCATCCGTTCCCGGCGGACTATCGACTCTTCCGCTGTAATTGACGTGTCCGGTAAATCCATTGTCAGACCGGTGTCCTGGTCCGGTTCATCGAGGCTTACTTGATTTTCCGGCCTCTCGTGGCGCGTGTCGCGAGCGTGATTCACTGCCAGGTTCGTGGCAATTCGATAAAGCCATGTGGTAAATTTCGCGCTGGCTTCGTAATTCTCGCGCGAACGATAGACCCGCAGAAAAACCTCTTGCGCCAGGTCTTCGGCGACCGCTGAATTGTGCGCCATGCGATACATGAAGCTAATCATCGGCCGGCGATATTTCTGCACCAAATAGTTGAACGCAGCCTGATCGCCCTTGCGGACGCGAAGCATAACTTCGGCATCGTTTACGGTTTCGGCTGACGCCGCACGCTGAATTCCCGAAGGGATCGGGGCGCTTGCCATCGCCAGAAAGCCGCCGTCCATGGCTACGCTGCTCACATTGGATTCAACCCCCTGTGGACGAGAAAGTTGCGTCGGATCGGGGGGCGACGAGCGGAGGGTTTCCGGGGCTAATGGGACGTTTTCCGCGTCCCTTGGAACTGACCGGGTGACCTTGGCCGGAATGAACTTCGGGGCCATCTGAACCATTACACTATCACGGCTCCGGCTGCTGGAAAACCGTTGCGTTTGCTATAATATAGCTCTAAACTTGTGACGATTCTTCCGGGCGCTTAACTCAGCGGTAGAGTGCCACCTTCACACGGTGGAAGCCATAGGTTCGAATCCTATAGCGCCCACCAAAGCTTCCTAATCTGATTACCTGCGGTTACTGAAGTAAACTGGGAACCCGAAACCCTATGACCCGCCCGTGCTCTCTCGCGCTGTTTTTGGCCCTTCTTGGTGGAGCCGGCTTTGGCCAAGACCTCACGATTGCTGCGGCCGCCGACCTGCAATTCGTGATGAAAGACGTGGCTTCGCGCTTCGAGAAATCGAGCGGGCAGCGCGTAAACCTGATTTTCGGCTCATCCGGAAATTTTTTCGCGCAAGCGCAAAATGGAGCGCCGTTCGACGTTTTTCTGTCGGCGGACCTCGACTATCCGAAGAAGCTTGAAGCTGCGGGTCTAGCGGAACCGGGCACGGTCTACCTCTACGCCACTGGCAAGATCGCGATGTGGGTTCCGGCGGATTCGAAACTCGACTTGTCGAAAGGACTGGCGGTACTGAAAGATCCGGCGATAAAAAAGATTGCGATTGCCAATCCCGAACATGCCCCCTATGGCCGAGCGGCCGTCGCGGCGCTTCGCCACGAAAATCTCTACGACGCGGTTTCCAGCAAATTCGTACTGGGCGAAAACATCGCGCAGACGGCTGAGTTCGTCGCGTCCGGATCAGCAGACATTGGCATCGTCGCCTTGTCGCTGGCCATGGCCCCGGCGATGAAAGACAAAGGCCGCTACGTCGAGATCCCGTCCGAGGATTACCCGCCCATCCAACAGGCCGCTGTGGTGTTGAAATCGTCGACGCACAAAGAACTCGCAGGCCAGTTTATCAAGTTTACGAAAACCGCTGAAATCGTTGATTTGCTTGGGCGGTCTGGGTTCTCCAAGCCTGTGCAAAGCTCCCACTAAATCTTTCAATCCAACCGCCGATAGATTGTAGGTGAGCTCACCGTCCGCCGTTCCCACGCCTAGTGGAGCCAAGTCCGCGACCCGGTTCGTTGCGCGCCAACCGATTCTTACCGGCGATGAGAAGGTTTTCGGTTACGAACTTCTCTATCGCAATGGCATGGAAGATCAATTTTGCAGCTCCGACGCTGACGGAGCTTCGCGCAGCACATTGGACAGCTCAATTTTGGTGGGATTAGACGTACTCTGCGACGGGCGACGCGCTTTCGTCAATTGCACACGAGATATCCTGCTGAAGGATTACATGACGTTGCTGCCTTCGGAGCAGGCAGTCGTGGAAGTTCTGGAGTCAGTTCCGCCGGACGATCTGGTCGTCGCAGCCTGTCAACGCCACAAAGAAGCCGGATACATGATTGCGTTAGACGATTTCGCCCCGGACGATCCGCGCGAGCCGCTGACTGGGTTGGCCGACATTATCAAAGTGGATCTTCGCGCAACGCCGATGGAGCAAGCTGCGGAAATGGTGAAGAAGTATGGGCCCTGGCGCAGCCGCATGCTTGCAGAGAAAGTTGAAACGCGCGAGGAATTTGCCGCTGCCAAGCGCGCTGGATTCGTCTACTTTCAAGGATATTTTTTTCGCCGTCCGGAAATACTGAAGACCCACGAAATTCCCGCCAATCAGTTGAACTACATGCGGATGCTGCAGGCGGTGTCACAACCCGAACTCGATTGGAGGGAAATCGAGAGATTGGTGAAGTGCGAAGCATCGCTTTGCTACCGTTTATTGCGTTATCTGAATTCCGCCGCTTTCAGCTTTTCCAGTGAAATTTATTCCGTCCGCCACGCGCTTGCGGTCTTGGGCGAACGAGAAGTCCGGCGATGGGTGAGACTGGTGGCGACGTTGGCTGCGGGACAGGGAAAGCCCAGCGATCTGGTGCTGTCAGCGCTGGTACGAGCACGATTCTGCGAATTGCTATCGCCGAAAATTCCGCACGGCGATTCCGATCTTTTCCTTCTTGGATTGCTTTCCATGATGGAATCGATTCTCGAAATGCCTATCGCTCACATTCTCGAGACCGTCGCGATCGATCAGGAAAGCAAATCAGCGCTGCTCGGCGGATCGGGTCGCTTGCGTGCTCTTTACCAGCTCATGCTGGCGCAAGACTCCGGCGAGTGGCAGATCGCGCAGGACCTGACGAAGTCTCTGCACCTGACTGATGAGGTGGTCACACAGTGCCACTGGGAAGCGATGAAGTGGGCCAGAGAAGTGACCGGCGGAGTCTAGTTCCCTTCAATGTGATTCAGTCACGTTGGGCCGCAGAGTTTGACACCTAGCCGAGGCTCTGTAGAATATGTCTTGCAGTCCTTCCTGAGCGGCGACCCCAGTGGTCATTCGCAGTTTTTCATGCCATCGTGGCGGAATTGGCAGACGCGCGTGGTTCAGGTCCACGTACTCGCAAGGGTGTGGGGGTTCGAGTCCCTTCGATGGCACCACCAAATCTGACGTGAAATAAAAAGGCCGCGATGTTCCGCGGCTTTTCCACCCTGAAAATCACTACAACTGAAGTTAGTTGTGTTTGTCGCGATAGATCTTGCGGCTCTGGCGATTGGCTTCGCGGTTCAACTGGCGCTGATCTTGCTTGGTCAGGTGTCCACCATCGGCGGCCATGTCTCGCTTTTCGTTGTTCTGAAGACGCTGCTGCCCGCGTTCCAGGTTTGCGCCCTCACGCGGAGTTACTGAGCCATTTTGAATGCCGTTGGCGATGCGGTCCTGCTGGTTGGTCTCGCGACCGTTGACCTGATTGACTCGCGGATGGCCGGGATCAAGCTGTCCCGCGCCGGCGCCGGACGTGTTGGAGTTCGTGGTGGTTTGAGCAGCGGCTGAGCCCAACGCAACGAGCCCTCCGACTGCCAGGACCAAGAGCGAGTTGGTGATGGTAGTTTTCATGGTTTGTAGAAACCCTTTCCCAAAAGATTAGTTTTGCGCCTCGGTAAGCGTCCAGTTACTAAAGGCTTACAGTCGGATTCAAGGCCACAGAATCGTATAATCGAGGGACTTCATGCCTTCCGTCCTCAGTCAGATCATCGCTTCAACGCGGGTTCGGGTGGCGGCAGCCCGCAATCCGGATGAGCGTCAGGAACTGGAGAAGCGGGCCCAAAATCACATTCCGCGCGGGTTTCGGAAGCATTTGGAGACGGCCAGTTTGTCACGGCCTGCTGTGATTGCCGAACTCAAAAAAGCTTCCCCTTCCCGAGGCTTGATTCGCAAAAATTTTGATGCGGCAACGCTGGCCCGTGAGCTCGAATTGGCCGGGGCCGCAGCGCTATCGGTGCTCACTGACGAGCAGTATTTCCAAGGGTCGCTCGAAAATCTTCGTAACGCTTCGGCGGCGGTAAAGCTGCCATGTCTTCGCAAAGATTTTATTGTGGACGAATTTCAGATTGCAGAGGCTCGAGCTAATTCGGCTGATGCGATCTTGCTGATCGTGGCAGCTTTGTCGCAATCCGAACTCGAACAGCTTTCGCGCAAAGCTCGAGAGTACGAACTCGATGTGCTCTGTGAAGCCCACGATCAGGACGAATTGCAGAGATCGCTCGACGCTGGCAGCGACATGGTCGGCATCAACAGCCGCGACCTACGGACGTTTCAGGTTGATGTGGAAAACACGGTACGCCTGGCGCGGTCGATTCCAAAAGGCGTTCTCGGCGTAGCGGAGAGCGGGATCCACACGGCAGGGGACATCGCCCGACTCCGCGACGCAGGATATCAAGCATTCTTGATCGGCGAGTCGCTGATGAAAGCCGAGTCGCCGGGAGGGGCGCTACACAAGCTGCTGGAAATTTCTGATCGCTAACCACTCACCACTGGTTTATGACCTGGATCAAGATCTGCGGCACTACGAATCTCGATGACGCGCTAATGTCCGTCGACGCCGGCGCCGATGCGCTGGGATTTGTGTTCTGGGAGAAGAGTCCGCGATACATAGCTCCTAGAGATGTGGCTAAGATCGTTGCGCGTTTGCCAGTTCAAGTGGAAAAGGTAGGCGTGTTTGTCGAACAGCCGTTTTCTGTTGTCCGGCAAGTTGTCGAAGAGGCAGGTTTAACGGCTGCACAACTGCATTTCGCATCCCTCGGAGATAACAAATGGGCGGACGCGAACTTTAAGAAATATTTCGTAGCTCAGGTTGCCGAGCCTTCCGACACGTTCGGAGTGCAAAAATCCGCGATGTGGATCGATGCGGTCTTTATGGATTCTGGCACGCGGGATCAACCGGGCGGCACAGGTAAGACCTTCGACTGGCGAAAAGCATCTTCGACTTCCAACGCCATCCGAGATTGCGGGTACAAGCTTGTTGTTGCTGGTGGGCTGAAAGCGAGTAACGTCGCCGAGGCTATCCGTATACTTGATCCATGGGGAGTGGATGTTGTGACTGGCGTTGAAGCTACGCCGGGGAAAAAAGATCCCGAAAAAGTTCGAGCATTCATCAAAGCCGTCAGCAAAGCTAGTTAAAAATGGCAACAGCATCCATCTCGAAGCGAAACAAAACAGCCAAGCCAATCTCCGGACGCTTTGGCGCCTACGGTGGCCGTTACGTTCCCGAGACCCTGATGGCGGCGCTCGATGAACTGGAAACTGCTTACGGGAAAGCAAAAAAAGATCCGTCGTTTCGCGTTCGCCTCGATCATTTGTTGCGAACGTACGCCGGGCGTCCGACGCCGTTGTTCTTCGCTGGAAGGCTCACGAAGAAGCTGGGTGGAGCGAGAATTTATTTAAAGCGCGAAGACCTGCTGCACACTGGCGCGCACAAAATCAACAATTGCCTGGGCCAGGGCCTGCTGACGGAGCGCATGGGCAAGCGCCGCGTGATCGCCGAAACTGGCGCGGGACAACATGGGGTCGCGACGGCCACAGTATGCGCGCTACTCGGGTTCGAATGCGTGGTGTACATGGGCACGGAAGACATGCGGCGACAGGAGCTCAATGTGTTCCGCATGCGACTTTTAGGTGCGGAAGTTCGTGGAGTCGCGTCAGGCTCATGCACATTAAAAGATGCCATCAACGAGGCGATGCGCGATTGGGTGACAAACGTACGCACGACGCATTATTTGCTGGGCAGCGTTTTGGGCGCACACCCGTATCCAACGATGGTGCGCGATTTTCACAAGATCACCGGCGAGGAGACGCGGAAACAGATTCTGAAGGCCGAAGGAAAATTGCCTTCCGTGATCGTCGCCTGCGTTGGCGGAGGATCGAATGCCATCGGCATCTTCCATGATTTTATCCGCGACAAAAAAGTGAAGTTGGTCGGAGTTGAAGCCGGAGGTCGTAGCAGTCGTCTGGGCGAACACGCGGCGCGGTTTCAAGGTGGCTCGCCGGGCGTGCTTCAAGGAACTTACTCGTACGTTTTGCAGGACGACGGCGGGCAGATTGCTCTTACGCACTCGATCTCCGCGGGACTTGATTACCCTTCCATCGGACCGGAACATGCCGGGTTGAAGGACTCCGGCCGCGCTGAATATGTCTCTGCATCCGACGAAGAAGCTCTGGCGGCGTGCACCTTGCTGGCCCGCACCGAAGGCATCATTCCGGCCCTCGAATCTGCGCACGCCGTCGCGGAAGCGTGCAAACGCGTGCCAGCCATGAAAAAATCGGACATCCTGATCGTCAATATTTCGGGTCGCGGGGACAAAGACATCGGAATCCTGCGGGAAAACTTGAATCTCGATTAGCGACCGGACCATGCCACTCACATTCCACGAAAAGCCGGCGCTCGTCGCGTATGTGACCTGCGGCGATCCCAATCTCGGCACGACGCGGGACATCATCATGGCCGCTATCGAGTCCGGCGCTGGTGTGATCGAACTAGGGGTTCCTTTCAGTGATCCGGTGGCTGACGGTCCGGTCATCCAGCGAGCTAGCGAACGCGCATTGCGCAACGGAACGTCGCTCACATCAGTGCTCAAGCTCGCGGCGGAAATACGGCAGCACGCGCAGTCGACAGGACTAGTGGTCTTCTCCTACCTCAATCCGGTTCTGCGAATGGGCTTGGATAAATTTTGCAAAGTAGCCCGCCACGCCGGAATCGACGGGGTTCTGATCACGGACATGCCGGTGGAGGAATCTGGAAGCTACATCCAACTGACGAAGAAATTCGATCTTGCTCCGATTTTTCTCGCCGCACCTACAAGTACCGATGCTCGGCTGAAAGCAATCGCAGCAGCTTCCGCTGGATTCGTTTATGCGGTATCGCGCACAGGAGTGACTGGCGCGCAAAAACAAGCGCCGCAGGATGCGCGGTCGCTGGTAACTCGCCTGCGCAAATTCACCGATCTGCCCATCGCGGTCGGGTTCGGCATTTCCACGCATGCCCAGGTGCAAGCGGTGGCAGAGTACGCCGACGCTGCGGTGGTGGGCAGTGCAATCGTCGACGTGATCGAGCGAAACACTGGAAACGAAGCGGCTGCGGTCGGCGCTTTTGTCAAACAACTGACCGGCGGCGCACACTCCGAGTCAAACCAATCCGCGTAGTCGCTGGTTGCCGCCAGATCCCAGATTTTTCTCGTTTATACTAACTAGTTTGCTTGAAGGAGTTTTCCGTTGAAGATTCTAGTTTGCATGAAGCAGGTTCCGCAGAAAGACGCACCGCTCAAGTTGAATGAGAGCGGCACCTGGATTCGCGAAGATGTGTCCTATGAAGTAAATGAACCGGACGCGTACGCCCTGGAAGAGGCGTTGCGGCAAAAAGAAAAAAATGGCGGCGAAGTCGTCGCCATCACTGCCGGTCCGGCGCGTGCCCAGCAAGTTTTGCGCGAGGCGCTAGCTAAAGGCGCGGACCGCGCTATTCATCTCGAAGACAACGCTTTTGTCGGACTCGACGCTTTTAACACTGCGCGCGCGATTGCCGCAGCCATCAAAGAAGAAACATTCGATCTCATCTTCACCGGCTTGCAGTCTGACGATTACGGCTACGCGCAGGTAGGAGTAATTTTGGCTGAGTTGATGGGCTGGCCGCACGCCACCATCATCATGCAGATCGAAAAATCCGATTCTGGAATCAAAGTAAAGCGCGAGCTTGAGGCGGGATTTTTTCAGTTCGTCGAAATGCCGCTGCCAGCGGTGCTCACGATCCAGTCAGGCATCAACAAGCTTCGCTACGCCACTTTGATTGGCATAAAGAACGCGAAGAATAAACCGCTGAGAAAAGTTGCGATGGCCGATGTTCAGGCGGCGGTCGGCGGAAATTCGCAAAAGATTGAAAAGCTTTACGTACCTGAAAAAACAAAGAACACCGAATTCATCGAAGGCCCTCCGGCGGAAATCGCCAAGAAGCTGGTCGAAAAATTGCGCAATGAACTGAGGGTTTTGTAAGTGTGGCGCGCACGCCCCCGTCCGCGAACAGTTAGGAGCTAGACAAATTCATGGCTGACACAATTCTAGTAGTCGTCGAGCAGCGCGAAGGAAAGCTGAACCGCGTCTCGTTGGAGACAATCGCAGCCGGGCAGGCAATTTCCTCCGCGACGGGATGGGCGCTGGAAGCGGCTCTCGTTGGGTCGGAAATTGCCAGCGTGGCCAACGAAGTGGCCGGCAAAAAACTGGCCAAAGTATATGCGATCGAGTCCGCGCAGCTCAAACCGTACACACCCGACGCTTTCGCGGCAGGGCTGAAAGAATTCATTTCATCCAACAAGCCCAAACTTGTTCTGATGCCGCACACCTATCAGGTGAGGGATTTCGTTCCCAAGCTGGCCACAGCCATGGGCGGAACCGTGATCAGCGATTGCACCGGATTTAAGCACGAAGGCGGAAAGCTTCTGTTCACACGGCAGATGTTCCAAGGGAAGTTTTCCGCCGACGTGAGTTTCACTGGCAATGCGCCTTGGTTTGCGACCTTCCAGAATGGCGCGTTTCGCGGCGACAAAGCCGAGGCCGGAGCAAGCCCGGCCCCTGTAGAAACCGTGAACGTCAACATCGCCGACGGCGCAGTGCGAAACAAACCGCAGGAAGTTTTCAAGGAAGCCAAACAAGCGGTGGATTTGACACAGGCGGAAATTATCGTTTCAGTGGGACGTGGAATCAAAGAACAGAAGAACATTGAGCTAGCGAAACAACTCGCTGAAGCTCTCGGGGGCGAATTGGCGGCATCACGTCCGATTTGCGATTCTGGCTGGCTTCCGATGGACCGCCAGATCGGCTCTTCCGGCCAAACAGTCGCGCCCAAGCTTTACCTTGCACTGGGCATTAGCGGGGCAATCCAACATATTGTTGGAATGAAGGGCGCGCGCGTGATTGTTGCCATCAACAAAGACTCCGAAGCGCCCATCTTTGAGATAGCAGATTACGCCGTGGTGGGTAACCTTTTCGACATTGTTCCGCCGCTGATTGAGGAAGTAAAAAAGGCGAAGGCGGGAAGCTAAGCACAATTTGACCTACTGATTGACTATAGTTAAAATAATGGTCATGCGAGACATTTCCATTTCGAAATTTAAAGCACAGTGCCTTGGACTAATCGAGCAAGTCCACAAAACGCGGCAACCGGTGCGCATCACCCGCCACGGGATCCCCGTGGCTGAAGTCGTTCCAACCGGCCCAGACCAGAAGCGTAAGTTTGTCGGCGACATGGTGGGAACCGGGAAAATCGTGGGGGACATCGTATCTCCCGTGATCGATTTGGACGAGTTTGAGGCGTACCGCGATTGAATCTGCTTCTCGACACCCATATCTGGCTTTGGAGTCAATTGGAACCGCGGCGTCTAGGTAAGCGGGCCCGTGCAGTTCTCTCCGATGTGGAGAACAAACTTTGGTTGTCTCCGATTAGCGTATGGGAGGCGTTAATGCTTATGCAGAAAGGCCGGGTGCAGGTCGAACACCCGATCTCCTGGGTTAAAGGTGCAACTGAACTGCTTCAGGAAGCGCCACTCACGAACGAAATCGTCAGGGCTGCGATGGTAATTTCACTGCCACACGCCGACCCTGCGGACCGATTTCTCGCAGCCACGGCAAAGGTTTTGAACCTTACTCTGATCACTGCAGATAAAAAATTGCTCGCTCTTAGGGAAATCGCCAGCATGCAAAATACTTGACTGGTCGCGAGGTTGCGATAAACCTGGATAGTTTTCTTTTTGCAACGACTCTACCTAACTTAGTTGAAGCTCGAAATCTATGCTGATCTTCCGCACACCGCTAGAAGGAATTGAACGGCCGCAGATGGAAGCTGACGTAGTCATCGTCGGCGGTGGCCCGGCCGGAATGGCCTGCGCTCTGCGGCTTTCCCAGTTGATTGACGATCACAATTCTACTCACCCGCATTCCCAGCTCAGCAAAGAAAATATTTACGTTCTCGAGAAAGCCAGGGAAATCGGCCAGCATTGCCTGTCCGGAGCCTTGCTCGATCCGCGGTCCATGCGCGAGTTGCTTCCAGAGTTTGAAAAAGAAGCGCCGCTGGATGCGGAAGTTGCGAAAGAGGCGGTTTATTTTCTCACCGAGAAGAGCAAATTTAAATTTCCTGTGACACCTCCGCCCATGCGCGACCACGGCAATTATGTGATCTCGCTGAATCGTTTTGTGAAGTGGCTGGGCGGCAAGGTTGAAGAAGCGGGGATTACCGTTTTCACTGGCTTCGCTGGATCGGAATTACTTTTTGATGGAGATCGTGTAGCCGGTGTCCGCACCGACGATAAGGGCGTGGACAAAGAAAATCGGCCAAAGTCGAATTTCGAACCGGGCTACGATCTTCGGGCGAAAGTGGTGATTCTTGCGGAGGGCGCGCGCGGCTCGCTGACGAAGCAGTTGATCCAGAAATTCGATTTAGTGAAAGATTCCAATCCACAAACCTATGGTGTCGGCGTGAAGGAACTCTGGGAAGTTCCATCTGGACGCATTGCCAAAGGCGAAGTGATTTACACGATGGGATGGCCGCTCACCCCACACGAATACGGCGGAGCTTGGATGTACGGTAGCAAAGACAACATTGTATCGATGGGATTTGTCACAGGGCTCGACTATCCAGATCCACGGCTCGATCCGCAGCATGTGTTGCAGGAATTCAAGAAGCATCCGTTCATTGCGAATCTTCTCGAAGGCGGCAAAATGGTGCGCTACGGGGCGAAGTCGTTGCCTTATGGCGGCTGGTGGGCGTTGCCGCCTCTTTCCGGCAACGGCTGGATGATCCTCGGCGATTCTGCCGGCATGCTGAATTCAGCTCGCCTCAAGGGCATCCACCTCGCCATCAAAAGCGGCATGCTGGCCGCTGAAACCGCTTTTGAAGCGCTGACCAAAAATGGTTCTTCCTCGACCGCCCTGAGCAGTTATCAGTCGCGAGTCGAGTCGAGTTGGATTAAAGAAGAACTTTGGAAAGTTCGCAACATGCATCAGGGCTTCGAGAAAGGTCTGTGGGCGGGAATGATCAATACCGGCCTGCAGATGTTTACCGGCGGCCGCGGCTTGCGGAACCGGTATTCGTCCACGCCAGGCTACGAGCACATGAAGAAGCTGCGATACACGTCGCCAAGCGGGGGTGCAGACTCCCATCTACTCGGCCCCGCAAAAGGCGACGGCAAGCTCACATTCGATAAGCTGACCGACCTTTATCACTCCGGCACGAAACATGAGGAAGACCAGCCCGCGCATCTGGTGATTCACGATACCAATATTTGCAACACTCGTTGCGTGAAGGAATTCGGCAACCCTTGCCAGAATTTTTGCCCGGCAAATGTCTACGAAATGGTGGAAGACAGCGCCGAGCCAAGCGGCAAACGGATTAGCCTGAACCCGTCAAATTGCGTGCACTGCAAGACCTGCGATATTCAGGACCCTTACCAGATCATTACCTGGGTTCCGCCGGAAGGCGGCGGCGGACCGAACTATGACGGGATGTAGTCCGCTCCGAGGTCGGGGGCATGAATGAGGGTGGGCGACCGGACATTGTGACCAACACCGGCGTCCTGCTCAACGAAGGCGCCGGAGCTTTTCATTTCAGGGAATACAGCGGCAAGGGCTTAGTTCTGAATTTGGGCAAGTAGGATTTCCGTACCTCAGCGCTGAGCAAAGCTTGCGAGGCGCATTTCTGTTAGCCTTTGGCAAACATCCACATGAGAAAAGCAGGGATCTTCAATCCGCTTGCTGTCCTACTTGCCGGCTTTCTTCTGCTTCAGGCATCTTCGGCGCGGGATTTAAAAACCAAATCGCAAACGCAACCGACGGCTCGCGCAGTAAAAGTTTGCGCCGCCTGTGTTCGTGCTCACGAGGAATTCCTTGCAAGCGACGCCCTGCGCGGACGAGGCAGCGGCACCAGCGAGGAGTTAATCGCCGCTACCTACGTGGCCGCCGAACTGCGCGCATACGGCATCGCTCCGGCCGGCGATGATGGCAGATATGTTCAAGCTGCTCCGCTGGTGCGGCGCAAAGTCACGGCTCCACCTACGCTACAGGCGATTCCGTCAGCGGGATCGGCATCGCCGTTCACATACGGCAAGGATTTCACGGTGGTTTTCGCCGCGATGCCCCAATTTTCCGGACCATTGCAAAAACTCGACGCGGACAAGCCGTCCGGAAAACCGATTGCTCCGGGATCGGTCTTGCTGATCACAGGCGCGAAACCATCCGACTTGCGAAAGGCTGCATTCGCGGCGGTGGGTGACACATCGAACGTGACCATTCTTTTCCCAGGGGAAGCGTCAGATTTCAAGACTCCGGATACTTCCCTGCCATCGCTTCCGAATCAATTACAGGAAACGGTAAGCGGAATGATGAGCGTCGATCTTTTGAAACTTAGTCCAGAAGCCTCGAAGGCGCTGGAGCAGATGCCCGACGGAACTCAGGTAAAGTTCGACACTCCATTTGACGAAGACAAAGGATCGACATGGAACGCCGTCGGAATTTTACGCGGTAGTGACGTGACGCTGCAGCACGAGGCGGTGCTGCTTTCGGCACATCTCGATCACCTAGGCGTTGGCGCGCTGGTGAAAGGCGACAGTATTTACAATGGTGCGGATGATGATGCTTCGGGAACAACCGCGGTGCTGGAACTGGCGCGTGTCCTGGGATCCGGCCCGCGGCCAAAACGAACGGTGATCTTCGCGTTATTCGGAAGCGAGGAATCGGGCGGCTTGGGCTCGACTTATTTTCGCGAGCATCCTCCGGTGCCGTTGAAAGATATTTCTGCCAATCTTGAATTTGAAATGATCGGGCGCGCCGATGCCAAAGTTGCCGCTGACGAGCTTTGGCTCACGGGATGGGAACGCTCAAACCTCGGCCCGACCCTGGCTGCTCACGGAGCGAAGCTGGTGCGCGACCCTCATCCCGAGCAGAATTTCTTTGCGCGGTCAGATAATTACGTGCTGGCAAAAAAAGGAGTGGTCGCGCAGACTGTCTCCAGTTACGGCTTGCATCACGACTACCACCAACCCAGCGACGACATTGCGCACCTGGATTTCAAGCACATGGACGAAGCTATCGGCTCAATGCTGGGGCCAGTCGAGTGGCTGGTAAATTCAAAGTTCGTGCCGGCGTGGAACAAGGGTGGACAGCCTTAGAAGCAGTGCATAGTGGACAGTGGATAGTTTGAGCGCGGCTGCTGTTTTCATACTGAGCAATATCGCCAAAGGCAAAGTCGGCTGGGGCAAGCCCGCACAGCACTAACTCAACTTGTCATTTCGTGCGCCTTCGAAGTCGCGAAGCGACGAGAACGTGCATAGGAATCTGCTTTATGCTCAATCAACCAGCAGATTCCTATGCACGGGCTCGCTGCCGCTCCGCCCGGCTCGGAATGACAAGGGTTTGAGGGGGTTGTGGACATCGGCCGGCTTGTGGTTCAAGGACGAACGTGCGGAAGTGCAGTCCAAAGAATGTTGAATTGCCTCTGGCTCGCGGATCAATGGTCCAACAAGGGTGCCAAATGACAATCGCTAGACATCCGGGCTATTCGGATGCCGAAAACGGCCACCTTCTCTTGGATCGCACGAATGAGCCTGACCGATTCACTGACCACTGCTCTAATTCGCTTTTCTCGCTTTGCTGATCTTCTCGTCAATCGGCTTGCGTCCGGCAAAACCTTCGTCGGTGCCGTGCCAGTGAGTGATGCCCAGCTCGCCGAGTTTCCAGCACAACAGAATCGTGCGGCCGTCGACCTCGCAGGGAAAATCCAGCAGACCGACGTCGAGATCTTTCACCTGAACGCCGATCGCGTCGATCTCGGACATCGCGTCTTTGACTTTGTGGATGGTGCGTTCGCGTTCGCCTTTGCGGCGAGCGAGTTGAACGATATCGACGAACATGCCGCCCTTGAGGAACACCATGTGTGCGAGTTCCTGTAGTTCGTTATCTACAGTTTCAATCAGGCGTTTGCCGTCAATCGAGGTGCGCAAAAGGGATTCGAGCACGGGAAGGAGGGTTTGGGCTTCATCGAGAGTAAAGGTGCGATCAGACATGGTTGCGTAGATCCATTCTATTGCATCGCCGCACTGGACATGGAACCACGCCGTTCGTTAAACAACTTCCAGCATCCGGTTCAACGCTACTTGCGCCCAGTGTTTCACATCGTCTTTGACTTTAATCTGGTTCACGACGTTGCCTTCCACCAGATTTTCCAGCACCCAGCACAAATGTTGCGGAGAAATGCGGAACATGGTGGTGCAAAGGCAACCGGAATCGTCGAGGGTGATGACTTTCTTACCTTCCGCCGCGAATTCTTTTCCCATGCGGTTTACCAAATGAATTTCCGTTCCCACGGCAAACATGCTTCCCGGGGCGGAATCGCGAATAATCTTCAGCAGACCTTCGGTTGAGCCGATTCCATCGGCTTTCTGGCAGACTTCCCAACGGCATTCGGGATGGACAATCACCTGGATGCCCGGATATTTTGACCGGACGTTGTCAACATGCTCAGGCAGAAAGCGTTGATGCACCGAGCAATGGCCCTTCCACAAGATTACTTTCGCGGCTCGCAGGCGATCCGGGGTCAGGCCGCCGTTGATGAGATAGGGATCCCACACCACCATTTCGTTCAGCGGTATGCCCATGGCAAAGCCGGTGTTGCGGCCGAGATGTTGGTCGGGCAAGAAGAGCAGCTTTTCGTTTTTGCCGAACGCCCACTTGAATGCAGCGGGCGCATTTGACGAAGTACAAACCAAGCCACCGCGCTCGCCACAGAACGCTTTGATGGCGGCTGTCGAGTTCATGTAGGTGATCGGCGTGATCCCCTTGCCGAGATCGTCCGTCAAGCCGGCGCGCGCTAACTGCTCCCAGCAATCTTCGACCTGGGTGATTTCCGCCATGTCGGCCATGGAGCATCCCGCGTTCAAGTCGGGCAGAATCGTGACTTGACCGGGACGGCTGAGAACGTCCGCGCTCTCGGCCATGAAATGGACGCCGCAAAAGACGATGTATTTCCCACCAGCGCGCGCTGCTTCCTGAGCCAGCTTGTAGGAATCGCCGCGGAAGTCCGCATAACGGATGACTTCATCACGTTGATAATGGTGGCCAAGAACCACACATTCGCGGCCCAACTCTTTGCGGGCGGCTGCGATGCGTGCGTCCATGGTGTGGTCTGGCTGGACGAGATAATTTTCCAAACTGCAAACTGCTGATGCCGTAGCCATGTCTTGTCCTGCTTTCAGTTCCAATCGAGACAGCCGCGGGCTTCGCTCGCGAGTTACCCGAATTAGAACGGGGATGTTGAAAGCCTTGCAGCGGCTCCAGCCGGTTCACTGCGCCTTGCGACGCCCAACCTGCGGGGATGTTGAAGCCACTCGTTTCCTTATACAGCCTGTTGGATGCTCAGCGGTCACCAAAAGCGCCGAAAAATTGCAGCTGGCGTTTTAGGCTCTACTGGGCTCCGGCAAGTATTGTGCACTGTGCGAGGTGCGGAAGGCAAGGAGGCGGCGACTTTGCCTATCGCCTAGCGGCAGCGAGCGCCTGCGAGCTCCGCGAGGGCTTTATTAAATTCCCGCACTTTCTCAGGAAGGGCTCGGTTGTAGATGAACTGCCCTTCCCGCCGGCAGCCGATCAAATCGGCGTCGGCGAGCACTTTGAGGTGGTGAGATACCGTTCCGGGAGCTAGCTTGTATTTCTCCACGATTTCGCCGCAGAAAATCTCGTCTTGTTCGGCGATCGCTTCATAAATGCGAAGCCGGGTCGGGTCGGCCAGGGCTTTCGCGATTTTCGCCACCTCAGTTAAGTCCATAACTTGTTCAGACACTCCAATTGAAGACAGCACTAGCAAAAAGCTGCACCTTCCTATTTTAATACTCATCAAAGTATCGAAATAAGAAATCTGGAGGATTCATGAAACGATTCGAAGGTAAGACAGCAGTCATCACGGGCGGAAATAGCGGCATCGGGTTGGCAACAGCAAAACTTTTCCACGACGAAGGCGCGAAAGTCGCAATCTCAGGCCGCGACCAGAAAACGCTCGACGAAGCGGTGAAGACCATCGGCGGCGATGTCCTGGCCATCAAGGCGGACGTATCGAAGGGCGAAGACCTGGACCGCATGTACAAGCAAATTTCGGCGAAGTTCGGCAAGATTGATGCGCTCTTCGCCAACGCTGGAATCGCAAAGTTCGCCCCTGTGGCACAGACCACGGACGCGTTTTTTGACGAGACATTCAACATCAACGTAAAGGGACTCTTCTTCACCGTGCAGAAAGCGCTGCCGTACTTGAATGACAATGCGGGCATCGTTCTCAATTCGTCAGTTGCCAATGAAACGGGCTCCGTGTCTACGAGCGTCTACTCGGCCAGCAAAGCGGCGGTAAGGTCGCTGGCACGCACCTTTGCGGCGGAATTGGTTGATCGCGGAATTCGGGTGAACGTTGTCAGTCCGGGACCAATCAAGACCCCGATTTTCGGGCGTACTGGTTTGCCGCAAGAAGCGGTGGACGAATTTGCCAAATACATCGTCGGACGAGTACCGATGAAGCGGTTCGGGACGCCGGAAGAAATCGGCAATGCCGTACTCTTCCTTGCGGGAGGCGACGCTTCCTACATCACCGGCATCGATCTCAAAGTCGATGGCGGCATGACGCAGATCTAAATTCTTCTAGCGGCTTCGCCCGTGAGAAGGATCGGGCGAGGTCGCAGTTTCTACGTCGATGTGCAATCCGCTTGACGCCGGAAATCCTGGCGGATAGCAGTTTTGATCGGCGTTGTAAGTCTTAACGCATTGGCCGGTTACGTCAGGTCGCCGAGGCGATTGCGCGAATTGCCATACATCGGCAAAGTGTATGCCACTCCACGCAGGGTTTGGCGCGGGCCTAGGAAATGTGCATCCCGGCGAAAGCGGGCAAGCGTCGTTTGCGATCCAAAAAGAGATTTTGCGGCCAGCGGCGTTGGCGCGAATATCTTCCGCGGTGACCACGCTTTCGCCCGATCCCTCTATGTTTGCAATCCCGGAGCAATAAACTCCGGCCGCAAAACCGCTGGCGATGACGACATCGACCCACGCGTAGATGTAGGCCTTCTGCTCGGGCAACATGCGTCCGCCTTCTTCCTGATCGAGAAAGATGACAGTCCCTCCAGGGAAACCATCGCGGTGCGCGGCGCCCACTGCGGCTTGAGCATCGGCACTACCAAGCGATGTTGCTCTATCGATAGATTTCAGTTGCGCGTACGGGCGCCCGTTGAAGAGAACCAAAAAACCGAATCCGGCAGCGTCGAGCTTGTGTCGCTTGCCTTTCCACGTATTCGCAGTCGCACTCGGCGGATGGCCGAGCCAATAGCCTACGTAGGAAAACGTCCCACGCAGCGCTTGAAGGTTTTGATCCCCGGGGTAGTTATTGCGGTCGAAGCCGAGGTAGTACGCGGGAGTCTGCGACTCAGCCACGGGCGCTGCCAGCGCGACCAGTAGGATAAAACCGATGCCATGGCGATTCATCCGCCGATGTGCACCATAGTTCTCGATGCCGGGACAAAATCGGGTTCGCCGATGTGATGGCGGGCTTCTTTCTTCTCGATCACGCCGCGGATAAATTCTTCCAAATCTTCGTCGCTCGCGCCGCGCCGCATCTGCCCGTGGAGGTCGTGATCCCACACCGAGAACAGGCACGTGCGGATTTTTCCATCTGAGGTGATGCGGATGCGGCTACAGTGCCCGCAGAACGGGTGGGAGACGGGAGCGATAATTCCGATTTCTCCGATGCCGTCGTCAAAACGGTAACGCCGCGCGGTCTCCGAACGGGCATGAGGAATTTCGACCAGCGGCCGATATTCAGCCATGCGCGCGAGAATTTCGTCGAGCGTGACGACGGTTGTCGGAGACCAGGTACGATCTTCCTCAAGCGGCATGAATTCGATAAAGCGTACCGTGACGCCTTCTTCGCGGGCAAACATGCCGAACGGGATGATCTGATCTTCGTTGAATCCGCGCATGAGCACGCAATTGACTTTCAGCGGCCAGAGCCCCGCCCGGCGCGCGGCGCGGATGCCGGCAAGAACATGATCGTAGCCGCCGGCAACCCGGGTGATGCGCGCGAAGCGGTCGGGGTCAACTGCGTCCATGCTGACGGTAACGCGGTTGAGTCCCGCGTCTTTCAGCGGCTTCGCCAGGTCGGATAGAAGATGGCCGTTAGTAGTCAGGGCGAGGTCGAGGGGTTCGTTGTAGTGCGCGCTTCCGTTAGGGTCCCGAACGGGCGCTCGCTCGGGGGACCCTGCGGTTGCGCTGGCAGCAAGCAGATTCCTCGCTTCGCTCGGCATGACAATGGAGGAGGGTGCATCACCTTTAGTAGCAACTGCCCCAGGGAGGGGCACGGCTTCAGCCGTGCCCCTCACGCCGGTGCACGATAGGGGCTTTAGCGCCTGAGGGCCGAGCTTTGCCAATTCCCTAACAAACTCCACCACGCCCTTACGCAGAAGCGGCTCGCCGCCCGTGAGGCGGATCTTCTGTATCCCCACCCCCACCAGCACCCGCGCCATCCGCAGATAGTCGGAAAATGGCAGGTCGCCGTAGAGCGCGCCTTCGTTTCCGGTCCGGCAGTAGACGCACTTATAGTTACAGCGATCGGTGATCGAAAGCCGCAGATCGGTGATGGGACGGCCGAATTTATCGATTAGGGGCATTCGCGGGGGTTGAGTCCGAATAGTACCAACTTCTGTTGCAAGGGAACGACCTTATTGCGTTCTTCCTCTTGGATGCGGACTGCAGCCGGATGCTACAATTTGTGAGTCGCCGATTCGCGGGGCGAGACGCAGGACTCTACTAAATATGTTCATGTGTAAACGAAAACTCCAGTTCTGCGCCACCCTCGCGCTGCTCCTGTTCACGGCAGCATCAATCGGTTGCACCGGTTTCTTCCAGAATCCGGTCCTGAGCACGGTTACCGTAGGCCCCGCCAGCCTAAACTTGAATCAGGGTTCGACGCAGCAGATGACGGCTACTGGAACCTACAATGACGGCAGCACCAAGAACCTCACCAACGGAGTGGTCTGGACGAGTTCCGACCCTTCGGTAGCGACTATTAGTAACACAGGAGTTGTCACCGGGGTTTCCGTGGGATCATCGACGATCACTGGAGAATCCGGCACGACGAGCGGAACCGCATCAGTCACCGTGGCCCTGTCAAATGTCACCGCCATTAAGGTGAATCCGACCACAGCAACCGTCACAGCGAATGGCGGAGTGACAGTCGGCTTCACGGCCATGGCGACAGTGTCTGGGAGTTCTCAGCCCGTGGACGTAACATCCACTGCCACTTGGACAATTACCAGTGTCAGCGGCGGCGGCAACAGCACTGCTGATTTTACTGTTCAGGGCCAGGGTTCGTCCCCAATTACTGTGCTTGCGAACGCGACCTCCGCTACCGGTGAAATCGCCATCTTGACCGCTACTTACACCAGCGGCTCGACTACGTTCACTTCGACGGCGACGATTACAACCAACTAACCGCAAGTATGTCCTCGATACGCTGTATCGGCATAGGCACCGGGGGCGGAGACGCTCCCGGGCTGAATGCGGTCATCCGCGCGGCCGTCAAATGCGCGGTTCTCAAGTACAAATGGAAAGTCATCGGCATTCCGGATGGCTTTGACGGCCTGATCTATCCCGAGCGCGCTCGGGAGTTGACTCTTGCCAGCGTGAGTGGAATCCTTCCGCGAGGCGGCACCATCCTTGGCACCACAAACCGTGGCAATCCATTCGAATATCGTTCTGTCGAGAACGGGGTTACGGTCAAGCGCGACATTTCTGACGAAGTGGTCGCCAACGCGCGCAAGCTGGAGATCGACGCGGTCATCACCATTGGCGGCGACGGCTCGCAAACGATTGCCCTCGAATTGTTCCGCAAGGGATTAAACGTGGTGGGCGTCCCCAAGACGATTGACAACGATTTAGGCGCAACCGAGGTGACGTTCGGATTCGACACCGCTTTGGTCACGGCCACTGACGCCGTGGACAAGATCCACACCACGGCGGAAGCTCATCACCGCATCATGGTGGTTGAGGTAATGGGCCGCGACGCGGGATGGATTGCTCTCGAAGCGGGCATGGCGGGCGGCGCGCATATTATCCTGATTCCAGAAATTCCGTTTTCCATCTCAGAAGTGTGCGAACACGTCATGCAGCGGGAAAATGCGGGGAAGAATTTTACGATCATCGTTGTGGCCGAAGGCATCAAGCTGCCGGAGTGGAAGGAACATCGCCGCACCGGCTCGGTAGCCAACCGCGTGGGCGATGCGGTTGCGGACGGGACTGGGAAAGAAGTGCGGGTGAGCGTGCTTGGACATATTCAGCGCGGCGGCTCTCCCACACCGTTTGACCGCATCCTCGCGACCCGCTTTGGAGTGGCTGCCGTCGAATTGATCGCCAAAGGCCAGTTCGGAAAGATGGTCTGCCTGCGCAACCAGCGCATTGAAGCAGAAGACATAGCGAAAGCGATTCATCGATTGAAAACCGTCGATCCCGAAGGCGAGCTGGTGCAAACCGCGCGCGCAATCGGCATCAGCTTTGGCGATTGAGCAGCATCTCGAATGAGAACGCTTCCGTCAGGAATCGTTGCAGCCCTTCTCGTGGCTTTGAGTTGTATGGCACAAGAGTCGCCGCAATTCCATGCCTGCGGTAAACAAGCGAAAACCCAGTTTGAAATCAACACATGCGCGTCCGACGAAGCGGGACGCGCGGATGCCGAACTAAATCGCGTCTACAAGCAGTTGCTGGCGAAAGCGGGGAACGACAGTCAAGCGGTAGGGAAAATCAAAGCGGCTGAAAAGGCGTGGATTACCTATCGTGACGCCTACATAGAAGCTTCGTTTCCGGCCGAAAATAAGCCGCTCGAATACGGTTCCATGTATTCGATGGAGGTTTCCCTGCTGACCGCCAAACTCACTCGCAGACAAACCCTGGCCTTGAGAGAGATGTTGAAATAGAACGAAGAGTAGAGGTCCCGCCCCTTCGCACAAAAACGCGAAGGAAGGGGCACTCAGCGATTTATTTTTTCCTGGAGGGTTTCGGGATGACGGAAACTTTTGCGGTGACTTGCTGGCCTTTTTCCATGCCACCGACCAGAATCAGGTTGTCGGAAGTCACGACCATGCCGCGGTTGTCCATGGTGGGCTCGGGCAATTTTTCGGTGATGGTTTCCCATTGATTGTTGCGCAGGTTGAAATCGAAAACCGTGGACGACGGTTCCGCGGGATTGCCGTCATAGCCTACGCCGTTAAAGCTGTAAGGATTGTCGCTGCCGCCGGCGAAATAAATCTTCTGATCTTTTTCCGATCCGCCTGAAGCGATGCGGAAACGCGCGGTACCGGGGTGCGGCGGAAGCTTGCTCCATTGAATCTGCTCGGGATGGCGATGATCGATTTTGCCCATCCAACACTCCTCTGACGGCTCGTAGCGGGTCTGGCCGTCGGCGGTGACTTTGCGCGCGCCGTCAACGTAAATGATGGTGTCGCCTACGAGTGTGCCAGCATGCGCGAACACAGGGGTACCCGGAACAGGGGTGGCCGTGGACCACTTATCTTTATCGACGTCGTACACCTGAACGTTGTTGACAGCTTCTTTGTTAGACCAGCCGCTGACCAGAAAAATGTAGCGGTCGCGAAAAACGCCGATGACCGCGTCGTCAACCGGCGTTGGAATGTCCGCGCCGCGCGACCAATGGGCGGTGAGCGGATCGTAAATCGCCACATCGGGGACGGTAATTTCCCCGCCTTGTGCATCGACCGCGTATCCTCCGAACAAAAATATTTGGCCGCGAACACCAATGGCAGATGCCGCGATTCGCCCAGCGGGACCGGGCACGGGATTGATTGCCACCCACTTGCCTCCGTCGAGGTCAAGCGCGAAGGCCTGGTTGATCACCGAATCCCAAGTTTTCTTGGAGCCGATTCCCATCAGCGAAAAAATGTAGGAATGTTTTCCCGATCGCGCTTCCGCCACCGAGTTATTCGAAACCGGAGCGGGCAACGGTGGCAGGGGCGATTGCGTCTGCGCGGCCAGCGCAGCAGCAAAAAGGGATATGAGCGTTGTTCGGAAGAAACTAGAAATTCTCATTCATTCAAGGACAAAAAATACGCGCCCGAGCATTTAGGTGATGCTGACTTCCGTGTAAGTGCCGTACACTTCGCGCAAAGCTTCGCAGATTTCTCCGACAGTGGCGTAAGCGCGGACCGCATCGATGATAAACGGCATGGTGTTTGCCGAAGAAATTTCTCCGCCAGCCGTGCCCGCAGGCTCCATGGCGGCAGCTTTTTTCAGGGCATCGAGAGTGCGGCGCACTTCGTCGCTCGATCTGCGTTCCCGAAGCGTTTTTAGTTTGGCGGTTTGTTGACGCGCTACGCTTTCGTCAATGTAGAGGATGTGCGGCGACTCTTCTTCAATGACAAATTCGTTTACGCCCACCGTCACTTTTTCCCGCGCCTCGGCAGAGCGTTGATATTGGTAGGAGGCTTCTGCGATTTCCTTCTGCGGATATCCCCGCTCAATCGCTTTCACCATTCCACCCATATCATCGAGCTTACTGAAATAATCGAAACCGCCCTTTTCCATTTGAAGCGTCAGGCTTTCGAGGAAATAGGAACCGCCAAGAGGATCAATAGTCTGGGTGACGCCGGATTCGTAGGCAATGATCTGCTGTGTGCGCAGTGCGATGCGGGCCGCCTCTTCTGTAGGCAGCGCCAGGGCTTCGTCGTAAGAATCGGTGTGAAGCGACTGCGTTCCGCCGAGCACCGCGGCCATCGCCTGCAACGCCACGCGCGCGATGTTATTCATGGGCTGCTGGGCGGGGAGCGAAACGCCGGCAGTTTGGGTGTGGAACCGCATCAGCCAGGTGCGCTGATTTTTCGCTCCGAAGCGGTTTTTCATCACCTGATACCAGATTTTTCGCGCGGCGCGGTATTTGGCGATCTCTTCGAAGAAGTCGTTGTGCGCGTTGAAGAAAAAGCTGAGGCGCGGGCCAAAATCGTCGACGTCGAGGCCGCGGCGCAACGCCCATTCCACATACTCCGCGCCGTCGTAGAGCGTGAAAGCGAGTTCCTGCAAGGCTGTCGAACCGGCTTCGCGAATGTGGTATCCGCTGATTGAAATCGTATTGAAACGCGGCGTAAATTTCGATCCAAACTCGAAGGTGTCGATCACCAGACGCATCGAGGGCGCTGGGGGGTAGATATATTCCTTCTGCGCGATGTATTCCTTCAGAATGTCGTTTTGCAGAGTGCCTGAAATTTTCTTCCAGTCCGCGCCTTGTTTCTCAGCCACCACAAGATACATGGCCCAGAGAACTGATGCGGGAGAATTGATGGTCATCGAAACCGTGGTTTTTTCCAGGTCGATGCCATCGAACAAAATTTCCATGTCTTCGAGCGAATCGATGGCCACGCCGCACTTGCCGACCTCGCCCTCGCTGGCTGCGTGGTCAGAGTCATAGCCCATCAACGTGGGCAGGTCGAAAGCCACCGACAATCCGCTGCCGCCGCTTTGCAATAGGTACTTGTAGCGCTGGTTCGTTTCTTCCGGCGAGGCGAAGCCGGAAAACTGCCGCATGGTGAAAAGTTTGCCGCGGTAACCGCTGGCGTGGATCCCGCGAGTGTAAGGAGCCTGTCCGGGGAAGCCAAGATATTTTTCCGCGCTCCAATCTTCAGGAAGATCTGCTTGCGTGTAGAGGCGGCGGATTGGTACGCCAGAGATGGTGGTGAAGCGTGCCTGTCCATTCTCATCGAGGTTCACGCCGGTAGCGGCGCCGATCGGCTTTTCAGGGGCTTTTTCGAGAGCGGGAGCCAGGGTCTTTTCCGCCCACTCTGATTCGGCAGCTGAAGGATGGCGTCCTTCGAACACTTCTGCGATCGGATTGTCAGCGACGGGCTGTTTTTGCTTGGGCATGGCTACCTCAACGGCGTATCTCTAATCATAAGGCAAATCGCAAGGACGGTTCGCTGGAAATTACGAAACGGGCGTGTTCGCGCCGTTTCGCGACAACTCCCAGGCTTTGGCGTATTTCCACGAAACATAAATAGAGTGGTAAATGTGTAGCAACAAGCCTTCCTTACCATCAAGAAAACCGAGCCTTATGAAGTAGTTGTAGAAAAAAGTAAGCAGCGGGCGCGCCACAACATCCGAGAAGCTGAACCTGACCGGGCCGTTGGCTGCAACCAGTTGCGCACCTTGCGAAGAGTAGCTGTTCATGTGGTCGATGTAGCCGCGCAGCGTGGGATATGCGCGGTGAATCAAGGCGTACTTCAGGGTAGCTGTTTTGCCGACAATCTTTATCGTCGGATGCGCACCATATTCTTCAAATTTTCCTGCCCCTTTGCGAATGAGACGCAGCTTGGGATCGGGGTAGAAGCCGCCGTGCCGAATCCACTTGCCGAGAAAGAAATTCTTTCGCGGGATAAAAAATCCAGCCACGTCGCCTGGCGATTTAATCACCGCAGTGATTTCCTCTGCCAGCAACAGCTCTAATTCTTCGTCCGCATCGAGCTGCAGGATCCAATCGCCTGAGGTCTTGTCCATGGCAGAATTTTTTTGCGCAGCGAAGCCTTTCCACGGTTCAACAAAGATCTTTGCGCCATGGGAGCGCGCTATTTCGACTGTCCGGTCGGTGGATCCCGAATCGACAATGATTACTTCACCGTCTCCGTCGGAGATCAGCGGCGGGATGCTTTGCAGAGTTAGCCCGATATTGGCTTCCTCGTTAAGCGTGATCAGCACCACAGAAAGTTTCACGCAATGAGAATACCCTGTGAGCACGGTCGGCGGAATGGCGCGGAAGAATCGCGGTTTACTGGATTGGCGGAGGTGCGGCTGGTTCTGCTTCCGCCGGAACGACGTGAGGCAGGTTCGGCATCGTGATGACCTGCCCCTTCAGGGCGTCACCGATCTGTATTCCCGCATGTTCCAGCAGCAGGCCCGTGGCGCGATCAAGTTCCACTTGGGATTCTTGGTAGGCGGCGAGAGCGGAGAGAAGATTGCCGCGGGCCGTCGTCATAGCCGACTGGTTCTGAAGAACTGCGTCAGGTGTGCCGACACCCACTTGCAACTTGCGCTGCTCGGCATACAGGTTTTTCTGCGCATAGTCCACCCCCTCCTGCGCCGCTTTGACACTGGCGCGATTCTGCTGCACATCGAATTGTGCATTGCGAACTTCGATCCTCACTTGGTTTTGCAACTGTTGCAGTCGCACTCGCGCTTGCGCGAGTTCCAGTTGAGAGCGCATCTGGTTCGCCTGTGCTTCCCTGTTGCCGAGCGTGAAATCCATGGTCACCGCCGCACCTTTGTCGGTCGCCGTGGAATCGAATAGTTGCCCTAGCGTGCTGCCATATCCCACAGACGTCTGGTGACGAAACGGCGGCGGAGCCTTCGATGGGTTGAAGCAGCGAATGGTGACGGTTCCCAAGCAGATCGGCAATGCCGGATTCAGATTGCCTCCGAGGCCCGACCCGCCGTAATACGCCGACGGGTTGACGATGGGAAGCAGCGCGTTGGCGACGGCGTCTCCGCTCAGTTCGCGGGTGCTCAGATCAATCTGAGACTCAGCCAACTCGGCTCGTTTGGCGAGTGCTGCTGCCACAAGAGGTTCTGTTGGAAGCACGGGTTCTTCCGTGGGCATCTGCATGGTCGAAGTGGGCACTACTTCAGCATCGCGAATAACGTCTTCTCGAAAGACACGGCTGAAAGCATTCTTCATCAAGAGTTGCTGAAGCTGGAGGTTGGTCTGGGCCAGAATCAAAGTCTGCTGATTGTTTGCCAGAACGCTTTGGGCGTTAGCCACTTGCACCGGTTGCAGGGTTCCATACTTAACCTGAGTTTGGTCGTCGGTGAGTATTTTCTGTGCATAGGCGACGGCATCCTGATTGACCTTGACGTTCTCAAATGCATAGACGAGGTTCCAGTAGAGGGTCTCGACCTGGTCGACCGTTGTAATCACTTGAAGCTGAAATGCGGCCTGGCTGATTTGCCGGTTATTGCTGGCGATACGGATGTAACGCGTGTTCGGGAGTTTTCCGCGGCCTTGTAGAAGCGGTTGCGTCAGCCGAAATTGCAAATTAGATGTAATCGACGGGGTCAGCAACGGACTCGTGTTGTTGCTGGTCGTGTGCGCGTTGTTGAAAGACGCGGATATTTCCGTGCCGTAGTGCAAGCCTTGCGTGTAGCCGAAGTTTGCGGTTGCTGTGTTGGTGTTGATGATGGGCACACCCGCCTGATAATTGGTCGCGAATGTGTGGTTGCGATCGATCTGAAGAGTGCCTGACACGATGGGATCGAAGCTGGGGATCGTGGATCCGATCCCTAGCGTCGAACTAACAAGACCGTTGGTTCCGGTGCCTGCTCCCGCGGTGCCGACGCTGGTGCCGCCTGTGCCCGAGCCTACCGTGCCGCTAAGACCGCCAGTTCCGCCGCCGGGCGTGTTCTGCACAATGCCGGTATTCACGCCGAGCGTGTTTGCTCCAGCGGCAGTTCGCAGAATGTCGGTGTCCGCGATATCGAGGTTGTAACGCGAGATTGCGATGTCAAGGTTGTTTTCAAGCGTGAGCGCAACCGCATCGTTAAGCGACAACATGAGTTTGCCGTCGTGGACCAGCGATGCAATCCGCGGCGAGTTGGTCAAATTTGGGGCAGCGACTTCGCGAGGCTGGTACGGGGCAATCGGATTCGGAAAATGGCTTCGCCCTTTGGAGTAGTCTTCCGTCGCGTTCTGCGGCGGGGAAATTGGGTTTTGCCCCCAGCTTGTGGAGGTGGTCACCACGAGCGCCAAGCCGAAAGCAAGACCGCGAAGGGTGATGGGAAGGAAAGGACGCATTCGTGGCTGGGCCAACCCTACTATGAGAGTTTGCCTGACTGATTGTAAAGCCAGGGGCTGTAAAGAATTGTCAGCCTTTGGCGTCCCATCGCCGGATCTGCTTAGCGGAGCCGAAATCGCGTAAAGCTGACGATTATGGGCGTTGACAACCCTTTTTCCCGGGACCGCCGGTAACCCACGCCGAAGTCCTTTCGTACCTTAAAGACATTAGCAAATCCCGATGCCCTGCTTATAAACTTTAGTGTTGTCCTGGCAAGCCCAAGATCGCACGAATTTGGCTTCGATTTATCAGTTGAAAGGATTTCCATGGCCACCTCAGCAGTTTCCACGAGCAGAGTTTCGGGCGGAAGTTTCTTACTGGAAGAGCGTCGTCCGCAAGACGTTTTCACGCCGGAAGACTTCACCGAGCAGCACCAGATGATTGGCCAGACAGCAGAGGAATTTGCTGTCAACGAGATTCTGCCGAATGTCGAGAAGATTGAACATAAAGACTTCTCCATCACGCGGGACTTGCTTAAGAAAGCTGGCGATCTGGGGCTTAGCGGTGTGGAGATCCCCGAGGCGTATGGCGGCCTCGAAATGGACAAGGTTACGGCAGCGGTGATCGCCGATCACATCGCCAAGTACGCGGGCTTCGCTACTACATGGGGCGGCCACACAGGCATTGGCACTTTGCCAATCGTCTATTTCGGCACCGAAGAACAGAAGAAGAAATATTTGCCGCGTTTGGCAGCCGGAGAGATTGTGGGCGCTTATGCGCTATCGGAAGCTTCATCGGGTTCGGATGCCATGAATTGTCGGACACGCGCGACCCTTTCTTCCGACGGAAAAAGCTACATCCTGAACGGCGAAAAGATGTGGATCACCAACGCAGGTTTCGCCGACCTATTCACAGTTTTCGCGAAAATCGACGGCGAAAAATTCAGCGCATTCCTGGTAGAGAAAAATTTCCCTGGAATTTCGATTGGCGGCGAAGAACACAAGATGGGCATCCGCGGCTCATCTACGTGCCCGGTAATCTTGAATGATTGCAAGGTGCCGGTGGAAAACCTGCTGGGCGAAATCGGCAAGGGTCACGTAATCGCTTTCAACATTCTCAACGTCGGCCGCTTCAAGCTGGGCGCGATGTGCGTGGGCGGCGCGCGAGTGGCGATTGAACATTCCATTGGCTACGCAAAGCAGCGAAAGGCATTCAACAAAGTCATCGCCGACTTCGGATTGGTGCGAGAGAAAATTGCCAACATGGCTGTGGGCATCTACACCGGCGAGGCGCTTGTGTACCGAACGGTCGGCATGATGGACGCTGCACTGAATGAGGTCGACAAGTCCGGCGCCGATGCAGCCAGGGAGACGCGCAAGGCCATCGAGGAATACGCGGTAGAGTGCTCGATCATCAAGGTCTGGGGATCGGAGATGATCGACTACGTTGTGGATGAGATGGTCCAAATCTATGCAGGATATGGTTTTGTGGAAGAATATCCCGCGGAACGCACCTACCGCGATGCGCGCATCAACCGCATTTTCGAGGGAACAAACGAGATCAATCGGTTGATCATTACCGGCTTCCTGCTGAAGCGGGCGATGAGCGGGCAGCTGGCGCTGATGCCCGCGATCAAGAAACTGATGGACGAGGTGTTGTCAGGTCCGTCGACTGAAGAAATTGAAGGCCCGCTTGCGGATGAACGCAAACTGGTCGCGCAAGCGAAAAAACTCGGCTTGTTCGTTGCCGGCGCCGCGACGCAGAAATATATGCAAGCCATCCAGGAACAGCAGGAAGTGATGGGTGCCATCGCCGACATGACGATTGAAACCTACGCGATGGAGTCGAGCGTGCTGCGCACGCAGAAAATCGTGGAGTCGAAAGGCGAAACAGAAGCCGCCTTGCCTATGGCCATGACCCGAGTGTACCTGGCACAGGCAATGGAAACGATCGAATCGGCAGCCAAGAAAGTGATTGCCGACGTAGCGGATGGAGACAACCTGCGCATGCAGTTCGCCATTCTTCGAAGGCTGGCGAAATACGAGCCTTTCAATGTCATCGAGTTGCGCCAGCAGATCGCCCAGAAGATGATCGAACGCGGTAAATACTCACTAAACTAGGCGCGCTACGGTAAAACCACCATCGATGACGGCGATACTGTTGTGTTCGCCTGGTTGGAAGTAGCGGTCGGTACGCCGGTCGAACTGGCGATCGAGTATTCCGTAATCGTATTGGCGGTCTGATTGCCAGCGTACAAAAACTTACCCGATGGATCCAACGTAATAAACACAGGCGACGAGCCTATCGTCAGGGGTGAGCCGACCACTTGCGTCAGCACTCCGTTGCTGGCAATCATGTAGAAATAAAGGCTATCGTTGCCCAAAGTGGCGACGTACAGGTACTGGCTTCCTGGGTAAACTGCCAGAGCGATCGGGCTGGTGCCCGTTACAAATGGCGATTCAGGAGCCGCGATCAAATTTCCGCCAGTCTGGATGGAGAAAACCGACACCGTATCCGCCGCGGTGTTCGCCACGAAAAGAAATTTTCCCGCAGCATCGATTGCGAGCGCGGATGGAGCGGCACCTACCGTGACTGGGTTGCCTGCAACCGACGCCAGCGCGCCGGAACTCGAAACAGAATAAGCGTAGACCACCGATAGGTTGGTACTCTCCACGTAGAGAAAATTGCCAGAAGGCGTGAGCGCGATTGCCGACGGGTTCGGCGTAGTAGGAAATGGAGACCCGGCGACCGCCGTCAACACTCCCGTCGAACCATTGGCAGAGTACACGGAAACTGTTCCGCCGACTTGATTGCCAACAAAGAGAAGGCTTCCTGCTGCGTTTAGCGCCATGGTGCTGGGAGCGGCACCGGTGGAAGTGCGAGGCAGCACTTCCGAGAGCGCGCCGGAATTGCTGTCGACTTTGAAAAGCGAGATCGTGTTGTCGGTGCGGTTCGCCGCATAAAGAAATTTGCCCGATGGCATCACCTGGATTGAAGTCGGCGAATTGCCCGCGGGAAACGGCGAACCCAAAACCTGCGTGAACTTCCCGGAATTGTTACCAATGCGATATGCGAGAATGCCGTTCTCGGTCGCCGAAACGTAGGCGTTGTGGGTGCCACTGCTGCCGCATCCGCACAGGGCAAGCGCCAGGGACAAAGCGACAATCAAGCGTAAGTGCATCGCAAATTTCATCAGCCGAACCTTGCCTCCAGGGCTGTCATTATTTCAACGTTTTGCCGAAGTGAAAGACCAGACCCACCGACGCGCGAATGTTATTTTGGGTGACTCCGTATGTGTGAGTGTTCACCCAATCCACTTGAAAAACACGAATGGAGTATCGTTGGCGGAACGGCAGATCATAGCCACCACCGGCCGCGATGGAACGGCCTACGTTGCTGGCCACGTTGGGAATTTCATCGGCGTTTCGGGCTTTGCCACCGAGCACATGGGCAAACAACGTTCCGTGATATCTATGCAGCGATGCCTGGCCGCCGGCCATGAAACTGTAAAAATGCTGGTTCTGCGCAAAATCGGCACCGATATCCGCGATGGCGGCAAAGTTGCGCGTGAGGTTGTAAGCGCCCTGGATCTCGCCGCCGTTCATGTTGGTCGAATTGGCGAAGCCGTAAGATTTCGAATCCAGGCGCAGATATGAATAGCCGCCAAAAACATCGTAGCGAGACACCTGCTGGGCCGCGGAGAATTGGCTGCCCAATAAAAACAGAACAACACACGTGGCGAGGACGGTGCACTTTGCTGACATGATTTTGACTAAGATGCGGGCAGCGTGGCCGCCAAGGCGTCGAATATCCATTCTTTGGTTGATCAGTTGCAAATTTATGGAAGCGAGAAACGATTCTAGCGGAAATCCCGAAATGTGTCTGGCCGCATTCAGGGTCAGATGGCTACTTCGCCGCCATCGAGCCCACGAGTGATGTAAAAATCTTAAAACCTTCAGCCCCGCCGAGAACGGTCTCGCTGAAGCGCTCCGGATGCGGCATCATGCCTAGAACATTGCGTCCGGCATTGCAGATTCCAGCAATGTTGTCTCGCGATCCATTGGGATTGGCATCTGTCGTGACCGAACCATCCGGTTCGCAATACCGGAATACGATGCGATCTTCTTGTTTCAATTCCTCAAGAGTTTGGTCTTCACAAAAATAATTGCCGTCCATGTGGCCGATGGGGATGGTTAGGACGTCGCCTTTTCCGCAGCTATTCGTGAACGGCGTTTCGTTGTTCTCAACGCGCACACATACGGGCTTGCAAACGTATTTCAGGCCGGCGTTGCGGGTGAGCGCTCCGGGCAACAACCCCGCTTCGCACAGAATCTGGAAGCCGTTGCAGATGCCGAGCACAAGACCCCCTCCAGCGGCAAACTTGCCGACCGAGTCCATTACCGGGGAGAACTTGGCGATCGCTCCGGTGCGAAGGTAGTCGCCGTAGGCGAAGCCACCGGGAACAATGATGACGTCGCAGTTTTCCAGATCGTGCGACTCATGCCAGAGCATGGTCACCGGTTGGTTGGCAACCTGTTGCACGGTCCAAAACGCATCGTGATCGCAATTCGATCCGGGAAAGACCAGAACGCCAAATTTCATGTCAGTTCTCGCAGCGGAAGTAAGAAAAGTCTACCATGTGAGATCGGGCATCCGGTCTGCCTGCTCAAGTCATTGATGGACGCATCGCAACATCTCGCCATAACTGGAAGCGCCTTGAAACGCTGGTTCATCGCTCAAGCGTTGGATTCGCTGTGCGTCGGTGTCCTTTGGTTGGTTGGCCTTTACCTGCTGGGAGTTCCATGGGCGCCGGCGTGGGCGCTGCTTGCTGCGGCGCTTCAGATCATCCCTCACTTTGGGCCGATTCTTGGCCTGCTGGGCCCGGTGCTGGCCGCCTCGTTGCGCTGGCGAGATTGGGAGCATCCGCTTTACGTTTTGATGCTTTACGCCGCCATCGTCGTAGTCGACGGATTCTTTTTGCAACCCTACCTGATGCGACGAAGTGCGCGAGTGCCCATATGGGCATCGATCATCGCGCCGATTGTTTTAGGGACGGTCATCCCCTTCTGGGGATTTCTGCTGGCTCCGCCGCTGCTGGCTGTTGTGTACGCGTACAAATCGCGCGCCGTTAAATCAGCGGAATACTAAGCACTCACGGCTTGGCGACGATTAAGTCTGGCTTACACGTCGACGAATAGGGCTGGCCTGCCGTGTTCTGGCACAGATTCTGAGGGAACGTCACCTGAGTGACGTCGCCTCCTGCCACGGTGTTGATGATGTGAACCGTTCCATCGCTCGCAGCCACCGCCAAAATAACTCCGTCTGGCGAAAGCGCCGCTTGGACGGGGTAGACGTTCCCGGACAAAGGCAGCGCAGTCGTGCTCTGCCCCAGAATATCGAAAACGATTATGCTGCTTAGCGTGTTGGAGATGATGTAGGCCTTAGTCGCATCCGGCGAAAGAATCATCTGGAGTGGAGTGAATATGCCCTGTCCCAGGTTGGTTGAAGATTGCAGCGTCGCGCCCGACAGAACGCAACCGCCGGCGTTAACGTCGATGATGTCAATGTTGGGCAGGTCTAGAGACAGAAATTGTGTTGCATTCGGAAGAGGGAGGAACGTGCTGGGTAAACCAGCGGTAGCCACCGTCAAACTCGGCAGGCTCGTGCATGTCGAGTAGGAAGACAATCCGGCGGCGATCCCACCGCCTGCGAGGAAACCGAACCCACCTTCCGGAAGAAATTTCACACCCGTCGCAGGATTCGGCAGCGCAATGGTTTGCAATGCGTCCAGCTTTGAATACACGTAAAGATTGCTTCCCGCCACAATAAAAGCCTTCAGGCTATCCGGAGAGAAAGCCGCTGCGCTCGCGCCTGCAATCGAAAGCGGAAACGATGTCTTGGCGGACGCATTGACGATATAGACCTGGTTTGGGGTGTTGAGAGTGTCGGAAATAATTGCCGTGAATCCATCCGGAGAAATCGCCAGGACTTTTCCGGTTACTCCTTGATCGCGGGATAACGAACCGCCGGGAGTGTAAAGAGAAAATCCCTGTGTGTTGTTGTAACTCAAATCAGTACCAATAAAAATTACCGATCCGCTGGGGTTGAAGGTCAGGCCGTTCGGAGTCGAAGGCAAAATTGCCGCTGTACCCAACTGATTGTTCGAGGCCGTTAGCGGATAAATCACACTTACGCAGCCGTTGGCGGTTCCACATCCGGTGCTGGAAACATAAAACGTTGCGGTTTCGCCAGTGCCCGTTCCGCCGGTTGTTGCCGTCGCGGTGATGTTAACAACGTTCTCCGGATAGATCGGTTGAGAAGGCAAGATTCCAATGTTGCAATTCGGCGGCGTGCATGAAGCCGTTATTGTGGCGTCGCCTACAGCTGAAGGCGTTGCGCTTACAGTTCCAGCGTATTGCGCGGTGGTAGATGAAGCGTTGGTTGAACATGCAGTGCCGCCGACTCCCACAGACGCAGGTGAGGAAGAACACCAGGTCAACGGAATTCCATACAACCGATTGCCGAGGATGTCGGTGACGAAAGCGTTGATAACTTTGGCGCCGCTACCCGCCGCAACAGTCACGGAATTGCCAGTGTTTCCGTTGACCTCAATAGAAATAGATTGCACCGCGCAGGTGTTGTAAGTGAACGGAGCGCTGTTGACCTGGTTAGCGCTGGCATAAATCGTGGTGGTTCCCGGTACGCTGGCGCGAGCTTGCACCTGGCCGGGTAACAATCCGCTGACCGTGCTATTTACGGAGGCGGCGGTAAGCGTGACTACCGACGCATTCCCTGCTTGCCAGGTGAAGGGCCCGACCGTGGAAGTAATGTCGATTTGCGGGCTCGTCCCGCTGTAAGCGTTAGCTTGATAGTTGTAGAGCTCGCCTTTAGCACCAGCGAACTGTCCGGCGGAAAAACATAAGCTGGATAGTGGCGCAGGCTGAGCGGGAACCGGACTGACCACAATCTTGTCGATATGCTGGTGCACGTAAACCGTCGTGGCCGGGCTCGTCACTCCTTGGGCCGTTGCGGTGACCACCGCCGTACCGATCTGCCCCGGCGTGCAAATCTGCGGGGCGGCAAGAGAATCCCAACTCCCGGCGCAGACGAGGCCATTAGCCGCTACCGTGGCGACTGCCTGGTTGCTGGATGTAAAAGAAATCGGCTCGCCAGAGATGACGTGATTCCCAGAATCGGCCGCGCTGGCGGAAAAAGTGGCGGTCGAGCCTACTTCCAGTGACGCTGTGGGCTCGGGCGAAATTGCAATCGAGGTGGGAACGGCATAAGTCGCAGTGCCCACGGCGTTGCTCTTGCTGCACGCCGAAATCCCGCCGATCAAACAAATCACAACCACAGCGCTTAAAAAGCGCGACATCCTGCTCATTCATCCTCCCCGCTCCCAGTTCGTTGAGGAAGCGGTGCGCGTCAACTTTTGATTTTCCAGTGTAGAGGTTAAGAAACGGTTTCAGCAACTTAGATGCGGGATGGCGGGCAGCGTCGAATGGGTGTCTTGCGCCGAACGGCGATTCACAAAAAATTAGAGGGCGCCGATTCACCTTCCGGCGCCCTTGTTTTTTCCCCGCCTCTACGCGGCAGGAATGATCAACTGCTGACCGGCTTTAATCTTGTCTGGATCGGCCAGCTTGTTGGCTTCGACAATCTTGTTGTACTTGTTGGCATCACCGTAGAAATGCTTGCTGATTTCAGAAAGATTGTCGCCGGCTTGGACGGTGTAAGTCTGTTGCCCACCGCCAGTGGTTTGAGCGGTTTGACCTGGCTGAACTGACTGCCCCGTATGGTCGACTTGAATGTCGTGCTTGAGGTCGGTGAAGTTGGGGTCCACTCGCTTGATGGCGTCCCAGATGCGGTTTTTGCTTTCTTCGGACTTGGCGGTCGCCTTGATGTACAGCTGATTGCCGTCCACGTTGACGTTCTGGAGCTGCGCGCCTTCTTTCTGGATCGCGTCCAGTACAGGTTGCTATTCTGTTTGAGCTGTTCGAATTGCTCTGCCATGATTTCTCCTTAAAAGCAATGATTCAGATTTCAGCGTGATACTAATGGCGAAGACGGTTTATGGCAGGCTTGGATGCGAACGAGGGAAGCGCGGAAAGCCGAAAAATGCGGACGCGGCTGCGTGCTATACTTGGCTCTCGCCTGCGTAAGTTGAGGCACCTCAGAGATATGCAGTGATATTTTCTGATCTCCTCGCGGGGGCGAATCCCGCGCTATTAAGCGCTGCCAACAATCAGATTATTTTCCTAAGACGAGGATATTTCCATGTCCGGCCATTCAAAGTGGGCCACAATTAAGCACAAGAAGGGCGCGCTGGACGCCAAGCGCGGCAAAATCTTTACCCGCCTTATCAAAGAAATCGGCATTGCAGCAAAGAATGGTGGAGGCGACCCCGACACAAACCCGCGACTGCGCACTGCAATTCTTGCCGCCAAAGCCGAGAACATGCCAGCCGACAACATCAAACGCGCCATTCAGCGCGGCACAGGTGAATTGCCCGGCGCGCTTTACGAAGAATTCACACTCGAAGGATATGGCCCGGGCGGCGCGGCCGTTCTGCTCGACATCAACACAGACAATCGCAATCGCACTGTCAGCGAAATTCGTCACGCCTTCGGCAAAAATGGCGGCAACATGGCTGAGGCCGGAGCGGTTTCGTGGATGTTTCACAAGAAGGGCGACATCATCGTTACCAAATCAGCAGCCAAAGAAGATGATTTGATGAACATCATCCTTGAAGCTGGCGGCGAAGACCTACATGATGACGGCGACCACTGGGAAATCCTTACCGAACCCTCCGCATACGAGACGGTTTTGGAAGCGGTAAAGAAGGCTGGAATCGAGCCCGTGTCGGCCAGCGTGGCCATGATCCCGCAGAACTACATCAAGCTGGAAGGATCCGCTGCGAATACGATGATCCGCCTAATGGAAGTGCTCGAAGATCAGGATGACGTCCAGAACGTTCACTCTAACTTCGACATCGACGAGAAACTTTTGCAAGAAGTAGCGGGGTAAATCTTCATCCGAAAAAAAACAGAGCCGCCCACGGGCGGCTTTTTTCTGCGCGTCTTGCGTAGTCGCGCCCCAGTTTTCAACACAACGGTGCATAACTTTGTGGAAAAGGCAGACGCCATCTACATAACATGCTGTAGGAGAATACGTTCTACTCCTTGCACAGTTGCGGGTGCGGAATTTTCCATCGGAGACTCTTCTGAAAACACGTTTAGATAAATTGCTGGTCGAACGCGGGACCGCTTCCACTCGCGAGCGCGCGCAAGCCCTCATTCTCGCTGGAAAAATTCTGGTCGGCGATCAAAAAATTGACAAGCCCGGCACGAGCGTTGATGCGAACGCGAGCATTCGACTCCTGGGCGAAGATTTGAAGTATGTCGGCCGCGGCGGACTTAAACTCGAGAGAGCGCTTGATCATTGGCAGATCGATGTATCCGGCAAGACCTGCATGGACGTTGGCGCTTCTACTGGCGGCTTTACGGACTGTCTGCTTCAGCGCGGCGCACAGAGAGTGTTCGCAGTAGACACTGGATATGGTCAGATCGATTTCGGTTTGCGCAACGACGCGCGCGTGCGTCTGCTGGAAAAAACCAATGCCCGCTATCTCTCGCGACAGCAAATCGAGGAAGAAGCAATAGACTTCGTTGCGATGGACGTGTCGTTCATCTCGGCAACCCTGGTTCTTCCCGCTGTAATCGCGGCGGCGTTCACAAATCAACGTACCAGAAAACAGATGGTCGTGCTGGTGAAACCTCAGTTCGAAGTGGGCAGAGAGCTGGTCGGCAAGGGCGGGATAGTGCGCGACGAAGCTGCACAGCAGAATGCGGTGGCTCGGGTACGACAAGAAGTGCTGGAGCTAGGAGCCGCGTCAACGGATGTCATCGATTCCCCGATTTTGGGCACCGAAGGCAACAAAGAATTTCTGCTTTTCGTGACCTTCTAACTATTGCGCGGGCCAAAATCCAGCCGAAGCTCCAACCCATTCCATATTGCGGTTCTGGTCGACTCCCATCATCAACCCTCGTCCCAGGCGAACGATCGTAATGACTGGAATCAATTCATCCTGCCAGATATACATGATGCGAATCTCGGCTTTGGTCGGTCCGGCGGGAGTTTCAATGATGGGAGCGAAATCCATTTTTTCTTGCAGGATGTAGTGCGAATGCTGGCTCTTTGGAATCGAAGCCAGGTCTTCTTTCGTCGGATTCATAATCACGCCGATGCCGGCGAACGAATACAGCGGTTTGATTACATGATTGACTAGATCTTTGGGGTTTGGTTCCACCCGATGCAGAAAACGAGTGTGGGGCACGCTTTCGTGCTTCAGATATGGCAGCGAGAACTTGCTCATCCGAAAGTACCAGTTCGGGTGTCCCGCCCACTCCACCTCGATATCTTCGCTCATTTCAAACGGCACGTTCAACTTCTTGCGGACTAACTCGTCGACGATGACCCGGTTGTAGATGCGATGGATCGGTATCCTCTTCCCATCGCTCATGTAGAAGAGATATTTGCCGACTTTCTTCACGTCGGAAATCGATACGGTCTTAATGCCCAGCAAGCGTTCCGTCAAAACAAAATCGGGCAACGTTTTTTGGGCGAGCGGGTCAATTTCTAGCAGGATCACGTTGGCAGGGTCATGCTCTCCGACGATGGCTTTTCGCAACAGGGTTTTGTAGGCCTCCCAATCAAGTCCGCCCAGCAGATATTGCAAACTGCCATCCAGTTCAAACACCTCCTGATACACCTGCGCCAGCATCGCCTGGTAGGCGTAGAGCGAGGGAAAACCTTGCATCTCGACCAACTTCGGTTGCAGGTTTCCGTTGGCGTCTCGTACCAAACCAAAATCCACGGCCACGAAGAGAGGGTGAGACGTCTCACGAGGAACGTTGAATTTTTCCGGAATCGAGTCGAAAGAAACCTTGCGATATTCGAGGCTTTCCAATTGCCGGATCAGCGTCTTGCCGTAGCCGACCATAGTTTCCATCAACGAATTCGGGAAAAAACAGGGCGTTTCAGCAATCCGGAACTTTACCGGAGTTCCGCAGCGTTCATCCATGACTTTGAGGAATGTCTTATATTTTTCCGGAGTGAACTTTGCGTTAAATTGATGCCGAAGCTCGGGAATCATGGATGCGTGGATTATAGCGGAAACGGGAAACGCAAAGAATTACTGATCGGACAGGCGCGGCCGCCATTTGGTCTTGTAATCCGCGTCGCCGCCCCAACCACACTCGTTTTCAGGTAAGATGTTGCGTTCGGAGCATCCACCCTTAATCGAATGAATCGCGAATTTCATCAAAATTACAGCAACCAACTGCAGCGCCACATCGACCTGCTGGTGTTCGGACATGCTGGCCCGCCGCTTATTGTTTTTCCCACCTCGATGGGCAAATTCTTTGAGTACGAAGACAGGGGCATGATTGGGGCGCTTTGGCAGAAGATTGAGAACGGCGAACTGCAGGTGTTTTGTCCTGACGGCGTTGATAACGAGAGCTGGTACAACACGCAGGCACACCCGCGGTATCGCGTACTCCGGCACATGCAGTACGAAAATTACATTCTTCACGAATTGGTGCCGTTCATTCGCTGGAAGAATCAGTCGCAAAGCCTTGCCGTCACCGGATGCAGTTTCGGCGGCTACCACGCGGTGAACTTCGGGCTCAAGCATCCAGACGTGGTGACCCACTGCGTTGCCATGAGCGGAGCATATGACATCCACAAGTTCCTCGATGGCTACTACGACGACGACTGCTATTTCAACTGCCCGATGGATTTTCTTCAGGGAATGAATGACGACTGGTTCCTTAGCCGTTACCGGCGCATGAAAATTGTGCTGGGATCGTCAGATTGGGACATTTGTCTGGACCAAAACGTGAAGCTGTCGGCGCTGCTCAATGCCAAAGCCGTGCCAAATTGGCTGGATGTTTTCAACGACAACTCGAAGCACGACTGGCCACTGTGGGAAAGAATGGCCGCGAAGTATTTTTGAAGAATTCTCGAGAATATTCTATGAGCACAAAAAAGGTTGGCGTTTTATTCGGGATGGAGACGACATTTCCGCCCGCGCTGGTGGAAAAGATCAACAGCATGAAGGTTGACGGCGTGTCAGCCGAGTTTGTGAAGCTCGGTGGCGTGAAGATGGACGAGCCCAGCGGCTACCGCGTGATCGTCGACCGTATCTCTCAGGATATTCCCTTCTATCGCGCCTATCTGAAGAACGCCGCTCTTCACGGCACGATCGTGATCAACAATCCTTTTTGGTGGACGGCCGACGATAAGTTTTTTAACTACGCGCTGGCCACAAAACTGGGAGTGGCAATTCCGAAGACGGTGATTCTGCCTCACCAGAAACATCCCACGGGAACGACCGACCAGTCCATGCGCAATCTTATCTATCCGCTGAACTGGGGTGAGATATTCGATTATGTTGGCTTTCCGGCCTTCCTAAAGCCCTTCGATGGCGGCGGCTGGCGCGACGTTTACCACGTGCACTCCAAAGAAGAACTCTTCGACGCCTACCACAAGAGCGGGACGCTATGCATGACCTTACAGCGCGCGGTGAAATTCAAGGAATATTTCCGCTGCTACGTCGTGGGCCAGGAGAAAGTCCACATCATGCAATACGACCCTCGCTTGCCGCACCACGAACGCTACGTGAAGAATGCGCCGCCGGTCGATCCGAAATTATTGGCGCGCGTCGAGAAAGACTCGCGCACGCTGTGCCAGGCCTTGGGTTACGACTTGAATACGGTCGAGTTTGCAGTCGAAGACGGAATTCCCTACGCGATTGACTTCATGAATCCAGCGCCAGATGCTGATGTCAACTCTGTGGGCAAAGACAATTTTGACTGGATCGTGAAATCGGTGGCCGACCTGGCTGTGAAAAAGGCCCTGAGCGATGAAGATCCCGGCCGCGAACTGCGCTGGGCGGCTTTTTTGGCCGGGCCGAAGCCGGCAGAAATTCCAGAGCCGGGGCGCAAAAGAGCCTAACGGCTTTATAACTACGCATTTGGAAGAAGGCGCCTCCCAAGTGCGCATTTCACATTTCCCCGCCCATCACTTTCCCCCTTCCTGCGATTCAGGTTGTTCCCGCCTGAGTTGCTATACTAATGCGATCAGTTTCAGCGAGGTCCCGCAGCCTTATGCAGCCCACCTACACGATCGGAATCGAGGAAGAATACCAGACCATCGACCCAGTCTCTCGCGACCTGCGTTCGCACATTTTTGCCGAGATGATCGAGAAGGGCAAGCTCATCCTACAAGAGCGCGTGAAGGCCGAGATGCACCAGTCGGTGGTTGAGGTCGGCACATCGGTTTGCACGAACATCAAGGAAGCAAAGACTGAAGTCAAGAAACTGCGCCGGGACATGGTCCGGTTAGCGAAGGAGAGCGGGTTACGCCTGGCGTCGGCCGCTACCCATCCGTTTGCGGATTGGCGGACTCAAGAGATTTATCCGGACGAACGCTATCACACGATCGTGCAGGACATGAAGATGGTGGCCCGGGCCAACCTGATTTTTGGTCTTCATGTACACGTCGGCGTTGAGGATAAAGAAACCGCGATTCACCTGATGAATCATGCGCGCTATTTTGTGCCGCATATTCTGGCACTCTCCACGAATTCCCCCTTCTGGCTGGGAATGAATACCGGGTTGAAATCCTACCGCTGCAAGGTGTTCGACAAATTCCCCCGCACCAACATTCCCGATTATTTCCCCAGCTGGGGTGAGTACGAAAATTTCATCAAGCTTCTCATCAAGACGAATTGCATCGATAACGCCAAGAAGATCTGGTGGGACATTCGCCCGCATCCGTTCTTCAATACACTGGAATTTCGAGTGTGCGACATTCCCATGCGTGTCGAGGAAACCATTGCGCTGGCTGCGCTCATCCAAGCGACGGTTGCCAAGTTGCATAAATTGCATTCAGCCAATCAGGGCTTCCGGCTGTATCGCCGTGCTTTGCTTATGGAGAACAAATGGCGGGCGGCGCGCTACGGCCTCGAAGGCAACCTGATTGATTTCGGCAAGCAGAAGGAAGTTCCCGCGCGCGACTTGATTCGTGAGTATCTGGATTTTGTGGATGACGTGGTCGATGAACTTGGCTCTCGCGAGGAGTTGAACTATATCCACGAAATTCTGGAAAAGGGAAACGGAGCGGACCGCCAACTGAAAGTGTTCGAAGAGACCGGCGACCTCAAGAAAGTCGTCGATTACATTGTGGAAGAGACCGAGGCCGGTCTGGAAGAAACCGCCGAGCCGCTCCCCGCCAGAAAAGTGAGCTAGAGCCAGAATGAATGCACCGTTGAGCCCCACTACCCTTACCGCCAGCGCCCGCGATCTGTCTCAGGAACCGTTCGATCCTGAACTGACGCCGGGCGCGAAGAATGCCGTCAACGTCTGTTTGCGGATACAGCGCTCCGAGAAAGTTACCGTCATCACCGACGAAACCACCAAAGAGATCGCTGCCAGCATCATTCATGAATTAGAAACTCTGGGCTGTCCTCACCGCGCCTGGGTGATGGAAGACCTTGCACTGCGGCCGCTCACGGAATTTCCGCACGAGATTGCCGACGATATGGAATCCAGCCAGGTCAGCATCTTCGCGGTGCAGGCCCAGCGCAACGAGTTGAAGTCGCGGATGCAGATGACGGACATCGTCAATCGCCGCCACATTCGCCACGCCCACATGGTCAACATCAACAAGCGGATCATGATGGAAGGCATGCGCGCAGATTTCATGAAAGTCGACCGCATTAGCATCAAAGTGATCGAAATGGTGCGGCGGGCGAGCCGGGTGACCGCGAAAACCGCGGCGGGAACCGATTTTGTGGCCGACCTGAATCCCAGCTACAAGTGGGTGAAAACCAGCGGCATTATCAGTCCCGACAAGTGGGGCAATTTGCCGGGCGGAGAAATTTTCACAACTCCGGGCGAAGTGAACGGTAAGTTCGTGATTGATGGAGTCGTGGGCGATTTTCTGTGCGCGAAATTCGGAGACCTCGCCCCTAATCCGCTCACAGTCGAGGTCAAAGGCAATCGCGTTGTGGAAGCGCACTCCGAAAACAAGGAACTCGAATCTGACTTTTGGAACTACACTCACACCGACGAAAACAGCGACCGCGTGGGCGAGTTTGCCATTGGCACGAACATCGAGTTGAAAGACGTAATCGGAGAGATTTTGCAGGACGAGAAATATCCCGGCATTCACATCGCGTTCGGCAATCCCTACGGCGCGCACACCGGAGCCGAGTGGTATTCAGGCACTCACATTGACGTGGTCGGCCGCAAGTTCGACATCTGGGTGGACGACGAGCAGATTATGCGGCAAGGGCAATTTTTAGTCGAAGCGTAGCCGCACGCAAACTAAAAAATGGGGGTCGCCTTTCGGCGGCCCCGTTATATTTTCAAGAAGACTATTGCGGTTGTGCTGCGCCCGCTGCACCAATCTTGCTTCCGATCACTTCGCCCGAAACGATGATTTCAACGCGGCGGTTTTTTTGCCGTCCCGCTGCGGTCCCGTTATCGGCTACTGGTGAGGATTCACCCAAACCGGTTGCGGTGACTGAGGCGAGAGGCAGACCTTGCTGGACAAGGTAATCGCGGACATTCCCAGCGCGCTTTTCGGAAAGCTTCTGATTGAATTCCTCGGTGCCCGTGCTGTCGGTGTGACCTTCGATTGTCAGTTGCAACGTCGGGTAATTCAGGACAATCCCCGACAGCTTAGCCAGCGCCTCGCGCGCGCCAGACCGCAGGTCGGCTTTGCCCGTATCGAACAATACATCACCAATGTTAACGACCAGGCCCCTCGGCGAATCGGTGGTTGGCAGGACGCGATTAAATTGCTCAAGCAGCTTAGCGCGCAATTCCTGCTTTTCCTGCTCTGACTTTGCTGCAGCCGCGTCAGCTGCTGCCCTTTGCTCGTCCGCTTGCTGGCGAGCCTGGTCGGCCTGTTGCCGGGCTTGAGATTCCTGCGCGGCTTGGGCCGCGGAAGCTGCCGCAGCTGCATCGGCTGCGGATTTCTGCTGCTCTGCCTGAGCGCGCTGGGCGTCTGCCTCGGCACGTGCAGCGGCTTCGGCCTCGGCGTCTTGTTTAGACCTGGCGGCGGCGGCATCTGCGGCAGCCTGGTCGTTCGCGACTTTTTCGTCACTCTGGCGCTTGATCGATACAGCGCGAGCGTCTTCAGCGGCCTGGACGGCTTCACGAGCTGCAGTCGGCACTGCATTCTTCTGTTTACGTTTGTAATAGTCTTCCGCGCGATCAAGCGATGCCTGGGCCTTTGCCATCGAATCGCTCGCGTATTTATCCGCCATTTGCCATTTGGCAATGTTTATAGCGTTGCGCGCTTGCTGCAAGTCGGTCGGCGCGCCATCGGCCGGCAGTCCCGGCAGATTTGCCGTGGAGTACCTTCCACGTTGCAGAAGCTCAAATTGTGCATTTACCGGAGTGACCGCGCCGCGGGTGTCTTTGCGAATGGTATTAGCTAAAACGACATCTTCGCTGGGAAATGCGACTGCAAAATAGGGCTCGGCTGTCACGATCATGCCGAAGGTTTGCAGCCGCGTGGTGACGGTTAGCTTTGCCTTGTCGCCTTTAGTTTGAAGTTGGCCTAGATTGTTGGCGTGGCCTTCGGGAGTGATCGCCCAGAGCACGTAAACGAGATAAACCGGGCCAAACGAAGACGGATCGCCGAGCCCTTCGAATTCAGCGTCAATACTCAAGGCGCCGCTCTTGGCGCTGACATCGGCCTTGCCGGACGCGCGAGGCAGCAGCGCAGTCCCAGTGAAATCCACTTTCGTTGAGCCGCGTGCCCAGTAGTTGACCGTCTCAATCGTGCGGCTGACATTGATGTTGATAATCGCATTGCTCGGGTCCGACTGCTGCGCCTGTGCCGGCATCGCTATCAGCGCCAATGCTCCCAGCACAAACACTATTTTCGATTTCATCTTTTCTCTCCTGAGAAATTTCGCTAGTCCGTACGACCGCACAGTTCTGCCACGTTAAGGATGTCCCATTTTAGCCTTGTAGTTTGGGTCGCGCCAGTTCGATGCGCGGTACCCACCTAGCGTTTCAAATTGGGTTCCGCATCTGCCATCTAGCGTCGCGTGTTCTAAAATCATTGAAGGCTCCAATGGCTTTCGCGAATGTTAAAGTGCGTCCAGCAACTTCTCGCCCAATGGTCACTCAGGTAGCTGCGTACGTGATGGTCAACGTGCTGCTGTGTGGTAATGCCCTCGCTCAAATAGGATCTCCTACCCCCTCGCCGAGGGACAATCCCGACGAAGGCAAATTCGCATTCGTGGAACTCGTGAAAGAAAAATCGGTTGTGTTCCCCGACCTAGCCACGAATGCGGCGCGGCTTTCAATTTGGCAAAAATTCCAATTGGCCTCGAATGATAGCGTGGCGCTTTCCACCTTCGGGGTCGCCATCATCGGCGCTGCCTGGGGTCAGGCTCTGGACCGGCCCTATGGTTATGGAGAAGGCGGCGAGGCATTCGGTAAGCGGTTCGGCGCAAACATGGCGCGGGCTGCGTCTGACAATTTTTTCGGCACATTCCTTACCGCTTCGGTCGCTCATGAAGATCCGCGTTTCTTCGTTCAGCGTCATCTTTCAGTCGCCCAAACCCTGAAATACGCTGGCGAACGCGTATTTGTGACCCGCACCGACGATGGAGATCGCACCGTCAACCTTGCCGGGCTTCTGGGGCCGTTAGCTAGCGAGTCCCTGGCCGACACCTATTTTCCTGAAGGCAATCGAGGCGCCGGCAGCACCTTCATCCGATTTGGTTCAGACTTGGCGTGGAAATTCGCCGGCAATGTTCTGCGTCAATACTGGCCAGCCATTAACAAAAAGCTGCGCATCGTACCTCCGCCAAGCCCTCCCACTCGCTAGGCAGTTTCCGACAAAAAGCGAGGCGTAACCTGGCGCCCCGAATCTGCATCGAAACTAAACGAACACGGAGGAGAATCAATGGCAACAGCTGAAGCGAAGAAGTGCGCACACGTTCCATGCCTGTGCACGGTGCAATCCGGGGAGCGCTATTGCGGACAGGTGTGCAAAGAAGCAGGCTCGGAAGAAGTGGAAATCGCCTGTCAGTGCGACCATCCTGCATGCCCGTTAACGACCTAAGTCGTTAACGAACGAGCAATCAAAAGCGGCCGATCAGGCCGCTTTTTTCGCGTCCATCTTCTTCAAATTGGTATTTTCGGCTTCGATCTCGATTTTCTCGTGCTTGATGTCGAGGCGAAGATGGTTGTAAATGCTGATGTATTGGTTGGCCACCCAAACCAGCGAAAACAGTGCGATCAGATAACCCCGCCAGTCAGGATAGAGCAGCTTGAAACGGGTGATTGCCAGGAAGCCTAATGTAACCCAGTGGCTGAAACAATATTCGCACGTGAAGACGTAAAAAAATTTGCGGCGTAGCACGCTTTTCGAGGTTTTGCAGCGGTCCTGGCAAAATTCGCGAGGCTCACGAAAAATTTCTTCGTGAGTGCACGTCCACGCCACACAGGCGATGGGGATCGCCAGCACAAACAACGTTACGATTTGGAAGGCCAAAGTCTGCATGAATTTGACCTACTCTTTTGATCCCTCATGTGCGTTGGTGTGCTCCGGGCCGCCAGGTGAATGTGTTGAGTTCTTGTCCGAAAATTGCTCTTTAGTCTTCGACACTAAGTCTTTAGATTCTTTAGCGGTTTGTGCTTCCTTAGCGTTTGCGCGGTTGCGAATTTCCCCGCGCTCTCCAGTGTCAGGCATGTCTTGCTCCTTTAATTGTTGGATGCGACCGATGTGGATTATGCGCCTAAAGTAAGTTCTGTAGGCGATGATTCAGCAGCACTTCGGGCGTCGGCAAACTTGTTCCTCGCGTTCTCGCCGAAAAGCAGCGTAGTTCTCGCGTGAAGGAACGGCCGGTCCTAAGAATCGGCGATAGGCCGTCTCATCGAAGATTTCACGCAGAGCCTGAATGAAAAGCCGCACGACACGATTAAGAAGTACGATCACGTTCTTATCCTTCCTCCGCAAATGCACTCAGAACGAACGCCGCCTCTTTCGGCTGCGTGACTTCCCTACCCGACAGCACTCTCGCCGACTTCCGCGCTGACTCGATCAGGATGAGAGTGACCATCAGGACGAGAGCGCCGGTGACCCAGGCATCGAGCCGGTCGTTGAAAATGACTTGCGAGCTGGTTGCGATTCGCGCATGCGCAAGAAAGCCAATGCGCGGGTTCGGGTCGAAGATTTTGTGCCACGAAGCAGTAAACGTGACGCCAACCAACCACGCCAACGGCGCCAAAGTCACCGCTGCAAATTTCGCGCGACCCATTTTCACGATTATCGTAGTCGCGACGCACAACGCGACTGTGGCCAGCAATTGGTTGGCGATGCCGAACAGCGGCCACAAAGAATTAATGCCGCCGAGGGGATCCTTCACGCCCTGCCACAGAAAATATCCCCACGAAGCCACGATCAAGGCGCTGGTGCTAAGAATCGATGGATACCAACCGATCCGGCCAATTGGTTTCCACACGTGCCCAAGAGCGTCCTGCAACATAAATCGTCCGACGCGAGTGCCTGCGTCGAGCACAGTCAGAATAAACAGCGCTTCAAACATGATGGCAAAGTGGTACCAGATGGCCATCAGGGCCTGACCGCCCAGGCTGGTCGAAAAGATGTGTGCCATACCCACTGCAAATGCTGGCGCGCCGCCGGTCCGGTTGTAGAGAGTGTGCTCGCCAACAGATTGCGCAAGAGCGCTCATCTCAGCCGCGGAGACAGGAAAGCCCCATCCGCTGATGGTCGCGGCCGCAGCTTCGGGAGTCTGCCCAACAACTCCCGCAGGACTGTTAATAGAAAAGTACACTCCGGGCTCGAGAACACACGCTGCAATCGTCGCCATGATCGCGACCATGGATTCAGCCAGCATCGCGCCATAGCCCACCATGCGGGTTTCAGTTTCCCGACGAATTAGTTTCGGCGTGGTTCCGCTGGAAATCAAAGAATGGAAGCCGCTGATCGCGCCGCAGGCGATCGTAATGAACGCAAAAGGGAAAACTTTGCCCGCGAATATCGGGCCTGTACCGTCGGTAAAGCAGGTCAAGGCCGGCATGCGCATCATGGGGTGCAAGCCAATAATTCCCAGGGCGAGCAGGGCAATCGTGCCCAGCTTCACAAACGTGCTCAGGTAATCCCGCGGGGCGAGCAGCAGCCAAACTGGCAGCGCAGAAGCCGCAAACCCATAAACGATGATGACGATAGCAAGAACAGAAGCGGAATAGGAAAACCACGGCGCGGTGGCGGCGCTTTGTGAGATCCACTGTCCGCCGAATATTGCCATCATCACGAGCACGAATCCGACCGCCGACGCTTCCAGAACTCTTCCCGGGCGCAAAATTCGCAGGTACCAACCCATAAACAACGCGATCGGGATCGTCATCGCGATTGTAAATGTTCCCCAAGGACTGCCTTTGAGCGCATTCACCACGATCAACGCGGCAACGCCAAGCAGGATCACGATAATGGCGATGACTGACACATAGGCGATCAACCCGCCGACAGGGCCGATCTCGTCTCGCGCCATTTCTGTTAGTGACTTTCCGTCGCGGCGCACCGAGAACAGCAGAATCACGAAATCCTGAACGCATCCGCCGAACACTGCGCCTGCGAGTATCCACAGTGTGCCGGGTAGATATCCAAATTGCGCGGCGAGGACGGGGCCAACCAGTGGCCCGGGACCGGCTATGGCGGCAAAGTGGTGTCCGAACACAACCCACTTGTTAGTTGGCACGAAGTCTCTGCCGTCCTCCAGCCTTTCTGAGGGCGTTGCGCGGGTACCATCCAGCGCAAGAACCTTGGCCGAAATGAATGCGCTGTAGAAACGGAAGGCGACCGCGTAGCTGCATCCCGCCGCCACTACCAGCCATAACGCATTGATCGATTCACCGCGATGCAACGCGATCGCAGCCAGAGCTACGGCACCGGCGAGGACTACTGCAAGCCAAATAATCCATCGAAATATTCTTGGCATAGACGAAACTGAAACCGGCTCGTTAAAAGAGGTTTAAAAGCGACAGAAATCGTTCGCCCGCAAAACATTCAAGCGACTTAATGTTAACCTTAAAGTTCCGACAGAAAAATAGCGCGGATGTGTCCCGCCGCGCAACCATTGGCCTAACCGAACCATCTTTTTAAGGAGCAGCAAATGAAAATCGGCATCCTTACCGGCGGCGGCGATTGTCCCGGCCTCAATGCGGTGATTCGCGCAGTTGTTCGCAAGGGATATTTTCATTTCGGGGATCAGTTTGTGGGTTTTCTCGAAGGCTGGCGCGGCGTTCTGGAAAACAAAACTACTCCGCTCGATCTCGCGGCCGTAGGCGGAATTCTGCCCCGCGGAGGCACGATCCTACGAACTTCTCGAACCAACCCTGCCAAGCGCGAGAACGGCCTGGATCAATGCGTCGAAACGCTTAAAAAGAATGGCCTCGACGCGCTGGTCGCGATCGGCGGCGACGATACACTCTCAGTGGCGCGAAAACTCTTTGATAAAGGAGTAAAGATCGTTGGCGTTCCCAAGACAATCGACAACGATCTTGCTGGAACTGACTACACCTTCGGATTCGACACGGCAGTCAACATCGCCACTGAAGCCATCGACCGCGTGCACACTACCGCCGAAGCCCACAATCGGGTGATGATTGTCGAAGTGATGGGACGCGACGCCGGTTGGATTGCGATTCATAGCGGCATCGCCGGAGGAGCAGATGTCATTCTGATCCCGGAACAGCCTTTCGAGATTGACGACATCGCGGAAACGATCCGCCAGCGGCACGAGCGGGGACGCTATTTCAGCATCATCGTAGTCGCCGAGGGCGCGCGCTTCGCATCGTCGAATCAATCGCTGATCGCGGACGCCCCTAAAGATGAGTTCGGCCATTCCCGGCTCGGTGGTGTAGCGAACACGCTGGCGCAGGAAATCGAAAAACGCACGGGCATCGAGACGCGAACGGTAATTCTCGGCCACGTGCAGCGCGGCGGCTCACCAAGTGCATTCGACCGCGTCCTGGCGACGCGCTATGGGCTGGGCGCAATTGAAATGGTGCATCGCGGCGAGTTCGGTCGCATGGCCGCCCTTCGCGGAAATAAAATTATTTCCGTACCAATCGCCGACGCCATCGCCAAGAATCGAACCGTCGATCAGGAAATGCTGGACGTGGCAGAAGGCATTCTGGAGAAGACTCCGCCGGAAAAGCAATCCATATCAGCGTAAGGAACATGGGCGAGTCGGAAAAAACACTTCCGCAGCGAGAGCAGATACAGTATAAAAAATAGCGGTTCCAACTTCGAACCGCGAGACTTGAATCCGCTTTCGACAGATAGCATCCGCAAGCCAGCGCCTTGGATTTGGTTGGCGATCAGCCTGTTTGCCTTCCTCATAGCTACTCTCTATTCGCAAAGAATACTGGAACCGTGGAAACACTACATCCAAGTCCGGGACGGCAATTTGTTTCCTCACCCCGGCGACCTCTTTCCCCGATGGATTGGCACCCGCGACCTCCTGCTGCACGGCCAAAATCCCTACGGTCCCGCGGTGAGCGGCGAAATTCAAACCAGGTTCTATGGCCACCCAATCATCCAGAGTTATTCGCTGCCAGAGCACAAAATCATCGACGAGCAGCGCTTTGCCTATCCAATCTACGTGGTCTTTTTTTTAGCTCCCACCGTGTACTTGAGTTATGGTCAGCTTGAGGCGATTTCGTATGTTGCGCTATCGCTGTTTTGTGCCGCGAGCGTTTTTCTCTGGATCGACTTCCTGAAATGGCGCCTTTCGGCAGTTACGAAAGTGGCTGTCGCCTTGTTCGTCCTGAGCACACCGCAGATCATGCAGGCTTTGCGACTGCGCCAGTTAAGTTTAGCTGTTGGCTTGCTGATCGCGTTGACCGCATGGTGCATAGCCAGAAACCATCTCGCAACGGCTGGCGTGATTCTCGCCATCGCAACCATCAAACCGCAATTGATGTTACTGCCGCTCGCCTGGATTTTTCTTTGGACGTCCGGTGATTTGGGCCGCCGATGGCGACTGCTGGCTGCCTTCGTGGCCGCTCTATCGGCGCTGGTGGGTGCCGGAGAGCTTTTGCTTCCCGGATGGGTCTCTTGGTTTTTGGACGGCTTGCGAGCTTATCGCTTGTACTTTCCGACCTATTCAATTCTTGAGATTATGCTGGGCAACAAGGCTGGTGACGTGCTTGCCGGCGTTTTCATCCTGTGGCTTGCGATTATCGCCTGGAAATATCGCCGGGTGTCGGGCGATTCAGGCGAATTCGCTTTGGTATTGGCGCTCTCTACTTTTGTCGCCGTGGCTACGATGTCTTATCTGTTCATGCCCTTCAATCAGGCGTTGCTGCTCCCACCAAGTTTCTTGCTTCTTCGCGACTGGCAATTCTTGCCGAAGCTCACCCGGGTCGGTGCGTTCCTTTATTTGCTCCATCCAAGCACAATTTCCCTGGCATTCCTGCTGATCCATCACGATTGGTTGACACCAAGCCGTCTCCCCTTGTTCCCACTGTCTGTGAGTCCCCTATTGCCGTTGCTGTTAGCGATCGCCTTTTTCATGGATCGGCGGTACCGCACATGCCGCTGAAGCGATTTCACACGTCTACCGTCTGATCATCGCTTCTTGCGAGCGTCGCGTTGGCACGGAGCAAGCCCACAGCGACAACAACCAGAAAGCAGCACAGCGCAGGAAACATGAGATAAATTCGGCTATTCCACCAATAGTGACCGCCCAAAGCTATCAACAGCAGAGGAAGCAAAAACACAAGAACGCAAGACAACATAATTGCTAAGCGGTCAAACGCAGGTTTTGCTGATCGTGCGTTGTCCCAGGCTAGGTAGAGTGGACAAATCAGGATCGAAAGATCTGGGAAAAACGCATACGGCGATGCGAGCAGCGCCACGGCTGCGGCAAATGAGAACAATAAACCGGGCCTATTTAGCGAACCCAGACGCAAAACGACAAAAATACCCAAACATAGAAATCCCATCGACGCCAAGATCGACAGAGATTGGGCGTGATCTACGAATCCCAGACCCGTCAGAAAGCCCCGCGCGTTCACCATTTGCGAAACATGTAACGTGCCGAAGCCGTTGCTGGAGTTGTAGTCGTAAACAAACTTCACGTAGTTTGCCAGGCCTGAAAACCCGGTCACATATAAACTGAGCGCTAGAAGAACCGAACAACCAAAAGCGAAACCCGCGACTAGCCGGTATCTGCGGTTGACCAGCATCAATCCCACAATTACGAACGCATATTGGAATTTCAATGTCGCGACCGCCAGGACTACGCCAGCGGCCAGATTTCTCTTCTTAGACAGCAACGCATATGTCAGCGTTAAGACGAACGCCAACAGGATCGAGTCTTGTCCCAAAGTGAGGGCCGTCAAAATCGGCAAAAATAACATGGAAAGTAGGCCAAGAGAAGGTCGTCTCGCGACAAAGCCAACGCATTCTGCCAGCAACAGCGGCATGACGCCGAGCAGAATCATGTTCAAAAGCGTCCACAGAATGAACGCCGTTTGTATTTTCAAGTAAGTAAACGGGACCAATATTCCAGCAAGAAATGGTGGATGAAGAAAGTAATCACGGCTGGACCGTCCGAGAATTGAGTAGAGTACCGGATCCTGCGTCTCTGCGCCGTATAAGTGCGGCCCGTTTCCATCGCGCACAATAGTGGCGGCCGCATAAAAATTCACAAAGTCGGTGTTGCGGATGTGATCGAAATTCTTCCAGGGCAAGAGGCCGAATACCATGGTGATTTCAATAACGACGACCCCGGCGAGAACAATCCAGCGATTTGAAAACAGAGGTTTAGTGAAGCGATCGTCAGCCGCGCAACCGGGCGAGTTAGCGTCCAAACAGGAACTCCAGCGCCTGGGGAAAGCGCTTCGCCCACTCGCTTTCACTGTGCCGGGCGCCTTCGTCGATCATTACTTTCAAACGGTCGTTTCCCAACCCCGCCTTGCGCATGAGTTGTTCCAGCCGGAGTACGTCGTCAACCACTTTCTTATCGCGCTCGGGTTCGCCAACTTCGTGCGTGCCCATCCCGACCAGCAGCTTCTCGGGCCAGTTCTTCGCGGCACGCACATATTTGAAAATCCGCCGGTTGGAAACAAACAGCGAGGGGCTCTCAACTAACACGCGGCCGAACACTCCGGGATGAATCATTGACGTGTAAAGGGAAATTAATCCTCCCAGAGACGATCCGCCGAGGCCGGTGTTCTGCGGGCCGGCGGCCACTCGATAGCGCCGGGTGATGAAGGGTATGACTTCGCCTATGAGAAAATCTGGAAACTTTCGTCCCTGCGGCCGCAGCACTGACGGACTGTAAGAACGATACGGCAAAAATTCCTTCATGCGGTCGCCTTGCGCGTTGTCGATGCCGACGAGAATCATCGGGGGAATCTTGCCTTCGCCGATCAACCGGTCGGCCGCTTCGTCCGCGGCCCACTTGACGCCGCCGAAGGCGGTTGCCGCTTCAAAAAGATTCTGTCCGTCGTTCAGATAGAAAATCGGATAGTAATGCTCCGCGTTTTCCGGCGCGTCGTAACCCGGTGGCAGCCACACGCGAAGAAATCTTTTGTTGTGTAGAATCTCGCTGTCAAATTCATGAAGACGCAGGTCCCCCACAACGCCGGCCGCATTTACTTTCGCGGCCTGGAGAGATTCTGGCGACGGCGTAAGAGTGTCTACAACCTCGATCGGACATTTGCTGGACATGTCTTAATCTTAAATTCTTCAGGCCACAATCGTCATCACATCGTGCAGCACGTCGAGCGTCTGGCATCGCACGGTCAGGACTTCGCCATCCACCATGACGTCCACCGGTTCCTGCAAGTCAAAATCAACGTGGCGCACAGACCGCCGTTCCGCCAGAGGATGCTGAATGTGAGTTCCATCATATAAAGTCGGCAAGTTTCGAATTAACCCCACTCGGCCGATCGGTCCCCACCGCACGAATTCGATCAAGCCATCGTTCACTTCGGCCTTCGGCGCTATCATCATCGTCCCGCCAGTAAACTTGCTGTTGTTGAAGGTCAGAAATAGGCAGGGCCGATTATCGGTGGTTGGTTCGCCATCCGCCCGCAGCGGAAACGGCCTTCGCCGGAAGCGCGCCAGGGTTAACAGGATCGCAGTCTGGTAGCCGACCTCGCCCCATCCGCTAAAATTTCTCGCGCGCAAATTGGCAACGTCGGCGGTGAATCCGACGCTCAACAAGTTGATGTAGAAAATAATTCCTTGATCGTGTTTCAGTTGCAACACGTCACAACTCTGTGAACGACCGGCGATCAGCGATTCCATCGCATGGTCCAAACCACGAACACTAAAGTCTCGAAGAAACGAATTGCCCGTGCCTAGAGGCAGGAATGCCAGGGTCGGACGGCCTTGAGTCATGGCTTCAGGAAAGAGCCCATTAACAATCTCGTAGGATGTGCCATCTCCGCCAACCGCGATGAACTTTCGTTGCCCACCGTGGTAGGCCGCTCTTGCGATTTGGGTGGCCTCGCCGCGAGCCGAGGTTTCTCTGACTTCAATAGGAACCCCCTGGGCGCGTAATTTGTCGAGCGCCCCCGGCAAGAGCTTTCGCGTCCGCCCGCCCCCCGCCGCAGGGTTCACAATCGCCAGATAAGGGCCTTCGCTCATATCAGTTCAGAGCGCGACCAACGACTCGCGTGGGACCGACCCATTAATATCTTTGGCCAGTTCCTGTCTCTTGATTTTCATGGAAGCGGTGCGCGGAAAATCTTTCGTCCAGATTAGAAAAGTCTCGACTCGTTTGAAGTCAGGCAATTTGCGATTACGGTCGGCAATATCGCCTTTTAGAGAATTCGTGAGTTCCTGATTTTCTTCGAGTCGTACCGCCAGAAAAAGTGATTCCGGGCCCAGGGGTTGCGAAGGCCACACGTAGTTGGCAGCGAAAATACAAAATTCTTTCACTGCGAGACCTTCAAACGCCTTCTCGATATCCTCGGGATAGATATTTTTCCCGCCTTCAGTCACGATCATGTTCTTCTTGCGACCGAACAATTGCAGGTGGCCGCGGTCGTCAAACCGCCCGAGATCGCCGGTCAGGAGCCATCCGTCGACAATTGTTGCCGCGGTCAGCTCAGGATCGTCGAGATAATGCGACATCAAAGTCTTGCTGTGAGCTGCGACTTCGCCAATCCCTTCGCTCTCAGGATTCAGGATGCGTAGCTCGACTCCTGGCAGCGGCTTGCCTACGGTGTCGGCACGAAAAGGTTTTAGATCGTTCAACGTGAGAGCAGTGCCCGCTTCCGTCAACCCATAGCCGTTCACAACAGGAACGCCGAGGTCGTAGAAAAACTGCATCGTCGAAGGTTCCATGAATGCGCCTCCCGTGATCAAAGCTTTCAACTCCCCACCAAAGCCAGCGTGGACTTGCGGCAGCAGTCTACGGCTCAACTTCACGTTCGGCCGTCGCCTGGTCAGTCCGCGATTGAGTTTGATCGCCATATCCAGCAAGGCTCGCTTGGTTGAAGACAATTCCGCGAACTTGGCTTTGAGGCCACGTTCCAGGTTCTTCAGGATCATCGGCACCAGTGCGACGTAGGTGATCTTGTAACGCACAAAGGCGTCGCGGACAAATTCAGGACGAAGCGTTCGCAGGTGCACGACGCAAGCTCCGCACACGAATGGCCCAATAAAACCGACCATGAAATCGATGGCATGATTGGTGGGTAGAATACTAAGGTAGCGGTCGCCCGGCGCAAATGGATACCAGTCAGTCAGCGCTTTGCATTGTTCCAGGTAGTTTTCGTGAGTAAGAACACATCCCTTCGGTCGACCACCCGTTCCGGATGAATACACAATGCAGGCGGCGTCTTCGCGCTTTCTGGTTTGCAGCGCTGGTTCACCACGGCGGCGGAATTCTTCCCACCGATGCGCACCACTGAGTTCTGCTTTGAGCGGCGCTTCGGTGACCAGCACACGCGCCCTTAAACTCTTGCACTCTGGCAGTTGCGACATCGCCCGCCACAAATAATATTCGATGAATAAGACCTCGGCATTGCTGTGAGCGAGAAGTTGCAACTGCTCGAGAGCAGTGAGCTTGTAGTCGAGCGGAACCAGCACTCCGCCGCTAAGAAAAACTGCATAAGCGGATATCAACCATTTCGGCTGGTTCGTCATCAGGACCGCTGCACGGTCGCCCGGCTTGAACTCCGCATCCTGTAGCGCACGCGCAAGGGGCGACGCGAGTTCTTTGAAATCGGAATAGGTGAGGCGGCTTTTTTCGCGTTCTCGATCGGCCTCGATCAGGCAGGTTTCATTCGGCCAACGGACGAGCGCATCCCGCAAGGCTTCGCCGAGGCAACTGTATTTATCCAGATCGAGCATCCAGAGGTTATTTCATCACAGCAACAGCGGAGAGGGGTGTTCGTTTGTTAATCATTTCATCACCTTGCAACGTCGAGCACCGAAGCTAAAGCCGCGACTGAATCCGATCCGCCAGCGTGCGAAAATCGGAAACCCCTTGCAGTTCGTAGTCCGGAAGTTCTACATGGAAGTGGTTTTCCAGCCGCGTCAGCAGGTCCAGCGCCTGTAGGCTGTCAATTTTCAGCGTCTTGAAGAAATCGTCGTCGGCCGACAGCTTTTCCCGCGCAACCTTGAAGTGCGTCGACGCCAGGGTAAGCACTTCATCTAAAGTCTGATCTGCTGTTTTCATTTCAATCTCCAAAATCTCGGCTGCCCATTCAGCTTGCCTCAGGGAAGATACGGCTGCGCGTCTGTACTCTCCACGAACTTCTTCAGCCCCGCTTGTACCGCGGGCCGGGAAAATAACTCGCAGAAGATATCGATTTCCTGCCGCAATTCTTCCCGTGGAATGGGTTTGATGAATTTTTTGGCCGCAAGTGCTGTAGCCTTGTCGAACTTCCTCAGCTGAACAGCGGTAGCTCGTGCCGCTTTTAAAGCCTCACCTTCTGCGACCACTTGGCTTACGAGTCCAGCGGCTTGCGCCTTCGTGGCATTGAAACTGCGCCCGGTCAGCAGCAGATCGCGCACCACCGCGTTCCCGAGGTCGCGCTTCAGGCGTGGGATTCCACCAAAACCGGGAATGAGACCGAGCCGCAATTCTGGGAAACAGAAGCGGGCCGTCTTGTCCGCAATGATCAGGTCGCAGGCGAGCGCAAGTTCAAATCCTCCGCCGAATGTCACGCCATGCACCGCGGCAATTGTCGTGAGCGGGGCGTAATCGATCGCATTCATCACCGCGTGAATCCGCTCCAGGAAATCACGCACAGCGTGATCGGCGTTTTGCCGATTCATCTGGCTTGAACGCTCATAAAGCTCGCGCAGGTCGGCGCCCGCGCAAAATCCGGCAGACATTCCGCTGTGGATGATGAGCACGTGGGCGGACTCGGCGAGACCACCGAGTTCCGCCGCAAATTTTTCCAGTTCGGTCAGCGTAAGCGAGCCAATTTCGTTTACTGGAGCGCGATACAACGACAATTCAATTACGCCATCGCGCGCGGTCCACGAAATCGTTTCGCCTTTGTAGTCTGTTACCAAATTTGCTTTCAACCTGCCTGTCTCACGGGATACATATCTTCGATCACATCTTTAAAGCGCGCGGCGATGAGATCGCGTTTCAATTTTCCGTTGGCGGTGAGCAGTCCATTCTCAATCGAAAACGCTTCGGCCGCAATGTGAAACGCTCGCACCTGCTTGTAGTGCGGCTTTCCATCGTTCCACCGATCCAGCGCAACTTGAGCCTGCGATCTGGATGGATTGCCAGTAATGATCGCCGAAAGATAACCGCGGCCATTGCCCATCAAAACCACTTGCTGCGCTCCGGGCAGGTTGCGCAAAATCTCTTCTTCAATCGGCTCAGGTGCAATATTGTGCCCCGAACCCAGAATCAGCAAATTCTTGAGGCGCCCCACAATGCGCCAGTTCCCGTTCGCGTCTTTCTCACCCTGGTCGCCGGTGTGAAACCAACCCTGCCGCAAAGCCTTCGTCGTTTCCTCCGGACGGTTCCAATATCCCGCGAAGATATTCGGGCCCCGCACCACGACTTCTTCGCCCTCAGCCAACTTCATCTCGATGCGCTCGATGGCAGGACCAACGCGGCCGGGAGTGGCTCGACCCGGAATATCCATCGTGCAAATCGCGGTCGTCTCTGTGAGCCCGTAAACTTGCAGCACCGGAACTCCTAACGCCAAAAAATAGAGCTGGGTGTCGACCGATAACGGCGCGGAACCGCAAATCAGCGCCCGCAGATTCGGCCCGACCATCTTCTTTCTAATCGTCGGAAACATTAAAACGTTCGCGAGGACAAGCCAGATCGAGTCTGACATCCCGGATTTTCCTTCTCGTTTACGCGACCAGGCAGCCAGGGCGTTTCGATACGCCTTGAGCGCAAAGCCGCCTTTCTTAGCCACCTGCTCGTCGACTGCTTTGCGCATGCGCTCAAGCAGTTGGGGAACATTCAGGAAATAATCGGGAGCCACGGCGGCCACATCCGCCGCAATTCTCGTTAGGTCAGTATTCAGCGCGAGCGCGCTTCCTCGCCGCAGACAGGTCAGCAGCAGTATCCATGACCCTGCGAAACACAGCGGCAGATAGTGGAACACGCGATCACGGCTGGCCCGTTTCTCCATCAATAGATCGAGGCGCTCCGATGTACACCCGAGCATGTGTCCGATGTTGCCAGCATCGAGCATTACTCCTTTGGGTTCGCCGGACGTCCCGGATGTGTAAATGATCGTTACCGGAGCATCGTGGGTCAGGTTTTGATCGGACAACGGAAGTTGCTTGTCGGGCGAATCGTCCCCGCTCGCCGAAGCGAAGATTGGTTCAAGCAAAACACACGCAGGAGCATCCGGCCACGCTCCCACAATTTCATCGCGCTTTGTTTCATCCCCGCAAATGAGCAGCGCCGGCTGGCAGTCTTTCATCATTGTGATTAATTCCAGCGGCGCCTGGCGCGCGTAGAGAGGCACCACGATCAAGCCTTCAGCCATTATCGCGAGGTCCATCGCAACCCACGGTATGCTGTTGGCCGCTAATAACGCGCAGCGATCACCCGGCTTTAGAGCCTGACTGGAAAGAAATCGGCGGGCGCTCGCAATCATTTTCAACAGTTCGCTGCCCGAAACTCCCACGTCGCCGCCTGCCCGCAACTCGCGCAGCACCACCGCGGTTCCGGCTTCCTTCAACTTGGCGAAGATGTCAGCAAGAAAATTCAACTGAGATTGTTACTGCGCTAGCTGTAAGCGCCGATCAGCCGGTGCAAACCCTCGCTCATCGGAGGCAGATAATCGGTCCAGTTCCACTCCCCGATGCGGGTTTCGAATTCCGGATACCGCCGCCGCACTTCCTCTTCAAAATGTACGCCCATGCGTGCCATTACCTTTAAGTTATGCACTACGTTCCTGCCGATTCCGTCGGCCACGCGTTCGCCTTCTCGCTGAAGCGTTTCGAGAGCGGCCAGGAGCCGCGATTCGAGATCGGGATCGTCAACGTTCATCAGCAAGTCTTCGTGTCCACGTTCGCGCATCAGATTTCGAATGCGTTCATCCATGGTAATGCCGGCTGAGGGAACTTTGGCAGGCATTGACGTGACAATGCCGTGATAGCGGGACGAAACCATCATGTGGCAGGCGCGCAGAATGCTAACCAGTTCGTACATGTTGTAATCGTCCGAACTTAAGACTGGCACTCCACCCAGGCGTTCCGAGATTTTACGCGCCGGACGCGCGTCGAGCCGCTCGGTCGCAACCATAATGACGAAGACGCGATTTTGTTTCCGGAATGCATCCACCGCGTTCGCTATCGACGAAAGATAGTGCTCGTATGCGCGGTCAGCAGCGGGACCAGAGTTGTGGAAATAGACGGAGCGGTAGTGACTGTCCTTGTAGGCTCCCGCCAAACCGTGCATCGCAAATTTCGCTACCGACGCTTTCACCGGCCACTCAAAAGGATTAATCGGACAAACTACCAGCACCGGAGTTTCGCCGTCCCAGCCCACATCCCGTAACCCTTTCTCCCCATATTCTGGCGGCAGCGGTTCGAAAGTCCAAGCGGTGTCAGTGCCCAATTCGGTCGGCACTCCCAATTCGCGCAAAAGCGTACGCGACTCCTCGTTGCGAGTAATCACCAGGGACTCTTTGCAATAGCGGCCGCACATTTTCTTCACCAGCGGATCCATGTGTCCAGCTTCGGCCCCGTACCCTACTGAAAGCTTGTTTTCTGCCGCCGCTATCCCCAGAGATCCGATCATCATTGTGGTGAGCGCATTGGCGAACTTGCTCTTAAACATTGATCCTTCACACGCCACGACTCCGTGGTGCTTCGGTACTTCATCGGAAAGAAAAGGAGGGAAGATGTCAGGAAGAAAAACCTGGCGAGTGTCTGCGAAATAGCCTTCCGACCGGGGAAAGCTTTGCGACATCACGCTGAACTCCACCCGATCTGCGCCCAACACATGGCGAAGCTGCCGCAGCATTTCTTCAACACGAACGTCAGAACCGGTGTTGCGAGTGCCGTTATAGCCCGCAAATAAAAGCTTAAGCTTGCTCCCCGGCTTCCATCCTTGGCCGCCGCCAAGCATCCATCCCAGCTTCGCTTTTTCGATGATGGCGCTGACCCACGCCTCCAGCACCAGATCCATCATGCGGCGGTGCCTCGTTGCGTGGGCCACTCCTGGTATGGATATTGAAACTCCGATTCCCTGCTGAACTTCAACAGCGGATAGCTGTATTGCGAAAACCGCGCCGGCTTTCGGCCCAGTTCAGTAACGACACGAGTATTATCGAAAACCGTATTCCACGTGAGATAAGGAAGAAACACTTTTAACAGCGCGGCCTCGTGCGAAAACTTGTTGTGTCGATTGGCCAAAGTGTTCACCACGCTGGAAAATGGCTTCTCGAACATGGGCAAAAACACGGGACCTCGCTTGTTCTGCGCTGCCGCCAACGCGATTGTCAATTCTTTGAACGTCTGCGATTCCCTACCCGAGGAAAGATGATAGGTGTCGTAGAGAGGCTGCGGCTTCTGATGCAAAGTTGCAATCGCGTCGGCAACGAAATCCACGTTCACGATGTCAATTTTGTCGGTCGCACGAAATGGAAGCGCCGCCAAGCCCGCGAGAAATACAAACGATCGCACCATGTCGAACTGCGTGGTTTCAGGGCGCCGGCTGTCGCCCAGCACGATACTGGGCCTAAAAAACGTCAGGGGAACTTCCGGCAGCAATTGCCGGATCATGTGTTCATTGAATTTTTTCGTTCGCGCATATGGATCGTAATCCGACCGCTCCCAGTCGATGGACGCGTCTTCCGTAACCACTTCGTTCGAACGCTTCCCACAAACCGCGACGGTGCTTACCTGGCTGAATCTGCGAAGCCCGTGGTAATGATGGCAGCGCATCGCCAACTGCACTACTTCCAGCGCACCGCGCAAATTCACATTCAGGCAGCTCTTTTCGGATTTTCGATTCAACGACGCCGCGCAATGGATGACAGAATCACTCGTGTGAATCAGCCGATCGTAATCGTCTTGTCCCAGTCCAAAGAACGGCAGCGTAATGTCGCCTCGGAAAATCCGCACGCGCGTCTGAAGATGTTCGTAGAACCGGGCAAAATTCATGTGTAACTGCAAACCACGCCACAAACGGGCTTCTGCCTCTTGCGGATCTTTCGCCCGCACTAGAAGGTTCAATGCCGACCCATCGCCATCCAGCAAATTCGCGGCGACATGCGCCCCAATATAACCCGTCGATCCCGTCAAAAAAATTGCCATCGATACCTAAAATCCTATCTGAATGCAACTCAAAGTATTCTCTTGCCGTTATGAACTTCTACCCGACCTAACCAGCTTTCACCACAGCCGCCCCCGTCTCAAAACTCCGGGCCGCACGCGCTTCCAATGGACGCCCCTCGATCAATGGATAAGTCCACTTCCGCAACGCCGGAATATGCACATTGACCCAATAGTCCCACCAGTCGATTGAGCGCGTATCGTAGCCAAATTCTTTCCCGTCTTCTGGGGCGAGCGCGTGCGAAAGTTTTTCAATGTTATCCGCCACGAAGTCGTGCTCGTTCAGCAGAATGAAAGGCTCGAACAATTCAATCAGTTTACCCACCTTTTCCAGATTTCTCTCCGCCTTCACCAGCGGCGTCTTCTTCAGCGGAAATGGCGCCATGGCCCGCTGGATCGTCTTGATCATCATCATTTGCGCCGGCGCCGACATGCGGCGATATCGCTCTTTCGACACAGGAATTGCATCCAGTCGCAGCCGCAGCCAGTATTCCAGGCCCTCCTGCGCACGAAAATGTTTGCGATGCGCCAACGAAGTCAATTCAATCGAGCGCCGCATGTCGCACGGATTCGTCACCGATGTTGCCAACTGATAAACAAGATCATTGCGGCGTTCAATGATCGCCGCCGCGATCAGCGTCATCCCGTTGCACACCGAATCCACGGGAATAATATCGAGCCGCTTGCGTTCGTTCGACGGCAGTTGCCGGAAAGAAGTACCTAACAAGTAGGATAGAGACGCCGAAGTGTTGATGCCTTCGTTCCATCCAAGAAACGGCTTTTCTACAGAAGTCTCGACGATCGACGGACGCACCAGCGCCACCGGCAGTCCTTCGCCATATTTGGCAATCAAAGATTCGGCCAGACTTTTGGTGAGCGTGTAAGTGTTGGGCCATCCCAGTTCCAGCGCGCGCTTCTTGCCCGCGTCGGTAAGCGTGTTGCGCAGCCAGCGCACACGGTTCTTGCGGACTTGATTTTCAAGCGCGGCCCCGTGCAATCCTCGTGCCGCATGCTCTTTTTGCAGCGCCTCATTCCGCAATTCGGTCGTGACTTGTTCGCCTTCAGAAGTCGCGACCGTGCGATCAATCAATTCATGCAACGAGCGCCATTCCGTCTCCGCGTCGAAGTCTGCAATTCCCGCCGGCGTATAGTTCGGACGCAGCCTCTCGCTTACCCGCCCATCGCGCGCGCCGGCCACATAGCATGTGGAAAGATGCAGCAAGCCGGCGTGGTCACAGCTGCGCGCGAAATCGAGAACGTTCAGCGCGGCATCGACATTGGTTTCGAGCGCGTCGCGCAGGTCGGGATTAAAATCCGTCAAGCCCGAGCTGTTGATGACCAAATCCAACCGCGCTCGCAGGCGTTCGGCGGTTTGCGGATCGATCCCAAGGCCGTCGATGCCTACATCGCCTTCGACCACCTCGACGCGTTGGTCAAGAAAACGGTTCAGCGCCGCGCCGTACGTCTCATAAAGAGGATCGAACACTGGTGACTCGGCCACCAGCTTCTCGTAGCGCTTGATGGCGGGATTCGATTTCTGCCGTCGGATCAGTAGATAAATCCGCCCAATTTCTGGCAACTGCATGAGCGTGTTAGCAAGCCACACCTTGCCGATGAAGCCCGTGACACCGATCAGCATCACGTGCCTGCCCTTCAGGATCGAACGCACCTGAAGCGGTCCATGATTGGCAACGCGGTCAAAGTGAACCACCGGTGCGTCCGACACTAACCACTGGCGTTGCGACGGAACCACAGCCGCCTGCAACTCGGCTTCGTTCTTCAGTCCCAGATCGCGGACGAGCTTGCCCGACGGTTGCGCGCCGCTTGCGCTCGCTCCCACAAATCTTGCCAGCACTCCCCGCGGACGGATCACTGGACTCAGCAACCGCCCTGTCGCGCGGCCTTCGCGGAATTCCATGCGATTGGCGACGATCCACTTCACGCCAAGGTGACGGGCGAGCGGTCCCATCACCTGCTCGAGACCCTGGCTTACCAGCACCACGTTCGCGCCGGATTCCACCAGCCGCGCGAGTTCCTGAAGACCTTCGGGTTTTAACTTCGGCTTGAGGTTGTAGAGAAAGTCTTCTTCGCCCAGCGTGTCGAGGCGATCGCGGCTGACGCCGCGCAGCACCGTGTGCACCATCCGCGTGGCAAACTTGCGGTCCACCGCATAAAGCAGCGGACGCAGCGCCGCCATCACGAACACCAATCCCCTTCGCAACCAGCGCTCGGTAAACTTCTGCGAATTCCAGGTGAAAAACGCTATCGGACGCACCGTCGTCAGCTCGAGCAAGCTGCCCTCGACCCGCCAATAGGCGAATTCCGGCGGTTTCACATTTTGCGTGGGATTCTGCAAACTCACTCTGTTTCCGCTTCCGGGCGATTTCGCGGACCGCGGAGCCATCCATTGTAAACAATTGCGGCATTAAGGATGAGCGCACAACGACGAATTTCTTGGCTGGCTTCGAGCTTGGAGGTTCTCGCTTCGGGAACGCGATGCTTCTCATCTTTACGCCGCAACATGGTTTCTGCCACACTCGATCATTCGCTCGTTATGGCTTACTACGTTTTGGCATTGACGATGGCGCAAGTCCGCTCAGGATCGCTGCAATTCCAGCGGCTGCTGCAAACGCGGCAAAACGAAGAAATTGGAATGAAAGTCTATTCCGCCAGCCCGTTCGACCTCGAAGAACGCCGCCGCTTGAAAGACCGCTTCGGCGGAGACGTCGTTTATTTTTTCAACGAAACCGCGCACGCGGCAACTATCGCTCACGATCTGGACCTGAATTTCTCCGCCGAAATTCCCGACAACGAACTACCCCGCCGCAAAACCGTAGTCATCGGCTCGCCCGAGTAATCCCTTCAAGCTGCCATCTTGAGCGAAGCTTGTCCTGAGCGGAGCCGAAGGGCAACCCTAGCAGCTCCGCGGACTCGCGTCTCTGTTCGGATTTCGTAACAAGCCCTTCACAGCCCTGCAAACCAGCCCGGCATTTTCTCTCCGACTAGCCCAAAAAACTAACCCATTTCTAAACCCCATACCGCTAAGTCCTTTCTAAACAATCTCCATCTTGTTCCATTTTCGTAACAAGGCCTTCCGGAGGCCGTTCCCTACCCTCCCAGCGTCGTCATTCCGACCACTGCCGGAACGACACCGACTTCCCGCACGGTCATTCCGACCGCCGCCGGAGCGCCAGCGACGGCAAGCGGAGGAACCTTGCGTTCAATCCCCCACTTTTGTCATTCCGACCGAGAAGGACGCTAGCGACGGCGACCGAGGAATCTGCTTTGACCGACGTTCGAAGTGAAATCTGCTTTACGCGTCCGCGGGGACGACCGACCGAGCCGCAATCCACCCGCTCTGTTCCATTTTCGTAACAAAACGCCTCTGCTCCGTAAAATCGACGTAGCCCGTTTGCCTTACGCTCACCCCAAAGAAAACCCCGCCAATCCACCCCCGCCGGACTAGCCCCATCCCCCTTGTCCGGATTTCGTAAATTTTCCCACTGTAGAAGTCTTTTTCGCGCTATTCCCTGTATTGTTCGCTCTCTTGATGCGGAGACACTCGACACGAGCCCAGCTTCGGGAGCCCACTGACAAGTCCGCCTCTCCAATCAACAATGCTCCGTCCATTCAATGCGTTGCCTCGGCAGCGCCTCACAATTCAAAACTCAGGAGAACTCGATGAAGCACGCGCTTGCTCTCGTTCTGTGTCTGGCCATCCCGCTTTCGCTGATCGCAGCTGACAACGGCTACAAAGTTACCTACGACGGAGGTTCGCTGACCGACTACAAATCTGGCACGGGCATGAAGTTGTTCGTCGACTCAAATCAGATTCGCTTCGTGAAAGACGGCAACGAAGTCGCCAAAGTTCCGGCTGCATCCGTCACGGAGATCAGCTACGGGCAAGACGTCCACCGCCGCGTCGGCACCGCCATAGCCGTCGGCGTCTTCACTCTCGGCCTCGGTGCGCTCACCGCTCTCAGCAAATCCAAAAAGCATTTCGTCGGTTTGACCTGGGCCGACGGAGACAAAAAAGGCGGCCTCGCCATGCAGTGCGACAAGAACGACTACCGCGGCATCCTCGCCGGACTCGAAGGCATCACGGGTAAGAAAGCCGTAGACTCGGACGCTATGACGGTGAAGAATTAGCTGAAGGTGGTGAGCGCTACGGAAACACGAGTCGGGCCAAACAATGAAACAACTTCGAAGTCCCTGAGGATTGGCAATCCTGCATCGACGGGGCTAATCTGTTGGCCGACGCATTTCAAGAACTATCCGGCGGGCGCGTTCCATATGAGAAAACAACCCACTCAGTTGCCCTCGCAAAGTGGCTCTTGGCGAACAAGCCCGATAGCCTAACGGAGATCACCGGTCTTCTACTCGATTGCCTGGCGGAGGGAAAAGGCGACGCACGCAATTCGTCGCGGCCGGATAGCTAACACTATCAGGTCGGAGAGACCGAGCGGAAAACCGGACAGAGGGAATGTTGCCGGTTTTTGCGCAGCCACCGATGGCAACCCCGCACGATTGCGGTCCGGGGCGTGACCTGTCCGGCTACGGGTTGATGTTCACACTGTACGAAAATCTAGGTCGGAGGCTCTGGCTTGCGCGCGGGGCCGGAAATCCAGGAGATCCCTCGCCCCGCTGGTTAAGTCGCGGGGGGCTTCGGGATGACGCATTTGTTGCGGGATTGGTGTCCTTTTCTTTTCAACGACTTCCATCCGGCTAATCCTGCGTGGCGCCGATAAACCCTTATTTTGCGCCGTTCGTTGGTTCCTTGTGGGTTAACGGGTTTATCCCTTATTAAGATACGATTTAGTAACCCTTGGCTAGAACTTTGTGCGGATGGCCTCATCAGATGAGGACACCGTTTGTGGATGGAAGAGCAGATTCCTCGCTCGTTCTCGCCGCTTGCGCGGCAACGAACGGCTCGGAATGACAAAGAGTTAAGGAAGTATTTTTGTAACGCACCAGGGTAGGTTGAGACGTCAACTCCCAGCTGCCGCGCTGAACCGCGGCGAAGGATTTAAGAAAGCGAGAACATGCACAAGCCAGTTAAATATGTGGAGAAAGCTGTAACGGTCGCCGCGAAAGGCGCTTGGGTTGTATTTGATCGATTTAACCGAATCAAGCCGAATCCTTCTCCCACACCGAAGTGGTCTGACAAGCCTTTGCTGAAGTCGTTCGAGAAGTCGAAGCCGCCGCTGGGCTGGCCGCGCTCGACCGATTCGCTCTGCCCCAAGTGCGTGCCGGAGATCCGGCAGCAAATTCTGGACGGCAAGCTTCCCTACGAAGTGTTGATGAACGAAAAGGCCGGCGAGATTAAGGCCTCGATCGTGGAGCGCGACGGCAAGATCCTGATGGTGAAGGATTGCCCCGTCCACGGCCACTTCGAAGATGTGATGTCGATTGACACGGAATTTTCGCAGCATCTCGAAGAAGTTTTCCCTGGGCGCGACATTAAGGCACATAACGACGAGAAGCTGCATCATCATGGCTCGTCCACGGTGAAGTACGGACGCGGCTCGGTGCTGACGATCGATCTGACGAACCGCTGCAACATGATGTGCGATCCGTGCTTCATGGACGCGAACCAGGTGGGATTTGTCCACGAGCTGACGTGGGAAGAAATCAAGACGATGCTCGACAACGCCATCACCATCAAGCCGCGCCGGCAGATGTCGGTGCAGTTCTCGGGTGGCGAGCCGACGCTGTCGCCTTACTTCCTCGATGCAGTGCGCTATGCGCGCAAGGTGGGATACAACTCCGTGCAGGCGGCAACGAACGGCATCGAGTTCGCGAAGAGCTTTGAGTTCGCCCAGCAGGCGGCCGAAGCGGGCATGCGCTATGCGTATTTGCAATTCGACGGAATCGGCAATGCCGCGAACGCGCATCGCGCCGTGGGCAACTTGTTTGACGTGAAGCTGAAGGCGATCGACAACCTGCACCGCGCCGGAGTGGAAATCGTTCCCGTGGTCACGATCGTGAACGGCATCAACAACGAGCAGGTCGGACGCATCATTAAATTTGCGCTCGACAATCCGAAAAAGATCGGCTTCCTCAGCTTCCAGCCGGTTTCCTTTACCGGACGCGATGAGGCAGTCACCGACGACCGCCGCCAGGCGCAGCGTTACACGCTGTCCCATTTGGCGCATGACGTCAAAAATCAGACTGGCATGGGCGAGCCCGCGCGCGATTGGTTCCCGATCAGCTTCATGAGCACGTTCTCCGATTGGGCCGACCTCATGCACGTTGAAGATAAAAACAACGACTGGGGCCAGCTGTCATGCGGATGCCATCCGAACTGCGGCACCGGCATGGCGCTCATGATCGACAAAGAAACCAAGGAAGCGGTACCGGTCACGGCGTTCCTGAAGGGCGACCAGTTAGCCAAGGACATTGCCAAGGTCAACGACGCCGCTCGCGGAAAATTCCTGACCGTGTTCGGCATGGCGCTGTGCCTGATGAAGAATTACGATCCGTTCCAGTCGCCGACGCACTTCAAGATGATGGACTTGCTGAAGAAGTTCGATAAGAACTTCAACGCGACGGGCAAGGACTACGGCAAGGTCGGTCCGGACCGCACGATGGACGACGTCATGAAGCGCCGCAACGACCGCTGGAACTTCCTGTTTATCGCAGGAATGTGGTTCCAGGACTTGTTCAATTACGACTTCCGCCGCACCGAGCAGTGCATCATTCCTTATGCCACGCAGGAAGGCGAGATCAGCTTCTGCGCCTACAACACCGGCGTGGGTTGGAGAAACATTATCGAGAAAATGCACATGACCGCCACGCTCACCAAGTGGTACGAAGAGCACGGACGACATGAGATTTTCGCCGGCGGCAAAAAAGTGAAGATGGAATCGGTCGAGCACTCACTGGTGCTAAAAGATGAAATCGTCACCACGGAAATCCAGCACGACCTTGACAAGCTGGGCATTGCCAAAACCGCTCGCGAAGAAAAAACGCGGGCACGCGATGCGAAGGCCGCCGAGGCGCGCGGCCCGAAGAAAAACGATGCAGCCTACGACGCGCGCATGGCAGCCATGTACCGCGAAGTCGTACTGAAAGAAAAACCGGCCGTCGCCGAAAACGGATTCATTCCGCTAGGCGCGCTGCAAAACGCTTCTCAGGTCGGCATCGCTCCGGCTCCGAAGACGCAGGTAGAAGAAGGCGAGCCGGTCGCGGGTGACTAAAAGCCAGTGGATAGTGGTAAGAGAAGGCCGCCGAAAGGCGGCCTTTTTTAGTTGTGCATACCAACCTATTGAGTTCAGATCGGAGACAGCGCTAACTCGGCATTGCGGCGGAGTGGGGACAAGCGAGTCTTTTCGAGATCATCTCGATAAAACAGGTTGTAGGTGTCGAATGGGATTAGCCGCCCATCTGGATGAACGATGTGAACGCATGTCTTCTTGACGCTGCGGACGTCGAAAGAGTGTGCATCGATAAACTGCATGATTATGATGCGAAAAATGTTTTCGTAGTTGATGTCGTCGGGCACGAGAACTTTGGGAAGGCAACACAGAAGGTCTCGGAGGGTTCCGGCACCGCTACGCGGAGAGTGGTTGGTGGCGAAGAGCTTGAAGAGGTTGTGGCGAACTGCCGGATCCTGTTCATACAGGATAGTGTTGGCGGCTCCGTTGATAAGGATGTCGGGCGGGACCATGCCAGTCAGCGGAACAACCTTGCCGGCGAGTTTGAGAGCGTACGCCATGGCAAGCGAATCGGGATGGCATGGCACAGGAATTATGTCCTCGGGGCGGAAAGCGTTGGTTTGTTCGATGATTTTCCGGCGGACCTCGGTGAGAGTGAGCCGGTCGGTAGCGGGATTGAACTTTTCGAGGCGCCCGGCGTCCTGAATGGGTTGGAAAGTTACACCCCGGACACAGGGTTGGGTCAGAGCGAAGTCGATGACTTTGCCGATCTCGCCGTCGTTGAGGCCCTTCTTCAAGGTCACGACAAGATTCGTAGAGATGTTATGGCGGTTGAGCCTTTCGAGCGCGTCAACGCGTACGCGGCGGAGGTCGGCGCCGCGAAGCTGCATGAGGGGTTCCCTCTCGAAAGAGTCGAACTGAAGATAAACTTCAAAATCTTCGCGTAGCCCAGCGAGTCGATTCACAAAGTCGTCGTCTTGTGCTATTCGAACTCCGTTGGTATTAACCATGAGATGTTTGATGGGTCGAGACTTGGCCATCTCTACGATTGTGAAGAAGTCGGGATGCATCGTTGGTTCGCCGCCGGAGAGTTGGACTACGTCGGGATGGCCTTCGTTACGGACAACAGCGTCCAACATCTTCTCGATTTGCTTGAGGTCCCTAAACTGCGGCCGGTCGGGGCCACTGGCAGCGTAGCAGACAGGGCAGCGCAGGTTGCAGTAGTCACAGATCTCTACTAGTGTGAGACAGGAGTGCTGCTCGTGATCGGTGCAGAGACCGCAGTCGTACGGGCATCCCCACTTAACGGGTGTGTTGTAGACGTTGGGCATCTCGGGAGGTTTAATGAAAACCTCGCGGCACCGGCGATAATAGTCGATGTCATCGGCGATCAGGACCCGTTCGGAACCGTGCTGTGGGCAGCGTTTGAGTAGGTATACGTTGCCTTCCTGGAACACCGTTTTCGCCTCCACCTTGCGGTAGCAGAGGGAGCATATGGAGACAGCGACATCGTAAAACAAGTATGGGCGACTTTTTGCCATGGATTACTCGCTTACTCGCATTGATTAGCATTATTGTTTCCGATTTATTTTGCCGATAAGAAGAACCGACACAATCGCGACTGTCAGCGCTACAGTCGCGCAAATTGCAAATCCAGTCCGACCGTGGCCGTTTAGGTCCCCAGTAAAGGCACAGATCGACGACAGAAAAAAAATCAGGGATGCTATGCCTGCCAATAAGCTAAGAGGGATGGTCGCAATTTTTTTCAATCGATCATCTCGATTCTCCGTGGAACGTTAGCCAGCGCGCCATATCGGGAGAATAGTAAAGCAACATGGCGATGCAGGCCCATTGGATTCCTTCCAGGTCGAGGAAAACGCGAGGGTAAGGCTTGAGGAAGTCGCACGCCAGGCGGAACGACATGTAGGCGACCATGAAGAACTTGAAGGCATCGCCATCGACGAAGAGTCCCCTCCGTGTTCGATCGTTTCGCACCAGACGGACCCCTTCTACTTGCGAGGGGCGCAACGAATCGAGTCCGAAAGTTGTCCCGGTGCTCCGCTTGAGGATTTGGTAGACAATCGGAATGAGGAACAGCAGGAAGGCGATTTCGTAAAGTTGCACCGGATGGCGAGGGATACCGTCGCCAAAGTTAATGGCCCACGGGAGGTTGCTGGTAGTGCCGTAGGTGTTGTCAGAGAGACCGGTTAAAAAACAGCCGATGCGCCCGATGGCGATCCCGAGAGCAAGTGGGATGGCATACAGGTCGCCGGTGGACCGACGGACGCCGATATAATGTTTCATCAATTCGACTGCGATTAGGCCGAAGATGAGAGCTCCCACGATGGTTTTTCCCCCCATCAGATAGCCAAGGCTCCGGGCGTTTTGCCATGTACGTTGAGGATCTTCGAGCCAAAAGAGGAACTTGGAACCGAGGGCGCCTCCCGTTGCAGCCGCGGCGATCAGCGCCCAGCGGATAGGTGTGGAGAGTGGATCCCCAAACCGGTGGCGCAGCGATAAGTATGAGCGAAAAGCGACGAAGTAGGCGAGAGTTTCGAACAGGATGTGAGGGTGAATGTGATACCGCCAGACGTGAACGTATACGGGAAAGTCTGTAGCGGCGAGATTGAACGCGAGCGGTATGAGGAATTATAGCGGGCTGGGTGCCTTGGGGTGACTTTGTTGGGACAGGTCGGCTCACCGCCAAGACCCTAATCTGCCCCAAACGCGCGCCCAGCGGGCAACCCCAGCCCCGCTCCCCCAATCCGAGTCAGCGGCAGATTGTGCCATGGAGATACAGCTATGCCAGCCAGTAGTCGTACACTTGCCACCTCTTCGTCAATTTCACTTTTGTTAACCATCCTTATTTCCGCGTTGCCAGCTGCGGCGCAGAAGGATGCCAGCTTCTCGGTAAAGAAAACTTCCACGAAGGTTTATGCCACCGCCACGGTAACGGCCGACCTGAACGGCGATGGAATCCCCGACCTCATTGAGCCTTATGCTCGGCTCACATCGAACGTGCTGTTTTCGGTGCAGCTTGGTCTCGGCAGCGGGTATTTCGCCGCGCCAGTAAATTACAACTACAACCTAAACCATCAAAACGGAGATATTGTCTTATCCGCAGACGTGAATCGCGACGGCAAAGCCGACGTGATTTTTATTACTGGATCGGACCAGTTGGTTTTCCTGGGCAATGGCGATGGCACGCTGCAGCCCGCGATCCACTCGACGCTGCCATCTACGGCGGGTTATGCCGTGGTCGGGGATTTCAATCGTGATGGCAATCCCGACCTGGTGATTTACCTGGCGGGCGTAAACACCCTGATCAAAGAACTGGGCACGGGAACGGGAACCTTCCAGGCGCCGTTGATGATTGCAAGCTTTAGCCAGAGCCAGGGTGTAGAGGCGATGGCGGTAGGCGATTTCGACGGAGACGCCAACCTCGACGTAGCGCTGGGCCTGTATAACCAACCATGCAACGAGGGCGGCTGCGCCAGCGACGATGTGCATATCTTTTATGGCGATGGGACAGCGGCCTTCCTGGACCAACTGGTCTACGCAGGGATACCGGGCGACATAACTTTCGGCGCCGGCGATCTGAACAACGACGGCAGATCCGACATCACGGCGCATTTGGATTCACCCAACAGCAACGGGGACCAGACGCTGGTTCTCTACGGTGAACCGGGACGAACGGTGAACGCGACATTCATCGCCACCACCGGCTATTACACCTTCGCCGCGCCCCAGCCGGTGGTCGATGTGAATGGCGACGGACTCAACGACCTGGTGGTCAAGATGAGTTCTTCGACCGGGCCCAACTACGATCAACAACTGGGCCTGCTGCTGCGCAACGCGAACGACTCGTTTACTCTGCAAGCCATCGACTTCGGGGCACTGCCACCGCCAGATCAGGGAAATTTCCTCGCGGGAGATTTCAATCGCGACGGGCAGCCCGATCTTTTATTTTCGGCGTCTGACAATTCCGACTCGATTTTCAACATTTTCGATTACCTCAACACCACCGGAATCGGAGTGCACACGCGCTGCGAATATCCGGCGGCCGCGGCTGGCATCACCCGTTGCATTTACCGCAGTGGCACTAACGGATCGACGGTTTCGATTGGCGCCGCAGCAAACTGGTTTGAGCCGTTGCGCAAAATGGAGTTTTGGCTTGACGGCAAGAAAACTCTGGAACAGTACAACGTTTGGGACAAATATGCGTGGTTGATGTCGACCCCGACTGCTTATTCAAACGGAACGCACAAAGTCGACCTCTACTCAGCGGGATACGACAACGTTCTGCAACACCAGAGCTTCAGCTTCACTGTTCCCGGCGCGACTTGCAAGGCTCCGGGTTTGCCGGGAATCAATGTTTGCAGTCCAACTGGCGGCACGGTGTCGTCGCCGGTGGAAGCTCTGGCGGCGGGTGACATCAGTGGAACCATTCAGCGCATGGAAGTCTGGGTAGACGGCGTCAAGGAGTATTCGACCTACTCGTCGAACATGCTGGACGCCACGCTGGCCGTTTCGTCCGGCGCGCACACCTTTACTTTCTACATCGTAAACACTGGCGGACAGGAGATAAGCAAGTCGGTGAGTGTAACGGTTAAGTAAGAAAGAAAAGAAAAAACGGTGCACGCTTCTTCGCGTTTCGTGCGAAGGGGCGGGCTTTTTGTTGACTCGGAAAAAATAGCCTTCCGGAATTTCGCTCTCTGCCTGCTCATTCACCTCGTTGCGTGCAGTCACTACCAACGGGATCGCTCTATGCGAGGGATGCTTCGACTGCGGGAAGTCATTCGCAAGCGAATGACTTCGCTTCGCTCAGCATGACATGCGTCTCAGATTGATTCATTTTTCAACATAGCCCACGGTTAACCTAGGGTATTTTTGTTTATCCGTTAATCCTGGTGCTGGTAGATGCCAACTATATTTCCTCCGAGGTCGCGGAAGCTGGCGGTGATTTCTGGGGCAGCGGCGCCGATGGGGATCACGATGTCACCACCGTTGGCGACAATGGATTCAACGGTGGCGGCGGCGTTATCCACCATGATGGAAATGACGAAGCCCGGAGTGGTCGCGGGCGGGCGTCCCAGCACCCATGCACCGCTCACTTCGCCGACGCCGTCGTCGAATGCATACTCTCCGGTTCCGCGTTGGCGGACGTTCCAGCCGAAGGTTTTTTTTAGAACTCGGCCGAGCGCGCTGCATCGGTAGCGGGAATTTCGATGCAGCAGATCTTGCCGTGTGCAAATGTCGGGGGCATGCGGTCAGCCTTTCATCTCGGAAAGTCTCGTGTCTTCAGCCACGTCCGTCGGGCTTTCAAAGAATAAGCAGTAGCCGTCAGGGTCTTTGACTCCCGTTTCCCACATGGAATTTCCAACTTGCGGTTCCGACGCTTCGATTCCACGAGACAAGAATTCGCGGTAGAGCGCAATCGCATCTTCGCAAATAAAATTAAGGGATACTCCCTCGCCGACTTTACAAGAGGGAACCCACGAGTCGTGGCCCTCCTTGCGGAATTCCTGAAGCATCAGCGCGGCGCCGCCCAATTCCAGCCAGCACCAGCGCAGCTTCCCTTCGACCACCCATTTGTTGGTCATGGTGAAACCGAGGCCGTTTGTGTAGTAGAGGACCGACTTATCGATATCCGACACACGAAAAAATGGGACAACCTGCTTCACGTTGACCGCGACTTTGGATTCCGCATTCATGGCTCTCTCCGTAAGCGACATTTTCGCATACAGGCGGACCGAAATTCGCGCCTCCGCTTTGACGTAGGACACGGGCTTCGATAGGCTGGAAAGTCCCCATGAGTGAGCCAGCCATCGCAGTCCAGGGACTGCGCAAGAACTATGCGGAGGTCGAAGCCGTACGCGGCATCGATTTCGAGATCCAGCCGGGAGAAGTTTTTGGCCTGCTTGGTCCGAACGGCGCTGGCAAGACGAGCACGGTAGAGATTCTTGAAGGCCTGCGCCCGCGCACCGCGGGAAATGTTCGCGTGCTTGGTCTCGATCCGGAAAAACAGACCCTGAAACTGAAAGACCGGATCGGGGTTTGCCTGCAGGCCACTAACCTTCCCGACAAAATGCGGGTGAGTGAAGCCCTGCATCTTTTTTCCTCTTTCTACAGCCGGACTGCTAATTCCGACGAGTTGTTGAAGCGCTTGCAACTCGAAGAAAAGCGCGACGCATTTTACGGAACGCTATCGGGTGGGCAGAAGCAGCGCCTGGCGCTGGCGCTGGCGTTGGTCAACGATCCGTCCATGCTGTTTTTGGACGAACCGACTACCGGCCTTGATCCGCAGGTGCGAGCGGAAATCCACGGCTTGCTCGAACAACAGCGCAGCGAGAACCGGACTGTGCTTCTGACGACACACTATATAGAAGAGGCGGAGCGCCTGTGCGATCGTGTGGCGATCGTGGATGCGGGTCGCATTATCGCGCTCGACACACCTAAAAATCTGCAGCAACAGAGCCGCGCGGCATCGCACATTACGGTCACTTGCGATAAGCAGATTCCGGCGGAACGCCCGGCGTGGCCAGAGATGGTTGAGAGTAAGCTCGACGAAACCAACCGCACGCTTGAGGTGATTTCAAAGCGGCCGGCAACCACGCTTGTAGAACTGATCAAGTGGATCGACCAGACCGGGCTGGAATTGGTCGACGTGCAACTGAAGAAGCCGACGCTGGAAGACGTGTTTATCGAGATGACCGGAAAGCGATTGCGGGACTGAGGACGGAACACGGGATCCCTTCGGCAAGCTCAGGGCAGGCTCTCGACTTCGCTCGGCATGACAAGCTTTCAAATTGATGACAAGTCTTTAGATAAATGAAAAGCTATATCGCCATTATCGAGATGGACTTGAAGCTGGCCTTGCGGCAGAAGTCCGTCATCTTCTTTAATTATCTTTTTCCGCTCATCTTTCTTATTACCTTCGGACAAATTCTGCACGGCGACCGCGGTGGGGCGATGACGCAGGTCGTCACCATGGTGACCATCCTCGGAATTTTGGGCAACGGCCTGTTTGGCGCTGGAATGCGCGCGGTGCAAGAGCGCGAAGCCAACGTGTTGAGGCGCTACAAAGTCACGCCCATCACGCCAGCGCCGATCCTGGTGGCGGCAACCGTCGTCGGTTGGATTCTGTTCATGCCGTTCGTGATGTTCATGTATGCCGTCGCGCACTTTGCATACGGCATGCCGTGGCCGCGTAGTTTCTTGTCGATTTTCCTGTTCATTTCGCTTGGCATCATGGCTTTCCGCGCTATCGGCATGATTCTGGCTTCCGTGGCGAACTCGATGCAGGAAAGCCAGATCATCGTGCAGTTGATTTATCTGCCGATGTTGCTACTCAGCGGCGCGACATTTCCGTCATCGCTATTCCCTGCCTGGTTGTTGACGCTGACTCAATTTCTGCCCGCCACTTATCTTGTCTCCGGCATGCAGGGAATGATGCTGCGCGGAGAAGGTCTTCTCGCGAACTACCAGGCTGCGCTGGCGCTCATATTAACGATCGCGCTCGGGCTTTTCATTTCCTACAAGTTGTTTCGTTGGGAAAAAGAAGAGAAAATTAAAGGCTCGTCGAAGTTGTGGATTCTGGGAATTCTGCTTCCGTTCTTTGCGTTGGGTTTGTGGCAGGCGCACACGCGGCAAAATTTCGAAAAGACCAAGATCCTTGCCCGTCAGTTGGCCCGCAGCGAAAACTATTTGATCCGCGGGGCGCGCATTTTCGTGGGCAATGGGAAGGTGATTGAATCCGGGGCCATCCTTATTAAGCACGGCAAGATTGTGGAAGTTTATGAAGGCGCTGGGCCGGACGCGAAGTCGGTCAGCGCCAACCCGATTGAAGCTGCGGGCAAGACCGTGCTGCCCGGATTGATCGATGTTCACATTCATCTCGCTGCGCCCGGCGGCTTTTACCCTGACAACTACAAGTTCGATCCCACCGCCGAGATGGAGCGGCATCTAGCTGCGTATCTCTACAGCGGAGTGACTGCGGTGCGAAGTGTCGGCGATCCGCTCGACACAGTTCTAAAAGTCCGCCAGATCGCGAACAGCGGAGAAAAGTTGGGAGCCTACCTCTACACCTGTGGGCCGTTATTTACCGCGCAGGGCGGCCACGGAACGGAATATTTCAAGTCGCTACCACCGTCCATGCGAGAGCAAATGCAGGCGCAATTCGTCCGGATTCCAAAAGACGCGGCGGATGCGACGCGGATGGTCGACGAATTAAAGAATGACGGAATCGATTGCGTGAAGGCGGTGATGGAATCAGGTGGGGGATCGACGGTCTACAACCGGCTCGACGTCTCGCTGCTTGACGCCGTCGTGAAGCAAGCCCACGCGGACGGTCTGCCGGCTGCCGTGCATACAGGCGATACGCGGGACGTAACTGACGCCATTGCGGCCGATGCAAACTCAATTGAGCATGGATCGTTCCGCGACGAAATTCCTCCCGACCTATTCGCCAAAATGGTCGCGCAACAAATATTCTATGATCCGACGCTGAGCGTAAGCGAAGCATTTCGTGATTTCGCGGCAGCCAAGCCAGATTTACTGAAGCGCTCACTCGTGCAGCAGGTCGGCCCCTCGAACCTGCTCGCGGAAACCGAGAAACAAATGGCGTCGGATGACACGAAGGAAATGCGGGACCGCCTGGCGAAGTTTCCTATAGACCTGAAAATCGGAACTAAGAATCTGCTGGATGCTTATCATCAGGGTGTGACGTTGGTGACCGGTAGCGACGCGGGAAATTTTCTGGTGATTCATGGTCCGACCGTTCAGCATGAAGTCGAGTTGTGGGTGAGCGCGGGAATTCCAACGGCGGTCGCGCTTCAGGCCGCAACTTATAACGCCGCTCGTGTCTTGCGGGCGGACGACCACATCGGCTTGATCCAACCGGGTCATGATGCAGACCTTCTGCTGGTTGACGGCAATCCGCTGGAGGACATTAACGCCATCGAACGCGTGTCCGACGTCTTTTTCAAGGGCGAGAAAATCGACCGGTCGGGACTGTTCGAACAAAGTAACTAGCGCGGCGCAATCGCAGTGCTAGACTTCCCAGAATGCGGGTCTTAGGCATCGATTGCGGGACAGAATACACTGGCTTCGGAGTGGTCGAGCTCGGCCGCGATTCCAAGCTTGTTTGCCTAACCTGCGGTGCCATTAAACTTTCTCCGCGGGTGCCGCTTTCCGAGAGACTTGCCACCATTTTTGATCGACTCGGCGTAATTATCGTTGAGCATCAGCCGGATAACGTTGCCATCGAAGACGTGTTTTATGCCGTGAATGCCAAATCCGCGTTGAAGTTGGGCCAGGTTCGAGGTGTGGCCATGCTGGCGGCCTCGTCGGCCGGCCTTGAAGTTGCCGAATATGCGCCGCTGACGATTAAGTCAGCCGTGGTTGGGTATGGCCGGGCGGAAAAGCATCAGGTACAGCACATGGTGACGCGGTTGTTGAATCTGGCGGTAATCCCCGAACCGCCGGATGCCGCGGATGCCCTGGCTATCGCTATTTGCCACCTTCACACCTCGGCAACGTTAGCGCGGCAGCGGGCAATTGCGCTGTGATTGCGCTATTCCACTCGTTGACGCGTTTTCCTGACGCGGAAAAACTTCAATCAGAGACAACAAATCATCCTCATTAATGTTCTAATCAATTAGCAAATGAGGTCGTCCAATGCCTGCCCTTTCAAGAATTCTCCGGATTCATCTTTGTGGATTATTTTTTCTGCTGGCCGCTAACTTCAGCTTTGCCGACTCGTATGCCCGTATCGTGCGCGTCAGCGAGGTACAGGGCGATGTCCAGATTGACCGGGGACTTGGCCAGGGTTTCGAGAAGGCGATTATGAACCTTCCGGTGACGCAGGGCACGAAAATCCGCACTGGGGAAAACGGCCTTGCGGAAATCGAATTTGAAGATGGCAGCGCGGTGCGAATCACCCCGGACAGCGAAATTGATTTGCCGACCTTGAGCTTGCGCGACTCCGGCAACAAGGCCTCGGTTGTGGATGTAAAAAAAGGCATGGCATACGTTGCGCTCCGAGGCGCTAAAGACAGCGAATTTTCAATATCGTTCGGAAAAACGGACTTGCCGCTGGCGAAGCCAGCGACAGTACGAATTTCGGTCGGAGATGACCAAGCCACCGTCACGCTGTTGAAGGGGTCGATTCAGGTCCCGAGCGCTTCAGGCTCATCGGAAGTCGAAGCGAGGCAGTCGGCTGAGTTCGCGATCGGCGGAACCGAGGAAGCCAAGATCGAAAAGCGTTTTGAACCCAACGAATTCGATTCGTGGGAAAAGCAGCAAGATCAGTACGAACAGGCCAACATGAGTAAGGGCGGACAGACCTATTCGCCTTACGCTTACGGCTCGAGCGACTTGAATTACTACGGCAGCTTTTTCAACGCTCCGGGGTACGGAAACGTGTGGCAGCCATACTTTGCGGGAGCCGGTTGGAACCCGTTCATGGATGGAACCTGGGCGTTCGCTCCGGGATCTGGTTACGGTTGGGTGTCATCGTATCCGTGGGGATGGACGCCTTACCACAGCGGGAGCTGGCTGTTTCTGCCCGGCAACGGGTGGGCGTGGCAGCCGGGCGGAACTTGGAATGCGTGGCCGACAAGTCCGGTTCTCGCTCGCATTCCGTCAGGATACAAGCCTCCTGCGCGGCCAACCGGCGGGACTGCCTTCGTGCCGGTACATTCTGGAACGACCGCTTTCACGAAAGAGAGTTTCTGGGGAAACCGATTAGTAATTCCGAGCCACTCGGCGGGATTGGGTGTGCCCCGGGGGTCTTTGAGGAACCTTGGCGAGGTATCGCATACCGTGGCGCAACGCGGTATTGCCTCGCCCCTCATCTTTTCGCAATCGAGCGCAAGCGCTACGAGTACGCCGGGATCAGTGGGCCGGCCATCAATGCCGATGTCATCCCGCTCGATCAGTTCAGGCCGATCAAGTTCAACCGCCGGACGCCGGTAGCATCAGCGAGACGGCGAATTGCGTTTAAGCTTCGATCTTGAGTTTTACTTCCCGCGCCAGTTCGTCGACGGCAAGCATTTTTACTTCCGCGGCTTGCGGCAAGCCGGGCACCTGAAGCGCCATTTCGCATGAGAGTAAGAGTGCGGTGACAGTGCCTTTCAATTCATTGCGAAGGTTTTCTTCCGCGCTGCGGCGGGCAGAGACCACCTCGCGTTTGTGCCGCAGCAACCCGGCCCGCACTTCCCGAACCACCCGGTCCAGACCGCTGATCGCGAAATTCACGTAGAGCGGCATCGCTGTAGAAAGCTCTTGAATCAGCGCTTCCCCGGCTTCAGGGTCGGCTTCGGCCAAACCCAGGTCAATGACCACAAGCTGATGGTCGTGGTTTCGCAGTTGTTCGGCGGCCGCATGGAACGATGAGCTGATTTTGGTGGGTACCCCCGTGGTTTCTGCGATCGCGCTGGCGCATTGGGATGACTTGACGGATGAACTGACGAGTAAGATCATGCCCGAAATCGGTGCATTTGGCTTACCAACTTGCAGCGGATGCGACCAAAAGACTGCGTTGCTTGAAATCAAAGCCGCCCGCGCGCAGGGTTCAGGCGTGGACGGAGTACTCCTTCAGCTTGCGATAGAGGGTCGTCTTGCCGATGCCCAACATTTTGGCCGCCAGAAGTTTGTCGCCGTTCAGCTGAGAAATGGTATTCAGGATCGTGTTCCTCTCCAGTTCGGACATCGGCATGATCTTCGAACCCAGTTCGCTGGAAGAAGACATCAGACTTTGAGCGGTGTGAATCACGGTAGGCAAATCGCGTACGTGGATCACGGGGCCGCTACAAAGCGCACTCGCCCGCTCGAGGCAATTCTCCAATTCGCGTACATTTCCCGGCCAGTCGTAAGCCAGCATCGCTTTGAGGGCTTCATCGCTGAGCGTCTGCTCCTGTCCGGACTCGCGTGATGTCCGTTCGAGAACATGCGCCGCCAGCAACGGGATATCCTGCCGGCGCTCACGCAGTGGTGGAATGCGCAGACTGAGCACATTGAGCCGGAAGTAGAGATCGCGGCGGAAGCTGCCTTGCGACACGCCTTGTTGCAGGTCGCGGTTCGTGGCGGCAAGTATCCTCACGTTGATTGGAATCTGCCGGGTTCCACCCACGGGACGAATTTCTTTTTCCTGAATCGCCCGAAGCAACTTGGCTTGTAAATCGAGAGGCAGTTCGCCGATTTCGTCGAAGAATACGGTTCCGCCCTCGGCGATTGCGAGCAATCCTTCTTTAGCCTGGTTAGCGCCGGTGAACGCGCCTTTCACATAGCCGAACAACTCGCTTTCGATAAGGGTCGGCACGAGCGAGCCGCAATCGACGGGAATAAACGGGCGGTCGCGCAGCGGGCCGGAAAAATGAATCGAGCGCGCGACCATTTCCTTGCCGGTGCCGCTTTCCCCAAGAATAAGGACCGGATGGGTGCTGTGAGCTGCTTTGGCCACGATGCGGTAAAGCCGTTCCATCTCGGGAGCGCGGCCGATCATGCCGCCGAAGCCGTGCTTCGATTTGATCTTCTCGCGCAACATCCGGTTTTCACTTTTCAGTTTCAGGTGCGCCGTCACGCGTGCCAGCAAAAGCCGCAACTCCTCCATGCTGAACGGTTTGGTCACATAATCGTAAGCTCCTTCTTTCATGGCTTGAACCGCCGAGGAAACACTTGCGTATCCGGTGACGACGATGACTGCCGCATCGGGACGCTTTTCCCGAATTGTGTGCAGCGCCTGAAGGCCGCCCGCTCCGGGCAGCTTCATGTCAAGCAACAGAACGTCGACCGGCTGGGTTTCCAGTACCCGGTAGGCGTGCTCGGCGGAGTCTGCAACCGACGTCTGAAAGCCCAGCGACTGCGCCACTTCCCGGCACACTTCGCGCATGGCGCGCTCGTCGTCCACTATAAGTAGATTCAACAGGCTCGCGCCTTCAATCGGCGATGCTGAATGCGAGGGAAGATGCGTGGCTGGACTCAGCGTGGCGGCGGTGGTCATAAGCTCTCCTTGATTCAATTTTTCAGCGGCGCTTTGGCCGCGACTTTGTCTCTATGGTCCGAACTCATTAATTCCAGAATGGCGTTTGAAACTGCCTTCCGTGCGCCGTGCGGGAGAACATCCGGCGCTGCGGTGGGCAGCGAAACGATAACGGCAGTTCCCCTGCCGGGACAGCTTTGCACCTGAATTTGACCGCCCGCTTCGCGAACGATGGCGTTCACGGTGGCCAGACCTAATCCATGGCCTCCGGTAGTCTTCTTGGTAGTGAAAAAAGGCTGGAAAATCCTGGCCCGGGTGCGTTCGTCCATGCCGCTGCCGTTGTCGATGACGGCGACCTCGGTCATGCCGCCCAGGGCTGATGTTCCGTTTGCCGTTTGCAGGACGATTTTTCCCCCTTCGGGCATCGCGTCGCGCGCATTTAAAACGAGATTCATGATCACTTGCTGCGCTTTAACTGGCTCAATCTTCATGGGATTAAGATCGGCAGCCAGGTCGGTTTCCAAAACAAGATTTTCCCCAATCAGGCGGGAAAGCAAATCTCGCAGTTCCAAAATGATGTCGTTCCAGGAAAAAACTGCTGGCGTCCCTGCCTCCTGACTAGCGACTGTCATCAGTTGCTGGATCAAAGCGGCACCGCGCTCCCCCGCTCCGCGGATTTCGCGGATGCAGTGCTGGACCCTCTCAAGGTCTGCCTGCCCTCGGATCTGCGGAACCTCGACTCCCGGCATCTCGCCCGGCTTACTCATCGCGGTGCACATGAGGTCGCAATAAAGCATGATTCCCGTGAGCAGGTTATTGAAGTCGTGCGCGACCCCGTTGACCAGCCTCCCGACTGCCTCGAGGTTGGGGGTGGGCCGCTTAATTCTGGATCTCGACCGAACCTCAGAAGATCCCGACCTGATTGCCCTCATTGCTTATCTCCCGACAGCTCGAGACTTGATTGGCATTTGACACGCCGCAAACGGGAAGTCGCGGTGCATATCTCGGAAAAGCGTCCACAACGGCTCCCTATTCGGGAATATAGAGAGCCGCGGTTGGGAACTAAAGGACACATGTCACATCGGAGTTGTGACGGATGAACATTCCGAACTCAAAGCTGTTTGGCTACTGAGGACAAAAAATCCCTCCCAGGGGCACCTGGGAGGGAATGACCGCTGTGGCAAAGCGAAAAACTAGGCGGCCCGCATTACATTTCCTGCTTGATAGCCCTTCGGCCCTTTAATGAGGTCAAACTCCACGGTTTCACCTTCGTTCAGAGTGCGGTACCCATTCTCTTGAATCGCCGAGAAATGGACGAAGACATCTTCCCCGGTTGAGCGTTGAATGAAGCCGTACCCTTTGGCTCCGTTGAACCACTTGACTGTGCCCTTTTCTCTCACTGAAACGCTCCTTTCACTTTTGACGCGGACTAATTTCCGGCTTCCCACTGAAGCGTGAGCTTCGTACGACCCCCCGTGGACAGCCAGAAATGCTCTCATCGACGGTCGGCGTCGCCAACTGGACCAATCGGGAAAACTAGTTCCGCGGAACCGCCAGGCGGCCTGGAACTAGTGGGATCTCCGGATTGATCGCAGGTGAGGATCGCCAACAGCCGCTAAGAGCGGCTTTCGCCGTTGCAGGCGGCGAAGCACCAGATAATATGCACTTAAGAGAGTTCTGACAAGAGGAAAATAACAAGAGGAACGCAAAGCGCAACGTGACTATATCTGCCAGTCATTTCCCGGTTTGCCGGCTATCGGTTTTAGGATTCGAATCACGCGGCTTGCGAAATGTTTGCAAAACGATCGCGCTGCTGATGCCGAAACTTGCCACTGCGACTAATGCGCATACTCGGCTGGCGGCAGCGCTCATCTTCAGCCAATCAGCGAAAAACGCGGCGACAGCGAAACCTATTCCTATCAAATTGAGCCATACCGGAGGATGCAGCGGCCGATCCCCCTGAGCGTTGTGAAACCGGACCTGCAACAATACGGCTGCGGACCCGATCGCGGCGACCACAATGATCGCCAGAGGACTAAAAAAAGCGCGGCGGTCGGTGAAGAGAACGACTAAAGCCAGAATCCCACACAGAATTCCAGACGCAATTACAGTCATGCGGCGACGGGGCTCGGATTTGGGCAAATCGTTCAATCTGACGAAGCAGTTTCGGCCGGCAACATCATTCTAGAAGCGAGTTGGCTTGAGAACGTGCATTTATTTTTGCGAGCCAAGAACCGCTGAATTATACTGTGTTCCTTTTTCTCCATTGACAGTCGCTCGGAGTAGCGCGAGCATCACGGTGCCGGGAATGTGGCAAAGCGTCACTCGTTCAGCGGCCCGCGACCCCGTCAAGGGGTGTCCTAACCTGTGCACAAACTACCCATGCGCCTATAGTGGACGCGACTGTGGCAACCGCGGGAGTACTGCATTCTGGGCGGGAAATGCAACTAACCCGTTCGATGTTCTATACGTCGCAGGCGCGCAGGACTCTTCGATTCGAGGTTGGCAGATGAGTCTGTCGGCTGCAACCGGAGCGTTCAACGTCAGCTCGACGGGCACTTTGGGAATGTACGGCTGGCGAATTGTCTTAAACCGCGTGCATCGCAACCATCGAAATATTATTTGCGATTTTCTTGCTGAAACCGTTCGTTAGCCTGGTGAAGGCGCATCCCGATTCGCATCGCCAAGTTGTGCCGCTCCAAAAGACGTGCTTAAGTAAACCCTACTGCCGGAGATAGCGCCGCGAAACCGTGGCGGTTACACACTACGTGAATTTACTTAGAGACTTTCATCCTCTTGACCCATACGTGGAGCGAACATAGCATTCGCTCAGCCGTAAATTCAACTCAACGATCGCTTCAGCCCCCAGGAGGCTCCCCATGCGCCGATTTCTGCTTTCGCTTACTCTAGCCGCGCTTTCAGGTGGATTGCTTTTTGCTAGAAACCCATCTCCACTGGTCAACCAGTCACTGAGTCCGGTCAGTGCTGCGCCCGGCGGAGCGGCTTTCACGCTCACCGTCACCGGCACCGGTTTCGTGAACGGGGCGGTGGTGGACTGGAACGGGTCGGCGCGATCCACCAGGTTCGTGAATAGTTCGAAGCTGACTGCCAGTATCACCGCCGCCGACATTGCTTCGGCTGCGACGGCCTCGGTTACAGCAGTGAATCCGAGCCCGGGCGGCGGCGTTTCCAACGTCGTTTATTTTCCAATCGCGCCCGAGACTGCGACAGTCGCTTTTGCCGCGCAGGAATTCACCAGCGTCAATTTCGGATCGCAGGGATGGGTGGCGACCGGCGACCTCAACGGAGATAGAAAGCTCGATGTGCTGGTGAGCCAGACCATCCAGGGAGTGGCGTCCTTCCTGGGCAACGGCGATGGAACGCTGCAAGCTCCACTGTTTAGTCAGGGGCCCTGTGCCTATGGACAAGTGGCGCTCGGCGACTTTAATAATGACGGCAAGCTGGACGCGCTCGCAGTCGACAGCGGCGGCGATGTCTGCATCATGCAGGGAAACGGCGACGGCACATTTCAGCCCGGCACCCTTATTTCAACTGGGACAACGAACCAGGGCCAATCGCCAATCATTGCCGACTTTAATCGAGACGGAAATCTCGATATCGCGGTAGCACAGGGGCTCGGAAGCACGGAGATATCCGTGCTGCTCGGCAACGGCGACGGCACCATGAAACCAGCGGTGCAGTATCAGAGCGGATTGGCATTTGGCGACGTTAAGGGCCTGGGGGTCGGCGACTTCAATGGTGACGGAAAACTCGACCTCGTGCTTGGCGGCGCCGGCATCTCGATTCTGTTAGGGAACGGCGACGGCACATTCCAGACCGCAAGTGTTCTCAGCCAGTCCGAAACCTTTGAGGCGATCGCGGTTGCCGACTTCAATGGCGATGGCAAACTCGATATCGCAGGTAGCGGTGAAACGCAAAGTCTTGTGGTCATGCTGGGCAACGGCAACGGGACATTTCAACCGGAAGCCGATTTCCCGGAAAACTACGAATCGAATTGCACTATGGTTGCCGACTTCAATAATGACGGAAAACTCGATCTCGGCTGCACTGACGGCTTTGCCCAAACCGTGACATCCATCTTCTTTGGAGACGGAACCGGCTCATTCGGACCCCAGACCAGTTACGGCGGTTCCAACGGGGCAGTGTTCTCGTTAGCGCTCGGAGACTTCAACAATGACGGGCAGCTCGATATGATTGCCGGAACCGCCAATTTCGGGGTGACGGTATTTCTGCAAACGAGCGTCTCTGCGTCTCCATCTTCGCTCACGTTTGCCACGCAACCGATTGGTACGAAGAGCGCTAAACAAAGCGTCAGCTTCACAAATGTCGGGACTTCGATCGTGGATATTGGCGGAGTGGAGATCGTCGGGCCCAACGCGGCAGACTTTGTTCAAACCAACGATTGCGGTCCAACTTTAGGCGCGGGCGCGAGTTGCACGATCACGGTGCAATTTCAACCTACACTTGCAACGAGGGAGACCGCGGCCATTGCCGTCACCGACAGCGCGAAAGGCAGTCCACAGATGGTTCCTCTGTCGGGCACCGGCACCAATGAATTGATGACGCCCCATATCGTTCGATTTGGCAGCGTCACCGTGGGCCGGAGCAGTCAGCCCGTCACCGTGACGGTGCAGAACGTCAGCACTGTATCTCCGCTTTATGTCGGGCAGATTGCGATCCAAGGCTCGGATTCGACCGATTTCAGCCAGACTAACAACTGTCCGTATAAGTTGGGACCGGCGAAGTCCTGCCAGATCGTAGTCACGTTTACACCGACCGCTACAGGAAACCGGCTCGGAAGCGTTGGCGGATATTTATTGCCGATCCGGACTTACTTACAGGGAACGGGAAAATAAAGTAGTTTCCGTCCTAGTCCGCTCCACGCTGCTTGATCGGGCGTGGAGCGGTTTTTTCAGCTTTAATTTCAGCTCGCCACCCACTCCGCATCCCTGTGTTCGCCATGATTGACGGCGTAAAGAACCAGCTCTACGCGGCTAGATACTCCCAGTTTGTCGAATATTCGGAATAGATATTTTTTTACCGTGTTTTCGCTCAAACCCAGTTCGCGCGAGATTTCGCGGTTGCTCAATCCGTCGGCAACAAGTGCAACGACCTGCTCTTCGCGCGGGGTGAGCAGCTTGCGGCCACCGGAGTCGACCACCCGCAACGATGGAACCTGCGTCAGCGCGTCGAGCAAGTATTGCAGTTGCTCGCTGTTCGCCCACACCTGACCACGGTGCACGCTTTCGATGCACTTACAAAGCATGCGAAACGGCGAATCGTAAAAGCAAAAGAGTCCGCGTGCGCCGGAACGGAAAGCGTTGACGACGGATTCACGGTCGGGCCGTTCGAGCAGCACGATGATCTCCAGCTCCGGACGCGCAAGGTGAAGCTGGCGCACGATATTGAAATCCTGCTGGCCATCTCGCTCCGCATTCATGACAACCACTTGCGCGCCGCCCGACTCGATGGCGTCGAGCATTGCACTTTCGGTCAACTCACACAGGCTGATGACGAATTCGGGTCGGCGCCGCAGCGCACGCAGCAGCAACTGCGATTGCATTTGATTGGAATCGACCAGCAATACGCCGATGGTTACGGGGAACTCGGTATGCGTGGCGCGCGTAGGTTCCTCAATTCGAGCCGAACAATTTTTCTGGGTTTGGTTGGATGGTAGTTGGTGCCGGCTCGCGGCTTCGGTGACATGACTACATCGGTAATGTTGATCGCTGTGGAAAACCGTTCCGATATCGGGCTTAGCGGTTCCGCACTAGCTACTTTCGAGCACTGTCCCTTTTATGTCTTGTGGGGTTCTCGCCGAGCGCTTAGCTTTGCCTATATCTTCAAGGAAAGTTTTACTCACAGTTCATGAAATGGCGGCTCATTCACGGTGGATTATTGTGTGCGGTGATAGCGACCCTTGTCGCTCACTCCGCTTCACAGGAGCGAACCAGGAGCACGAATACGCCAAGTGAACTGCCCACGACATCCGGTATGGCGGACGGTACGGACGAAGGAGCAACAAAAAATCAGAGTCCAGCCCTGACGGGGGAACGTCGTCCGCCATACCGGCTACATCGCAGCGACATCATGAACGTAAATTTCACGTTCTCGCCCGAATACAACCAGACGGTGAGCGTCCAGCCGGACGGGTTTATTGCCCTTCGGGGGGCGCAGCCGGTGCGCGCTGAGGGCATGACGATAGCGCAGTTGGTTGAGACTGTGCGCGCGGAATATTCTGCAACGCTCAACGACCCCGAAATTGCAATCTTATTGCAGGATTTCGCCAAACCCTACTTCAGCGCCATGGGCGAGGTTGGACGGCCCGGTAAGTATGAAATGCGAGACGACATCACGCTCTCGGAAGCGCTCGCCCTGGCAGGGGGTTTCACCCCGCAAGCGAAACATTCGCAGGTCGTGGTCTTTAGGAAAGTGAACGATCAGGTTGTGGAATCGCACCTGGTCAACCTCAAGCAGATGCTGAACACGCGCAGTCTGACTGAGGAGATGCATTTGCAGACGGGAGACTTCATCTACGTGCCGAAGAATTCGATCTCCAAGATTCGGCAATATCTTCCAACTTCAAGCCTGAGCATGTATTCAACACCGCAACAGTTTTAGATCGGCAATTGCAAGCGTCACTCGTCTATGTCAGAAGAGCTTAAGTTGGTGCCGCGCTCCCTAGCGCCGGCGCCCGCGCCTACGCCGCGCGACGTGATGGCGGCATTCTTCCGCCAGCGCAAGCTGTTCGTAACCGCATTTTGTTCAATCCTTCTGCCGGGGATGATTTACGCCGTATTCTTTCCGTCATACAAAGCTGAAATGAAAGTGCTCGTTCGGCGCGCCCGCATGGATCCTTTGCCGACATCGGCCGCCAATCAACTCCCGCAATTCCCTCGTGATGAAGTCAGCGAAGACGAACTGAATTCGGAAGCGGAAATTTTGCAGGACGACGACATACTGCGCGCAACTGCGACTGCATCCGGGCTAGCCGACATCCAGCCCTGGTATCGGGCGATGTTGGGGGAGAATCGGGAAAAACAGGTCGCTCGCGCGGTCAAGCAGCTCGCCCGCAAGATCACGGTTGAACCGGCGAAAAAGACGACGGTGATCGGCGTTTCCTATGCCTCTTCCGATCCTGAACGCTCCGCGAGAGTTCTATCTTGTCTGGCGCGGGCCTATCTGGATCGTCATTTACAGGTGAGACGGCCTTCCGGAGAATCCGACTTCTTCGAGCAGCAGATGGCCTTGGCTCGGCAGACGATGGAACAGGCTGAAACCAGATTGATTGGGTACTCCCGCGATCAGGGAGTGGTGTCTGCCGATGCCGAGCGCGACAGCACTCTCCAAAAACTGAGCCAGGCCGAAGCCGACACCCAGCAAACCCGGATCGCCCTGGCCGAAACCGCGCAGCGGATTCGAACCCTGCAAACGAAGCTTACCGCTTTCCCCGAGCGAACGACGACCCAAACAAAAAACGCCGACAACCCCCAGTTGATGGAAAAGATAAAGTCCAAACTATTAGACCTACGTTTGGAGCGGACGGAACTGCTGACAAAATTCGGCTCATCTTACCGGTTAGTACGGCAGCTCGACGAAGAAATAGCTGAAGCGAAAGCCGCAATTGACGCCGAGGAAACCTTACCTCTTCGAGAACAAACGGTCGAGCTGGATGTAAACCATGAATGGACGAAGGCTGAGTTACTCAAAGCTCAAGTCGAACTGAACGCATTGCTGGCGCGGTCAGCCGCAGCGAAATCGGTAATGGCAGGATATCGCGAGTCCGCTCTTTCGCTGGGCGAACGGGCCATTGAGCAGCAGGATTTGCTGCAACACCTAAAGACTGCGGAAGAGCAGTATGTGCTTTACGCCAACAAGCGGGAAGAAGCGCGGATCGGCGACGCGTTGGACCGTCGCGGCATTCTCAATGTCACGTTGGCGCAATCCCCGATTGTGCCGCAATTACCCACACATTCAGCTTTCGTGGTCGGGCTATTCACCGTATTTCTGGCAGGCGGCGTGAGCACTGGCGTCGCATTTACCGCCGACTATCTTGATCCATCACTGCGCACGCCAGACGAAGTGGCTGGTTTTTTAGGGATGCCGGTGCTCGCCTCGCTGCCGTCACGAACTTTGTAATCTCAATACCCGGTTAGGCGATGTTTGCCGCCGGTCTAAAAAAAGAGGAATAACAATGAGCACGAATCCGGACCTGCTGCAACAAAGCGCATCTCCACTCTTCGAGTTTCCGGCCACGATTCACGATCAGGAAGTATCTTCGCCGGAGCCGCAGGAAAACCCTCGAGCCTTCGCCGAGGAACAGATGCGGTCACTGGTGCGACAAGTTTTTTGTCCGGGTTGGCCGCGCCCTTCGCGCCAGGTCATGATGTGCGCGGTGGATGCGCAGGTAGACTCGTCCGACGTCTGTCTTCAGGCGGGCCAGGCATTGTCGGAAATGATCGAAGCCAGCATAGGAATCGTGCAGGTTGATCCGCAAGCCCATCCGCCCGTGATTTCTCGAGTTCAGCAATCCCCCGCACGGGGAGGGTTTGGCGTGATGAGATCGTTCTCTCACCAGGTATCCACGAACCTATGGCAAGTACCTTTCTCGGTTTTCATCGACGAGCAGAATGCCATGAGCGGAGCGTGGTTCCGCAACCGCCTGGCCGAGTTGCGCCTCGAATTTGACTACACGATTTTGCAGGGACCGGCGGCGGCTGTTTCGGCTGAAGCATCGCTCCTTGGGCATCTCAGCGATGGTGTGATCCTCGTGCTCGAAGCAGGCTCTACACGTCGGTTAAATGCTCTGCGAGCAAAAGAACGTTTGCAATCGGCAGGCGTCAGGATATTGGGCGCGGTCTTGACCGAGAGGCGGTTCCCAATCCCTAAAGCTCTCTACGACAGGCTGTAATCGCAGTCGCCGCAAACCTTCGACTCTACGCTGTGGAAAATCAAAACAAAACTTGCATGGGACGCATCGGGCGAAGCCATGTCTAGCTGCGGACTCGCAATATTCGACGCTCCCGCGACCGTGCCCGACATGGCGCGCTGGTATGCAATTCAAGTGCGATATCGCGCAGAAAAAAAGACGCTACAACGTCTCACGACCAAAGGGGTCGAAACCTTTTTCCCCGCAGTGGACGCGTTGCACCGCTGGAGCGACCGGCGAAAACTAGTGAGCACGCCGCTGTTTTCGGGTTATGGTTTCGTCCAGACAGTGCTCTCCACGGAAACCCGAATGCGGGTCCTGCAAACTGAGGGAGTGATCGGATTTGTTACCGTCTTGGGCCATGCAGCGCCTGTGCCGGCAAAGCAGATTGAATCTCTTCGGTTGTTGTTAGCCAAGAGAGTTCCTTTTGCGCTGCATGCATTCGTGAAAAGTGGTCAGCGAGTTCGCATTCGCGGTGGTGCCCTCGATGGGCTCGAGGGCATTTACCAGAGCGCCAACCAGTCCAGCATGGTCGTGTGTATCGAACCCATCGAGCGAGCGATTTCCATCCGCATTCAAGGCTATGAGCTGGAACTTCTCTAAGATTTGCTGCCGCCAATGAGTTCAATTTCACAATTTAATTTAGGTCAGGGTCACGTGGCAGGTCGTGTCTGCGGCGCGGGCTCGAAGTCGCTGCATCTTCTCTTATTTCATCCTTCATTGCTTTTCGTTGGAGCGCTCACGGCGATGCTGTTTCGGCCACCCGACTTGCCATTCCACAGCATTGACCGCATCGCATTGGCGATGCTTGTAGTTTCCGTGTTTCTGCGAGCACTGCTGTTGCGCCAGTCTCTAAGCGTTGCGAGCCCGATCACCTGGCCCCTGGCAATGTTGCTGGGCATTGCGCTCTATGACGTTCTCTCGCAACCCTACCAAGCCGAAGCGTGGAGCGTGCTGGCGGCAAAGTGGGCAGTGCCGTTTATTCTCTTCCATCTTGCCGGACTGGTGTTCGATCGCCCGGAGGCGGTACGGCACCTCGAAATCTTTTCATTGTTGGTGCTGATTTATCTGGTTGCCATCGCGCTGTTCTTCCTGTGGGACGCGAAGTGGTTGATTGTGCCAGCCTTCATCGTCGACGAGAGCATCGGCATTCACGCCGACCGCGCACGCGGGCCGTTTTTGCAAGCAGTCGCTAACGGCCTCGCGCTCAACCTGCTCGGGTTGGTCGCGATGGATATGTTCCGGAGGCGGCGTTTGCCAATGCTTGTCAGCACGTCGCTCTTTGTCTCTCTGCCGTTGGCGATCCTGGCAACAAAAACACGAGCGGTGTGGCTGTCGTTTGCTTTGTCGATCCTCGTGCTTACCTGCTTTTCGCTCGAAACCCGGGTGCGGCGGGCATGTCTGTGTCTTACTCTCGCGGGCGCGGTGGGTTTGGTGGCGGCCTGCAACCTGCGCGAGCGTGAGTCTTCGTTCACCGACCGGTTGCAGGAGCGTAGCCCGGTCGAGTTCCGGATGGCCATCTACCAAGCAGGATGGGAGATGGTTCTGGAAAAGCCATTCACCGGATGGGGATTTGACGGAATGCAAACCGAACTCACCCGGCGAATCAGTGAATTCCATCAGCGTGAATTCTTCTTCCACAACACCTTTCTGGAAATCGCGGTGCAATTCGGGCTACCCGGATTGGCAATATATCTCTGGCTCGTTTCAAGGCTGTTCGCCCTGCGGCGAGCCTCCAGCACGATTGCCGCCCTCTGATGGAAGGTTCCTGGATGTTGGGTTCCGCTCGCTATGGCCGCTGATCCTGTTCGTTTACCTGCTGAATGGATGTTTCGTCGTGATGAATTACCAGTTCGTTAACGGATGGATCTTCGCAATTGCGGGCATCATGGCTGCCCAGGACCGCCGGGGTCGGATGCTCAATGCCTAGTTCGCTCGCAGTGAATGCAGTCCCTAAGGGAAGGAGTTCCGTCTCGGGAGGGTCACTTCGAGGAGGGGCTTTCCTCACAGCGCGTTATCTGCTCGGCACCGTTATCGGCGTGGGAAACATGTTGGTGCTCACCCGATGGATCGGCCCTCACTCCTACGGAATTTTCGTTGCCAGCATCGGCCTCGTCGCTTTCCTATCCAACCTTTCGCGGGCTGGCGTCGATACCTATCTGGTCAGGCAAGTGGTCGCTCCTGATGACGAATCTTGCCGGACTGCGTCAACCCTGATTTTTGCGATCTCGCTGGCGCTTGTGATCGCCGGTGGCGCATGCACTCCATTGATTTCGCGTTGGTATAGCAGTGGCGAAATCGTTCCGCCCTATCTGGTGATGCTCGGCAGCATCCCGTTGATAGGTCTAACTGGGGTTCCCATGGCCATGCTGGAACGGCAACTTAACTTTCGCAGCATTGCCGCAATCGAGCTAGGAGGGCAGTCCTTCGGCTTGGCAGTGTCCGCCGCTTTGGCCTGGAGGCATCTTGGAGTATGGGCCCCGGTAGCGGGTCAAGTGGCGTGGCAGTCCTACACGCTGGTTGCAGCGTCTTCAGCGGCAGCGACGTTTCCGGGCGTCGGATTCGACAGGCGCACTGCGCGGGAAATGTTGCGTTATGGCTTGGGCCTCACGGCTTCCCTTCGAGTGTGGCAACTTCGCACCTTGGTGAACCCTCTGCTGGTGGGTCGATTAGCCGGCGTCGAAACAGTCGCGTACGTAGCCATTGCGTTGCGCATCGCTGAAGCGCTAGGCGTTGTTCGTTTGGCCGCGGGAAGAATGGCGATCGCCGCGTTTGCGCGCGTGCAGAGCAACCGCCGTGAATTCGGCTCCCTGCTTGCGCGTTCGATGAGCTGGCAGGTGCTTGGCCTGGGTCCGCTGCTCTGCGTTTTCGCCCTTACAGGTACGCTAGCGTTGCGTCTGCTTGGCAATCGCTGGGCGCCCAGTTTAGCGGTGTTCCCTTTCGTGGCCGTGGGCGTGCTCGTGAACTCCATCTATAACCTGCAAGCGTCCGCCCTATTCGTGGTGGGCACGCACTGGGCAGTCATGCGCTCCTTCCTTCTTCATGCGGCGGTGTTGGCCGTTTTCACGATCCTTCTCTTGCCACGTTTGGGGATTCTCGGATATGGATGGGCTGAGTTGGCCGCGTGCATCGCATACATACCCATCCACAGGGCGATCGCACGGACATTCTCAATTTCCTATCGCAAGGTCGCGGTGCTAACGGTGATTTTCACGGCGCTTTTGTTCTCGCCGTCCCTGCGGCGCATTCAACACGCTTCACCCGTTTTACCCGATCGGATAGGGCTCACTCAAAACCGCTGACAGCTCGCACGTGTCCACCGTAGCGTACATCGCGAACCAGTTCCCTTCTCCAGTCGAGCCGTACGTCATGGATGAGATCACGGAACTGCGGCGTCGCGGGGTCAATGTCGCTCCTTGCAGCGTTCGCCGGCCTGCCGAAAGCTTGAACAGCGAGGCTGCCAAGCTTGCGTTGGAGACTGAATACATCTTTCCAATCAGCCTCAAAACTGTAGCCCAAAGTCTACTCTTCGGCTTTCCCCGGATCGCGACCCTCGCAAACATCGCGGTCACGATCTTGCGCGACAAGGACGAATCGATAAACCGACGTTGCCGAACTTTTCTACACACTTTGCTCGGCGTAGTTCTTGCGACGAGGCTGCGACCACATCAGGTCGAACACATTCACGTCCACCATGGATACTTCGGATCGTGGGTCGCGATGGTCGCGGCTCGCCTACTAAATGCCAGTTTCAGCATGACGCTGCACGGCTCTGACCTGCTCCTGCATCCGCACTTTCTGCGCGAAAAGCTGCGCAGTTGCAAACGCTGTTTCACTGTCTCTGAGTTCAACCGCAAGCGGATTCTTGAACGTTGCCAGGAAATTGCGCCGGAAAAAGTCGTTCTCCGCCGGATGGGAGTCGCAATTCCACAACCAGTCGAAACTCAGCCATCCTGCCCCGCCCGATTCTCCTTACTGGCAGTTGGGCGCCTTCATCCCGTCAAAAATTACAAATTCCTCTTAGAAGCTTGCCGCCTGCTGAAAGAACGGCGAATCGAGTTCTCTTGCGTGATCGCAGGGGAAGGATCGGATCGTACGAACTTGGAACGTAGCATTATCCAGTTGAATCTTGAACGCTCCGTTTCGCTTACAGGACACCTCGACAGGCAGCAACTCGACGAGAACTATCGGCACGCAGATCTGGTTGTGCTGACCAGCCTGAGTGAAGGAATTCCGGTCGTTCTCATGGAAGCAATGGCGAGAGACAAACTGGTGCTCGCACCGAATATCACAGGCATTCCCGAGCTCGTCTGCCACCGGAAAACGGGGTTTCTCTACCCTGCCGGCAGCTTGAAAATCTTCGTCGATCAAATCGAAGAAATTCGGGGATCGCTTGTAAATCTGGACCACGTCCGTAAGGCCGCACGGATGCATGTCCAAGAGCGATTTAATCGCGAGACAAATCTAGCGGAATACGCCGACCACTTTCTGGGGCTACTGAAAACGTCCGGAAACTCCCACGCCACGGAGGCAAATCGTCTTGAGGATTCTCTATTGCAACAAATATAACTTTCCGTTCAGCGGTACCGAAGCCTATTTATTTGAAGTGATGGCGCTAATGCGCTCCCGCGGCCACGAGACAGCTCTATTCTCGATGGCCGACCCGCGCGGCGAGCCCACCGAATACGACCGCCACTTCGTTCCGCATATCGATTTCAAGAAACCGGGCGGCGGTCCGCTGGCGAAAGTGAAAGACGCCGCCCATGCGATCTATTCGCGCGACGCTCAACTACGCCTTCGTAGGATGATTGCAGAGTACCGTCCCGACATCGCGCACGTCCGCAATATCTACCATCATCTGTCCCCGTCGATCTTGTGGGAACTGAAGGCGCATGGGATTCCGGTGCTATACCACTTAAATGACTTCAAGCTGCTCTGCCCGAACTACAACCTCGTGGCGAAAGGCGAAGTCTGCGAGCGCTGCAAGGGAAACCAGTTCTGGCACGTGATTACGCAGAATTGTCATGCCGGGCCGCGTGGTGTAGGGCTCGTCCTGGCGGCTGAGGCCTATGTTCATCTCGGCCTGAAGACTTACCAGAAATGCATTGACCGCTTCCTGGCTCCCAGCCGCTTCGTAAAAGACAAGCTGGTTGAAAACGGTTGGGACCGGCAAAAGATCGACGTCCTGCCCCATTTTCAAAAACTTCCAGAGCATCCGCCGGACGCGCCCAGCGATGCTCCCATTCTGTATTTCGGCCGCTTGTCGACAGAAAAAGGCGTGGCCGATTTAATTCGCGCCATGGACTATTTGCCGAACATGCGGCTCCAGATTGCGGGCGACGGTCCACAGCGAAACGAATTGCAATCGCTCGCGGCGGAATTAGGGCTAACAAACGTGTCGTTTCTCGGCCATGTGAGTAGCACTGAACTCGATAGGGTTATCGCTGCGTGCCGCTTCACCATCCTGCCGTCGCGGGCTTATGAAACGCTAGGTAAGAGCATCCTCGAGTCATACGCGTGGGGACGGCCGGTGATCGCATCCGATTTGGGTTCGCGGCGCGAGCTGATCGTCGAAGGCGAAACTGGACTGCTCTATCGCGGCGGAAATGTGGATGACCTGGTGCGCTCGATCCGATTCCTGGATGAACGTCCAGAGCTGACGGCAAAAATGGGCGCCGCCGGACGCGACCGAATACGAACGTATCATTCGCCAGAAACTCACTATCTTGCGCTGTCACTTCTCTACGAAAAAATGGCAGAACGTCCATCCGGGGAGCGCTTGCCGATTCCCAATTCTCCCCAGACGACCGGCCTGCGGATCGCATTTATAGGAGGGCGCGGCGTGGTTTCCAAATACAGCGGAATTGAAACTTACTATGAGGAAGTCGGGTCGTGTTTGAGCAAGATGGGACACACAGTTACCGCATACTGCCGCCCGCATTTCACTCCTAAAACGCCGTCGTACGCTGGTATGAAGATCGTGCGCATTCCCACACTAAGAACAACTCACCTCGAAACCGCTGTGCATTCTCTTTTGAGCACCGTGCATGTTTCGCTGACGGACTGTGACGTTGTGCATTATCACGCTCTAGGTCCGGCTTTGCTCTCATTCCTGCCCCGATTGCTCGGCAAGAAGACGGTCGTCACCGTCCAAGGCTTGGACTGGCAGCGCAAAAAATGGGGACGCCTCGCCGCGTCGGTATTGCGTCTCGGCGAACGTGCGGCCGTAGATATGCCCGACGCGACCATGACAGTTTCAAGAACTTTGCAGAAACATTATCAGGCGCGCTATTCCGCCAACACCGTTTACGTTCCCAATGGGACGAGAACCCGCGAGCGGTCGGAATCTTCATGGCTCGCGCAATGGGGGCTGCGACCGAACGAGTACATTCTCTTCACCGGACGCCTCTCGCCGGAAAAAAACTGCGATCTACTAATCGAAGCGTACCTGCGCTTGAAGACTCCGGTAAAACTGGTTTTGGCTGGCGGAGCAACCTACTCCAGCGCTTATGTTAAGGAGCTCTACATGCACGCCAGCGATCGGGTGATCTTTCCCGGATGGGTGGCTGGCCGTAACTTCGACGAACTTCTCACCAACGCGATGCTGTTTGTGCTGCCATCCGATCTTGAAGGGCTTTCACTGGCGTTGCTTGACGCCATGGGTGCGGGCGTCTGTGTGCTGACCAGCGATATCCCCGAGAACATGGAAGTCGTAAGGGGTTCTGGTTTCAGTTTCCATGCCGGAAGCGTAGACGACCTCGCACGCAAGATGGGGATGTTGATTGCCGATGGCCATTTGCGCGAAGTGGCCGCGAAGAGCGCTTTAGAAAAAATTAATCGGGAATACTTGTGGCCTGGAATTGCCGGACAAGTGGAGCAGGTCTACCTTAACCTGTTCGACAAGAAACCTAAGCGGCTCCCAGTCACTTCTCTATCTCCTGGTTCGCAGCCCAAGCTTCCAACCGACGTCCCGAGTCCGCGCCGAGCCGCGTAAGCTGTCATTTTGCTTGAATAGTCACGCGCAATGCACGCACAGGCGTGTCGGCGCCCGTCTGCGCTTCCTAAATTGGTGGACTTGTCAGATACTGATTGAGTCCTTCCATTTATTTCCGGAGCGTACCGCATGTTGCAAGTTGGAGAAAAGTTCCCGTCTTTTTCGTTGACCGCCGCCATGAGTGGCGATGATGACCTGCGAAAATCATTCAAGACCCTCACCGATCTCGATTATTCCGGCAAGTGGAAAGTCTATTTCTTTTGGCCAGCCGACTTCAGCCTGTTATGTCCCACGGAAATTGTCGCGTTCAGCGAACTTGACGCGCAATTCAAAGAACGCGATGCGCAAGTCATTGGAGGCAGCACCGATTCCGAATGGGTGCATCGCGCCTGGCGCGCCACAGACCCGCAAATGAAATCGATCGTTTTCCCCATGCTTGCGGACGTAAGGAAAGACCTGTGCGGACAGTTGGGAATTCTCTCCCCGAACGGAATGGCCCAGCGAGCGGCTTTCGTGGTCGACCCCGAGGGGATGATTCGCTGCATTTATGTGACCGATGGCGCGGTCGGACGCAATCCCGAAGAAGTCTTGCGCGTTTTGGACGCGCTGCGAACCCAAGGGCTTTGCCCCAGCAATTGGAAAAAGGGCGACCCGACGTTGAAGATTGCCTAGCGGCGAGTGATGTGGCGCGGGCGACACGCCCGCGTGAAGTCAGACTTTCTTCCATGCGAATTACGATATTCGGCGCAACCGGCCTTCTCGGCAAAGATTTAGTGAAGGAATGGACGGAAGATGAAGTGACAGGTCTGGGCTCAAGCGACGCCGATATTCGCGATGCCCATCAGGTCAGCGCAGCCATCAAGCGAACGAAGCCGGATTGGGTTGTGCTCTCCGCCGCTTACACAGATGTTGACGGCTGCGAAACCAACCGCGATCTCGCTTTCGCCGTAAATACTCAAGGCGCAATCAATGTGGCGGAAGCGACGAAGGCTCATGGCGCGAAACTACTCTTTGTCAGCACCGATTACGTTTTCGACGGCAAGAGCACTGTCCCTTACGAAACCGATCATCCCCGCGCGCCGCACGGAATCTATGGACGGTCGAAAGCCGGGGCCGAAGAACGCCTGCAACAAATCTTGCCCGATGTCTGCATCACCCGGACATCATGGCTATTCGGAGTGGGCGGTAAATGTTTCCCCGACACTATTTTGAAGTTGGCAGCAACGCGAAAAGAGATTGATGTGGTTAACGATCAGCGGGGATCGCCAACTTATTCCGTCGATCTCGCGCGTGCGATCGTTCAACTCTGCCGGAAAGAAGGTAAAGGCATCGTGCATGCGACCAATCGCGGAGATTGCACCTGGTATGAATTCGCGAAAGAAATTGTGGCCCAAGCCGGATCGAACACCATCGTGCTTCCGACGACCAGCGATAAGTTTGTGCGTCCCGCGCCCAGGCCTGCGTATTCGGTGTTATCCGCGAAAAGCCTTGACGCGTACGCCATAGCAATGCCTGACTGGCAGGCTGCCTTAAGAGACTACATGCAAAGCAGGAACGCGGCCGGCTAACTTAGCGACGCTACGGCTCATCTTCGCCTGCGGCCTTCTCCGCTGGTTCGTATTTGCGATGAATGTCTGCCAGCGCAATCTTAATTTCCGCCACGCCTGACTTCTTTAATTGCTCATTCACCGCGGGAACGTCTTTGCTCTTTATCTGCTGCCATTTATCGGTCTGTTCTTGCAGCGCAGCTTCGAGTTGGCCATAGGTCGCTGACGCTTGGGAAGTCGGCGCGATGTCCGCGCTGTCAACCACGCCCAGCAACGCATTCAGACCCGTATTGATTCGAGTCAAGCTTCGGCCTTCGGGTGTGCTCAGATATTGCGACCCTTCCGTGCCTTCGACGGCTGCTGCTTTCTGCTCAAGCGCAGCTGCTTCCTGCGAGTTTGGCATCTTTTTCAGTTGCTCCCGCAGGCTCCGCACTTCCTGCAATGCGACAAAGTCACGATGCATGGAATCCATAATTTTCTGCTCGAGATCAAATTGCCGTTTCAGCTCTTCCGCGCTGGCTTTCACTCGCGGATCCATTTTTATGTTCAGTGGCTGAGCTAATGTTGCGCCATCGACCGTCAACTTCACCTGATACTGCCCCGGCAAAACAGTCGGCCCTAACGGGTAGCGGGGCGTATCGTGATAATTCGCTGAGATCGGATAGTCGTGTTCCAGCGCATCCGGCGCGGGATAGTGCAAATCCCAAACGAAGCGATGCATGCCTTCCGAAGCTGAGAGCGTTCTCGCAGGGCGAATCCAATAGGTTGGAATGTTAAGTTCTTTTGGATCTACCGCCTCAGCTTTGTCATCGCTTAAGAAGCGTCGAACGACCTTGCCGCTCGCGTCGGACACTTCCAATTCGAGATGGGCCGCAGTTTGCGGTAGGAAATAGTCAAAGACCGCGCCGTCCGGTGGATTCTGTCCAGCAGGCTCTTCGGGCGGCAACGGCGTGTCCGGATTATTATTGCGCCGTACGCGGTAAGTGAATTGTGGCCCAAACAGTCGGGCGCCTTTCAGGTTATTGTCGACCTGACGCAGCGGCGTCATGTCATCCAGAATCCAGAATGAACGGCCATGCGTGCCGATCACAATGTCATCGTCATGGATCACGAGGTCGCGAATCGATGTAGCCGGAAGATTCAGGCGCAGAGACTGCCAGTGATCTCCATCGTCGATTGAAACATAGACCGTGCGCTCGGTTCCGGCAAAAAGCAGACCCTTCCTTCGCGGATCCTCACGAACCGTGTTTACGGGTTCGTTGTCAGGCAGTCCATTCACGATCTTCTGCCAGCTCTTGCCGCCATCATGAGTACGGTAAAGGTAAGGACGTAAATCATCGACGCGCAGGCGGTTCACCGCGGCATAGACAATGGATGCATCGAAGTGCGACGCGTCCAGTTGCGCGACCTTGCTCCAGGGCGTTAAGTCTGGCGGCGTGATGTTCGTCCAATTTTTCCCTCCATCGCGAGTTACGTGAATCAGTCCGTCGTCTGTGCCTGCCCATAGCAACTTGGCATCGAGCGGCGATGGCGCCAGCGAATACACAACACCGCGATGTTTGCCCTTGGCCGGATCAGACTCGACAAACACTCCGAGACTAGCGGGCACACCGGGGTCTTCTCTGGTGAGATCCGGACTGATGACGTCCCAATGGTTGCCGCCGTCCGTCGTCTTAAAAACAACATTCGATCCCAGATATAAGGCATGGGGATCGGCGGGAGAAAACATTAGCGGCGCGGTGCGGTTGAATCGGTATTTCCCGGTCCGCAAAATTACCGGCGAAACATCTTGAGTTTGACCGGTGGTTCGGTTGAATCGCGTCGCTTTGCCGCCGTAAATCATGTTGGGATCAAGCGGGTCGGGTGCAACGTATCCATATTCTTCCACGCCGACGGGGTACCAGTCACGAAATGTAATCTCGCCCGCATCTCCGCGGCTGGAAGTTCCAACACTGCCGCTTTCCTGCTGACCGCCGTATACCCAGTATGGAAATTGATTGTCCGTGATGACGTGATAAAACTGCGCCGTCGGCTGGTTGTACCACGAACTCCAGGTCTGGCCGCCGTTTACGCTGATGGTCGCGCCTTGATCGACGGCAAGAGCGATGATCTGATTGTTTTCAGGATTGATCCAAACTTTATGGTAGTCATCGCCTCCGGGCGCGCCCTTGATGGCGGTAAATTCATGGCCTCCGTCGCTTGAGCGATAGGTAGAAACATTCGCGATGTATACAACATCTTTATTTTTCGGATCGACGGTAATTCCCGCGAAGTCATCTCCGCGGCCCCAAAGGCGCTCGTCGTCGTTGATACGCTGCCACGTCTCGCCCGCATCGTCTGAGCGATACAGGCCGCCCATTTTTGGTGAATCCACGAGCGTGTAAATGCGGTTGCCGTCGCTGGGCGCGACACCGATTCCAATCCTGCCGGTGTGGTCTGCCCACGTGGGCAAGCCCTTTGTCAGTTGTTTCCAGTTTTCTCCTCCATCGGATGACTTGTACAACCCGCTGCCGGGCCCGCTGTAGGAATTCCCGGTCGTCCACGGCGGACGCCGCGATGCGAACATGTCGGCATAAATAACTTGCGGATTCTTTGGATCGAAAGCAAGTTCGATGGCTCCAGTATTGTCGTCTTTGTACAAGACTTTCTGCCAGGTAGCGCCACCGTCCAGCGAGCGAAACACGCCGCGTTCTTCATTTGGCCCGTAAGGATGCCCGAGCACGGCCACGAACACGCGGTCAGGATTATGCGGATCGACCAGGATCGATCCGATTTGCAGCCCATCGCGCAGACCAAGGTGCTGCCAGGTCGCGCCGCCGTCGGTCGATTTGTAAATTCCGTCGCCGACCGAGAGATCGGGACGGCGCAATCCCTCACCGCTTCCCACATAAATGGTTTGAGGATTCGACGCGGCAACCGCCAACGCGCCAATCGATCCGGTGGGCTGGTCGTCGAAGATTGGGTTCCAGGTCAGTCCGTAATCGGTGGATTTCCACACCCCGCCGTTGTTCGGAGCCATATAGAAGACATTCTGCAGGCCGGGAATTCCGGTGATCGAAACCGTGCGGCCGCCTCGGAAGGGGCCAATCGAGCGCCATTTCATCTCTTGAAAGAATTTGGCATCAAACTGTTGGGCGAATAGGTTGCACGATGAAATACCGCACGACAAAGCTAAGAGAAGAACGGCCGAAAAAAACCCAATGCTGCGGTGACGCATAATTGACCTCCGAACGACAAATCCGTGATCGGTGTGAACATCGCAGCATATACACTGTGAAAAACATCCGCAACTTGACGAGGTACGAATGAAGCGAACTCTAAGGATATCTGCGCTGTTTATCGCAGGACTGACCATCGGGCTGCACGCGCAGGAGGCCGTGTTCGAGATCGACCCGGCAAAGACCGTCGTCGAGTTCACGCTGGGCGACGTCATTCACACCGTCCACGGCACGTTCAAGGCAAAGGCGGGCAAGGTCATGTTCGACGCTGCGTCCGGGGAGGCCCGCGGCGAATTTGTCATTGACGCCACTACTGGCGTCAGCGGCAATGGCATTCGCGACCGCAAGATGCATAAAGAAATCCTGGAAAGCGATAAATTTCCGGAAGCGTCGTTCACGCCAACGCATGTCACCGGCGCCATTCAGGCCCAGGGCGACTCGACGGTTCAAGTGCAAGGAGTTTTTCGACTGCACGGCGCGGACCATCAAATCACCCTTTCCGTTCCGCTTCAAGGCGACGGCACCAATCTCACCGCCAAGCTGCATTTTGCCGTTCCCTACGTCGATTGGGGCCTGAAAGACCCGAGCAATATCGTATTGCGAGTTGGTAAGCAGGTTGAAATCGACATCACTGCACCGGGAAGGTATGTGCCCGGCAAAACCCACTAAACTGACGGACCGCCAATAAATGCCTTGTCCTGCGCGGCGAGTCGTGATATTTCTAGGTTCCTTTTGCTGGCGTCCGCTCACGAACATTGACCACACGGCCTCATCCCGACCCGCTGAGCGCAGTCGAAGATGCAAACAAGCCCAAGCGGGTAATGGGTTTTCGCGATTTAGTTTTGTTGTATGTAGTCACCGGCATCAGCCTTCGTTGGATTGCCACCGCCGCAGCGGCAGGCCCGAGTTCCATTGTCATCTGGATCGGCGCTCTTTTGTGTTTTTATGCGCCGCTTGCACTTTCCGTCGTCGAACTTTCGTCGCGCTACCCTGAAGAGGGTGGCTTGTACGTTTGGAGCAAGCGCGCGTTTGGCGATTTTTCCGGATTCATGGCTGCGTGGACCTACTGGACGAGCAATCTTCCCTACTTCCCCGCCGTACTCTACTTCGCTGCCGGCAACGCCATCTACATGCGCCAAGGCGCGTGGTCGCATCTTTCGGCAAATTCTACCTACTACATAATTTTTTCGCTGCTGGCGCTCGCGCTCGCGACCATCTTGAATATCGTCGGCCTCGACGTGGCCCGGTGGCTGCACAATGTGGGCGCGATCGCCATGTGGATTCCGGTATTGATCATCGTCGTGATGGGGGCGATTGCTCTGCACCGATTCGGCCCGGCCACTCAGTTTTCGCTGCGAACCATGCGCCCTAGCGCGCACCTGAACGACATGATTTTCTGGTCTTTGTTGATTTTCGCGTTCGCAGGCTGCGAAACCGGGTCGATGATGGGTGAAGAAATAAAAAATCCGCGGCGCACTCTACCTTTGGCCTTGTTCGTCGCGGGCGTGTCCGTGGCAATTTGCTACATCTTAGGGACGGCCGGCGTTTTGGTCGCGCTGCCAGCTTCCGAAGTAGGAAATCTGCAAGGCCTGATGCAAGCAGTGGCCAAAACCGCCAGCCGCGTGGGTTTCGATGGAATCGTTCCACTCACAGCATTTCTCATAGCTCTCAGTAATATCGGCGCCTGTGGAGGCTATCTGGCAGCCACAGCGCGCCTGCCGTTTGTCGCTGGCATCGATCACTTTCTGCCGCCAGCCTTCGGACATCTGCACCCGCGCTGGAAAACTCCATGGGTGTCCCTGCTCACTCAAGCCGTGCTCGGCGGTCTTTTCATTTTTCTTGGGCAAGCCGGCACCAGCGTCAAAGGCGCGTACGATGTGCTCGTCGCCATGACGGTGATTGCATACTTCATTCCTTTCCTTTATCTGTTCGCTGCCATGATCAAGTTGCAGAGTGAACCGATTGGCCCTGAAATCATTCACGTCCCCGGCGGAAAGGCGGTCGCATACTTCATCGCCATCGTCGGCTTTCTAGCCACCGCGCTCACCATCATTCTTTCGGCATTCCCGCAACCAGATGAGCCCAACAAGCCGCTCGCTATTTTGAAAGTGGTGGGAGGTTCGATCGTGGTGGTGCTGATCGGTGCATGGGTGTATTGGGCCGGAAAACGGCGCGCGCTGCGGGAACTGTCATCCGGGGCCTGAACACGGCGGCAGTACCCATTGACTCGCCTCGTCTCTTCAATCACTTAGGCGGCCCGCGCAGTCCTAACCCTGATGCGTCTTTTTTTGGCGTTCGCCCGTATGTATGGGTAGGATGAACGCGACTGCCTGCTGTTTCGTGAATTTGATGGCCGACGAAAACGCCGAGATCGCGCGCGGGTTAAAACACCGCGATCCTGACTTGCTTGATCGTCTCATCGAAAAATACCAGCATCGTCTTTTGCGCTACCTCGTGCACCTGACCGGGCGGCAAGATCTAGCTGAAGACTTTTTTCAGGAAGCCTGGGTCCGCGTACTCGAGCGTGGACACCAGTACGACGGGCGGCATGAATTCAGCACCTGGCTCTTTTCCATTGCCCGTAATCTTGCGCTTGACCACTTCCGGCGCATTAAACCAGTCAGCGTCGATAGCTTCACAGACAATGACGATGCTAACGCGTTTGACATTCCGGCCAGCGGCCAGCCCACTGCCTTCGATGCGACTGTTCAACGCGAGCAGAACGAACAAATTTCCATGGGCATGCTGCACATCGCCGTCGAATATCGTGAAACTCTCGTGCTTCGTTTTCAGGAAGGCATGACGCTTGAAGAAATCGCAATGGTAACAAAAGCTCCATTGGGCACGGTGAAATCGCGGATCTATCGCGGCCTGAGCGCGCTTGAACCATGGGTGAAAGGAGCTCGTCTATGACGGACATTCACGAACGAGCGCAAATGATGATCGCTCTGGCGGAACGACAATCCGCCGGCGACCAAGCATGGTTGGCGGCGCACCTTGAGTTGTGCGTGACCTGCCGCGCATTCGCCGAAAGCAAAAGCGAGACGATTCGATCGCTGCGTTCGATTCCCGTGATGGCGAGCGCCGGGCTTGTTTCGGCTACGCGGGCGCGAGTGCGCCACCGCGCTCTCGAACTGCATCGCCAGCGAGAGCGGATGTGGGTGGTGTCGGCATGTTGCGCGGCGGTGTCACTGTGCACTGCAATTTCGACTGTCGCGCTCTGGCGCGGGTTTGTGTGGATGAGCGGAGAGTGGATGCTACCCCGAATGTCCTCGCCCTTGCTCGCGATTATTTTTGTCGCCCTCGGCGTGATGCCGGCAATCGTGGCTGGCATCGTCATGCTTTCCCGCGGCATTCACCTGGCGGACCACTACGAAAGATTTCAGGGATAACAGATCAGGAGAGTTTGACTATGCCTATCAAGTATGAAACCTCGGCGAGCTTTATGGACGAAATCAGCGCATTGTCGCCCGTCGTTTACGCCATCGCATGCGTCCCGTATGTCATAGCGGCGGCGGCAGTAATTTTTGCCAAATTTACCGATAACAGCGGCGATCGATTTCATACGCTGCCGGTAATGATTCCGCTCGCAATCCTCGGAGCGACGGCGCTGGCCGCCTACGTTCTGCTGATTGGCTACATCAATCGCGACGCTGGTCGCCGCGGCATGAGCCGCCTCGCCTGGACACTGCTCGCCGTTTGCATTCCCAACGCCCTGGGCATCGTTTTATATTTTGTTCTTCGCAAGCCCCGCATTCCACGGTGTCCGCAATGTGACTCCGCCGTCGAATCTGGATTCGGATTCTGCCCCAGATGCCGGTTCAACTTGTCGCCGGTGTGTCCACAATGCCAGCGCAGCGTACACGAAGGCGACAAGTTCTGCCCCTTCTGCGGAAAAGAATTTGGGGGGACCGCTCTCCCTCCAGTTCCAATTCCATCGCAAAGTTGAGCTCGCGCACAAACTCCATGGCGCGCGCTCAAACGGAAGGCGAATTGTGCCTCATCGTGTCGAAATCAGAGTCGCAAGCGATTGATCGTTCATCCAATCAGAACAAACGCAATCAAACAGGAAATATCGTTTATGAATACTCCCACAAACGTTCCCTCCAAGCTCGGCGGCAGCTTTACACTTCCCGGCACAGCCATAACGTTAAACCGCATCGGCTACGGTGCAATGAAACTCAGCGGGCCTCAGGTGTGGGGTCCTCCCGCCGACGTTGACTCTGCGATTGCAATTTTGCGCGAAGCGGTGGCGGCCGGCGTGAATCATATTGACACCAGCGACTTCTACGGACCGCATGTGACCAACCAGATCATCAAGCAGGCGCTGTATCCTTACCCGGATAGCCTCGTGATCGTGACCAAACTTGGCGCACGCCGCGGCTCTGATAAATCATGGACGCATGCCCTTTCACGTCAGGAACTAATTGAGGGCGTCCACGGCAATTTGCGGAACCTCGGGCTCGAGCGCCTTGAAATCGTCAATCTCCGGGTCGGTGGAATGGCGGAACCGACGCCGGGATCCATCGAAGCGCCACTGACCGTTCTCGCTGAACTCAAGAGCCAGGGCCTGATTCGACATCTCGGATTGAGCAACATCACTCCCGAACAGTTTGCCGAGGGCAAGGCGATCACCGAGATTGTCTGCGTGCAGAACCATTACAACCTGGCCCACAGGGACGATGATGCGTTTATCGATGAACTCGCCGAGCAGGGCGTCGCTTACGTGCCGTACTTTCCGCTCGGTGGATTTACACCCTTGCAGTCGTCCGCTCTCGACGCAGCTGCCGCGTCACTCGGCGCAACGCCCATGCAGCTCGCTTTGGCGTGGCTGCTGCATCGCTCACCCAATTTGCTCTTGATTCCCGGCACGTATTCTCTCGCGCATCTCCGTGAGAACTTGAAAGTAGCTATGCTAATGCTTCCTCCCGATGTGATAGCCAAGCTCGATTCAATCGCGACGGCAAAGAAAGTGGCCTGATCGTAGACGAGCTGCTAGGGAACGAGTGCCGGCGAGGAACACACCATCAGCCCTTCTTCACACGCTCGCAAGCCTGTACGGTTTTCGTTGGATCGACCGCTTCATCATCCACCTGTTCGTTGATGATCTTTCCCGATTTGTCGATAAGGAAAGTCGCGCGGCGCGCCGTTTCCATTGAAATGCCCTCGATATCCAGCTTTTGAGTTAGTCCGTACTTGCCGGTCACCGGGCCGCCCCAATCGCCGAGGATGGGAAAGCTAATTGCGTTTTGTTGAGCGAAAGCAAAGTTCGAGAAGGGACTATCCATGCTCACACCCAGGACCTGGGTGTCTGCGCCCTCCAGCTTGGCGAGGTTCTGCTGGAGAGCTTTCATTTCCCGCGTTCAACCACCGGTAAAGGCGAACACAAAAAAGGCGAGAGCAACATTTTTCTTGCCGCGATAATCTCGCAACGACACTTTCTTTAAGTCTTTGCCGTCGAAAGCAAAAAGAGTGAAGTCCGGCGCCATGTCGCCGACCTTGAGCTTCATGGACGCGGGGGCTTCTTTGGTCTTACTTTGGGCGAGCAAAGACGTTGATGAGGACACCGACAGGCTGAGACTTAGTAATCCCAATCCAACCACATGTCTTATATTTCGTTTCATTAGCCAACTCCCGGAAACGCAGCGTCCCTCATTTTAGAGCATTGAGCTTCTACCGCTGGTGGTGATGATTTCTGGCTGATTCGTGTTCGGCTGATGTCAGGTGCAAATGTCGGACTCTATGGGCATCCACCTACACCGGCGTCGCAGTCTTCCTCGCAGGATTGAAAAATGGCATCTTCACGATCCGGGCGGCGACTTTGTGCCGCATCGCTTCGATGGTGATTTCCATCTGCACCTTCGCTCCCAACTGTGCGTGGTCAGTTTGGATGCTGGCCAGCGCAATCATCTTCTTCAGCACAGGCGACCAGGTTGTAGTCGTTGCTTTGCCGACTTGCGTCTCTCCGCAATAAACAGGAACAGCAACGCGCGACGCTTGCGCTGGGGCCGCTGGAGTAAGGCCGTATTTCTCGTAGCTGTTCTCCACTTCGATCCAGTCGATTTCCAGGCCGACAAATTGCCGGGCCACGCCGTTCTTTGCGTCTTTTTGGAGCGCTGCCTTGCCAATGAAATTGTCTTTATTCAAATGCACCATCTTGCCAAAACCAAGTTCGTAGGGTGAATAATGCTGCGACGGAATCAGCGCGCGCTTGCTGCTGGTGTAATCGGCTTCAATCAGTAGCAGCCCAGCCTCGACTCGCGCCACGTCCAGAGCCAGCATTCCTGCAGCATGCAGGTCGAAGCGTTTTCCAGTTTCCATCAGCGCGTCCCAGACTTTCACCGCATCGTTCCATGGCGCCCAGATTTCGTAGCCCAAATCGCCGGTATATCCGGTGCGTGAAATGTCCACCGGCACGCCCGCGATCTTGCCGCTGGTCATGCGGAAATATTTCAGATTGGCGACGTCGGCTTCCGCGATGGATTTCAGCAGCTTCCCCGAAGTCGGCCCTTGCAACGCCAGCGCCGCGGTCTTCTCGGAAATATCCTCAATAGTGACATCCATGTTGATGGCGCTTTGCCGAAACCAGCGCAGGCTCGGGTCGGCCGCCGTCCAGCGATATTTATTTTCTTCAAGGCGCGTCACCGTTCCATCGTCGATCACCTTACCCTGCTCGTCGCACCAGCAGCAATAAATCACCTGCCCGACGGCCACTTTGTTTATGTCGCGAGTGATCACGCGGTTCACGAGCTTAGTCGCGTCCTTGCCGCTGAGCAGGTACTTGTAGAGCGGTGAAATATCAATCAGCGCCGAAGCGTTGCGGATGGCGTTGTACTCGTGCTCATGATGCACTTCATACACGCTGACCGTGTAATAGCCCGACCATTCGCGGTAGTTCAAGCTCTGGCAAAGCGGAAACGTTCTCTCATGAAACGCAGTTCCAACGGGCACAGTAGCTTCCTCAGGGAAAAAAATTTGTCTCGCAGCCGGATTATATATCCACGGGGTGATCACGCACAGGCGGAGGGTGAGATCCCTCGCCCCGCTGGATAGACGCGAGGCTTCGGGATGACGGCGACTTAGTGACCGCGACAAAACCCCGTCCACCCATTACAATTGCTGTGCGATGCCATCCCCGTGGGCCGCAATTCGTAGCTGGACCGTCCTCACTAGCGGACTCTGATCCCGCTTCCTTCTCTCGTTTCACCCTGGGCCGCACCTGCTACAATCCTTGCGATTCCGGCCTGCCAGCAAATCCAGCTTCTTTAAACAAAAGGCTAAAGCGATATGGCAGCTTCCTCGAAATATGACGTGATCGTGATCGGCGGAGGCCACAACGGCCTGGTCAATGCCGCATACCTCGCGCGTGCCGGCAAAAAAGTTCTGGTGCTCGAACGCCGCCATGTGCTCGGCGGCGCGGCCGTCACCGAAGAGATCTTTCCCGGCTTTAAGTTTTCCGTCTGCTCTTATGTCGTCTCGCTCCTGCGTCCGGAGATCATTCGCGATCTCGATCTGCCGCGTCATGGACTCGAAATTCTTCCGCTCGACGGCACTTTTACGCCCATGCCGAGCGGCGATTATCTCTGGCGCGTGAATGACCACGGCAAGACGCATCGCGAAATCGCCCGCCATTCGAAGCTTGACGCCGAAGCTTACGACGAGTTCGGCAAGTCGATGCAGGCCATGTGCCGCTTCGTGAAGCCGATTCTTTCCATGGTGCCGCCTGACCCGGCCACGCTAAATCCGAAAGAGTTGATGAAGCTGCTGTTCCTCGGCCGCCGCTTCAAAGACATGACCAGCGAGGACAAATACAACCAGATTCAGTTGATGACGATGAGCGCCATCGACTTCCTCGATCAATGGTTCGAGACGGACGTGCTTAAGGCGACGATGTCGGCGTCCGGAATCATCGGGACTTTTCTCGGCGTGCGCTCGCCGGGAACCGCCTACGTTCTGCTGCATCACTACATGGGAGAAATCGACGGCGCATTCCGCTCATGGGGATTCGCCCGCGGCGGCACCGGAGCGATCTCTAACGCCATTGCCGACGCGGCTCGCGAAGCTGGAGTTGAAATCCGCAAGCAAGCCCCCATCGCGCAGATCATCGTCAAGAATGGAAGCGTGAAAGGCGTAGTGCTCGCGAACGGTGACGAGATTCACGCCGACATCGTTTCATCCAGCGTCGACCCGCGCCTGACGTTTGTGAAAATGATCGACAAAGGTCATTTGCCCGAAGACTTTTTGGAAGAAATCAATCGCTACAAATTTCGCGGATCGTCCGGCAAGGTCAATCTCGCGCTCGACGGATTGCCTAACTTCAAAGCGATTCCTGGCGAAGGCGCGCACCTGCGTGGCGCGATTTCCATTTCCCCGAGCGTCGAATACATGGAGCGCGCTTATGATGACGCCAAGTACGGCAACTTCTCGCGCCGCCCGTATATTGACATGGTCATTCCCACGCTGACCGATCCTTCCGTTGCCCCGCCGGGCAAGCACATCATGAGTTGCTTCGTGCAGTACGCGCCTTACAAACTCCGCCCCGGCTTGAACTGGGACGACCAGAAAGAAGCTTTCGGCGACACCGTCATCAACACCATCGCCGAGTATGCGCCCAATATCAAAGACATCATTCTCCATCGCCAGGTCGTCACGCCGCTCGATCTCGAACGCGATTTCGGTTTAACCGAGGGTAATATTTTTCAAGGCGAGTTGTCGCTCGAGCAGTTGTTCTTTCTTCGCCCCGTGCCCGGTTACGCTGCATTCCGCACGCCCATCAAAAATCTCTACATGTGCGGATCGGCCACGCATCCCGGCGGCGGCATCATGGGTGCTCCAGGACGACTCGCCGCTCTTGAGATCCTGAAAGATCACAAGGGGGCGGCATAATGGCCGCCTCTCGCGATGTCGTGATCATTGGTGGAGGCCACAACGGCCTGGTCACGGCTTTTTATCTCGCTAAAGCTGGGTACAAGCCGCTCGTGCTCGAACGCCGCACCCAAACTGGCGGCGCTGCCATCACCGAAGAATTTCATCCCGGCTTTCGCGGCCCGATTCTCGCGCATTCCGCCGGCCCGATTCGTCCGGATATCGTTCGCGACATGCAGTTGGAAAAGCATGGGCTGAAGATAATCACGCCCGCCGTCGCGGTGACTGCGCTTTCGCCGGACGGCCGCGCGCTCACGCTCTACACCGATGCCGCGAAGTCGGCGCAGGAGATTGCAAAGTTCTCGCAGAAGGATGCGGCGAAATACCCCGAGTTTCAAGCCTCGCTTGCGAAGATGGCGAAGGTCATCGGGCAAGCGCTTGCGCTCACGCCGCCGAATATCGACAAGCCTTTATCCGGCGATGTTCTGGGATTGCTGCAAACGGGCCGCGCAATTCGCGGACTGGGCAAGAAAGACTTGTACCGATTGCTGCGCTGGGGACCTGCTGCCGTCGCCGATGTTGTAGCCGAATACTTCGAGACTGAACTGTTGCGCGCGACCATCGCTTCGCGTGGAATCTTTGGAACGTTTCTTGGGCCTTGGTCCGCGGGCAGCGCGCTTGTGATGCTGCTGCGGGCGGCAGGCGATTCGCATCCCGCAGGCCAGGCGCATTTCGCGGCAGGCGGAATCGGCTCGCTCACGCAGGCGATGGCAGCCGCAGCAACTCAAGCGGGTGCGGAAATTCGAACCGGCGCTGAAGTTAAAGGAGTGATCGTAAAGAATGGCGTGGCCAGCGGAGTAGTACTCGCCAACGGCGAAGAAATCACCGCGAAAGCAGTCATCTCGAATGCCGACCCGAAACGCACGCTGCTCAGACTGGTCGATCCCGCACATCTGTCGCCGGATTTCGCGATGAAGTTGCAGCACTACCGCATGCCCGGCGTCGTCGCCAAAGTAAATCTCGCGCTGTCCGGTCTGCCAAAATTCAACGGAGTCGAGAATTCCGAAGCACTCAGCGGAAGGATCCACATCGGCCCGGAAATCGATTATCTGGAACGCGCGTTCGACGAATCGAAATATGGAGAATTTTCCAAGCAGCCATACCTCGAAGTCGCAATTCCCTCCATTGCCGACCCATCGCTTGCCCCATCCGGAAAGCACGTGATGTCGATTTACATGCAGTTCGCGCCTTACAAACTTAAAAACAGCGATTGGGTAACACAGCGAAAAGCGCTCGGCGAGACTGTAGTGAAGACACTGGCTCAATACGCGCCGAACCTGCCAGAATTGATTTTGACGCACCAGATCATCACGCCGCAGGATCTCGAGACCACTTACGGCCTCACCGGCGGACATATTTTCCACGGTGAGTTGTCGCTCGACCAATTTTTCACCATGCGTCCAATTCTCGACTGGGCGCGTTACCGCACCCCCATCCTGAACCTGTATTTGTGCGGATCAGGAACCCACCCCGGCGCGGGGTTAACGGGAGGCTCGGGGGCCAACGCGGCACGAGAAATTCTGAAAGCTATGAAGCGGTAAGCCTCAGCGCCTACTTGCTTGTATGCTGTTTCAACAATCGTTCACTGAGACGTTCTCGTAGGAGGAAAAATGCGGAACATCATGGTGTTTTTTGCGGTCTTTGTAGTATTGGCTCTACAACCAGTTTTGGCGTATCCGTCGTCAGAAAAGCCCGGTGACGATGAAACCGCTGTGCGCGTCACGATCCAGCATTATCTTCACGGACTGAAATTCAACGATATAGACAACCTGAAACAAGCGTTTTACCCGGAAGCCAGGTTGTTCTTTATCAAGAAAAACGGGGAGCTTGGCCAGTTGACCCAGAGTGAGTGGTACGAAGGCTTCAAAAGTACCCCCGGCAAAGAAGAAGAGGGCGACTTAAAGATCGCATCACTGGATATCGTCGGCAACGCTGCTTCGGTCAAGGTTGAAGAAAATTATCCCGCATCCCGATACACAGACTTCTTGTCGCTGCTGAAAGTTGGCGGCCAATGGAGGATCGTCAATAAGATCTTTTACGCGGAATCCAAGCACCCGTAGGCAATTGCCGGGTCGTATACCTTCATGAAATCTTCCGCCATCCTCCTTCTGAGTTGCCCTGACCAGAAAGGCGTCGTCGCCGCCATCTCCGATTTTGTCTTTCGCCACGGTGGCAACATTCTTCATGCGGATGAGCATGCCGACGCTGAATCGAATCTCTTCCTCATGCGTGTCGAATTCGATCCCGCCGATTTCGACATCAGCCTGAGCGAACCAGATTTTTCAAAACACTTCTCGCCCATCGCCCAGAAATTTCGAATGCAATGGCGGCTCGCGCAATCCAGCTATCGTCCGAGGATGGTCATTATGGTCTCGAAGTATGACCACTGCCTCGTCGATTTGCTCTACCGGCACAAGAGCGGCGAAATCGCCTGCGAAATTCCGCTCATCATTTCCAATCACCCGGACAATCAACCCATCGCCGATTTCTACCGCATTCCCTACGTCACCGTTCCCGTGACCAAAGACAACAAGCGTCCCGCGGAAGAAAAGATTTTAGCGCTGCTCCAGCAGCAACGACCCGATGTCATCGTGCTTGCCCGTTACATGCAGATTCTTTCGCATGAATTTATCAGCCAATTTCCGCACCGCATCATCAACATTCATCATTCGTTTCTCCCCGCGTTCATCGGTGCAAAACCTTATCATCAGGCATTCACTCGCGGCGTGAAGCTCATCGGCGCCACCAGCCACTACGTCACCGAAGTGCTCGACGACGGCCCGATCATCGAGCAGGACGTCGTCCGCATTTCCCATCGCGACTCCCTCGACGATCTCCTACAAAAAGGCCGCGACCTCGAGAAAGTCGTTCTGTCGCGCGCCGTGCGCTGGCACCTGGAAAACCGCGTTCTGCTGTATGGAAATAAGACCGTGGTTTTCGATTAGCCCCACGTTCCTTGTCTAATTCATTGGTTACTTTAGTGTCTCGTTTTGTCCGATATTCATGTCGTTTTGGCGGGGCTTAATTTCTACTTAGATTACGACCATGTGTCTAAAAGCCGGCCTGCCATCGAGGCGGCGGCAGTAGGAGTTTGTAGCTTGGTTGAAGATCCGAAGTGGGAGCTGGCGATCCTGGCAACAGTGCAGGGCTTTTACGAAAAGCTCCTGCAAGAGCCGGTTTCGGGCGAAGTTCCTGTCCCCGCAGGCCTGGAAGCCGTGTCGCTTCAGGGCGACGCCGAAGTGCACCAAACGCTAGCCACCATGCACCGTTGGCTGCGCTTGCTTGACATGGCGATTACGCCGGCCATGTTGCGGCGCGCATTTACCGACGAAACCGACCCAGAAATTGCGGAGGCCATGCTGCGTTATTTCACGCGACAGCGCGCCACACTGGACGCAAACCGCGACAAGACCGACTTGATCGCAACTTTCTTGTACCGTCATCCCCGCGTTCCCGGCCAGTGGGAACGCCGTGGATTCGGCCTTGACGGATCGCTCCCGCTGGCGCCGTTTGAAATTGCGCTGCTGGAAATTCTCGCCGATTCAGATATGCCGCCACTCCCGGAAGAGCACGGCCAGTTGCTTCGCCGTTTCGATCCGCTTCAAGAGCAGGCGGAAGCATGCAATGACCTGAATGCCCTGCTCGATTCTGGGATCATCACGACGGTACGCGATATCAAACAAGCGCTGGACGTGTCGTTCTACCATCCCGGAGTGCTCGCGACCATCGCGCCTTACAACGCCGCGTTTGGAAAGAAATTTGACCAGCTGTTTCTGGCCTCTGCCACCGAGATCAAACGTTTCGCCGTTGCCGTGCAGGAGCAGGGCGGCACAATCCTCGGCAACATTGACGGCATGGACGTCACCGTCGACCACGTCTCAGCATTGCAGGAAAGCGACCTTTTAAAGAGCGATTACGGCCAGGCGCTGGATAAATTCCGCCGCGTATCGAAACTGAAACAGGCCCTGGAACGGCGTCCTCCGATTCGACGGAAAATTGCAGCGAACCCGGCACCGAAACCACCGGTGGCAAAGCCGGCGCGCCCGCAGCGACCGCTGCTCGACGTGCAGGCCCTGCGCTCCGCCATCACTCCGCACCAACTTTCGAGCGAAGAGACCCGCTTACGAAAAATCGAGGAATCCGTCCGCATATTCGTGCGCGTTGCAGACCCGAAATTCCGCCAGATCGTGCCCATGCGGTTTTTCAACCTGACACTCACTCCGCATGAAGCCGACGCTTATTGCGCCGACTATCTTGAGGAAAAGAGCCTGCGCGCAAGCGTCGCCCGCGTACAACTGCGCTGCGTCGCCGTGTTTGCGCGGCTGACCACCGAACTGGAAGAACTAAAGCGCTCGGAACATTCGCCGGGAGTCTGGAAGCTTCACGCCGACGCCATCCTGGCGCTCCTCGAAATCGCACGCACCATCAGCGAAAGTTCATTGCGCGTGATCACCCAGGCCGAACAGCAGTCTGCCGAAGAATCGGTAAGAGCCATGCAGATGTCGCTCAAGAAGCTAAGCGACTGTTGCAACGCCGCCGTCAATACCCTCACCGTGCCACCGCTGCAAAAAGCGGCAGGCGCGGACTAAACCGCTTTCCGTTGACCTCGCTCTCGATGTAAACTTCCCGATGTAAAATCGTTCGGAGCGAATCATGTTCAAAAGCAAAGCGCCAATCCTTCTAGCTGGCCCGCTATTGTGCTTCGTATTGTCGTTCACAGCGTGCGAACACGGCACTGTCGCGGTATACGTGAGGACACCGCCACCGCCGCCCATCCGCGAAGTGATTGTGAATTCTCCCGGCCCTGGATTTTATTGGGTGCCGGGCTACCAGTCATGGAACGGCTCGCGATATTTCTGGACACCCGGCCATTGGGAACGGGCTCCGCTGGGCCGGCACCGTTGGGTGGAAGGACACTGGCGTCACAACGGACGCGGCTGGTATTGGGTTCCGGGACACTGGCGGTAAACGCTAGGCGTCCGCTGGCAACGAATAGAGTTCGACTTCATTCATCGGGAAATCTTTACGGTTGTCCGTCATCAACGTACAACCGTGTTCGCGCCCCGCTGCGGGATTACTTTCCCGTCGCAGGCTGCGGACCCATTCCGCTGAGCCGCCCGCTAATTCGGCATGGGCATTCGCACCGCTTCCCCACGCAGGTTTCCCAGATTCAAGGAATTGAATAAGCTTTTGCCGACGCACCTCGGTGCAAGCGGTTTCGACGAGGAAGGAAATTCTTCCGCGAGGACCAACCAGGGCGTCGATCTCGCGGAGCAGATCGTCCGGCAACAGGATGTGAATACCCCGGGGCATTGTGCGCACACTTACCAATTCAACCTGACAAAAAGACGGGCAAATTTCGCCCGTCTTCCCTGCTCTGTTATAGCCCTGCGTTAGTTGATGTCGAACTGTTCCTGATGCAGCGCCGGATCGCTCTTGATAATCACCGTCTTCTTGGCCAGTTCTTCCATTTCCAGCAGCATTTTCGCATTGCCGGCCTTGAGCGCCTTCGCCACTTCTGGATTCACGCGCAGCATCACGTCCGCATGTTCAAGATGCTTCGCCATTCGCCGCATCTCGATGTAGATATCGTTACAGACGGTGGTGATCGACTTGACGTATCCGGTGGATTCGCAATACGGGCAGGGCGTGCCGATGGTACGCTCCAGCGACTGCTTTACGCGCTTACGCGTAATCGCCACCAGACCGAAGTCGTTAAACTGAAGCACTTTCGACGGAGCGCGATCACTGCGCAGCGCTTCTTCCAGCGCTTGCATCACGCGTTGACGATTGCGGCGCTCATCCATATCGATGAAGTCGATAATGATGATGCCGCCAAGATCGCGCAGCCGAATCTGCCGCACAATTTCCTTGATCGCATCGACGTTGGTTTTAACGATCGTGTCTTCGAGGCGCGCAGTCTTGCCGACATACTTACCCGTATTGATGTCGATCGCCACCAGCGCTTCCGTTTGATTGATGACAATGTAGCCGCCACTTTTCAGCCAGACCTTTGACTTTAAAGCTTTGTTGATTTCGTCGCTCAAACCGAACTGCTCGAACAGCGGAGTCTCTTTGCTATAAAACTTGATTTTCTTCACCAAAGCCGGCTGAAAGCGATTGGCGAATCGCAGCACGCGCTCGTACTCGGGTTCGGTGTCAACCCAAACGGCTGAAAAATCCGACGTCACCTGGTCGCGCAAGATTCGCTCGACCACATTCAAGTCGTGATAGATCAGAGTCGGGCCTTTGCCATTGTCGGCGCGGGTTTTGATTTCGTTCCACAAGCCTTTCAGGAAGCGGATGTCTGCCCGCAACTCTTCTTCGTCGGCGCCCTGCGCGGCCGTACGGACAATGAAACCTCCATGCCCGTTCTCGCGTTCGCTGATGATGATCCGCTTCAGACGCTGCCGTTCTTCGTCGGAAGAAATTTTCCGCGAAACCCCTGTGTGGTTCACCGTCGGCATGTAGACCAGGAACCGCCCCGGCAGCGCGATGTGACTGGTGATGCGCGCGCCTTTCTTGCCGATCGGCTCCTTGGCAATCTGTACCAGAATTTCCTGGCCTTCTTTCAGTAGGTCGCTAATGAGAGGAACGTTCCTTGGTTCGCGGCTCTGGAACCTGCGTCCGCCTCGGCGGCCACGCTGTCCGCCGCGTCCGCGGTCCGGGCTTTGGCGTTGCGTCCGCTGCGTGTAACCTGCGTTAGCGGATGGCCCGCGCACCTCAACCCGGGCGTCGACCGTACCGTTGCCGCGAGCTTCGGCATCGAGGATCGCTTCCGCTTCGGCTTGTGCTTCGTCAATCTCGGACTCTTCTTCCGTCTCGCCTTCCTGTTCGACTTCGGCTCCAGCTGCGACATGATCGCCTTCTTCAAAGGTCATCGCATCCTGGCCAGAAAAAGATCCCGGCTCCAGCTCTGCCGCAACGCCGTTCGAGCCGTCTGCGGCTGCAATTTTATGTTCGACATGATCTTCGTGGCTCACATGGCCATCGCTGGCAGCGTGGGTCTCTTCTTCCATCTCCATGAAAGCCTCGTCTTCATCGAGGTCTTCAACGTATTGCATGATGTCGGCTTCTTCTTCGTCAATCTCTTCTTCTTCAACTGTGCCTTGCGCAGAGGCTTGCACCTTGTCATGCTCCGGCTCGTGCGCTTCCGGGGTTTGAGTATGCGTTTCCTCTGCGGGAGCATCGCTGGTGCCGAATACCGACAAGACATTCAACTCGTGTTGACGCTTCTGTTCGCGTTCCCATGCGTCGCTATCGGAAATCGCGGCCTCCGGCGCATGCGTTTCAACGTCCTCATAATGGCTGCGCTTGCTCTCGCCGGCAGGAGCCGGGGCTACCGCCGCAGCAGCGAAAAACGGCTCGTCTGAAGGGAAACTCTCCGAAAGCGCCGATGGCGCAGGTGGCTGCTGACGTCCCGGAGCCGGCGCTGCCACAGATGGGCTCATTCTCGAGTACTTCGAGATCGACTCCCCCGGCAGAATCATCGGTTGATATCCCGGGGGCGGCCCGAAATCGGATCGCGCCGGTCGTGCGGTGCGCTCGAACTTTTCCGGACGTTCGAATTTTTCTGGACGCTCAAATTTCTCAACGGGCTGCGGTGGCGCAGCTTCCACGGTGTCAGCCGCTGGACGCGCCGTTCTTGGCTCTGAATCGCGCTCGCCCCGGCGTCCGCGACGCCTCCGGCGCCCTCGGTACCCGCCGCGTCCCTCGCGGTCGGAACTTCCAGAAGATTCTGAATTTCCACCGGCTTGGTGGTCTGATCCGTCTAGCTCTGCGTTTTCAGGTTCGCTGTGCTGCACCGGTAACGCGCGCACATCCGATTGCGTTGGCCGGTCGTTGCCGTCAGCAGGCCGGTTTGTCGGTATGTCATCGAGATCGTCTTCATCTTCGAGTTCCATGAAATCGGAAACGTAGAGGAAGGCATCGCGTTCAAGTCCGATGTCGACAAATGCGGACTGCATTCCGGGGAGAACGCGCGTTACGCGTCCTTTGTAGATGGATCCAGCCAGGGTGTATTCGTTCTCGCGCTCGAGGTAAACTTCCGCGAGAAGATCGTCCTCTACGAGCCCCACCTTGGTTTCATGGGGTGTAGTGGATACAAATAGTTCTTTTGTCATGCATACTCCGGTTCCGCACCATTATGGTTACGGAATTCACCGGGTCATGAGCAAAGACTTAAGGCAGGACTGAGCGCTGAGATGGTCGGCGCATGTGCAACGGTGCGAAGGCCAGGGATGTTCGTCCCCGACTGGGCTCGTTGCGCAAGTGTGAGAATCTTTTGCACTTATAACAGTTCGCGCTTCGCCGGTTTGTGGCCGCTCTCTCGATAGAGGGTGCCGTTACCCGCCTGGCAGCGCGCCAGTTTCAATTCTGCCCGGCATCCTTTAATCGCTCTCTCGCCGGTGAGTGCCCTTCTTAACGCGAGGGCCGTCGTTGTCTTTAGTCTCTAATCTTCAGATCTTTACAGCCTGAATTTTGTAGCGCCTAGCGCACCTGCTTCGATTTCGAAGGTTCCCGTTCAGTTCACGAATCGGCGCATTCGCACATTCATTACCATGCCCAACGCCAAAAACATAAACAGCACAGAAGACCCTCCGTAACTCATTAGTGGCAAAGGAATTCCGGTCACAGGCATAAAACCTACGACCATTCCCACGTTAATAAGGACGTGGAAGCACAAAACCGCCACCACACCCATGACCAGAAACGCTCCCGCGCGATCGGGCGCAGTTTGGGCGTTCTGGGTTAGCCGCACCAATACCAAAAAGTATAGCAGTAATACCCCAATCGCGCCGATAAAGCCATGCTCCTCGGAAAACGCGGCGAAGATGAAGTCGGTCTGCGGGATGGGCAGAAAATCCAGGTGAGTTTGCGACCCATTGCTGCTCCCCCAGATCCCGCCCGATCCTACCGCTATTTTTGATTGATTCACTTGATAGCCCGATCCCTGGCTATCGGCTTCAGGAGAGATAAAACTGGTCAGCCGCTGCTTCTGGTAAGGCTTCAAAACGTGCAGAGCCAGCGGCATCATTAACGCAATCAACAGGATGACCGCGCCAGCTTGCCGCCAACGTAGTCCTCCAAGAAAAAGCCCCATAACAGCAATAGGAAGATACGTGAGCGCCGTGCCCAAATCCGGCTGCGCCAAAACCATCAACATCGGCACTCCGACCAATGCCCCGGCTTTCATAAAATCCGGCCAGGTCAATTCGCGCTGTTGGAGCTCCGCAAAATATTTAGCAATGGCGAGAATGAGGATCAGCTTCACCCATTCCGAAGGCTGAAAATGCTGGCCCCCGGGCAGCTTCACCCAGCGCCGCGCGCCCAGGTATTTCTGACCGAATGCCATCACCGCCATCAGCGAACCGATGGAAGCGATATACATCCAGTGCACGCCATCGAGCAGCTTCTGGTAACTGATGAAGCTCATGATGAACATGCACACCACGCCGCCGCCAACCCAGTAAAGTTGCTTGATGTGCGATCCGGCGAATTTCGTATGCTCGGTCGCGCTGTGAATCTCCATGACCCCAAGCGCGCAGATCATCAGCACAAACAAAAGCAACAACCAATCAAAATCGCGGAATGAAATATAACGTGACATATTTAATAAAAAAGCTGTCATCCTGAGCGAAGTATGATCGCTCGCTTGCGAGAGATCACGCGAAGTCGAAAGACCCCTTTTCCCTCAACCGAACCGTAAGCTTGCCCGCCTACTGCACTCCCGGCGCAGCGACAGCCAGCGCCGCATGATTCTTTGACACATCCAGCAAAAACTTCCCACCATGCAAATCGTCATCCGGAGCAGCCCACAACGCCCCGATCTCGACATTTTTTTCGCCGCCCGCAACCTTAGTCGGCGTCTTCTGCTTTTTCTCGACGTAAGCGCGGATCACCTGGGCCGCAGTTCGCGCAGCCAGGTATCCGTGTTCGCCTTCTTCGAGCAGCACGCACACGACAATTTCCGGATTTCGCCGCGGTTCGACGCCGGCAAACCATCCGTTGTCTTTGAACTTTGCTTTGCCTTCCGCGCCCATCTTCGCTTTCAGCACATTGCTGATGGTTTGCGCGCTACCGGTCTTCCCGGCAAAATCGATGCCCTGAAGATGCGACAACGCCGCCGTGCCTCCCGGATTCACAACGTCTGCCATGGCGTCGGTAATGATCTCCCAATTTTTAGGGTCGATCGGAATGCGCACATTCTCCTGCGCCGCCGGCACCACGTTCGGCGGAAGCTCGCTCGGGAAAGCAACATGCGGCCGCACCAATTCTCCGCCACTGGCAATTGCCCCGATGGCCCGCGCCAGCTGGATCGGCGTAGCCGCCACTGCGCCCTGTCCAATGCCAACCGAGATGGTTTCGCCGGCAAACCACTTCTGTTTGTAATTGCGCGCTTTCCATTCTTCGGACGGCATCACCCCGCTGACTTCCTGCGGAAGATCGATCCCGGTCTTTTGCCCCAATCCAAACATGGTTGCGTATTTGGCGATGCGCTCGATGCCCAGTTTTTCCGCCAGCGTGTAGAAGAAGACGTCGCAAGATTGGTAAATCGCCTTGGTGAGATCGACCACCCCGTGCGTGCGATGCTCAGCTACGACCCAGCACTTGAAATAGCGTCCGTAAAAATTCGCTCCGCCAGAGCAGTTCACGCGCATGTCTTGCGCGATGCCTTCCTGCATGCCGGCTGTGGCCATGATGATCTTGAACACTGAACCCGGCGCCAACTGCGCCTGAATCGCTTTGTTCAATAGAGGATGGTCCGCGTCCGTCACCAGCTTCGACCATTCGCCTTTGGAAACCCGCACCGCGAAATCATTGGGATCGTACGTCGGCCGGCTTACCATGGCCAGAATCTCGCCGTTGCGCGGATCCATGGCCACGACCGCTCCATTTTTTCCCGCGAGCGCTTCTTCCGCGGCAATCTGCAAATCAATGTCGACCGTAAGTTTCAGCGCCTTGCCCGGTTCGGCAGGTTTCTCCGCCAGCTGCCCGACTTCCTTACCGTGGCTATTGACCAGCACTTGGCGCGAGCCATTCTTGCCCATCAGCGTTGAGTTGTATTGCAACTCCACGCCTGACTTTCCTACCACGTCGCCGGGATTATAGAACTCCCACTGCGGCTGGTTCAGCATGTCTTCGCTGACTTCGCCCACGTAGCCGATCAGGTGCGCCATGAATCCGCCCTTGGGATACAGCCGGCGGTGCGCCATGATCGTATCCAGCTCAGGCAATTCGTTGCGATGGGCTTCGATGAACGCCAGTTCGTCCGGCGTGATGTCGTCTTTCAAATAAATTGGCTGATACTGTGGAAGATAGGCCACGCGCCGGATACGTTCCCGCACCGCGTTCGCGTCCATGTGCAGGCCTTGTGCGATCAGGTCGGCGTCGGCTGATATGTCTCGCGCTGAATCACGCATCAGGAGCGCTGTAAAAGAAGGATAGTTATCGACAATCGTGCGGCCTTCGCGATCAAGAATCTTTCCGCGCGGGGCCAGAATCGGCACATCGCGCGTCCTGTTCTTTTCCGCCAGAGATGCGTACGAATCGCTCTGCGAAACCTGAAGCCGCCACAACCCATAAGCAAGGATCAAAAAGATCGCAAGCACAATGTATTGCACCGCGGTAAGGCGCACCTGCGAGACTTTTTCGTCGCGTCCAAACATGGGCCGAATGGTCCTGAATTAGCTAGTGATGTCTAGATTGTATCCCGCGGGAGGTTACTACTAAACTAACTAGAGGTGACGGAAGTCACCATCTGTATTCAGCAGACTGGCTCTGGGTGGTCACCACAAAACAGTCCATCACTCAATAAACAATGCGTCATCCTGAGCGGAGCCGTTCTTCAGGCGGAGAGAAGGATCTCCTCGAGCACGCTGCTGCGTGATAGGTACCACACACCGACTCTCTGACTTTAAGCGATGACATATCCCCAGCTCGGCGTTGCCGCACACCTCAGGTTGCGCCGAGAACTCCCCAGTGATACCGTTCACCAGGAAATCAATGGCCATATCCAGTCGCCACGCGCTCAACGGGCTTCGTTTCTCCCTCGGCGTTCTTTTTCTAATCTTCGCGGAATACAAAGTCGTCGGAACCCAGTTCACGCTCGGCGGCGGATTCCAGTACTGGATCGGACTCTTCCTCCAGAACGGAGCCTATCCCTTCATGATTCCCATCCTGAAGAATTTTGTTTTGCCGCATTCGAAAGAGATTGCGTTTCTAGCAGCCTATGGCGAGCTTGCGATCGGACTCGCGTTGATCACCGGAACTGCGGTTCGAGCCGCCAGCATTTGCGGATTCGTCTACATGCTGACGTTGCTTTTTTCGTCGAATTATCCGGGGCCGCAAGCGCCGTTCTGGCAATACTTCGGCGCCTCGCTCGAACATCTCGTCCCAGCCATTTGCTTCGCCGCGTTCGCCATCGCCGACCCGAAAGAGAGTAATTCAGTTTTCAAACGGGCGCTTGCCCGATTTTGACTTCCTCAGTTTCGTGTTCGGTGCGGAACCAAGTTGCGCCGTATTGGAGCGCTCCAAAATTAAAGTTATGCGTCATCCAACGTCGTTAGCCGATCAAACGGAGCATGGTGCCCCAGGTTTGCGCCGCTCCGTGGCGCTAACCTGGGCGTCACTGCGTTCGAGCCCATCCGAGGTGTAAAGTGTCTGTCCATGACACGAGGATCGTATCGGTTCCACGCATCCGGACAGAGTCATTTTCCGATGTCCAGCTGCTACCTGCGGAATTCGCTGGAGATGTTCCGGTGGAGATCGAATCCGTTTGGACGGCGCGAGATAGAGAAAACCAAATCGGCGCTGCACGAGTCGTCCTAAGCCCAGGTTAGCGCGGCAAAACGTCGCGAACCTGGAGCACCCGGAAGGCGAGGAAGTAAACTTTTATTTCGCGCTCACGCCAGCCGCCGGTTGCTGAAACAGCTTCATCGAGCTATGTACCGTGTTGTAAACACCCCAGGCCGCAGGAATGCCCACAAACAGCCAGGCTAGAAAGATCAGCATCGCGGAAGATTTGTTTGCTGTCGTCATGTCGTCTCTCAATCCGCGGCTTTTGCCGCTGGTTCGTTGCCGCGCATCCAGTATTTTTCCGCCACCGGACGCACCGCCAGGTTCGCGAAAAATCCGACTATCAACAGTCCGACCATGATGTGCAACACGGTCTGGTAAGCGCCGGCTTTATCCACGCCGCGGTCAAGCTGATATTGCCTGATGTGGTTGACCAGCAGCGGCCCGAGCACTCCGGCTGTCGACCATGCAGTCAGCAATCGCCCGTGAATCGCGCTCACCTGATATGTGCCAAAAATGTCTTTCAGGTAAGCGGGGATTGTAGCGAAGCCGCCGCCATACATCGACAACAAAACCGCCGCCGTGCCAACAAAAAGCACGACGCTGTTCATGTGATCTGCGCCGGTGAGAGGCAGGAAGAAATATAATGCAGCCCCGACGGCAAAAAAGATGAAGTAAGTCGGTTTGCGCCCGATGAAGTCCGAAACGGACGACCAGAGAAACCTTCCGCCCATGTTGAACAGGCTCAAAAGGCCGACGAATCCGCCAGCCGCCACAGGGCCGATCGTGCCCTTGAATAGATCCTGAATCATCGGCGAGGCCTGCTCGATGATGCCGATTCCCGCTGTCACGTTCATGCACAGCACGATCCATAACAACCAGAATTGCGGAGTGCGGAATGCAGTGGTGACATCCACGCTATGCGTTGTGATCAGCGCTGATTGCTTCGCCGGAGCGGTCCAACCTTCCGGCTTCCATCCTTCCGGCGGAACCCGCACCGTGAACACTCCAAACATCATGAACAAGAAATACAAAGCGCCCATCACCAAAAACGTCTGGCCCACGCCTAAATTGGTGGAAGTGCGAAAGTGCGCCATCAGCGAAACCGCGAGCGGCGAGCCGATCATCGCGCCGCCGCCGAAGCCCATGATCGCCATTCCCGTGGCCAGTCCGGGACGATCGGGGAACCACTTGATCAGCGTGGACACTGGCGAAATGTATCCCAGGCCCAAGCCGATTCCGCCGATGATTCCGTAGCCGAGAAAAATTACCCACAGCTGGTGCCAGACCACGCCGAAGTAGGACACGAAAAATCCCAGTGAGAAACAAACGGCGGAAGCGAACATCGCTTTGCGCGGTCCCGCGCTCTCCAGCCACTTGCCGAATAGCGCCGCGGACAATCCCAGCATGACGATGGCGAGCGAGAATATCCACGCGATTTGCGGCTGCTTCCAATCGCCCGCCGCAGGTTTCGTGATACCGATCAACTGGCTGAGGGGCAGTTTGAAGACGCTGAACGCATACACCTGGCCGATGGCCAGATGAATTGCCAGCGCCGCGGGAGGAACCAGCCAGCGGCTGAATCCGGGTTGCGCGACTGTTCGTTCGCGATCGAATAATCCAGATTCCATGTCAGCTCCTGGTAAGCATTCAAGTTTCATCTAGCCGAGCGTCGCATCCGCTTATATCACTTCTCATCCCCGCGACGAGCGAGAATGAGGAAATGCATGTAGGCATCAGATGCAAACCCTTAGAAAAGGTGCTTCGCCTTTTATTCTGAACTTCCCGATCGCATCGCTGGGCCGAGATGTCACAGCAACGCGCTCACATACAGGGATGTGAACCTCCGTCGCCGACATAATTTGCATATGTCACAACGCTCTCACTCCTTCGCGCAACCAAGTGAACGCTCAAAAGAACGATCACTCCCCCGGGAAAAACAAATGTGGACCGCGCAATCCGATCAACCTCTCACTTCGTACACCGAGAGTAGCGACCCGACAGCAGGCAGAAAATTGTTTTGTTAGGTTACTCGCGTACGGGCTTCCCGGCGCGCAAAACGAACGAGGAGACCATCGTGGATAAATTGCAACAGCTCATCGATAAAGCGTTTTCACGGCGCAAGTTCATGGCCGGAGTTGGCGGGGCCGCAGCCGCGACCATGGCGACGAGCCTCGTCGGCTGCGGAGGCAGCAGTAGCTCGAGCGGATCGCGCGGCAGCGGTGGAACAGGTGGCAGCGGAAGCTTCACCGACACCGACGTCCTGAATTTTGCCCTCAACCTCGAATACCTCGAAGCACAATTCTATTTATACGCAGCTACCGGACAAGGCCTGGCCTCTGCCGATACCGCAGCCCCTACCGGATACACCGGTACCTACACCGTGGGTACGGTGACGCCGGGAAGCGCTGCCATCGTTGCCGGACTTACCACACAGCAGCAGGACATCATCAACGAGATCGCTTATGAAGAGCAGGAGCACGTGCGGTTTCTGCGCACCGCGCTTGGATCGGCGGCGGTTCCCATGCCTTCGATCGATCTTTCATTCTTCGGGCCGCTGGCAATTGCAGCCGGAGTGACTGGCCCGACCTTCAATCCTTTTTCCAGCTTCGACTACTTCCTCGTCGGCGCTTTCATTTTTGAAGACGTGGGCGTCACTGCCTACGCCGGCGCCGCTCCGTTAATTACGGCAGCGGGTGTAGCTGCAGGATATCTCACCGCCGCCGCAGGCATTCTGGCGGTCGAGGCGTACCACGCAGCTTACGTTCGCACCGCCATTACAGGCAGTGCGATCATGGCTGGCTCTGCCACGGCTTATCCATATATCACGGTCGCCAATCAGGTTGCCGCGTTACGCGCAACACTGACAGTCGGCAACTCGGGAGCGCCCAGCACAGCCTCTGGCAACACTGGCGTTGCGGGTTCCAGTTCCTCGGTTGAAACGAACCTCACCCTGCCGGCAACGACTGCGAGCGCGAGCGCGATCGTGGCGGCCGACCCAACCAACGCACTTGGCTTTGCCCGCACCGTCAATCAGGTCCATCACATTGTTTACGGTTCGGCCACAGTCGGCGTTGCCAAAGGCGGATTCTTCCCCAATGGCACCAACAGCATATTCGCAACTACAACAGCCTAAGCGGCAGAGGACGGAGAAATCTTATGGCAACCCAGGAAACTGAAATTCTCGATAATGTGATTGTCAAGAACCGCCGCAAAATTCTCGCTCTGAGCGCGACGGCATTGGCTGGAATGGTTTTAAGCCGGGCTGAGTTTGCCCGTGCGGCAACCACCTACAGCGACACAGACATTCTCAACTTCGCCCTGAACCTGGAATTTCTTGAGGCGAACTTTTACTATCTCGCAGCTTTTGGTTGCACGATTGACCAACCTAATCAAGCCGCTCTCACTGCTGGCGCGCCGACTGGCGGCATCCCGATCTCAGGCTCGGTGGGAATCCCGGGAACGGTATCTGGCGGAAGCCAGGTCCCCTTCGCCACCATCGAAGTGGGCTCTTACGCGACCGAGACCGCAATTGAAGAAGGCAAGCACGTGCTGTTTCTCCAATCGGCTCTTGGCAGTTCGGCTGTCGCGCAACCTTCCATCAACCTGGGTACGGCGTGGCCCGCGCTCGCGACCGCGGCAGCCATTCCTAACGGTTCGGCTTTCACCCCATACGATAACGACAACGACTTCCTCGTTGGCGCTTATGTATTTGAGGATGTAGGCGTCACGGCCTACCATGGCGCGGCTTCCTTGCTAACCGCATCGGCAAACCTTTCCGCAGCGGCCGCAATTCTTGCGGTTGAAGCGTACCACGCCGGTCTTATTCGTACCACGATCAACAACATCGATCCCACGAATGTGAGCATCGGCAGCTATACCAACTTGATTTCGACGCTCCGCGCAAATCTGTCACTGGCCGCGTCGCCTGTGACGCTTACGCCGGGAACTGCGGCGAATCCCTACGACTCCAATCCGGACGACTACGGGTTGGCAAACTTCACCACTCCTTCAGGCTTGGGAGCAGCCGGCACGATCGGCACTGCCACTCGCATCACCGACGCCGACCCGACCAACGTGATTGCTTTCGCCCGCACCACCACTCAGGTGCTGAACATCGTTACCGGTGGCGGCGCAGTAAGTAACAACACCGTCGTCACTCCGGCTGTGGGAATCTTCTTCCCCGCAGGGTTGAATGCCGGCCCAAACGGATTCAAATAGACTGCAAGAAATACAAGCCCGCCTCATCGCATAGCTGGCGACGAGGCGGGCTTTTTTCTGCCGCGAACTTTACCTCTTCGTGCTCCCTGTCCCCGGATACACTCCCATAAAGCTGAGCGTGTCGCCGCCTTCAATGAAAGTTTCAAGCTGCGACTGAGTGTACGTCTGACCGCCAGCGCTCGTGTAAGTTCGATTGCGAGGCTGGTAAAGCAGTCCAGTCACCCGCCCTTGCACGGTGCCACGCGAGATCAAGTCGATGTTTGCCGCACTCGCCTGCGATTCGAGAGTGGCCCAATCAGTCTGTTGCTGCTGCCCACCCACATTTGCGGAAGTCAGGGTAATGGTGAACCCGACCGCCGGCGCGGTCCCCGAGTCGAAACATTGCATGTACGAAACAATGTCGATTTTCTGCTGGTTCGTGTAACCGCTGAAGAGGTTTTGATTCATGAAGTCGGCCAGGGTCGAAAATGTTCCGTCATGAAGGAAGCCGAATCCGTCGATGCTTTGCGCATCGTGCAACGTGTAGAGCTGCTTCTGGTACATGTTGCGCAGTTCGGGAACTTTCATGGGCTGAGGCTGGAAGTTGGCCAGAATGTTCCGGTTCGAGCCCGGGCCGGGATTCGCCGTGTGGCAACTGATGCACGTCGAATTCGGCTGCGTGCCGGGAATATTTGTGTAATCCCGCAGGCCTGCAACCGGGCTTCCGCCCCCGAATGAATTGGGCAGGCTGCGATCAAGATTTTCGTTTGGATTAGGCAAGAACAGCAGGGTGTTGATGAACGTGGTAAACGTGTTCATGTCCTGCCCGGAAATCTGCGAATTACCCATAAGCGAATCGAAGGTCGCGTTGAACGCTGCGAAATTCGGCTGCTCTCCGCGCCAATGATATGGCGAAAGGTTCAGAAGGCCACGCATCGTCATGGTTGTCATGGGGCCTTTCATGGGATGGAACTCGATCAATTGCCCTTTCTCGAATTCCCGCTTCACAGTTCCGCTGCGGTCGCCCAGATTCCACGCCAGATGGTCCATGTCGCCATCCACATGGCACGAGGCGCAAGCTCCGGTTCCGTTGCCTGAGAGTTTTGCGTCATAGAGAAATCCTCGGCCTTGCTTGACCGTCTGCGGCGTGGGATCGGTCCCCGCGGGAATTTCGAGCGACACCGACATGCGCGATGTGTCGATCACTGAAATTGTGTCGGTTAGGCGATTCATTGAGTAAAGAATGCCGGCAGCCGCGTTGAGAGCCAGGCCACGCGGACCGCGCTTATTCTTAGGGTCGGAGTGCGAACCCGAACCGGTTGGGGACAATTCGGCAAACGATAGAACATTGCCGTTCGTATCCACCCGCGCCACGCGGTCGGTGCCAAAGGCTGCGACGTACATGAAGGTTCCGCTCGGGTCGAACAATACATTGGAAGGTTGCGCCAGCGCCGTGCTGAGCGCCTGCGGGTTGGGCAGAAGGTTGTAATTGATGTTCGGATTCAGGTCGATTGGCGTCACGTGCCCGCTGGATGCCTGAATGCGGGTAATGCGGTTGTTGACCCAGTGGCCGCGCAGGTTGGGCTCGAACGCTGTGAGGTTCAGCGCGTCAGTGTTGCCGACGTAGAGATCGCCGGTCGTTGGATTGACGTCCAGACCGAGATTGATCGTTCCCACGCCTGAGTAATATCCGGAAATCGAAGGCGACGAACCAGTGCGGATCGCAACCACGTCGTTGTCCGGCATGTCGAAGGTTACATACTGACGCCATTGCGGATCGTTGGCCGCAATGATCAAAGACACTTGCGGCGGCGGCGGCAATTTTGGATTCAGCGGCGGCGGCGGCGGTGGAGCAATCGACGCCGGAATAATCGTGGATGCATTGCCTGAAATCGCGAAGGCCGCATATACGGTATCGCCATCCGGACTGACAACCATCGCGCGCGGACTGCCGCCATAGACCGGCAGAGTCGTTACCAGCGCATGCGTCTCGGTGTCGAAAACATCGATCGCATTCGACCTCGAACAACTCACGTAGGCTTGATGAGGACCGGCGAAAACGACGTCCATGGGTTCGAGCGCCGTGGAAAGTGTATCGATTACGATGCCCTTCGACACAGATACCACGCTCACGCTATTCGACACCTGATTGACAACCCAAATTTCATCGTCATTCAGCGAGTTCACCGAAACCGGTCCAACGCCCACAGGAATTTCAGCGACCAGCAGCGGGTTGTCGGGCTTAGATACATCGAACACTGATAAAGAATTGTTGGGAGTGTTCGTCGCAAACAACCGGGTCGTGTCCGATGAAATGCGCACCGGATTGGTTTGCGCAGGCTCGAAGTTTGCAACCGCTGGCGGCGGTGGAGCGGCCGCTGTGGTGGGAAGAAAAAACATGCTGATAGTGACGGCAAGAAACATTGCCGCCACGAATGCTGGCTTGAAACGCTCCATTTTGTAAGACTCCTGCGAACGGATTCGGACAGGACGAGGGATCGGGGTGGCGCCCCGGATTGCAAGAATCTTACACCGTAAACTGGTGGCAATGCGGCAGATACGCCCATTTTTCCTGCACACAAAAGTACATGGGAGCCTTCATTGTGAGATAGGGCTTTGCGGCCCTAGCTGATCGGGAGAAGAACTGCTCAAGTCTCGGCCGCGTAGTTCACCGGAAAGCATCGAAGTCACGATGGGCGAATTGGTCCGAGTTGGGTGCGCTGGCTGGTCCATTCGCAGCGACAATGCCAAGCATTTCGGGCATCTCGGCAGCCATTTGGAACGGTATGCGGCCGTTTTCAACTGCTGCGAAGTCAATTCGTCATTTTACCGGCCGCACAGAACCTCAACCTGGGAGCGATGGGCCAACTCCGTGGCTGAAGACTTCCGCTTCTCCGTCAAGGCTCCGCGCGCAATTACCCACGAAAGCGGGCTTAATGGTTCCGAAGTTCAGCTGAAAGACTTCCTGCACCAGATCGGCTTCTTGCGGGAAAAGCTCGGTCCGGTGCTCTTTCAACTGCCGCCGAAGCTTGCATTCAATAACGCCGTAGCTGCAAAATTTCTTGCGCTCCTGCGAAGGTCCTATTCAGGCGATGTCGCATGGGAACCGAGACACCCCAGCTGGTTCGGTGACCAAGCGGAAGCTTTGCTTCGTGACTATAAGATTTCGCGTGTCATGGCCGACCCGGCTTGCCATCCAAACGCTTCTGAACCCGGGGGCGATCCCGGAATCGCCTACTTCCGGCTGCACGGCTCGCCGCGCATGTACTACTCCAGCTATACAGACGCGTATCTAGAACAGCTCTTCGACCGGATGATCGACCTCACAACATCCGCGAAGGTGTGGTGTATTTTCGACAACACCGCCGAAGGCCAAGCCGTTCGTAATGCGCTGTCGCTGGCTGGCAAGCTCGCGGGGTTCGCTTGCACGGAGCGAGATGTCATTTAAACTCGTTCGACATGCACAAAACTTTTCGCGTGCTCATTTCCTTTGGTTTGATCGCAATTTCGTTCGGACATGCAAGCGGTTCGGGAAATGCGCCCGAGCATGTTCGCGGCAATCACTATCTTCTTTATGTAGGCACCTACACTCGCGACGAGCACGCGCACCCTACCGGCAGCAAGGGCATTTACGCGTTCCGGGTGGACGAGAATACATCCCCGCCCACGATCACTGCTTTGGGGTTGGAGGCTGAGTCTTCTAATCCATCGTTTCTTGCCGGCGATTCCTCTGGGGGTCACCTGTATGCGGTCAATGAGCTGTCGAAGTATGAGAATTCCGCGAGCGGCGCGGTGACCGCGTTCGCCATTGATCGCAAGTCCGGCAAGCTTCGCCTACTCAATGAAGTGGCCTCGGGCGGCGCCGATCCTTGCTACATTTCGCTCGATCGCATGGGGAGATTTGCGCTGGTTGCGAATTACACCGGAGGAAGCGTAGCCGTTTTTCCGGTACAGATAGACGGCAGCCTCGGCCCACGCGCGGCATTTGTTCAACACCTGGGCAAGGGCGCACGTCCCGACCGGCAGGAAGGCCCGCACGCACACTGGATCGAAACCGCCGCGGACAACCGTTTCGCCGTAGCCGCCGATCTCGGACTCGACAAACTTATCGTCTATCGCTTTAACGCGACGAACGGCTCGCTTTCCGCCGGCAAACCGGCATTCGCCAAGCTCGCGGCAGGCTCAGGCCCTCGACACGGCGCGTTCACGCCAAACGGACGCTTCGCGTACGTGGTGAACGAACTGAACTCGACGGTCGTCGCTTTTTCTTACAATGCAGCTCGAGGCACTCTGCGCGAGCTGCAAACTGTATCCACTCTTCCTGCTGGCTTTTCCGGCGCAAACGACACGGCGGAAATTCATGTGCATCCGAACGGGAAGTTTTTGTTCGCGAGCAACCGTGGTAACGACAGCATCGCTGCATTTGCGATTGGCGATAGCGGAAAACTCAGGCTGATCGGCCACTTTTCGACTCAAGGGAAGACGCCGCGAAATTTCGAGATCGACCCCAGCGGGCGCTTTCTGTTCGCGGCCAATCAGGACAGCGGCAATGTCGTCGTATTCGCGATCGACCAAAACATCGGAAAACTCACTCCAGCTGGACCGTCGTTGACCGTGCCATCCCCAGTGTCGCTGCGGTTCCTGCCTGCGGAGTAGTTCAGTGCACTATCGCTTTGTGCGTTATGAGTAGGTAGGCGGCCAGCGCGAGTCCGAAGCTCATGATGAGCACTCCGACCACCGTCGCCAGCGTTGTGGCAGGGCGAAATTCCCCCTCATCGATTCGCCGTCGGTTGACGTGATAGCGTTGCATGCCGATGAAGATCAGCACAACGCCCAACACCATCGAGACGATTCCCATATCCAGTGAAAACCCCGTCGATTTTACCTTTGCACCGCCAATATCGCCGATCTGCTGGAGCGCGAGCGCGAAGCGCCCGATGGCGAATCCGAAAACGATCACGCCGATGCCAGTGCGGAGCCAGGCCAAATAAGTCCGTTCATTGGCCAGATGATCGCTGGTGAGCCGTGGCTTGTCGGTTTGACCGGCTGTGGAGTTTTGCATGGTCGCGGCTGCCTCTGGCATCTTAGCCGGTTTTCGAGGGATTGGTGCATCTTGGCTTGCCCAACGCCTACTATGCGAGGAGATCCTTCGCTCCGCCTGTAAACGGCTACGCTCGGGATGACTCCTGTCGTCGGCTTCGCGGGCGGCCACACCTGAACATGCCCGCGCTGGCGCATCTAATCCTCAGCCGCTAGAATGGTGGATTCTCTTTGCTTATCTTTCAGGAGTGCCGATGACTGCTGTCCGCCTGGCCCGGTTGCTGGCCATGACGATCATTGTTTTTGTCTTCATTCACTGCGGCGAGACCTACCGCCCGGTGGCGATGCCGCAGAGTCCGAATCCTCCGAACCCCCAGTTTTCGCATATCGCGGTGGTTTTGAGCAGCAATGGCAGCAATAATCCCGGAGCGGCCACCACTATCGATGTCTCCGGGGACACCGCAATTAGCCAGCTGAATACCGGCCTGAACCCGGCTCACGCGGCGCTATTGCTAAGCGGCACGCGAATTTATATTGCGAATCGCGGCGACGACACCGTGTCGTCATTCCCCCCCGAATCGACTGCCACCCCTATCATCACCAGCCTGCCGACCGGATCCGCGCCTACGTTTGTGGCCAGCACCCAGACCGCGGTTGTGTATATCGCTAACTCAGGTAACAACACAGTTTCAGTGGTTAACACCACAACCAACGTTGTTACCAGCACGATTGCCGTGGGCACGGACCCTGTCGCCATGGCGGAACTGCCGAACGGTAACCGCTTATATGTCGCCAATGCCGGAACCGGCGGCGCAGGCGGATCGATCTCCAGCATCAACACCGTCGATTACAGCGTGAATCTGCCGCTCGCAGGAGCCACCTGGGTTTCACCCGCGTGGCTAGTCGCTCGCAATGACAATCAGCGCTTGTTTGTGTTGGATAAGGGCGCAGGAACGGTCGTCGAACTGAATACCTCGGGCACCGTCGACACACTCATCGGGAGCGTCAACGTGGGCATCGGCGCTGAGTTCATGATTTACGATTCCACGCTGTCGCGGCTTTACGTCACGAACCCGGTCAGCGGAATGGTCTACGTGCTCGACGCGTCCGATTCCGCGTCGGGTGGAATGATTTCATCGCTTGCCGCCATCCCGGTGCCGGGAGCGGTGTCGGTGGCAGCATTGCCCGACGGCAGCCGCTTCTATGTCGCCTCAGCCATCGCCGGAGGCGGCAACGTAAGCTCGTCGATCACAATCGTCAACGCCGTGAACTTCACCGTTAAAAAAACGCTCGCGCTCACCAACGTTCCGCTAACCTGCCCGGCGTTCGCCAACACTCCATTTGATTTATTTGCTGTGGCTGCGGCGGACAGCAGCCGGGTCTACGCGGGAAATTGCGACGCCGAGAGCACCGCGATCGTCGCCACCAATGCCAACACCACTCCAGGAAGCGGAACTGCGGAAGACACGCTGGTGACGGACCTGGCCGCGCCGCTCAGCGCGCAATCGCCGGGAAACGGCGGAGCGCCGCCGCCGCAGAATCCCGTATTCGTCGTCGCCGGACCGTAACTTTTACTTCTTGCCCCAGTCCGCCGCAAACGCCGTAGCGATGGCTTCGGCTTCTTTCTTATCGTCGGCGGTCATTTCTTCCGGCGATTTCAGCGACGCGCTGCCCAGGTTTTTGACGCCAACATAAATTGCCCGGTACACGGTATCTCCAAGGTTTTCCACGCGGTGCTTGAACGCCGGATACCATCGCGCTTCGCCCTGGTGCGAATAAATTTCGCGCGTCTTGCCGTTCTCGTCGGTAAACCGCAAGTGCGCTTCCGTCAGGCTCACGCCCACTCCGCCCGGGTGCTCGTGCATGGCCGACTTTTCGTGCGGTCCATAGTGCACTTCAATCACCTGTACATGTTCATTTTCAAACGCGAGCCGGTAATGCGCAGGCTCAACCTTCAGCGGATCCTGTGCCATCGCCACGCCGGCAAGAAGGACCACGCACACAATGACTCCGTTGACCAGTCGAGTGAACACGAGCGTCTCCTGAGACTTCAGATGAGTTGCCTGACACTCGTTAAACTACTGTCCGACCATCGAGGTGTCAATCACCGATGGTGAGCAGTTTGGTGCGGATGGTCTTCGCTAATTCCCGAAAATCCCAAACCCGCCTAGTTGCTGGACGCTTTGCCCCTGCCATCCCGACCCGATATCGTTATTGAACGGCCCCTGGACATTATTGAAATCGTTGTTCCAGACATCGTATGTATCGGAAGTCCGACTGCTGGGTTCCAACACCAGCCAGTACATTTTTCCCTTTGACAGTGCGATCCCCGGCGACACGTGACCAATCTCCAGAACGCAGCAGGTGCCAAAGGTTGGAAGATTTGAGAACTTCCACTCATGCAGAGTTGTTCCAGGAGTGCCGCTGTTGTCGTCGGCCAACGTCACGATCAGGGAGTTGGTGCCGCTGACGTATGTGCCTGCAACCGCGATCGCGGTCACTGTATGGTTGGCGGTGGGCGTGAATCCGTTGGCCACGCGCTGCGGCAGCGGCTGCCCGGCATTCGTGCCGAGAATGCCCGTTCCCGCGATGGCGTTATAGCGGTTGTTTGCAGGCCCCAGCGTCGAGTAGATGGGCGTTAAATTCGCCAACTCTGGATTTGACGACGGTACAAGCCGCGGCGTCTGGGTGTAAATCGCGTTCCTGCCGCCATTCGTCGTGACCACGCGGCTGGCTTCCTGCGCAACCGCACCGCAGATAGCCAAAGAAAAGCAAACGCAGATAAACAGTGAACGGGAAAAAGGCATGAGTATTCTCCAGTCCTGATTAGGACTTAGACTGCGATAATACAGTGTCAACCCTGTGGCTGGTGGCCCATTCAAGCCGCTGGTGGCCCATTCAAGCCGTTCTTTGGCTTGAGTGGGGCATTTCCTCGGCTGCGCATAGCTTCCCTTCGGCGCGTTGGCGCTTTCGCGCCGTCCATTCGGACTCAATCTCAACCGCGCCCTCATGCAAAATCAATAGCGCTGGATCGCCAAAGATTTTCCTTGACCTCCGATTTTCAAATGTTCAGAATCGAATCTGGATGGCATGCAACCCAGTGCCAGTTTGCGAAATCGCAAATTTTCGTAAGTCTATTGTTTGTTAGATTTTGCCTGTAAGTGGCTTTGAAAGGTTTGATTTATAGAATCAGGTCTACGCACTGGACGGAGCGACTCTGGCCGTCGATTGGCGAGCGAACTTGAATAAAACAGCCGAAACCGCCGTGCCGGACTCTGCGTTGCCTGGCGGTTGCACAAATATTCCGCCGGAAGTTGGGATTACCGGAACTCCGGTGATTGATACCAAACCGACCACCCCTATCCTTTACGTGGTGTCCCGCCATCAGCTCACGTCATCGCCCCCGATTTACGTCCAAAGATTGAATGCCATCGATGTCACAAATGGCAACATCCTTTCGACTCTAGATTTGACCTCCTCCAACATTTCAGCGTTGTCGGTGCTCGGGAACAATCAACGGGCCGGGCTAGCCCTCACAGACACCTCCAGCACCCCGTACATTGTTGTCGCGTGGGGATCGCATTGTGATAGCGGCAATTACACCGGCGTCGTCGGACTGTTTAAGTATTCCGGCAGCACGTTGAGCCTAGTCACGTATTTCGACGACGAGAATAGTGGTCCGTCAGCCGGACCGAACGGCGGTATTTGGATGTCCGGTGCCGCTCCGGCAATCGACGACTCGGGAGAGACCTCGCCTTCCAATGATGCATTTCTAGCGGTCGGCAACGGAGCGTTCAACGGTTCGACAGAGTTTGGAGAAACTGTTCTGGCTCTGCATTATCCAGCGGGTGGAATGCTAAATGTGGTTGGCTCGTACACCCCCAACGCCTGGCAGACCTTAAACAACGGCACGGGCGGCGCGATGGGGACAGGAATCAACCTGAACTTGCCAGCGCCCTACCCCAGCGGCGCAACCGCCATCGGTCAGCAGGATTTCGATCTGGGTTCGGGCGGCGTTACACTGGCTCGACCGCAGGGGTTTACGTTGCCGAGCGACAATTTCGTCGTTCTGGCGGGCGGCAAGGAAGGCGTGTTTTACGTCAATTCTCCCTCTACGATGATCGCCAACATTACTTCTAACCATGGAGCGGCCGACTCCGCCGATGCTTGTTCCAGTGGTGGGACATATTCGCCTGTCCAATGCTTTTCCGCGATGCGGCCGCCACTGTGCGATCCCACGCTGGGCTGCCCTCACCCTTGTACAGGCTACCCGTGCGCGTACAGCGGGCGCGACTACGGCAGTCGCGGCAGCTCGGCGTTCTGGGCGGGTAATGCAACTAATCCTTTCGATGTGCTCTACGTCGCCGGCGCCCAAGACACCTTAATCCGGGGATGGCAAATGGACCAGACGGCCAAAACCGGTAAATTTATCGTAACTTCGACTGGCACGCTTGGAATGTACGGTTCGGCGAGCCCTCCGGCGGGAGGGACGAAGATCGGCTACCCCAGTATTTCGCCAGTGATTACGTGGAACGCCGGAGGAACGAACACAAGCGGCGACGCCATCCTCTGGATTCTAAATACGAACGGCTTCCAGAACGGCGCAACCGCTCCCACTGCAGCCGGGCTGTTCGCATATCACGCAGTTCCAAATGGGGTTGGAGTTTTTACCACAGCAAACGGCTTTTCCGATGCCACCAGTGGTCCCGGAGCAACGAAGTTCATGCTCCCGACGATTGTCAACGGATACGTCTATGTCGCGGGACAGAAGGTCGGGACAGCATGTACCACAACGGGGACGCTCGGCGCTTGCGTCGGCAAGGTGGTGTCATGGCACTGAAAATTGGTCGAATTACGAACGCGAAAATCCGACTCCTCACAAGGTTCTTGCCGGTGTTCGTTCTGGCCGCCTCGGCAAGCGCACAACTTCAGTTTGCATTTTCACAGGCCGGGGGGTATCCGGGGCCATATGGGACGATTACTGATCCCTTCGCTGCCAATCTTACTCAAATAGCTGGTTACTACACCGAACCAAGCTCAGGTTCCCAAGGATACATCCAGACGGGGACAAAGTTTGTTACCGCACAGCCGCACGGTGTGGGGTCTTCATATCTCTCAGGAATCAATAATAGAGGGATAGCTGCGGGCGGATATTGTGCTCGTGGCTGTAATACCCAGTCAGGCCAACATGGTTACACCTACGACTCTGCGAACGGAGTGATCACAATGATCGATTACCCCGGTGCCGGAGCCACCACCGCTAACGGCGTTAATGATAAGGGACAAATTGTCGGCGGCTTCTGTGCCAGCACAATTGCTTGCCCGGTTCTCGGCGGCTCGGTCGCCGATCACGGATTTCTTTACAGCAACGGCGTGTTTACGCAGCTAGATTTTCCGGGCGCGGAAAGCACGCAGCCGAACGCAATCAACAACGCGGGCGTGATTGTCGGCGTTTACATAATCAACAGCACGGGCCCGCATGGGTTTATGTACAGCAACGGGACTTACACCAACATCGATTTTCCAGGTGCTGGCACGACTTATGCTTTGGCAATCAACAATCTCGGCGTGGTTGCCGGCTCCCATGACGGATTCGCCGGCTTCCTCTACAGCAAAGGCAAGTTCCAGTCGGTGTCCGTGCCTAATGTCATTGCTACAGGACTATTCGGCATTAATGATCACAACGATATCGTCGGCTTCGTCGCAACCACCGGCATGCCGGGCAATGCTACTTTCAAGGGCGTCCCAAAAAAGTGAGGAGACAACGGTCGTAGGAATCAGGCTTTGTATATGTCAACTCAAGGGTAGCGCGACCCACGCTAAGCGTCATCCCTATCGGCTGATATCATAGGGAGACCGGCCAAATTTTCCAGAGAACGATGACATATCTTTACACGTTAACTCTCCGAGCACGATGATCGGCAATCAGACTAGTAATGGCGGTGCTGCAGACAGTGCTGACCTTGCTCGACCAGTGGGACCTATTCTCCAATCCAATGTTTCTCGGCGATGAAACCTACGCTGCCATTCGGCGCTGCAGATTATGGCAGTCGCGGCAGCACGGCGTTTTGGTCTAGCAGTTCTTCCAACCCCCTTGATGTTTTGTATGTTGCTGGAGCTCAGGACTCGCGGATACGAGGCTGGGTAATGGATCAGACCGCTAAGAACGGGTCGTTTGTGGTTTCGTCAACAGGCAACCTAGGCATGTATGGCCAAGCTACTCCCGCAGGCGGCAAGGTAGGCTGGTGGCCCATTCAAGCCGTTCTTTGGCTTGAGTGGGGCATTTCCACGGCTGCGCATAGCTTCCCTTCGGCGCGTTGGCGCTTTCGCGCCGTCCATTCGGACTCAATCTCAACCGCGCCCTCATGCAAAATCAATAGCGCTGGATCGCCAAAGATTTTCTATTGACAGGCACTGTGTCCAGTGCGACGATCCGCCTGGCGGCTTTATGGCTGCAGGCCCGACCTAGCGCTGATCCACCAATCGAGGCCTCTTTCCGAGACTGCGCCGATCGACTATACATCTTGCCCTGAAGGAGCGTTCTGTGAATCTACGTGTACTCCCCTTCGCAACACTGGCTGCCGTGACTCTCGTCATGATCACAACACCCCAAGCAGAGAGCCAGTTCAACCTGAGCCCTTCGGTGTGCAATGGAGTGACTTCTCCTTGCGTCTTGACCTACCATAATGATCCAAGCCGATCAGGCGTGAACTCGGAGGAAACCATACTGAAGCCTCCACTCACTTCTTTTGCTCCAACGAATGTAATAACCGACGGACTGATATTCGCGCAGCCCCTATATATACATGGTCTCCAAGGCAACAAGCTCCCGTCTAGTTGCCAAGCACCGAACAACAATGTTGTCTTTGTCGCCACAGAAAATAACTCTGTTTATGCGATCAACACGGCTGGCACTGTATGTTGGCAGAAATCATTAAACAATGGCTCTAACGAATCGGCGATTCCGTATACATCGATGCCACTGGATAAAGTTTATAGCTATCCCTGTACCGACATCATTCCCCAAATCGGCATCACAGGAACACCAGTAATCGACACAAACGTTACCCCTCCGGCATTGTACGTTGTAAGCAGCCATCAGGTCGTTGTCGGTGGTAACACGACTTATGACCAACGTCTACATGTTCTACGAGCAGATTCCGGAGATGATGTTAAGGACATCAGCATACCGCCTGTGTTGGGATCCACTTATAATCCTCTGCTGCAAAATCAACGAGCAGGGTTAGCGCTGTACTCGTCGAACTATGTCGCGAATGTGTACGTTACGTTCGGATCGCACTGCGATTCGAGCAATTTTGGACCTACTCCGACGAATTACTATGACGGCTTCGTTGCTGGCTTTCAGCTCAACTACAGAAATTTGGCAAACGGATTCTCGTCGATTGGTAAATTCACTTCCGAGCCCTTCCCTGCTACTTCGAACAACAAAGGCGGTATCTGGATGGGCGGCGCAGCCCCGGCGGTGGACTCCAATGGCAATCTTTACGTAGGCGTGGGCAATGGTAGCTGGGTGAGCCAGCCGATAAACTCGGACGAATGGGGAAACTCAGTCGTCAAGATTTCCTCCAACATGCAGGGAGAAGATTTTTACATCCCGAACGATTGGTCTCAATTAGACAACGGAAGCAATATCGGAGTCTGCTTTGTGATCGCATGCCCGCCCGGTTCTCTCTTAGGGATCGCAATGGACACGGACATGAGCACGGGCGGAGTGGTGCTGTTATCTTCGTCGGAACTAGTTTCGATCGGCAAGCAGGGAATGCTCTACGTAATTCCCTATAGCGCCGCCAGCAATGGCGTTATGGGCGGTCTCGACGGCGGCGGATACACCGGGCTAGGGTCCGACCCGACAAAAACCGATTGCACCACAAGCGGCACCGGATCGATCGTGCAGTGCTTCGAGGCGCTGCCGTTTGTTTCCTTGAGTGGCGATCAAAATGGCCTTCGGGGCGCTCCCGCGTTTTGGTCCGCAGGACCACCTGGAACGGCTCCCAATCTTCTGTTTTCCGCTGGGCTCCACGACTATTTACGAGCCTTTTCATTCAACGGATCCACATTTACGAACACGTCAAATCCATACATTGGCCCGGATCAAATGGGACCGTACCCAGGCGGCGGGGTGTCGGTAACGTGGAATGGCAGCGATCCGACGACTGGTATCGTGTGGGTCCTTGACACCAGCGGAGCTGGCTCGATCAAGCTCCCGGGCTCGGGATGTCCGCCCAACTGCCCGCCGAGTTGGACTACCGCGGGTCCGGCCACCCTCTATGCTTATCAAGCGAACCCACCTTCCTCTGGCACTGCCATAACGTCATTGTGGAATAGCAAGAGCATTTCGAGTAGCATGCCCGGGTCCGTAAAGTTCGTGCGCGCCACAGTCGCGGATGGACTTGTATTCGTTGTAGGCGGGGTCCCGAGCTACTTTAAGCGGGGTAATACATCATGTCTTCCAAATCAAACCATGAATTTCAAGTGCGCGGGTCAGCTCACAATCCTCAAACCGCAGTAATAGCGGACTTTGGAGCAATGCTTATGCGAAGACGGATTTCATTCATTATCGCAATCTTTTTTTTGGGAGCATCCGCGGCAGCTGCGCAGTCGTCGAAGGCGGTCTCTTTCGGATCCGCAATTACTTTTCCCACTCCAGTAACTGGTCCCACTTCAATTGCAGTCGGGGACATCAATAACGACGGAATACCGGATATAGGCGTAGTGAGCGACAAGGCGCCCACGGTTAGCTATGCTCTGGGTAAAGGAGACGGTACATTCGGGTCCTGGGGTAGCACCCCCGCAGGTCCCGCACCAATAAGTTTAACTTTGGGGGATATAAACCAAGATGGAAATGTAGACGCACTGGCTTCCGATTCCCAAACAAACTACGTATATGTCAGCTGGGGAGACGGGCGTGGGAACTTTACCCAGGGTCCCGCACTAACCGGCGGCCTTGGAAGTACGCCATTGCAGACATTTGTTGCGGATCTTAATGGCGACGGCATTCCCGACATCGTCGGGAGCGAGCTTTGTTACGGAGGCGGTCAACAATTTCCGGGACACGTGTTCGTGCTCTTGGGTAAGGGCAAAGGCGTATTTAAACCCGTGAAAAACTTCTTCACTGGCGGAGCGTGCCCGGCAGGCCTGGCTGTCGGAGATTTTAACAACGATGGCATCCCCGATGTTGTCGTTGCAGATACCGTCGAGTGTTGCTTCGGTACAAAGGGGGCAGGGGTGGCCGTGCTTTTAGGGCGCGGCGACGGTACCTTCCAGCGGCCCCGGCGTTACCCGTCTGGACCGTATCCGATGGATGTGGCGATTGGAGATTTTGACGGCGATGGAAACCTTGACGTTGCTGAGTCATTTTCCGGCGCGTATTCGATACACCTGTTCGATGGAATTGGTGATGGTACCCTTGCGGCGGGCACACCATATCCAAGCGGGCTTGGTGCCGGATGGCTTGCGGTAGCGGATTTCAACGGCGACGGCAAGCCGGATTTGGCCGTCGCAGATTCGGGTTTTGTTGCCGTTCTGCTCGGCAACGGTGATGGTACTTTTTCTGCGCCGGCAAAATTCGCAGTCGGCCCTTTTCCGTTACAGTTAGTTGTCGCAGACTTCAATGGCGACGGTCGCCCCGATATCGCCGCTGTAGATAACAGCGCGTCGACGGTCAGCATCTTGTTGAATACAACCAAGTGAGAGTTCGGCGGAGCGGAGTGGATTCGAATCCTCAGTACAGTTTTGGGCCGCTAAGCCTCGATGGGCTGGTGGCCCATTCAAGCCGTTCTTTGGCTTGAGTGGGGCATTTCCACGGCTGCGCATAGCTTCCCTTCGGCGCGTTGGCGCTTTCGCGCCGTCCATTCGGACTCAATCTCAACCGCGCCCTCATGCAAAATCAATAGCGCTGGATCGCCAAAGATTTTCCTTGACCTCCGATTTTCAAATGTTCAGAATCGAATCTGGATGGCATGCAACCCAGTGCCAGTTTGCGAAATCGCAAATTTTCGTAAGTCTATTGTTTGTTAGATTTTGCCTGTAAGTGGCTTTGAAAGGTTTGATTTAGGAGGATTCCACCCGCTAACCGGCTTATTCTATTAGATCGGGGGGAGGGGAGGGGTACCTTCAAACTTCACCTCTTGGGCTACTTCCCAGTCGCCGCCCTGGCGACGTTGTACCGCAATGCGATGTTCATGTACACGTGCCCGCTCGCCGTGTCAAAGCAGAGTTCCAGGGCTTCGGTGTCTTCGGTGCCGGTCGCTCCGTGCTCCGAGGTGTAAAAGACCGGGGGGTGTACCCGGAAGTGAAATCCCAGATCGTTCAAAGTTGCGACCGCATTGCCGGTGACCTGGTTGGCGAGTTCATTCACGGCTTCGCGGACTAACCCGTCGGATTCGGGCAATTCGCAGCCGGCAAGTTTACTTGCGACCGAAACGGCGGTCCTGGGCTCGAGGTCGAATATGATGCGCCCTTCGATGTCGCCGCTCAAGAACACGAGCGCAGCCACGCCTTTGCGGCGATAGGCTTCCGGTTCCATGCTCAGACTGCCCACGGACAAAGGGGTTTGCAGGCCCGGCGCCAGTACGGCATCGGCCGCGTTGATAAAGGGCTGAATCAGTTCCATTTTCATTGTGGCAACTCCAAAAGCTTAAACTCCCGCGGTCGCGGCTTTTGTGTTCGATTCTTCGTCGCCAAGCACGTAGCGGATAACTTCATAAAGAACTTCCGCTTTTACCGGCTTCTGGACGAAGTGCCGCGCCCCCCGTTGCAGTGCGGCTACGATGTTCTCTTGGTATCCGACAGAGGACACCATCACGACGCGCGCATCGGAATGTTTTTGCACGATCTTTTCGGCGGCTTCAATGCCTTCCATCTGCGGCATGGTGATGTCCATGAGCACGATGTCGGGATTCAAGCGGTCGTATTCGGCGATGGCGTTGAGGCCGTCTCCAGCTTCGCCTGCGACTTGGCCGCCGAAAGTCTCAACCATGCGGGCCAGGTTTTTGCGGGCGAAAACGGAATCGTCCACGATGAGGTAACGGACGGGCTTGCCGTCCTTGCGTTGTACCGGTGCAAATTGCTCCATGACCTCTCTCCTTAAACTGCGGAACTGTTAATGCATTTCCGCTGGCAATCAGCCGCCAGCATTCGCTTCTAACTCGTTGCTGCGCTTTTGGCTTGCGGCGCGCACAGCCCAATCAAAGTCTTTGCCATCATCTCGAGACTTACGATACGGTTGGCGTACCCTCGCTCAATTGCGGCTTTGGGCATGCCAAACACCACGCAGGAATCTTCGCTTTGGGCTATCGTGACTCCGCCCGCGGCTTGCACCGCACCCAAACCTTCAGCGCCGTCTTCGCCCATTCCCGTCATGATTACCGACACAGCCTGCTTTCCATAGACCGCAACCGCGCTATGCAAAAGTACATCGGCTGACGGACGATGCCCGTTCACTTTATCTTCGTCGCTTAACATGACAACGTCGCCCAACGGCAAACGTTTCACTTTGATATGCCGGTTTCCGGGGCAAATCAGCACTCGTCCGGCAACGATCGGATCTCCCGGCTGCGCTTCCTTCACTTGTACCGCGCAGATTTCGTCCAGCCGGCGAGCGAACATTTCGGTGAAGTTTTCCGGCATATGCTGGACGATCACAATCGATCCGGTAAAGTTGCCGGGAAGTTGCGAGAGCATGTACTGCAACGCCTGCGGGCCGCCGGTGGAGACGCCAATGGTGACCACACGAGAAGGTTGACGATTGGCGTGGCGGAGCGCGGCGTCTTTCTTTTGCTGCTGTGGAACCGTGGCGGTTTCCAGCTGAACGCTGCGGCTCGCCGCGGCAGCTTTGACTTTGCCGATCAGGTCACGGGCAATTTCCGGCATGCGTGCGGAAACGTCGGTTGGTTTGGCCACGAAATCGAACGCGCCGAGCGCGAGGGCTTTCAGCGTAACGGACGCGCCGCTGGTACTGTGGGAACTTACCACGATCACGGGCACACGATGGCGCCGCATGATTTCCTTGAGCATGTCGAGTCCGCCCATACCGGGCATTTCGAGGTCCAGTGTCACGACTTGCGGTTGCAGGTCTTTGATCTTGCGCAAACCGAAGTTGCCGTCCATCGCAGTGCCGACAACCTGGATCGACTTGTCATGTTCGAGGATTTGCGGAATGAGCTTCCGCATCAAAGCGGAGTCGTCCACGACGAGAACACGTATGGGAGCGCTCATGACCGCCCTCCCGCCGCTTGCGCCATTCCGGACGGCCGCGAAGACATCAGCATCCCGGCCGACATTCCTCCCGCGCCATCGGCTCGAGATCGATTAAAACGTTCAAGTATTGCGGCAAGATTCATAATGAGCACAACGCGGCCATCGCCAAGGATCGACGCGCCGCTCACCAGATCGGTGGCAACCGTTTTGTCGTCCAACGCCTTGATGACCAGCTCTTCTTCCCCGACTAATTCATCGACGATCAAGCCCAGCTTTTTCTCGCCGAATTGAATGACCAAGACAAAGATGCGGCGGCTGGAACCATTTTGCATCGCAAGCGAAGTCGAGGGACGGCGTCCGAGCCGGACCAGCGGAAGCACCTGGTTCCGCAATTGGAGAACTTCATAGTGGTCGACCTGATGCAAGTCAGCTTCGCGCGCCCGGGCAATTTCAGCCACAGCGTTCAACGGAATCGCGTAGAGACGCTGGTCCACGCGGAAGAGCAGCGCTTTAATGATGGCGAGCGTGAGCGGGAGCTTCAGCCGGAACGTGGTTCCCTGCCCCGGACGGCTTTCGACTTCGACCACACCTTTAAGGCGCTGAAGCACGCTGCGGACCACATCGAGCCCGACGCCGCGGCCTGAAACTTCTGTTATTTCTTCTGCGGTGCTGACTCCGGGCCTGAAAATAAATTCGAGCGACTCCGCCTCGGTGAGCCGGGACGCTTCTTCCGCTGAAAGCAGCCCTCGTTGAACGGCGGTCGCGCGGACTTTTTGCGCATCGATTCCCCTGCCGTCATCCACGATTTCAACGACGACCTGATTGCCCTGATGATGGGATTTGAGTTGCAAAGTTCCGCGCGCAGTCTTACCCGATTTCAGACGGTCGGCCGGCGTCTCGATACCGTGGCTCACGGCGTTACGGACAATGTGCGTCAGCGGTTCGGCGATGGAGTCGAGAAGACTCTTATCAAGATCGGTGTCCTGGCCGCTCATGATGAGCTCGATATCTTTGCCGCATTGTTTCGCAACATCGCGAACCATGCGAGGAAAACGGCGGAGCAACTGTTCCACAGGCACCATGCGGATTTTCATTACCGAACGCTGAAGGTCATTTAAGACCCGCGCTTGAAAGGCCATGGCGTCAGAGAACTTTCCGCGCATGGCTTCCTTCGGATTCTCTTTAGCAAACTCGTTCAACGCCTGTTGCAGCATTGATTTTCCGATGATCAACTCACCGACCAGGTTGAGCACGGCGTCGATTCTTTCCGCGTCTACACGAAGAGAACTTTCGATCACGGGGGATGATGGCACAGCCTCAGCGGCCTTGGTTTCTACCGCAAGCGGCTCAGGAACTGTCTGCATTTCCGCAACCTCGGGAACCATCGGCGAAGATGGCGACGAATCGCTCACAGCGGTGCCCGCTTCGGCAGCCCGGCGCTTCCGCGTTTTTTTTGGTGTGCCGGAGAGATCGACGACCTCCACATCGGAAACTACGGTCGGAATTTTGCAGCGCGCGGAAACCTGCTCTGCGCTTTTTTCCGTGGCCACGAGCAGTTCCATGCGGGCGGCGGCCTGTAGCGATGTGCGGTCCGGCCGAGTTGCCAAAATTTCCGCTGTGGAACTCAGTGCGGTTATAATCAGCTGACGGGCAGCTATCGGCATCGCGCACTGCGGATCAAGATTAGCGACCACGTGGAACACATGCCGGCCTTGTTGCAACGCAGATTGCGCAGCTGCCAGTTCCGCTTCCGCCCACGCGGTGGGAATGTTTTTCGGTTCGTTCACCTTCTTCTTCCGCGCTTTTCCGGACGTTAGCGGCTCGACCAGACTGTTGACCAATGCTCGCAAGCGGTCCGTGGCGGGAAGGTTACGTTTCTGCCGGTAGGCATAAAGCATTTCGTGGAACACGTCAGCCGCGGTGAATGCAACTTCAGCCAGGGATGATCGCTGGAGATCGGGGATAGCGAGCGCATCTTCCAAGATGTGGGCGAGCTCGCTCAGTTCACGGAATCCGCAGGCGGCGGCGTCGCCTTTCAGCGTATGCACAATACGCCGAATCTCGCGAACGGTTTCGACTTCGGCCGGATTCTGTTCGACTTTCAGCGCGGCGTCGTTGAGCAGTTGCAACAACTCTTCGGAACTGTCGAAAAATAGTTCGCGCAGCTCTCCGCCCCGCTCGTCCAGAAAATCGCTCACGGCGCCACCTCAACCTGCTGATAAGCTGTGCCGCTATTGCGGTGTACCATCGCGAATTGGTCGGTAAGTCCAAGCAGGCTTTCAGCGTGTCCGACGAAAAGGTAGCCGTTGGAGACGAGACAGCGCGCAAACTTCTTCACCAATCGTTTCTGCTCCGCCTCGTCGAAATACATCATGACGTTACGGCAGAAAATCATGTCGTGGCACTGCGGCAGAAATTCGGTCTTCAAATTGTGAAAATCGAAGTGGACCCGCTCTTTGACCGAGTTCTTGACCGCGTAGCGATCGGCAATCTTGTCAAAATAACGGAGCCGATAGCTGTATTCCACCGATGTCATCTGGCTTTCCGTGTAAGTGCCCTCCTGCGCATAGCGCAAGACCGAATAATTGATGTCACTGGCCAGAATTTCTACCCGCCATGGAGCTGGAATCAGAGGTTTAGGCGATTGGGTCAGAGCCATGGAGGTTGACCGCAGATGATGATAAGAGAGCGCATCCGCGATCAGCATCACCAGCGTGTAAGGCTCCTGGCCGGTCGAGCAGCCCGCGCTCCAGATTCGCAGCGAATAGTCGTTCGCCAAGATCTTTTGCGCGATCAGTTCGACCAAAACGTATTTTTGGAATAGATCCAACTGTGCCTTATTGCGAAAAAAACTGGTCTCGTTGACCGTCAGGTTTTCAAGCAATTGCGAGAGTTCTTGTTTTCCGTGGTCGCTAATCAATAAGCGGTAATAACTGTAGAAGGAATCCATGCGACACTCGCGCAGGCGGCGGTGAAGACGGTCCTGCAAAAAGTGAGTGCGCCGCGCGTCAAAGTGCATGCCACATTCCTGATAAACGAGGGTCTGTAGCAGCTTCAGTTCCGCCTCGGTGATCTGTGCCGCCAGGGCTGGTGAACTCACGCGGTTTTTTCCTGTTGGATGAGATTCATAGACCGGCAGCCGCTCCGCGCGATTCTGTAGTCTCGACGTTCTGAACGCCGTCCTGGGCAAGCAGCTTATTTGTATCGAGAAGAATGATCAGGCGGCCGCGATACTTGCCCATGCCAGTTACGCAATTGAGCGATCCATCCTGAAAAACTGCTGGAGGAGGTTCGACATCGCAGGCCGGAATTTTTATGACCTCCGAGGCCGAGTCTACGATCAGTCCACAGAGGCGGCCGCGATTTTCAACGACGAGAATGCGGTTGCGGCTGCCGGAAGTAAACTCTTTCTCGCCGAGGCGCTTGCGCAGATCAATGACAGAAACAATCTTGCCGCGTAGGTTGATGACGCCTTCCATGTAATCGGGAGCATCAGGAATCGCGGTGATTTCAGGCACGCGCACAATTTCGTGCAGCGAAACAATGGGAACGCCGTAGGTCTCGCGTCCCACTTGAAAGCCGACGATGTGGAGGTCCTGACTCATGGGTTCGAATAAGTTAGTACGTTGCTATCAGCCGTGAACTCCTGCGGCGGCACGCTTCGCATGACCTTTTCCGGTAATGTTGGCTGGAGCCATCGCTGGGCGCTCAGCTTGTTCCAGGGCAAATCGGTCCATGGAATCGAGCAAGTCGCCGGACATCTTGGACATTTGTTCCGCCGATGCCGCGAGTTGGGTAGAACTTGACGTCGTCTGCTGAACCATGCCGCGCATCTGCTCCATCGCCTTTACTACAGCCTGGGCACCTGCGGCCTGTTCCTCGACGGCAGAATTGATTTCGTGCGTGATCTCGTTCAATCGGGTCGTCGCGCGCGCAATTTGCGAAGAACCGTGAGACTGTTCGTTTGTGGCGGCCCCGATTTCCTGCGCGAATTTGTAGACTTCGGTGACAACGTTGGAGATTTTGCGTAGGGCACCGTTGAGGTCCTGGCCCAAGCCGAGACCTTCGTTGACAATGCCGGTGCTCTGCTCCATGTTCTCGACCGCTTTGCGAGCTTCTTTCTGGATGCTTTGAATGAGTTCGGAAATTTCTTTCGTGGATTGCGCCGACTTTTCCGCCAGCTTTCTGACTTCGTCGGCTACCACGGCAAAACCCAGTCCGTGTTCGCCGGCTCGAGCGGCTTCGATGGCAGCGTTCAAGGCGAGCAGGTTGGTCTGTTCAGCAAGATCGTCGATGACCTCGATGATCTTGCCGATGTCGTCCGCGCGCTGTCCGAGCACATCGATGATGCTGCCGGATGAACGGATCGTATCGTTAATTTTGTTGAGGCCGTCGGTGGCCTTTTCCATCGTGGTGATGCCGTTGTGAACTTCTTCGCGAGAACGGTTGGATATGTCGAGCAGCACTTTGGCAGTGTCCGCAACGCGCTGGATAGAAGCGACCATTTCGTCGATCGAGGCAGAGGTCTCGCTCACGCTGGATGCTTGCACCAGTGTGTTCTTGACCATGTTCTGCACGTTTACGCTCATTTCGTGCATGGTGCTGGTAACTTCATCAATCGAGGAGGAAGTCTGCATGCTGACTTTCGCGGATTCATCGGAAGCGCTGGCGACCTGAGATGAAGCGCCGGCCACCTGTGAAGATGCGTCGCGAACGCTGCGCACCAGGTTCCGTAAGCCTTCGATCATGCGGACGAATGCATTGCCGAGTGTGTCGCTCGCGGATCGAGGTTGAACTTCAACGGTGAGATTGCCGCCGGCAATCGCTTCCGATAAAGCGGCCATTTCACGCAAATACTGCACCATGCCGATGAAGGTGCGCGCGAGTTGACCGATCTCGTCGTCTCGCTTGATGTCAATTTCATGATCGAGATCGCCGTTCTTGCCGATTTGCTCGGCTACGGTCATCAGGTCCTTTAGCGGCCCGGTGATGCTGCGCGCGGTGCGATAGGCGATGATCGCCCCCAGGCCCAGCGCCATCAAAGTGCTCAAAAGTGAGACCAGCACGGTCAGGTTGCTGGCAGTCTCATCCGACCGGCGGCGTTCTTCCAGAGTTTTGGCGTTTTCCTGATCGGCCAACATCAAGGTGTCGGTTGAAGCCTTTACCCATGAAGAAGCGTCCTTTTGCAGGTAGAAAACCTGGAGTTCGGCGACGGTAGCGTTACCTGAATCGACGTCTTTACGCTTTTCAAGCAGAGGCACAGCGAACTCTGCGCCCCATGCCTGCTCGTTTTTCTGGACTTTTTCGAGCGCGCTCCGTTCCTGATCGGAATTGGAGAGCTTTTCTGCCTGCATTAGCTTGTCGTCGAGAGTGTTTTCGCCGTCCTTCATGCGGTCCACTTCCCTCGTATCGCCGCTGAGCAGGAAGTTACTGAGATATAGACGGTTCTGCATCATCTGGAATCGAATGGCGTCAGTCAGATCGGCCATTTGCAGGGCTTGAGCGGCTGCCGCTTTGGCGGAGCGCTCCCGGTACATGGCCGTTACGTTGACCAAAAAGAGAATGATGACCATCGCGAGGATGGCGCCAAAGCTGGAATAGAGTTTTTTGCCGATCGTCATTTGTAAAGCTCCACCGGTCGCTGTGGCCTCAGTCCTGAGGCACAAATGTCACTTGGACCGTTTCTATGCTCTCCGCATCTGCGGATTCAAATTTCCATTTCTTTACTGCATCCATCGCAGCGTTAACCAGCACTGGATGTCCGCCGACAACCTTCACATCTTTGGCGGTGCCATTCGGAGCGACCGTCACTTTGAGCCGCACGACCCCGTTGATGCTCATCCTGCGGGCCAATTCGGGGTAAATCGGGGCAACTTGGGAGCGGATCTTGCGCTGGCCGTGATCTTGTCCCAGCATGGGAAAGGCTGCCAGAAAGAGGAACAGCGCCACGCAACTGAGTGAGGCGAATCCCTGCATGCGAACCGCATTTGAACCCAAACCAGACACGAAGCCTCCACGCAACTTTTCGCGAGCGAAAATCTGAAAATGTAGCGAAACCAGTCAGGTTCCATGATTGCGGCAGGTGGCGAAATAACTCAAGTAAAAGTGACCCCAGGGAGATTACTGAAGTTTTGCACTATGGATGCGACGCCAAAATGGCGTAGTCAGAACGAAATCTTGCGGATAGCGTCTTCTGAACTCTTAGGGGTTCTCAATTCGATACCGGGTCTGTTTGCCACTTGACTCAAAATGAGATTCCGAGCTATCGTCCTGTATCTTCAACTAGTTGCAGCAAATCTTATCTAGCTAGAGACAAGCTGCACTTCATATGGGCGATCAGCGCTTATTTCCCGGCCTAAACGGCCCTAGCGACGCGCGATTCCAGGAGATTCTTCTGGAATTCTCGACCGCCGCATCGCAGGGAATTCCCGCGCTGGCTTTAATTGAGACTTTCTGTCGCACAGCCCGCCAATATTTTCGAGTAGACGGAGTTTACTTCTGGCAACGATCATCATCGGACGAACTGTTGGGCGTTGTGGCAAACGGACTTCGGGCTAGCGAATTCCCCGGCATGCGGCTGAAAGATTCCGATAGCGCCGTGACCGCCGAAGCTGTTCGGACCAGAAAGACGGTCTATATCAACCGTGTGGATGTGAGCCGTCATACGACTGCGGCGGAATTCCACGCCAAAGCGCTGATGGCGGCGCCTCTGGTGGTTGCCGGAGAAGTGATCGGGGCGGCGGTTTTTCTGCACGGATTGGAATCCGACTTTTTCAACGACAATCTGGCAGCAAAGGCAACCATCCTTTGTGGTCAACTGGGAAGCCTTTTGGAAGCGAACCGGCTCAGCGAGGTGGCGGAGCAGGGCCATCGAAGAGCCGAAATTTTGGCGGAAGTGGCTCAGGCTCTGCATGCGATTCCTGAAGCTTCCGCGGCGGTGCAGGTGCTCGCGGAACGCGTGCGGCTGATGTTCGGCACGAACCTGGTATGCGTCTTGATGCGACACCCGGCTCCAGCCTTCGAGCTGCGCGCGGTAAGCGCGAAATCGCGAGAGATGGAATTGGCGGCACGCGCACGACACGACCGCAAAGGTCTCCATTTCGCTGCCGATCTGGCGGGACGGGCAGTTGCTGCGGGAGAAGTCATCGCGGTGACCGTCGATCCAGCCACGCATTCTTTGGGAGACATCATTGAAGGCGGAACCCTGTTGGCCGCACCCTTTCGTACTTCTTCGAGCGACGGAGCGATCCTGGTTTATCCACGATCAGAGGGAGCGTATGGGCCGCAAGAAAAATCTCTGATCACCTCAATTGCAGGTTTTGGTGCCGTAGCGATAGCCAACGCGGAACTGTATGAGACGGCTCAGGCGCAAGCGCAAGAATTACAGCAGCTGCTCGCCATCTCTTCGGAACTGGGTTCCCTGGGAGACCTCGACCAATTCCTGCAAAAGTTCGCTTTGCGAGCTGGAGATTTTTTAGGATTCGAGCGCTCATTAATCGGGCTCTGGGAAGACGGAGCATTCCGTCTTCGTTGGGGCGCCGAACAAGGCGAGTGTAAGCGCCTGGATCTGGTCATTCCTGAAGGCCCGGCCAGCAAATCGTTGGCGAATAAGCAGGTTTTTTGGACAGACACGCCTGCCATCACGCCGGGAGCGAATCTGGAAATCATCGCCGCATTCAATATCAGGCAACTCCTCACGGTGCCGTTGCTGGCGGCGGACGGTTCTGTGCTGGGCATGTTTGGGGTTCTCGATAGAAAAGACCGGATGGGAATTTCCCAGGAGGACGTGCGCCGTGCGCGGGTTTTGGCTGGCCAAGTAGCGATGGCGCTCGAAGTGACTCGCAACCTTCACTTGTCGGAACAATATCGCACGCGGGCTGAATCCTTGATGCGTCTGGCCATCGGCCTGAACTCACTTTTGCGATTGCCAGAATTTGCCAAGACCTTTGTCGATCGCGCGGTCGATATCACAAGTGCGAAGGGAGCAGGACTGGCAGTAGTTCAGGGCAGCTCTTTCGACTGGTTAGTTTTGAAGGACGCGGCGGGAAATAAGATCACAAACCCAGACATGGCGCATCGGCTCTCGCAAGCCGCACAACGTGTATTGGCAAATCAAGGCGAAGCGATTCTATCGGTGTCCGCTGCGGCTTTTCTCGGTGAATCCGACACAGCGACTCTAGGCTGGACCCGGTGCACGCTGCTGAGGTTACACTCCAGCGCAGGCGAACTCACTGGCCTTTTGTGCCTAAATGACGCGGCTTTGGGAGCATCGCCAAGCGACAGCCGTTTGCTACAGGCGATTGCGGCGCACGGCGCAGTGGCGCTTGAAAACGCGCGGCTATTCACGCGCATGGACCAGGCGAACCGACACTGGACGGAGATTTTCGACTCCATCAGTGACTTCATTGTGGCGCATGACGAATCGGACAAGGTGCTTCGAGTCAACCGGTCGTTGGCCAACTTCATTGGTTCCGAGCCGCAAGCATTGGTGGGCGTTAGCACGTGGGCGCTGTTGGGGATGTGTGAGAATCCGGCATTTCGCGCGTGCCCGTTTTGCCTGATCACCAGCCGCGGCGCGGATGAATATTCGCACCCGGCCCTGGATAGGACATACCTGGTCTCGACTTCACGAGTTCATGGCGCGAACAATGAGGGGTTGCAGACGGTTCATGTTCTGAAAGACATCACCGACCGGCGGGAGGCCGAGCGCCGTTATCGCGAACTGTTCGACAACATTCAGGAAGGATTGTTCTTCTCTACTCCCGACGGCCGTTTCGTTGAGGTGAATGAAGCCCTGGTCCGGATGCTAGGGTTTGGGAGCCGCGAAGAACTTCTGCAATCGGATGTGCGCACACAGATTTACTCGAGCGACGATCGCCATCGCGAGTTGGCCGCGCTCATGGAGAAAAACGGCGCCCTGCGCAATCACGAAGAAACGTTAAGACGGAAGGATGGTCAGACAATTCATGTTCTGATCAATGCTTTCGCCGTCCGGGACGCGCAGTTGCGGGTCTTGCAATACCGCGGCTTGATGCTGGACATTACCGGACTCAAGAATTTTCAGGCTGAACTACAACGGGAGCGCGATTTTTCCGGAAAGATCCTCAACAATACCCAAAGTTTCATTCTGGTCGTCGACGGCGATGGGTTGATCACTTACGCCAATCGCCGATGGTACGAGATGGGATACGAGCAAAGCAGCGTGCTTGGGCACCGTCTCGCCGATTTGGTAGTACCAAGCCGGCGCGAAACGCTGGAGGCCGCCCTCGCGGAAACAGTTTCCGGGCGCGCGGTCGATAACCTTGAACTTCAAATTCTCAATGGCAAAGGCCGGGCTGGGCAATTTGCGCTAAACCTGAGTCCTATGCGGGACGAGCAAGGGAACGTATCGAGCATCGTTGTGGTAATGAGCGACGTCACGGACGCTGCCACCCTGCAGGCTAAACTCCTGCACACTGAAAAAATGGCTGCGGTCGGGCAGTTGGTGTCGGGCGTGGCCCACGAAGTTAACAATCCGCTGACCGCGATTCTTGGATTTTCCGATCTCTTAATGGAAAACACTGAAGTACCGGAATCTGCCCGCAAAGACTTGCGTGTAATTCTGCAAGAAGCTCAACGAACGAAGCAGATCGTGCAGAATCTTCTCAGCTTTGCGCGGCAAATGCCGCCACAAAAGCAACCGCTTCAATTGACGCCGATTTTAAAGCGGACAGTGCAGTTGCGATCCTACGATCTTCATAGCCGGGGCGTGGAAGTCGTCGAACAGTTTGCCGTCACGTTGCCTCAGGTTGTAGGGGATGCCCACCAGTTGCAGCAGGTTTTTCTGAACATCATCAACAATGCTTACGATGCGGTGCGGGACAAGGGCCGGGCTGGGCGCATCGAAATCGTCGCGGAGCAACGAGGAGAGTTCGTGGAGATATCTTTCCGTGATAACGGTACCGGTATCTTGAATGCAGATCGGATTTTCGATCCCTTTTTCACGACTAAAGAAGTGGGTCAAGGGACGGGATTGGGATTAAGTATCTGCTACGGCATTGTCCATGAACACGGCGGAGAAATTCTGTGCGAAAACAATCCCGGCGGAGGGGCACGGTTTATTGTGCGGCTGCCGGTAGCGCGTCCAACCGCGTCGATTGGGATGGCCGCGGGAGTGGTGCAAACATGAAGCAGACCGGATCGAAGCCTTCGCTACTTCCCATCCTGCTCATTGAAGATGAGCCGGCAGTCATGGCGTACGTCCGCGCAACCCTGGAACGCAGCGGGTTCGAAGTTGTGTGTGCAGAGAGCGGCGTGGACGGCATCCGCCGGCTCGAGTCAGACGACTTTCTTGGAGTTGTCTCCGACATGAGGACTCCCGGCGGCGTGGATGGCTCCGATGTTCACGCGTGGATTCTTGCGAATCGCCCTGCATTGTCGGCTCGCGTAATTTTCATCACGGGTGACATTGCCAACGACGAGACGGTCGCAATTCTCAAGAAGACTGGCGCGCCGTGCGTGGAAAAGCCGTTTCGTGTTCAGCAATTTATTTCGGTCGTGGAAGAGACCTTCGGGAAAGCCAAATGAGCAATCTTTCACAAGTGAGATTTCTCATCGTCGATGACGAGCCCAGCATTCGCAAACTGTGCATGACTGTCGGCTCAGGTCTCGGCCTCACATGCATGGAAGCAGAGAGCGGCGAAATAGCTTTGAGTCTGCTGGAAGAGCATCCGGTGCAGATCATTCTCACGGACTTGGTCATGCCGAACATGTCCGGCTTGGAATTTCTAGGAAAAGTAAAACGGCTCTGCCCACGCACGGAAGTTGCGGTAATGACCGGGCACGGGTCCATTGAAACCGCCGTTCAAGCGATGAAACTTGGTGCCTACGATTACATCAGCAAGCCATTTTCGCCGCTGGAAGAATTGCGGCTGCTATTGCGGCGTTTGGCGGACAAAGTCTTACTGGTCGAAGAAAACAGATTTCTGCGCGAAAGGGCCGCGACCGACACAGAGTTGCACGGCATTGTTGGAACTTCAGTGAAAATCCAGGATGTTCTGCGGATGATTTCGCGGCTGAAAGATACGCGGACGCCGGTCCTGATAACCGGTGAAAGCGGATCGGGGAAAGAGCTCGTTGCCCGCGCGATACATTATCACGGCGCTCTTGCGAGCCAACCTTTTGTCGCGGTCGACTGCGGGGCATTGGTGCCAACACTTATTGAGAGCGAGCTTTTTGGCTACGAAAAGGGAGCTTTCACCGGAGCAACGAAGTCGAAGACCGGGCTTTTTCAGGCCGCGCATGGTGGCACGATCTTTCTCGATGAAATCGGCGAGCTGCCGCTCGAATTGCAAGCGAAGCTGTTGCGCGTCTTGCAGGAGAAAGAGATTCGGCCCGTAGGCAGTAACCATCGAACCCGGGTCGATGTTCGGGTGATCGCGGCTACCAATCGCGACCTCGAAACCGAATATAGAAACGGCACATTCCGGAAAGATCTATATTTCCGGCTCAATGTTGTGACCGTGTATCTACCTTCGCTCCGGGAGCGTAGATCCGATATTCCGATGCTTGCGCACTGGTTTCTGGAACGATATGCGCGAGGCGAGCCGGTGCAGATTACGACTACGGCGATGCGCTGCCTCATGCAATATGATTGGCCCGGCAACGTGCGGGAGTTGGAAAATTGCATGGAGCGGGCGGTGGCATTAGGGGACGGAAAAATAATCGACGTATCCGACCTTCCTGCCGCGCTGATCAGCGACTCAGAGACCTTAGATATGGGTACCGTGCAAACTCCGGGTACAACGGACCTCGAAGATATAGAGCGCGCGACCATTCGGCGGGTCTTTGATCAAGTGAATGGCGACAAGGCACTAGCTGGAAAAATGCTGGGAATCAGCCGTGCGACGCTCTATCGAAAATTGAAGCGTTACAACATCGGTGCCGGCAACCTGGCACGATCTGCGGCGAGCCACTCGCTTCAATAGGCAAGACAAGGCATCGTGAGACGCTTGTATCAAGATGAGACCAATCCGGTCGTATTGAGACGATCCGCGATTCTGAACGACCTCTAATCAACAACTTAAGACCAATCTGAATTGGCCGAAGAAGTGCAATGTTAGTAAACAATGCGGTCAGGGAGCCTAGGTCTTGCTAACCGGCAGTCTTGGAATCCCGGCCGCATTCTCTGTACCAAATTTTCTCCCCCGAGAACTGAGGCGAACTTTTGGCTAGAGAAGCAGTGAGTCCGGCAAAATCCGGTCGCATCAGCCCCACTATCAACCTGGCGAGATTTTTCCCTGAAGCCACACCGGTGCGAATTCCCGTTCGCCTGACGCGTGTGGGCGAGGGCAGCCCGGTTCATTCTGAAACCACGATTCTTGAGTTCGGCACCTCAAAAGAAGCTTTATTTGCCTCCAGCATGGCGCTGGAATTTGGGGACACGTTGCGTTTGCAGAATTCAGATGGATCGTTTGACACCGAAGCCTGCGTCGTCGCTTTGCAATACAACGGCGATCGGACGGCAGTGGCTGCACGTTTTACCGGAGAGATTACAAACTGGATCATAAAATCATGACGAAAACTTCACCTTTGTCCGCGCCCGGCGCGCGATGGCAAAACGCAAGAATTCTGTATCCGATTTATACCGCTCTGTCGCGTGAGTTTGTAATCGAGGTAGCCGAATGCCCGGAGCTTGTCTCTGGCGGCGATTCGCCTTCCCAGGATGCGATCCAGAGCGCTGAAAAATGGTTGGGGCAGGTTGATAGCCATATTCAGGTACATCAGCTCCGGCAATTTCTGCAGACAACAACGCTCACCAGCGAGTCAGCGCTGTCGGCACTGTTGTTGCACCATCTTCACCAGAGCAGCCACAGCGACTCAGACCGCGACAAGATTGACTTCCTGCTGGTGCAATTGTTTTCGCTTTATGCCCCGCCGCTGCTCGATCCGGAACAAACGAGCATGGAATTCGTCGCTGGCGCTCTGAAAGCAGTTCTAGGGGAAACGGCACTGGCGATTCCCGCGTGGCTCGAGCCTCTGGACGGATTGATCGAAGAAGCGCATGCTTGCCGGACCCTGAATGCGCTGTTCACCAGCCGCATCATTGAACGGGGAAGAAAACTTAAAAGCTCAGCAGAAAACAATTACTTCACGCCGGTAGCCATGGTGGCATTCACCCGGTTCAGCTTTTTGATGCGACGATTGTTTTTCCGCCTGATGCATCAAGACCTAAACGCCACGCTCGATGGATTGCGGGAACTCGAACACCGCGGCATAGCCACTCTCGACTGTCGGAAGGCGCAATTTTCCGCGGAAGAACCGGTCGACCGGCTTCGCATGATCTGCCAGTCATGGAAAGTGATGTTCCAGGCTGAATATTCCTCAGGACAAGCCCTGGCCATGCTCGTTGACCTTCGCACTGCGGTCGATCAAGCGCTGGCGAAGAGTTCGCAAGGCTCGACACCGGCACCAGCGAAAGCCAAGGCAGCAGCGGCCATGAGCTTCGACGTAAGCACGCCGGAGACAGTGGAGTTTGAGGTGTCGGCCGGAGCGCCTGAACCGGAATAACACACCGATCGGTAAAGGTTGGATCAGAAACCGCCTACTTTCCATTTTTCGGGAGCGCAGCTTTGGACGAACAGACCGTTCTGATCGTTTCAGACGATATAGACTTCTCGCGAGCGGTCACTGGACGCTGGCAATCCGAACGCTGTTTGCCGACTTTCACTCTGATGGGCTCCGACCTCTGTTCGACGAGCACGCCGGTCGACGGTGCCTTCGATGCTGCTGTCATTGGGGATGTAAAAAAGAACGGGATTAATAAAGCGCTGCGTTTCCTAAAATCCGCTGGCGTGCCAGCACTGTGGGTTCGGGACGAAGCAAATTCCCCTCGCATCGACCAGGAAATTCCGGCGGGTGTCGTGATGATGCGGCGGCGCGAAGGTTGGACCGACACCGTCGTATCGATGATGACGGAAATCCTGCGGCGTTGTGCTTCCGAAGCAAAACAACAAAGCCTCCTCCAGCAAACTCACGCGCTTGAGCACGATGCAGCGCTGGGCCGATACATGCTGGAAATGCGGCACACCCTGAATAACGCGCTCACATCCGTACTCGGGAATTCTGAGTTGCTACTTCTCGAAACGAGAGTGTTGTCATCGCAAGCGCTTCCGCAGGTGGAAACCATCCACAACATGTCGATGCGCATTCACGAGATTCTGCAAAGATTTTCTTCGCTGGAGAAAGAACTGAACTTGTCAGGAAGTACACAAGCTGTTCGCAGCGCCGCCGTTGGAAGGTCACACTGAGCGGCTAACCCAATTCCTGAGGGCCTAAGCTCAGCGGCTGAAGCCGTAGCATTGGCGTAACAATCGCAGCGGTGAACCGCTGCGCCACCCAAAAGCGATCCAATTCCCATGCGGCGACCAAGTTGTCATGCAAACAAAAATTCCTTGGTCCTTAACTCCTTGATCGTGTCGCGGAGTTTGGCGGCTTTCTCGAATTCGAAGCGTTTCGCTGCTTCGCGCATGTCGCTTTCTAGTTTGGCGATGTAGGAGTTGAGGTCTTCCTGTGACTTAAATTCCGGAATGCCTTCGCTCTCTCCGGCAGTGAGATCAGCGTAGTCGGCGGCAACGATTCCGGCCAGCGTCATATCCAGTGGACGAACGATCGACTCCGGCGTGATTCCGTTGGCTTCGTTGTAGGCTTCCTGGATGGCGCGGCGGCGGTCGGTCTCATTAAGAGCTTTGATCATGGAATCGGTTCTGCGATCGGCGTAAAGAATCGCGCGGCCATTCAGGTTGCGGGCGCAACGTCCGATGGTTTGAATCAGCGATCCGCTGGAACGCAGGAAGCCTTCTTTGTCGGCGTCGAGAATCGCCACCAACGATACCTCAGGCAAGTCGAGGCCTTCGCGCAACAAATTGATACCGATTAATACATCAAACTCGCCTTTGCGCAGGTCGCGAAGAATTTTCACGCGCTCCAGCGTTTCGATTTCAGAATGCATGTAGCGGCACTTCACTCCGACTTCGCTGTAGTACTCCGACAAATCTTCCGCCATGCGCTTGGTAAGCGTTGTGACCAACACACGTTCTCCGCGCGAAACTCGATCGCGAATTTCGTGCAGCAGGTCGTCAATCTGGCCTTTCACCGGACGGATCTCGACCGGAGGATCGACGAGTCCCGTGGGGCGAATGATCTGTTCGATCACTACTCCGGCTGATTTTGTCAGCTCATATGGCCCCGGTGTAGCAGAAACGTAGATCATCTGCCCCATGCGATGTTCGAACTCTTCGAACGTCAGCGGACGATTGTCGAGAGCCGACGGCATGCGGAATCCATATTCAACCAGCGTTTCTTTACGCGAACGATCGCCGTGGTACATGCCATGCAACTGCGGCACAGTCTGATGAGATTCGTCGATGAACATCAGGTAGTCGCGGGGAAAATAATCAAGCAAAGTCGGGGGCGGCTCGCCGGGGAGCCTGCCCGTGAAATGTCGAGAATAGTTTTCGATTCCATGGCAGTACCCGACGGACTTGATCATTTCCAGGTCATACATGGTGCGCTGGTGGATGCGCTGGGCTTCCACGACGCGCCCTTGCTTTTCAAGCTCCGCTTCCCACCACAGAAGTTCGGCGCGAATGGAATCGACCGCGCGGCTTTTGGTCTCTGGCTTTAGAACGTAGTGAGTTTTCGGATAAATTGGCAAGCGCGCATATTTTTGCTTGACTGTGCCGAAAAGTGGATCGATTTGCGCCAACGAATCGATTTCATCGCCGAAAAGTTCGATCCGGTATGCCATGTCGTCATACGTCGGAAAAATCTCGATGACGTCGCCGCGTACGCGGAACGTGCCGCGCCGGAAATCTCCGTCGGTTCGCTCGTAGAGAATGTCAACGAGTTTGCGGGTGATGTCTTCGCGCTTGATTTTCTGCCCTTTTTCGACGAACAACATCATCCCGTAATAAGCTTCGGGTGATCCGAGGCCATAGATGGCGCTCACTGACGCGACGATCAGCGCATCTCGACGCTCGAACAGAGAGCGCGTCGCGGACAGGCGTAGCTTGTCCAACTCATCATTGATGGTCGATTCCTTCTCGATGTAGAGATCGGCGGCTGGAACATAAGCTTCCGGCTGGTAGTAGTCGTAATAGGAGACGAAATATTCGACGGCGTTGTGCGGGAAGAAATTCTTGAACTCGTGGTAAAGCTGTGCAGCCAAAGTCTTATTGTGGGCCATCACAATGGAAGGCCGATTGATCTGCTCGATCACCTTGGCCATGGTGTAAGTCTTGCCCGAGCCGGTTACTCCGAGCAGCACCTGGTGCTGTTCGCGGTCGGCAAGACCGCGCGTTAACGAGTCGATGGCCTGGGGCTGATCGCCTTGCGGCGTATAGGGGCTGACGAGCTTAAAGTCCATGGCGAGAAGGCTAACGCTTGATTATATCTTCTGGACTTTTGATGCGAGGAGGGTGCAAATCGAAGCATCCAGCTTCGATGCAACGGCCTAACTTAACAACTATGCGGAAGACTATGGAAGTTTGAAATTGACCGTGATCTGTGTCTGAATTTCTATGGCCTGGCCGTCGAGATAGTACGGCTTATATTTCCATTGCTTGACGGCGTCGGCGGCCGCCCGCTTAAGTAGAGGATCGCCGCTGACGGCTTGAATGTTTGTGACGTTGCCGTCTTTACTGATTGTGGCCATCAAATCCACCGCTCCCTGAATATGCGCCTGCACTGCCGCTCGAGGGTAGACTGGCGGCACTTTTTTCACGAGCAGACCTTGTGACACTCCTTGCGAGAGCTTGTAGCTTTGAGTCGATTGCTTGGGAACAGTCGAGTTAACCGGACCAACTATTCCCGACATTGCGTTAAGCGCGTTGCCGGAAGCTATCTCGACCGGCGGAGGAACTGGGGCGGCGTTATCGTCGGATGGAGCGGAAACGGTCTCTGCTTTCGGCTCTTCGCTTTTCACCATCAACGGCGCTTTTGCCGATTCCGCAGCGGCATTTTTCGTGGATTCTGTCGTCGGCTTGGCCGACGCCTGGGTCTTAGTTTCGGGCGAAGTAGCTGAAGTCACTGCGGTTTTTACCACATTCGGTGCCGCCTGGACTTCAGATGGAGCATGCGAGGCAGCGACCTTCGGCGTTTCTAATTGCTGAACTGCGGGTTGCGCAGTGGAGGCAACTGCGGACGCTGCAGATTGTCCAGAATGCATTTTGGTCCAACCGAGATACCCGGCGACGAGCACTACAGCGGCCACTGCGAGCACGATGAAGAGAGTACGCTTGCTTCCGGTCTCCAGCTCACCCGCCGAACCGGATGCCGCAGTAAAGAGCGGAGGCTCAGGTGTGCTGGCCACAGACTTCTTTGAATCCTGTTCTGCTTCGATGTGGCTGTTTTTCTCGATTACCGGTGCAACAGTTTTGATTTGGAGCGGTAGGGCGGTTGCCGGAGGCTTTTCTTTTGCGGGAGCTACGGCAGCGGCCGCCCCGGAGTGGGTGGCTTTGGGCCAAGCTGGCTGCGATTCCGCCACCGGCGTCGAGGCTGCCACGGGCATCACAGGAGTTGGCATCGATTCAAGCAAAGCAGCGTCATCAGCACCGGTCTCTGGCGTTGTCTCAGGTTCGAGCTCCAATGCTGAAGAGGCTACGGGGCTAATGACGTTGCTCACCGTGGTAAAAGTCGGAACCGCGCTCCGCAAAGACTGCGGAGGCGGGGGCGGAGCGACTGACTTAGCTGAATGAGTCGCCGCCGGATTTATGTCGGAACTTTTCTGCGACACGGTCGCGACAGCCGCTTGCAGAGGCACAGCGGATTTGCTGGCTTCGCCCTTTTTCAACAGCCCACGAGCTACGCGCATCGTGCCTTTTGCCTGCTCAACATTGATGGGCTTAGTTAAAACAAGGTTTGCACCCAGACGGAAGGCTTTCGCTACACCAGCTTGATCAGCGACCAGGGCGACTATCAGTGCAGCCTGGTTCGATTGCGAATTACGCACACTCTTGAAGAGCAAAGCTGCATTCTGCTCGTCACTGCAATCCACGACCATCGCGTCATAGCGCTGCGACATCAATTTCTTCACTGCGAGGAACGGTTCGCCGCATGCCTCAACAGCGAATTCCAGATCGCTCAGCAATTGCGTGACGACGCGGGAGGTCTTATCTTCCGGGCAGAATAGGAGTGCGGCGTAGTTCATAACAAGAATTTAAGTACATTCGTTTCGCCCAGCAAGTTACGCAAGTAATTGTGATAAGCGTTAATTCGCTGGGGAAGCGGCAACCGGCGGAAAAGTCACCGTAACCTGCGTTTGAAAGGCGGAAGGTTGACCGTCCTTGAAGTAGGGTTGAAAAATCCACTGCTTTACACACTCCTGAGCGGCGAGCGTGAGCGCGGGGTCTCCGCTGACCACGTCAGTGGACTGAACCGTTCCGTCCGTCGCCACGTTGGCGGATAAAACCACATCTCCGCGGATGTGCGCATGACGTGCACGCGTCGGGTACCACGGGTTGGGACGGTGAGTGATGTGCGCGTCGGCGATTTCTGCCGGCACGATAATGAGGCTGGCAGCCGGATCGGAAGCAGTTGGCGCAGAAGATTTTGGCGCGGTCTTGACTGCCGTGTCGCCGTCCTGGAATCCCTGAGCTAGAGGCACGGCGGGTTCTGGAGCTGCAACCGCCGGTGTTTCCGCTACAGGAACAGGGTTGGCGCTTGCCGTGGCAGAGGACGGCGCTACCGGCACCGTGGTCACGGGTGCGGGCTTTTGGGATGGTTGCGAGTGAGACAGCAGCCCCAATACCTGATTCCGCTGGGTGGGTAGCAGCTTCCACGCAGTTGCGCCGGCGCCTGCCACCGCGATGCAGGCGATTGCGGCGATAAGCAAGGGACTGGTTCGCCGTTCGTGCGCTTGCAGTATCCCGAACGAAGGCGCGGAATCCGATACCACGCCTGGTGCTTTCATTTCGTGGGACACTGGGCTCGCAACTACAGGCGTCGCTACAGCAATTTCAACAGCCGGCTGAGCTGGCGTTATTGTTACGACGGCAGGTTGAGGATGCTCGATAACTTCATTCTTCGGCTGGATTGGCGCTCGGGCGGCTGCCGCACCGGCTGATGTTACCGAGGTTGTTGGCTGCACTTCGACAGGCACTTGTTCTTCTTCGAACGCAATAGGAGCGAGCGGTGCAAGTATTGTCGCAAGTATTGGCGGCGCAAGTACGGCTGGCGCGGGAACCACCACCGGTTCGCTGATTTGCCGCTGGATCTTCACAGGCGGCAACGGTAAAGGTTCGGGGAGTGCCTCCTGCGGATCCTTTGAATCACGGCGCTGAGATGCCAAGGCGTTACGCAGCGTAGTCCGAGCCTGTTCCAGCGACAACGGCTTGCTCATCACCAGCTTCGCACCGAGGCGAAACGCGGTCGGCACACCGGCCTTGCCATCGACGATTGCCACCGTCATCGCATTACGATTCAGTTCAGAGCCACGGACATTATCGAAAACCAGGCTGGCGTTCTGCACGTCGTCGCAGTCGACGAGAATCACACCGAATGGTTCAGTGGCGAATCGAGTCGTGGTGGCAAAAAGCTCGTGGCAGTGGTCGAAGGTGACGGCGAACTCATCAAAAATCTGAGTCAAGACGTCAAGAGTTTTGGTGTCGCTCGAAAAGACGAGGATGTGCGGCTGCATCCTCGAATCGTAGAAGCGGATTCCCGTTACCAGCAAGTTACGGAAGTAAGCTCGATGTGCTTAAGCCTTGATCATCTCGAGAGCTTTTTTGGTTGCGTTGAGCAACGCATCCGCGCCAACGGGTTTTCCCGTAGCTTTCTCCATCCACAAGTCGGGAGTTAGCCGCCCCATGGTGGCCATCCGCTCGAACTCTGGGCCAATGCTGCCAGCCTTCTCCATTTGCTCTTCTATCTGATGAGAGATCAAGTGGCCGATGGGATAATCGGGCAGGTAGAGAAAGCAATCGATCATGTGTGAATACACGCCTAATAGAACGACGTCTCGAACGCCGAAAATTGGCGCGTAGAAGCGGTTCCAGGTATCCCTTGCGATGTTGAGGACAGCACCCTTGAGCTGAGCTGGAGTAGCCGAGGGATTGTCGTACATCCAGTGCCAAACATCGATATCAACCAATGCCACTGCGCTGATCTCACACGTTGCCCAATAGTCATTCAAAGTCTTTTCAGCCTTGTTCTTAGGGTTAGGCGCGGGCAGGCCGAGAAGTTCCAGATCGTGCCCCTGGAAAAGAAACGCAAAAGCTTCAGTGAACGAAGTATTGGGAACGCCGCTCATCAACGTGGAATCGACGTCGTTCAAAGACAAGACTTGCTCGACGTTGTGTCCCATTTCGTGCGCGGCGACGTTGAAGCTCTTGTAGTCCATTCCGCTTTTATCCACTCGCGTGCGAAGGTGGGCTTTTTCCGATCGCATTCCGGCTCCCATGGCATGTCCGGAACCTCTCGCTGGATCGACGGAAATCTTGCTGGCCAGATATTTGGCGCGCTCGGCGGGGAAATTGAATTTTTCGAGGAGGCGTGGCATGTCAGTCTCGTATGAAACCGGCGTGGGATAGCGCTTTGCGACGATTTCATCGAGCTCAGTTTCACTCTGCTCACTGCCCGGACGAAATCCGCTGTACCAAATGTCAAAAGGTTCCAACGCTCGACCGAGGCGCGACTGTATTAGCTTCGCAACCTGTGGCATCAAGGGAGAAGTCAGCGTCTGCTCCAACATAGCCCGGACGCGCGCTTCGGGGATCTCGCGATCTTCATCGAAGCGGCGCGCAATGTGAGTCGGCGCAGTGGGAGAATACGGATCCGCTTTCGTGACGGCGGCGAAGGCTTTGAGCAGCATGGCATAGCGCGTGTCAGGCTCGGGCGATTCGTCGAGCGGACGCGGCGCAGTCGGCAGCTGATCGTAATCTTTGACCGCAGTTGCGCTCACTTTGTTGGTGGCGGGATTCCAGTCGGCTGAAGGGTTATTGATTACGCATTGGGGAATGGTCTGTTCGATGATGCGTTCCATGACGCGCTGGATGGTGCGCTGCTTTTTCAAGCCATTGGTCGCGTCGGTGTAACTGGATTTAATTTCGTCCCGCAATCCCCAGTGGCTCAACATGCGCATCTTTGCAGGGAAGAGCCGCGTTCCCTGTTCATCGATCAGGTGGTGCATCCAAATGTCGTATTCCGAAACGTAGCGGCCAGTTGCGGCTTCGGTTTGGGTGAACGCCTGGGTCACCGAGGCAGGAATTCGCTTGTCAAAGCGTTGGCCCAGACGAATCTCCGCCCACTCGCGCCGAGTACGGGCGGCAGCGTCAGCGGTCCTCTCTTCCAGCGTGGTCATGGGGAAATTGAGGAGCACGACGAAAGCCAGCTTGTTTTCGAACATATCGTCGGTGGTGTGAGCGCCGGGATAGTAGCCGCCGAACATTTCGTCCACTGGCAGGACGGGTCCGAGGTCGAGATCGAGTTGCTGGCGGAAGCTGCGATAGATTTCATGCATGTGGCCGTCGAGCTGTTCAAACAGAATTTCGAACCGAGTGAACAGCGCGTCCAAGGCTTCCTGATCGGCGGCGAAGTTGATGGCGACGAAGCTCTTGAAGGTTTCGGCGTCTCCATCAGATTCCCGCCAAAACTGGGCGACTTGCGATAGGCCGCGGCGTGCGCGTTCGCGCTGGCCTTCGTTGGCGCTTGCAACCAATTTGTTTTCGAGTTCCTCGATCACCGAGCCGATCCACTTAGGAACCGGATGATGCGTTGAGCTGTCCAGGCTGGCACTTGTTGACATGAAATTTCCTCTACGAGATTATTTTGCTTTGCGGACCGAAGCTTCCGGCCGGGGGTACGGAAGAGAGTTGCTGATGTGCGCGATCTCATCTGACGCGAAGTCGGGGAACGGCATCTTTCCGGCCTTGCGCAGTTCCTGAATTTTCTTTTCGGCGGCTTCGCTTTTCTCGCGGTCCATGCCGGAGTCTTTCCCCATGTATAGCGTTTGCGAGGGAAACGCAAATCCGGTGCCGGACTCTGCAAGTATTTCCATCATCCAGAGCAATAGGTCCTCTTGAACGGCGGCGAACTCGGGATAGTCACGCGTGAGGACGTAGCAGAAAACCTCGAGCGTAAGCGCGCTGGCATCAAATGAAATGAAGCGGACTCGCGCGCCGTCAGTTTCCACCTTCGGGTGTTGGTAAAGCAGCCGACGCAACTCCGAAAGCACGTAGCGCAGTTGATCGGCCGATGTCTCGCAACGCAAGCCCAACTTTGTCGTGAAAAGAATTTTGTCGCGGCGCGAGAGGTTATCGATGTTCATCGTCGCCAGCGTTCCGTTTGGAATGGAAAGTTGTGTGCGTTCCGGGGTGCGAAGGCGCGTTGACCTAAGGCTGATGTCCTCGACCGTTCCAGTGCGATCGCCGACGCGAAGAACGTCGCCAACGCGGATCACTTCGTCCGCAAGGATGGAAACGCCGCCAAATAAATTTTCAAGAGTTTTTTGCGCGGCAAACGCAACCGCAATGCCGCCAATGCCGAGACCGGCCAGCGGCGTCGTCATGTTAAAGCCGAGGGTTCCGAAGATGGCGAACACGGCGGTGACAAAGATCACCGCTTTGAGCATGCGCTCGCCCAGCAGCATGAGAGTGCCTGTGCCGGCGCGGCCGCCATAGATCGCGTGCTGACGCAGGCGGCGAAGCACCTGCTGCAAGACACGCCAAACCAGCCAACTAAGCGAACCGACGAAAAGAACGCCCGCCGTCATGATGTAGTAATGCCGTGGTAGAAGCGGCAAACGCAGGCGGGCCATGCAGAACCAGTGAATCCATACGCTGAGCGTGGTCCATAAAGGCCGGTCAACTGCGGCCCAAAACTCTTCCCTCTCCTGCTTCTTGTACGACGGCCAAAGGAAGCGGAAAACGCGCGACGATTTAGCAAGCAACCATGCGACTGCCATCGCCGCAGGAATTCCAAGAAGTATGGCCAACCATTGCCAGATCGCCAGGCCGCCAAACTGGTGAACCACGAAAAAACGTGGCAGGTGGGTTTCGACCTGATGAACTTCAAGCTGATCGTACAGTTCCGGAACCTTGGCCAGGGTCTCCGCGGAGAAGAGCCAAACCTTCACTCCCTGATCGCTGACTCGTACCAATACCAGCGGGGCTTCGACATCCCCTGCGGAGAGCGTGCCCAGATCCTGGCGATCGGGCGGGACGCCTTCCTGCATGTTCCCATCAGGCTGGTTGCTGATGCGGCGCACGCTTCCCTGATAGGCGCCGTCAAGCACGCTTTTTAGCTGGGTCGCAATTTCGATTCCTTGAGCCTGACGCCGATTGGCTTGCAATTGCAGATACTGCGCGGCCAAAGAATAGTTGCGGGCTTGCGCGGCCTGTAAAAATCCGAAAACCGCCCCGCTTGGCGTATCGCGACCGAGGGAGTCTTGCTGCTTGTCCGCTGAGGCTGCTGGACTCTTACTTAATTGCTGAAGTAACTGCGCCGAAGAAAGGATTGAGCTGCACGAAACCAATAAAAGCGCGGCCGCGAATGCAAGAAATCGCTTCGCGATCTTGTTTGAGCTGGAAAAACAATGGACCGATATTTGTTTGCGCGGATGCAATGGAATGTCGCGGCTCAGCGATTAATTGTAGCGAAATCTGCGGACCCGTTTACCGCTTCAAAGGACGGTAGATGTCGGTAGCCGTTCCGAAAAAAACCTCGGCGGATTGCATCACAGTCTCGGATAGCGTCGGATGCGGATGAATCGTCAGAGCGAGATCTTTCACCAGCGCTCCCATCTCAATCGCCAAAACGCCTTCAGCGATCAGCTCGCCAGCCCCGGCACCTACCAGACCGACGCCAAGTACGCGCTCGGTCTTGGGATCTACGATCAATTTTGTCATTCCCTCGGTGCGGTCTAGCGTCAATGCGCGCCCCGAAGCTGCCCACGGGAAACGCGCGACAGCTATTTCACGTCCATTTTTTTGCGCCTGACTTTCTGTCAGGCCCGCCCAGGCAATTTCCGGATCGGTGAAGACCACTGCGGGTATGGCGTTCGGTTCAAAAGCTACTTTGTGCCCGGCGATCGCTTCGACGGCCGTGCGTCCTTCATGCGTCGCTTTGTGGGCAAGCATCGGTTCGCCTACAACATCGCCAATGGCATAGATTGCGGGATCGTTTGTCTGCAACTGGGCGTTGACTTGAATGAACCCGCGTGGACCGATTTCAACTTGCGTCTTGTCTAAACCGGCAATTTCAGAATTCGGTTTGCGTCCGACTGAGACCAGCACTTTGTCGAACACTTGCTCGGATTGTGTGCCATCCGGTCCGGAGAAATTCACGCGTATGCCGTTCGATTCCTCTTTCATCGTCGATACGGTGGTGTTGAGCATGATCGAAGCAAAACTTTTCTCGAGGCGCTTATGAAGGGGCAAAACGAGATCGCGGTCCGCGCCAGGAAGCAAACCGGGCAGCATTTCTACAACCGAAACTTTCGCGCCGAGCGCGGCATAGACGGTGCCCAGTTCGAGTCCAATGTAGCCGCCGCCAATTACCAGCAACGTATCGGGAACATCGGCGAGATCGAGTGCGCTTGAAGAATCCATGATGCGCGGACTTTCGAGACGCAGCGTCGGCACGGCGGCGGGACGTGAGCCGGTCGCGAGGATTACGCGGTCAAAACTCAGCGACTCTTCGGATCCGTTGGCGGGCTTGACCCGCAACGTGGTCGAATTTTCGAAGCTCGCCGTTCCCTGAATGTAGGTGACTTTGCGTTGCTTGGCCAGTTGGCCGAGGCCGCCGGTCAACTTCTTGATGACTCCATCTTTCCATGACCGCAAGCGACCAAGATCGATTTTGGGATCGGAATATTCGATTCCCCAATTCTTGGCGTGACGCGACTCGTCGATGAGCTTGGCGACATGCAGAAGAGCTTTGGAAGGGATGCAGCCGCGATAGAGGCAGACTCCTCCGGGATTCGCCTCAGGATCGATGAGCGTAACGCTCATGCCGAGGTCAGCAGCCAGGAAGGCGGCCGCATAACCGCCGGGGCCGCCGCCGACAACTGCGATGCGCAAATTGGAAGTTTCAGTCATTGCGTTTTAATTGGAGTTTCTCGGCATGGCGGAGCGGACGAGTTCATCCCTGGACCGACAACAGGAACGGCTGTTCGAAGGCCTCGGCGATCCATCGAAGAAAGCGGGCAGCGTCGGCGCCATCAATCAAGCGGTGGTCGTAAGAAAGTGAAAGCGGCAGCACTCGACGCGCTTCGAATTTTCCATTCATCCAGACCGGCTCCATGCTGGACCGGGAGAGACCCAGAATCGCGACTTCGGGGTGATTGACGATCGGCGAAAATCCAGTACCGCCGATCCCGCCAAGATTCGTGATCGTGAAGGTACCGCCTTCCATGTCCGCAGGCGAGAGCTTCTTTTCTTTCGCCTTCTTCGATATCTGGCTGAGCTCAGCGGCGATCTCGACTATGTTCTTCTTGTCGACGTCGCGGATCACGGGCACAAGCAGCCCGCGCTCGGTATCGACTGCGACGCCGATATGAATGTACTGCTTGTAGACAACCTCTTCATGAGAAATGTCGATGCTGGCGTTGAATTGCGGGAACACCTTCAGCGCGGACGCGCAAACTTTCAGGGCGATGGCGGTAACGGTCATTTTTCCGCCTGCCTCTTCTGCCTTCGGAGCGAAGCGGGAGCGCAGCTGCTCGAGTTCGGTGATGTCCGCTTTATCCTGTTGGGTGACGTGGGGGATCGTGTTCCAGGCTTCACGCAAATGCTCAGCTGTCTTACGGCGCACGCCGCGCATGGCCACGCGTTCGATCTTTCCCCACTTCGAAAAATCTGGAAGCGCAGGCTCGGCAAAGTGCGCGACTGCCGGCTGAGTGGTCGCGGCCATCAGAAGCGACTTGGAGAAGGCCTTTACGTCGTCTTCGCTGATTCGTCCGCCCGGGCCGGACCCAGAAACACCGTGGATATCCACTCCTAGTTCTCGAGCCAAGCGTCGCACGTGGGGCGCTGCTGGGATTGGATCGCCGAGCGCAGTCCCGGCCACTTTTCCAAGCTGGGCGGGCATACTGAACGACGGCAACGCCTGTGAAGGTCTGTCCGGCTTGAGGGCCTCTTCTTCAGTTTTGCCCTCAGCTTGAATGGCAAGCTGGAAAGCGAGACGGGCACTGTGTTGACCGGAAACATATTCTACTGGGGCATGTTTGGGACGCTCGGGAATGGCTACTGCGCCGCCTTCCAGCGTAAAAATCAGAGCGCCGACTTTCACTTTGTCGCCTGGCTTGACTTGAATTTGTTTCACGGTACCACTCACTGACGAAGGAACCTCGATGACGGCTTTGTCGGTTTCGAGTTCCATCACTGGCTGGCCTTCTGACACTTTCGTTCCCGGTTCAATCATCAACCGCACTAATTCTCCCTGACTGATGTTCTCACCGAGTTCGGGCAGGCGGAATTCCGACGCTCCGGACGAAGCAGGCGCGGAAGACTGAGGAGTGGCTTTCGCGGCGGCTGGCGACGACTTGACTTGCGGCTCAACCCGCGCGGGTGGGGCCGTCGGGGATTTTGCCGGGGCGTCATCCTTCTTCGCGCCCGAGCCATTTTCCAGCGTGAAGATCACCTGGCCTACTTTGACCTTTTCGCCTTCTTTGACGCGAATGTCTTTCACTTTGCCCGTGACGGATGACGGCACTTCGACGACCGCTTTATCCGTTTCGAGTTCCATCACAGGCTGGCCTTCGGTGATGCTCGCGCCGGGCGAAATCATCAGACGCACTAAATCGCCCTGGTGAATGTTTTCGCCGAGTTCCGGTAGCTTGAAATCCGTCACGCCGCTCTACCTTTCAAGTGCAAAGAGTCTGGTTTCAACTGATCGCTGGATTCAGTTTTTCCGGATCAATCTTTAAATCGCCAACGGCCTTTTTGACTACGCTCGCGGAAATTTTATTTCCTTTGGCAAGCGCGGTGAGTGTTGCCAGAACGATGTGCTTCGCGTCGACCTCGAAGAAGTTGCGCAGAGCAGCGCGATTTTCGCTTCGTCCGAAACCATCGGTGCCTAACACCGTCAGGCGTCCCGGCACCCATTGAGAGATGGATTCGGGCAGCACTTTCATGTAATCGGATGCGGCGACAAATACTCCTTCCGCGTCTTTAAGTGCCTGAGTTACGAATGGAATTCGTGCGGTCTCGCCGGGGTGAAGCATGTTCCAGCGCTCACAGTCGTTTCCATCGCGATACAGTTCCTTGTAGCTGGTCACACTCCACACATCGGCGGCAACGCCGTACTGGTCCTCGAGAATCTGCTGCGCCTTCAAAACCTCGTACATGATTGTGCCGCTGCCGAACAACTGAGCGCGCAGTTTGGCGTCCTTCTTTTTCGAAGCCTTGAAGCGATAGAGCCCGCGCAAAATGCCGTCTTTCGCGCCCGCTGGCATCTCTGGCATCGCGAGCGGCTCGTTGGTGACGGTCAAATAATAGAAGATGGATTCCTGGTCGGTGTACATGCGCTTGATGCCATCTTGAATAATGACGCCAATCTCGTACGCAAATGCGGGATCGTATGCCATCAAGTTCGGGACGGAAAGCGCGAGTACGTGACTGTGCCCATCCTGATGCTGTAAGCCTTCGCCCGCGAGAGTAGTTCGGCCAGCGGTCCCGCCTATCAGGAAACCTCGGGTTCGCATGTCGGCTGCGGCCCAGATGAGGTCGCCGATGCGTTGGAAGCCGAACATGGAGTAGTAAATAAAGAAAGGAATCGTATTGATGCCGTGGTTCGCATACGCCGTGCCCGCAGCGATCAGCGAGCACATCGATCCAGCTTCTGTAATTCCCTCTTCAAGGATTTGTCCGTCTTTCGCCTCCTTGTAGTAGAGCAGCGTGTCCATGTCCACTGGTTCGTATAGCTGGCCGACGCTTGAGTAAATACCCACTTGCCGAAACAACGCCTCCATTCCAAAAGTGCGAGCTTCATCGGGAATGATGGGGACGATCAATTTGCCGATTTCCGGGTCGCGCAGCAGCTTCGCGAGGAGACGGACAAAGACCATGGTGGTGGAAACTTCGCGGCCGTCCGTACCTTTGTAAAACTCTTCAAAGTGAGTTTCTGAAACAGGAGGAAGCGGTTTGGCGCGAACCTTGCGCTGTGGCATGTATCCGCCCAATTGCTTGCGCCGCTCCTGCATGTAGCGAACTTCCGGGCTGTCATCCGGTGGCCGATAGAATGGCGCGTCGTGTAGTTCTGCGTCGGGGATCGGGATTCCGAACCGAGAACGGAATACTGCAAGTTCCTCATCATTCAACTTTTTCTGTTGATGAGTTATGTTTTTGCCTTCGCCAGCTTCGCCGAGGCCGTAACCTTTAATCGTTTTTGCGAGGATGATTGTGGGAGTTCCGGTGTGATCGACGGCTGACCGATAAGCAGCGTGCACTTTGATCGGGTCGTGGCCACCTAACCGCAAGCGCGCCAATTGTTCGTCCGATAGGTGCTCAACCATTTTCAGCAGACGAGGATCGGTCCCAAACAGGTTGTGGCGGAAGTAGGCTCCGCTCTCGACAAAGTATTTTTGATATTGACCGTCGCTGATCTCGCCCAGCCGTTTTACCAGCAGCCCATCGCGATCGTTTTGGATCAGCGTGTCCCAATCACCGCCCCAGACGACCTTAATTACGTTCCAACCTGCGCCACGAAAAATAGCTTCAAGCTCCTGAATGATTTTGCCGTTGCCGCGGACGGGTCCGTCGAGTCGCTGCAGGTTGCAGTTCACCACGAAAATCAGGTTGTCGAGCCGCTCGCGAGAAGCCAGCGTGATGGAACCAAGGGATTCGGGCTCGTCCATTTCGCCATCGCCCAGAAACGCCCATACTTTACCGCCGGTGGAAGTCTTCAGGCCACGATTTTCCAGGTATCGGATGAACCGGGCATGATATATCGCCTGAATCGGTCCGAGGCCCATGGAGACGGTGGGAAACTCCCAAAAGTCCGGCATCAACCACGGGTGGGGGTAGGAAGAAAGACCGCCGCCGGGATTTAACTCGCGACGGAAGTTCTGTAGCTTCTCAATCGAAAGCCGGCCCTCAAGATAAGCGCGGGCATACACACCGGGCGCGGCATGGCCTTGGAAATACACTAAGTCGCGATCGCCTGATTCATTTTCCGCCCGGAAAAAGTGATTGAAAGCCACCTCGTAAAGGGTCGCGGCCGAGGCGAAAGTGGAAATGTGTCCGCCAATGCCATCTTGCAGTTTATTGGCGCGAACCACCATGGCGAGAGCATTCCAGCGGACCAGACTCTTGATCCTCCGCTCCATATCCTGACTTCCAGGAAATGGCGGCTGCTGGCGGACAGATATCGTGTTCTGGTAAGGAGTGGTCGCCGTGAAAGGTAAGTTCACTCCGGCGGAAAGCCGGGCATGAAGCGAGAGCTGCTGAATCAGCCGCCCTGCCCGCTCCGGCCCCCCTCGCGACAATACATAATCCAGAGAATCCATCCACTCGCGAGTTTCGATAACTTCCAGACCATTGCTTTTCTGCGTTTCCGTCACTTAGTGGTTCTCCAGATCGTCAGTAAAGTGCCTACTTGGCATTTCTGACATGCAAGAATGAATTGTTTGGAAGCGTTAGCTCTAACTCAATGATAATCGAGAGTAGAGAAACTTGCTGGTGAGCTTTCGAGAGGACGGATTTGACCGGAGAGAACCTGAATGGCCTGACGCGCACCGCTAGAACTCGATCGGCGAAGCGGTTCGTTCAAGTAGACCGGTTTCCCCTGACTGGCGTAGCAGTATCAGTTGTCTATATCGCTAATAGGTAAATCCCCTACGCGCCCTGGTGGTAAGTCTGTAGTGTGAATATAGAGAAAGTGCCATTGCGTTAGGCGGTGGATTTCATCTAGAAAATTGGGAAGCCGCTCGATTCTCCCGCGAGCGCTCAGTTAAACGACGCGTTTAGAATTCGGCATTAACGGATTGTTACGATTTCAGAACAAATTGTCCGACGCTACCGTTTTGGCAATGCTAAGATTCTGACGCTGTGGGAATCCTTACTTTACGTTCTCCGGCGTGAACGGCTCGGCGTAGAGGATGCGTTCCTGAGGTCATTGTTTATGGTTAGCAATATATTTGGGGGATTAGGGAGTTCAGGGGGTCAGAGCCTACGAATTTTGCGGGAAGAATTAGGTTTCACCCTTCGGGACGTGGAAAACGCGAGCACGAAGATCGCCCAGCGTCGCGGCAACGACGAATTTGCACTCCCGATCAGCCGTCTCTCAGACATTGAAACTAAAGGGGTAATGCCGAGTATTTATCGCCTTTATTCACTTTCAGTCATTTATCGGCAGGATGTTCGGGAGTTGCTGCTGTGGTTCGGAGTCGATTTCGGCGATGCGGCGGCCGACCTGAATGTATGCTTGCCTCCCAATTCTCATGTTTCCAAGGCTTTAGCCAACGTAGCGAAGATACAAGTGCCAATCAAAATCGATCCGGGATTTGACCCGCAACGAACGGCAAATCTGGGACGAATGATCGAACAATGGGGAGTCGTTCCGCTTTCATACCTCACACAGTTCGCCTCCTGCAACTACACCTACGGTTACATCGGGGGGCAAGACCTCACAATGTACCCAATCCTGCCTCCGGGAACGTTTGTCCAAGTGGATGAATCGCGGAACACTGTGACTGAAGGCGCGTGGAAGTCCGAATACGAGCGGCCCATTTATTTCGTGGAAACTCGAAGCGGACACATGTGCTGTTGGTGTACGCTCGCCCGGGAAGACATCATTCTGCAGCCGCATCCGCTATCGCCGGTGGCTGCTCAAATTCTGCGCTACCCTCAAGAAGCTGAAATTATTGGGCAGGTGGTCGGCGTCGCGATGAGGCTTGGGGAGTGGCGGAGCTTGGCCGACTACGAGCCAATGCCGCCAACGCCTGAAGCACTGAATTGAAGTGCCGGGTGGATCCGGCGCCCGGCTCCGGTGGGACGAAGCTTCCTGCTCTGGTTTGAAGTTTTTCCAAGTACGGTCCGGCTTCGACACCGTCGACTTTGCAGGCATCTTCTGCCTCTTGCGATAACGCTCTGAGTGGCGTAGCAAGAATCTCGCCGAAAATCGCCTTGTGTTCCTGGTTGAGAGTTTTCTCCGCAGTGCTGGCCCCGTAGACCCTTTCCAATCCCCAATGAGAGTGTTTCTTCTCGGCGGTTTGAAGTCCGGCCAGATACTCCAGTTTTCTTAACGCTCCGGAAAAGGCGCACAATGTAGTGTGCCGCAGGTCATCGAGAGCGGAGACCAATTTCATAAACGATTAGCGTTTCCTGTTACGAATTCCAGAATCCAGACTTTCCACAGCCCTTCGTTGCAAAGGGCTTAGCACAAGACATTATCACGGGGCAGCTCACTTTAAAAGGAGTACCTCCCGTGAAAAAGACCCTATTATTGACCGCTCTTGCCCTTGCCATAACCGCAATCGCTACCCCAATTTCTCTCTTTGCCGATGGAGATCCAGGGCCGCATATTCAGACGCAAAAACCTCTTCCACTTCCGGATGGTGACCCCGGACCACACCACTCCTGATTTGGGAAAATTCTTGCCTTGATGGAGCAAGCCGAAGGGGCTATATTCCGCATGTAGCAGAATCATGCCCCTTTGGTTCCATCCCGTATTTTTTTATCTGTGGATCGCACCGCGCATCTTGTTGCTGGTCCTGCTGGTAATGCTGTACAGGTATTCCCTTCTAAAACGATTCCCCATTTTCAGTTTGTACGCGGCGTTTCAGGTCGCACAATGGGCCTACTTGTTCGGCATCTACGCACAAACTGGAACGTTTGCCACTCCCGAGTACAGGTCGCACCTTGCAACATTTTCGGCCGTCAGCGCACTTCTGCGTTTCGGTATCCTCTACGAGGTTTTTGTAGCGATGTCCGGCGATTCCAAAGGAATTCGCGAAGCGGGGCTCAAGACGCTTCGCTGGGCTGGAGCCGTTCTCTTTCTTCTTGGTTCTGTAATCGCAACGATGCAGGGTGTGACCGGGTTTTTTGGAGCATTCTGGCTGTTTGATCGAACGATCAGTCTGATGCAGTGCGGCCTTCTGATTGCAATGTTCGTTCTTTCTGGCTTTTTTGCGATCCCTTGGAAAAACTACGCGTTTGGAATCGCTTTGGGGTTTGGTGTTTTCGAGACTGTGGAACTGGTGGATGCGGCCTTGCGAAGCCAGATGAGATCAGGGTCTTACGTATTAGACGCTGTCGGCATGGCGGCTTATCACCTGTGCGTCCTCATCTGGATTGCGTATCTGGTCTTTGTACAGCGATCACGACCGGCCGCGCTCCATGCTCAACAGGGTTACGACATAGAAAGCTGGAACCGCGAGCTTCGGAGGTTGCACACTCGATGATTGCCGTTGTGATTCTCTTCGTATTCGCCGCGATGGTTTTGTCGGGCATCGTGTGGATGACTGGGGCTGGAATGGGTTGGATCGGCATGTCAGATTCCCGGACGTTGCAGCCTGTAGATTTGGACGCGTTCAGGAACCTGGTCGATCCGTATGAAACAAACTATTTACGGACGAATTTGCCGCCTAGAGAGTTCCGTCAGTTACAAAGGCAGCGACTTCTAGCAGCCCTCGAGTATCTTGGGTGTCTCGCGGGGAACTCTATGGTACTGCTGCGGGCGGGCCAACTGGCCCGACTCAGCGCCGACCCGCTCGTAGCCGAGGAGGCGCGCAAGTTGGTTTCCAGCGCGGTCGTGCTACGGCTTCAGTCTTTTCGCGCGATGCTGGTGCTGTCTACCGCTCTTGCCTTCCCCACTTTGACTTTGTTGTCGGAAGACTTTGCGGAAGACTACGAGCGGGCGGAGTTCCGCTGCACATCGTTGGGGTATCTACAGAGAGAGGGTTCCGCCTCAGCCACGTGATCGATTCGCCCTACGCTTTCAGGGCGACCATTACGACAAGCACGACGGGAAGATAAATCACCGAGGCGTGCAGAAGACGGCTGGCTAGTATGCGCGACGGAGATTTGAAAAGCTTGAGCGAATACATGGTCAGAAACGCGCCGGCCAAGAACATGCCAAGGCTGTAGATCGCGCCGCCGCGGTCAAGCATCGGAAGCATGCTGGTAATCACCAGCGCCACCGAAAAAACCACAATTTCTGCCCGGGTAAACTTCGAATCCAGGTCGAACCGGGGAAGCATGCGATATCCGGCGCGTTCGTAGTCATCGCGATACATCAACGCGATGGCCAGAAAGTGTGGGAATTGCCAGAGAAACAGAATTGCGAAAAGATAAAAGGCATGGAGGTTGATGCTCGCTGACGCGCCAGCCCAACCGATGAGCGTGGGCATGGCTCCAGGAAAAGCACCTAACAGAGTGCAAAGCGGAGTTTTTCGCTTCAACGGGGTGTAGACAAGCAGATATGAAAGCAGGGTCGAAACTGCGAGCACCGCCGCGAGCCGGTTCACGGTAAGTGCCAAATAAAGTCCCCCGGCCACACTCATGGAAAGACCGAACAATAGAGCTTCTATCGGACTGACACGGCCGGACGGGATTGGGCGGTTTGCGGTGCGGCGCATTTGCGCGTCCCAGCGGCGCTCCATCCACTGATTGAGTGTCGCGGTGCCGCTAGCGACAAGCAGAGTACCGATCAGAGTGTGCATCAGTCCGGCCAACTTGAAGCTACCCGAACCACCCAGATAGTAGCCGGCTGACGTGGTCATCAAAATCAAGAGATTTACTTCGGGCTTCGTGAGCGTGTAATAGTCTTTGAGTTTGGTCACGAGAGCCGACCGCGGTTCATCCACGATCGCGGGTGCCGCAGTTTGAATAGTTGCCATGATTAGATGATTACCAGTTTCGCTCAGTGCCTGCCGGACTTTGCGGATCGATAAATTGATTACGCTTGCGATAAGCCATGACGGTAATTCCGACCGATAAAAATGCCGGGGGAATCACTAAGACCAGAATGCCGCTGCGCAGGGCTTGAATGATGTGGGCACCAGCCGATGCGGCTTGCGTGTAGCAGAGTGCGCAACTCTGCGCGTTCGCCCCTGACGTGAAGGTGGCCACAGCAGCGCTCACCGCCAAAAGCTTAAAGCACAGCCCTTTCGAGAAAATTCTGGTCATTGGCATCAGATCGACTCTCAATGATAACTCGAATAGGGCGCCCCGCCGAGAATACGGAAGGCATCCGGCCAACTATATTGCATGGTGGCGGCCACGAAGAGGAGAAAGACCAGAACGAAAACTACCAATGACCGGCGCTCTCCCCAGAGGTGCATGAAGAAGAGAATTCCCAGTCCTGCTTCGAGCCCGGCCAGCAGAGACATGCGCACAAACATCTCGTGATATGTGGGCGCATGATAAGCCACGACGAATTGCAGTCCTGCGATCACCAGGATGCAAACGTAAACGACCAGATACTTCCCGAACCCGCCCACTTGTTGATCTTGACTTACGCTCATAGATCGGCTCCGGCCCTAGAAATTGCGGTTCAAATTCAAAAGATAGATGTAAGGCACTACAAACATCCAGACCAAGTCAACGAAGTGCCAGTACAGTCCGAGGATTTCAATGTCGTCGGCGTTGTAGCGGCCGCCCTTGTAGCGAAACCCTACCGTCAGCAAAGCGATAACGCCGCCGGTTACGTGCAGAAGGTGAAGTCCGGTGATGCTATAGAAGGCCGATCCAAATAGACCAGTCCCCCAAGGGTTCTTGAACAATGTCATGCCTTCGTCCATCAGGCCAGACCACTCGCGGATGTGAAGGGCGGCGAACGCAATTCCCATCAGGGCGGTAATCATGATCCAGCGAAAGGCACCGGCCTTGTCGCCCGTGCGCGCGGCACGCATCCCCATCAGCATGGTCAAGCTGCTCGTGACCAGGATGAAGGTCATAATGGCGACGTTGGTGATGCTATGAAACGGAGTAGGCCAGTTCTGCGTGGAATTCCGCAGAAAACCGTAGGCAACAAGGCAGGCCGAAAATGTCATGGCGTCAGAGATAATGAATAACCACATCGCCAGTTTTTTCGAGGGAATGGAAAATGGAGACGGCTCCATGATTCCCGGCTGGTGCGCTCCTACAGTTACGTTGGCGTGACCCACGGTGCCTCCTGAAAATTGAGTATGGCTAGATTCTGGTGCTCAACACGTAAAGCAAATAAATCCAAAGCACATCCATGAAGTGCCAGTAATGCGAAGCTGCGTCCAGCGTGCTTTTCCGCAAAATGCCTTTGTGGAAACGGCGAATCACGTACGCCAGGCCTGCCAGGCCTCCCAACACATGAAGCGCGTGGATGGTGGTGAAAACATAAAAGAACGAACTGTTCGGGCTGGTCGCAATGTAAAACCCGCGCGCACGCAGTTGTATCCAGGCTAGATACTGCCCGGCCACAAACAGCAACCCCAAACCTAAAGTCGCGTGGAGCCATAGCGCCGGATACGCCGCTTGAATGCCGCCCATGAAACTCGCTACGCGCTTACGTGCAATATGCAGCGTGAAGCTACTGGCCAAAAGCACCAGCGTGTTGAAATAAAGAATCGGAGGGACTGCCAAGTGCTGCCAGTCCGGCGCGCCGCCTTTGCGAACAACGAGGGCGCTGGTAAACGCCATAAACGACATGGTGATGGCAGCAATCCCGACCCACACCGCAGTAGACGCGGGCGGTGGCGAGTACTGGTCCTGCACGTAAGGAAGGCCGCCTCCGTCGGGAACGAGATTTCGCCACCCTCCGTTGCCGGACGTCGGCTTGGCGGAGGACGGTGGCTTGATGCCAGGCGGCGGTTGGACTGTGGTTACCATCGACGGTTATTTCTCGTCCCCAGGCGTGGCCACTTGTTCCGGCGACGTTTGCATTACATAGTCGCCAGTCGAACTCTCGACGCCGTATTGATACGGGTCGTGGTAAACGACCAAGTGTTTGCCGTTGAAGTTATCCCATGACGGCGGAGAATCGGTGGACCATTCGAGCGAGGTAGCTTCCCACGGATTGGCCGGTGCCTTCGCACCAAAGAAACGGCTGTGTATGAGGTTGTAAAGGAAAATCAACTGCGCGAATCCTGTGAACAAAGCCGCGATGGTAATAAATTTGTGCACAGGGATCAGCGGCTGGAGATAGTCGTCAGTGAAAGCCTGGTAACGCCGGATGTTGGCTGCCAGTCCGAGGTAGTGGAACGGCATAAACACAGCGTAGGCGCCGACGAACGACATCCAGAAATGGATTTTGCCCAACGTCTCGTTCATCATTCGTCCGGTCATTTTGGGGAACCAGAAATAAGTGCCCGCATAGATTCCGAACATGGCAGCCACTCCCATCACCATGTGGAAGTGACCTACAACAAAGTAGGTGGCGTGCAAAAGAATGTCGAGGGAGGGTTGAGCCAGGAAGAATCCGCTAACGCCGCCGCTGATAAACATCGATATAAAGCCCAGCGCGAATAGCGAAGCAGAGTTGATGCGCAGGCGCGACCCGTACAAGCTTCCCAACCAGATCAATACGATGATCGTCGCGGGAATCGTAATTACGAGCGTCGGAAACGAGAATACCAACGCCGAGAATGGATTCATGCCGCTAACGAACATGTGGTGTCCGTACACCACATAGCTCAAAAAGCCGATGCCTATCATGCAATAGATTAGGACGCGATGGCTCAGCATCGGTTTGCGCATGCTAGTGACGAGCACATGCGAAACGATGCCCATGGCAGGAACAATCGCAATGTAAACCTCTGGGTGGCCAAAGAACCAGAACAAATGCTGCCACAGCAGGGTTGACCCGCCGGAGTGCGGCAGAAGCTTGTCATTGATTACCAGCCCGGAGGGAATGAAGAAGCTGGTTCCGGCAACGTGATCCAGGATTAACAGGATGCAGGCCGGAAGAAGGACTGCGAAAGCCGTCAACCCGATGCACGATGTGATGAACCACGCCCACGCCGAAAGCGGCAGACGCATCAGCGACATGCCTCTGGTCCGCATGTCGAGGGTGGTGGAAATGAAGTTCAGTGCGCCAAGCAACTGACCGATGCAGAACAACCCGATGGATGCCGCCCAAAGCACTTCGCCAGTGCCTTGTCCGGGACCGGCGGCGGATCCGACTGCGCTGAGCGGAGCATAAGCCGTCCAACCACCCAGCGGCGGCCCGTCACCTACGACGAAGGAAGCTACGAGAACCAGGAACGCGGTGAATGTCACCCAAAACGACATCATGTTGAAGCGGGGGAAGGGCATGTCCTCCGCGCCCACTTGGATCGGCAAGAAGAAGTTGCCGAATGCTGCGAAAGGCGCGGTGGTCAGCACGAAGAAGACCATGATGGTGCCGTGCATGGTCATCATTTGCAAATAAAACTCCGGCGTAATCACTCCACCCGGCGCGCCATTACTTGAGAGGATTTGAAGACCGGGAATGGCCGCGCTTGTCCAACCGAGGTGAATACGCATGAACCAGGAGAGCATCATGCCGAAAAACGCGGCTACCAGAGCCAGCACATAGTATTGCTTGCCGATCACCTTGTGGTCGGTGCTGAACACGTGCTTGCGTATGAAGGTTGTTGGCGGACCGTGGTGCGTCGCGTGAGATACATCGTGCATCGTGCTCACCTCGTAAATTTTTCAGGCGCGCGCAATCTGCGCGGACCGAGATACCCTTACTGCAACGCGGCTTGCTGCTTGAGCCAGCTGTCGTAATCGCCCTGCGACATCACTTCCAAATACGCCTTCATGTTGTAGTGGCCAAGACCGCACAGCTGAGTGCAGACGATCTCGTACTTTCCGATCTTGGTCGCGGTGAAGTGAAGGGACAAGTCAAGCCCGGGAACGAAGTCTTGCTGAACGCGCAGTTCCGGAACAAAAAATGAGTGCCCCAAATCTTTGGAATGCATCAGGAGATGGATTTCTTTATTCACCGGAATGGCCATTTCGGCAGCGACGATGTCATCCTTCGACGCTGGGTCGTTGGTGGTATCGAGCCCTAGATAGTTCTGGTTTCCTTCGTTGATGAGTTCGGGATGCAGGGGGCCAAACTTGCCGTCCGGGCCCGGATAGCGAAAATAAAACGCGAACTGACCCGCCTGAACCTGAACCGGCAGAGCGTCGGCGGATGGGGGCTGAAAGTAGACTGTTCCCCACGCCTTGGCTCCGAAGACGCCCAGCGCGAGGACTTCGGTGCCAACCAGTAGAAATCCGGCAATCACCATTGCCTTCGCGCCACCGGGGAAGTAACCAAGCTTTGCGCCTTTGGGACGGTCGGAGAATGTCCAGATGAAGTAGGCAAGTATGATCTGCGAAAGGAGGAACGCAATTCCTGCCTCAATCATGGTGTCTTTCATCTGGTTGTCTATCAGGTAACCGTGGGTGGAAATATCCTGGGGCGCCGCGGTGAACCAGCTGTTTGCCATGATCGGGTAAGCCGAAGCGATGGCAATTACGAAGATCGTGACCGCAAATAACTTGGCCATAACGAAACGCCTCCGAACAGATTAAAACGATCTACCAATACCTAAACTTCGAACCCAGATCCTGGAACTCCCCTACCGGGCGTATGAGGTCTTAAATATCCGGCCGCCGCAATTTATTCTGCAGCGGCCGCTTGAGTCAATTTATTTCGCCTTGAACGTAAAGTTCACGCTGGAAGGCTTGCCTGCGGCGACCGTTACCTGCTGGGTCTGGGTTCCGTAGGTTTCTTGCCACGCGGTGAGCGTGTAGCTGCCCGGCGGGACGTTGGCCATACTGAAGGCGCCATTGTCGTCACTGACAGCGTAAGGACCCTTCACCACTGCGATGTAGCCGTGCATCCAAGGGTGAATATTGCACTTCACCGGAACGGCGATCTCTTCATTTGCCCAAGTCACGTCGAACGGAGCGGATCCGGGCGGCTGCGACTTGTTCCATTCCGAATTCTTGGTTGGCTGGGGGTGAATGTTGTGCGAGGTCGAATCCGCGTTGACCACCTTCATATGCTGTCCGGCATCCACCGCAAGAACGTGAGGAATGTACTGACATCCCTTCTGCGTGATAGTTGCAGCTTCTGAAGAAGGTGACTCGTTTCCGCTCAGCCCCTGGCTTACGTAGACGACCACGTTGGCCAGCCCGCCGCCGGGACCGGCCACCACGCTCTCCATGGTTGCCGGTTTATCTTTGTGAATCGCCGCGCAACTTGGTTCTTTCGACATGTCGATGCCCTTTTGATGGGGCGCGGCGCCGTCGAGCTTTACAGTTCCACTTACCGTGGTCCCGGCTGGCGGAGCAGCGCTAACGCTGCCGCTTAGAACGACCGCGCCTGTGCCCATCAAAGCTAGAGCGAAAGCGACGGCGGCAAAACTTCGGTATTTCGTCATTCGATATTCTCCTGAATCCTGCAAATTTTATTGCTGGCCACCTGGGGCCGGCGCCGGCGCAGCCGGTGCTGCCGGAGGCGCCGCGTTTGGATCGATTGGTTTCAATCCCAGTTGCTTGGCGATGGCCTTTTCTTTGGCATTGTAGGCGTTCTTAGGCTGCAATGTCCGCAGATACATGACCAACTGCCACGCTTCGTCGGGTTTCACGTTGTCAATGTAGGAGGGCATCGGGGTGCCGTCCAAACCGGACATGAAAATTTTGTAGATGTCATGGTCGGTGCTGCCGCATTTGGGATGCGAACCCTCGGTAAAGTTGTAGGGTTTAATCGGACGGTTGGCATCATCAGTGAGCGTGTCTGACGACGGCCCATTGGCGCGCCCTTCAACACCGTGGCATTTCCAGCATTCCAGCTTCTGGAAAAGGGCCTGGCCACCCTTGATTCTGTCGGCAGTGACTTCCGGTTCGGCAGGAATCGCGAATACCTCTCCAGCTTTTTCTGAAGTCCACTTGGCGGAAAAGTGCTTCACGTAGGCCACCAGGTCGGCTCTGTCCTGATTTGGAAGCTGATTCCAGATTGGCATCACCGAACGATCAAAACCGCGGCCGATCGAGTTGTAGAGATCCTCGTCGGTCGGCAGGGTTCCGCTGGGAGTTGAGCGGCACTTGAATTGGCCGAGAGTGAAGTTGCGAGGCTTAGGGTCAAGCCACTGCGCGTTTTCACCTTCGCCGTCGCCTTCAGTGCCATGACAACCAACGCAGTAACGGCGGTAGTTCGCTTGAGCCGCTTCCGCGTGGCCGGTGTATTTGCCCACATGGGACTCCATGTTAAGGCGCTGATTTTCCTGGTACTCGGTCATCTGCGCCCAGGAGACTGCGGACATTAAGAGCAGGACCCCTGCTCCAACCAGTAACGATGACTTGATGGGTTGAATTTTCATCGGAGCTCTCCTAGAACGCAAAGTCAAATCCGAGCAGCAAGCTGCTGCTGGTCAAGTCGGTTCCGTCCGGGGCTGTCCCCTGCTGACGAATCCAAGAGTATTCGTTGTGCCAAGCGAAACCAGCCCGGCTGGTCATGATTGGCATGTAGCGGTAACCGAATGTGTACATGTTGATATTGCCCAGGCCGCTGGGAGTTCCAGGGATGGCCTGCTGCGACATGCGCTCAAACTCCGAGCGCTGAATGAAAATTAGCTGCGGGCTGTAAACGTAATGGGTCTCGACCAGATAACCGTTCCACGTTGGATTTCGCGCTCCGGCCGGAAGAGTGATCACTGAGCCGGGCGTGATATTGGCTGTGCCGCCGTCGACTGGGTTTCCGTAGCCAACGCCGAAAGCCTTGTCATCTTCGCCGTGCTGAGTCACGACTTGGAAATCCAGTTTGCCTAGGTATATCTGGCCGGTGAATCCGTATCGAGTAAAAGTCTTGTTGCCGATGCCGGAACCCGGGATGGCAGCGCCTCCGGACGTGTAATAGCTGGTTGGCGCCTGGCCGACCATCAGGTACCCGCCCAAACGCTGTACGCCTAACTTGCCTGTGTCGAACGCTTGGCTGGCGGCAAAGAAGCCGCTGTATCCATTGCCGTAAGGCAGATTCACATTGCCGTCAGTCGAACTGACGATCGCCGCGGAAATTCGGGTGCGATCATTGTAAGAGTGGCCCAACCATTCGAGCCCGAGTTGGTTGTCACCAATTTGGCCGAAGGTGTTCCCGTCCCCGACCGGACTGAAGTGATAGGTCTGGTACACGCCGGATATGCTGGTCAACGTCAGAATGCGTTTTTCCGACAACAGGTTATCCAGTTCGAATTTTCCCAACTTGACATTCAACCAGGTCGAGTTGAAAACGTTGTCCAACCGGGCAAATACTTGTTCAAAGTGGAATGCGCCGGTATTGTCCGACGACGGGAGCAAATAGAAAGAAATGTTCTTATCCAGCGTGCCTGCGGTGTGAAAGTCGAGGCCGCTAAGATCGAACCCGTGGGAGGTGATTTGCCGGACCCCGTTGTTTTGACCTCCGCCCGCGTCATAGGAAACCTTGTCTGAACTTTCGCGGTGCCAGAAAGTGGTCATTCGCAAGGCCACCGGCCAATACGAGGGGTTTTGCCAGATCGGGGCGTCCCGATCATTCATTAACTGGTAGCCGTTGTCCTTAAATTTCTGGCCAAAAGGATTGAGCTGCGGCCACGCTTCGTGGCAGGCGGAACAACGGAGTCCGTACTTGCGGGCAAAAGCAGGCAAGGCATTTGCGTCGCTGCTGCCGGCAAAGACGAAACAGGCAAGGAAAAGGCAACCCGCGATCAATCTACGGGACAGAGTCATTCCATCCTCCTGGTGCGAAATCATTCTTCTGATGATATGCACGACCGTGACCGGCAGAGATTCACTTGTGTGCGCGAACCAAGCTATTATCACCGCTAGTAGAGCGAAGTCAAGTAGAAATGAAAAAGTTAGCGAAATTTTTGGCGAATTGCGGCCGTTCGTCGTTGGCGCTGCGAACCTGGTCAAAATTTTGGAGTTGGGATTCTCCCCGAGAAAATTGCCGAAGGTTTGACTTTCCGCTTTGCAGAAGAGTATCAATCGCAAAAGCAAAGCAGCGCAGCGGCAGCATCCAACATTGGTGTAATTAAACTCCGGAAGCCGCGATTCCGCAGCCCACGGGCTCCGTAAAACCGGAATGGCGTTAGAGAGGTCCAATCGGAATTGCGAAATCTGATGAAGAAAATCTATCTGGTTATTTTTTTGGCTGTTTCGGTTCTTGGTTTTGCCACTCCGAAGGCGAAACAAAAATACGACGGCTTTTCAGCTGAGGTAACGGCTTCGAAGGAGGAGTTGACGGAGGCGGTACAGGACATCGTTGGCGACGGAATCATCCAGGGCAGCAAAGAATACGAGAAAGACCCTTACGTGAGCGGCGCGTCGCAGGTTGATGACTGTCCACTCTTTCCTAAGTGGACGGGCGAAGGCAAAGTTTTTTGCAAGGTGCGAACGGACGCAATCGCGCCGCGCAATTTCGTCGACAGTGCCGCGTCAGGAACCTTGGCTGTACGGTATATCGTTCAGTCTAAAGACGCAACGCGCTGCATTCTAAAAATCGACGCTCTTTATGTAGAAAGTGAGCACCGCTTTATTCATCCCTCCAACGGGACTGTCGAAACCAGCGAGTACAAAGATATCCAAGACCATGTGGACGCAATCCAATTGCAAAAAAAGCAGGCGATCGAGGGTGCAAACAAACGTCAAGAGGAACTCGCCCGGCGAAGCCTTGAGTCGAATTCATTGCCGGATGCCGTAGAAGCGACGGGACAGGCACCGCAGACGATTAAACAAAAAGTCCAGGCCATGAGGACAAAGCTTGAACGTACCGTTGCCGCCCAGGGCGCAGCTTTGAAAGCGGCTCCATACGCTTCTGCCGCGAAGTTGAGCGATCTTACTGGCGGAACTCGCGTCTTGATAGTGGTCGTCAGCCCATACTGGCTAGGTGTGGAGACGCAGAATGGCCAACACGGATGGATTCGTCACGACCAACTGGATGCGGTTGAATGAGCACGTTTAACCAAGCGTTGAAGTTTCTTCTACTGCTCGTTTTGTCAGTGCCCCTAGCGGAGACCGCGATCGGTCAAGCCTCGTCGATTGAGCGCACCTTTCCTCAATCGCCGGAGCGCGTGGAACGAGCGATCAAACAGCTAGGTGTGACGGCGGGGCGGTTGCCGGTGCTCGATGGATTTACTAAGCCGGACGATCGTCCAGTCGACCGATTTCAACGCGGATACTATCAGGCATCATTGAAAGTCGAACCGGCCTCTTCTGGCGGATCAACCGTCCGGATCGGCACGAAAATTACCGCGTGGTATTCAGATCCTGTCTCGAGCAAATCCGGATATCAGGTTCTGAGTTCCAACGGCCGCATTGAAGCTGACTTGCTTGATCGCCTGGAAAGCCAACTAAATTCCGGCCCCACTACGGAAACTTCCTCCTCGTCGAGAACTCAGCCGCAATCGTCAAAGCCAAGCACGGCGCCTGCGCTTTCTGCGCCAGTCCCCCAATTGCCGAGCGTAAACAATGCGCTAACGGGATCGTCCACCTCTCGGTCAGCGGGCGCGAAGATGCCGGACGCGAATGCAGCGGCACCCAGTTCGATGTCGCAGTCAGAGCCAACCGATCCTAACAATGCCGAACTGGTTGCCGAGGCCAAGAATCTCGAGGAAATCCTTCACAACCAATCCCATCCGACAAATTTGGTGGCGGTGAAGAAAAACGGAGCGCCAGTACTCGCCAGCCCAGCAGACGGTGCCAAGGTTTTGTTCGCGGCGGCAGCCGAGGACGAGTTCGAACTGCTCGATATGAATCCCGCGTGGGCCCATGTCCGAATTTCCGGGCTTTCCCGCGGCTGGATTCGGCGATCGAATCTGGAAATGCCGAACGAGCAGCAGAGTACGTCGTCAGCAGCCTCGAGAGATTCGCCGCAGCCTTTCCACGTGACCCGCCAAGAACGCGCGGCGTTTCCAGGAGATTGGGAGCCGCTGAAAGGCAAGCAAGTTGAAATCGTTTCGGTGCAAGCCAGCTCTGAAAGCGCGGTGAGCGGATGGCGTGCTAAACGCGATTATGCGAAGGCGACTTTCGATCAGGAACTTGCGAAATATTCGAAATCAGAAGGCAATCCGTTGGGTGTTGTACTGATCTTCGACGCGGTAGACGGCGGCATGATTGCCGCTACATGGTTCAGTCTCGAACAGTGGAAAAAGGGGACGCTAACCGAGGACGATTTCTGGAAACAATGTTTCTTCGATCCGCCGGAAACGTTCGGAGCCCAGCCCGGACAATAAAAGAACGATTGCATCTGTGAAGACCCGCTCCACGCCAAATTAGGCAAGGAGCGGGATTTCGTAACTCGGAGCGCTGATTAGTGAACCAGCGGCTGAACGATGACATCCTGCGGAGATGTGATCGTGTAAGGCGACCCCGGCGCGTTGGCCAGCTTCGTCGGAGTGACCGTCCCGACATAGAGTTTGCCCGTTGACGAACTGATCGCGTATAGGTGGTTGCTATTATCCCAGAACATCTGGTTAATGGGATCTTTGGTGACTAGACCGGTGTATCTGGTGATCGGATTCGATCCGTTGAAGTGAAAAATCTGCAATCCTTCTTGACCTCCGACCGCCAGCAACTGACCCGACGGCGACATTTTCATGTCGTATGGATTTTTGATAGCCGTCGTTGGCATATTTTGGTAGGTGCTGTTGGTCGTGAGGTTGCCGTTGGCATCCGCAGTGAACACGGCGAGCTGAAGCGGTTCTGGCGCACAACCCGGGGGATTAGCCGGCTGTTCAATAATAGCGATGTTGACGGTTGGGTCGGCCACCGCTAGGTCAGGATAGTAAGTGCTGAAGCTCGAGGGCGGCGTCGGCGAAATAAATGTGGCGCCGATCGAGTTGAGCATCCCGCTGCTGTCGCGCTGATAGCTGTAGATTCCCGGATACATGCAGCCGGACTGGTCGGCCGAATAGGCATACTGGTTGTTGCCGATGAAATAGATCCCGGTGTAGTCTCCCGGAAAAACGCCCGTGACGGTGGTGCCGATGTAGTTCAAAGTACCGGTTGATTTGTCAATGCTGTAGGAAGCGGTTTCGCTATTTTCCGAACCCTGATTCTCCATCACATAGACATCGGCGCCGGTGTGATCGAAGAAAACGTCTCGTGCAAAAATGCAATCATTGTTCGACCGCTGGCATGGAGTGGTGGAGAGGTAGCTAAGCGCTCCGTTGGAACCGATTCCCAAGGTATCGATATTGGAGCCGGAATTGGTGGTGTTTATTCCTACCAGGTACTTACCGTTGACAGCCATGCTGCCCTCGTTTTGCTTGAAGGGCGAACCAGGGATGGCGGTAAGCGCTCCGTTTGGAGCGGCCGAGTAGCCAACGATTGTATTGGGGTTCCCCGTGCCCGCACCACTTGCTACGTACACATAAGCCACAGGTGAACCCGTAGGCGGTTGCGAGTTAAGCACTGGAGAAACCTGGGCGAGGGCGGTCACTGTGCAGAGTGCCGCACCGACACATAAAACTGAAAATGGTTTGTTCATATAGCTCCTGGTGAAATTGTGAATCTTGGCAATGGGATGCTACGGTGAGTCGAAGGTTGCCAATCTAAGGCGTTTCGCAGGAGCGGCTTAAGGGGAATACCTGATCCTAGAGAACGCCCGTCGCTCGGCGCTTTCAGGCGGTTGGCACAAAACAAAAGCCCCCGGATCCAGGTTCGAATCTCGGGGGCCTTGCACTGCAACTGCAAACGTCGTTGTTAGAACTTGGCTAGCGGCGATAACCGTAGCGCCTCCGACCGCCATAGTAGGCGTGTCCGTAGTAACGGGGAGCCCAGCGCGAACCCCAGTAGGGGCGGCCGTAGTACGGGCCCGGCCCGTAAGCGTAGGGATAAACACCGCCTGCGTACAGCCACGGCCTCGGATGTGCGTAGAAGTAGGCGGGTCGCGGATAAACTGGGCCAGCCACAACCACCGGGCCGATCCCAACGCCTACGACGACCCCTGCATGCGCCTTTGACGGCAGCGCCATTGTTAACGCCAACGCCAACCCTGCCAATGCCAAAAGAGACTTTTTCATATTGCACTACCTCCATCCACGATCAATAGAAACCCCAGTGCTCTGAAAAAGTTGTGTTAACGTATCAGCCTGATCGTGCTAAGATTTCGCCCCGGTGGTGTTCTATGAAACTGAGCGATCCTGTAAGTGGGTTACTAGGCCAAAAGCCAGACCGGGTGTTTTCGGTCAGCCCAAAGCAATCTGTTTACGAGGCGATTTCCATGATGGCGCAGCATGGAATTGGCGCGGTCCTGGTGATGGCGGAAGACAAGTTGGTGGGAATTTTGTCAGAGCGGGATTACGCCCGTAAGGTCATTCTTCAGGGACATTCGTCGAAGGACACTTCAGTCCACGAGATCATGACCAGCCCGGTAGTTTTCGTGTCGCCGCAGCACACGGTTGACGAGTGTATGGCGGTGATGACTCAGCACCACTTTCGCCATTTGCCAGTCATGGACGGCACCAAGGTGACAGGCGTGATTTCGATTGGCGATCTGGTGAAGTGGATTATTTCAGGCCAGGCGGAGACGATTCAGGAATTGGAAAGCTACATCACCAGCAGCTATCCCGGCTAGTAATTCAGTGCCAGAACATACTGGCAATTAGAAACGCAAACTCAGCGGTCACGAAACCGATCCAAAGGCGCGCGCGCAGCCGCGAACGACGCAAGTCACTCTTCAGTTCGCCCATCTCGTCCCGTAACACCTGTACGAATTCCACTTCGACTGGATCTAATTTCATCTTGGGCGGAGGCATCGGCACGCTGTAAGAGGTGCGCGGCTTATCCGGCAGGAAAATCTTCGGACCTTCAATCACTGAGGACCAGCGAGGCAGCAGCATTGAGCCGCTAACGAAGGTCGGATCTTCGAATGCGGCGGAAGTGAGTTGCAGAGCCGGCTCGCGCTCGGGCGCGACAGTGTCCGCTAAATTTCGCAACAACGATGTCCACCACATCCGGGACATTTGATCGCCGATCAACTCGCCGACATCCACCGGACGCGACTCCAGTTCGAGCGGGGGCAAATTTTCCGGCGCAAGAACGTCACCGACGTTGGTGAAGATCGAGCGGTACCAGGGAAGGTTGAGGCGGTCGGCGGGCAATACTCCGATGTCAATGGGGCGCGACGTCAGCCTCAATGGCGGGAGCCTTTGTGGCGCAACGGTCTCGCGCAAATTCCCCACCAACGACTTCCACAATGGCAGATCGAGATCCGCGGGAGGCAGCAAATCGAGTCTGGGGGGCGTCATGGCTGGGCTATCTCGCTGCGTCGGCAGGTTTTCTGGTTCGTTAAACACGGTCGCTCTTCATTCTAGATGCGAGCGAGAGGATTTGGCACCTTTGGGCGTCAACATTATGGAGATAATGCGCTTTGCTCTTCGTTACCTCGGTCACTGTCACATGCCGCACATAGTTGATATAACGGGCTTTAACGTGCGCCCAGACCGCGAGTTAGATTTGCCTAAATTTTAGGAGATTAGTTGCCCACACCGAAGCCAACTTGGCGCGGCTTGCCAGCCGAGGCTGTCGCTTACAGCGGCGTGATGATCACCGCCGGCATTGGAGTGCTTCTTTACGGCGCGCTTCATCCGGTGAGCCGCAACACTCCGCAGTTCTTCTGCTATTTATTGATCGCAGTTCTTGCGTCGCGTCTCAGGACCAGTCTGCCGGAAGCGACTGGCACCCTACCTTCAGAATTTCTCTTCATTTTTCTTGGACTGGCTGACCTCAGTTTTGGCGAGACTTTGGCACTGGGTTGCTTCAGCGTTCTGCTGCACGTAACCAACCGGACAAATTTGCGCGCCATGCAGATTACGTTTCGCGTGTGCGCGAACGCAGTGGCGATTGCCGCGACTTATTTGAGCTTTCGCTTCACCGCACTCCATTGGCAGTTAGACAGCGAAGTCCTTCCGATGCTCGCCGGGGCGCTCACCTATTTCACGATACACACGGCCGTAAGCGCGGGCGGCACGGCGCTGCGAACGCACCGTCCTTTCAGAAATGTCTGGTCCGCATATTTCTGGTCATTGCCCTACCACATCGTCGGAGCAGCAGTTGCGTTGGGGATCAGCTACGGTAACCGACGCTTCAATTGGCAGAGTTCCCTGTTGCTGTTGCCTGCCATCTATTTCCTCTACTGGTCGTACCGAATTTACCTTGGCAAACTTGAAAGTGAAAAACGCCATGTCGACGACATGGCGAACTTACACTTGCGAACCATCGAAGCGCTTGCCTTGGCCATTGAGGCGAAAGATCACACTACCCATGCTCACCTGCAGCGAGTGCGCATCTATGCGGTGGAAGTGGCGAAGCAATTGAAAGTAACGCCCGCCGAGATGGAAGCGTTGAACGCCGCCGCTCTGCTCCACGATATCGGCAAACTTGCGGTGCCCGAACACATCATTTCCAAACCTGGACGCCTGACCCCGGAAGAGTTCGAAAAGATGAAAATTCATCCGGTTGTAGGTGCAGAAATTCTGGAGCGTGTGCGCTTCCCTTACCCGGTTGTACCAATCGTTCGCGCGCACCACGAAAAGTGGGACGGTTCTGGCTATCCTTACGGACTGCGCGGAGAAAACATTCCAATAGGCGCGCGCATTCTTTCCGCAGTGGATTTCCTCGACGCGATGGCGTCCGACCGGCAGTATCGCCGAGCGCTGCCACTGGATGAGGTCATAAAACGGCTTGAAGCGGAGTCGGGCAAATCCTACGATCCCCGGGTGGTTGCGGTGCTGCAAAGCCGGTACCGTGAACTCGAAAAAATCGTAGAAGCACAGTCAGGTGAGGAAGTCGGTTCGAAACTTTCAACCGAAACCAAGATTGAACGTGGGTCCGCCCCAGCTGCGGGTTTTGAGCAAAATGGCGAACAAAAGAGCGCGGGTCAGCAGACCCGATTTCTCGCCTCGATCGCCGCCGCGAGGCAGGAAGCACAAACTCTGTTCGAATTGAGCCAGGACTTGGGCGCTTCTCTCAGTCTTGACGAAACTCTTTCGGTGTTCGCGGTGAAGCTGCGTCGCTTAGTGGCCTTCGACTCCATCGCGGTCTATGTGCGAGAGGGTGACGAGCTTGCTCCGGTTTATGTCAGCGGGGAGAACTTCCGTTTGTTCTCTTCCTTGAGGATTCCGATGGGAAGCGGATTGTCCGGGTGGGTGGCGCAGAACGCGAAAGCCATTATTAATGGGAATCCATCGGTCGAGCCGGGATACATGAACGATCCGACCAAATTCAGCACATTGAGTTCGGCATTGGCTATTCCGTTGGAGGGCCTGGCGGGCGTGGTCGGCGTGCTTGCGCTGTATCACGCAGACCGCGACGTCTTCACGTCCGATCACCTGCGAGTGCTGCAAGCCGTCAGTTCGAAAATGGCGTTGGCTGTAGAGAACGCGCTGAAATACAAGAAAGCTGAAAGCTCCGCGACCACAGACTACCTTACGGGCCTGCCGAATGCCCGCAGCCTGTTTCTTGAGCTTGATCGTGAACTGGCCCGCTGCAAGCGCGACCATGCCACCCTCACCGTGATGGTGTGCGACTTGAACGGATTCAAGCAGATTAACGATCGCTTCGGCCATCTCGAGGGGAATCGCGTTTTACGCCTTTTCGCGACTGCTCTCAAAGACAGTTGCCGCGAATACGATCACGTCGCCCGGATGGGCGGCGACGAATTCGTCGTGATCACGCCAAGTCTGCCGCAGGATGCGATTCAGAGAAAGTCCGAAATGATGAATGAGTTGGCTCGAATGGCGGGCCGCGAGGTTTGTTCGGAAGACATCCTATCTCTGTGCGTGGGGCAAGCAAGCTATCCGCAGGATGGAGTCGACGCCGAACGCCTTCTGGCTGAAGCCGACCGGCGCATGTATCTGGAAAAACAGCAGCGACCCAGCAACCGCAATCGTCGGGTTTATGCCCGTTCCAAATGCCGCGTCACCGTGGAAATGCTGGTGGCGGGTTCGGAAGCACCTGTCATTGGTAGTCTCGCGGACATTGGAATCGGCGGCTGTTTCGTTGAGATGGGAGCTATTCTTCCCGCAGGAACAGCCGTTAGCGTCGTCATGTCCAGTGAGGCTGGAAAAGTTCAGATTGCAGGAACGATTGTGCGGTGCTTACCCGGATCGGGAGTTGCCGTGCAATTTCAGGATGTCTCGCACTCCGAACGGCAAATCCTGTTGCAGACGCTGGAACTAATTCACAGAGCATCCGCTCGTTCAGACAATCTCTATCTACAAAAAATTGGGGCGACGAAGTAATTCGTCTTTCAGAGCGGTTGCTGCGAAGGGGATGCCGGCGCTGACACGGTTTCAACCGCTTCGCCCACATTCACCATATCCTTCAGTTCCTTGCTGGGTTTGAAGAATGGAATCTTCTTCGCGGGAACTTCCACGCGTTCGCCGGTTTTGGGGTTGCGTCCCACGCGAGGTTTGCGCTGGCGGGTGCGAAAACTGCCAAATCCCCGAATTTCGATTTTGTCTCCGACATGCAGGGAGCGCACGATGCTGTCGAAAATCGTTTCCACGATTACTTCGCTGTCTTTGCGCGTCAGTTCGGCGAGCCGGGAAACTTCGTCAATCAAGTCAGCTTTGGTCATAGCTTTTTCGCTCCTGCCTATCCATTCCCAACAGCACAGGGTCACAAATGCGGAAAGTCGCTTTTGCCGGGAATTATGGCTTTGAATGTGTATATAACCTTCTCAAATTTCAGGGGTTGTGCGCAAGTGGCGAAGAGCGGGCTCATTTCCACAAATAGTAGAAACCCAGTTGCTGGTCCAAGATTTTCTCTTTGCTAGGCAGCCATTGAGAAACGTCCCCGAACAAGAGGTCGAATACCGTTCTCTTGTCTTTTTCCGGATGAACCAATGTGGGCTCACCTTTGATCCCGACGGCCTTGGCGGTGTCATCGACGGCAGTCTGATAGTCGCCTAATTGGTCAATCAGGTGTAGTCCCAGGGCTTGCTCGCCGGTCCAGACTCTGCCGTCGGCGATCGACTTAATGTCGGCCACATTGGCGTGGCGTCCATCAGCCACAGCTTGCACAAACTGCCCATACATATTGTCGATGAGCGATTGCAAGTACGCCCGCTCTTCTGGAGTCATCTCGCGCGAAGGGTCGCCAGTATCTTTAAATTTTCCTACAGTTAATACTTCCGGTTTGAGCTTCGCCCATTTCAACAAGTCTCCGTAATTGACCCACTCGGAAATCACGCCAATCGACCCAACGACGCTGCCGTGGTCGGCGTAAATCTTGTTTGTAGCGGAGGACACAAAATAGGCCCCGCTGGCTCCAACTGTGCTGATCGACGCTACGATCCGCTTCTTTTTCTCGTCGCGCACGCGCTTGACTTCGCGGTAAATCTCTTCAGAAGCCGCCACGCCTCCGCCTGGTGAATTTACCCGAACGATGATGGCCTTGATCGAATCGTCGTCGGCAAATTTCTTGAGTTGTGGGACGATCACGCTGGAATCGAGGATTACGCCTTCGAGATCAACGACGCCAATCTTATCCCCAAAGGCCATCGCGGACGTAGGTTGTCCCGCGTGCATGGTGAGATAGACCAGGCTGAAGACAGCGAGAACAAAGAGAAAGAAGACGCCCCCGCCGATTAAGACCCAGAGCCAAGTGCGTGAACGCTCGTTTTCTGCCATATGTGGCTGTAGTTTAGCACCGTGTGCTGCATCGCATGATCACGCCGCCTGAGGGTACTAGTCCGGTCAGGGAACGATGACGGTCAGTGTAGACGGTACGCAACTCATATTGATCGGAGTTTGGCAAACGTACTCTCCGTCTGCATACACGTCGCAAGGCGTTTCTGTTTCGATCAAAAAGTGCGGGGATTGGCAGTAACTCACTCCGCGAACCGACAAATGTTTGCCGGAATAAATCGTTGGAAAGTATGCAATGAGTCTTAGCTTATTCATTCGGGGAATGAGGCAGAGGTCGAGCAAGCCGTCGTCGGGACGAGCCCAAGGGGCGACCTGCATTCCTCCTCCGTAAAATTTCGTGTTCGAAAATACTGCGAGCGTAATGGGCTGGCGGTTGAACTGGGCGCTATTCGCTTCGGCTGATTGTATGGTTGCCACCGGCGACGAAAAACCGAGCAAGGCTGAGGGAAGGCTCAACGCATAGCCGCCAGCCGCACGCGACCAGCGTGGCAGCAAGTTGGCGCGACGGGCGATTTCTCCGTCCAGGCCGATTCCCGCGGCGCAGCAGAAATATCGTTCGGAAACCGCCGAGGCTAAGCGGCCGAGGTCGATCCGGCGAGTGTTGTCCCGCGTGGACACGAAGTTCTTCCATGCGTCGAGTGCCACATTGACGCTGCGAAGCCCGAGGGCGCGAGCGAAATCGTTGCCGCTGCCGAGCGGGACAATCAGTACGGGCAGTTGCAGCTCGACCAGCCGCGCGAGGTGACGGTGAATGGTTCCATCTCCGCCGAAAACAAGGATTGCATCAGCGTCTTCGCGTATTGTCAGGCGGGCCGAAATTCCACTCGCCCGAACAGCATTTTTGGAATCGCGATGCGATGCGGACAGGAATGTCGAGTCCGAGAATCGCGGCCACGCGCACATTGGACATGAGACTACGACGGCCCGGAGCGCGGGCCGGAGTCGCTACGTTCCCTCCCAACGATAGCGCTACTGTCTGGGCGCATCATTCGATCGGGACGAGTGATTGGAGTGATGGTGGTGGCGATGATGATGGCGATGTTTCGAGCGGGCTGTGCCGTCGTTCGCATGTCCCGCACCATGAGTGGCAGGCCCCGGAGCTTCGGTGGTCGGGGTGTGCGATCCGTCGCGGGGCGCATCCTGCGTGAACGACAGAGTAGCGAATAACGATAGGGTGCAGAGAAGCACGAACAGTTTTTTCATAAGAATGGCCTTTCCGGTAAGACATTCTAGCTCCGATCGGGAGTGTGGTGTGGTTCCGGGATCTAATCACGGGGAACTTCAACCGTCGATGATTGCTTTTTTGACCTTCTTGCCAACTCTCAGGTCGAGCCTAACTGGGAATGCAGAAAAAGCGATAGCAAGGTGGGGGGCGGCGTAAACCTCGCCGCGAACTTCACCTTGTCGCAGCAACTCGACAGAAGACGCCTTCAGTTTTCTTCCTGCGTCAGTCGTCGAATCTGCCAGTCCACAAAGAACTAGCATTCTGTCGAGTCGAATGGATATGAACCAGTCTGAACCAGGCGCAGGCGAATCGGACGCACGAATCTTATCGAAGGGAATCCGCGTTTCTTCGACGTCATCCGGAATCGTCTCAGGAGACATCTCGCGTTGGCGTAGCTTGCCCCAATCTTCGGCGGCTTTGGCTGCGGCTTCGCCGGAGTGAAAGTCGGCTACGATACGTCGGGCCAAATCTTTCTTAGCGTGCATGGGATGTGACTCACGCTTCATCTTTTCGATATCCTGCAATTGCACATCAGTCAGCAGTTCGTAATATCTCCACATCATTTCGTCGGAAATCGACATGAGCTTGCCATACATCTCCACGGGCGCTTCCTGAATGCCCACCGCGTTACCCAGTGACTTCGACATTTTATTTACGCCGTCGAGGCCTTCGAGAATCGGCATCGTCAGCACTACCTGCGAGGGCTGTCCGAAGCTGCGTTGCAGTTCACGCCCTACCAGCAGGTTGAATTTCTGGTCTGTACCGCCCAACTCGACATCTGCCTTGAGCGCGACCGAGTCATAACCCTGCGCGAGCGGATACAGCAACTCGTGCATCGCGATCGGCTTTTCTTCCTGAAAGCGTTTGTGAAAATCTTCACGTTCGAGCATTTGGGAGACGGTAAATTTGGCGGCCAGCCGAATCCAGTCGGCGGATGTGATTTTGTCGAACCATTCACTGTTGAAGCGAGTCTCGGTCTTTTTCTCGTCGAGAATTTTGTAGACCTGGAGGAGATAAGTCTTCGCGTTTTGTAGGATTTCCTCCCGCGTCAGCGGAGGGCGCGTCGCGGAGCGGCCCGTGGGATCGCCAATCATCCCGGTAAAGTCTCCAATAAGAAAGATGACGGTATGTCCGAGATCCTGAAAATGTTTCAGCTTGCGCAACAGGACGGTGTGGCCGAGGTGGAGATCGGGCGCGGTCGGATCAAATCCCGCTTTCACCCGCAGCGGAATTCCCGAGGTGCGGGATTTCTCGAGCTTTGCTACCAAGTCGGACTCGCGGATGATTTCCGCAGAGCCTTTCTTGATGTAGGCGATCTGTTCTTCAACGGCAATGAAGTCCGGCATGAGAACCGATTATAAGCAATGATCCGCGCATGGTTGAGCCCGCTGTAGTTTCCACGAGGTAAAGAAGCAGATAACGATGCCGATACATTGAGGGAGCGGCTCTGTTGTTTGCCGGTTTCATTGGAGTTTTCTAAGAATAGTTCTGATCGCTAAGCGCTTCCTCAGAGATATCTAATCAATAGCGGATCCATGATGATCGCATCGAGCTTTCCTTGTTTTCGTAGGTGGTCGCGGATGGTCTCCGCGTGAGCGCCAAAGCTCAGACCGGCCGCATCGTGGCTCCCCTACCCGAATGGCTTCCCCAACTCGAACTGGCGGTGCGCGAGGTGTTTGAAATCATGGTCGACACTAAGGTGGTGCCCGCGACGCAGAAGGAGCCGGACACTTACGATTTCACCTCCATGGTCGGGCTCGCCGGCGATTTGTGCGGAATGGTGACGTTGTGTTGCAGCACAAAGTGCGCTACCGCGATCGCAGCAAAGATGTTGGGATCGGTTTCGAGCGACGCCGAAGAGCAGATGTGGGACGCGGTCGGCGAAGTGACCAACATGATCGCCGGAAATTTTAAAAACAAACTTCCAGGAATGAGTTCCCGTTGTTTGCTGAGCGTGCCCACCGTTATTACCGGCAGCAGCTACCACTGCCATTCGATGGCGGGTTCGGGTTCGCTGGAAGTTCATCTGAAGTTCGAAGAGCACCCAATCGAGGTGTCGCTCGAAGTCCACGCCTGAGGGCCACGGCATCTTCTGCCGGCGCTCGCACGCTTGCCCGGCAGAGTCTTCCTAGCTCCGCGATTCGGTGAAGCTTCAGGCTGCGAAGCTAAGGAATTTCAGAACTATCCTTCCCCTGGAGATTGGCTCCCCGCTTGCACTCTAATGTGCAACGGAGGGCTTCATGGACAGCGGCTATTACGCGGCATGCACTGGCCTTCGAGCACAGAACCTGGCGCTCGAAGTGATTGCCAACAATCTCGCCAACACCAGCACTGTCGGTTACCGCGGCGGACAGGAAGCCTTCCAGTCACTCATCGCCGCTGCTCCGCGCGAGCAATTGAGTGTGATGAACAACGCCATTAATGACTTCAATGTGCTGGGCGCGACCGGGGTCGATCTAAGTTCAGGCAGCCTGGAGCGCTCGGGCAATCCCTTGGATTTGGCGATCGAAGGCGAAGGGTTCTTCGCCGTAAGAACCGTTTCGGGGACCGCCTATACGCGCAACGGAAGTTTTCAGATATCGGCATTAGGGCAGATCACGACCCAGAATGGCGACCCGGTATTGGGAGCAACCGGGCCAGTTACTGTTCCGAGCGGGGAAGTCTCGGTGAGTGCGGATGGGACGATTTCGGTCAAAGGTGCCGTCGTCGACAAACTGAGCATAGTGCATTTAACGCCCGGAACCGTGGAAGCAGTCGGCGCTGGGTATTACAGCGCTCCGCCCGATCAGGCCGCTCTCGAAATGGGGGCGCGAATCCGCCAGGGAATGCTTGAGGGTTCAAATGTTGAGGTGACGAAAGCGGTGGCTGACCTGATCGTCGTGCAACGGCATGCCGAAATGTTGCAACGCGCTCTCTCGGTTTTCTATTCCGAATTCAACCAAATCGCCGCCAACACGCTACCCAAGATCTAGACATCATCAACCGCAAGGAGAAACCCATGTTGCGCGCGCTCTATACGGCAGCCAGTGGAATGTCCGCTCAAGAGACGAATCTCGACAACGTCGCCAACAATCTCGCCAACGCGAGCACCTCCGGTTTTCGCAAACGCCGTTTGCAGTTCGAAGACCTGATTTACCAGAACATACTGATGCCCGGTTCGGCGGCCACACAACAAACGACAATCGCCGCCGGATTACAGATCGGCTTGGGCACGCGTTCTGCCACCTCCGAGATCGTCCAGACCCAGGGCGACTTCAGCGCCACCGGCAATCAACTCGACCTCGCGATTGAAGGCCAGGGATTTTTCCAGGTGACGTTGCCTACGGGCGAGACAGCCTACACCCGCAGTGGCGCATTTCAGATGGACTCCAGCGGGAATGTGGTGACGGCGGACGGCAACCCGATCGAGCCAACTATTACGGTGCCAGCCGGTTCGACCTCGCTCACGATCGGCAGCGACGGCACCGTCAGCGTGACTTTAGCGGGGCAAACGGCAGCGCAGCAGGTAGGCAATATCCAGTTGGCGCTGTTTCCTAATCCCGGCGGCCTCAACAGCGTGGGCAACAACTTGTTCCTGGCCACCACGGCCTCGGGCGATCCGGTGGTGGGCACACCGGGAAGCAGCGAAGGCCTAGGTTCGATTCAGCAGGGATATCTCGAACAGTCAAACGTGGATGTGGTCGAGGAATTCGTGCAGATGATTGTTGCGCAACGCTCCTACGAAGCCAATTCGCGGGTGGTGCAAGCGGCCAGCGAAATGCTCCAAGGACTCAACAGCACGGCTCGATAGAGATCGGAAGAGCCAGTTTCAGATCATGAATCTAGCCGAACACTACGCGATCGCCAGACAGATTCTCAAATTGCTGCTGCCGCTGGCGATTTGCTCCGCAAGTGCGCAAACCGTCGGGCGGGTTCCGATAGCCGAAGCTAGCGTGCGCCAAACAATCATTGCTTATCTGGCAAAATCCGGATGGCCAAGCGATTCGAAGCGGGATTTCGAGATGCGATGGCACGCGATGGCTGCAAATTCCTCCGATCATCTCAATGTGCTCTATGCGCGCAAGGATGCGCGATGCCCGGTACTTGACTTCATTCTCGAATGTCAACCACGCAGCGCTTGTCTCGACTTTTGGGTATCGATCAAGTTTGACGGGGCGGCGCCAGCCCTGACGGCGGCTCACTCCCCGCTTAGTCGTTCCCCCGGACAGGTCCTGGCGCGCGCAGGCGGTTCCGCTCGGCTGACGATCGCCGAGCCGGGGATGCGATTGCAACTTGCGGTCGTCTGCCTAGAGAACGGAAGGCTCGAGCAAAAGATTCGCGTCCTCGACGCCAACAGTCACAGGGTGTTCTGGGCAGAAGTATCTGGCGAGAACGAGTTGCGGGCGAGATGGCAATGAGCGGCGGCCGCAGTCCAATCGATGCCCGGGTGAGGGGTTGGGCGGTGACAATTTTTGCCATCCTTGCTCTGCTTGGGCCGACGGCGCAAGCGAAGCGCGATGCCGGCAGTGCGCAAGAAAAGCTGATCCAGCGCGAGTCGCTCGTGAAATACGTGGAGCGAATGCGCCAGCAGGGGCCTGACCTGAAACCCGGAAGTCCGGGCAGCCTGTGGACCGATCAGGGCCGGTTTTCGGACCTGGCCGCTGACTACAAGGCGCTGCACGTGGGCGATTTGATCATGATCGTGGTTTCACAGGGCACCACCGCGAACAACGCCGCCAGCGTGGGCACCAATCGGACATTCAATGCCAGTTCGAGCATCACCGCCCTGGCTGCACACGCCAGCACCTCAGCCGTGCAGAACATCTTCTCTCCAAATTCGGCAGCAGCTCTTTCCGGGAAGTCGCAAGCATCGACTACATCTACGTTGCAAACTACTTTGGCTGGACGGGTCGTGGCGCTGCTGCCTAGCGGTGTGATGGTCGTCGAGGCCGAACGCCAGCTGACCATGAACAACGAAAAGCAAACGGTACTCGTGCGCGGTCTGGTTCGTCCGGGAGACGTGGCGCCGGATGGCAGCGTACCTTCAAACGACCTGGGCAATCTCGAACTGGAATTGAAAGGCAAAGGGGTACTCAGCGACGGGGTGCGTCCGCCGAATGCGCTGGTACGCGGAATCCTGTGGCTTCTGGGATTCTGAGCTGACATGAGCCTTACGCAAGCGCGTTGGATCAGAGCCATGAGAAATTGGGAAGCACTGCTGCTGGGAATTTTTGTGTTCGCGGCAATCGCCGTTGCGGAAGATCCGGCCCATGCGGTGCCGATTCGCGATATTGCCAGCGTCGAGGGTGTACGGGACAACCCTGTGCTTGGCTATGGTGTCGTTGTCGGCCTCAAGGGCACCGGAGATAAGCAGCAGACTCTCTTTACGACCCAGAGCCTTGCCAACATCCTGCGGCGGATGGGGGTGCAGACCTCAGCCGGAACGATGATCGTAAAGAATGTCGCGGCGGTTTTTGTGACCGCCACGCTTCCGCCATTTTCAAGTCCTGGAACCCGGCTCGATGTGACAGTGTCGTCGGCGGGAGACGCGAAAAGCCTCGAAGGCGGAATGCTGCTATTGACGCCGCTCTACGGGCCCGATGGCGAAGTGTATGCGCAAGCGCAGGGGCCGCTGACATTAGGCGGTTACAGCGAAGGCGGAAAAACCAATGGAAAGCAAGTCAACCATCCGACGGTAGGGCGCATTCCCGGTGGAGGCCTCGTCGAGCGCAACAGTTCGGTTGATCTGCGCAAACTGGGCAAGCTCTCATTGCTGCTGGCGGACGAAAATTTCACGACTGCGCTGGCCGTAGCGCTCGCGGTGAATCAGGAATTCGGGCAGGCCATAGCGGTCGTGGTCGATGGGCGACGGGTGGAAGTCGACCCTTCGGGCGCGGAGAACCTTCCGGCAATGCTCGCGCGGATCGAGAACCTGAGTGTCGCCGTACATCGGCGGGCGAAGGTGGTGGTCAATGAACGCACCGGCACGGTCGTGATGGGCAAAGAAGTACGCTTGGGTGCGGTGTCGATCCTGCACGGAAACCTGTCGATTGAGGTGACCACGCAATTGGAGGTGTCGCAGCCGAACCCGCTTTCCGGCGGTAAGACTGTGGTTACCCCATCGACTGCGATCAAAGCCGACGACGGGCCGGCGCGCCGCATTGAGCTGACCGAAGGGGCAAGCATCGAGCAACTGGTCAACGGATTGCAGAAAATCGGGGCGACGGCGCGAGACGTGATCGCGATTCTGCAGGCGATCAAGGCTGCGGGTGCGCTCGAAGCCGATCTGGAGGTGATCTGATGTTCGATATTCAGGCAAGCGGAAACGCAAGGCAGGGCGCCACCCCGGACCGCGACCCGCGGATCATGCGAGCGGCTCGCGAATTCGAATCACAACTGCTGGGATCACTGTTCTCGTCGCTCGAGAAGTCGTTCACCTCGCTTGACGGCGACGATCAAGGGACGGTCTTGAACGCCGGGTCGGAAGATTATCAGGCGATGGGGATGCGAGCGCTCGCGGCCAAGCTAGCGGCGTCAGGCGGCCTGGGTATTGCGCAGATGATCTCCCGCGAGCTCGCGTCGAAGCAACCGGCAAACTCCTCGGGCGCAACCCTAAGTAGAGGAAGAAAAAACTAAGGTTCCCTGTCCGTTGGCCGATATGCGGATTAAGGTATGGTTCCGGCCCGAATCCCCCGCAGTCCGGTACCATTAAAGTTTTTTAACCCTGAGCCGACATACAAATTGCAGGGTAGTGAAAGGTAACCGGAGGGGAACGAATTTCAATGAGAATCGATTTAGGCAATACATCCGACATCGTCGAGACCGGAGCGGCGCGAAGCCAGGGCGCGACGGCGGGGTCTAGGACAGGCGATGGAAGCGCGACGTCGCAGACTGCCATTCAATCGCAGCCGCAAATCATAGTAAGCGCGCTGGCTGCACGCGCGGCTGGTTTGCCAGAAGTGCGGCAAGAGAAAGTGGCAGCACTGGCGCGGTTAATCAACCAAGGCCAATATCAGCCTTCTCCTGCTCAAACCGCGGAATCGATTTTGTCTGAGATTACGCTGGGTTCCGCCGCGTAGTGTTTGTTTGACACAGCAAGCAGGCGACCAAGATGAACGACATTGCGATCCAGGCCGTCGACCCAGATGGGGGCGAGCTGGCGAGAGAACTCGAATGGACCGAACCGTGCTCCGGTTTGAAAAGCGGTCCGCCGAAGAATCGTCCCGGGAAGATGGAACGCAGGCGGGGCAAAAAGATGTGTTCCGGCGAAGCCGATTCGGTCGACGTCGGAACCGACGAGAACCGCGGCAACCATGGCATGGACACAAATGAGAGCAACGCAAATGACGGTATGCTGCCCGCGGAGCCTCACGAATTGGACAGTCTGGCATGACGACAATACTGGGCGATCAGCAAGAACCCGCGCTTGCTCTTGCCGGAGAGGTAGAAGAACCCGCGCTTGCTCTTGCAGGAGAGGTAGAAGAGGTAGCAGCAAAGACCGAAGCTATCGGCCTTGTAAGTCGTTTGCAAAAATTGGCGGACTCGATCGAAGCGCTCGTAAGAGCTGCTACAGTTTCCGATCTACGCGGCCTGCGAGGGCACACGGAGACACTGCTTTCGGTGACCTCCAGTTTGCGCGGCCCGGTGGAATCGGGGATTGGGGGCCGCTCCTTCCGAGCCAGCCCGGAAATGGCAATGGCGGAGCACGTGATTACTAAGTGCCGCTTAGCGGCTGCGTTCCTGCGCCGTGCGCGGCGCACCAACGATATCTTTGCGCGGCTGCTCAGCGACTCGGGCAACGGCTATTCGCCGGCAAATGGAAAAACGGCCGTCTGATGGCCAGCCTGTCCGGAATTCTTGCGGTGGCTACCGGCGCTCTAGCAGCGGAACAGGGCGCATTGAGCGCGACCGCCAATAACGTGGCCAACGTAAACACACCCGGCTATGCACGGGAGCAGCCGCAGTTGGTCGAAAGCGATCCGGTGACAATCGGGCCAGTGAGCTTTGGCACCGGGGTCACGCTCGAGAAGTTGCAGAGCATTCGCGATCCGATTCTTCAAGTGCGCATTCAGCAGGAAACCCAGCAGCAGGGCCAGCTGAACGCTTCCGTCGGCGCCCTTCAGCAGGTGCAGTCCGGGTTTGCCACGAGCACAGGCGACATCGGATCACAGATTTCGGCATTTTTTTCCAGCCTCGATCAATTGTCGACGGCCCCGGCGAGCGTTCCCGACCGCCTGGCTGTGTTGACGGCAGCCGGCAATCTTGCCTCCACCTTCAATCACACTGCGGACGCTTTGACTCAACAGCGATCGAGCCTCGACCTCAACGTGACGCAGTCGGTGCAGCAGGTCAACGTGCTGACGGGGCAGATTGCCGGCCTCTCGACTCGGATCTCGGAACTGCTAGGTACGGGGCAGGATGCGAGCGCATTCGTAAGTCAGCGCGATGTTTTGATTGGGCGGCTATCGAGTCTGATCAATGTGTCCCAGATCCAGACCGAGAACAGCGGTCTTACTCTAGTGACGGCCAATGGCGTACCGCTCGTGGCTGGAGGTCAAAGCTATCAGCTCAACACGCAAACGAATGCGGCCGGTTACCAGGACGTATTCGCCCAGGGGCAGGACATCACTTCGCAGATCAGTTCCGGGCAGCTTGCGGGATTTCTTCAGGTCCGCGACCAAACGATTCCCAGTGTTCTTACAAGTCTTGACACTTTGGCAGCGGGTTTGGCCAATGGCATCAACACTGCGAACCAGGGTGGATTCGACTTGAATGGTAACGCCGGCGGAAACATATTCGCTCCGCCGGGCGCGACCGGCGCAGCGGCAAACCTGCAAGTGCAAATCACCGATCCGGCTCTGATCGCGGCCAGTTCCGATGGCAGTGCGGGCAGCAACGGTAATGTCGCGGCACTGTCGGCTGTGGCCAACCAGCCGGTCGCCGGGCGGACTCCTACAGATTTTTACTCCGGCATCGTGTTCAATGTAGGCAACGACGTAGCGAACGGTACCGCTGAACTCAACTCAGCCCAACTGGTCCTGACCCAGCTGCAAGACCAGCGCGGTAGCATTTCTGGAGTTTCCCTCAACGAAGAAGCGGCCAACACGCTCCAATATCAGGAAGCCTATGACGCCGCCGCTAAAGTAGTGACGACGATCGATAATTTGTTGAGCACAGTAATAAATATGGTGACCACGCCATGAGTTCCATTCGCCTGAACCCGTATCCCTTACCCGACCTGCTGTCCGCCCTCTCGACGGTGTCCGAACAGCAGCAAACCGCAAGCCTCCAACTCGCAACCGGCAGCACGATTAATCAACCCTCCGACAACCCGGCCGGGGCGGCACAACTGGTCGAAGTCGCGGCGCAAACCCAGCAAGCCGACTCTTTCGAACAAAGCATCGGCAGCGTGACCGGTCAGCTGTCGACGGCAGACTCCACCTTGAATTCCGTGATCACGTCGCTGCAACGGGTCATCAGCCTGGGCACGGAAGGAGCGAACGGCACACTCTCAAACGCCGACCGGGCTGCAGTCGCCGCTGAACTGACTGGCATTCAGAGTCAATTGATAAGCCTCGCTAACACCTCATATCAAGGACAATACATTTTCGCAGGAACTGCCAACGTTGTTCCGTTCGTGGCCGACAGCAGTTCGCCGTCAGGCGTACGTTACGTCGGCAACACGGGGACCAATCAGGTCACCATTGGAATCGGCTACCAACTGCAGGTTAACCAGCCCGGGTCGCAGATTTTTAGCGGGCCGGGGGCCGACGTCTTTCAGTCGCTCAACGATCTCATCACCGCGCTGAACAACAATTCCAACATCGGGGCAGCGGTCACCGAAGTGAACGCAGCATACAGTTACGTCAACACGCAGCGCGTCTTTTACGGCAATGCGCTCAACCAGACGCAGAGCCAACAGACTTATCTGGACAGCCAAAAACAACAGCTGTCGCAGCAGCAGAACCAGATTGCAGGCGCGAACATCGCCGCGGTGGCGGGCGAATTGGCGAGCGACCAAACTGCCCAGAGCGCTACGCTGGCAGCGATCGCGAAAATCCCGCAGAATACGTTATTCGATTATTTGAAATAGGCCGCCGCCGACGTTTCAGAAGCCCGCGCGGCTGGCTTCTGCCCAGGCGTTGGCGGCCTGGAGTTGGCGACGGGCATGTTCGAGGCGTGCCCGCTCGCAAAGAAGTCTCGCTTGCATCCCGGGGAGCACGCCAGCAAGCTGGCGCAGGATATCGCGGTATTCGCTAACTTCATTCTCCCAGTTGTAACGAGGGGAGCCCTTCTCGGGTCCCTGCCGGATGAATTCGCCTCCGCGGCGCAAAGCTTGAAGGACTGCCACAAGTTCCCACGGACGCACCGAAAGTGCATCGCTTCGCTGAAAGCGGAAGAGCGCTGCCGACAGCTCCGCCTTGACCATGTGAAGGTCTGCGAGTGCGGGATGAATCGCGGCTGTCGCCATCGCTCTTCGCTTTCTGGAGGCCGCTGTTACCGTTTAGTCGGCCGCTAGGGCTGCCCCAGTTTGCGAAACGCCCGTCCGCAATGTGGCGACACCCTGATCGAGCGCCACTTTGACCCAGGCTTCCCGCAGCATGAGAAGAAAATCAATTTGCTTAACAAGGACTTCCTTCGAGCCTTGCATCGAGGCCAACAAAATGTCGTTCACCAGAATTTCGTAGAACCGGTCAAGATGACGCGCGACCTGGCCGCCCAATTCCAGGTTGAGAGTTCCTCGCAAGTGGGCGATTACCGACAGGGCATGATTGATCTGGCCGGTGCGGCCTTCAATGTCGTGTTCATCGATGGCGCGGGCCGCTCTGCCGAGGTCTTGGATGACCTGCTCGTAAAGCAAGACAACCAATTCGACCGAGGTCGCGCCACGGACGGAAGCTTCGCGATAGTAGGTTCGCGGATGTTTCAATTTAGCCTCCAGTGGTCGCGCCCGCGGTTGATGTGGCTTGAGTTGGAGTGTTGTTGGTGGAACCGTTGCTCAGGCCCAACTGACTTGTAACTTCCTGCAATAAGAAAGGGTATTCTTCCAGCGAAGCGTTGACTGTGCTGAATTGCTGCAACAGTTGCTGTTTCTGGCTATCGAGTTGAGTTTGAAAATTACTGATTTGATTGGTCAGATCGGTTTGTTCAGAAGTATTCTGCGTGAGATCGAGGCTCAACACGCCCTGGGTCGGATCGGTCAGATTCGTGAGGTCGGCGTTGAAATTGGTGGCGAAGCCGGTTGACGAGGAATTCTGAAAGAAATTTTGGAACCCGGCGGGATTCGCGGTCAGCGCGGCATTCAATGCGGTTGGGTCGACGCTTAAAGTGCCGTCATTTTGAGTGTTGATGCCGAGCGATGCGAGATTGACAAGACCGCTGTTACCGGAGACGGCGTAACTTGCATCCGCGAGCAGGCTCGATTGCAGCGCGCGTAAAGAACTGTCCGAACCGAGTATCCCTTCGCGGTTCGTGGTGGGATCGACCGAAAATTGCTGGTTGATGTCGCCGACAATCGTGTTGTAAGCAGAGACAAAGTTTGTGATGGCCTGAGTAGCCTGGCTGGTATCGGTGCCAACCGAAATCTGAACAGAATTCCCAGGGGAAGAGCCAAGCAGATTCAACGTTACGCCCGGAATAGCTGAAGTCACCGTGTTCGATGTGCTATTGATTGGGGCGCCGTCGACAGTGAGTGAAGCGTTCGCGCCCGCGACGGCGGTGAAATTCAGGCCGATCGTGTCGTTTGAAATCGTCAGGTTTCCGGGAAGCCCTGAAGTGGCGCTGTTGAGCGATAGCCTTGATCCGTTCGCATCAGTGATTACGCTTGCAGAGACACCGTAATTCTGGCCGTTAATGTAGGTCGCCAATTGATCGAGAGTAACCCCCGAGGTGTTAACGGAAACTGTTGCCGTTGCGCCATCTCCTACCTGCAGGGTAAAACTGCCCTGTGGCACTGAGCTTCCGCTGGCAATCGGGGTGCTGTAGGCGGACGATGTAGTCGCAACATTGTTGACTGTAACTTGATGAACGCCGGCTGAAGCCGAAGCCTGTGCAGTGGCGGTTACCTCCGAGGGGTTCGTGGAGTTCGCGGTCAATGCAGTTAGCGGGCCGAGGGGATCGGCGAGCGAACGCACCGCAGCGGCCAGGTTTGTGAGGTCGTTGTTGTAACCCGAGAGCAGCCCGGCTTGAGTAGCCAAATCCGCCTGTTCTTGCTGCCAGATCGATAGCTGACCGCTGTGCCCATTCTGAATGGCAGCCACGACTTGATTCACGTTAATGCCGTTACCATTCAGTAATGTGGCTGCATTAAAGCTGATACCCATATGGCTTCCCTCTTTTTCATTTTCCGCCGGAGCCTGGGGAAACTGTTCGCGATAGATCGTGACTAATTGCGCTTTGAATTTGATGGATCAGGTTCAAAAGTTCCTCGCTGGGCACTTGAAATACGACGCTGCCGGAGCGGTCGACGAATTGGTATATGTAGATTCCATCCGCTTGCGGACTATCCAAGTGCACGCGCACTTCATCTTGCGGCGCGGATGCTGGTGAGGTTGACGGTTTTTTTTCGGTAGTTTGTCCGCTTATGGGTCCACCCAATTCGGGAACCCGCGGCCGATGATTGCTCCCAGCAGCGTTTGCGCTCTGCCCAGTCGAGGACGGCAATGTCGCAACAGGACCGATACTCATGACGGCATCCGAAAAAACAGCCGGAGGAATCGGGCCGAGGGCCGAGTCCTCCGGATTAGTTTATTGCAGCAGTTTCAAAACCAACTGCTGTTGCTGGTTAGCCTGAGCCAGAGCAGATATTCCCGTCTGTTCGAGAATGGAATATTTGGTCAAGTTGGCGACTGCGGTGGGAATATCGGCGGCAGTGATGCCGTTTTGGGCCGCAGTCAGGTTTTGGGTCTGGTTATTGATGACGTTGCTGGCGCTCTGCAAGCGGTTTACGCTGGCCCCGATTTGTCCGCGAATACTGGCGACCGTTTGAATAGCTGAATTGATGGTGGTGAGCGCCGCTTGAGCATCGGCGGCCGTGAGCAAGTCGTTTGTAGTTCCAGTTCCACCGGAAAACGTGGCGCCGTTGATGAAGGCAAACGTGCCCGCCGTAGCTACGCTCACCGAGGAGGTGATGAAGTTGCCAGTCTGCTGCCCGGAGGTTCCGACCCCGGCCAGCTTAGCCGTAAAGGCAACCGACGTAGGGTTGGCCACCGCAGTGGCAGACGCATTCGCGGCGGTGCCTACTCCATACGTCGTTCCCGCACCAGCTGAGCCATTGACGGCGCTGGCCAGGTTAGTCAGCGTGGTCGCCAGGTTGCCGCCAATCAGTACTTCGTTTGCGGCTCCTGTCAGCGCTGCAACGAACTTATAGCTCGTGGCGCCGACCGTGACAGTGTCCGCCGCCGCCGGCTGCGCAGTCGCTGAAAGAGTCGCGGTAGCATCGCCGCCCAGATTTAGCCCGGCTGAAGACAGCGTTCCAGTGGTAACGCCAATCTGGCTGCTGGTGTTTGAATCGCTAAGAAAAATGTTCAGCGCGTTGGTTGTGAATACCTGTCCGCCGTTGTAACTTGTGGTCGAACCGATGCGGTCGATTTCCGCTTTGATCGCGGTGTATTCGGTGTTTAACGCTACGCGTTGAGGATCGGATACCGTGCCGGTGGCCGACTCGGTTGCCAGCGTGATTGCCCGATTGAGCAGAGTTGTGACCTGGGCAAGCGATCCGTCCGCAACCTGCAACTGGCCCACACCGTCGTTCGCGTTGCGCGAGGACTGCGTCAAGGCGGTGACGTTGGCTTGCAGCCCGTTAGCGATGGCCAGTCCTGCAGCGTCATCGGCGCCACTGTTGATGCGCGAACCTGAAGACAGTTGGAAAAGCGTGCTTTGCAGGTTCCCCTGCGTGATGTTGAGCTGGTTCTCAGCTGCGATCGATGCAATGTTATTCAGAATTGTTAGTGCCATGTGTTTCGCTCCTTTAGGATTGGGTCCCGGTCCCGCGGAACGGGACGCCCTAATGTTTACGGGAGACCTGTCCGCAGTTTTATCTGCGGAAACCTGTTTTCTGTTCAAGCCATCCATCGGCGAAGAGAAGCGCGGCTTGAGTGCGAATGCGAAAGACTTTGGTAACCCTTTAACCCGAGAATCATCCTTCTCACCCGTTTTGACGATGAACCCGGTTGAGACAAGTCACGAACAGTGATGATCCAACTGACCAAACTCAACCACAGCGCGGTCGTGTTGAATTCCGATCTGATTAAGCTCATCGAGCATTCGCCCGACACCGTCATTACTCTGACTAACGGGGAAAAAATTCTGGTTGAGGAATCGGCCGAAGAAGTGATGAGGCGAGTTGTTCAATTCCGCCGCTCGGTGCGGGAAGATCTATATCTGCGGCCCTCCGACCCGGGTCACAACCTCAACGCATTGTCCGATTCAGTCGCCTCAACCGGGAAGAGCGAGGGTTGACAGAAATGGATAAGGCAAGCGTCGGCGGCCTGCTGTTGGGCATTGGCGGGATTATCGGCGGCTTATTGCTCGAAGGCGGCAGCATGAAACAGGTGTTGCAGCCCACCGCGGCCATGATCGTATTTGGCGGAACGGCCGGTGCCGTGCTCATCAGCTTCCCGTTGCCCACGGTCCTGTCGGCGATAAAGAGACTTGGCCAAGTGTTGTTTGTGCCAAATTTGAAACCCGAAGCAATCGCGCAAACGCTGGTGGGTTTCGCCAAACAAGCGCGGCGAGATGGAATTCTGTCTCTCGACGGCACCCTAGCCACGATTGCAGAGCCGTTCCTAAAAAAGTCGCTGATGCTCGCGGTCGACGGTATGGAACCGCAAGAGTTGCGGAAGACGATGGAACTGGAACTCGACAACCAGGCCGCTCAACTCGACCGAATTCCGCAGGTCTTTGATTCGGCTGGCGGTTTTGCGCCTACGATTGGCATCATTGGCGCTGTGCTCGGCCTTATCCAAGTGATGCAGCATCTCGACAAGATTGACGAGGTGGGACGCGGCATCGCCGTTGCTTTCGTCGCGACGATCTACGGAGTGGGCGCGTCAAACTTGATCTTGCTGCCGTGCGCAGGGAAACTGAAAATCAGGATCAGTGAAGAGTTGGCGCTGCGCGAAATGATGCTGGAAGGTGTGGTGTCGATCCTGGAAGGCATGAATCCGCGGGTACTCGAAAACACACTATCTGCGTACTTACCGGAAGGCAGAAAGGCTACGGAACTGGCGCAGGCCGCGGGAGCGGGACGATGAGTCGGCGCAAGAAGCATGTCTCTCACGTTAACCATGAACGTTGGCTGGTTTCTTATGCCGACTTCATTACATTGCTATTCGCATTTTTCGTGGTCATGTATGCCACCGCGCAGGTTGACAAGAAGAAGATGAACCATTTGGCAGTCGCGATCCGCGTTGCCTTCAAACAGATGGGCACGCTGCCGCCGGCAACAGACGCGGTGCTAGAAATACCGGAAGTGGCGACTACAAGGCCAATCACGTCACGGGCCATCCTTCTTCAACCCGAACAGGAAGACCTGAGCGACCTGCGAGACCGATTAGAAAAAACGCTGTCCGCAGAAATCTCGGTGGGCAAAGTCGCCGTGCGCGATCAGCCGGACGGGCTGGTGGTTAGTCTACGCGAGACAGGCTTTTTCGATAGTGGATCGGCTGGGGTCAAGCCGGGTGCGACCTCTTCATTAACCCGAATTGCGGATCTACTCACGCAACGAACGAACCGTATCCGGATCGAAGGCTACACCGACGACCAGCCGATCCATAATTCGAAGTTCAACTCCAACTGGGAACTGTCTACGGCTCGCGCAACCGAGATGATTCGGCTTTTGATCCAAAAATATTCTTTCGATCCGGGACGTCTTTCTGCTGGGGGCTATGCGAATTATCACCCTATTGCCGACAACATCACATCTGAAGGCAGGGCGCTGAACCGTCGAGTGGATGTCGTCATCCTGCGAAATGACATTGTCCCGATCGTCGCACCGCCAGAGCCGGCAAAACCCAGCCCTTCCATTCCAAAAAGCGACGTTCCGCGGTAAATCGCTCAAGTCTCTTCTGGTGTTGCCGATACGAAATCTTGTCGGGCCGCCATCCACTCAGGCCGGCAGGCGGGTGAAATGCCTAATTTCAACTTGAAGATGAAGCTGGCTCTGGGGTCGTGGGTGGTGTTAATGCTGCTCATCCTGAACAGCATCTCCAATTTCTACACCACGCAGCGTCTTCTGACGGCGACAGCCCAGGCCGAACGGGACTTGAAGGGAAAAGAAATTGCGTTGCGAATCGAAATCGCGGTAAGAAAGCAGGCCCGATACGCCAACGATTTTGCCTTTACCGGCGACTCCCAAGCTGAAGACCGCTACCGCAAGTCGAAAGAAGATGCCGTGCAAGGCATCGGTGAGGCCCGGAAACTGCTCGGCGAAGGCAACGAGCAAGCGATGCTGGACCGTATAGAACAGAGCGCAACCACCTTAGCCAAGCAGGAAGACGAAATCATTTCCCTTCGCAGGCAACAGCGAACCTACGAAGCTTCGAACATCGCCTTCAGCCCGAAAGCCGAAGAAGCCATCAAGCAACTGGGGCAAGCCTGCGCGGAATTAGAGCAGGAAGCGGAGACACGTGCCCAAGGCAGCCGCGCGCGAGCGCAGGAGATGAAGTCATCCAATTTCCGGATCAGCGTCATCCTGGCAGTGGCGGCGGTGTTGATCGGAATGATGAGTTCGTTTTTGATTGCGCGCTCTATCAGCGGAAACGTCGACCTAATGCTGGCCATGCTGCGAGAGATTGCAGGCAACAACCTCGCAGTTAGAGATTTGGAAATCACTACTGGCGATGAGATTGGCGCTGCGGGGACCGCACTTAACCAGATGAAGAACAATCTGCAGAGGGTGATTCAATCGATCGTCGCCGCGGTGGAGCAAGTAGCCAGCGCGAGTGAGCAGATATCGTCATCTGCAACGCGGCAATCGGCGGGATCGGCCACGCAAAAAGACCGCACGGCCCAAGTTGCCACCGCGATGCAACAAATGTCCAGCAGCGTCCTTCAGGTTTCGGAAAATTCCAATCTCGCGGCTGAAGCGTCTCGCAACGCAGCCGAAACCGCGCGACAAGGCGGCCTGATTGTGGAAGACACCTTAGGGAAAATGAGGTCGATCGCATCAGCGGTCAGCGGCACCGCGGCGAAAATGGAAGAGCTGGGCAGAAGCTCGGACCAGATCGGCCGCATTGCTGGAGTCATCGACGACATTGCCGACCAAACCAACCTGCTGGCCTTGAACGCCGCCATCGAAGCCGCCCGCGCGGGAGAGCAAGGCCGAGGATTTGCTGTGGTCGCCGACGAGGTTCGCAAGTTGGCGGAGCGGACGACGACGGCAACCACTGAAATTGCGGGCATGATTCGCACTATTCAAGAAGAGACGCGGAGCGCGGTGACAGCCATGGAGGACGGCACGCGGCAAGTCGAAGACGGAGTGGAATCCACCTCTCGCGCCGGTGAGGCGTTAAAAAAAATCATCCAGACTTCCGAACAGGTGGGAGAGATGATCACCCACATCGCTACCGCAGCCACGGAGCAATCCAGTGCCTCCGAAGAAATAAATCTCAACATGAACGAGATTGCAAAGCTCTTGCAGGAATCTTCGAAGGACGCTCAACAGTCAGAAAGGGCGTGCCAAGACCTCTCCACCCTGGCCCTAGACCTCAACCAGACAGTTGGCGGTTTCAAACTGTCCGACAACCCAAAGTTGAATGGAAAGCGCAAGACTAGTTTTGCCAGCCAAGAACCGGCGGCCAGTAAACCGAAGAAAGCGTTTGCCGCCAGCGCAGGCCATTCCACTTAACAGAAAGAGATTCGGCTTATGGCAACTCAAGTTGAAATGCCGGGAACCGCGATCCATCAAGGTAAACCGCCGCTACCGGGTTCTTCTTTCTCCGGCGGGGAATTGTTGCAACTTGTCAGTTTCCGCATCGGGGAGGAAGAGTTTGGACTCGATATTTTGCGGGTCCAGGAAATCATCAGGCTGCAGGAACTTACCCGCGTGCCGAACTCGCCGGAGTTTGTCGAAGGCGTGATCAACCTGCGCGGGAAAGTGATTCCGGTGATCGCCCTGCGGAAGCGCTTTGGCCTGGCCCAACTTCCTCCTTCAAAACAAACACGGATTGTAGTCATCGAGGTGCAAGGTTCAGTGCTCGGATTTATCGTGGATTCGGTTTCCGAAGTTCTTCGGATTTCTGCCGCCACGGTCGAACCTCCTCCGCGCCTGGGCAAAGTCGAACGGGAATATGTGTCCGGCATGGGCAAGCTGGAAAACCGATTGCTGATTCTGCTAGACGTCGACCGCCTGATGAGTGCGAACGAGGATGTCCACACGGCTGCGCATTCTTAACCCTGACTCGCTCGTGGCGAAGGAGACCGATCTCAAGTGGAAAACGAGTTTCTTCAGGACCCGGCGATGATTTGCGATTTCCTGGTGGAATCAGAAGAACTGCTGCAAGGCATGGACCAGGACATGGTCTCTCTCGAGTCGTCGCCCCAGGACGCCGACCTGCTGAATAGGATATTTCGAGCGCTGCATACGATCAAAGGCACCGCGGGATTTCTGGGTTTCGATCCGGTCGTCCGCTTAAGTCATTCCGCCGAAGACGTGCTCAATGACCTGCGGCGCAACGAGATTCAAGCGTCGCAGCGGCTGACGAATTGCCTCTTGGCATCGCGCGACCAGCTTGGCGTAATGCTGCAAGACATCCGCGGCGGCGGCCTGAAATCTTATGAATTGAGCGGACTGGTGGAGGAGCTTGCAGCGGTACGACATCGGGAGATCGCGACTCAGTCGACTGCAACTGCCCCTGCCGAGCCAACTAAAAATACCGAGCCAGCGGCCAGCTCGAATCCATCCTCGGAAGCGCCCAAAACCGCGCCGACACAGTCCAGCGTCGATGCTTCTCCCACCATGCGCGTGGAAGTGCGGAAGCTCGACGAACTAATGAACTTGATCGGCGAACTAGTGCTCGAGCGCAACCGATTGGTCCGCCTCGCCGGAGACTTGAATCTGGATCGGCTGGATGTATCTCAATTGCGCGGTTCCCTGGGCCAATCGACGGCGCGACTGAGCTTTATCACCGAAGAGCTACAATCCGCTGGCCTTAAAGCACGAATGGTGCCCATCGACAGCGTGTTCCGTAAATTCCCGCGCATGGTTCGAGATATGTCGAACGGACTAAAAAAGGAAGTCGAACTCGTGGTTCGCGGGCAGGAGACGGAAGTCGATAAAACCGTTGTTGAGTTAATCGGAGATCCTCTAGTCCATCTCATCCGAAACGCACTTGACCATGGAGTCGAACAACCCGACGCAAGGATTGCTGCGGGAAAGAAACGTGTGGGAACCATTCGACTGGATGCCCGCCAGGAAGGCGATCAAATCCTGGTAAGTGTCAGCGACGACGGCGCGGGAATGGACCCCAGCCGAATCCTTCGTAAAGCGGTAGAGAAGGGCTTGATATCCGCAGAGAGATCTCGTTCACTCAGCAAGCGTGAAATTTTTGATTTCATTTTTCTTCCCGGCTTCAGCACCGTGGACGCGGTAAGTGATCTTTCAGGCCGCGGCGTTGGTATGGATGTAGTGCGCTCGAACCTCAAACGGATCAATGGATCGATCGATCTCGACAGCACCCTGGGCCAAGGCAGCACAGTACTGCTTCGTCTACCCCTGACACTGGCGATTCTTCCCGTACTTCTGGTGCGAATCGGATCAGAAACCTATGGCTTGCCGCTGCGGTCGGTGATTGAAACTTCGCAGATACGGTTAGACGAGATCCACCAAGTGGAGGGGCGCGAAGTATTGCTACTACGCGGCAGCACGCTGGCGTTGTTGCGATTGGAAAATGCGTTCTCCAGCCCCAGCGAGCATAAGGGCCCCGCTGGGCAAGTGGTAATCCTCGCCGTGGGCGAAAAGCGTCTTGCGCTGGCGGTCGATCAGTTGATTGGGCAGGAATCCACGGTCATCAAACCGCTCGGGCCCTACCTGCAGAACTGTTCGGGGATTGCAGGAGCAACAATCAGCGGTGAAGGCCGAGTGCGATTGGTGCTTGATCCGGCAGGCCTGCTTTTGTCCGCCAGCAGGCCAGCATCGAAAAGCGCGGTGCAGTAGATGAGCGCTCCGACGCAAGTTCCATCGCTGGATCATCCAGTGATTCCGCAATCGGCGTCGCTATTGCAGGTGCGCGACCTTATTTACCAGGTAGCGGGCATTTTTCATCCCGATAACAAGTTGCGCTTACTCGAAGAAAGGTGTCTTCGAAGGATGAAGGCCCTCAACCTGACCACACTGAAAGAATATTGCGGACGGCTCACCGGCAAGCCGTTGAGCCACGCAGAAATGGTGAACCTGCTCAACGAAATCACGATTGGGGAAACGTATTTTTTTCGCAACGAGCCACAGCTGAAGGCGTTAAAGAATGTCCTGCTGACGCGCATCTTCGAAGCCAAGACGCGAATCTCGTCGCGTCACTTACGGATATGGAGTGCAGGCTGTTCGACCGGCGAAGAACCTTACACATTGAGCATGTTGTTGCTCGAAGCGTCCGATTCGATCATTCGGCTGAGCGCTGCTCGCACTAGCGCGCTATCGTCGGCCACCAAGACTTGAATCGTTTTAGAATTATCCATATCGCTCATACGCTTGCCGACGCCGTTTTGGAATCGCGATAGAAAGCCGCCACTAAACGCTGGACCTCTTCCATGTACGCTTCCAGTTCGAATGTGAAACGTGCCCAATCCAAAGTTCGAAGCTTCGGGCATTCCTGCATCAACACTTTGAACCCGGCTTCTTCTTCAAAATCAACTTGCCTTTCTTCGACATACCCGTAACCGATACCGCTCATGCGGCACAGCAAATCGCTTAACGAGACCAGTGCAACCAAATCGCGATGGGCGGGTGCGCTTTCAACTCGATGGTGGTAAGCCATCACGGCGATCAAATCCGGCGTCAGATGCCACCGCTCACCGACGGTTTTGCCGGTGTCGCCGTGGGTAACTCCTAAAGTTCTTTCTTCCGCTTCGTCAAGCGCAATCGCCTCAGATTGCGCCAACTGCATCGCCGACTCGAACTCGCCAGGCATGATCCATAAGTGGGCGACAATTCCGATGTCGTGCAACAAGCCAGCAAGATAAGCCTTTCCCGGATCGACGTACCCGATTCTGCGCGCGAACTCTCGGCTCACCAAAGCACAACCCAGCGAGTGCTCCCAGAAAGCGATGGGATCGCAAAAGGTTTTTCGATTCGGCATGAGAGCGAGCACCGAACAAGAAACCGCAATGTCGCGCATGCGCTGCAAGCCCAGGGACACTACTGCTGACCGGATCGAATCCACCGATTGTGGGCGGCCGAACAGCGGAGAATTGGCGAGATGGAGGCACTTTGAAACCAACGATCCATCCTGGGAAATAAGCGCTGTCACTTCTTGCAAATCCAATTCTTCAAGCGGCTGTTCTAAATAACGGAGAAGCGGCACCAGCACCGTCGGAATCGTCGGCATGTGGTCGAGATTCTCCAGCCGCTTTTGCAGCTTGATCCTCGTTTTGTCTTTGGAATCATTCATGGGCTTGCCGTCTTCACGTACGCGGTGGCTGACGGCAGATGAACCAGATGAAACTCATCGTTGACCCCGTAAAGTGACTCAGCGTGGCCTAAAAACAGATATCCGTGCGGCAGAAGGCTGTCGTAGAAGTTCTGGATGACGCGGCGCTTTGAAGCGATATCGAAATAGATCAGCACATTGCAACAAACAATGACGTCCATACCCTTCAGCGTCGACATGCGTTTGTCGTCCAACAGGTTGACTCGCGAAAAGGCGACTTTCGATTTGACTGTGGAATGCACTTGCAGGGCCTCGCCTAGCGGCAAAAAGTATCTTCCCTTAAAGAGCTGAGGCAAATTGCGCGTGCTGTAGTCGCGGTACACTCCCTGCTTGCAATGTTGAATGGAATTTTCGTTCAGGTCGGTGGCAATGATCTCGAAGGTCCAACCCTTCAGCTTCCCGGAAAGCTCTTAGATCTGCACGTGGGCGGTATCGCCCAGAACGGCCCTGAAGTGCTCACCAAGATCGCCTCCTTAAAACCCGATGTAGTCACCCTGGATGTGCAGATGCCGGGAATGGACGGAATTGAAACTTTAAAGCGAATCATGCGCGAGGCGCCGTGCCCCGTCATCATGGTCAGTTCCGAAACGCAAGCGGGAGCCGAGGTCAGCCTGGAAGCGCTGGCGAACGGCGCCTTCGATTGCATTGCAAAACACGAATCCAACATCGCTCTGGACTTGGTCAAGATCCGAACTGAACTAATTACCAAGATTAAAGCTGCGGCTGAGAACGGAAGACGGCAGCACCGTCCGCAACCAGTTGCGCCGCCCGCTAAGATTGAAAGGCCAAAGCGATCGTCCCAAGGCCCCGTTAGCGTGATCGCGTTAGGCACCTCAACCGGCGGCCCGAAAGCGCTTCAGGAAATTCTGCCCATGCTACCCGAAGACTTATCGGTCGGCGTGTTGATCGTGCAGCACATGCCGAAAGGGTTTACCGAGCCCTTTGCGAAGAGGCTGGACCACATGTGTAAGGTCGCAGTGCGTGAGGCTTCCCATGACGAACCGATCCTACCGGGAGTTGTTTACATTGCTCCCGCGGGCCAGCACATGACCACTGTTCGCCGGTCACCTACACGTGTCGATATCAGGCTCTCACACAATCCCGAAGGCACCGCGCATACTCCTTCCGTGGACGTAATGATGCTTTCGGTTGCCGAAGTTTACCGAGGAACGGCTATGGGCGTCATCATGACGGGCATGGGCGCGGACGGAGTCCGCGGGATGCAAGCGATTGCCCGACAGGGCGGCCTGACAGTCGGACAGGATGAAGCGACGTGCAGCGTTTACGGGATGCCGCGATCCTGTGCCGAGTCGGGCGTGCTCCAGCGCGTAGTCCCATTGATGCAAATCCCGGACCAGATCGTGCAAGCCACTGGCCACCGAAAGAGTTCTTAGACCTGGCCGCCGTTGGACATCACATCAGAAATCTTCTCCAGCAACGCATCCGAGGAAAACGGCTTCGACAGGTAGTTCTTGACAGGCCGCCCCTGGCGCGGGTAACCGGAAATAAATATGGTTTTTAGCCTGGGAAAATCATGGGTCAATTCGATGGACAGAGCCTCGCCGGAACCATCCGGCAGACCTCTATCGGTAATGAGAAGATCGACTTGCTCCGGTTCCGTCGCGAAAATACGTTTAGCCTGGGCGGCGGAGCCTGCACCCAAAACTTGAAAGCCGGCTTCCCGCAAAAGAACGCAACTGCTCTCCCGAACGAATTTCTCATCTTCCACGATCAAAATCCGGCCCGCTGATGTTCCGCTCTGACTTTTTTGGTGCAGACGCATAGCAATTGGCTTGCACGGTCGTTGCCAAGTTGAAAGAGTGCGATTGGCGGAGGGTTGTGCGCATGGACCGACCGTCCGACACCAATTCGGATCCATCCTCTGAGCGGAGTTGGGAAGATCATTCGAAAAGCGGAATTCATTACTCGATCGTAGCGAGAACTGTTTCTTCAGGATCGAGGACAATCCGGCGGGTGCCGGCGGGTGCCTTGAGACGAAAAGGCGTTTCCGGCCCGTCGGCGAATACGCGGGCGACGAAAACATTCCGCTTGCCAACAACAGCATAAACGGGAACCGAAGTCACCATGTCAGATGGACAGTTCTTCTGCCTAATCTTCCCCGTCACAAGGGTCAGACCCGCTTCGGGGGTAATCTTCAGGCCTTGGACACTGAGTTGGGGTATGGCTGCACCGTTCAGCCAACTTTGCGAAAACCATTCGAGCGTTTTCTGGCCCTCGTAGCGCAACGACGGATTTATTTCCCTCTCAAACGCATGAATCAGGTCGGCCGTTGTCAGCGCACGCCCGCCGTAAGTTTCACGAATCTTCCGCAGGACCCTAATAAAGGGTTCTTCTGTAGCTGAAGTCGGCCTTCGGCGTGCGCCGTGCGTATCAGCCTGCTCCGCATCCAACATCATGTATCTCAACATGTGAAACAACCAGGTTCCACGTCCGTAACTGATGGCCTCATATCCGTTTGGAAAATGCGAGTTCGAAAGCCGCAACCCTAGAGTGACCGCCCCGTCGTCCATCATTGGCGACCCGCTAGAATTGTTCTGCAATAGATCCTCGCGGTAGTGCGCCATGACCGCGCGGAACTGTTGCGGCTCTTTGGATTGCAGGAACATCAACGCGCTGTAGTTGGCAAGCGCTTCCATGATCCATTGGTCTCGGTATCCAGCCCAAGTCACAGCGTCTCCCCACCACTGATGGGCAGTTTCATGAATTTGAATGTTGTTGCTGATGACCCTTTGCACGGGATCCATATGGAGTGCGTCCCGCTCTTCGTCCGTCAGAAAGGAAAAGCTCGAAAGGTAAACCAGACTAGGCCATCCTTGACTCAGGCCGCCCGGCATCTGGGCTAACGACAGCTCTGAATATGGGTAAGGTCCGAAGCGATGAGAAAAGAAATCCACCGCCTGAGCTACAGAGTCGGCAACAGTTTGTGCAGCACGCCGTGGGGACGGCGAAGCCGGCTGAATCACGATGGGTCTTTCAGTCGACCCAGGACCGCCGGGCATCAGCGTCGCTTGAGAGGATGCTTTGGGAAACGACTTCTCCACGCCTTGGGTGGCATAAACAGAAACCCTTACGTTGCCAGCCGTTGCGTCCACGCGAGAGTAGCGGCCAAGATTAAAGCCGGCCATAGGAATTGGTTTATCGGAAACCCAGCGCGACGATTGAGCTTCCGTAGACGGATCAACCGTCCTCTTTCCGGTCGCTACAAGCGTCCATCCCGGAGGCGTCTTGAAGTCGAGGTCATAACTTGCCATGGCCAGCCCACGATTCGGATACCACGTGCCTCGCGCCCCCACGTACAGCAGGCCGCCGCCCGCATCGGACAGAACATCGCCGTGATATTTGAAATGAAGTTCGATCTGCTGGCCACTTCGAATAGGATCCGGAAAAACGACAGCGATCAGATCGTTCCCTTCCCGCGCGCTGTGAGCGCCCTCCGCCGACGAGTTATGAATGAATTCGACTTCCCGCCCGTTAGCTTCGACATGGTCCACTTGAAGATATCGCGACAAATCGAACAAGATTGTGCGTTGGCCGTTATCCTGAACGCGAAGAGTTAGCCACGCCTCAGCTTTCAGGCCTGCCGGAGGGCTGACTTCGGCTTCGATTTTGTACTTATCGATGCGAATGGAGTCTGCGCCGGACCCGTCGCCGGTGTCGCTCGTAAGATCGTCCTGCGACTTTGCTGGCGGACCGACCGAAAACGAACTCCAGGTGTCGAAGTAGCTGTCATTTTCGACATTGCGCAACTGACCGACGCGCACTTGCTCGGGCGACTGTGAATCGTAATAAACATCGAATGTGCCTAGTTTTCGTCCCCGGATCCGGGCGTGCAAGAAAGAGTCGGCGATCGAAGATTTGGAAGAGCCGTTTGCCTCAGTGGCGCTCGGTGGCGCCTGATTTAACGCACTCACGAACAATCGCAATGCATCTGCTCCAGCCAAGCTGCGCGCAGCTGTGTCCCACCGCGAAATGAACGAATCCGGGTCAGTGGGAAGCGCGAGCGATGATTGCATTTGCGCAAAAGTGACGTCATTGAAACGCAAGTATGCCGACATGAAGCTCTCTTCTAATATGGCGCCGCCGGTAAACAGCATCATCGTGCCCCGCTCAGTTTGGTTCGGCGGCGAAATGAGGATTTCCCCGTCGCCTTCAAAAAAGGCTCCTGTGACTTGCCCGCCGACATTGCGAGTGAATGCAATGATGCCGTCGTTGAGAGAGATATGCACCGCGGCACGGTCAATAGTGCAATCCCGCACCCGGTAGACTCGCGAGCTGTCGAGTCCAACACTCTCTAAGCGCGAATACAAGTCCGCCGCTGGGTGGTCCGCGGCGGGCGAAATATCTTCGGCGTCGCATTGGGCAAATCCCAACCCAAGATAAAGCAGCGCCTGCGCCGCGATTCCGATTTTTCGCAAGACTTTAGTCACCTAGCTCCGAGCTTCCAGCGCGTTTAGAATGCGCCTGAATGCGTGTTTCTGTCATATTTTCTACCGTTTTGGCGCTGGCGGGATTGACCGGGGCAATCTTTTGCTCACAGTCGTCCGCCGATACGATCCATCTGAAAAATGGGCGCAACATCTGGGCTGATTCCGTTCGCGAGAGCGGAACCCACATTGAATACGACATCGGCGAAGATACGTACGCAATCCCTAAATCTTCGGTTGAACGGATCGAGTCCGGAGGCATGCCGCCGGAACTCGCAGCTTCAAATGGCCGCAAGGACTTACCCAGCTTTACTCCCCTCGAGAATTATGATGCACAAAGACCAGCTTCAGCCCCTGCCGGCATTATCGAAAACGATTCCGTAAATAAGGACGCGCTGGCCGCAGTCGAGAAGGCTGGAAACGAAAAGACATCAGCAGCCGCATATTACATCGCAGGAAAGCATGAATTTGACCGTGGTAACAGCGAACTTTCCCGCACTTATTTTGAGAAAGCGCTCCGCTTCGATCCGGAAAACCCTTCAATCTTGAATTATTACGCTGCGTTGCTGGTTCGTTCTGGCAATGCGGGTTCGGCCCTTCCCTTCGCAGAACGCGCCGTGCGGGCCGCGCCGAACTCTCCCGACACGCTGGCTGTCCTTGGTTACGCTCAATTTGCCACCGATCATAATCGCGAAGCCCTCATAAGCTGGAAGCGTTCACTAGAGCTACGGCCGGACGCACAAATCAAAGCGTTAACGGAGAAAGCCCAGCGAGAATCAGCCGCCGAAGCGAACTATTCTGAACGGGAAAGCAGCCACTTCACTCTACGCTACGAAGGTTCGCAGGTATCCGACTCCATGCGAGCCGAGATTCTGGCTGCCTTAGAAGCAGACTACTCGGACCTCGTGCGCCAACTTGGCACTCAGCCGAAGAGCAGCATTGCTGTCGTGTTGTATACCGATCAGGCATTTTTTGACGTGACCCAAGCGCCTTCATGGACGGGGGCGGTGAACGATGGCAAGTTGCGGATCCCGATTCGCGGGCTGAACGCGATTACTCCCGACCTTGCTCACGTGCTCAAGCATGAACTCACTCATTCATTCGTGAACCAGCTTTCGGGAGGGCGTTGCCCGCAGTGGCTTAATGAAGGTATCGCGCAAGCCATGGAGCCAAAGGCTCTGTATGGAGGCAGGCGTCTGGCCGAGCTCTTTCACGCTCAGCACGAGATTCCCTTCAACCAGCTCGAAGGCGGATTCATGAGGTTTTCCGGTGTGGAAGCCAATTTGGCATATGACGAGTCGCTTGCCGCCGTCCTCTACATCTCCGACACCAGCGGAAGCAGCGACCTGCAACGTCTTCTGATGCAACTCGGCCAGGGGAGTTCCACTGAGGTAGCCCTGCGGGCGACCCTTCACACCGACTATGCCCACCTTGATGGTGATGTCAGCCGGTATCTCACCGCTAAATACGGCGACTAGCCGCGGAGTGGCACCCCACGATCCTTATTATGACTTCCGTGGTATTTTTCTATTGAGCCACGATTGCCATGTTCCTTTCGTCTGTATTCTCTGATCGCAAGGCAGCCCTTCCCCGAGAGCCCGTCCAAGCGGAAGTTCCGCAAGTGCAAGGCGGCGATCTGGCCGCAGCGTATTACGGTCAGCGGATGGGCGGCGATTTCTATGATTTCTTGCGAGTGAATCCCAACCGAGTCTTGTTCGGCTTGTTGGATGTAGCGGGCCGGTTGGAAGATAATCAGGCGATCGTTTCACACGTGCAGGATACATTTCGCTCAGTCGGGGCACAGTTGCTATCAGACCCTGACGCCAACGAGGCAGACGCGATGGCCCGTTTATGCCTGGAATTGAATCGGACTGTGCTGAGGTCAGCGGGCGGAGTTAGGGAGTGTCCCGCCTTTGCCGGTTGCTACAACGAAGACTCCGGAATTGTCTGCTACTTCAACGCCGGACATACACCGGGCTTGGTGCGCGATCGCTCAGGTTGCAGCGAACTTCCAGCAACTGGACTGCCATTGGGGCTGTTCTCTCATGTCGCTTGCGAGGCTCCGATGGTCGCCCTCGAACCCGGAGCGACGCTACTTCTGGTCTCCCGGGGGGTTGTCGAAGGGGTGTGCAAAGGGCCGTCCCGCCGCGGTGAAGAGTTTGGTTTGGGACGTGTGAAAACCGCGCTGGCGGAAACGAAGTCCACAAGCGCACGGGAGTTAGCGCTGGCTATGCTCAACCAAATGCAACAGTTTATTTGTACCCCACCCACCCACAACGACGTGACCGCGCTGGCCTTAATGCGCAACGCCGCTCTCGCATAACAAGCACACAATTGGATTCCTGATGCTGCCGGGAGGTACAATTTGGTAGGAGTTCCCATGAGGAAATCGTTAACTGCGGTCGCTTTAGGCTCCGCTCTAATAGCGCTGTCCCTGCACGCTGATACGGTCGTCGAAGAAATTATTGCCCGAGTCAACAACCAGATCATCACCCGCACCGAACTGCTGCGCAGCGAAGATCAATTGAAGCAGGAAGTGCAGCAGCAAGATCCCGCCAACGCCGACAAACTCCTGGCCACGCGCGACAAAGACGTGCTGCGTGATCTCATCGATCAGCAACTCTTGCTCGAGCACGGCAAAGACCTCGGAATCACCGCCGACACGGAAGTGGTGAAGAAGCTCGATGACATGCGAAAAGAGATGAAGCTCGACAGCATGGAAGAGCTGGAGAAAGCCGCATCCGCGCAGGGTGTTTCCTTCGAGGACTTCAAAAACAACATCCGCACTCAAATCATTACTCAGCAGGTGATCGGCAAAGAAGTCGGATCCAAGCTCGCAATTTCGAAAGAAGAAGAAGCCCAGTTCTACGATCAACACAAGCAGGAGATGGCGCAACCCGAGCAAGTAAAGCTCAGCGAGATTCTGGTTTCTACTGAACCGAAAGACAAAAACACCCCAGCCGACGATCCCAAACTAGTCGCTGCTGCCCAAGCCAAGGCGGACGACCTGCTAGATCAAATCAGAAAAGGCGCGTCGTTTGAAGATGTCGCCAAAAAAAGTTCGGAAGGTCCCAGCGCACAACAGGGTGGCGACCTTGGGCTTTTCAAGCGCGGCGTTCTTGCCAAAGAGCTTGAAGAAAAAACGTTTGCCATGAAGAAGGGCGATGTCACGGACGTGATTCGCACTAAGCAGGGCTTCATCATTCTGAAAGTAACCGAACATCATGAAGCTGGCGTTCCCACGCTTGCCGAAATCGAACCGCGAGTTCAGGACGCGCTTTACATGCAGAAGCTGCAACCGGCCCTGCGGGCTTATCTGCAAAAATTGAGAGAAGATGCTTTCATCGACATCAAGCCCGGGTACACGGACACCGGCGCGAGCCCTAATCAGACAAAGCCTGTTGAAACCGCCAATAAGGAAGCGGGCGCGAAAGAATTAAAGAAGAAGAAAAAGTTAGGTCTGTTCTAGCTCTCTTGGCTTTTAGTTTAAGCTGCTTGCAGGCCGCGCCTATTTTTCCGCGCGGGTATCCCCATGAAAGAATTTTTCCTTTCCGATTGCGCTGAGCACGACAACACCATCGTCACTTCTTGCTTTGTGGTGGTTTCAAAGCAAGTCAAGCCAAAAAAGACCGGGGAGCCCTATCTTGCTCTCACCCTGGGCGATCGCGCGGGCCACATCGACGCCAAAATGTGGGACAACGTTGAAGATGCGATCGATGCTTTTGACCAAGACGACTTCGTTAAGGTTAAGGGCCTCATCAATAAGTACAAAAACCGCTTCCAGATCACGATTCACAAACTGCGGCGCCTGGGCGATGCTGAAGTCGACTATTCCGATTTCCTGCCCAAGACTACAAAAGATATCGGCGAACTTTGGAAAGCGCTGGCGGAATTCGTGGCCAGCTTTCAAGACCCACACCTGAAAAAATTGGTGGAAGCTTTTATGGCTGATCCCGAGATTGCGGAAGCTTACCGCAATGCTCCCGCAGCCAAAACTTTGCACCACGCCTACATCGGCGGCCTTCTGGACCACGTTGTGTCGCTTTGCCGGTCATGTGATTTGGTGAGCCGAAATTATCCCCACATCAACCGCGATCTACTCCTGACTGGCGCGTTCTTTCACGACATCGGCAAAATCCACGAATTGACCTATCAGCGTTCGTTTACCTACACCACTCGCGGACAGCTGCTGGGCCACATGATCATTGAACTGGAAATGCTACAAGCGAAGCTTTCGCAATTTCCGGATTTCCCTCCTGGACTGAAGACTCTCGTCGAGCACCTCATCATCAGCCATCATGGTCAATATGATTTCGGCTCGCCCAAGCTTCCCATGTTTCCCGAAGCGTTGATGTTGCATTACCTTGACGACCTGGATTCAAAGATGGAAAGCGTTCGCGCGCACTTTGAGCGGGAGCTTGGGGCTACCGGAGCGTGGACCAGCTACAATTCGTCTCTTGCCAGGCCATTGCTGAATACGCAGAAGTTCCTTGATTCCGAGAGAAAACCGGAAACCAAACCAGACGCGGCCAGCGGCGGCACGCAAACAGAATCGGACGGAAACCTGGAAACACAAACAGCAGAACACAGCAGTCCTGCGTAATAAAAACGCCTTCTGCCGTTGCATGCCGCCACCGTTTCTGGTAAAAATGACCCCCAATCAAAATCAACCGGAGGAATTATGCGAACGCGAATTGGCGCTCTAGTTTTTGGACTTTCTCTTATTGCCGCCACGCTCGGCTGCAACAAGAAGCAAGCGGACAATCCCCCGCCAGCCGATAACACCGCAGCATCGGCGCCGGCGGAGCAGCCCGCTCAGACTCCGGCACCTGCGCCCGCTCCCGCTGCGGCTCCGGCTGAACAACCTCCAGTAAAGGTGGAGAAGCCAGTCGAGCGATTAGTCGTTCCGTCGGGAACGACCCTCACGGTTCAACTCGCGTCGGCGGTTGGATCAAAAATCAGCCAGGCAGGCCAAAGTTTTTCCGGAACACTCTCGAGTCCCGTGATGGTCGGAGGGCGCACCGCGATTCCTTCAGGCGCAACCGTCGGTGGAGTTGTAGTCGACGCGAAGCCGTTGGGACGCTTCGCCGGAGGAGCAACGCTTCAATTGAAGTTGACGTCGGTTTCGATCCACGGCGTGAGCACCGCCATCGAAACGGCAACGGTGACCGATGCTGCTAAAGGAAAAGGAAAACGAACGGCCGTGATGGCCGGGGGTGGCGCGGCGCTGGGGGCCCTTATCGGCGGCCTCGCGGGGGGCGGTAAAGGCGCGGCGATCGGAGCAGTCGCCGGAGGCGGTGCTGGGACTGGTGGAGCGGCATTCACCGGAAACAAAGACATTCTGCTGCCGGCGGAATCCTCGCTAAGCTTCAGTCTTGAACAGCCGCTGACCGTGAAACGCTGAATCGATTCTGACGAAAGACCCCGAATCGCAAAATTCGGGGTCTTAATTGTTTGGCAAGCTGGTTCCATGAATTTCAGCCTGCGAATGTTTCCGAGATATCGGCCGCCCAGTGGCTGCTCGACTTAGACCCACGTTCGTAAAAGATCAGGTTCGCGGTGTCTTCACCTGAAGTCAGCCGCACCCAGCAGTAGGAGCCACACCGAACCACGCGTACACGCTCGGCACCCAGTTTCAGAACATAACCGCAAGTGATGCGTGCCGCTTCCGCCGGGTCCTGCCAGTTTTCAAACAAAAAATCTCGTAATCGTGCTTGGTCGGTCAGGCTTGACAACTCTCTTTCCATATCGGATTGGCTGATGACGCACGCTTCCGTCTTGCAATCCAGCATTTGCTCCAATGCGTAGAGAACGGTGTAATCCACGCCTTCAGAAAAAGCAAGATGGAACACACGAGTTGCCTGCACAAACTGTACCGGTATTACCCGAAACGCCTGCAAGAGACATCTCGGCACGAGATCACCGCAGTCGCCGCGAACCACCGGAGCCGATAGCACCGGACAGCGCCACTGTGCCGCGACGGCGGCGGTAACTTGAAGTTCGGTAACAAATCCCAAATGTTGCAAACACGTTCCAATCTGTTTGCCACCTTTCAATCGCTGTTCGCTCAAGCCTGCCCTCAATTGTGCGTTGGAGACTTGGCCGCGGGACAGGAGCAGCAATCCTAGCGGAATCCGATGGGTCGGTCTGGTTGGCATCTCAACCAAGCGGCTATTGCAATGGATTTGCCTGTGCACCGCTTTCTCGAAGCATTGCGGAGCACAGTACCACTCACCTTGCAGTTGAATGCGGCCATGCCGCCAGCGAAGGCGCCGCCAGATTCGACGGCCCGCGCTGCACGCAGGATCCTCACAGTCAGTTCCGCTCGGAAGTTCGAGCCCTAGGATTTGTGATAGCAATTTCTTCCAGTTCATGTCATCGCCTGAAAATTCAGCTGGCTTGCGGCACTGCCACTTCAAGAACACGGAGCCCGTAGCGCCCATCGACCACGACAACTTCGCCGCGGGCGATCAGCTTTCCATCCAGAAGCAAGTCCGCTGGATCCTGCACTTGGCGGTCGAGTTCGACGACAGAGCCGGGACCAAGATCGAAAATGTCCCGCAAGATCATGGTTTGGCCGCCGAATCGCAGGGTCACTTCCAGTTCGGCTTCGAGGACGACATCCAGCTTGGCGCCTTCCGGCAAAGCCGGCGAGACCGGCTCTGGATGCACATCAGGCGGTGCCGTAGCCGGCTGAGCAACAGCGCCGCGTTCAGCTGTCAACAAAATGGCATGCAGAGCGGCGCTGATCTGCCATTCCAATTGCAGATTCAGATTGGGTTCAGAGCTTGCAGAGAGCCATCCGCTGGCCGCCGATGACCATGTGACCGGAGGCGCACCTTCAATTCGTAGCTGCACCTCCCCGTACCGCGGTGCAAGCGCGGTCGCGGTTTGTCCGGCTGCTTGCCGAAGCAATTCCTCAGCGGCTTCTCGGTACTCCTGCGTGAACTCAGCCTCAGGGTTAGGCGACTCTCCAAGAAGGGTCTGTGCGGCCGTCACCGCGGCGGCCGCAGGTAAACGGACCGCCATTTCTCCGCGAAGCGCGCCCGCCGCGGTTACCACCAAGCAGAGGTCGGTCTCGGCCCGGGCGGTCGCTAGAGGGCTTGCTGGATCCAGCGCGCTGAGGGTAACGGAGCGGCCAGCAATTTGGCTCACAACCTCGCCCAATGCCGTCGCCCACACTTCAACGTAAGCAGCCGCCGCAGATGAAACGCCTGATGAACTTGCTGTCGGCGCCGAAGGCTCGCTTGCCTCGGCGATGGGGGCTTCCTGTGGAGCTGAATCGGTCATAGGCCGGGCCGTCCTTTAGGGTCGTCGACAGGCGCAAATCTGACTAACTGGGCAGCACGCGTCTGCGCCTGCCGAACCACGGAAGATTCGAAAAGGGGTTTGTCCGCGACCCGCAGCAACGCCGGGCGGTCAGAGCGCTCCCGCGTGATCAAAATTCCCCCTGGCGACATGCGGGCGAGGTCACGAACCGGCACAGCAGAAAGAGTGACGGAAAGATCAACGCGAAAAGGACATTGCAGCAAGCGCATCTGAAGCCGCGCCCGCGCCACAGGTGAAATGCTCTGCGCCCTCCCCGCCCGGGCAAATCCGGCGGAGATACCCCGCAATAACGCATTTGCCGCTAGAGCCGGAACCATGAGATTCAAAGTCCCCCGGCTCTCCGCAACCCTAATCTCAAAGCTCAGACAGAGAGTTTTTTCCTCGCGTGGAAGCAGTCTGCTCACCTGTTCCGGCAGGCATCTCTTTTCGAATTGAAATTCAAGAGACAGCGCGTGCCAGGCAGTCTGCAACTCGCGGCAGATAATCCGCAGCACGGTCTCCAGTATTTGTTCCTCAATCGCCGTAACCTGCCGGTCCGGAGCCTGGCTGGCTTTGCCGTCTCCGCCCAAAAGAATCTCGATCAGGGGCAGCGCCACGGCAAAATCCATTTGCAAAAGAGCGGTGACGTTCACTGGAGTCAAAGCGCACGAAGCCAGATACGTGACCTCCGGAATGCGGCGAAGAAATTCAGCGTAGGTGAGGTGCTCCGCCGACACGAGGGCAGCGCTAAACTCAATTCGCAGATACGCCGCAATTGAATGGCTCAAGTTGCGCGCGAAAATTTCGTGCATTTGGCTGATCGCCTGCAACTGCTCGCGGCCAATCTGGCCCGCTTGCCGCACGTCCCACCGTAAAACGGCAGCGCGAGGTTTAACGTCCGGCGTCGCTCCGCGCGCGGCGCGCAGCATGGCATCGATTTCGTCCTGATTGAGTACACGCTTCATAAGCGCCTCGAAAAAGACTCCGCGTTACGCGCCACTCGCGGCTCCACGTGCCTCATCCCCCTGACGGCCTGTGCGATTGATTTCAGCGAGACGCGCGCGTAAACGCACGACGGCCATTGAGTGAATTTGTGAAACCCGCGATTCGCCCACTCCCAATGCGGCGCCGACTTCTTTCATCGTCAATTCTTCGTAGTAGTAGAGCGCAAGCACTTGGCGTTCTTTCTCTGGTAGGTCCTGAATGGCCCGGGCCAGCAAGTCCTTCATTTCGGAGCGCAGGCAGAGAACCAGCGGAGTCTCTTCCGGATTGTCTGGAAGGTATTCGCACAAGTCCTCCTCCTGGCCGTCGCGCGGAGATAGCACGCGTAAACTACCCACCTCCAACCCGTCGATCTCCCCCAAGAGGAGTTGCAAACCGCGAAGGTCCATGCCTAACTCGGCCGCCAACTCAGGCTCGCTTGGGTTGCGCCCGAGTTGCGAGCGCAGCTTGTTGTGGGCTTCTTCGATCCGCCGGCCCTTGCGACGCAGGTCGCGCGGACTCCAGTCCATTTCCCGCAAGCTGTCGAGAATGGCTCCCCGAATCCTGAATTTCGCGTAGGAACCGAATTGAACGTGCTTGCCACGGTCGAACTTATTGAGGGCGTCAATCAGGCCAAGAACTCCCGCGTGAACGAGATCTTCAAATGGAACGTGGCGCGGAAGCCGTTCGTGGATGCGGCGCGCCAGATAGCGCACCTGCGGCAACTGTTCCGTCAGCAGTCGTTCCCGCTCTTCTTCGTCATCCCACGCGGCGTAGGCTTTCTGCGATGCCTTGGCAGAGGCGTGGGAGTCCGGTTGTGGTGCGGCTTGTGGAGTAGCTTGAGTCATTGCATCCTCATGGCGTTTTTTCTGTGGAAGCGGGGTGTTCATTTCAACGTCCCCAGCGACTGCACTTGAATGACGGCGGGAATCTCGGCAGGCGAAAGTACGACCAGCTTCGGAACAAAGGGTTCAAGCAGCCGTTTCAGGTAATAACGCGCTGGAGTGGCACAGAGCAGCACCGGACTGGCCACGTCCACTTGTTCTCCGCCTACCCGGCGCAATCCTTCGAGAATTTGCCGGACGAGCGACGGCTGAAGCCCCGCGCCATGGCCGGCGGATGATTGCGGTTGAAATGCCCGGTTGAGTTCGTCTTCTAAAGCGGGCTCGAGCGTAACCACGCGCAGTCCGCCCTCGGGAGTAAGCAACGGGCGTACGAGAGCACGGCCCAGCACCTGCCGTACAGCTTCAACCAGGATCACCGGATTCTTTCCGCCGGGTGCGGTATCGAGCAGGGTTTCGAGGATCGTGGAAAGATCGCGAATCGATACCTGCTCGCGCAACAATTGCTGTAGCACCTTTTGCACCTCGCCTAGCGACAGGACTTTGGGAACGAGTTCTTCTAACAACTTCGGTTGGGTTTCGCCCAGACGATCCAGCAGCCGTTTAGTTTCCTGCCGCGTCAGCAATTCCGAAGCATGTTGCTTGATGACTTCCGCCATATGCGTCGCCAGCACCGAAGTCTGGTCGACGACGGCAAAGCCGTTGGCCAAAGCTTCGGTCTGCAGGCCGGGAGCAATCCACAATGCCGAAACTCCAAAGGCGGGCTCGCGCGTCGGGCGGCCGGGCAGCGGCGGAGCGGAAACTTCCGAGCTGATGGCCAGCAGATTGTCCTCGTGCATCTCCCAGCGCGCCACTTCGACTCCGCGCAGCGATATCACGTACTCGCGGGGTTTCAGTCGAGTATTGTCGGTGATGTGGACTGGCGGGACGATGAAGCCCAGTTGCTGCGCCAGGCTGCCACGCAGTGCTTTCACTCGCGCCAGCAATTGGCCTCCGCGCTGCACGTCAACCAGCGAAACGAGTCCGTAGCCCACTTCGAGGCCGAGTTCGTCGAGCTTTAGCAGATCTTCAATCGACTCTGCCGGCTTCTTGTCCTTGTCCTTTTCCTTGGATTCATTCTTCGCCGCGTCGCCTTCCTCGGCAGAGGGCTGAGACTTAATACGCCAGCCAAGCCCCCCAGCCACAGCGGCCATCAATAGAAAGGAAATTTTTGGCAGACCGGGAATGGCGGCGAGCGAAAGCATCACTGCGCCCGCAATCAGCAGGGGCCGCCGCCCGGAGAACAACTGCTTTCCCAAATCTCCAGCCAGACTGGTCCCGGTCGAAGCGCGGGTCAGCACCATGGCGCCGGCCATTGAAACCAGCAACGATGGAATCATCGTTACCAGCCCGTCCCCTACTGTCAAAACCGTGTAAGTCTTTAACGCTTCGGCAAAAGGAATGTCGAGTTGGAAGACGCCGATCAGAAATCCGGCGATAATATTGACCGCGGTGATCAGTATGGTGGCCAGCGAGTCGCGCTGATTGAAACGCGCTGCACCGTCCATCGCCCCATAAAACTCAGCTTCGTGGGCGATTTGTTCGCGGCGCCGTCTGGCCGCAGCCTCATCGATCAATCCCGCATTCAAGTCGGAGTCGATCGCCATCTGCTTGCCCGGCAGGGCATCGAGTGTGAAGCGCGCCGTAACTTCGGCGGTGCGTACCGCGCCATGGCTCACCACAATAAACTGGATAGCGATGAGCGCGATGAACAGCACAAAGCCCACTACATAGTTGCCGCCAACGACGAACTGGCCGAATGCTTCGATCACCCGTCCGGCAGCGCTTGCGCCTTCGTTTCCGTGCAGCAGTATCCGGCGGCTCGATGCCAGATTCAGCGACAGACGAAACAGGGTAAGCAGCAGCAGTAAGCTGGGGAAAACGGAAAATTGTGCCGGACGCTGAATGTGGATGGCGGAAAGAAACACCAGAATCGAAGCCGCCAGGCTAGCGGCTAGCAACAAATCGAGTAAGAACGATGGCATGGGGACCAGCATCACGAACACCAACCCCACCGCTGCCACCGGCACCAGCCAATCCGCGAAACGCTGCCGTGAAACCGCCGCTATCTCTGCCATTGGCTAGCCCACCTTCCCCGCCGGGGCATTCTGAACTGACTTTTGTGCCCGCTCCTGCGCCCGATAGATGGCGGCCAGAATTGCTGCAACCACGGCATAGAGTTTCGGGGGAATCGCCTGCCCGACTTCTACCGCGCGGTAGAGCGCATGCGCCAGCGGCAGATTCTCGACCAGCGGAATGCCCTGCCACAGGGCCACCCGCTTAATCTGCTGGGCGAACAGGTTGCGCCCTTTCGCGACCACGACGGGAGCGTTCATCGCCGGGCGGTATTCGATGGCTATCGCGAATTCGTCCGGATTCGTGATCACGACGGTCGCCCGCTTAACCTGCTCGAGCATCCGTTTGCGATGGGTCTGGCGGCGCAAGCGGCGTATCCGGCCCTTGATGGCTGGATTTCCCTCGGTCTCTTTATGTTCGTCGCGGAGTTCCTGCTTACTCATCTTCAACTGCCCGGCCATGCGTTGCCGTTCGAGAAAATAATCTGCCCCAGACCAGACGAGGAGTACGAGCGCCGCCTTCCACGCAACTTCAAATACGCGGGCCGCCGCAAACGCCATCAGGGCCTGCGCGCGCATACGGCTGGCCCCCGGCAGCTTTCCCCAATCGCGCACCAGAATTGCGCTCGCGATCCACACGATCGCGGCTCCGGGAAGCAGCGACTTCAACAAGCGGCTGAGCGCCGAAAGCGAAAACAGTTGTTTGACCCGCTCGACCGGATTGAAGTGAGCCAGGTTCGGCTGCAATGCGGCGGGAGAAAATACCAACCCTCCCTGTGCGATCGCGGACACAAGGGCCACGATCCAGCTCAGGCCCGCCGCGAGGCTTGCCGCGCGGAGCACGGCATATCCTGCCCCAGCCAGGAGGCGTGGGCCGGTGTCGAGGTCGCCGCTCAGGGCTGCGATCGAAAGATCGTGACGCAAAATCCCCCGCCAATATCCCGGCAGCATCGTCGCTTGTGCAGCGAGAACCATAATCGTCGTCATCACCGCGAGGCTTCCCATCAATTCGCGGCTGCGCACAACCTGGCCCTGTTCGCGGGCCTTCTGTCGCCGTCGCGGGGTTGCCTGTTCGGTTTTTTGCTCGCCTGCCATCCCACCTTCACTTCAACGCGCGCAGAGCGGCGCTTCCCAAACTCAGACCGTGAGCAAACTCGTGCTCGAACATGCGCGGCCATAGGGCAAGCGAAGCCGCCAGCACGCTCAAGCCCAAAATGCTTTTCACCGACAAGCCCAAAAAAAGGACCGGCATCTGCGGGGCAGCCCGCGCCAAAAAACCCAGCGCAACATCCGCCGTGAGAGTCGCAACCATGACCGGGCCTGCCATGCGCAGTCCAGTTGCCCAGACGGAACTCGCCGCGCCCAGCAGAAGCGGGCACCAATCTCCGCCGAAGTGAAGGCTCCCCGGCGGCAACTCTGAAAAACTGGCCGCGATTTGCCGTAGCAACCAGTGGTGAACGTTCAATTGCAGCAGGACAAGCGTGGCCACAAGCTGGTTCAAGAGCGCCAGTACCGGTGTGTCCGCCTGGGTCTGCGGATCGAGAATCGTCACCAGAGAAAACCCCGTTTGCACCCCGAGAATCTGGCCCGCAAATTCCGCCGCGTCAAACAAGAACTGCACTGTCATCCCGAGAACCAGGCCAATCATCAGCTCCCCAAGCAGGGCCGTGCATGACCAGGGAAAACTGGTCGCATGCCCGCGGTAAGCGGGATAGAGAACGACGGTGAGCGCAAGCGTCAACGCGGCCTTCAGTGGAATGGGCAACGACTGGCTGCCAAGAAATGGTGCGAACATCATGAGGCCGCTGATTCGACAGCCAGCGAAAGCTACCGCCGCGATGATGGCTTCGAGATGAAACGCTTCCATCTTTTTCCTGGTTCCCTGGTTCCCTGATTTCCTGACTTCTTGTTCCCGTGTCGTTGTCTCAACCGCCGTTTGCGCTCTCGTCCCTAACGCAGATAGGGACGGAAGTCGGAAAAGAGCGCAATCGTGAACCATCCCAAGCGCCGCACCATCCACGGCACCAACACCAGCGTCGCTACGGCTACGGCCGCAAGGCGCGGAACGGTCGACAACGTCTGGTCCTGAAGCGAAGTCAACACCTGGACGACACTAATGACCAAGCTCACCACGGCCGCAATCGCAAGCAGCGGCGCAGCCATCCAGAGAGCCGCTTCGAGGGTCTTGCGGGCGAGTTCAACGACTTGCGCGCTTTCCATTTCGACCTCAGCTAAAACTTTTCATCAGCGAACCGATCAGCAGATTCCATCCGTCAACCATTACAAAGAGGAAAATCTTCAATGGAGTTGAAATCACGACCGGCGGTAGTTGCAGCATGCCAACCGAAGTCGTGACCGCGGCCACCGCCATGTCAACAACCAGAAACGGAAGATAAAGCACCGCCCCGATCTGAAAGCCAGCCTTCAACTCGGACACGATGTAAGCAGGAACGACGACACGCATCGCTACATCTTCGGGACGCGCTGGCCGCGCTTCACCTGCCAGCTCCAGAAACAACGCCAAATCTTTTTCGCGGGCGAAGCGCAGCATAAAGTGGCGTAGCGGGACGCTTCCCCTCTCAACCGCCTCCATCGCGTCCACCCGACCTGCGGTAAATGGCTCGATCGCCGACTTCTGGATCGCAGCCGCCACCGGCTGCATGAGGAAAAATGTCAGAACCAATGCCAAACCGATCAAAGTCTGATTACTCGGAGCAGTCTGCGTTCCCAGCGCCTGCCGCAGAAAGTGGAAGACGACAAGCAAGCGGGCAAACGGAGTCATCGCAAGCAGCAGAGACGGCAGCAGGGTCAGTACAGTCAAGAGAACGACAATGTTCCAGGGCGTCGAGCCCGCTCCCGTGCTATGGCCGCCCAGACTCAAAGGCAGATTAAGTGATGGTGTATGAGGTCGCACCACCGCCATAGCTGGCAAGCTCGCAAATATGGATACAGCCCGCGCCGCGAATCGAACCAGGTTCAGCGATCGCCGCATGATTGACATCCCTTCCCGTCCGCCGCCGCCGCCGATGTCAACTGCGACAGCAGTACCACCGCAGTGCTGGATCCACCAATCAAAAAACGCTCGCCGTCGACCTGCAGAACAGCCACGAAGCGGCGCTCTCCCAGAGAAACGGTCTCACACACGCGCATGCTGCTCTCCGCCCGCCGGACGCGCAATTGTTGCAACCACTGCCAGCAACGAAATCCTGTTTCTCGTGCAGAATGCATGATCCGAACGCTCGTCACAGCTGCCTCGGTTTCGATCGTCATGCCAGTTCCGTGAGCCGTACGGCAAGTCTGTCGCCGACCACGTCGAATTCCGCCCATGCAATCACTACTCCGTTTGCCCTCAAAGGCACATCCGATCCCACCGGCCAATGCGCATCGATGACCGTGTCGCGTTGCAGCGTCAGCCAATTGCATATCTTCAAACCAGGTAGCGGAATTTCGATCGAGAGCGCGCATTTGAGATCCATGACGCGCTGCCAGGCTGCGTCATCGATTACGATTGGCGGACCCGTCGGTTCCAGCGCGACCGCAACCTCGGTCATTTTCTCCACCTCAACCTATGGGTTTGGTGAATGCACGTTGGGTTCCTCTGCGCCCTGCATGGGCACTATTCGAATTGATCTTTGTTTTCTTAGCTGGGAAGGATCAGAGCGCGAATCGGTGGGAGATTTGCACACCGGCTTCGACCATCATTGGAGACTTTTCATTAAAAACGATTAGAAATGACGGCCTCCGTTGACGGAGAACCGCCATTTCCTAATCGCGCATGCAGCGCTTCTATTGCGGTTTAAGGTTAATCGTGTCCTGAGTAATCGTGTCGAAGGTTGTAACCGCTTTTGCATTCGCCTCAAACGCCCGCTGCGCGACGATGAGATTTGCAAACTCGGTGGCGATATCGACATTCGACAGTTCCAAAGCTCCGCCTGACAGCGTGCCCCGGCCCGCCGTACCGGGAATGCCGATCACAGCCTGCCCGGATGCCAGGCTTTGCGCGTAATCTGTGTTGCCCTGGCGAACCAGGCCCTGCTCGTCGGCAAAACTGGCGAGCGCCAACTGCCCCAAAGCGGACGTGCGCCCATTACTGAACGATCCGGTGATCGTGCCATCGGGACCGATGCTGAAATTGGTGAGAGTGCCGCTCGAGTTGCCATCTTGATCGGTCGACGAAGTGCTGCTCGGCGCGGTCACCTGGGTCAGCGTCGGAGACCCGGCGTTGTAAAGGTTCCAGTTGAATGTGAGGTTCGAAGCTCCATCGGTCAAATTGGGCACTGAGATGCCGGTAACATCGGCTGCCGGGCTGGTCAGAACGCCGTTGCCATTAAAAGTCAGATTTCCCTGCGCGACTACGCCCGCAGGAAGTGTCGATCCCGCGGGCGGCGTGTAGTCGCCCGTCGGCAACGATAGCGAGTAGGTCCACGCATTCGGGCCGGTGTTCGTGAACGTGAACGTAAGCGGGTGGCTGGTTCCCAGCGAATCGTAAATCGTCACCGGCGTCGAATAAGAAGTTCCGACTGCGGCGCTAGCATCGAGATTGGTGGCAAGCTGCACATTGCCGGTGGGGGTCGGCGGGCTGATGCTGCCGGCGCCGAGCTGGATCGGAGCCACCGCTGCCCCAGTGTTTATCGCCCCTTTTACCGCAGGGTATCCGAGAACTTGCTGTCCCGCGCTGGTCACCAGGAAGTTATTCGAGTCGACTGAAAAATCCCCGGCCCGCGTGTAGTTGATCACTCCCGCTTGTTGCACGGCAAAAAACCCGTCGCCTTGAACGGCCACATCGGTCGGCACGCCGGTTGACTGAACGCTGCCTTGAGTAAACATGGACGGCATTGATCCTACTTTTGCGCCGGCTCCAATTTGAATTGGGTCTCCGGAACCGGTGGTGCCCAGGTTTTGGTAAAACAGATCGCTGAACAGCACCTGCGTGTCTTTGTAACCGGTGGTGTTTTGATTGGCCAGATTGTTGGCGACAGCGGATAGCGCGGTCGCATCGGCAGTCAGGCCCGATAGAGGGATGGAAAAATTAGGCATTCAAGCGATCCTTTCGCGCGGCAATGCCGCGATTTCGTTTATGAACTTGCCGGCTTAGTGCTGGCGTTGCCGGATGCGGCCCCGGGAAATGCATTCGTGAGGGTGTTATTGATCTGGGTAAGCTGGCCCAACATGTTGAATTGAACTAATTGGTCGGTGAATTGGGTTGGATCGACCGGATTGAGCGGACTCTGATTTTTCAGTTGCGCAGTGAGCAACTGCAAAAACATGGTTTGCGTTCCATCCGTAAGCGAAGCCGTCCCAGACCCGGGAGTTCCAGACGAAGCTGGCGGAGACGACGGGGTGCTAGCTGCTGCGGAAACAGGATTCATTGCTCCTCCTCTTAAACTAAAAAAATGCCGTTGACCCGACGGGGCTGCCTCATGCGATGACACTTAATCCATTACCGGCATCCAAATTCCCCGCGCTGATCACCGAAGCGGGCAACGTTTCTGGCGCTGGCGAGCGGGCTTCTTCCGCTGAACGGCCTGCCACTGCTTGTGGCTGTGATCGCGAATGTCCATTCGAAGCCGTTGCATCTCCGCCACCGAAACTGTGCGTCTGGAAATTTATATTGTCGAAGCGCAGGTCCTGATGGCGCAGGGTGGCCTGTAGACTACCGACCTCCGGTGTCAGCATGGAGCGCAAGTCGCCCCGTTCGCTGCTGACTGTCACTCCAACCTGACTCTCCCGTACCTGCGTTCTCACTTCGACGTTGCCGAATGTTTGCGTACGCAGTCCGATATGCATTTCCGCTTGGGTTGCATTGTTCACAATGCGGGCACTCTGCACCGGATTGGGAGGTGTTTGGGCTTGCGCGTCGGCTGGGACTAGTCCCGGAGACGCATTTGGAGCTGACGGGACGGGAAGAGCGGGCGCGGAAGCTTCACCGGTGGGCGTTGGAGCTATCTGCGCAACCGCGGGACCCGTCGCATTAGTCGATATCGTTCCGGCGCTGGGAGCTGCGGCGCCGCTGGCCGCAGCTGCGAGGCCGCCCGGCCCCGGCGAAATTGGAGCTTGGGAGTTCGACCCGAATGATCCTGGTGCTGGGGGATTGGCCCCGGGCGGATTAGCGGTATTTTGATTTGAGGCTGACGAATCACTTGAACCGGAATGAATCGACGAGGCACCGGACACTTTTCCGGAATTAGAAGTGATCGTCACGTGTTCGGAGTATTGAGTCGCGGGAAAAGCGCCATGACTCTCCGATGGAGTGCGCTGCAACTGCGCTGCTACCGGATTTTTTGCTTGACTTGTCGCTTGCTCGACCACAGTCGAATCGTTCGCATGGGCGATCGTACTTTGCGGCACCGACGGTGCGTGAACCAGGGCGGCCAACGCTCGCGCGGGTTCGGCAGCCTGAACATGCGGAGCAGCCGACTGCCCTTCGGGCACTAGATTCCTTTCAGGGGACGTCTGAAGCGTTTTGCTTTGCGGAAGCGACGACGGCTGACCATCCGTTAACGGACTAACTGGTAAAACAGACTTCGATTTGGTGCTGGCCAGCGTGGTCGAGACCGCTGGCGGAGCCGAAGCCACATCACCTTTAGCCAGGACAGCAGGAGGTGTCGAACTCGATAGGCCTAAATTGTGAAGCGATGTTGCGGCGTTCACTGCGCTAAGAGCCGAAGAGCTCGGTGGGAGCGCTTCAGCAGTCGCCGCGGACGGCGCGGTCGGTAATTCAGGAACCAAGCCAGTGAAAGATTCTCCTACGCTGGCGGAAAGCGCCGTGCTACCGAACTGCTGGGCCTCTTGAGGGTTAGCGGCTGGAACACCCAACCGAGCTGTTGTAGGCACAACGAAGACTTGGGATGACAGTGGATTGAAATCGTTCACCGTGTCAGCCTCGATCCCGGCTGTTGCCGGCGCGTTTTTGCTGTCAGTGGTCTGAGGAACCACAACCGGCGGAGGCACCGGAAACACGGCCCCGGCGTTGCCTTGCCTACCGTTCTCAGGCGCGCGAGGTACTTCCTGCCTTACGCCCGAGCGTGATCGCGATGCCAAAACCGAGACTCGCGCCGGAGTCGGGACGGGCGCCGAATTGGCCGCTTCAGCATCCCTTGCACTGGACGTACGAGCCTGTAAAATCCCCGCAAAGGTTGACTCGCTTGACTTGGCGACCACGGGATTCGCGGATGTCGAAATTCCTCCATTCGGAGGTGCGCTTTCGAATTGAACGATTGGTAACGACATCGAGGTTTCGCGTAGACGCTGAGTGCGGCCGATCGCTTTGCGTTCTTGCAGTTGAACAGCCACATTCGGTTACATCGAAAAGATTGGGACGAACCGCGTAAAGCGTTGTCGAAATACGATTTCGTCAATTGCGTTGCCACAAGAAGCGATTCGAGTCGGGACAGATCACCGGCAACCATTGCCTAGGTGGGCGGCAATTAAAGTCGCCCTGGGGAATCAGGCGAGTTTTTCAATGCCCGGTGCATGAGGAACAAATCGTCAAGCTGCCGCTGTTCTCGTCGCGCAACGTCAAGAAGATAGGCGTCTAAGTGATTGCGCCGCACGACCTCAAGAGCTTCGCACGCCTGGTGCGCTTTCTGATATGCGTCGAGGCAAATAGCGCGATTCTCCTCGGCAATCCGCAATTCTCGCTGCAAGAGGCGCTGTTTTTCGCGCAGTGCAACTCGCCGGGCGTCATTGAACTGAACCTCGGACGAGCGCACGCCCTCGCGCATCCTCTGTCGATCCTCAAAACTGAGCATCAGAATTTGCGACAAGCATTCCGCGATCTGGCCGTTCAGCCGCGACACTTCGCCAGTGGCTTGACTTAGCGAGAGTTCGCGCTGAGTGTGGATTGCTTGTCGTAATCGCAGTAGCGCGCGTAGTCGGAATTGAAATGCCACGCCAGTTACGCCTCGAGCGCCAGGAATTGCCGGATATTTTCCGCCAGCCCCGTCGATTCTTCGGACCCTTGGCGAAGGAACTTGATCAACGCGGGCATGATGGCGAGTGCGCGGTCAAGTTGCGGATCGGCACCCTTCTGGTAGGCCCCGATTCGGACAAGCTCTTCCGACGCTGCGTGAGTTGCCATCAACTGCCGAAGAGCTTGCGCTTTCTGCCGATGTTCGATGGTGACGACGCTCGACATCAAGCGGCTGATGCTGTCGAGAATAGCGACCGGCGGATAGTGCCCGCGCGCTGCCAACCCGCGATCAAGCACAACATGGCCGTCGAGCAAGGCGCGCGCGCCGTCAACAATTGGATCCTGTTGATCGTCCCCTTCCATGAGTACGGTGTAAAAAGCGGTGATGCTGCCTCCGCGAAACTTCCCCGCCCGCTCGATCAGCCGAGCCATCATGGCAAACGACGAAGGTGTGTAGCCTTTCGCGGTAGGCGGCTCTCCGGCCGCCAGTCCCACTTCTCGCTGCGCCATCGCCAAACGGGTCAAGGAGTCGAGCACAAGAAGCACATTCTTGCCCTGTTCGCAAAAATGTTCAGCCACCGCAGTCGCAGCAAGAGCGGCGCGAATTCGCAAGAGAGGGGATTGGTCGGAAGTTGATACAACCACGACAGAACGTTGCCGCCCCTGCTCGCCAAGCACATCTTCGAGAAAATGACGAACTTCACGGCCGCGCTCTCCGACCAGCGCAAGCACGGTCAAGTCGGCGCTTGTGTGCCGCGCCATCATGCCGATCAGGGTGCTCTTGCCGACGCCGCTTCCGCCAAAAATCCCCACTCGCTGTCCCCGTCCGCATGTGAGAAAACCGTCAATCGCGCGAATGCCGCATCCAATCGGATCGTGAATCGGGTCGCGTTCCAACGGCTTCGGCGGATCGGCATCGAGCAGGCGATAATGGTTGCCTGAGTATTGTTCCTGACCGTCAAGCGGATGACCGAGCCCATCGATGACTCGTCCGACAAGCGCATCGCCTACTAATAGCGATGGTTGAGCGCTCCAGCAAACGATGGAATCGCCAAAGTGAATGCCAAACGGAGGCTCGGGGAGCAGCGACAGCACCGTCGATCCGCGAAAGCCCACGACCTCGCCCGAAAAGACCCGGCCATCGCTGTTTGTGATTTCGCACGAATTTCCCACGGAACTCAAAGGCCCATCGGATTCGACCAGCGTTCCCGTGATCCGGGTCACACGTCCCCGCCACCGCATTCCCGCCGACGTTTCCAGCCACGCGCGATAGGGCGACAAATCAGCGAGAGCGCTCACGGATGCGGCCTTTTCGCAAGCAGGTCGAGAAAGCCGCGCTCGATTTCTTTCAGTTGCAATTCCACGCTCAATTCGGTTGTTCCCAGGGAAGTCTCGATGATGCAGCGGTCATATTCGAGCGCCGCATCTTCAATCAGAGTGGGCGCGGTGATTGCTTCCATGGTCTGCGCGAAGCAGGATTGCCAGTGAGTGAGGTTGTGAGGATTGACACGAACCTTGACCGACGTTGCGCTTTTAACTTTCTCAAGGGCCACGCGCACAAGCCCCGCCAAAAGCAGAGGATCAACCTGCGCTTCACGATGCAATATTTGCCGAGCTATGGCCAGTGCAAGTTGTACGACTTCGGTTTCGACTTTGGCGAAATATTCGGCGCGCTCGCGGGCAAAGCTCGCAATCGATGCGCTTACGCTTTCGCGGATGAGTTGCAGCTGCGCGCGAAAACTTTCCGCCGAGCGCAGCTCACCCGCGGAAAGGCCCTCCTGCCGGGCCAAATCGACAGCCGCGGCCGATATGTTCAGAGATGCCTTCTGTGCGGGTGCGTTGGCGGCAGATTGCAGCGCAGGCTCCTTATATGAGAACGGCAGCGCCGGCGCTTCCCCTGCGCTTTCGAGGGCGAGCCTAGACGACGTACTCATCTTCAGACTCCATGCCCAGGCTGATCTTGCCTTCGGACTCGAGCTTGCGCGCGATCGCTACGGCTTCCTGCTGCGCCTTTATCACGTCGCGCGAACGCACCTGACCCAGCACGTCCATATCTTCTTTGAGCATTTCCACCGCCCGCGACGACATGGATTTGAAAACGTAGCTTTTCAATTCCTCGGTCGCTCCGCGCAGCGCCATCGCCAGGTTTTTTTTGTCCAACTGGCCCAGTAGTTCTCGGATCCCGGCTTCGGGTACTCCCAGCAAGTCTTGAAATGTGAACATGAGGTTGCGTATGCCAAGCGCCACCTTGGGATCGTCCTTTTCGATGGTCTCGAGGATGACTTTCGCCTGAACCGGGTCCATTCGGTTAAGCAGGTCCGCTACTCCCTGAAAGCCCGCGTAGGCGCGGCGGAATTGTTCCCCGAGGGCTTGCACGCGATGATTGAGCGCTGAAGAAACTTTTTGCGCGATTTCCGGGGAAAACTGACGCAACTGCGCCAGCCGCTTGATGGATTCCGCGCGCAGGCTCTCCGGCAGGCTTACCAGGAGTGCCGAAGCCTGCTTGGCGCCGAGATGGGCAAGGATAAGGGCAATGGTTTGCGGATGCTCGCTTTCGAGAAACTTCGCCAGCTGTTGGGGATCGCATTTCTGCAACGACGCCAGCTGCGTCGAACTCATTTCGGCGGCATGCGTCACCTGAGCCAGGAGCTGTTTTGCGTTTTCTTCGCCAAATGCATTCACCAAGAGCTTTTGCGCGTAATCTGCCCCACCCTGCGCGAGGTAGTCCTCCGTCACCGTCATCCGGTGATATTCCTCGAGCACTCCCATGGCGACTTCCGGCTCAACCGACTTCAATTCTGCGATCGACTGGGTGATGCGCTCGAGGTCCTGCTGCGGCAGGTGACGATAAATCGCGCTCGCCGCTTCCTCGCCCAGCATGACCAGCAAGATCGCCGCCTTCCGCACGCCCTCTGGAGGAGACTGTGTGTCGAGTGTCACGCTCCCGGCTCCTCACGAATCCAGCTTTGCACCAACCGCGAAGCGGCGGCCGGCTCCGTCTTGATTTTTTCCGCCAGTTGCTTTTTTAGGGTGGCCGCGTGCCGGGCCTGCTCGATCGCCGGTAGAAGTTCTACCGAAGTTCCTATGGCACCGGCTTCGGACTTCGCAAGCGCCTTGGCTTGCTCGCCCAACTTAGCCGGCAATTGACTGAAGGTCGTTAAAATTTGTTTCTTGACCGGGCGCAGAATCAGCAAATAAACAATGAGAAACAACGCGGCAATTCCCAGGTAGCGCAGAGCCCACGACCATTGCATGGCCAACCGGCGTGTGACTTCGAGTTTGGTCGGAGGATTCGAAGTCAAAACTGGCGGCGTTTCAAATGACAGGTTCTCGAGTGCGAGTGTGTCTCCGCGTTGCGGATTCAGCCCGATTGCCGCGCCCGCCAGTTGCTCGAGTTCCTTCATTTCTTCCGTAGTGCGTTTGCGCCGGACGGCCGGCTTCTTCGCATCGGCCGGCGCATCCTGTGCGTCGTCGATCAGCACTGCTGCGGCAATCCGCTTCACCGCTCCGGCGGGTTGCATCGTATGTTTCACGCTCTTGCTAACGGCGTAGGTGACACTCTCGGAATGCGACGACTGAGTGTCGGACGCGGTCGACGCGCTAGAGTTCGCGCCCGCTGCGGTTCCTCCGGGGACATTGCTCGCGGTGCCGGGGACCCCAGCAGGAGACGCGCCACCGGCGTTCTCCTGCGACTTTTGCTCGGTTAAAGTGGCCGTAGCTTTGGGATCGTACACTTCCTCGGTATTCTCGCTCGTGCTCAAGTCGTATTCCACATGAACGCTCGCCCGCACATGGCCCGGCCCCACCACCGGCTCGAGCGTGCGCAGCAGCGCCTGGTTGAGGCTTTCTTCCAGATCGCCACCTCCCGCCGCGCCCGTCCGAGAATGCACCAAAGGCGCGTTGTCGTCGGCGTCGACGACCGTCACGTTTTCCGGACGCAAACCTTCTACAGCGCTAGCCACCAGTTGCGGGATTGCCCGCTGTTCCTGTTCCGATAGGGCTCCTCCGCGGGTTTTCAAAATCACCGCTGCTTTCGCCTGCGATTCCTGTTCGACGAAAAGCGAGTCATGCGGCATCACCAGATGCACCCGCACCGATTCGACGTCGCTCAGTGTCTGTAGCGTTCGCTCCAGTTCGCCTTCGAGCGCCCGCTGGTAGTTGACCTTTTCGCTGAAGTCCGATCCCATCCAGTTGGGCGTGTCGAAAAGTTCGAAGCCCATGCGTGCAGTGCGTGGCAACCCCTGCGCCGCTGTTTCCAACCGCGCCGCGTCCAGCTGACTAGCGGACACGAGCAGCGTGGTCGCATCGGGCGACAACTCATAAACGATGTTCTTGGCCGCCAGCCGCCCGCCCAAAGCCTGCGCTTCGCCCGGTTTCAAGCCGGAATAGAGCGTGCTCATTTTCGGCTTATTCATTAGCCCAACAAAGGCCCACACTGTAACGCCCAACAAAAGCACCCCGCCCGCAACCAGCGCGGTCTGCACCGGGCCCATCCCCAGCAACATCTGCCGGGCCTGGGCCGCGAGCTGGGCCAGCGATTTTGGAGTTGCCATCGCCGCCTCCTAAGGCCGCCCATGGCGCCTCAAAACTGCATCCGCGAGACTTCCTGATAAGCCGCCACGATCTTGTTGCGGACCTGCATCATCAGCTCGAACGACAGATCAGCTTTTTCGACCGCGATCATGGCGCTGTGCACATCCATGCCATCGCCCGACAAAAGCGATTTCACTTTCGCGTCGGCGCCAGACTGGGTCTGTTGCGCTTCGTTCATCGCGCCCCGCAGGGTTTCCATAAAACCCCACTCGCGCGCCGCCGGCTGGGTGCTGGACGCTCCTAAGGACGGAGAAATTCCGCCGAGTGTCACCGGTTCGGTCATAGCGTGTCTATCATTTCCCGCGTGGATTTCATTTCACACATTCCTCTAGTTACGGATTGCACTGGCGCACTTTTCGCCGCCTATTGCAACAGGTTCAGCGACTGCTGGATCATGCCCTTCGCCGCTTGCACGGCGGATGCGTTCAGTTCATAGGCCCGCACCGCTCCGAGGAGATCGGCCGTTTCCTCGACCGGATCGATTGCCGGGTAAGAGACATAACCATCTTTACCCGCATCCGGATGCCCCGGCTGGTACCGCTTCACCGGCGGGGCGGCGCTGGCGATGATCTGATCGACTCTCACTCCTGCCCCGCCGGATCTTAGCCCGATCCCGGCAAGCGTCATCATCGAAGGGAACGAGCGATCGCGTTGCGCCCGGAAGACCACTAATTGCCGCCGGTATGGCCCGCCTGCGGGCGTTCGCGTGGTCTCCGCATTGGCCATATTCGCGGTGACCACTTCCGCTCGCAAGCGCTCCGCGGTGAGCGCCGATCCGCTTAATTCAAGCATCCCAAACAGGTTCATGACGATGTTCCTCCTTCGTGAATGGCCGCGCTAATAGTTTTGAACTGGTCGCGCAGAAGCTGGACGGCGGCGTTAAATCGCATCTGCGTAGCTGCCAGCAACAGGGTCTCGCGCTCCAGGCTGACGTCGTTGCCGTCAGGCCGGAATGGCAGCCCGCGCACCCCCCGGACGCCAGGCGCGAAGCCGGCTAGCGTCAGTTCGCCATTTCCGTCCGCCGCTTGTTCGCGGTCTAGTTCCTGCTGAAAGTTCAGGTCCTGCGTGTGGTAACCGGGCGTGTCGATATTTGCCAGGTTCGACGTGATGAGGCCGGTGCGGAACACGTTCACATCGAGAAAGCGGGACAAGTTCGCGATCATGGGATCGTCGATCATGGACATGGCTTGCCGCCTTCCTGACGGTAGCTTTCTCGCGGAGGCAGGCCATACCCGCGAATTTTATTGCGCACCGTGCGCAGGCTAACGCCCAGCATTTCCGCAGCCCGCGAGCGGTTGCCGCCAACCGATTTGAGCGTCGCTTCAAGCAGCTGGCGCTCCATCGCTCCGAGCGAGGTTCCCGGCAAAGCGCAATCGCCCATCTCTGGAGAGGTACCGGATACGCTGTCATATCGCCGCTGGCTACTTTTGCCAATCGTGCGAGGTTCCACATCCAGCAATGATGAGGATTGGTTAGCCGCGAAGCTTTCGCCCAGGGCCACAGCGCCACGAACACGATTGGCCAGCTCGCGGACGTTTCCAGGCCAAGCGTGACGGGTGAGCGATTGGAGAAATCCCGGCGATAGCGAGATCGGGCCACCCGGCGGCGAATACAAACGGGCGAAGTGCGCGGCCAATAAAGCGATGTCCTCAGGGCGTTCGCGCAGCGGCGGCAGCGCGAGGGCAATTACATTCAGCCGGTAATAGAGGTCGGCGCGGAAGCGTCCGTCCTCGACCATCGTTATCAGCGAGCGGTTGGTCGTCGCAACCACGCGGATGTCAACCTTCACCGGGCGGCTGTCGCCGAGCCGGTCGATCTCACGCTCCTGTAAGGCGCGCAGCAGCTTCGGTTGCAGGTGAAGCGGCATCTCCCCCACTTCGTCCAGCAGGATCGTCCCCCCATGCGCCTGTTCAAATTTTCCCGGGCGCGCGGCCACTGCGCCAGTAAAAGCGCCCTTCGCATGCCCGAAGAGTTCGCTTTCAAGCAACGACTCGGGGAAGGCGGCGCAGTTGAGCGCGACGAATGGCTTTCCCGAGCGCGAACTCAGCCGATGAATCATGCGCGCGAGCAACTCTTTCCCCGTTCCGCTCTCGGCCTGTACTAGAATGTCGGCGCTTGACCCGGCAGCCTTCTGTGCCTGGCCTAACGCGCGTAACCATGCCGGCGATTGGCCGACCATTTCCGGCCACATTTCAGCAGAGCCGATGGTCTTCAAGTCAGCCGATTGAGCAGAGTTTGACGCGACCAGCCGGTTGGCAGTCTCATCCAGTCTCTCGTAGTCCACCGGCTTGACCAGATAGTCGCAGGCGCCGTCTCGAATCGCTGATACCGCTGTCTCGATATTCGGAAACGCGGTCAAGAAAATGACGGCAACTTTCGGTTCGATGTCGCGTAACTGCCGCAACAGGGCCAAGCCATCGCCGCTCGGCATACAAACATCACTCACCACCAGGTCGGGGACGCGCCAGCGGAAACTGGTCAGCGCATCGCGAAGGCCCGGAGCCAGGTCGGCTTGCCAGCCATGCCGCAGGAAAGAAATTTGCAGGGCCCGGCGCATGGCTTCGTCGTCGTCCACGATCAGAACGCGGCGCGAACGAGGCGGCATGCGCCCGGCAGGACCGGTCAGAGCGGCGCGTGCATCACCATGCATTTGAATCTCTGGGAACTCGTAGTGGCCTGACGACGCAACCCGCGCACCAGACTCCGCACTATTCTGTCCCATGCAACTCTCAACCAAATTCATGATTGTCGGCTCCGCTGAGGAAGATTGATCCGAAAACTTGCGCCTTCGCCTAATTCGCTGGTCACCCGCATGCGCCCACCATGTTGGTCCAAAATCGCTTTGCAGATTGCGAGCCCCAGCCCGGGCCCACGGTCGGCGGTCGAAAACGATGCATGAAAGATTTTTTCCAAATTCTCAGGAGCGATCCCGACCCCGGTGTCTTTTACTTCAATCCAGACTTCGTCGGCGCTACCCGGTCCGTCCGACAAGGTCAACACTCCTCCATTTTTCATCGCGCGCAAGGCATTCAACCCCAGATTCAGCAAGACCTGTTCAAGACCGTGCCGATCGCCGACAACCGAAATCAAAGGCTCATGGCACACACAGCGGATGGCAACTCCGGCCTGTTCCGCGAGCGGGGCAAGATAACCAGCGAGCCAGCGTGTTAGCTTCCCAAGTTCTATGACGCTCGTTACGCCGGACGAGGCCCGCTCCGAGCGGCCGTAATAGAAAAGGACATTTCCCACCGTCGCTGCCAGCGTGCGAATCCCCGCCTGAATCTGGGTTACGCACGACTTCTGTTCTGGCGGCAGGCTGGCGTCCGCAAGCGATCCGGCAAAGAGTTCCAGGCTGCCCAGAGGATTTCTCATTTCATGCGCAAGGATCGTTGACATGCGATTGGCGGTTTCAACCTCCTGCCGCAAACTGGATACTTCGGACTGTAGCCGGGCATAGCCCAGTTGCAGAAAATCCGAAGCCCGGGTAAAAACCCGGAACGCTTCGGCTAACGTTTCAGCGTTTGCGGAATGCGGGACCGGAAGCACATCAGAGCTTGCACCGGGCAAAGTTTGAGCGGCGGACATAGGCAAACTGTGCAGTGCAATAAGGGGGCCAGTACGGGACGCGAAGTGATGAATCCTCTCTCAGAATTGCGCGGGGTGGATGCTGGCTACGACAACGGAAAAGTTGAAGGGGATGGGGGAATTATCGCGGTGGCTGAGCAGGCTGACCTGAAATGTAAATGTTCGGGACCGATACAGACTTCGCCGTCGGCAAGAATCGACGCTCGCTCCATCACCTGCTGTAACTCACGCACGTTGCCGTTCCAGGGCTGCCGTTCGAGAATATGCGCAGCCTCATCAGTCAACGCGACCGCCGGCCCCGCCGAATTGGAGGCATCGAGGAAACGTCGCGCCAATGGGACGATGTCGCCGGGACGGTCCGCGAGTCGGGGTAGGTCCAACGGGAAAGCGGAGAGGCGGTAAAACAAGTCAGCGCGAAAACGACCGTGGTCGACCATTCGGTCAAGCAGGGCATTGGTTGCGGCCACAATGCGCACGTCCACCCGCACCGGGTCGGGACTGCCCAGTCGCTGGATCTCTTTGCGGTCAAGAAAGCGCAATAACTTCGCCTGCAGGCCGAGCGGTAATTCGCCCACTTCATCGAGAAATAAAGTGCCACCCTGTGCGGAATAGATTCTACCGGGATAAGCCTGCACCGCCCCGGTGAATGAGCCCCGAGCGTATCCGAACAATTCCGATTCGAGAAGCGGCTCTGGTATGGCCGCGCAATTGACAACAATAAAAGGATGGGCGGCGCGCCGGCTCAACTGATGTACGGCGCGGGCCACGAGTTCCTTGCCAGTCCCCGTCTCTCCAACGATCAAAACTGTGGTCGAATGTCGAGCCACCAGGCGCGTCAATTTGTAGAGTCGCCGCATGACCGGGCTGTCGCCTACCATACCGGGCAGCGGTGCTACCGCCTCCTCATGTTCGGATGACAATGGTCGAGCGATTCCAGGCGAAGAGGGTTCGGGCGCAGGCTTCAGCCAGCTCTCCCAACCCGAGCCGCGCGGAGTGTTCCAGCGGCAAGCTCCATCCGCGCTAAGCATGACGACCTCAATCGCCGGGAATTTTCCGCGCACCGTCTGCGATAATTCTTCGGCATCTAAATCCGGCAACCGCGGGTCGAGAAAAAGAACCTGCCAGTCCCCGCCCTCAAGTTGGGCCAGTGCGTCAGCTCCACCTGACGCCGACTGGACACGTCCGCCGTAACCGCCAAAGCTGCGAAGCAGGTCGGCCCGAACTGTGCTGCTCGCGCTCGCTACCAACACGCCCCCATATGGAGTCGTAAATGCTGCTGCAGTGGTCATAAGGTTATTTGATACCGAGCGGATTAAAACTTGATTAGCCGCGCATTATATTCGTGCCATCCGAAAAGAGTCTTCCCAATTAGAGTTACGCTTCAGCTGATGGGAACGCGCATTCGACTCGCAGCAACTCTTGCCCTCGATCAAGGTTTCGATTCAGACAGCCTCCTCGCGCCTCGAGTATTCTTCGCACGATTGCGAAGTTCGTTCGAACCTTCAAGCTGAGCTGATGTTGACTGCAATCAACGTCTCCATTTTCCCCGGAGGAGCAAGCTTCTTGCCGCGATTTCGACACCACGATGAGCCGGGCCTTAAACTTCCCTGCAGACACGTCAAAGCGGACGATAGGCTCTTTGCGCATCCCAGCCTCGTACAGGCATAGAATCGTCGTATCCACTAGCCGGAAGAGAATTTCTCGGACTAAGTCTGGGTCTAAGTTTACGGAACACGGTTTAGCTGGAAGGAACTCCAGCGTCACTCCCAACTCCTCCGCCACCGGCCGAAGTTCCTCGACAATCTCGGCCAACCCTGCGCACAAATCAGAATCCCCCCCGGCCGACCCGTTGCCCGCTGGAGGCTCACCAGCCTCCCAGAAAGTGCGAAGGCTGTCGGCCAGCGCGGCCGCCCGTTCCACCAGCTCGAGGGCTGGTTTAAAAAGTTCGACGCACTCGTGGTTGGAGCCAAACTTTGTGCTGGCGAGTTCCAAACTACAGTGCAAAGCGGCGAGCGGCTGGTTCAGGGCGTGAAACAAATCCGACACCAGCGAGCGCTCTTCGTTACGTTCGCGATCCGTAATTTCCCGCGACGGTGAAGCGTCCTCCGAGGTCAAGACCGCCGACCCGATGGCAACGCTCACGCCTGGGCCTCGGCGTGCCGGCTCAATTCATAGCCCACGCCTCGCACCGTATGGATGAGCGGTTTGCCGAATCCATCGTCCACCTTGCGCCTCAAGTAATTTACGTACACGTCCACCACATTCGTTGACGTATCGAACGAGAGATTCCAGACATGTTCGATAATCATGGCGCGGGTAATGCGCCGCCCGGCATTTCGCATCAAGTACTCAAGCAGGGCAAATTCCTTGGTGGTGAGTTCAATCCGCTTCCCCGCCCGTTCCACGCGCCGCTCCACGCGGTCAAGTTTCAAGTCGTCCACCGCCAGCACCGACTCAGCAGGCAGATGGCTGCGCCTGAGCAGAGCGCGGATTCTGGCCGACAGCTCAGTGAACGAAAATGGCTTGCCCAGGTAATCGTCGGCACCCAGGTCAAGACACTGGACCCGGTCTTCAACCCGATTGCGCCCTGTCAACACCATGATGGGCATGCTCGGCTTGCGTGTACGTAGAAACCGCAAAATGGAAACTCCATCCAGTCGCGGCAAGTTTAAATCCAGCACTACAAGGTCGTAATCAAACTCGCCCGCCAGAGCACGCGCCTGTTCCCCGTCTCCGGAGACGTCCACGGCGTAATGTTCCGCTTCCAAGCCTTTTTTAACGAAACTTCCCAGAGCTGGATCGTCTTCAGCTACCAAAACTCTCATAAGTTTGCTCACATTCTTGCTGTTTCCGATTCTAGGTGGCGGGACTGTGTGAAAAATAAGAAAGCGCCAGAACGAAAGGCTCGGTTTGCCGAAACGGGAGTCGGTTGCGGAGTGGCACTCGGCTCGCAACCGCTGCCTCGAACCTGCTGGGTCACTCTCCACTTTCCTTCCGCCCAGCGATAATCAAACAGAACCCTGACAAGCTTGAACATCAAGAATCTAAAGCCGCTGTTGTTTCCGGGCGGAGCACTGCTCCTGCTGGCATCGCTCGCCTTGAATTCCGGCCTATTCGCAATTTCGCCCCCTGCGGTGAACTTCTATTACTCCGCAGTGTTCATCGCGGGTTTCGCCCTGTCGTGGCGCTTCCACTCAAGCCGTACGTTCTTCGCCCTGCTCAGCCTTTTTCTCGTGCATCGAGCGTTGGAGTTTTTTTCCGTGGGCCACATTGCGGCCTACGGGCCTAGCCGGATCGCGCTCGAAGTCACCGCGTTCTTATTACCGGTAAACTTTGCTGTCTTTTGCTTCGTGCGCGAGCGAGGCTTCGCAATTCCGGTAATCTCTCCCCGGCTGCTGCTGCTCTTTATGGAATCGGTGTTCGTCGCGCTGGTTTGCAGACCGGGAGTGCGCAATGGGCCAGCCCTGTTTCATTCACATTTCCTTGGTTGGTCGCTTTTTCTACCGGTTAAGATCCCACATGCGGCGCTACTTATATTTGTATGCGCTTTGGCGCTGTTGGCCTATCGCGTGGTTTTGCTACGAAAGCCGGTCGAGAGCGGAATGTTCTGGTCTTTATTGACCGCAGGATTCGCTCTGCAAAAAGGTGCGGTAGGAGCGACGGCCAGCGCCTACTTCGCAACCGCAGGGCTAATACTGGTCGCTGCGATCATCGAAAACTCATACGTCCTCGCCTATCACGACGAACTCACATCCCTTCCCGGACGTCGCGCGTTCAATGAAGCTCTTCTCACTTTGCAATCTCCTTTCGCGGTCGCAGTTGTTGATATCGATCATTTCAAGGGATTCAACGACACCTATGGCCACGATACCGGCGATCAGGTATTGCGACTCGTCGCTGGGAAGCTTGCCAGAGTCACTGGAGGTGGCAAGCCGTTTCGCGTGGGTGGAGAGGAATTCAACATTCTGTTTGCTGGGTCTGGCATGAAAGAAGCGCTACCGCATTTGGAAGTACTGCGCACCAAAATCGAACATTCGCGATTTCATGTCAGGGACGCATCCGAGCGCCGCGTGGCCCAACGCGGGCCGGACCGGAGAAAAAATCCAGCAAAATCACGAAAGATGGCTGCCACCGCTGTCGCCCCGATTCGCAATCCCGCTGACGGATTGTCGGTAACGGTAAGCATAGGTGTCGCCGAGCCCGCATCCGCTTCACAACCCCCGCAAGACGTGATTGAAGCGGCCGACCAAGCTCTTTACCGCGCCAAGCGAGGGGGACGCAACCGGGTTGAAACAACGGAAGCTAAACGTGTCTCGCGACCACGAAAGCGGCTGGCGTGAGACCGCTAACGCGAACGCTGGGCCGTACCGTCCAGCGCTCAAAAAGGCATCTGTCGCACAATTTCTTGCCGATGCGACAATTCTGGGATATCTTGACCGATAACGAAGGTTTTAGAGGCTATTGACCGATGAAGCGTATTTTTCGACCGTTACAGCCGTCAGCCAAAACCCAGTTGGGTCCGCTAGAACAAAAAGCGTTGCGCGCGTTGTGGTTGCGCGGCAGCGCGACCGTCCGCGAGTTGGTCCAGCATGGCGACATTAAGTTGGCGTATACGACCATCATGACGACGCTGGATCGTCTCTACAAGAAAAAGCTGCTTGACCGCGTCTCGGAAGGCCGCGCCTTCCGCTACACCCCGCGCTACTCGCAAGAGGAACTGGAGCGCGCCGCGGCCGGTGAAACGATCCGCCAATTGTTGAGTTTTTCCAGCGGCTCGGCGGTTCCACTTTCTTGCTTGGTGGAAGCGGTCAGCGAACATGACTCGACCCTGCTGGACGACTTGCAACGCTTGCTCGACGAAAAGCGCCGCGAATTGCAGGACGAGGAGAATCGCTAATGTTCGCCGCGAGGTGCCTCGAAGTATCACTCGCTTTCTTCTTCCTGGTTTATGTGGCCTGCTCGGTCGGGGTTTGTCTGGCCTGGGAAATATGTTCTCGCGCTTTTCAATTCCGTCCGGGAGGACATGCTGCAAGTTTGTTGTTTGGGCTCAGGGTACTTCCCTTCTGTTCCGCCGTAGTTCTTACTGCCGCCGTTTGTGTGCCGTCGTTCTGGATGCTTGAATCGCGCGCTTCGAGCAGCAGACTAGGAACCAATGGCTTTTTGTTGGGACTCGGTTGTCTTGCCGTTTTGACGATCGGTCTGACGCGTGCGGCAAAAGCACATCGCACAACTGCCCGGGCTATCGCCAGTTGGCTGCGCGGATCGTCTCAACTTACCTTCAGCTTTTCAATTCTGCCGCATGAAGCTGGAGCCTTGGTTACGCTGGGAGCGGTTCCGTTGGCAATGGCGGCGCTTTTCACGCTCGGCTTTACCTTGCCATCCTATGAACTGCTTGATTCGCGCGTCGCGGACGAAGGCATCTGCATGGCCCCGCTCGTTCTAGCTGCAGGCTGTCTACTTTTTATGTCTGTCGGGATTGCTCGCGCCCTGCTCGCGCGACGTGTGCCTACCAACTCTTTGATGGCAGGCCTTCCAGACACGCACTCGGCGGAAATGGTCCCCATCTATCAAACCAGCCGGAGCTGCCCCACGCTAACGGTTGCCGGCATTTATACCCCTAAGGTGCTCGTTTCGGAGGTGGCGCTGGCCACGCTGAGCGAAGATGAATTAAGGAGCGCGCTTCGACATGAGCTCGCTCACATTGAAGCTCAGGATAATCTCAAGAAGCTTTTATTTAGATTTTTAGATTTTCCGGGGATGGCTAAGCTCGAGCAAGCATGGTCGGAAGCTGCCGAAATCGCGGCGGACAACGCCGCCGTCTCCAGCCTTTCGCAGGCCCTTGATCTGGCTTCCGCTCTGATTAAAATTTCACGAATCACGCCAGTTCGTACCGCTGTTCTCGCTACAGGCTTTCTTCACGGAGACTCGGGACTGCGGGATCGGGTGCAAAGGCTATTTTCCTGGAGCAACCACAAGCCATCTGATCTCGAGTCGCTATCTGGGATGGTCGTTCCTCCCATGTTTGTTGTCTGCGCATTTCTGATCGCGTTCTACAGTTCCGCGCTGGTCAACGCGCATGGTCTCATGGCAAGTCTTTTGCGCTAGCGTCGTTGGGCACGGATGGCGCGCGGGATCTCCTGCAGATCGTCGGTCACTTCTACCCCCCTCCATCCTTCGAGCAGGTGCCGCACTTCCTTCTCGATGGTGGCGCTGATCTCAAGGAACATCCAACCGCCCGGTTTCAAGACTTGCCGAACTCTCGGAATCAACTGGCGAATGATTTCTATTCCTGAGTTGCCGGCGAAGACGGCGTTGCGGGGTTCATGCTCTCTCACTTCTTTTTGCACATCACCCTCCTCACTGAACCCTACGTAGGGCGGATTGGAAACGACAAAATCAAAAGATGCGTCGTCAAACCTTGGCATCAGGTTTGCCAAATGAAACTGAACTTTCTTGTCCACGCCCAGGCGAAATGCATTCGTCCGCGCAACTTCCAACGCCTCGGGTGAAATATCGGTGGCGTGAATCTCGGCCTCAGGCAACTCCTTCGCTAGACTGATCGCGATGCAGCCCGATCCCGTTCCCACATCCAAAATGCGCGCCTTGCGTGTGTCTCGCGCTTGCGACAAGAGCGACTCCACTAGGATTTCCGTTTCCGGTCGCGGAATCAGCACGGTAGAATTCACCAAAAAATCCAATCCCCAAAATTCCTGGTGTCCAATGATGTATTGCAGCGGAACTCCGCAAACTCGCTGTGAGATGGCGGCCTCGAACGCCGCCGACTGTTCATCTGTCAGGTCTTGTTCCGGGTGCGCATGCAGAAAAGCGCGATCGCAGGCGAGAGTGGACATCATTAATGTCTCCGCATCAAGCCGAGGGAACCGTGCCTGCGCGAGAGTCAACTGTTCAGTGGCCAACACAATTGCAGATTTCACCGAGGTCGGGAAGATGCGAGACAACTGTTCAGATCTCCTGCGCAGGTATCTCTAACTCAAGGCCTAATGGATCGGTGAACCGGTTGGTCAGATTCGCAAGACCGACCAGAATATGGATGTCAACAATTTCCGGATCGGAAAAATGTTTTCTTAGTTCGGCTACATCGGCGTCAACAATTTCGTGCGGCCCCCGCGTCACCTTCTCCGAATAGGCAAGCGCCGCGCGTTCTTTCGGCGTGAAATCGCTGTAGTCGCCCGATTTCAGCTTGCCCCACTCGACGGGAGTCACTCCAGCCCGCTTCGACGCGGCCAGGTGATGCTGCAAACAATAGCGGCACTCGTTAATCATGGAAACGCGAATGTAGATCAATTCATACAGTTTCCGCTCCAGCGAGCGCCCCACGCTTGCGTACAAGCCGAGAAACGCCTTCAACATTTCTGGACGGTGAGCGAGCGCCTTCTGCGCGTTTCCTGGTTTTCCACGCAGCGCGGTCTCGTAAATCTCTTTCACATCCGGCCCAGCACTTTCGGGTTGAATCAGTTCGATACGCGCCATAGTTTTCACCTCTGCCAATAATCCATTTTTTGGTGAACGGTCGTGCGGAGTGGCCACAGGATAAACTAATGATGCGACATCGTGAAAACTTCCGTCCTTATTATCGGTGCTGGTTTGGCAGGCTCTGAAGCTGCGATCCAGTGCGCGCGCCGGGGCGTTGCCGTTGAACTCGCTGAGATGCGACCCGTTCGATCCACGCCCGCGCACCAAACCGCGGAGTTCGCCGAATTGGTTTGTTCGAATTCCTTAAAGTCCGACAGCGAAAATACCGCGCCCTGGCTGCTTAAGGAAGAAATGCGCCGTGCGGATTGTGAACTCCTCAAAATTGCACGGAATTGTGCCGTGCCGGCTGGCCACGCCCTCGCCGTCGATCGAACAGTGTTTTCGCAGCGGGTTACAGAAGTTGTGAGCGCCGAGAAGCTGATCGACATCAGGCGTGAAGAGATCGTCCACGTTCCGGACGACAGAATCGTAATCATCGCCACCGGCCCGCTGACCTCCGACACTCTGTCATCGGAAATTGCACGCCTCAGCGGCGGTGATGGCGCGGAACCTCATCTATATTTCTTCGACTCGATCAGCCCCATCGTTGAAGCCGATTCGATCGATATGTCGAAGGTTTACCTGGCTGCGCGATATGACAAAGGTTCGGCCGACTACATCAACTGCCCCATGAATCGCGAGGAGTATGACCGCTTTATCGACGCGCTCGCCTCCGCCAACCCAGTCGAGCCACGAGAATGGGAAAAGCTGAATTACTTCGAAGGCTGCTTGCCAATAGAAGAAATCGCCAGGCGCGGCCGCGACACTCTTCGCTTCGGGCCGATGAAACCAGTAGGACTCCGAGACCCAGCCACGGGACGGATCCCCTACGCCGCCGTGCAGTTACGGCAAGAAAACCTGCGCGCCGATTCCTACAATCTGGTCGGCTTTCAAAACCATTTGAAGTTTGACGATCAGGCCCGCGTGATGCGGCTCATCCCCGGCCTTGAAAATGCTCGATTTCTGCGTTACGGACAGATTCATCGCAACACATACATCAACTCGCCGACTCTGCTGAACGAGACCTTACAAATGAAGTCGCACCCGAACGTTCTATTCGCCGGACAAATCTGCGGCGTCGAAGGATATGTGGAATCGATTGCCATCGGCCTGCTTGCGGGGATCTTCGCCGCCGATCTGGTGGACGGGCGCGCGCCCGTGCCATTGCCGAGGGCGTCGGCCCTCGGTTCGCTGGTCAATTATGTGACGCATGCCGAACCGAAGAAATTTCAGCCTGCTAATATCACTTTCGATTTGCTGCCACCGCTTGAGCAGAAAGTACGCGATCGCCAGGACCGCCGCCGGCGTCAATGTCAATTGGCTTTGGCTGAATTCGACACTTGGATTACGCGGCATACCGTAACAGCTGTACAGTAACTCACCTCCCGGCGTGCGGCTCGCCACACAAAATTTGCAACAAAGTGGTCAACCGCCTCGTATCTTCCATCGGACCCAGAAATGCCTCCGCTTACGTTCGGGTGGCGGCCACGTCCAAGTAGATATGGTTTTGCGTGACCTGATCGGCGATGTGCTCCGCACCATGTGGTCGCACAAGTTGCGCGCATTCCTGACCATGTTTGGCATCGCATGGGGCATTGTTTCCATCGTTCTGATGACGGCGGCGGGCGAGGGCCTTGAAAAAGGCCAGGAAGCCACTGCGAAAACGCTCGGCAAAGACATCTTGATCACTTTTCATGGTCGCACCAGCATGCAAGCCGGCGGGGCGCGGGCGGGCCGTCAAGTGCATTGGGACATTCACGACGTGCCGATTTTGCAATCGGAGGCGCTCGATTGCCAGGACGTGATGCCCGAACTCGAGCAGGACGATGTCAAGATCCACAGCAACTTCAACAATGCCGCCTTCACGATTACCGGCTCGTATCCCGAATTTGCTATTGTGCGTAGTCTCGAAGTGAAGTCAGGCCGATTTTACGATTGGGACGATCAGCGCAACGGTAGGCGCGTGGCCTTCCTAGGAACCGATTCTGCAAAACAGTTGTTTGGCGGCCGCAACCCTCTCGGTGAAATCGTCTACCTCAACGATTTTCCCTACACCGTGGTCGGCGTCATGGCTACAAAGAAACAGGATTCAAGCTACGACGGATGGGACGTCAGCAAAGTATTCGTCCCCTTTTCGGCCATGCAGCGGGATTTCCCCAACAAACCTCCACAAGTCGAGACGTCTTTCGACCAATGGCTGATCACGCCAAAATCTTACGAGCAACACGAAGCCTGTAAGCGCGAAGTGAGAACGGTGTTAGGGCGCTTGCATAATTTCAATCCTCTGGATAAGGAAGCCTGCCCCATCTGGGACACAGTCCAGGAAGCGAAAGCCTTCCGTCAGATGACCGACGGGATGAAATATTTTCTCGGCGCGGTGGGAATCGTCACACTCTTACTTGGCGGACTGGGCGTCATGAACGTGATGATGGTGGCTGTCCGCGAAAGAACGCGGGAGATTGGCGTACGCAAAGCCCTCGGCGCACCCGCCGGGACCATCCTGAAACAATTCTTTATAGAAGCGGTCTTGATCGCGCTTCTTAGTGGAGGCTTGGGGCTGGCAGTCGCCTATGGACTGTGCGCTCTTGTAAACCTATTGCCGATGCCCGATTTCTTCGCCGGTTTGTTGCCCACTCTCGGCTCCGGATTGCTGGCTACCGGGCTGCTCGGCGTCATCGCCGTGCTGTCTGCTCTGTATCCCGCTCGCAAGGCAGCGACGATCGACCCTATCGAAGCATTACGGTTTGAGGCAGGCGGATAGCATGTTGCTCGAGATTATCCGCGAAGCTTGGATCGCGCTAAGGCGAAACTACACCCGCAGCCTGCTCACCATGCTCGGCGTAGTGTGGGGCATCGCCACTGTTACCCTCTTGATCGCCTATGGCGGCAGCTTCCGAAAGATTCTGGTCGGCGGCTTCGACGCGTTCGGCAAGAGCGTGGTGATCTGCTGGCCGCAACAGACCAGCGAACAGCCCGGCGGCCAACGCGCCGGAAAGAAAGTCGTCTTCGAGCAGGCCGACGTGGACATGGTGAAAGAAACCGCGCCGCTCGTCAAACATGTTTGTCTTGAAACTGTGCACCGGCCCGGCATCGCGTATGAAGACCGTCTGGTCGGCACGGCAGCCATCCGCGGCGTGTGCCCCGAATACGGCGAGATGCGCAACGAGATCCCGCTCGAAGGCCGATGGATAAGCGCCAGTGACGAAGTCGAGCGTCGACGTGTTTGCTTTCTCGGCGGCCGCATCAAGGAACAACTGTTCAGCGGACGCCCCGCGGTTGGCGAAACCGTCCTTATCGCCGGGGTTCGTTTCACTGTGATCGGAGTCATGCAGCGCAAGATCCAGATGAGCAATTATTTTTCCAGCGACGACGAATCCGTCTGGATTCCCTACTCGGCCGCCGGTGATTTATGGAACACGCGCTACGGCTCGGTGATGGTCTTCGAACCGATTGCGCCGCAGTTTGAAAAGAAAGCCATGGCACAGGTGCTCGCGGCCACGGCAACACGGCAGCAGTTCTCCCCCACCGATGTCAAGGCCATACAGATGTTCGGGCGCGACGAGTTCCGCCCCGTTATCGACGCACTGACCATCGGTTTGCAGGTGCTTCTCACTTTTGTCGGCGCGTTGACGCTAGGCATCGGCGGCGTTGGCGTGATGAACATCATGCTCGTTTCAGTGGACGAACGCATTCGCGAAATTGGATTACGGCGCGCATTGGGCGCTAAGAAGAAGCACATTAAGCTCCAGTTCCTCGCGGAGACGCTGCTGATCATGTTGTTGGGAGGCGCAATCGGCGTGCTGCTCTCGTACGCCATCGCAGCCGCAGTCGGAACGCTGCCTTTAATGGGCCCACTCTTTGAAGACGATTCAGGCCGGGGCGATATTCATCTTCAGATTTCAATTGTGACGGTAATCGTCTCCACGCTGGTCCTTCTGCTGGTAGGGGTCCTCAGCGGACTTGTGCCTGCCATGAAGGCCTCCAAGCTCGATCCAGTCGAAGCGCTGCGCTACGAATAGCCAATGCCGCTTGACCCAGCGCTGCTCTTCGCAGTACCTTCCCATCGAACCTGTTTCACGAGGAAAAGCGCTTGCCAATTTCCGCAGTGGATGCAATCAGCCCCGCGTTTCAACATGCAAAGCAGCAATTGCTCGAACCTTTTCGCGTATCGCAGTGGGCGAAGCTCGCGCTCGTCGGCTTCCTTGCCGGAGAATTGTCTTCCGGCGGGTGCAACTTCCACTACCCAGGCCGCTCTCACATCGGAGACATGACTGGCCTGCCCGGCGGGATTAATCCTCTCACTTACGCGGGACTCATCGCTGTTTTGATCGTCGCCGGCTTTTTGATCGGAATTCTGTTCTTGTATGTCAACAGTGTCATGCGCTTCGTGCTGTTCGATAGCGTCGTCAACCGCCGCTGCGAAATTCGGCGAAGCTGGAGCGCTCGCCACTCAGCCGGACTTCGCTATTTCGTGTGGCAGGTGTTTGTTCTGCTGGCGATGATCGTAGGCATAATCATCGTGGTCGGAATTCCAATCGCCTTCGCTATTGCCATGGGTTGGATACGCGAACCGAAAGCTCACGTGCTGCCCTTGGTGCTGGGAGGTTTCGCGATGTTTTTCGCGATCCTAGCCCTCATGCTTCTTTACGCTGCCATTCACGTAATGACGAAGGACTTCGTTGTTCCGCAAATGGCTCTCGAGGACATCACCGCACTCGAAACCTGGCGCCGCCTGTTAGCGCAAGTCGCTACCGAAAAAGCAAGTTATGCGGGATATTTGGGAATGAAAATCGCTATGGCGTTGGGCGCGGCCATCGCCGTGGGGATCGTTTCCGCCGTTGTCATACTAGCCTTGCTGATTCCGTTCGGGAGCGTCGGGCTAGCCGCGATCCTCGGCGGAAAGGCTGCCGGCCTAACGTGGAACCTCTACACGATTTCGGTGGCTGTCATCGCCGGTTGCATCGCGCTTTTCTTCTTGCTTTACGTTCTGTCCTTGGTGTCAGTACCCGTCATCGTGTTCTTCCCGGCTTATGCGCTGTATTTCTTCGCCGACCGCTACCCACGACTGCGTGCCGTGTTATTACCGGTCGGCGGATTGCCAACCCCAGGGACAACCTTGCCCTATTCTCCGGGACCTCTGGTATGAAGATCTCGTGACTGCTCCTCGACAAGTCTCTATTTTTTTCGCGTCCACGAAAATCGCCGCCCAAGGATGCACTTCACAATTAAGTGGTCCGTTCCGGATGTGACCCCAACCCCCAAGCCCGCATTGAACTCCCAATCGGGTCCAAGGTCGATGTCGATCGCCGGAACAAATTGTTGCTGTTGTTGGCGGAATGCGGCAAAGCCAATCAGCGGCCCCCAAGCCGCGTAGTATTCCAGTCCGGCCGCGATCTTCTTGGTAACGTCGTAGCTGAATTTCGCATTCGGCGAGAACTCTACGCCCTTTGATACTCCGGGGCCGTGCCACGAGCGATCTACTGCGGGATTGAAAGCCAGATACCAAGGTCCGAGCTTCTTGTCGACTATCGGCCGAATTTCCCAGGTCCATGTATCCGCAGAAAATGCAGCCCGCTGATAGCCGATTTCATTCGAGAGGCTGACGCCAACTGGCCAATGCCATTTTTCTGGAATTCTGAATCGCGGACGGATATGATCGCCCACCCACTGCCATCCACTGTCAGGTTGAATGCTCGTGAAAACGTAGAACCCAGTCTCGAACCAGTCGGTAAATCCTTGCGTAATCTCCAGCGTTTCGTGCTCGGCGTGATTTGTTGGATAGACCCCATCGATCACTTTCTTCGTCCCATCAATAGTGAAGTTGGAATGAATTTCAACCATGGTGTGGTCCGGAGCCACCATGTCCGATCCGTAAACCTGAATTTCGTAGTTGTCCTGCGCCGGGGCACTCACAGTCGAAAGCAGAACGATGGCCGTCACGAAAAGGCAGGCGCCCATACTCAATGGCGTATTCCCCTTCGCCCCTCTCGCGCTGCGAAACAACGATAGGTCGTCAGTTCTGGCGGCAAGTTCAATCCCTCGCGCGGTTCTTGATCCATATCGGAGTTCCGACAAATCCAAACGCGGCCCGTATCTGGTTTTCGAGGAAACGCTGGTAGGCAAAGTGTAATTTTACCTTTCTGTCGGTGAACAGCACAAATGTCGGCGGAGAAACTCCTGCCTGGGTAACGTAATAAATTCTGACTTGTTGTTTCGCCGGAACCGAGGCGCGCTCGAAGTCGACCTTCTTTAGGAACCGATTCATTTCGCCTGTGGTCACACGCTTTCGCCGCTCAGCGGCCACTTTTTCGAGCATCGGGAAAATTTTGTCCGTACCCACGCCGCTGGCTGCGGAAATAAAGAGAACTGGCGCGTAACTAAGAAATTTCAAACTGTCCCGCAGGCGGTCTTCGTAGGCTTCCTTGTCAGCCGGACGCTTACTGTCCTGCATGCGTGCGGCTTTCGACTGGCTCACCGGTTTCTTCTTTCCGCTGATCACCAGGTCCCATTTGTTCACCAGGATGATCACCGACCGGCCGCTCTCGTGCGCATAACCAGCAATCGTCGCGTCTAGGGCGCTGACGCCCTCGGTGGCATCAATGACCATCAGCGCGATGTCGGAAGCTTCTAGATGCTTGCGCGCCATCACGACGGAAAGCTTCTCCGCCATTAAATGCGTCTTGCCTTTGCGTCGAATGCCGGCGGTATCGATGAAGCGAAATCGCTGCCCGTCGCGGTCGACGACTTCGTCCACGGCATCGCGAGTGGTACCCGGAATTGGCGATACGATCGATCGGTCGCCGCCCGTCAAGCGATTCAACAACGTCGACTTGCCGACGTTAGGATGCCCGATGATCGCGACCTTGGTTTCGGCAGGCACGCTATCGGTTTCCGCTTCGAGGCCGTGTTCGGTTTCCGGCTCATCGTCCGATGCTTCCGGGTCTCGGCCTACTTCTCCGGGAACCGCATCCAGCACGGCGTCTAACAGATCGTCCACGCCACGGCCGTGTTCCGCCGAGACCGGAAAGATATTGCGGATACCAAGCCGGTGAAAATCATCCATCAACCTCGACTGCTTTTCGCTATCGACTTTATTGACTGCCAGAAACAGCGGCTTGCCGCCGCGCAACAGAATCCGCGCAAGCTCAAGGTCGGGTCCAGCGAGTTCCGTTCGGCCATCGACCACCATGACCACTGCGTCGGCATCCACCAACGCCACCTTCGCCTGACGAAAAATCTCCGCGGGTATCAACTCTCTATCTTCGGGAACGATTCCGCCCGTATCTACAATGCGCAAACGCCGGCCACGCCAGTGGGCTTCCCCGTAGAGGCGGTCGCGCGTAATGCCCGGTTCATCGCCAACGATCGCGCGCCGCGAGCCCACGATGCGATTAAACAGCGTTGATTTGCCTACATTGGGACGGCCGACAATGGCCAGCGTGGCGGACCCCGCCGCGGCGGGGGCGCTCATCGAACTAGTTCGGATACGAGTCAATTGCTTCCTTGGAATCGCCTAACGGATGGCTGCTGACTGTTTATTATAGAGACTCGTGAGCTTCACTTCGCTACCTTCGTCCGCAGCTCCTCCCGAAGCGCGCCGCCACGATGTTTCGCTGCACCAGTTTTTCTCGCCCGGCGGGGTCCTGGCACAGCTTCATCCGGCGTATGAATTTCGTCGCGGACAGCTGCAAATGGCCCAGGCTGTTGAGCAAGCGATCGAACAACGCCGTCATTTGATCGTTGAAGCTGGAACCGGAACCGGAAAGACCCTCGCTTATCTCTTGCCGGTCATCCGTTCCGGCAAGCGCGTGATTATTTCCACCGGAACAAAAAATTTGCAAGAGCAACTGTTCCACAAAGACATCCCGTTCCTGGAGCAGGCGCTGTTCCCGGCTGGCGAAGGAAAACTGAACGTCTGCTACATGAAAGGGCGGGGCAATTACCTTTGCCGCAAAAAGCTGTATGACCTCACCGACCAGCCCTTCCTCACTGGCCTGGAAGAGATCGAGCAATACCGAGCGATAGCCGCTTGGGAAAAAAATACCGCCACGGGGGACCGCGCCGAGTTGGCTTCGCTGCCAGAAGCAAGCGCGCTTTGGCATAAACTCGATGCCCGCGCCGATACCTGCATCGGACAAAAGTGCAGCTCATTTGATCGGTGCTTTATCACCCAAATGCGGCGACGCGCGCAGGAAGCGGACATCATCATCGTCAATCATCACCTATTTTTTGCCGACCTAGGCATCAAGCAGCAGTCGGAATACGCGCCCGAGGCCGGTATTCTTCCCGAAGTCGGAACTGTGATTTTCGACGAAGCCCACGAATTGGAAGATGTCGCTGGAAGCTACTTCGGGGTTGGCGTGAGCAATGCGCGATTCGAAGAACTCACCCGCGATGTCGAAGCCTCTCTCCAGCGCAACCACATGCTGTCAGCTGCTCTCTCCGGTGCGGTGAAAAGTTTGAGAGAGCGAGCTTTATTCTTTTTTGCTCTTCTGCCTCCCGGCGAAGGCCGTTTCGCATTCGAAAGCCGCCGCGAATTTCTCGAGGAAAACGGGGACGAATTCCTGAGCTTACAACAATCGCTGCAACGGCTTTGCTCAGAGCTGGAAAACATTCCGTCCCGGCCTGAAGAAGTTTTCGGTTTTTCCCGCCGTGCCCAGGAATTGCAGGTGCACCTCGGATTCTTAATGGAGTCCGAAGATCGCAACACCGTGTTTTGGATCGAACGCCGTCGTGGCGCTCGCGACCGCTACAATGTATTCCTTCAGGCCACGCCGATCGATGTCGCGCCGATTTTGAAAACGTGCCTATTCGAAAAGCTGGATTGCGCAGTGCTTACTTCCGCAACCCTCGCGGTCGGCGGCGGCTTCGACTATTTTCGCCATCGGCTGGGATTCGAACATGCCCGCGAACTGGTTCTGCCCTCGCACTTCGACTATCAGACCCAGGCTCTTTTTTATGTCCCGCCTGATTTACCCGATCCGCGCACGCCTCAATTTGCTACGCTCGCTGCGGAACGCATTCGCAAAATACTGGAACTCACTCGCGGCCGCGCCTTCGTGCTTTTCACCAGCTACGCGCAGATGCGCGACGTCCACGAGCGCCTGATCGGGCAGCTTGAATATCCGATTCTCTTACAAGGTGATGCACCCAAGAACACGCTGCTCGAAGAATTCCGCCTCACGCCAAACGCAGTGCTGCTTGCAACTTCGTCATTCTGGCAAGGGGTCGACGTTCAGGGCGAACAACTCAGTTGCGTGATCATTGACCGCTTGCCCTTCGCCGTACCAAGCGACCCGGTGGTGGCTGCTCGCGTGAAATCAATCGACGGCGAAGGCGGCAATGCATTCTTTCAATATCAGGTGCCCGCTGCTGTGATTACCCTGAAACAGGGCTTTGGTCGGCTCATCCGATCGCTTCATGATCGCGGCCTCCTCGTGCTTCTCGATAATCGCATCCTCAAAAAACAGTACGGCAAAGTCTTCATTGAGAGTCTTCCCAACTACCGCAAGACGACCGACTGGAAGCAAGTCGAGGAGTTTTTCGGCGTCAGCGACGCCTAAAAGCTCGGCAACACAAACCAATCCAGCTCACAGCAATACAGCCAGCTTGGCGCAAATGGCAACTGCTACGACGTCACTCTCGATGCCGTCGCGAACATACTGACAGCCGCTACCAACGGTTGCCAATAATCTAGCCCGCATGTAAAAAGGAACGCGATGGAAGCGCGTCCCTTTCTTTATTTTAAATCTGTCATCCAGCCGAAATCGGCGTGCGCAACGCGTACGCCAATGCAGTCGAAGGATCCCTACCCGCTAAACGGAATCAGTCGCAGGCCTCGTGCCCCTACTTGCTGTACTGGTTCTTCAGCTTCTCCGCATGCCGCTCTAGCCCTAATCGAATCAATCGTTCAATCAGCTCGGAATATCCCAGCCCCGTTGCCGCCCACAGTTTCGGATACATGCTGATCGCGGTGAAACCCGGCATCGTGTTGATCTCGTTGAGATAGATTTTTCCGGACGTCGGATCCATCAGAAAATCAACTCGCGCCAGACCCGAGCAGTCCACCGCACGAAACGCGGCAATCGCAAGCTGCTGAATCTGCTTGCTCTGCGATTTCGTCAGCTTCGCCGGAATAATAAGCTGTGAGCCTTCATCCAGATATTTTGCTTTGTAGTCGTAAAATTCCGTCGAAGGAACGATTTCCCCTGCCACAGACGCCGACGGCTGATCGTTCCCCAGCACCGAACATTCAATCTCTCGCGCTTTATTTTTGTTTCCGCCCACGCCTTGCTCGATCACGATCTTGCGATCGAATCGCGCCGCTTCCTCGATTGCAGGGCCGAGTTCACTGCGGTCATGCGCTTTCGAAATTCCCACGGACGAGCCCAGATTCGCCGGCTTCACAAACACTGGATACTTCAAAGCATCTTCGACTTTCTTGTGTGTTTTCTTTTCGCTCGACTCCCATTCGCTGCGTAAGACCGTGACGTGTTTCACGATCGGCAATCCGTGCGCGCGGAACAAGGATTTCATCACGTCCTTGTCCATGCCAGCCGCGGAACCTAGAACTCCAGCCCCGACGTATGGCAGGTCGGCTAACTCAAGCAACCCTTGTATCGTTCCATCTTCGCCAAACGTCCCGTGGAGCACAGGGAAAACCACGTCGACATTGATCGCGCGATCAGTAGCACGCCGGGCCAACGCGTCGGTCTCGAACGGCACGAGCGCGTTCCCAGTTGCATCTCGGCGAGGTTCGGGAGGTACGACCACGGTCTCGCCTTTCGCCAGGACCGCCGCACCGGGCGTAGCCTCCGGATCACCAGCCCTCAGTTGAGTGGCGCGGGTGCCCCGGCCCGCGGACTTTCCAAACAAAAGCTGCTCGGCATCCGCCGAAGTCACCCACCTTCCCTCTTTGGTGATGCCGATGGGAACAACTTCGAACTTGCTCTTGTCGATAGCTTTGAAAACCGAGGCCGCTGACAGCAGCGAGATTTCGTGCTCACCGCTCCGTCCGCCGAATAAAATGCCCACGCGAAGTTTTTTCATGACCTTTTAGTCTGGACGGAGCCCATGCCAATCGTCAATCGCAGGATTGGTTCAAATGTTCAGGCCTGGCGAATCATTCGGCGGAATTACCGTCCTGCCAGCGCTCTCTAACGCCAGCGATGAACTTTGCCTTGTCTCGCTGCATTTCCCGGCTGAGAGCCTTGTTCTCTGTATCCTCATGCGCAGCAGCCCATAGCACCATCTCGGCCAGAACCGGCGCGAGGTCGATTCCCTTTTGCGTCAATCGATAAATCGTCCTACGCCCGTCGGTAGAATCCACATGCGCGCTGACGATTCCGTGGCCCTGAAGTCGTTTCAGACGATCGGTCAAGATGTTCGTTGCCGGCTTCTCGTAGCCATCGAGAAATTCTTTAAATGTTTTCGACCCGCGCAGCATCATGTCGCGAATGATCAATAAAGACCAGCGGTCCCCCAACATCTCTACCGAAGCGTTGAGCGGGCAGCCCGAACGCCGCTTGATTTCGGTTTTATTTTTTTCCACAATCTTGTCACTTGCATTTTGCAAGTGACATTACTATAGTCGCACATGGATGGTAAACATTCAACGAAGGAGTGACTAACATGCAACTCAATCCCTACCTGATCTATGACGGGAACTGCGAAGACGCCTTCAAGTTCTACGCAAAAGTGCTGGGCGCAAAAATCGAATCCGCAGCGAGCTGGGAATCCACGCCCATGCGGGACCAGGTTCCAGCGGAGTGGCGAACCAAACTGATCCACGCCCGTCTAACCCTCCCAGACGGACAAGTCCTCATGGGATCCGATCCGCCTCCGGGACGTTATTCGAAGCCGGGCGGCTTTTCTGTGAACATTTCCGTCAACGATCCCGCCGAGGCTGACCGCTTGTTTCGCGATCTCTCGGAGGGCGGTACCGTCCATATGCCGATTGCAGAGACTTTTTGGGCGCAGCGCTTCGGAATGTTTATCGACCGATTCGGCATACCGTGGATGGTCAATTGCGAAAAGGCTGCTGAAAAAGCCGCCTGAAGACGGTTGCACATTCGAACTCTGATTGGAGAAACAATGAGAAAAATTTCATTAATCGCGAGCATCGTGATTCTCTTGGGCGCCACTGCCGTTGCTCAATCGCTTACTCAGGCCGAACGCGACAAAGGCGTCCAATACCTGGAGCAGACCCGAGACGGCGTAGTCGCCGCCGTCAAGGGCCTCTCCGACACCCAAATGAAATTCAAACCTGCCCCCGACCGCTGGTCGGTGGCTGAAGTTGTAGAACATCTCGCGCTCGCGGAAGATGACGTTAGAGGCCAGATCGTAAACGGCGTGATGAAGTCGCCTGCCGGGGGCCCGGATCGCGACACCGCGAAAATTGACGCTGGGATTCTAATGATGGTTCCCGACCGCAGCCGCAAAGCCAAAGCTCCCTCGCAGTTGGTACCGAGCAGTCGCTGGGCTCCGGCCGAGGCACTCGATCACTACGTGAAAAGCCGGGCCCAAACAATTGAGTTCTTGAAAACCACCCCGGATTTGCGCGAACATGCAGCCGACAGCCCGATCGGCGGTCCCAAGTGGGATGGATACGAGTTCCTTCTGTTCATGGGCGCTCACAGCGCACGCCACACCAAGCAGATTGATGAAGTGAAGGCCGATCCAAACTTCCCTAAGAGTTAACCTCACGTTGCCCACCCTGTCCGCACGCAAATTAAGGACAGGATTATTGTCGGAGAAAGAGCATGCAAAAAATCACCACATTCCTATGGTTCAACAATCAGGCCGAAGAGGCCGTGAACTTTTACGTTTCCATTTTCAAGAATTCTAAAATATCTAACATCGTTCGCCATAGCGACGCAGGCCCCGGCCCTAAGGGCGCTGTGATGGTGGTTAATTTCCAACTCGAAGGGCAGGAGTTCATCGCTCTCAATGGCGGCCCGCATCACACTTTCACTCCGGCGATTTCGCTGATGGTGGATTGCGAATCCCAGGCCGAAGTCGACACTCTTTGGAGTAAACTCACCGATGGCGGAAAAGAAGTGCAATGCGGCTGGCTTCAGGATAAATACGGTTTGTCATGGCAAATCGTCCCGCGCATCTTCTTCGAATTAATGCGGGACAAAGACCCGGCAAAATCGCAGCGAGTATTTAAAGCCATGATGGGCATGGTGAAATTCGATATCGAAGCATTGAAGGGCGCCCACCGCGGAGAGTGAACTAATCCACACGGGTGCCCCGTTCTTGTCGCGCACGTTGCGACAGGGGGAGTCTTTGACTTCAAGATTTAAGGAGCGCAACATGTCACAGGTTCGACTACTCGTTGGCACGCGCAAAGGCGCGTTCATCCTCACGTCCGACGGCAAGCGCAGCAACTGGGAAGTCTCAGGCCCGCACTTTGCCGGATGGGAAATTTACCATATGAAGGGATCGCCGGTTGATCCCAACCGCATTTACGTTTCGCAAACCAGCGGTTGGTTCGGGCAGGTCATCCAGCGCTCCGACGACGGAGGAAACACCTGGCACCAGCCGGGAACGCCCGCCGGAGAAGCGGGCCCGGGCGGCATGCCGAAGGGCGAAAGCAACAAATTCGCCTATGACACCTCCGCCGCGCCATTGACGACGCACCAGTTTTACGACGGCACGCAGCATCCCTGGGAATTTAAGCGCGTCTGGCACATCGAGCCGTCGCTCACCGAATCCGACACGGTTTACGCCGGCATCGAAGACGCCGCCCTCTTCCGCTCAACCGATGGCGGCAAAAACTGGAAGGAACTGGCCGGATTGCGCGGCCACGGCACCGGGCCGGCATGGCAGCCGGGCGCAGGCGGAATGTGCTTGCACACCATCATCCTCGATCCCAGCGATCCCGACCGGATCTACATCGCCATCTCCGCTGCCGGCGCGTTCCGCACCGACGACGGTGGACAAAGTTGGAAGCCCATCAATCAAGGCTTGTATTCGAAATACATTCCGAATCCCACTGCGGAAGTGGGCCATTGCGTTCATCATGTCGCCATGAATCCCAAGCGCCCGGGCGTACTCTTCATGCAGAAGCATTGGGACGTAATGCGCAGCGACAACGCCGGCGACCAGTGGACAAAAATCAGCGGCAACCTGCCGACCGATTTCGGATTCGTGATCGACATTCACTCGCACGAGCCCGAGACAATCTACGTCGTCCCGATCAAGAGTGACAGCGAACACTTCCCTCTCGACGGCCAGCTGCGCGTTTTCCGTAGTCGCACCGGCGGCAACGAATGGGAGCCGCTAACCAAAGGCTTGCCGCAGAAAGACTGCTACGTAAACGTCCTGCGCGATGCGATGGCCGTAGACACTCTCGACGACTGCGGCATTTACTTTGGCACCACCGGCGGACAGGTTTACGCATCCGCCGATGCGGGCGATAACTGGAGCCCGATTGTGCGGGATCTACCAGCGGTGCTGTCGGTGGAAGTGCAAACGTTGTCGTAAGAATTCAAATCTATCGCCAATTGTGCAAGCAGTGGGGCGTCGCTCTAGCCGAAGGTAGCCAAGAAAAGCGCCGCCCGAAGGCGGCGCTGATTGACTTCCGACTGAGTTTAGCGGTGGCCTCCACCGCCTCCATGTCCCCCGCCTCCGCCGCTGTGTCCGCCACCACCGCCGCCGCCGTGCGATCCTCCGCCGCCGCTGCTGTGGAAGCTGCCGCCCGAGCTATGTCCGCCTCCGCCATAAGACGGCGCGTGTCCGCTGCCCGAGTATCCGCCGCCATAGCTCCGGCTCGAATACGCTCCGCGAGACGGTGACGAGTATCCACGCGAGCCGTAGCTAGGTGACGAGTAGCCGCGTGAAGGTGAAGAATACCCATGTGAGCCGTAACCGCCGGAGGAAGAACCGCGCGAGTAGCCGCTGTTCGAAGACGAGTAATTTTGCGGGGCCGGACGTACCGCCCCGGTAGGCCGAGGAACGTTGTTGTTGAATCCGCCGCTGCGCGCCGGACTCGACAGCGCTCCAGCCGAAGCTCGCGGCATACTTCCAGCCGTGGGTCGCGGAACCGAATTGTTCATCGCATTCTGTGTGGGTTGAGAGCGCTGAACCGGCGATTGCGACCGTCCGAAGTTTGAGTTACCCGCAGCCGAAGAAGTTTGCGATCGGCCAAAGGTTGACCCGCCAGCCGAGGGCGGCCGAGGAACATAATGTCCTCCGGCGGACTGACCACCAAACTGCCCCGGAGACGAAGTCCTGCCACTCGTGGCCGACTGGTTCGTCGCCGGACGCGACACATTGGATCCGTTGTTGGCGAGACCACGGTTACCCGCAGTATTCCCCTGGCTTTGGGCTTGCGACTGGGCCGCTGAGAAACGCGCCACAGGCGCTGGTGGCGTCATTCTGCTTACCGTTGCCCGCGATGCAACCGATCGCGGTGCCGCAGCTGCGCTCTTTCCGGCATTCGGCCCCAGCACACTTTGCCGTGTTGGTGAAACCGAAGCCCGGTTGATTGCTGGAGCGCTCTTCACCGCGTTGGCCGGAACATTGGCCATGCTCTTCTGCACGGGTGAAGAATTCGTCAGCGTGGATTTCGGTACCGCCGTGAACCCGCCCGGGCGATTCATGTTTACATGGTTCGCCGCAGTCGACGTTCCGGTGTGATTGTAATAATTGTTGGATACACGATTGATGTTGTTGATCCGCGTGTTGGTAATGTTGACTCCGCGGAAGTAGCCACGGCTGGCGCCATACCACGGATAGAACGGCTCGCGGAAGCCCAGCGGACACCAGCCAAATCCGATTCCGCCGAACCCAAAGCCGAATCCGAATCCAAAGCCGAATCCGCCAAAACCCCAACCCCATCCCGCGCCGCCATACCAGCCCACTAGAGCGGGAGCCCAGATCGGCCGAGCGTAGTAGGGTCCGGGAATCCATCCCCAGTAATCGTCGATGTAGGCCCATCGCCCATAGTGGAACGGAGCATATCCCCAGGGAGCGTCATCTACCCACGTCCATCCCCACGGAGATACCCATACCCAGTGTCCGTAGCGGTAAGGGGCCCATCCCGGGTCAACCGAGTTTGGCCGCCACACGTGTCCATATTCCGGGTTTTCGCTCCAGGTACCGTCAGCGTCCAAGTCTTCTCCACCCACCATTCCCGGGCCAAGATAGCGGGCAGAAACAGAATGGTCCTGGCGCCGATCGCGGGTACGGCACCATTCGTCAAATCCATCCGGGCGTGGCGCACGCTGAACCTGGTTGGCTAGAGCCGTTCCGTTAAAGCGTACTTGCTTGCCTTCACGAATGTGCACACTCGGACCTTGTCCGGTGGACTCGCCTTCACCCTTCCAAACGGTGATAGCGGTTGTGCCGCCGTTCGAATCCACGTCGAACCGGTAGTCGCCCGGCTTCATCACGGTGAACGCCTGGTTCGGCGTGTCTATTTCATAGATTTCGCCGCCGAAAAGCTTCCGCACGTGCAGGTTCAATGTTCCCTGATGTAACTGCAACTGCACGGCATTGTCCGAGATATTCGTCATCGTCAAGCTGGTCTCGGAGCCGATCCTCATCTCTGAGCTACCCAGGCTTAATTCCGCTCGGGAATCCTTATCGGCCCAAATGTTGTCCGAGGTAGTCAGCGGACGATTGATCGATCCCTGCACCCAGTCGTCGGTCCCGTGCGGCTGGAGCGAAACCGATCCAGTCATGTATTGCAGACTCGCCGCGCGTCCGGGAGGGTCTTTCCTAGGATCTTGATCCATCGGAGCTGACGATGCGTTCGGGCCGCCATTGTCTTCTGGCGTCGACATCGAAGCGGTCTGCTGCTGATCCGGGGCTGCCGCCTGGGGAATCTCTTCCTGTTGGTCTGCGGAAGGTTGGTCCGGTGCCGCCTGATTGCTGGCTGGATAATTCTGGTCCGGCGGAGGCGGCGGAGCATTTTGCTGCATTCCATCCTGCGCGGTCGAGAATGCGGGGAGAATCGACCACATCATCAGAAGAAAGCTCAATTGAAAGGCGCTTTTGAATGACCTCATCGTTTTCACCTCGACCGCAGGTTCCCGTGGCTCTGGGGTGCGGCGGTCTTTCCTTGTTCTATTCAAACCCATTCCGGCGTGGCGAGTTGCGCTAAAACCCGCGACAATCGGAGCGATCCGCCCCACAACTCCGTGATTTGTTCCCATGCTGCTGATAACAAGGCTCGTCCGGAGCGATATAGACCGCCTGTTACCTTCGATTGTTCGCTTCAGAGCGGACGTGCAGGCCCCAGTGCTATACTGATCTTGCGCTTACCACGGTTGCTGTGGTGCGGTTGCTCTGGTTGAAAAGCTGAGATATCCCGCCTCCCAATTTTCCCCTCCGTTGATAGTCAAGCGTAATTTGAAAGTGAACTGGCCTATACGCCGGCCGGGTCCACAGTTGTATACGTGTACCCCGAACCTGGCCCCGCCAGACAGAAAGATACAAATCAATCAATGACTCAATTTTCAGAACTGCCCATTTCCTCCCGTTTGCAGGAGCAATTGGCGGCATCTAGTTTCGTTACCATGACCCCGGTGCAATCGGCTGCGATTCCGCAAGCCCTAGCCGGAAAAGACATTTTAGCCACGGCCCAGACCGGAACCGGCAAAACCCTGGCTTTCCTTGTGCCCATGATGGAGCAGTTGCTCAAGCATCATGTCCCGGGCGTCACCGCCCTGGTGCTCGTTCCTACCCGCGAACTCGCCATGCAAGTAGCCGAGCAATATGATGCATTGCGCGGATCGAGATTGCCTGCGGCAGCTCAGGTTGTCGGCGGCCTTCCCGAGCGCGCTCAGTTGATGGCAATTAAGAAAGGCGCTCGTCTGATCGTAGCCACGCCGGGACGCCTTGAAGACTTCCTCGACCGTAAATTGGTCGACTTTCGTGGACTGAACCTGCTCGTCCTCGATGAAGCGGACCGCATGCTCGATATGGGTTTTCTGCCCTCCATCCGCCGCATCGCAAGCTCGCTGCCTACCAAGAGACAGACGCTTTGTTTCTCCGCCACGCTGCCGCCCGATGTGGTCAAGCTGGTCAATCAATACACCAAAGATCCAGTGCGCATCGCGCTTGGTTCGACCACCAAGCCGTGCGAGAGCGTCAAGATCCAAGCATTCGAAGTCTCGCATGATGGAAAACTCGATCTGCTCGAAAAGCTGATTTCTCAGGAGAGCGGCCCCTGCCTGGTGTTCGTTCGGACCAAGCACGGCACCGAGCGCCTGGCGCAGCGGTTGAGCCGTCACGGTTTTGCCGCCACCATGATTCACGGCGACCGTTCTCAATCTCAACGGACGTCAGCTCTGGCTGGATTCCAGCAGGGACGATTCCGGGTGCTGGTTGCAACCGACCTCGCTTCCCGTGGAATTCATGTGGAAGGTATTGCCCACGTCATTAACTACGATCTGCCGACTGTGGCCGAAGACCTCATTCACCGGGTTGGCCGCACCGGACGCGCAGGTGAAACCGGCATCGCTTCGGTTCTTTTCACCCGTGAGCAGAACGGAGACCTACGATCTCTCGAGCGAACTCTCGGTCTCAAGATTGAGCGCAAGTCTGCCGACCTCGGAAGCTCGGCGAAAACGCCGGCGCGGGAAAGCGACGTGCGCGAAGAAGCAACTCCTTCCCGATCCACTCGCTCCAGTTCGCGCCAACCCAAAGGCCGAATGGGACGCATGGTGGGCGAATCATTCCAGCTCGACGCGATGGCCAGAGCGTAACTCGAATCACATGGCGGGCACACCAGCCCGCCTTTTTTCTCAACCACTCTACAGCGGTGTAGAATCTTCGCTGTGATCGCCAAAGACCTTCTCGAAATCCTGGTTTGCCCCGCTTGCCGCAATACGCTGATCGAGCGCACAGACAGCTTGAAATGCACTCAATGTCGTCGAGTTTATCCGGTGCGGGACAACATCCCAATTCTGCTGATTGATCAAGCGGTGATCGACCCCTCGTAGCGAATTCCCTTCGCAGCTGTTACAAAAGTTGACACAATCTGTCACTTCATGAAAAGCCGTGCGGAGGTAACCCTCCGAACGGCCTTCGCAACTTCCCATCCCCTCAAGGGTTTATGCAATCCAGACGATGACTACTAACGTACCCAAGAACGAGAGTTGAGGCGGCATGCGGATTGCATGCAACTTCAACGTCAGGCAACGAGTCTAATGGGTAACTAGGTTACGGTCGGAGGTGAAACGACCATGGCAATGCAGATGAAAGAACGGTTTTCGAACACGGAATTGACGGCGCTTCGCAACGACTTGCTGCAAGGCGGCCTTGCGGATACCTGGGAAGCAGCCGAACTGGTTCAAGTGTTTCTCATGGGCCGGGGATATGGAGTTTCCCCGCAAGCTGCCATGGATGCTGTAGGCCGAGTAGAGATGGCGGGCTGCGCCCTCCCTGTTCTACAACTGGAATTGGAAAATCTCGCTCTGGTCATGTGAGCGCATCTAATTAAAGAGATCTGCGGGAACCTCGAAACCAAGTTGCTTCCCCAAGATAGAAGATGAAAAGCACAAAAGCCGGGCTAACCAGCCCGGCTTTGCTGTTGTCCCTCTCATTCGTGCGTGCTGCTATCCCTGCACGAAAAATCCCGTCACAATAAGTCATGACGAGCACACGATTCCATCCGGGCTTCGCGGTCGCCTGCATCGCTGCGTCGTTTTTCATCAATTCCGAAACCGATAGCCCCGGCGGAGGCCCTATCGAAGGATTGACCCTGCGCTTATTCGATCCGGACTCGCACGAGTGGCGTCTCTATTGGGCCAACAGCAAAGATGGAGTGCTCGTGGTTCCGCAGATCGGGGTTTTCAAGAATGGCGTCGGCGAGTTCTATGCCCAGGATACGTGGAAAGGAAAAAGCGTTTTTGTCCGGTTTATCTGGACTAATACAAACACAAACAAGCCGCACTTTGAGCAATCGTTTTCAGGCGATGGCGGCGAGACTTGGGAAGTGAACTGGATCACAGATCAGACGCGTGTGTCGGAATGAGTTGGGCGCGAGGCGCGTCTACTCGTATCTCAAACTCTCCACCGGGTCGAGTTTCGCCGCGCGCGTAGCCGGAACCGTACCAAAAATGATTCCCACCAGCGACGAAACTACGATCGCAACAATCGCGGAAATCCCGGAAATCGGCAGGCGATATTCGGTAAGGAACCGCACGGAGTATGGAATCGCTAAGCCGACTACCACCCCGATGAGTCCTCCGCCTACCGAGATCAAGATGGCCTCCGCCAAGAACTGAAAACGAATTTCGCGGTTGGTCGCACCCAACGCCTTGCGGATCCCGATTTCGCGGATGCGTGCGCTCACCGTGGCCAGCATGATATTCATGATGCCAATCCCGCTCACGAGCAGGACAACCGCCGCGACCAACAGTAACACCAGCGTCAATGCATTTGCTGTTTTTTCTGCGACCGATACCAACTCAGTCAGGTTGGTCACGTTATAAACCGACTCCGATCGATGCCGCGATTGAATGACTTTCTTGATCTGCTCGGTCACCGGCAAAACCATAGTCGGGTCTGATGCGGAAAAATAAATCTGCTTCACAGTGGCCGTGTCGGTGAAGTACCGGCTCACCGTGTAGGGGATCACCATGGTGTTGTCGATCACTTCCGACTGACCGAACGTGTTCACCCGCTCGCGAAACGTCCCAATGATGGTGAATGGCAGCCCGCTCAATTTCACCACTTTGCCGACGGCATTGCCCGGCGAACCATACAAAGTCTCCGCCAATTTCTGCGTGATTACGCCAACTTTGTTGTGGGCTTGCTCATCCTGGGCGTCGAAGAACCTGCCAGAAATTACCACCAGGTTGCGGACATTGAGGTACTCCGGGAAAACTCCAAGAATGCGAATGTCGCGCTCTTTTCCGTTGCCGATCGGAATGCGCTCATCGAGCGGCACCACCGGAGACGCGGCCGCAACCCCTGCCACCTGCTGAGAAACCGCGCGGACATCGTCGAGGGTGAGCTGGTCGGGCGTGGCATTGCGCTGCGCGCCGCCTTCGTACTCCGCGTAAATAAGGTTGGCGCCGATCGATTGAATCTGGTTCAGCACATACTGTTTGCCGGTCATACCGATCGTGACCACCAGAATCAGTGACGCAGTGCCGATCACCATGCCCAACGCGGTCAACGCAAAGCGGACTTTATTGCTGCAAAATGTGTCGTAGGCGAAGCTGACGATCTCGCTGAAAACCAGCTTGGGCGGACTGGCAGGCGCCGTTGTTGAGACCGTGGACATCTTTAATAGATGCTACGCGCCCCGTTTGGACGGCGCAATCCGCAGGTGACTCAAAACAAACGCCCGGCTCTCAAAGGAGCCGGGCGGTCTCACAGGAGAAAAATTGTACGTTTTCGAGATTTGCCGGCAGCTGCCCATTGTCTCCCCAATGAGCGGCTGCCAGCTGGTCTCTATTAGCTTGGGAGCAAAACGGATCCCACGTCTTGCCCTCCAAGCCACGTTGCTCTGGATTCCACGGCCGCAGCAAGTGACGCAAGCGCGACCGTGTCATCTTATTTGCATGTAAGACGGCCCACCCCACCCATCCACTAACACCCCTAACAGCCCTTTTTTCCTCAGGCAGGGTAGAATGGCAAACTTGAGCTCAGGGGAACAATCCACTTCAACCGGGCCCGGCCTGCGGGGATGGCTGTTTTTGCTATGCCTGACGGCTGGCGCATTCCTGGTTCAGGGCTACCACCCCGGGGCGGAAGATGCTGAAATTTATCTACCCGGCGTTGAAAAGGCTCTCGACCCAGGCCTGTTTCCCGCGAATTCCGAGTTCTTCACTTCGCACGCCCACCTGACGCTTTTTCCAAATCTGATTGCCGCTTGCGTGCGCGTGACCCATCTTCCGCTCGATGCCATCTTGCTGGCATGGCAACTGGCTTCGATCTTTCTCCTGCTGCTCGGCTGCTGGAAGCTCGGTGCACATTGCTTCTCGGGACGCGCTCGCTGGGCAGGAGTCGCGCTTGTGGGCGCGCTCTTGACCCTGCCCGTAGCCGGCACCGCTCTCTATGTATTGGATCAATACACCAACCCACGAAACATGGCGGCATTTGCGGGGATTTTCGCGGTCAACGATGTTGTCGAAAAGAGATATTTTGCCTGCGTGATTTGGATAGTGTTCGCGGCCGCTGTCCATCCTCTAATGGCGGTTTTTGCGGCATCCTTCTGCGTCCTGCTCGTAGTGATGGATAAAGTCCGCCAACCAGCCTTGGCTGCACTCGTCCTCTCTCCGCTCGACAACTGGTTCGGCAGAGCCACTCCCGCGTACCACCAGGCGGCGCTTCAGCACCCTTTTCACTATCTGATGAAGTGGGCCTGGTATGAATGGCTGGGCATCGTCGGCCCGATTCCCATTCTCTGGTGGCTCGCTCGGGACGCCCGCAATCGCGGCGCTCTCGTGCTGGATCGTCTCTGCCGCGCATTGATCATTTACGACCTGATCTACTTCGCTGCCGCATGCGTAGTCTCGATTCCGGCGCGATTCGAGATGCTCGCTCGCATCCAGCCGCTTCGCAGCCTACATCTTCTTTACATCTTGCTAATCTTGTTTTCCGGCTGTGCCCTCGGGGAATACGTCTTGAAAGATCGGGTTTGGCGCTGGGCCGCTCTTTTTCTTCCCCTGTGCGCCGGGCTTTTTTTCGCGCAGCGCCAGTTATTCCCGGCCAGCGGGCATATTGAGTGGACCCGAAGCGCATCCAAAAATTTATGGGTACAAGCATTTGACTGGGCACGGCAAAATACGCCGCGCGACGCGCTTTTCGCGCTGGGGCCATTGCATAACCGGATTCCCGGCGAAGACGCGCAAGGTTTTCGTGCCATCGCCGAGCGCAGCATGTTGGCGGATTTAGGCAAGGACAGCGGCGCAGTGAGCATGTTTCCCCCCTTGGCCGATGAATGGCAAAGGCAGGTACAGGCCCAACAGAACTGGAAAAACTTCGAGCTGAGTGACTTTCTACGACTGCGCGACGGGTATCATGTATCTTGGGTAATTTTGGAGCAGCCGGGAGTTGCCGGAGTTGACTGTCCCTACCAGAACCACGCCGTAATGGTTTGCCGGCTGCCGGTTGAGTGATCGCTCAGCAAGACCTTGATTCAGCTGTCTCATTAAAAAGAAGAGGATAGCCAAACTATGGCCGTTGCCACAGCGGTTCAGTACGAAAATTCTTTATTCGATCTAGCCGGATGGAGCGAAAACCTCCCCGAACTGGCCCGTGAGTATCGCGAGAACGATCCCTGCCCTCATCTGCTGCTAAAGAATTTCGTCAACCCTGATTTCGCAATGGCCTGCGCCCAGGAATTCCCGGGCCCGCAAACCCAGGCCTGGATCCACTACAAACACCAGAACGAAAACAAGCTCGGCCTCACCAAGCGGGAAATGTTTCCTGCTTTTCTAGGACAGTTGACCGACGCGCTCAACACTCCTCAATTTGTCAAATGGCTTTCTGTGCTGACCGGCTATCCCAACCTGAAAGCCGATCCCGGACTCGAAGGCGGAGGCTTGCACCAATCCACGCGCGGCGGATTTCTCAACGTGCATGCCGACTTCAGCATGCACCACTACCACAAGAATTGGCGCAGGCGCGTCAACCTGATCCTCTATCTGAATCCCGAATGGGAGCACGCGTGGGGCGGATCGATCGAACTATGGGACCCGCAAATGAAAAACTGCGTGGCCAGCTATCCGCCTTTGCTCAATCACGCGCTGATCTTCAACACCAACGAAAAATCGCTGCACGGATTCCCCGACCCGTTGCAGTGTCCTGAAGACGTTTCCCGCAAGAGCCTCGCGCTCTACTACTACACCGAAGAGACTGACACCCACGCCACCGGACGCTCCACCGACTACCGCGCCCGCCCCTCTGACGGCCCCGTCAAGTCCACCATGATCTGGATGGACAAAAAAGCCGTTGACCTCTACTCCCGCGCCAAAGCCCGCTTCGGATTCTCCGACGAATTCGCGAGCAAAGTGCTGGGTATTTTCTCGAAGAAGTAGCGGAAGAGACGTTCGCAGGCTTCCCCACCCGTTGTTTTTTACGGGTGGGGCACGATGCAGTGCATCAGCAGATTTTCCTATCCTGCCTCTTTTTAACGCGGCTAGCCACTCCACTCGAAAGGAAAACAAGCAGTTAGGGTAGCATTGCGACAAGCTGGCTGGCGTGACGCTAGCTCTGTGCGAAGCGTGGAGAGCAGGTCATAGGAACTTAAACTCGGCGTGAAATCCAGCGTGACCCTAGAACGTGGTCGCGACGGTGAAGCGGAAGGTCTTTCGCGGCTCGCGCAATAGATAGGGCGGCGAGTAGGCGTTCTTCGCCAGTTGGTAGGTGTAGTCTCCGGCTGCGCCGATGGGGAACATTTCGCGCGTGATCTGCACCGGGGCCTGAGTGGTTGTGTCGAGCCGCACCGGATTGTACGCGTAATAGATTCTGAAAGGCGCGTTGATCACCGGCAGGAACACCTGCAACTCGAGTCCGGTGGACATGCGCGGCGCCCAGTTAGTGCTGCCGATCGGCTTGAGGTATTGCGAGAACGCGGGAATCGTCGAGCCGGGTGCGCCCGGCGCTTGACCGCCTGCGCAGTTAAATCCAATGTCGAGCCCCGGGCAGCCGAATGAAGTGCTGTTGATCACGCCGAGCTGCGCCGTGCTGATGCGAAGTTGCGATGTCCGCAGAATTGGATCGATGCCAATGTCGGCGAACGGAGCCAGCGTTACCGGGCCGGCGATCGTGATGCGGTACTCGATGTTGCCGATCAAACTGGCGTCGCCGCCGGGAAAGACGATCTGGTCGCTCGGAATCGGAATCGTATACGAACCGAGCAGCGGATTCGCCGGATTTTTCGGCACAGCCGTCCCGTCCGGATTACGCAGCACAATGCTCGCGACGCTGGGCAAAAACGCGACCGGCGACACCGAGCGGATGTCAAATCCGCGCAAATCGTTTTCGCCGCCCAGGTAGGAACGTTCGAATGGAGGAGGCACGACCCCTCCGAACCCGGTGAGAAACGAGCCTTGCACACGGTAGCCGATTGTATTGCGATGGTTGTTCACCGGTTTGAAGTGTTTGTACTCGATGATTGGGCGGACAGTCCGAACAGTCCCACCGAGTCCCGCGATTTCTGTGGCCGCATAGATGCTGCTGCCGCTGTGTGGGAAGAGCCCGCTATCCAGCGTGTTCTTGGTGAAGCTGGGAACGACTTTGCTGGTGATGATGCCGTTTAACTGGTTTTGGCCGCTCACTCCACTGAACGCCAGATAATCGAACAGTTGTTTCGATGCGTTGGTCAATGCGACGATCGACGAATCGTCGAACGAATAGCTGATGCCGACACGCTTGAACGTCCGGTGGATCGGATAGCTGAGTGTTACCGAGAAACCTTTGCTCGCCTGGGTGTAGTTCTGCAGGTTCTGTTGCAGCGCACTGGGGATGTTGACTTGCTGTCCGCTGAAGATCGCGGCCTGCCGCGCCTGATCGTAATTGAATTTGCGTCCGTAAACCTGGAAGCCAAGTTGCAGCGGCTTATCGAAAAGATATGGCTCGGTAAATCCAAAGGTGATATCGCGCTGGAGGTTGCCGATGTTGGCGGCTACGCTTAATGTCTCGCCGCGCCCGAGAAAATTATTGGTGCTGTAATTCAACCCGACGAATGAGCCCGCGAGTCCGCTGACGCCGCCGCTCAGGCCGATGCTGTTTTTGCCCTTTTCTTTTATCTTGAGTGTGAGGTCTACGGTACCGGTCTTTTCGTCGAGATGGCGTTCGGTCACGTTGGGGTCGTCCGGCTTTAGCTGCTCGAAATAACCCAGCTGATTGAGGCGCTGCAGGCTGATTTCCCAAAGATTCTGGTTGTAGACCTGGCCTTCTTCCAGAATAATTTCGCGGCGTATGACTTTGTCGCGAGTCGTGGTGTTGCCGGCGAATTCGATCCGCCGCACCATGAACTGCTTTCCTTCATCGAGATCGATGTCCAGAAAAACGAGCTTTTTCGCTTCATCAAAACGAGTGTCTGGAATGGACGTGAAATTGATGTATCCAATCTGGCCATAGGCCTTGCGCAAGGCCTCAAGTCCTTTGGCAACTTTGCTGCGGTCGAAAATGTCGCCGTCTTTGATAGGAAACAGGGCGCGCAGAGCCTTGGTGTTGGCCACTGCTTTATTGCCCTTGAACGTGATTTCGCCCAGACTGTATCGGTCACCTTCCTGAATCGGCATGGTGATGTCGACGGCTTTTCCCGGCTTCCCAGCGATCAGCGGAATGTGAAACCCTTTGTGTCCAGTGTCGTGGATCACGGCCTTGGGGTCTTGCACAAGCACTTTGAAATATCCGCGGTTCTGGTATTCGGCGCGCACCCGCTCCGTGTCTTCCTCAAGTTTCGTGGCGTCGTAAGTCTTGCTCAAAAGATTTTCCAGGAAGATCGAATGGGGCAACCCAATGGGTTTCAGGTTCTTCATGGCGCTGCGCAGAATGCGGCTCTTGACGTGAGCATTTCCCTGGAAAGAGATCTTGCCCACTTTCACTTTGGGCCCTTCTTTCACAACGAAAGTAATGCTGACCGCAGCGGGTGGGATGGTGTGGATCTCGGTTTTCACTGTGGCGAACTGGCGTCCGTGCTCAGCCAACAGTTCTTTGATCGTGACTTCGGCTTTTTTTACTTTGGTTGGGTCGTACTGGCTTTCAGGTGAAAGGCCGACCTTCGCCTCTTTGAACCGGTCGAGCACGTCGCTTTTCGAAACCGAGTTCAATCCCGCGTAATCAATCTCGCGAATCGTCGGACGTTCCTTCACGTAGACATGCAACAACCAGCCCTTAGCCGTCTGCTCGCGCTCGAAGCGCACGTCTTCAAAGTAGCCCGTGTTCCACAGGGAATTGAAGTCGCGCTCAAGCGCCGCTTCGTCGTACACATCGCCGGGACGGGAAAAAATACGAGCTTTAATTGTGTCAGCCGGAATGCGGCGGTTGCCGTGAACGTCGATTCCCGCAATCAACTCTTGCTGCGCGTTTCCCAGAGAAAAGAACAGAATCAACGAGAGGCAGAGGAACGCAAAGAAGCGGACGCGCCGCAATTGACTCCCCAAGATCAATCGGAAAGGAGTTATGAAGACAGTCGTATCGGGTCGCGCATGTCCGCGCCTGCCCCCGGAAGTGGCAGGGCTATCCTGTTGAGAACTATGAATGCGACGACCTCTGAGCTAGGGTTAATGGAAAAGCGTAATTATACGGTAGCGCGGCGAAGAGCGTTTGGCTGATGACGCATTTTTACACGCTTGGCGCCGCGTCTCACTTAAGACAAGAAGGGCAAAAGACACATTTAGTTGCCCGCTGCCAGCAAGATTTGTCGGTTCAAAGAGAGAGGCTGCCCGAAATCTAGATTTCCATGAGTTCTTTCTCTTTGCCTTTACACATTTCTTCCATCTTTTTGATTTCGTCGTCGGTGAGTTTTTGGATTTCTGTCATCGCACTCTTTTCGTCGTCTTCGCTGATTTTTTTGTCTTTCATCGCCTTCTTGATGGCGTCGTTACCGTCACGGCGAACGTTGCGCACGGCGGTGCGATGTTCTTCCAACACTTTGTTTAGGTGCTTGACCATGTCTTTGCGCCGCTCCTCGGTGAGAGGTGGCACGGGAACGCGAATCATTTTGCCGTCATTCATGGGATTCAGCCCGAGTTCTCCGGAACGAATCGCCTTCTCAATTGCTGGCAGCACGGTTGGATCGAACGGCTGCACAGTGATGAGCTGCGGTTCGGGAGCATGCACCTGGGCCACCTGATTAAGCGGCATGAATTCGCCGTAGTATTCGACCGTGATCGAATCGAGCATGTGCACGGAAGCGCGGCCCGTGCGCGTGGAAGTCATCGCCTTGCGGAAATCATCCACCGCTTTGTCCATGCGGGTCTTTAGTTGCGTGTGTGTATCTTTCAGTCCGGGAACCGCTGCCATCATGGATTGCGCCATCGATTAAGACTCCGTATCTCTTGGTATCAAAACTCTAGATTATAAACCTTGCAGTCGACGTTAGACTCTCAGCTCCACCACCGTCGCGCCGCCGCCGCCTTCGTTTTGTTCCGCCTCTTTCACCCCTTCCACATGCGGATGCTTCTGCAAGTACTGCCGCAGAGCTTTGCGCAGAATTCCCATTCCGCTGCCGTGGACTACGCGCACCCGAGGCAGCCCGGCGAGAAATGCGCGGTCGATGAATTTTTCGACTTCGCGTGTGGCTTCATCCACATTCTGGCCGATGACGTTGATTTCAGACGACGGGTTGGAGCCTTCGTTTTCGATTGAAACCGAAATGCCCCGCGACCGCGCAGCCTGTAAAGGCGTAACATTTTCTTGCGAGGTGGCGCGGCCGATCACTTCTGCAATGTCGTCACGGGCGACCCGCATTTTCATCGGTCCGATCTGCACTTCAAAATGATCCTCATCAATCCGTCGCGTGACCTTCGCCGCCCGTCCCATGGACTTCAGCTTGACGGTATCTCCTTCATCGACATGGCGAACTACTTGAGGTTGAGCATTGGGATCGCCACGATCTGCTCCGGTGCTATGCGCAACGACGGTGGAATTGAACTGCTCGCGAAACTCGCTACGCAACTTTGCGATTCGCCGGTCGCCGTCTTTGGTGAGCTTTTGCGCGGCAGCGCGATCCTGGATGGCGCCAATCGCTTCGCGAGCGTGATATTCGAAATCGCGCAGCAGGCTTTCCAGCTTCTTTTCCATCTCTTTTGTCTTGGCGTGCTGTTCCCGTTTACCTTCGGTATCGAGCCGGACTTTCTCGCGCCGCAGTTCTTCCTGCTGCTCATTCAATTCGAACCGTTCCGCTTCCGCCTTGCGTAGTTGGTCATGCAAGCGATCGAGGAATTGCCCCACATCGCGCGCCTGACTGCCCAGCCGGGAGCGGGCAGACGCAATGATTTCCGGGTTCAGACCCAATCTCTGGGCGATGTTGATTCCTGCCGAAGCTCCGGGCACGCCAACCTTAAGTTCATAGGTCGGCTGCAACGTGGCCTCGTCGAATCCTACGGACGCGTTGACCACTCCCGGCGTGTTCGCTCCGTAAACTTTTAGCGATGTGTGATGAGTTGAAATCACGGTGATGCACTTGGTGCGGTGGAAGTGCTGAGCGATGGCTACTGCGAGCGCTGCGCCTTCCTCGGGATCGGTCGCCGAGCCGAGTTCATCGAGCAACACCAAAGATCTGTTCGTGGCTGTCCGCGAGATGAAATCGATATTGGTGACGTGCGCCGAGAACGTGGAAAGATTCTGCTCAATCGATTGGTAGTCGCCAATGTCCACGAGTACGGCATCGGAAACGGGCATCTCCGCGCGATCCGCAGGAACCGGAATCCCCGACTGCGCCATCAGCGCCAGCAATCCGATGGTCTTGAGTGTGACCGTCTTCCCGCCCGTATTCGGGCCGGTAATCACTAGCTCGCGGTGCTCACCTTCGAGTTCCAGTGTCATCGGCACTGCGTGCGCGCCCTTGTTCTTGAGATTCCGCTCCAGCAAAGGGTGTCGCGCGTCGCGCAGGATGAGCGCGCCGTTGCGAGAAAAACTAACCGCAACGCAGTCGTAATCTTCGGCGAAACGGGCTTTTGCAAATTGCAGTTCGAGGTTGGCGAGAATTCTGACGGCCTCGACTATTTCGGCAGATCGCTCGCCAATGCGCCGCGTCATTTCCATCAAGATGCGATGAATTTCGGATTGTTCTTCGTCGAAAAGGCGTACCAGCTCGTTATTTTGTTCGATTGTTTCCAGGGGCTCGACAAAAACCGTTTGGCCACTGGAACTCGCGCCATGGACGACGCCCTGCACCCGGCGCTTCTGTTCGACTTTCACCGGGATGACAAAACGTTCGCCGCGTACGGTCACCAGCTCGTCCTGCACCGAGCCATCGTCCGCCAGCTTGCGGAGATATCCGCGCAGTGAATCATGGATGGACCGCCGCTGCTTTTCGATGTCGCGGCGGATGCGCGCCAGTTGCGGCGAAGCGTTATCTTCGAGCGATCCGTCAGGCGCGATTTTGTTGCGCAAGCTGCGAAGCAATTCCGTAAAATCAGCGACCCCGCTCGAAAGCTCAGCTACGGCGGTCCACGGCGTTCGCATCGCCGATGGAGGATCGCGAACGATCTGCCGCCACTCCGCGGCCCGCTCCATGATCAGGATTGTGTCGCGAATCTCTTCCGTCTCAAGCGCCGCGCCCTGAATGCGGGCTTTTTGGGCTGTTTCTGAAATATCAATCAGGCCCATGAAATCGAAGCGGCCGCCGACCCGGCGGAATTCGCGCAATTCGCTGGTCAGCAAATGCTCATGCTCAATCCACTCGCGGTCGCCGGAAGGCGCCAACTTCGCCACGCGTTCCCTACCCAACGGCGACGAAGTGTATCCGCGCAGCAGATCAAGAAGTCCATCGAATTCCAGCACTCGAGCGCTGGTGTGAAGAAGCAGAGAAGACATCTCTTCATCATGTTATAAGAAGCCCTGCCCACCTGGGGATGGTCACCATCGTTAGCTCATCGCCCCAACCACCTCGTCATTCCGAGCCGTTCGGAGCGAAGCGAGAACGTGCGCAGGAATCTGCTGTTTGCCGGCGGAGAGCAAAAAGCAAATTCCTCGCTTCGCTCGGAATGACAAGGGTTAGGTGGGTTATGGGTTAAGATTCAAAGGCGATACACTGCTAAAATCTCTGTATGGCGTTCCCCATCACGCGCCTCCGCCGTCTGCGCCGGACCGAGTCCCTGCGGTCATTAGTCCGCGAAACTCGCCTCACTCCGGAATCTTTCGTGTATCCACTCTTCGTCTGCTCCGGCAAAGGCATTCGCAAAGAAGTCCGCTCCATGCCCGGCGTGTTCAATCTCTCGGTGGACGAAGTCGTTAAAGAAGCCCGCGAAACTCACGCCCTCGGCATTCCCGCCGTGATTCTTTTTGGATTGCCAGAAATGAAGGACGAAGTCGCCACCGGCGCCTGGTCTGACGATGGCATCGTCCAGCAAGCCACTCGCGCCATCAAGCGCGAACTTCCAGACCTTCTCGTCATCGGCGATGTCTGCCTCTGCGAATATATGTCTCACGGCCATTGTGGCGTCGTCCGGGAGACCGGTACGCACTCTCTGGGCGCAGCCGCCGCGCCGCCCGTTTCGACGACTTACGAGATCGACAACGACGCCTCGCTCGAACTGCTCGCCCGCACTTCCGTTTCGCTCGCCCGCGCCGGCGTGGACATCATCGCCCCGTCTGACATGATGGACGGCCGCGTCGCCACCATCCGCAGGGCCCTCGACGACAACGCTCTCACCGATGCGCCCATTCTTTCCTACGCCGCCAAATTCGCCTCGGGCTTTTACGGCCCTTTCCGCGAGGCGGCAGACTCCACGCCGCAATTCGGCGACCGCCGTTCTTATCAAATGGATGGCGCCAACGTCCGCGAGGCCCTCCGCGAAATCGCGCTCGACGTCGAAGAAGGCGCGGACATGATTATGGTCAAGCCCGCCCTGCCCTACCTCGATGTCATCGCCGCCGCCCGCGAGCGCTTCGACCTGCCGCTCGCCGCATATCAGGTCTCCGGCGAATACGCCATGATCGAAGCCGCCGCCCGCAACAACTGGATTGACCGCGACCGCGTCATGATGGAATCGCTCGTTTCCATCCGCCGCGCCGGCGCCAGCATCATCGTGACGTACTACGCGAAAGAAGCGGCGCGGTTGTTGGGGTAGTGGAATTGGTGGGGATCAATTTCCCCATGTCGCCGTTGGTCTAGTATCATCCCTTTGCCTAGCATTCATTTCACTGCGCGATACTCATTACATCCCTAAACCCTTGTCATTCCGAGCCGGGCGGAGCGATAGCGAGCCCGCGCGTAGGAATCTGCTGTTTCACAACGCGTAAAAGCAGATTCCTAAGCACATTCTCGTCGCTTACGCGACTCCGAATGGCGCGGAATGACAAGTTGGTTAGTGTTGTTTGGGTCAAGAGTGCATTTCCCACCTCACTTCCTCCCCTCTAAAACGATACCTTTGCCCATCCCCTCCCCTGCCTGACATCCCAACCCCCTAAACCTTTGTCATTCCGAGCCGGGCGGAGCGGCAGCGAGCCCGTGCGTAGGAATGCTGTTTCATCCCAACGAGATTGCCCCGATCTTCCGCCAAATCATCCCAAAGAGGATTGACAGCTTCGATTAGCGCAACTTTTCTTTTTCGCGACCACGATTTGAGCTCGGTTTCGCGCGTGATCGCATTGTTGACGTATTGAAACGATTCGTAATAAATAAGCCGGTTGATATTGTAACGGCGGGCGAAGCTTGCACCTTCTCCGGCTTTGTGTTGCAGAATGCGGGCGGTCAGAAATCCGGTCACGCCGACATAGAGAGCGCGGCTCTTGCTAGCAAGGATGTACACGTAGTAGCGCTTCTCGCGAGACACGAAATTATTCGAGGGCGGTTGTCGAAAAAATGCACGGTTGCCCGTCACATGAGCTTGTGGAAATGGCAAGAAAAGCAGATTCCTATGCACGGGCTCGCTGTCGCTCCGCCCGGCTCGGAATGACAAAGGTTTAGGACCAACCGGACTATGGTTCAAGACGAAGGCGCGGAATTGTACCCCGGGCCCACACAACACTAACCACATTGTCATTCCGTGCGCATTCGGAGTCACGGAGCGACGAGAATGCGCTTAGGAATCTGCTTTTACGCGTTGTGAAACAGCAGATTCCTCCGCCCGGCTCGGAATGACAAGGGTTGAGGGTGTGGTGGATACCAGCCGGACTATGGTTCAAGACGAAGGCGCGGAATTGTACCCCGGGCCCACACAACACTAACTAACTTGTCATTCCGTGCGCGTTCGGAGACGCGGAGCGACGAGAATGTGCTTAGGAATCCGCTTTTACGTGTTGTGAAACAGCAGATTCCTACGCGCGGGCTCGCTGTCGCTCCGCCCGGCTCGGAATGACAAAATGGTGACAGTGGCGTAGATCGACTAAGCCGTTTCCCCATCCCGCTCCCGTTCGTCTAGAATCATACGTTTGCCATTCCTCATCTATATCTAGGTTTTACATAGGAGCGCTCCATTGCCTGAAACTATTTACGACGTCGCCATCATCGGCAGCGGGCCAGCTGGATACACCGGCGCCATTCGCGCCGGACAGTACGGCCTGAAAACTGCCCTCATCGAAAAAGACGCGCTGCTCGGTGGCACCTGCCTGCATGTCGGCTGCATTCCGACCAAGGCGCTGCTGTTTAACGCCGAACTTTGGGACCATCTGAAAGACGCGAAGGAATACGGCATTGAAGGCGTGGACGCGCGCAAGCTCAACTGGGCCGCAGTGCAAGATCGCCGCGGCAAAATCGTCGCCAAACACGCCAAGGGCCTTGAGTTTCTGATGAAGAAGAACAAGGTCGAGACCATCAAAGGCTACGGCTCGCTTACCGGCCCAGCGAAAAGCGGTGTGTTCACCGTGGACGTGAAAGCCGCCGACGGAAAAACTTCGCAGATCAAAGCGAAAAATATTTTGCTTTCCACCGGATCAGAAGCGCGTATGATTCCCGGCCTCCAGGCGGACGACAAAATTCTCACCAACATCGAAATTCTTCAGCTCGCCGAAGTTCCCAAGTCGCTGGTCGTCGTCGGCGCGGGCGCGGTTGGCGTCGAATTTGCCTCGATTTACAAATCTTTCGGCAGCGAAGTCACCATTCTAGAAATGCTGCCGCGCCTCGTCCCTGTTGAAGATGAAGATGTCTCCAAAGAACTTGCCCGCGCCTTCCGCAAGCGCGGCATCACCGCCCACACCAGCGCCAAAGTGGATAAAGTCGAGAAAACAAAATCCGGCGTCTCTGTCACTTTCACCGTGGACGGCAAGCAACAAAAAATCGACGCCGATAAAATCCTGATCGCCATCGGCCGCAAGCCACGCACCGAAAATATCGGCCTCGAGAAAACCAGCATCAAGCCCGACCGTGGTTTCATCAAGACGGATAAATGGCTGCAGACTTCCGAGCCCGGCATCTACGCCATCGGCGACATCGTCCTCGGAACGCCGCAACTGGCGCACGTCGGCTCCATGGAAGGCATTGTGGCCATCACCAAAATTGCCGGCAAGCCCGGCAAGCCCATCAACCCGAACCACATTCCCGGAGCGACTTACAGCCATCCGGAAATTGGCAGCGTCGGCCTCACCGAAGCCAAAGCCCGCGAAGAAGGCTACGACGTGAAGGTTGGCAAGTTCCCCTTCACCGCGAACTCGCGTGCGTCAATCGTCGGCCAGCATGACGGATTCATCAAGATCGTCTCCGACGCGAAGCACGGCGAAATTTTGGGAGTCCACATCATTGGCCCGCAAGCGACCGAACTGATCGCCGAAGCCGTCACCGCCATGGAACTCGAAGCGACCGTAGAAGATTTAATGTGGACGATCCACGCCCACCCCACGCTCGCCGAAGCCATGCTAGACGCCACCAGTAGCGTGTACGGCCTGGCCATCAATATGTAACCAGGGCGGACAAAACCATGAAAGTCCGCGGGGTTGCGAATGTTGGAGGAATACGGCTGGCGTCTGGATTGCACTCGCGGAAGCCACCGTCAATGCAAACATTCGATAAAGCCGGGCTTGGTAATGGTACCTGGTAAGCCAAAAGACGACTTGGGAACGGGGACATTCAATAGTATTCTGAAACAAGCGGGGCTGAAGAAATGAACAAATACCTCATCATCGTCGAGAAAACGAGCACCGGATATTCCGCGTATTCCTCCGATCTGGATGGTTGCGTCGCGACGGGCGCAACCCGAGAAGAAGTCGAGAGCCAGATGCGCGAGGCGATCACTTTTCACCTGGAAGGTATGGCCCGTGATGGCCAGCCGCTACCCCAGCCGCTTTCCTACTCGGCCTACGTGGACATACCGGCGCGCTAGCGTGCGGTACGTAGTGGCAGACATTCTGTGATCTCCGTCCTTCAACTCGGCACAATCGATTACGCCACGAGCCTTCGCCTGCAATCGCATTTGGTTGCTCTGAGAAAAGACGGGCGGATCGGCGACGTTCTTCTTCTGCTCGAGCACCAACCCGTGATCACGCTAGGGCGAAACGCCAAGGCAGCCAACGTGATCGCTTCGAGGGACTTGCTTGCCGACCGCGGGGTCGAAGTGTTCGAGAGCGACCGCGGCGGCGACGTGACTTTTCACGGGCCCGGACAGATCGTCGGCTATCCCATCTTCGATTTGCGCGGATTCCCTTCTTCCGGCGACAAGCGCCCAACCATGGGCGTGATCGAGTACGTCCGAAATCTGGAAGAAGTGCTGATCCGCACCTGCGCCGACTACGGCATTCCGACAAAACGCATCCCCGGCTTGACCGGAGTTTGGACTACCAATGAACATGTGGGGACAGCCGCCCCCTCCACGCTGTCATCCCGAGCGGAACAGCACGATTCGCTTGCGAATCCTGCTGTGGAGTCGTGGGACCTTGCGTTTGAGGGAGCACCCGAAGCCAAAATCGCCGCCCTCGGCATCCACATTTCGCGCGGCGTCACTTCCCACGGATTCGCCCTCAACGTCAACACCGATCTCAGCTTTTTCGATCTCATCATTCCCTGTGGCATCACCAGCAGGCCGGTGACTTCCCTGGAGCGCGAACTCGGCCGCAAAGTAGAACTCAACGCCGTCGCCGAATCCCTCTCGCGCAATTTCGGCACGGTCTTTTCCAGCCAAATGCTCTGGGTCGAAAGCTTGGACGATCTGCTGGGAGTCAGAGTCGGCGTGCCCATGCAGGTGCCGGAGGATTTGCGGAGAATCTACGATCAGACAGACGACCCGGCTTTGGCCTAATTATCTCGCTCGAGGTGTTGAGGAAACTACATCGGCGGTTTATGGCAGCCAGGGATGCGTAACTCTTGTAAGAATTCAAGGAAAAAATGAACAGCACGTGGGGAAAGGCGGCGGTGGGGGCTATTTTAATAATATTTTTCTGCATCGGGATAGCTCACATAGTTAAGCCGGATTGGTTCATGAGACGTTCCGGAGTGCGAAAAGGCGGAGAGTTGCTCACCGAATGGAACAGATTGGGGTTCCAAACCGTCGGATTGATATTCGCAGGTTTTGCTGCGTACCTGTTGTACGTCTTGCTCCGCGGCTAGAATTCCAAATGAAGCCCCACCTCCCTAGCCCAACCCCGCCCACTCGCGATAGCATCTAGAGTTGCGTTGTCACGCATCCTTACAACGTTATGGCAATCAAAAAGAAGTCCGGCAACAAAGCGTCGTCATCTTCATCCAACGGGCATCGCGCTGGATCGCAACCGCCCGTCAACGGCAAGCGGGCGTCCGGCATGCGGCAATACTCCATCCCCGACTACCGGCTCGAGCATCCCAATCTCAAAGTCACGCAAGCGCGGCATGGGGACGAAGTTCGTTACGAAGTCAGCGGCGACCTTGACGCGCCGGTGCCACCGATCCGCGATTCGCAACATCTCGACAAGAAGCAGTGCATCGAAATTTACCGCTACATGCTGCTCAACCGCCGCATGGAGACCGCACTCGAAAATCTCTATAAGCAGGGCAAAGTCGTCGGCGGCGTTTATTTCGGACTTGGGCAAGAGGCCTGCTCCTGCGCCTCGGCTTACGCCATCGACAAAGACGATTGGTTCGCGCCCATGATTCGCAATCAGGGTTCGCTCTTGGTGCGCGGCTTCCGCGCCAGCGACACCATGATGCAGTACATGGCCAAGGCCGATTCGCCCACCAAGGGGCGCGACGGCACGTCGCATTTCGGCGACATTGAGAAGCGCAACATGGTCTCGCCGATTTCGATGCTTGGCGATCTGATTCCGGTGTTGGCTGGCGTCGCGCTGGGTGCGAGATTGCAGGGCCGCAACATCGCCGTGCTGACTTATATCGGCGATGGCGGCCAGTCGACTGGCGTGACGTACGAAGGCATCAACTTTGCCGCCGTGCAAAATCTCGGCCTGGTGCTGGTTGTCGAGAGCAATGAGTGGGCGTACTCCACGCCGTCCGAGATGCAATTCAAATGCGAAGACCTCGCCGAGCGCGCCATTGGATACGGCATTCCCGGCGTGATTGTGGACGGCACCGACGCCTGTCAGGTCTACGACGCCACGCGCGAAGCCGTCGAACGCGCCCATCGCGGCGAAGGCGCAACGCTGATTGAAGCGAAGATGATGCGCATGAAGGGGCACGCCATCCACGACGCCGCGACCTATGTACCGAAACCGCTGTTTGATTTCTGGAAGCGGCGCGACCCCATTGCGCGCTTTGAGAATTATTTAGTCAACGCAAAGAAATGGCTGACCGTGGAAGAAAACGCAACCCTGATCGGAGAAGTCGAAAAGATTATCGAAGCCGAACGCGAGATTGCAGTGAATTCGCCAATGCCCACGCCGGAGTCCGCGCTAGGCGGCGTCTATTGCGAAGTCGGCTGCCACGCCATCAAACCAAAATACGGCATGCCAAGAGTAAGAAAGGGCGCGGGCGGCTTCAAAGAGACGGAAGCAGCAGTACATCTGAAGTAAGCAAACGTCAGGAGAATTAGAGCAGGAGCGGCTGCAAGTTGACGACTTCTGCGTTACAAGCCGGATCCCAAGGGTAGCGTCCTTCTTTGTCCGGCCAGAAACATTGAAGAGTGGGGAAATGGTCAGTCTCGTAGAACCAGATTGCCCATCCCAGGTAATCGCGATAAAAGCGAGCTTTTACAGGGCGGAACTGGCATCCGCAGTGACCAAAGATTTGCTGATATTCATTTCCGGGTTCGAAGCGACAGCCTATTTTCACTTCGTCCCCGATATTGTTGACGATTTTATGCATGATATCGAGATTGAGCCCAAAGGTGATGATTTCAGGATGCTTGTAGGAATGAAACAGGCCGGTGGAATAAGCCCACTCAGGCCCTGCTTCGCCGTCGCGCCTGAACACCTTGCTCACAGCCCATCCGTAGGTATTGATGTTCGAGAGGAACTTCTGGTCGGCGGTAGGCAGATCGCCGTGCGCCGTCAGATCGCGAGTCATGAGTTGCAGAGTAGCACAGGGTGGAGAAAGCTTGTTCTCATCTGTAAACGTCTCGCCGATGGCCGATGGTGACCACTAGGATCAGCAGATTGCCATGATGTATTTGATAGATAACCCGATAATCCCCGATACGAATCCGCCAAGCGTCCGGTATGCCTACAAGTTTCTTGCAGCCCGCGGGGACCGGTTCATCGCGAAGTTTTTCAATCTTGGCCGCGACTCGCTTTTGAGCGTCTCGCGGCAGATTTTCAAGCTGTCGGAGGGCGAGCGGCTTAAATTGAATCGCGTAGGCCATGGCCTAAATCACAAGCGAAGCTTTTTCTTGACTGACTCCCATGAAATTCTTTTGGGATCCTTAAGCGCTTCGCGTGCGGCGGCAATGTCAATTTCATCTTCCAGTTTTTCGAGCATCTCGATGTCTTCAATGGGCACCACGGCAGCCACAGCTTTCTTCCCGCGGTGGACGATAGTCCGCTCACCGCGATACTCGGCGCGGCTTAAGATGTCTGAAAAATTCTGCCTTGCCGTGCTTGCAGTTAACTTCGTAGTCATAGCGTTTAGTACAAATTGTACAAAATGTATTTTATAGCAGTTTGTACAGTCAAACAAGCTGAACAATCTGTTGACTAGTAAGGACTTTATGCCACAACTTACATATCTCGAAGCCATCCGCCAGGGAATCTGGGAAGAAATGGAACGCGACCCCACGGTATTTTGCCTGGGTGAAGACATTGGCATCTACGGCGGCGCGTTCAAAATCACGGACGGTTTCATCGACCGTTTCGGTGCCGAGCGCGTAATTGATACGCCCATCGCCGAGTCTGCCATCGTGGGCGCGGCATTTGGTGCGTCACTCACCGGTATGCGTCCCGTGGCCGAGTTCCAGTTCATGGACTTCATTCCCTGCGCGATGAATCAAATTTCCAACATGGTCGCCAAGACGCATTACCTGTGGGGAGCGCCCGCGCCCATCGTTATCCGCGGCCCCAGCGGCGGATATGTCCACGGCGGCCCGTTCCATTCGCAAAATCCCGAGATGTGGTTCGTCCACAATCCCGGCCTCAAAGTCATTTGCCCGGCGACGCCTTACGACGCCAAGGGTCTCATCAGGGCCGCCATCCGCGACAATAATCCATGCATCTTCTTTGAGCATAAATATCTTTACCGCCGCATCAAGGGCGAAGTTCCCGCGGAAGATTACGTCGTGCCGATCGGTAAGGCGAACACCGTGCGCGAAGGCCGCGACCTGAGCATCGTCACTTACGCCGCCATGGTGCACTCTGCGCTCGAAGCAGCCGAGGTTCTTAAGAAAGACGGAATCGAAATTGAAATCGTCGACCTACGCACGGTTTCGCCACTTGATCGCGAGGCGATTGCCGCGACTGTCCACAAAACGAACAAAGTCATTATTTTGCATGAGCACTCGCGCACCGGCGGTCTGGCCGGCGAAATCGCCGCCATCATCAACGAGGAAGCATTCGACTCGCTCGATGGCCCGATCGTCCGCATCACCGGCCTCGATTCGGCTGTACCTTTTTCCCCGCCGCAGGAGGAATATTTCCTCCCCAAGGTCGGCGACATTGTCCGCGAAGCGCGTAAGCTAAAGGCATACTAACGGGGCAGGTTTATGCGCAATTTTATTCTGGGAATCGTCGTCGTTGCTGTCGTGGTAGCGCTCGCAGGCTTCGCGATCGCCAACTTCGGCTTGGTTCCCACTAAGGCTGACGCGACCCCACCGGCATGGGAAAGCCATTTTGCCATGGGAGCGCTCGACGCGGCCATGGAGCGGCATGCGCCGCGAATTGCCAATCCAGTGCCGCCTACCGACGAAAATCTGATTGAGGGAATGAAGGTCTACACCATGAATTGCGCGGTGTGCCACGGCACACTGGATCAGAAGCCCAGCCCGCTGGAACACTCTCTGTATCCGCCGCCACCCCAGATGATCCTTATGCCTACAGACGATCCGGATTGGCATGTGTTCTATGCCGTGCGCACCGGCGTTCGCTACACGGGAATGCCGGCATGGAACCATGTTCTCAGTGAAGAAGACATGTGGAAGGTGACGGCTTTCCTGACGCGTCTCGAAAAACTGCCGCCCGGCGTGCAGGATTACTGGAAAAAATCGTTTGGCGTGGGACCTCTGCCAGCAGGCGCCGACGGACCGATGAAGATGGACAACGACAAGCACTAACGCCTGTGCAAAGAGCTGGTGCGGCGTCGTCTTATATAATGTTTGGTTGCCCGCAGCGCAATCTTCTTAACATCCTGAATCGCGGAAGGGAAATATGCCGACAGATATCGTGATGCCCCAAATGGGCGAGTCCATTGTTGAGGGCACCATTACGAAATGGCTGAAGAAGCCAGGCGATAAAGTGCAGCGCGATGAGCCGCTGTTTGAGATTTCCACCGACAAAGTGGACGCGGAAATCCCCGCGCCGGCCTCTGGCATTCTTCAGGAAATCAAAGTCGCGGAAGGAACCACGGTCCAGGTCAACGCAGTAGTCGGCACAATTTCCGCCGAGGGAGAATCAGCGGCTGCAAAGCCGACGGCACCGGCAGCAACTCCTTCAGCTCCAGCGAAGCAATCGGACGCGCCCGCCGCAAAGGGTCCAGCAGAGCCAACCAAAAGGGATCAAGGCAGCTCTTCTGTGACATCCGAAGAAGAAAGCGATTCAGAAGACGAACACGCGCGGTCCTCTCCGTTGGTCCGCAAGATTGCGCGCGAGCACAACGTGGATCTCGGAGCCGTCAGCGGCACCGGCCTCGGCGGACGCATCACCAAGCAAGATATTATGGCCTTCATTGAGCGGCCAGAGGCTTCCGCGCCGAAAAGCGCGCCCCCTGCTTCCGCGCCGCCAGCGACGTCCCCAGCGCGCCCGTCTGCTCCCGCAGCGCCTGCCGCTTTCCCCGGCGACCTGGTTCCCATGACCAACATGCGCAAGATCATCTCGCAGCGCATGATCGAGTCACGACGCACCAGCGCGCACGTCCATTGCATGTACGAAGTGGACTTCACTCGCATCGTTAACCTGCGCCAGAAACACAAGAACGGATTCGAACAGCGCCACGGCGTGCGGCTTACGTTCATGCCGTTCTTCGTACGCGCTACAATCATCGCCCTGCAACAATTCCCCATCATCAACGCTTCCATCGAAGGTGACAGCATCCGCTATCACCGGCACATCAATGTAGGAATTGCTGTGGCTCTCGACTGGGGCCTGATCGTCCCCGTGCTAAAAAATGCTGGCGATCTCAATTTCCTCGGATTACAGCGCGGAATCGGCGACTTGGGGGAACGTGCGCGGACGAAAAAGCTCAAACCTGAAGACGTCGAAGGTTCGACGTTCACGGTTACAAATCCGGGTCAATTCGGCGCAGTGTTCGGCTTACCCATCATCAACCAGCCTAACTCCGCGATCCTGGGTGTGGGGGGAATCACCAAGCAGCCAATGGTGCTTACCGACAAAGACGGCAACGATTCGATCGCGGTGCGCAGCGTTGTCCACCTGACGCTCGGCTACGACCACCGCTTGATTGACGGAGCTGTGGCTGACCAATTCATGGCACTGGTGAAGAAAACCATGGAAACCTTCAGCGAAGAGATCGGTTGATTTGTATTGACGCTTCTTGGACGCACAATGATTGAGTTTCGAAAGTTTTGGATCGCTTTTCTGACGCTCGTGCTGATCTCGATGGCCGCGGCGCAGAATCCGCAGTTCCCGTTCGCTGCGGGTACGCCGGACGATGAGGCTGCAATCCGAAAATTGGTTAAGGCCGAATCCGATGACACCTCACGCGAACATGTCGCTTCCAATCTGGACTTCGAAGATTCATTTGGAGTGCGCTACAACGATCTCGGCAAGCGCGATAAATTTTTTGGCACCACGGTGAAGCCATCTTCGCCAGCGACCGAAGATCACGCGCTGGAGGTGAAAGTTCGTTTCATCGATCCGGCAAACGCCGTCGCCGACGAATATTGGCACATAAAGAGCGAAGTGATTCAGGGAGTCAAGATACCCGACCGCTGGGGCAGGACTACTTACGTGCTTCACAAAGGCACCGACGGCTGGACGCTTGTACTTGAACGCGACACCGATCTCCGCGGCCCCTACTTCAAGCACTACGACAAATTGCCTGTGGCTTTTCCGGTTCCGGCAGCGATCCTGGCTTCCTATGCGGGCAGTTACGAGATTAAGCCGGGAGTAACTTTTCAATTTACGGTGAACGGCGATCACTTGGACGCCAAGACTCCAGCGGGAAACAATGTGGCGATCCCGGTAAGCACAACCGACTTTCTCTTGTTCAAGCCTGAAGATCTAGCAGAATATTTGCGGTTGTTCTTCTCAAAAAATTCGGACGGATCAATTTCGCTCGCGTATTCCGAGGTGTACAACGATGAGCGGCGGCCGTTGAAAAAGATCAAGTAAGCGCAGCTTCAACATTGATTTCCGCGCTCGCCGATTCGCCCAAACCCCATCGGTTGGTTAGAATGATAGTTTGCCCATGAACCTGTCCGCCATCCAAACGGCCCTGCGCGAACGCAACATCGATGCGTGGCTCTTCTACGATCATCACCACCGCGACCCGATCGCCTATCGGGTGCTGGGCTTGCCAGAAAGCCTGATGGCGACACGCAGATGGTATTACCTGATTCCCGCCGAAGGCGAACCGCTGAAGCTCGTCCATCGGATTGAATCGGGTCATCTCGACAACTTGCCGGGAAAGAAGTCGCTATATTCAGGATGGCAGGAACTCTTCGAGCAGCTCAAAGTGCTGCTGAGTTCGCACCGCGACATCGCCATGCAGTATTCGCCGAACAACCTCGTCTTCACGTTGTCCCTCGTCGACGCTGGAACCGTGGAGATGATTCGTGGGCTGGGTAAGAACGTCGTGAGTTCGGGTGATCTCGTCGCTCTCTTTGAAGCCACATTGACGGCCGAACAAATCGCGACACACTTTGCCGCGCGGGACGCCGTCGACCAGATCGTTCCCCAGGCATTTCAAGAAATTGGTCGGCAGGCACGAAACGGTGGAACCACCGAATACAAAATCCAGCAATGGATCATGGAAGCATTTCGCCGGGAGGATCTGATTACCGTCGATGCGCCCATCGTCGGAGTAAATGCCCACAGCGGCGATCCGCACTACGAGCCACAGTCGTCGGGGTCGTGGCCAATCAAAGAAGGCGACTTCGTTCTTCTGGATATTTGGGCAAAGTTAAATCAGCCGGGATCGGTTTTTTACGACATTACCTGGACCGGTTACTTGGGAAAATCACCTTCTGGGCGAATGGTTGAAGTATTCGAGACCGTGCGCGATGCGCGCGACGCTGGCATCAAAGCAGTAGAGTCTGGTATCGCTTCGGGCCGTGCGATGGCGGGATGGGAAGTTGACCGCGCCGCTCGCGAGCACATTAAGAAGGCAGGGTTCGGCGAGTTCTTCATCCATCGCACCGGACATTCGATCAGTCAGGAAATTCATGCCAACGGCGCCAACATGGACGATCTAGAGATTCACGATGAGCGTCAGATATTGCCACATTCAATCTTCTCAATTGAACCCGGAATCTATCTGCCGGAATTCGGAGTCCGCAGCGAGATCAACATGTTGGTTCGTCCGGGCACGGCGGAAGTCACGGGAAAAATTCAGCGAGAGATAGTGATCATTTAATGGCGAATACAGCAGTCGACAAAAGCAAGCCCGCTCCCGCGATGCCGTCCGCGATTTCCGTGGTGGCGCCGGCTCTCGGGTGGTTCATCCCCGGGGCCGGCCACTTGGTGCAAAAGCGCTACATTCGTGGCGCTCTGCTGCTGGTTTCCATTGTCAGCATGTTTATGTTGGGGTTGATGATGCAGGGCCACATTTACAAACCAAACGGTGGCGACATTCTGGATATTTTGGGCTTCGTCGGAGATTTAGGCGCGGGCGGCCTGTACATCGTGGCGCGTATGAATGACTGGGGCGTGGGTATGATCGCGCATGCGACGGCGGACTACGGCACCAAATTCCTGATCGTTGCCGGCCTGCTGAATTTCATCAGCGTCGCGGACGCTTACCACATCAGCATGGGGAAAAAATCCTGATGCCGGTTTTAACTCTCAGCCACTTCAGCGCGGCCATCGTGTTCGCGCTTTTCGCCTCTATTGTTTTCGGCATAACCCAACGCACCACGTCTCGCGATCAGATCCGCTATGGAGCCTATTGCTTTGCCATGTTCGTCGGAGGCGTTTTCGTAGCGGGATGGGTGATGTGGTTATTGCGGCATTAGGATGACGGCCGCAGCTTAAAAACAATTAGCCGCGTGTCTTACCGGTCACCGTTTGCAAGCACTTCCCGTAGAGTTCCAGCAAATGGTTCGCGTAGTCCTCAGGCTTGGCATTCGCCCCGGTGCCCTGAAATCCAACGCCCGTCGAAGTCGTACGTCCGTATCCGGTGGTCATCGCCACGAACTTCATTAAATCCAATGCTATGTCTTCGTTCCGTCGTGTTCCCTCGGACGAATTCTTTCCGTCTTCCATGATTGCTCTCCTCTGGATGAAAGTCTGATGATAACAAATTGGCCAAAATAGACGGCTCAGAACCACAAAGTTGCCGGTCAGTTGAAGCCGCTTCGAAGTGTCATCAAATCTGGCAAAGCTACCCTCCGCCGAAGCAACCCGCACAGATTTCCCATAATGGAACGGGGAGCGATCTGCCACTTTAGTTAGTCGGATTTTTGTCTATCGGCATTGTTGACAACGCCGTGCAGGTGGCCTTCGGGAAAAAATTCAGAATTACTTCTAAGCCCAAATATATTTCTTGACTACGGCAAAATCGCAACGTTAGGATTGGCCTTAGTAGCCACTCTTACTCCCCCGAGAAGCAGGGAGACAATGCAAATCAACCTGAAGTGCAATCCAGAAGTAGGAAATTTCGTGGAATTTCGCCGCAAGGTGCAGCACTCCGAGGTCCTCTCCTCCTCCATGGTGCAGTTAGTTTCTTCTCTTCATTTCACCGGGAAAGTGAGCGTCATGATCCTGAACGGGCGGGTGCTGAAATCTGGCTATCAAGAGGGCTTTTTTCGGCACGGAGAGTAATCTAGCGGCAGTTCGCAACACTCTAGTAACGCAGCCTTAATTAAATAAATCATACAGGCACTCCGTAAGAGAAACGGGCCCTGTGACCGAGCAATCGGCACAGGGCTTTTTTGTTTTGCGCGGGCCAAAAAAGGAGCAAGACATGAACATCGAAAAGGATCCCGGTCTGGTGCATTTGGAGTTGAAGTATTGCGAACGTTGCGGTGGCCTGTGGCTCAGGCCCGCAGGCACGTCCGAGATCTATTGCGGAGGATGCGCACCCGCCATGTCTGAAATGGCTGTTCCGGTGCGCCGCAATAGTCGGGCGCGTCTCCCCGGCAGCGAGCGCATTCACATTAAGGCCATGAGCGCCGCCGCCGACTCAGGTTGTGCGTCTACAGGGGCGGCCCAACTGTGAGCGGCGCAATCATCGCCTGGATGGTTGCCGGCCCCGGAACCGATATTCGCAAAATCATCGCTGAAGGGAGGATCGCTCGAAATAACCCGCCGCGCGACCCAGACCTCTGGCTCTATCGCGATCGAACCCGCTCGATGCTGCGTCGCTACCTTCGCTATTCAATGGAAGTTGGCAGACTGCCTTCGCTCTTAGGGCGGGAGTTCTTCCGCACTCACGTCACGTCTTACAGCGTGGGGACTTTTGAAGATGCCGTGATTTTCGTCCACGACGTCGAAAAGGTTCTGGAGCGACTGGAAACGTTCGATCAAGCGCTGATCGCAAAAATTGTATTTCAAGACCACAACTACGAAGAAACGGCCCGCCTGCTGAAGTGCGGCAAACGCACCGTAGGACGGCGCTTTCCGGACGCACTCGACCGGCTCACCGAACTGTTTCTGGAGGTGGGACTACTTGAACGCATGGTGCAACTCGGTGACTAGCCGGCACTGCTTGTCAATATTCGTTCCGCTGACGTGCGCCCGTAAGTGCTTGCGTTCACTGCAACAATCCAGTGTTTGCGAATGGCCACTTCAGTAGAGCGGTTTTGCTATCCTGAACTTGTAGGCAAAAGTTTTTCAAGCGCGCACCAGTTGCGCGCATTTTTTCGGTCGGAACAATATGAAAAAACTCTCGCAGCCCCAACTCTTGGCAGAGCTCGAAGGTGCCAGCGATGCCGCTTCAGGCGCCGGCCGTTCCTCCAAATCAGCTCTGGCAATTGCAACGGTTCCTGTGCCGACGGCCATCCTGCGGCAGAAGATTGCGGATCTGGTCAACGCCAACGCGTTGCAAATGGTTACATCCGTTATTGAAAAGGGCCGCGGATATCAATCCGTAAAATACCTCTTCGAACTGACGGGCATCTTTGACGGCAAAGCGGAAGACGATCCGGAAGATGAATCGTTGCTGAAACTTTTATTGCGACGCCTTGATCTTCCCGAAGAAGCTGCCGACCTCAATATCCCCTTACCGGACGATAGCGAAGACGGGACCGACAGCTACCGCAATCCAGTATGATGAACGGTCGCAACATTCACGAAACACGGTTTCAGAAAGCGGCGCAGTCGCTTTTCAAAACCCAGGACAGATTACCCGCACCGCGAAGCACACCACACTCCCGCATGAGCGCAGACATCGACATCACATGGTTGACGGAATGCATCGCAGTTGGCGGGGGCATCTGGAACGCCGAACGTATGGCGGAAGTTGCCGAAGCCGGAATCACACACATCGTCGACATGCAGCTTGAGTTTGATGACTCTCCGCTCGCGCAAGCACATGGAATTGAAGTCTTGTGGAACGCAATCGATGACGACTTTCTGCCAAAGCCGGCCGGAGTCTTTCGCCTGGGCGTTGACTTCTGCCACCGCGCGCTCGAGACGCCGGAATCTCGAATTTTCATTCACTGCGCTGCCGGCATCCACCGGGCGCCGATGATGGCGCTGGCGCTGCTGTGCTCGATGGGCTGGGACCTCGACAAAGCCATCGATTTTATCGAGACCAAGCGCCCAGTAGCAGAATTTTTAGAAGTCTACGTCGACAGCGTCAAGAGATACCTTCGCACAATTGCCCCTTTAAGCATTCATAGCTGAGCTACCCGCACGGAGGATTTATGTTGGACGCGCGCCGCCCCATGGGGCGGCTTTTTTATTGGGCACTGCTCTTGGTCGTTTGCAGAGCGTGGGCCCAGGGACCGACGCTGACTACAATTAACGACGTCGTATTTCGCGCCGATGGAACTGCAGCTGGCGGGACCTTGTTGATCTCGTGGCAAGAATTCTCCACGGCCGCCAGCCAGGCCGTCGCCGCGGGAAATCAAGCGGTCACACTTGGATCGGGCGGAGCTCTTACCGTCCAACTCGCGCCCAATGCCGGGGCCACTCCGTCCAACACTCTCTACACCGTCGTGTACCAACTTGACGACGGCACGGAAAAAACTGAATTCTGGATGGTGGGAACCAGTTCTCCAGAGACGATCGCCGAAGTGCGTACCACTCCCGGTTCGACGGTGGCGACATCGCAGTTTGCAACCGAGCAATACGTCAACAGCGCACTGGCTGCGAAAGCAAACGATAACGCGGTCGTCCACTTGAGCGGAGCGGAAACGGTAAGCGGCATCAAGCAGTTCACAGTCTCGCCCAGCTTCCCTACCCCCGTGAATCCGCCTGACGCCGTAAATAAAAGCTACGTCGACTCTGCGGTCGAAAATTCCGGCAGCGGTAACTTCGTGAGCAAAGCTGGCGACACCATGACCGGCCCGCTGACATTGCCGGGAGCACCCACCGCCCCGAATCAGGCTGCGACCAAACAATACGTAGACAGCTCTTCCACCAACAAAGCAGATCTCATCTCAGGCATCGTTCCCACCGGCGAGTTAGCTGCCGGCGTCGCCAACAACGGTGTGTGCCTTCACGGAGATTCCACCTGGGGTGCCTGCGGTACCAGCAGTAATGCCGTTTCGATCCAGGGAACGCTGGTAGCGACGACAGCACCCACAAACAACGAAGTATTGGCTTACTCCTCGTCCACCGGCCAGTATGCGCCCGCTCCGGGCGGTGGTGTGAGTGCTGGCATGCAGGCGGTGAAGTATGCAACCGATTTCGCCTGGAGCCAGACTGCGACAGGGAATCTTGCAACACCCGGTGCAGTGACCGTTACCTTGACCGCTTGCCCCGCTGGTGTGACCGGCAACGAGCCGCAGTACTACGTATACGTCTCCGGAACCGGAACTCCCGAAGCTGTTTTGGTCACCGGCGGCACTTGCGCCGGGAATGGTTCACCCGGGACTTTGCAATTCACCACGACTAACTCTCACGCCTCGGGCTACTCGATTTCCAGCGCATCGAGCGGACTGCAAGAAGCTCTTATCGCCGCACGATACATCCCGCAAAACCCCGCAGGAGCTTCGCAGGCTGGCAAAGTAATAGTCCCTCCGGGTGAATTCAACGCGTACGCCCGTGTATCGATCCGATCCTCAGGTATGACGGTAGACTTCGCCGGTTCGATCGTGAACTGCTACCTCGCCGACACATGTATTTTCGTTGGCGATCCGTCGACTTCCACGCTCTACAGCGACATTACCCTCATTAGCCCACGCGGGCGCCCCATGGTCGCCAGTGGACAAAATCCTTTCATCCAGGACAACGCGCAAAAGACCCGGCTGTTCAATGTATCCACGCGAGTTGGTGCAACCAACGGAACCTTCAGCACCTATGTGCAGGTAGACGACGACGAAGCTTTCCTGCTCGACGGGCTCGATACCACGCTAGGTGCCGTCATCGGAAATTCAGGTGTGCTCTGCAACGCTACGACGTGCAATCCGGTGGTTTACGCACCCGGCCCGTTCTCGACGTTCCCCGCAGTTGGTTGGCTCAAGAACCTCAACATCTCGATGCAATGCACCGGCAACGGTGTGGATTGGCAGAGCGGAAATACACTTCGGATTTCAGACAGCGTCATCCAGGGCTTCTCGCAATATGGCGTACGCGCCGGAACCAAACGCGGCGGCTTCGGTGGGTTCGATCTGGAAAACGTCTATGAAGAAGTTGGCAACTGTCCAAACCCGGCGGGAGCGGTTGGCCACGCCGGCGTGATTGCACAAGGTGGGACCGTCAAGATTGAAGGCGGCGAAGCCCCGAATGGAAATGTCCCTCAGTTTGCCAACACCGGCAGCACGAATAATCACTACTACATCGTCGCGCAGAACTCCTCATACGGCCCTTCAAACCCGCTTTACGCTGGAAGCGCCCTGACCAGCGGTACTGGCAACATCACGGTCACGACCCCGGACATCGCCGGAGCGACAAGCTTCGATCTACTTCGCACTACTTTCAACGGAACAAACCCCGAACAAGCTCCTTTTGGAACGGGCAATTTCGCAGTCATCACAGGCGTGAGCCGGTCCTTAGCGTGCGCTAGCGGAGTCTGCACTTTCACCGATCCTCAAACTGCGCTTCAATCCTACTCAGTCGCGCTGCCGACATACTTCCCTCTTCTGGATTTCTGGCCGGGAAATTTAATCCTTGGCACGAACCAGGATTCGAGCAGCGTTCTCACAGCCGCTCGTGCCTTCACACAAAACATGCCCAGCGACCTCGTAGCAGTACAAGGTATCGCGGAGCCCGCGGCCATCTCAACAAACTGCGATTCTCTCGGTTCGTGGACTCCGGCGTGGGTCAGTTGTTTCAGCGCGATGGCACCGTCTTCGTTCTATCAGCAAGGCGCTCTTCTGCTCGCAGTCAAACCCAATCAGGATGCCGGACAGGCGCTCAATCTCAAAGGTCGGCTAAATTTTCCGACTCTTGGCTCAGCGCCGGGCCACATCATCACGCTTTCCGATTCGAATTTCCAGAAGACTATCGCCACCGCCAACAATCGGCCCACCAATGACGCCAACGACGCGTTCATTGGATACGACCAGGGCGACGGCAACCCCGCGCACATCGGCATCACCATGGGCGCTCCGGTGTCGCTATCCAATTACATCGGCAATGTCGGAGACGGAACCAATTGGCTGGAACGCTTGACCGCAGGCCTGAAGGAATTCAAAGCCAACGTTCAGATGGACGGCAATCTTTCAGTCGCGGGCACTCTGCAAGCCAGTTCGATCGCATTGACAGGCCCGGGAGCATGGTCGGTACAGGCAAACTTTGCGCCGCTAAGTCCCGCTCCGATTGGCAAGTCGTTGATCGGCTTCGGCACCAATGGCTTGGTGCAGGTCTCAGAAAATGGCGGCGCGGTTTCCACCGTCGCAATCCTCAACAGCAACGGCGACGTCTCTTCCAACGCAATTTCCGCGACGCAGCTCGAACTAGCGCCAACGCAATGCAGCGGAAGTTTTGCCACCGGCATTCAAGCGAACGGAAACGCAAACTGCGGGACCGCAAGCATCATCCAGATGGCCGAAACCTCGCAGCCCGCAGGCATCCCGAATTACGGATTGTTTTGGTTCGATTCCACATGCCACTGCCCGAAGGTACTCGACAACAATGGGCAACCGGTGCAACTCGGCCTCACCAACGTCTTCAATTCCGACGCGAACACTTTGCAGGAAGTGAATGGCCTAAACCCGCAGGACTTTCAGATTTACAGCTCCTACACTAGCTCATCGAATTACGGACGCCTCGAGCTCGGTTATGACGGAACCACCTACTTCATCGGCGACACCACCGACGGCACCAACGGGTCGCATCACGGCATCGGCATCAAGCTGTCAGGCAACACTTCGTGGTTCTGGAACACAGCCGGCGATCTGAAACCGGGAAGTGTCCCGGGCACAGGCGGAAACACCTATAGCATCGGCGGAATCGGCAACGAGCTAAAAAATCTCTACTTTCGTTCGTCTCTGAACGGTGGCCCCAGCGGATGGCAAAGTTTCATGGTCGCCAATGAATCGACGACCGGCACAACGCTAAATAAGCCGGTCAAATTATCCGGATCGCCGTCGACCGCAATCATCGCTTCCGCGAACGACTTGGGAATTGTCGGCATAGCAATCAGCGGAGCGGGCATAACAGGCAACGTCGAAATCGCCGTGCAGGGTTTCGTGAGCTGCCAGTTTGACAACGCCGCTACTGCGGGGGATTACGTGGGCAACGCCTCCAGCGGCAGTGGTTGTCACGATCTCGGTTCCGGATACCCTTCCAGCGCCCAGGTCTTGGGCCGAGTCATGGCCGGTGGCGATACCAGCGCCGTGCGCTCAATCTTGCTCGAATCACAAATCGTGCCATCAACCGGCGCATCCTTCCCTACGATGACTCCGGGAGGAATGTTGCTGGCAGCAACCTCCTCTACTGTGACCACGACATCCGCAAGACTTGATGCCAGCCAGTTCTCCGGTTCCGATGCGTTCGCCCAGATCAATGCTTGCATCTCCGCCTTGCCATCTTCCGGCGGAATCTGCGACGCCCGCAATCTGGCCGCAACCAATTCGGTCTCGACAACTCTGGCGATTTCCAAAAACGGCGTCGAACTCGATTTCGGATCTTCAACATTTACCGCAGCGTCGGGCACACTGATCGCCATCAGCGGATCAAACGTAGAGTTTAATTGCCTGCGCGGCGCTGGCGGTACAGATTTCAACTTCACCGCAGGCACAGGCAGCGGCACTCCCGGAACACCCGCTGGGTCACCCGACATCAACATCACGGGCACAAGCGTGCGCATGAGGGGATGCTCAATTCAAGGCAACCGCATCGCTTCCGGCGATACTTACTCCGGTTCGGATTGCGTTCGCGCCACCAGCGCAACCGGCCTGCTTCTCGAAGACAATACCGTCACCCAATGCGGAGCCTACGGCATCGGTATCGGCAACACCGACTCGTTCACGGTGCGCCGCAACTACATCGCCCAAACTTCCGGCCCCGGCATCAACGTTAATTCATCGACCGGCGGCCCCTACTACGGATTAAAGCTGATCCAGGACAATCAGGTCTACGACGTAGTCACTTCGGTCGGCTTGGCCGGGACTTATCCCGCGATCCCAACGGGCAACTACCAACTCAATGTCGCTTCCTCCGGCGGATGGGGCAAAACCCGCAACGTGCGAGTGCTCGACAACACCATCGCCAACGACGCTGCCTGCACGGCGGGCACCGGATGCGACTTGTCGCAATCAAAAGATGTCTGCTTGGGTGCAGGCACAGCCCAGGCGACAGGATGTCTCGGGGGAATGCAAGTCTTGGCCAACGTCGACTTCGAAGTCGCGGGCAACGTTGTCCGCAACACTCAGGCGGAAGGCATCGCCGTATCTGGCACCAGCGGCAACATTCACGACAATGAAGAGTCCTTGATCCACGTCAACACCAGCGGTTCGGTGGTCAATGACGGCAGTGGCTGCGTATCGTTCTTCATCTCGAATATCAACGTTGGAAGCCCGACCACGCAGGGTGATTCGAAGATTCACGATAACCACTGCTATGACGCCGGTTACGTAGTGCAATTGATTCTCGGGTCCAATACCAACGCCGACGGATTGACCGTGGAAAACCTCGATGTCCACAACAATCACGGCTCGACGCTCTCGAACGTCCTCGACACCGGCATAAAAATCGTGAACACCACCGACTCCAACACTCCCTGCGCAGGCGGCACAAGAGCGTGTCAGTGGACGATCGTAAACAGCAGCTTCTCGGACAACGACGTCAAGGCCTCGACCACTCCCTTCTCGCTCGACCCAACAGGGTTGACTGACAGCGCAGGCTGGGCGGCCTACGGCCCCTCAGGTTGGATCGGTTCCACCCCAGTCGCGCAGTTGCCTCTACAATCCGTCGCCGGCTTCATCTCCGGCACGGGATCCACCGTTAACATTCCCTCCACTGCAACGCTCACAACCGGGGACTATGTCAAAGCTTCCGGCTCAGCTGCCATCACCGATGCTGGGGTGGCCGCCGGTCCGTATTCCATTCCGTGGCTCACCGCGCCGACCCTGCAAACCGGCAGCCCGGTCTCCTTTAATTCTTCCGCAAGCAAGGCGCAATTGTGGGGCCTGGTTCTCTCGTGGCCACTCTCTACCACCAAAGTCAACTTCGACGTCGTCGCCGCGGATAGCTCCAGTTGCACCTATGATCTTGGCCTCATCAATACTTCCGGCAACATCGTCGTTCACACCGGAAATCAGACTGCGTCCACGCTCGGCATGAACGCCACCGGATGGCACTCTTTCAACTGGTCGAACTCGGGTACCATTCAGCCCGGAAAATATTACGTCGCCATCACCGCCAGCGCCACCAGCGGTTGTGCGACTCTTGGCGGAAGCAGCTCCGGCTCTTTCTTCACCTTCGCCGGAAATCAACCTGAAACCGTCTCCACCGCTGGAACTCTCAACAACGGCATGACCGTACCTGCTGACAGCTACACGGCAAGCACGATCCCAGCCTTATCCATCAACTGAAAGTTGCGGTGCCGGGTGCCCCACCCTTGTCACGTTCTTTGTGACAGGGTGGGACCGTCACCTTGATTTGTCATCCTGAGCGCAGCGAAGGACCCATGCACCTCTGCTTTCAGTGAAGCACCCTTGTCACGTTCTTTGTGACAGGGTGGGACCGTCACCTTGATTTGTCATCCTGAGCGCAGCGAAGGATCCATGCACCTCTGCTTTCAGTGAAGCACCGCTTAAGCGCTGCCGAACAGGCTGGAGCATGTTCCGGCGCGCGAGGAAAAAACGACATGAAAACTCTCATTCCGGTCTTGCTGCTGCTAACCATTTCCGCCTCCGCGACGACATACTACGTCGATCCTGCCGGTAGCAATGGCAACAACGGCCTGAGCCCCCAGACTCCTTGGCGCTCTCTACTGAAAATAGGAATTTCGACCTTTCAGCCCGGTGACGTGATTCTGTTCAAGCGAGACAGCGTCTGGAATGAGTGGCTAACTCCTCCATCCAGCGGCACCGCCGGAAATTTAATTAAGTTTGACGCATACGGAAACGGGCATCCACCAGAATTCACCGGATATTACGCCACGACTCCCGCGCAATGGAGCAGCACTGCGGGAAACATCTGGCAGATTGCGTTGTCCAGCACTCTCCCGATCCCGCAGCTGAAGTTTGTGCGTTTCGGAACGATCTGGGGGAACATGCGAAGTTCGCAGGCAACTCTAGCCCATGACCGCGACTGGTTTTACGATCCTGTGGCGCAGATTCTCTATGTATGGTCAGCGAGCGGAAATCCGGTGGCGCACTTCGCATCCGTAACTCCGATTATCCTCAGCGGCCAGGCCCTCATCAATTTGAACAACGTGAGTTACGTGGAAGTCCAACACATCCAACTGGATTGGTACGACAGCTACGGCGTCGAAATACAAAACGGTAGCGATCATCTCTGGGTTGCCAACATCATGGCCGACAGCAAAGTTCCGAACTCGACCACTCCCGTGGGCTTCTACGTGCATCCGACCGGAACTCCCGGCGACATTCACCTTCTCAACACCGACTCGCACCGGAACTATGTGGGCTACCGGTTCGACAATTCCCCGTCCGCCATCGAACTCAAGAACTGCCGCGCCTATGCCAACCGCACGTACGGCTTGATGGATAACACCGGAGCGGTCACTTATTCTTACTGCCATTTTTATGCGAACAACATCGCTACTGGAATTTCGACCGACATCACCGGCACGCCGGGCCCGATCAATGGCGGCTTCAACCTGCCCGTCGACACACCGCCAAACGTGACAGGGTTTATGCAGTACCCGGCGCGAATCACGGTCACCTACGACGATCCCGGCCTGGTCGACGGATCGCACCAATACATTCAAGCGTTACTGCCGATGATTGAAGCCAGGAACATTCCGCTCAGCATCGCGGTGGTCACCGGGTACGATCTGTCTCAACAGCTGATCCCGACCTTTCAGTCGTGGATCAACGCCGGATGGGACCTGAACTGCCATTCCGTATCGCATCAATATTTCGTTTTCCCGAACGCGTTCACGCTGCAATACACTGGCACCGCCGCTTCCAGCGTCAATCTGACAATCGCAAACAAACAGTTGACTATCACAGCGCCCGGCGATCCAGCAGCGCAAGTCAGTTGGAACCTGAGTTCCTCGGGTACCGACATGATGCCCAGCGGATTAGACACGCTCGGCGGAATCATTTACACACTCAATCAGCGCGGAGTTTTCTCCGTGACCGCGGATCCGAATATGAAGAGCGCGGTCAAGAGTGAAGACCTGGCCGATGTCACATCGCAGGACATTAAGACGTCCCCCTATCTGCTACTCCAGGACAAAACCCGCCTGATGACCGACGAGATGAACTGGGCCAAGTCGTGGATGAACGCCAATCTCACCGGCCTTCCAACAAATCGCGTGTACGTCTACCCGGGCAGCTATGAAGACACATCCACCGAAGCGATCGCTGTCGCAGCGGGATTCTGGGGCTCGCGAGGATCAGGCAGCATGGATCCCGCGCCCAACGCGGCAACCGTGCTCGGCACCGGTGTGGATGTGCAAAATATCCTAAGCCAAGGCGTCGTTCCCAATTTCCAAAACCTGACGGACGCACAGCTGACCAACAAAATTCAGGCGCTGGTTTTCAAGTCTGCGGTTTGGGGAGTGCCCATCGGCATCTTCTGGCACGTCAACGAACTTTCCGCCGAGCAAGTGGCAGTCATGCTCGATGCGCTGAAATCTTCCGGCGCGACTCTGATGTCAAACACGCAGTTGATCAATTACCTCCGGACCACGCAACCGAACTACGGCACCACATACTACGCGGATGCTACGTCGGGCGCTGATCTGAATGTTCACCCAACTCCGGCCTCGCCGGTCGTCGATCATGGAGCCAGTCTCGCCGCTGAGTATAAGTACGACCTCCTGGGCATTGATCAAACTCAATTCGGCAGCGGGTGGGAAATTGGAGCGTTCGCCTTCGCCCCGCAATTATTGGGCGGCTTGCGCTAGGCCCCGATGACTCGCGAACAATACGATTTGCATACTCTGATCGTCGTCGGCCGTGGGCTGCAATGGAGAAGGAATTCCAATCCAACTCTCGACAGTCTCATTCAGGATTTGATCGTCATCCGCACGAAAGACAAGGGTGCGGCTCCGATGCAGTTGAACCGCGCCCAACTGCAATACTCGCGGCAATGCACCAAACGCAACATCGTCTTGAAAGCCCGGCAGGTTGGAATCACCACATACATTGCGGCACGATATTTTCTGAAAACAATCACGCGACCAGGAAGCGTGACCGTGCAGGTGGCGCACGATCAGGATTCAGCGGAAGAGATTTTCAAAATCGTTCATCGATTCTGGAAACAACTTCCCCCACGCTTGCGCAAAGGAGCGCTCGAACGCTCGCACGCAAACGTGGGCGGAATGATCTTTTCCGTGCTGGACAGCGAATATCGCGTGGCCAGCGCTGCCGACCCCGAAGCCGGCCGCGGCATGACGATTCACAACTTGCACTGCTCCGAAGTAGCTCGCTGGCCCGCGAAAGCAGAGGAGACGCTGGCGTCACTGCGCGCCGCCGTACCGCGAAATGGGGAGATCGTTCTCGAGTCTACGCCCAACGGCGCGGGCGGCGCATTCTACCAAGATTGGCAGCGTGCCAGAGAAACTGGCTACACCCAGCACTTTTTTCCGTGGTGGTTTGACGACAGTTACAAGCTCGAGGGCGTTCAGTCAAAAATAGATCGCCTCACCGCCGATGAACAGAAATTGGTCGACGCTCATAGCCTCACCCTCGCTCAAATCGCATGGCGTCGCCAGAATCGCGCCCAACTTCGCGGACTCGCAGTCCAGGAATTCGCCGAAGACTCCGTATCCTGTTTCCGCGCTTCTGGCGAATGCGTGTTTGAGTTGTCCGCCGTCGAGAAGGCATTGGAGACATCCAGTGAGCCGGCAGAAGTAAAAGACAACGGGCGCTTGCATATCTACTTCCATCCGCAAGCCGGCAAGCGTTACATCATCGGCGCCGACCCCGCTGGCGGAGGCACTGAAGGCGACTACTCATGCGCCCAGGTTCTGGAAGTTGAATCGGCGTTGCAATGCGCCGAGTTGCACGGGCACTACCCGCCGCGAGAGTTCGCGGCTGAACTCGTTCGCTTGGCGAAGATGTATAACGGCGCTTTACTCATAGTCGAGATGAACAATCATGGTCATGCCGTCCTCGAACACGTGCGGCATCTGGAATACGACAACATTCCAGAGAAGGGATGGCTCACCACATCGGTCACCCGTCCGTCAATGATCGAGAATTTAGCCGCAACCCTCGTCGAGCATTCGGGGTTGATTCGCAGCCGTCGTCTGCTGTCCGAGTGCCGCACGTTTGTTCGCCACGCCGATGGCAGCAGTTCCGCCAGCTCCGGCGCGCACGATGATTGCGTGATGGCTATGGCAATCGCGCTAGGCGCGCGCCAACGACACACGCAGTCGTCCTTGAAACATGCCGCGGGTCGTTGAGTTTCGACAAGCGCAATGTTTGGATGTCACAGACTCAACTGCACCTCGCGCCGTATGCTTCGCCTTCACGGAGGCGCGAGTGACTGTGCACGCGGTGCAACACGTCCGCAGGATGCGTGGTGGTGCCCAGGGCCACCTCATGCGCTGCTCCGACGGTCATTATTATGTCGTAAAATTTCGCAACAATCCGCAGCACCTGCGGGTGCTGGTGAACGAGTTGCTTGCCACCCGGCTGGCGCAGAACAGTCAATTGCCGGTGCCGGCAACCGAGGTTGTAGAGGTCGAACAATGGCTGGTCGAACACACGCCTGATCTCAATATCCAGCTGGCGGGATCGAACATCCGCTGCGACATCGGCCTGCAATTCGGTTCGCGATACGTCCTCAGCCCGTTGGAAGGCCAGGTCTTCGACTACCTTCCCGCCGAGATGCTGGATCGGGTCCGCAACCTCGAGACTTTCGCCGGCATGCTTGTCCTGGATAAGTGGACCGGAAACGCCAACGGTCGCCAGGCAGCTTTCTGGCGAAAGTTGAAAGAAAAGAAATACACCGTTAGCTTCATCGACCACGGCTACTGTTTCAACGCCGGAGAGTGGACGTTTCCCGATTCACCATTGCGCGGCGTTTACGCCCGCAATGAAGTCTACGCCGGGGTTACTGGATGGTCGTCATTCGAACCGTGGCTGTCGAGAATCGAGAACATGAACGATTCGGCAGTCTGGCTAGCTTGCGATGAAATTCCTCCGGAGTGGTATGGCAGCGACCGCGGCGCGCTCGAAACCCTGGCTCGCACTCTATTGGATAGAAGGGGTATAGTCCGTGAGCTGATCGCAGCTTTTCGCTTGTCGCCGCGGCGACCCTTCCCCAATTGGCCGGTCGAAGCATGAACGCGAACAGCCAAACCATGGAGTACTTCGTCCTGAGTTACGTGCCGGACGAAATCAATGACGAAGCTGTCAACATCGGCGTCATGCTCATCGATGCTAGCGGTGGGCAGTTTGCCGGCGTCCGCTTCCGACGAAATTGGAAAAGAGTCGAGGACATCGACTCCGACGCCGACATGGATTACCTGCTCGCGATCGAGCGCGATTTGCAACAGCAATTGAAAGATACCGAAGGTCGCGGAATATTTCTCAATCGCATTCTGGAATCATTCTCCGCCGATGTCCGCATCACCCGAGGCAGCGCCATGCAGACAGCCAATCCAGCGCAACTGTTGGATTTGCTGACGGAGCAGTACCTTGCGGACAAGCGGCCTGGCCCCAGAGAGAAGAAGCACCATGGCCACGCGTGGCTGGTTCACAAGATGCAAGAGGCCTTCGATAACGCGGGGGTGGGCGATTTGATAATGAAAAGAATACCGGTCGCTCCCTACACCCACGTCGGCGACCCGCTTAAATTCGACTTCGGCTACCGGGTCGGCGCGCAATTGAAAATATTTCAGGCCGTATCGTTTCATTCCGGCGTAGAGTCGGCGATCGCGTTGGCGGCGCGGTATCCCAATATAAGAGGACAAATAGCACCGCTGCTCTCTGCCGAGCCACATCTGGTTGCGATCGTTGAAGATGATCTACAGCAAGGCCTCGAAGCGAATGCGTTCGCGCTGGCGATGATGAAAGAAGCGAACATCAGCGTAAGCCCGCTGGCCGAGATGCCACATTACGCTCAGGTTGCACACGACGAATTGCAAGCTTGAACTGTATCCATATTTTTCGCAGGCGGCCAATCCGGCCGCCTTTTGTTTTGTAACCACGGCAAATAAATCATGAACATTACAGACAAATTGCGCGGCGCGATGCGCCGCCTTGCTGGCCCTGCACTCGAATCCCAGGGTTCCCCGGCACGTCGCCGCACCCTCGCCATTCCTTCGATCCTCAACACCTATGGTCCCCGCGCGGATTCGTTCCCCAAACCGACGCCCATCAACCTCCGCCGTTTTGCGGAAACTCCAGTCGCCCGCAAAGCCATCAACACCATCAAAGACCGCATCGCCGGAATGCGTTGGCAAGTACGCCAGCGTCCCGGACGCATCACGCCGAGCCTTCCCGATGCCCACGCTCGCGCCGCCATTCTCACCGCCAACTTCGAGACCCCGAATCCGGACGATTCTTTTCGCTCCCTATCCGAGCAGGTGCTTGAAGACATCATCGTCGGCGGGTTCGGCGCAATCGAAGTCGAAGATAGCGGCGACGAGGAACACCCGCTATCGCTCTGGCCGGTAGACGGTGCAACCATCCGCATGAAGACCGATTGGGATGGCATACCCGATTCCATTCGCTACGTGCAAGTCACCGGCAAGCCCGGCCCCGAGGGCACCATCCTCCTGCGCGACGAAGATTTGATCTACATGCGCCTGAATCCGCGCACCCACACACCGTTCGGATTGGGTCGCCTCGAAGTTGCGTTTGAAGCTGTGAACGCGTTTCTCGGAGCGCATCGTTACGCGACCCGGTTGGCCTCCAACTCTGTCGCCGAGTACGCTCTCTGGCTGCAAGGCCTCAGCCCCGATCACCACGAGCGCATCATTCGCTGGTGGCAGGACGAAATCGAAGGCACCGGACGCGTGCCCATCCTTTCCGTCGAGAACAAACCCGAAGTGCTGCGATTCAGCGCAGGCAACGATGCAGACCTTCGCCTGCAATGGCAGGAATTCCTGCTGCGCATCATTGCCGACGCATTCGACCTTCCGCCGCAATCCCTCGGATTAGAGCGTGACGTCAATCGTTCCACCGCCGCCGAAATGTCAGACCAGGCTTTTCTGCAGGCAATCGTTCCCACCGCGCGCCTGTTCGCCGAATATCTCACCCGCGATGCGATCGTCAAAAAGCTCGGATGGCGCGATCTTGAATTCGTATTCACCGACGTTGACTCGCCCGGCGATCCCATGGAAGAAGCGCAGATTCAGGCGATCCTGCTGCAAAACGGAATTCTGACCATAGACGAAGTTCGCCGCATGCGCGGCCTCGCACCCATCGCCGCGGAACCGATCGTTCCAGCGAAACACGCCGGACAGTAACCATGACATCGACCACGGAGGAACTCTTGACCCCACAATCATCGACGCGCGCCGCCGGAATCTCGTTGCAATCGATGGCTATCGATCTGCCGGCGGTGGCTGGCCACCCCAACCGCGAACCGTTTCGCGGAGTGCTCACCTTTGTCGATGTCGCGTCGGAAAAAGCGCCCTCGGGCGCTCGCGGCCATCGCGTGGTTCTTACTCGCGCCGCCGCCGAAGCTGCCCTGCCGTCCCTGCTCGGCATGGGATTGGACTATTCTCCCGGCCTCGACCGGCATGACGCGCAACGAAAAGTTGGCGTCATTACCCGCGCCGAACTCAAAGGACGTCAGCTCGACCTTGGTGGTTATCTCTACGCCCGAGATTTTCCCGACGTTGTACACCACATCGCGCAGGGCAGCAAAGGCCGTCTGACCGGCCGCAAGTCAGGCTGGATCGGCGCTTCCGACGCTCCCCAACTCGGAATGTCGTTCGAGATCGCCGACGCTCGGGTTGCCGATCTCAACGCAAAAATATGGACGCTCACCCAGGTCACCTTCACCGGCGCAGCCGTCTTACGCCGCGACAAGGCGGCTTACCGCAATACATGGATCGAACTCGAATAACCTCGCTGAATTTCACTTCACAACAGGAGAACCTATGAATCAGGAAGCTACGCAACAACTCGCGGCCACGGCAGACCGTCTCGCCAACGCCGCCGAAACACTCGATCGAGTCTTAAGCAGAATGGATGCGCAACAGGAAGCGCTCAACGCAAAAGTTGACCGCATCGTCGCCGCCGTGGAAGAAAAAATCCACGCGTCCAGCGCCGACGCCATCAGCGAACGTCCTGGCTCTTGGGATACGCGCCTGGCGGAACTCGAAAAAGCGAATTCAGAACTCAAAGCACAGGCAGCACGCATGGCTCGCAAAACATTTTCGCCGCTCGTCAGCGCTCTGCTGGCGAAGAACTCGTCCGAAGTCGGCGACAAACTCGACGCCTCAACCCTCGACAAAACGCTTCAAGCATTAAGCGTCGAGCAGCGCATCGCCGTCAAAGCCGAGATGGCCCGCGCCGGAATGATCGAGTAACCGCAACCTCAAACATTTCGCAACACAGTTTCACGCGGCGCGATTGATCTCGCGCCGTTGTTATTTGATTCCCACACAAATCCTCTAGGAGAAAAAATGAAAGCACAATTTATCGATTTGCACGCCGCCGCCGATTTCCTTGGGCCGGGCGCGATTGAAGTTAACCGTTATCAAACCGAAATCTTCGACATCGTGCGCCGCCGTGGCGTCTTCGGACAACGCGTCAAGCAGGTCCCCGCCACCGGCCATCCGTCACGGTTTTTCGAAGAGACGGCCATCAACTCTCCCTCCGCCGCCCAGGCGTTCGTGGATCCCCGCAACATCACCGCTGTCGTCGGATCCCCAACCCGCGTGGAACGCACGGTTCCGCTGAAAGCACTCGTCTCTCAGATCAACTACAACCTGTTTGACATGGAAGTCGGCGCGCAGCAGAGCCAGTTCGCCTACCTGCAAGCCAAAGACCTGGCGGATTCGGTCGAAGGTCTCCTCCGCACTCACGACGTGGCGTTGTGGAACGGCAACGACACTTCCCTGGGCACTCCGACCACTCTGCAATACATGGGAGCGATCGCCCAGATCGAAGCCGGCGGCAACACCACCACCATCGGTACCACCGCCAGCATTGTCGATGGGCTGAAAACCACCATCGCCGACATGGTCGCCAGCTCTTCCTACGCAGTGCGGCCAACCGCGATCTACGCCAACCCCGTCCTGCTTGACTTGATCGATCGCGAGATGAAGGCGGAATACAACGTCGTGCTTTCCACTACGGAAATCACAGCCGGCGTCACCGTGAAAATGCTCTCCACGCAAGCCGGAAACCTGCCTCTCATTCCGGAATGGGCCCTGCCTTACACGGGAGTACCCGGCAGCGGCACCGCCGTGCTTCCCGCCTACATCGTCACCGAGGACCTGATCGAGTACCACTGGCTCACAGACCCCAATCCGCGAGTCTTCCAATTGGGCTTGATTGGCAACCTGGCTTCGCAAATGGTGGTTGTGAAGTTTGGCGGCGTCGTGGTGAAGGGTGCCAACTACGCCCACTACGAAGTCAAAGTCAACCGCTAACCCAACCGGGGGATCCGCCCTAAAAAAGACGGATCCCCTTTCACCCTTGTCATTCCGAGCCGTTCGCAGCCGCGCAAGCGGCGAGAACGAGCGTAGGAATCTCACCGCCGGGCACCATCAACCGGCCAGAAAGCCAGCACGCCTAACACTGTCAGAAAAAAGGAACTTTTCACCCTTGTCATTCCGAGCCGCTCGCAGCCGCGCATGCGGCGAGTACGAGCGTAGGAATCTCACCGCCGGGCACCATCAACCGGCCAGAAAGCCAGCACGCCTAACACTGTCAGAAAAAAAGAACTTTGCACCCTTGTCATTCCGAGCCGTTCGCAGCCACGGAAGCGGCGAGAACGAGCGTAGGAATCTCAAACCGCCGGGCACCATCAACCGGCCAGAAAGCCAGCACGCCTAACACTGTCAGAAAAAAAGAACTTTTCACCCTTGTCATTCCGAGCCGTTCGCAGCCACGGAAGCGGCGAGAACGAGCGTAGGAATCTCACCGCCGGGCACCACCCACCGGCCAGAAAGCCAGCACGCCTAACACTGTCAGAAAAAAGGAACTTTTCACCCTTGTCATTCCGAGCCGCTCGCAGCCGCGCATGCGGCGAGAACGAGCGTAGGAATCTCAAACCGCCGGGCACCATCAACCGGCCAGAAAGCCAGCACGCCTAACACTGTCAGAAAAAAAGAACTTTGCACCCTTGTCATTCCGAGCCGTTCGCAGCCGCGCAAGCGGCGAGAACGAGCGTAGGAATCTCACCGCCGGGCACCACCCACCGGCCAGAAAGCCAGCACGCCTAACACTGTCAGAAAAGGACTTTTCACCCTTGTCATTCCGAGCCGCTCGCAGCCGCGCAAGCGGCGAGAACGAGCGTAGGAATCTCACCGCCGGGCACCACCCACCGGCCAGCAAGCCAGCACGCCTAACACTGAAGGAAATCTCATGGCATATCTCGCACCCGCTGAATACGAAACCTACGGACTGGACGCGACCACTCCATCCGCGCTCGTCGCCCAGGCTTCCTCCATGATCGACGCCCACTGCCGTCGCGCGACGTTAAACGTGGCGCAGTACGAGGAACGCATTCGCCTCAGCCCCGACCGCAACACCGTCCGCCTGACGAATCTTCCTCTCGCCCCGCTTTCGCCGGCCACCACGCCGTTGGTCTCGGCTCAGGGCCGCTACTGCATCCCTCGCCGTGGCGAGTGGCCTTTCGACGATCTCCGCCTCGACGTTGCTCTCACTTTCGGCTTGCCCGGAACCTGGACCGCCATCGACATCGCAGCCATCGATTATTTCGCAAACACCGGAGAACTCACGCTCCCGTTGAACATCGTGGGACTCTGGTTCAGTGAAATCGACGTCGTCTACACCGCCGGACTCAATCCCATCCCCGATGTCGTTAAATTTGCCTGCGCGCAAATCGTCAGAAACGCCCAGGCCACGCCCGCCCTCAACGTCAAATCCGGCCAGGTGGACCGCATGGCCATGCAGTATTTTGCGGACACCCTCGTTGATCACTCCGTCATCGCCATGCTCGACCCTTACGTTTCTCAGAAAGTAGGTTAGCCATGTCCAGTGCAGGCCTTCATTCCGGCATTTACGGCGCGGCCATGGTTCGCGCCGCCGAAGCTATGCTGCAATCGTTGGGCGGCGACACCATCGCCCTGCTTTTCCCCGCCGCCATTTTGCCTAACGACCCCAGTGCCCAACTCGGACTCGTCGACCCCGGCGTGCAGGAACTTTATCTTTCGCCAGTTGTCGTCCGAAATTTAATCACTCCGCCGACCGGCCCGCGCCGGCGGATCGAGTTCTTGATTTCAGCCACTGCCGTGTCTGGCGCGCTGGCCGCCCAGAACGTCGGCACTGCCGAAGAACTATTCAACGGCGCTCTCGGCATCGCTTTCGATGGCAGCATGTTTCACATCGAGCAGGTCGCCACCGAGTCATTCGCCGGGGCCGAATATCTCTACCGGGTCACCGCTGTCGAATAACGCAGACCGAGGATTGCAATGCAATACACAAAAGACAGTTTCTACATGGCGCTCTTGCAGCGCCTGGAATCGCTGTATCCCCAATATGTCGTGACCATCAACGGCACGACCCGGCCGGCCATCATCGTCGCCGAAAACGAGATGGTGATTCCCATCGTCCCGCTGCCGGATGCGTTCTATCTGGAATGGGGCGCGACTCAAATCGCCAAACGCGAATCCGGAGACCGCACCCTTATGTCGATGGAATGTGTAATCTCCCACCACACGTTCGGCGTCACCCAGAGCGGCGTGGACCGTGGCCGCGCACTCGCGGCGCTCGACATCGTGCTCATGAATATTTGCCAGCCCCTGTTCACCGCAAAGCAGGATTACACCCAGACTCCCAGCGTCGACCTCGGCACAAATATCTTTTGGACCTTCCCGGATTTCGGCAAAGTCATTGGCAGCCAGGCTCCCCCGAACGAAGCCCTTCCCCGCGGCACTTCCGGGGTTCGTCTCGAACGCACCGCCAAACTGAATGTCTTTTTCTTCCCTGAGGTCAGCGTCATATGAGCACTCTGTCAATGCGCGCAGCCATGGTTCCGGTTTCGCAGCGGGTCCGCGCCTACTTCGCTCCCATGAATCAGGCCGCCGGAACGCCCAGCCTCTTTGACCCCGGCAAGTACGGGCTCTTCCCTCTCGATCAACCGCCCGCTCCCTGGCTCGATTTGGGATGGGTGGAAAACTTCCAGCGCTTTTGCGGAACCAGCACGCAACCGCTTCGCTCCGGCCCGTCCGGCGCTCCCGCATCGCAATTTCGCGGAGCGCTCGATGTTCGCATCGAATTCGAATTCCGCGAGTGGGGCAAATTGCAGATGGCTCTGGCCGGAGGTTCCGAGCACATGAACGTGCTCGCTTCCAACCCCAACGCCAATGCGCAGCCGTCCGGCGGAACGCCAATCCCAGCAGTCACTCTGCTCACCGGCTCGACCGCCAGCCAGCTCGTTTTAGGCACAACGGGCGTTTCGACGTTTGCCGCCGGAAACGTAATCGCTGTCGACGCCGACTATCAAAGCCAAACTGGATACGTCGGCACCGGAATCGCAGCCGCCTATGTAGCTTCCGCGGCCAGCGTGAATTTTGACGCCAGCTATATTCGCCGCATCACCTTCAACGTCGGACGCGTCGCCCAGATCACCGCAACTTCTCTTCTGCTGGCACAGCCTCTTCTCGGCGGCGCGCCTCCATCTGGCGCTGGCGTTCAACAGGTCACCGCATTCGTCGATCGCGAAGGCGGACGTTTCTTTCAGGAATGGTCTGCGCTCTTTGTGATGGAAGAATCTTCCGGCGGACGCGTCTGTTTCCACTATCCGCGGCTCAGCCCCACCACCGCGCTCGAACGCTTCATGCACCTCGGCCCCACTCCGCCATCGCGCGCAGGCACAGCAAAACTCCTCCAACGCGAAGAGGAAATAACTATTGCCGAACCGTTCACCGCGCTAGCCTTGCGCGCAGCTTTCCAGGCCATGCCTCACGCCGACGAAAACGACGGCCAGACCGTAGTTTGCTACCGCAGCTACTTCCCCTCATCCATGCAAGCAATCTACTAACAACTCATCGTACGGGTTTGAGGTTCGGGTTTGAGGTTCGGGTTTGAGGTTCGGGTTTGAGGTTCGGGTTTGAGGTTCGGGTTTGAGGTTCGGGTTTGAGGTTCGGGTTTGAGGTTCGGGTTTGAGGTTCGGGTTTGAGCTTCGGGTGCCCCGTCCTTTGTCGCGCCTTTTGCGACAAGGGCGGGGATTTAAAGCAGATGTACGAAGCAAGATCAAAGTCAGGGTGCCCCGTCCTTTGTCGCGCCTTTTGCGACAAGGGCGGGGATTTTAAGCGGATGTAGAACCAAGATCAAAGTTAGGGTGCCCCGTCCTTTGTCGCGCCTTTTGCGACAAGGGCGCCGATTTAAGCGGATGTACGAAGCAAGATCAAAGTTAGGGTGCCCCGTCCTTTGTCGCGCCTTTTGCGACAAGGGCGGGGATTTAAAGCAGATGTACGAACCAAGATCAAAGTCAGGGTGCCCCGTCCTTTGTCGCGCCGTTTGCGACAAGGGCGGGGATTTAAAGCAGATGTACGAAGCAAGATCAAAGTCAGGGTGCCCCGTCCTTTGTCGCGCCTTTTGCGACAAGGGCGGGGATTTTTTCTCAACGAACTCATATGAAACTCCAGATCGACAATTTCGATGGCAACGGTCCAGTCGACTACACCGCATCCGTCGACATCTCGAACCCGTGTCAGATCACGCGCAAGCTCAATCAAGGCGCAGAACTCAAAGTCAGCATCATCAATTCCAATCTCGTCCTTCCTCAGGCCGGCGCAAGAATCATTCTCACTCTACAAAACAATCAAATCCTTTTCACCGGATACTGCTCAACCGCACCCGAACTTCAATATCTCGGACAAAGCACTCTTGGCTCCGTCTACCGCTATGATCTCACCGCGAAGAGTGATGAAACCTTGCTCGACGAAAAGCGCTTCCCAGCGTGCGCGCCGTTCGTCAACCGGACTGCGGGATCTGCGCTCCAGCAGCTCACACAAGACATCACGCCCGGCAGCTTCGACCTGTCAGCGGTGCAAGCCGTCGACTCCGTGATTGCCTACGGCTCCGATCCGCAAAGACCCTGGTCTCAACAAGCTGCCGACATCGCCACTCAGGCTCGTGCAAATTTCCAGTTGACCAACGGCGCGCTCTCATTGGCGCCAATCGGCGTCGCCGTTCACACTCTCCACGAGACCGACGCGAACTTTTCGCCGCAATCGCTCACGCTCAAGCCGGACGATGCTTTAATCAACGACGTCACCATCATCGGCGATGTCGAACCGGAAGCTTACGTTTCTGATTACTTCATCGGCGACGGCCTCACCCTCAAGTTCTATCTTTCGCAAAAGCCATTTACAAAAGTAAGCACCACCGTTTTCGACGAGGAATATACAACCTCCCCGCTCGATCCGACCCGTTGGACGATCGTCGACCCGTCCAGTGCGATCTCGGTAACTTCAGGCAGTTTGCGCATCGCAGGCGGCACCGGCGTTGACGGCGCGACGCTGGTCTCTTTCGTGGAGCAAATCGAAATGGCCGGAGCCCTGGTCATGCAGCACGGCGACTTTATCTTCAACGCGGCGTCCACCGGCGTTCTCGGCGGTCTCTATCCGGCGGCCATCACCAGCGGCGGCTGCCTCGCCGGATTTAAGATCTCTCCCAATGGCTCACAGTGCAATATCCAGGCGCTGCTCAATGGATCGCTCACCGGCCCCGTTGTCGCCACCATCGCCGGTCACCACTATCTTCTGACCACACGCTTGTACTCGCAGGAAATCTATCGCCGCCAGCAGATTTTTCACTCTTCGCTTCATCCCGCAGGCAGCGGCTACGGCGGCGCTGCAATTTCCGCCGACGTTCGCATCGTCGTTGAGATTCAAGATATCGATCCCGGAAACCCTGCATCCCAACTCGCTCCGGCCACCGTGCTGTACGACGGAATCATGGCAAACGCCCCCGGCTTCTGCGCCTATGCGCTGGTCAATTCCACAAACATGCGGTGTTCGATCGCATTCACTCAACTCATCGATGCCATCGATACCGAAGTCCGCAGCGCTTTGCCCGGAGAGTCTTATCAGACCTTACTGGCGGGAACACTATCCGAAGGCGCCGAGTGCCGCACCACCAGCACCGAACTCGAGTTCTTCTCAGCCTACGTTCCCGCAGCAAACCAGCAGATCATCGTCCGTTATCGTGGCGCGGGCCGCGCGCTCGCTCGCATCACCGACCCCGCAAGCATCACCGCCCAGCAACGCGGCATTGACAACGGAATTCACGGCGCTGTCCGCCACATGAAATTTCCCGCCGCGCGCACCTCCGCCGATTGCGAGAATGCGGCCCTTGCTATCCTCGACGACTCTGTCTCTCCCGCGTGGACGGGCGAATACGACACCTGGAGCGATTTTCTCCCCGGCTCAGCATCCGACATCTTCCCCGGGGACGCGATCAATCTGAACCTTCCCTCTCGCAACCTCGCGCTTCTGGCCACCATCCGCGAAGTACAAGTCACAGTAGAAGATCTACAAGGCGAGCACAGCACCTACAAAATCATGTTTGCCAATGACGCCGCGAAACCGCATGCCCTGGAATTCGAAGCCGCCAAAATTGTTTCGGCTTTTGTAGTGAACACTTACGCCAACTCTCAAGTCGGCGCGATTTATCTCGCGGACCTCACCGCCGCGCAAATCACCCAGGCCACATCCACCACCATCACACTGGATGCGGGCGCGTCGCCGCCCACGGGCGGCGGATTCGAGGTCCGCTGGAGTGACGCGAGCTGGGGCCCGGGCAGCGACCGCAACCTTATCGGCCGCTTCGCCACGCAAACTTTTACTGTTCCGCGCCTCGCGCGAGTGCAGAATTTCTTTCTGCGGCAATACGACAACTCAACGCCGCCGAAGTATTCGCGATTCTCGGCCGCGCTTCATCTTGATTATCCGTTGGGGTCCACTCTATGACGCCGCAAGATCGCAGCAGTAGCGACTCGAATCGCCAGCAGTTGGTCGTCCGCGTCACTAACAATGACTTTCAGCGCGACGTTCTCGAAAAACTCACCCGCCTCGAAACCCGCATGGAAATGTTGATCGGAGACAGCCAGCCCGGCCGCATGAAAATCGCCGAAGACCGCATCGGACTGCTCGAGCGCAACGACATCAAGCGCAGCGTCTACGACCGCCTGGTCAACGCCGTCATCACCGTCGCCATCAGCGTAGCCATCGCCTGGCACGACCGCTGGACCGTGAAATAACATCCCGCGCGTTCGGCAATCTCCAAAGTCCTCAACCATCTTGTCATTCCGAGCGAAGCGAGGAATCTGCTTTACTAAGCCCGGAACGGCGCCCTCAACAATCGCCCAGGCAGCGTGAGCAGGGCCCAGATCAATTCGAGCACGCCTTCAACTGCAATGCCGACGATCCTGAACGGCAGCAAAAAGAGCCACACAATCGGATACAGCACCAACGCCACCAAAGCCAACGGCCAGCAAACCAGAAAAAGAAAACACCACAGCAAAAAAGTAAACATAGCGGCCTCGTGTAGAAATCTACGAAATCCCGCAAAATAAGTTCCCGGTGTCTGCGATTGAGCCGGCTAAGTGAAAGGACACGGCTTCAGCCTGCTGCGGAGAGGAGCTGGGATTCAGCGAGCTGTTGGGAAGGGCACGGCTTCAGCCGTGCCAATAAGCCGCCGCAATGATTTTCGCCCCGCACGGGCGCCACAAATCTCAGGCCGACGTGTTTTCGCCGTCGTGGGCGTGGTTATCCGATGGAAGTCCGCAGCGTCCGGTCATAAACCCACAAGAGCGCTGCGGTCAGCACACCAGTCCCGGTCACGGCCCACCAGATCAGGCTCGGCTGGTGCAGCACCTCTCCAAAGTGGTGGACGAGATATCCACCAAACGGCCCGCCGATCAACGATCCGATGCCAATCGGCAGAAACGCAAATCCCATGTAAGTGCCCTGCTGCCCTTGCGGAGCCAGCCGCGAAATGTATTCGTAATACCGCGGCGACTGCGTGATTTCTCCAAGCGAAACCGCAAACAGCGTAGCGATCGCCATTGGCACCGTAGGATGCGCAATCAATATCAGCCACGCCAGTCCCGACATCAGGGTGCCGAGGATGATTGCAGTAAATGCCGGCAGCTTCTGCGTCAGCAGGCTCACAATCATTTGCAGCGAAATGACCGTCAACGGCCCAGTCACCAGCATCAATTCCGTGTCCGTTTTCGGATTGATGTAGTCGTGAATGTAAAGCGGCAGAATAATAAACTCCTGCCAATACACGATCCAGTATCCGGAAAAAATCAACAGAAATAGCATGAACCGCGGATTCGACAACACCACCAGAAAATTCTTAGCCGCCTGCGCCAGGCTCACCGTTTGCACGTCGCCCGAACGCCGCGGCTCTTTATAGAAAAGAATCACCGCGAAGAACATCAGGAACACGCTGACCGCGGCAACGCGGAACACGCTCTCGACCCGCATGTGCTGATGCACCCATGACGCAACGTAGGGCCCCGCCGCTCCGCCAATATTCACCAGCGTGTAATAGATCGAATATCCAATCGAGCGAACATTCTCTTTCGAAGCCCGCGCCGTCGTGCCCACGACGCACGGCTTTACCAACGCAATGCCCAGCGCCGGCAGCATGAGCACCATCGTCACCAGCACGCCCAGCGGCATTGCATTGCGGACCGGCGCAAGCCACGGGGCTCCGAGCGATCCCAACAGAAAGTACGATCCGCTCAGGATCAAATAAGCCAGCGACAAAGATCGCCGAAAGCCCAGGCGATCGGCCAACGTTCCGCCGAACGCCGCGAGAAACCAGACCAATCCACCGAACAATCCCGTGAGGCTGCTGGCCTGTTCAATGCCAAAATTCAGCGTCTCGTGAAGATACCGGGCCAACGAAGCAAACGCAGCATAGTAAGAAAGCCGCTCGAACAACTCGGTGATATTCGCGACCCAAAACGGCCGCTCAAACCCATCGCGAATTTCCTGAAACCGCTGCGAAAAACTCAATCGCTACTCCTTACTAATCGCCATCCCGAGCGCGCTTCCCTTTTTTGTACTGTCATCCCGAGCGCCACTCATCGAGGGACCTGGGGTTTCTTCCGCCCTAATCCATGCACAGCCCCGTCGGATGCAATCGCCGAAACCCGCAAAGGCTCATCACCACAGGGCACTGAGAAACCAAAAAGCAATTTTTGTATTTCTCTGTGTCTCTGCGTCTCTGTGGTGAATCAAGTATTCCTCTCCCCGAAAATCCCCGTCCCCACTCTCACGCAAGTCGAACCTTCCTCAATCGCGACTTCGAAATCGTGCGACATCCCCATCGACAACACGTCCATCTCTACAGCGGGAAGTTGCCGCGACGCAATCTGATCGCGCAATTCGCGCAGCCTGCGAAAATACGGACGCACCGCCTCCGCATCTTCCATAAACGGCGGGACCGTCATCAACCCGCGGATCGCCAATTTCTCCAGCTGCGGCGCGGCCGCGAGCAGGTTTTCCAACTCAGGCGAATCACTGTCCAATCCGCTCTTCGCAGCTTCCCCGCCAACGTTCACTTCAATCAGCACGTCCAGGCGTTTCCCTGCCGCAGAATTGAGCTTCTCCGCCAGCTTCAGCGAATCCACCGAATCGATCGCCCTGAACAACTCCGCCGCCTTCGCCGCTTTGTTGGTTTGCAAATGCCCGATCAAGTGCCATTGCGCGTCGTGCAAATCGCACAACTCTTCGACCTTGCCCGCAAATTCCTGCACGCGGTTCTCGCCAAACACACGCAACCCTGCTCCGTACGCCTCTCGAATCGATGCAGGCGAATGCGTTTTGCTGACGCCCATCAAAATAATTTCTTTGGGATTGCGCCCAGCACGCTTCGCGGCGGAAGCAATCCGTTCGCGAATGACTGCGATGTTGTCAGCAACGGACACGATCAGCGACGCCGCGTCACATCATCGCCGTCGGTGGCGCAGGCTCGTTCGGATCGCCCGCGCTCGACAACGGCAACGCAATCATCAGGATTGCCAATAGTCCCATCACCACCAGCCCCGCCAAATAAGAAGGATTGGCAAATATCTGCGTGCGCGTCCACGCCGGAGCGAACTGCAGTCCGGCCCAAAGCAACCCGAGGATGGCTTCTCCTGCGATCAGTCCCGACGCCGTGAGCACTCCGGCATTTTCCACACGGGCGCGTTGCGCTTCGTTCAGGCCGCGGCGCTTCGCAAACCAATCGCCCGCCGACCGGATCACTCCGCCTAGAAATATTGCGAACGTCGTTTCAAACGGCAGGTACATCCCGACCGCGATCAGCATCGGACTTTTCACCTGCATCATGATCAACGCGATGCCGAACATGATTCCCACCACAACCAGCGGCCACGGCATATCGCCGCCCACGATGCCCAACGCCAAAGTCGCCATCAAACCCGCTTGTGGAGCGGAAAGCTGCCGGTCGCCAAACCCGATCCCTCCAGCTTTTATGTTGGCTTCATGCAGCAACATCAGCGGGAAATACATCACCAGGCTCGCCACCACCACCGCAATCAACTCCACTACCTGAATCGTTCGCGGAGTGCCGCCGAGGATGTATCCAACTTTGAAATCCTGCAATAACTCGCCTGCGACTGCGGCTGATACGCAGACAACCGCCGCTACGCCCAGCACCGCCGCCACGCCCGAGATTCCAGAAACACCCAGCGCAACCATCAGCAGAGCCGCGATAATCAAAGTCGAAAGCGTCAACCCCGATATCGGATTATTCGACGACCCAATCATTCCCACCAGGCTCCCAGACACTGTCGCAAAGAAAAACCCTACGATGATCATCACGACTGCCGCGAGAATCGCCGGCCACACCAGCCCCGAGATGTGCATATAAAGGAAGCACATCAAAATGAACATGACGCCAATCAGTCCAAATACGGTCTTCGAACTCATGTAGCGTTCGGTGCGCGAAAGCGCCGCCTGCTGTTCTGACGTCTGCTTCAAATCGCTAAACGCTTTGCCGATGCCCGCCGTCAGGCTCTTGCGCATTTTGAACAACGTGTACGCCGCGCCCACCAACATTCCGCCCACCGCGATAGGCCGGACGATATATCTCCAGACCGCCGCCGCCATCACCGCCCAATTGTCCGGCGTATCGGCCGGCAGGTATTGCCGCAATTGCGGTCCCATGAAATACATCAGCACTGGAACCATTAAGCCCCACGCCAACACTCCGCCAGAAAATTGCAACGCCGCCAATCGCAATCCGATAATGTAGCCGACGCCCAAATACGCGGGACTCACGCTCGGCGCGGATGCCATGCTGGTCGCGCCTGTCGCCAACACATGCGTATTCCCAACCGCGCCCAATCGCACCTGGCTTTTGCCCAGATTCCCCATGCCGAAGTAATAATCTTTGTCGGAGGCGAATAGCCCAAAACGGCCGAGCATGAAAATCAACCCACCGACGCCAATGTTCCAGAAAAGATATTTCGCCGCCTCGGCTCCGCGCTGGCCTGCCTTGTGAATTTCAGAAGCTGCGACCGATTCCGGGAACGGCAGCTCCGGATCTTCCACCATCACGCGCCGCACCAGCGATACGAACAGCACTCCAAGCACGCTGCCCACCAGCATCAGCGCCGTAGCTTTCCAGTAAGCGTCCGCGGGACGAAACGATGGCCAAGCCTTCGCAATCAGGAATGCAGGCAGAGTAAAGATCGCCCCAGCCGCCACCGACTCGCCAATCGAACCCGCGGTTCGCGCGATATTTTCTTCCAGCAGCGAACCTTTCCATGCCCGCATCGCCGCCATCGCGATCACCGCCGCCGGATACGTGGCCGCAATCGTGATGCCCGCGCGCAATCCCAGGTAAGCGTTTGCCGCTCCCAGCACAATCGTCATGAACAGCCCGAGCAGTACCGCCCGCAAAGTGAATTCCTTCATCTGCATGTGCTCGGGAACAAATGGGCGGAACTTTTGCGGACTGTCAACCACCGGATCAGAAGCCATCAAGCGTCCTTTAAATCTGGGATGATTAATTCAGCAAACCCGCGAACCTTAGCATGCCGCGATAGCCGATTACAAGTGAGATGCGCCGCCGGTCGCAACCAAAACCGGGGTCATCCTGAACGGAGCCGCTTTTCAGGCGGAGTGAAGGATCTCCCTGTCCGCCACCGCCTCGCGTAAGCCAACGGCCCAGCCGCGTTGCACGCACCCCGCATCTGTCGCTATACTAGCCGTGTCACGCCGTCAGCGGGTTCCTTCAAAAAGCCCGCCGAATGAGGAGGTTCGTCTTCAGCAGTAGCGGAGACCAAACTCGCGCTCGCGGTAGGAGTGTTTCCAGCCCAGGCGGTGCATTGCCTTCTTCGCTGCGAGCCGCAGTGACCGTTTTCTGCGAAAGCCTCTTTACCTCGCTGTTCCCTTCCGACTGCCGCATCTGCTCGACGCCCCTGACAAACGTTTCCCGCCTGCCGGTTTGTGCGGAGTGCCTCGCGGAAATTCAACCGATCAGCGGAAAGCTGTGCGACCTGTGTGGCGAGCGCCTTCCCGGGCTTCACGCGGCCTTCGCGGACGAAAGAGCGCGGTGCCCGATTTGCCGCAAAGTTCGTCCGCCCTACGCGCAGGCGGTCGCTTACGGAAGTTATGACGGCGAATTGCGCGAATTGGTCCACCTGCTGAAATACGGGGGCGTTCGCCCGGCTGCAACTTCGCTCGGACGCATGCTCGCTGAAGCCATCCGCAAGATTGAACCGTCTCTCGGCGGCCAGCCCGTACTTTTGATTCCAGTTCCCTTGCATCGCAGCAAGCGCCGGCAACGCCAGTTCAATCAGGCGGAATCGATCGCTCGCGCGGCCATGAAATTTTTGCCGCCCGGCCGCCTCGTTTTTAGCGCCGACATTCTCGAGCGCCGGCGCGCGACGTTGTCACAAATAGGATTGACCAGCCATCAGCGCCGCGAAAATATGCGCGGAGCTTTCGCCGTCAATCCCCGCAGCTCTATCAAAGACGCTGAAATTTTGCTGGTTGATGACGTCCTCACTACGGGCACGACGGTTTCGGAGTGTGCCCGGGTTCTGCTGCGCGCGGGAGCATCTAAAGTATGGGTAGCCACGGTTGCGCGCACGCTGAAACACGAAGCGCAGATTCTGAGTATTGAACCGGCTCCGATTCACGAGTCGATGAACTTGATGGCGGCTGCGGGCTGACATTATGTCCACTGCTTGGGAAAATCCGATGGCGGGCATGCCGAGGGCCACCGTGCCTGTGATGATGGGCGTTCATCAGGACAGCGACACTCATGCGCTGCATGCACCCGTGCTGGTGCTCAACGCGTCCTATGAGCCGATTAATGTTTGCGCCGCGCGCCGCGCCATCGTGCTCGTGCTCAAAGGCGTAGCCATGACCGAAGAAGAAAACGGACACTTCCTTCACGCTGCTCGCCTCGCGGTGCGACTGCCATCCGTGATTCGGCTGCTGGAGTATCGCCGCATCCCGCATCAGTCGCGCGCTCTATCGCGGAAAAATATCCTGCTGCGCGACCGCAATACCTGCCAGTATTGCGCCGAAATTCTTCCCGCCGGAGATTTAACGCTGGATCACGTGATGCCGCGCTCGCGCGGCGGCAATTCGTCGTGGGAAAATCTCGTCGCCTGCTGCCACATGTGCAACCGCCGCAAGGGCAACCACTTTCCTCACGAAGCCGGAATGAAACTTCTGCGCGAGCCCCGCGCATTTAATCTCCACACCAGCCGACACATTATGCGGTTAATGGGCCGCTCCGACGACAAGTGGCGCAAGTATCTGTTCTATTAGGCTGAAATGTGCGGCAACAACTTGGGTATGTTGCGAATTTAACCCCTACGCCCTTGTCATTCCGAGCCATTCGCAGTCGCGCGAGCGACGAGAATGTGCATAGGAATCTGCTTCTCCTTGCCAACCCGCAACAGCAGATTCCTACGCTCGGGCTCGCTACCGCTCCGCCCGGCTCGGAATGACAAACTGGTAGCAAGCCTGACACGGCTCCATCAACCTCTTTTGTCATTCCGAGCCACTCGCAGTCGCGCGAGCGACGAGAATGTGCGCAGGAATCTGCTTCTTCTTGCCAACCCATAACAGCAGATTCCTACGCTCGGGCTCGCTACCGCTCCGCCCGGCTCGGAATGACAAACTGGTAGCAAGCCGACACGGCTCCATCAACCTCTTTTGTCATTCCGAGCCGTTCGCAGTCGCGCGAGCGACGAGAATGTGCGTAGGAATCTGCTTCTCGTTGCCAACCCACAACAGCAGATTCCTACGCTCGGGCTCGCTACCGCTCCGCCCGGCTCAGAATGACAAACTGGTGGAAGCCTGACTCGACTCCATCAACCTCTTTTGTCATTCCGCGCTACTCGCAGTCGCGCGAGCGACGAGAATGAGCGTAGGAATCTGCTTCTTCCTTGCCAACCCATAACGGCAGATTCCTACGCTCGGGCTCGCTACCGCTCCGCCCGGCTCGGAATGACAAACTGGTAGCAAGCCTGAAGCCGTGCCCTTTCAGGTCCCCCGCGGCGGGTCGCGCTACTTCGGTGGCGGTTGGGTCTTGTTCTGCTGGTCTTTGCCCGGGGCTTCGGGGTCTGGGGCTTTTTCTACTTGCTTTCCGTTAAACGTGATCTTTGATTTCGCGCCGAAGTAGTGATAGTCGGTGTACTTCACTACCTGCCTGATCTTTACGTCTCCGCCGGTGAAGTGCAGGGTATCCTCCGCGCGGGTGTAGACCGGGAACCAATACTTGTCGTCGACCTGCTGGCGGTAAGTTGTGAACTGGGGAAACAGATTTTCCTGTCCTTTGCCTTTTTTGTTGGCGAGCGTTTCCGGGACCATGCGTCCGTAGCTTTTCACGATTTGAAAATCGCGATCGTCCACCCAGATGCGGCCCTGAAAGTAACGCTTGCCCTTTTCGATCGTCTTGGGTGCGACGTCGAAGGCGTAGCAATGCAATTCGTCTTCCTGCTGCTGCCCCACGTAAAGGACGTTGTATTGGCCGATGTCGTCGGAAGTCAGCACCAAAGGAAAGCCATTTTCCATGTCGTCGAGATCTTCGCGTGTAATCTGGATGCGGACCAGCGACGGCTGCGGGGCGAACACCATGTTGCGCACACGCTTGCCCCGGTCGTCAAAGCTGATGTCGAACACTTCCTGGAATTCGCCGTCGACCGTGTCGCCCTCGAGCGTCTGCAATTTAACCGATTCGCGATAGCCATACTGATCGAGCGCCGCTTTGAACTCTTTCTCTTTGGCGGAAAATTTCTGGATGATTTCTTCGGGCGTTGTGTCTTTCGGCTGGCTCTTGTCTAAGGCGCCTTCGTCCGCCCATGCGCACAAAGAAAAAATTGCACTAACAGCCAACAGCAGAAATCGGTAGGAACGGCTCATGGCCATAATTCTAATAGCTTAGAGTGGCCGCTGGGGCGGCAAGTTGTAAGTGCCCAGACCTGAGCCTCTGTAAAGATTTCTGATGAGGCCGCGTCCGCCTCTTCACGATCCATCGCCGATTGGGTCAATCCCGATGTAAGATGGCGCAATGGCGTCCCTGCGCCCCCCAATTTCGATGTCGGATGTGTCCCCATCCGTTGGGGAAATTGCGGCATTGGCCGATTCCACGCAAGTGCGGGAGGCGATCGCATGGTTGCAGTCCGAGGAAGCGAAATTCCAGCAGTGGCAAATGGATTTAGCCGGAATTCCCGCGCCGCCGTTCGGCGAGGAAGCGCGCGGACGCTGGCTGGCGGAACGCTTCCGCGAACTGCAACTGGAAGACGTGCACACGGATGAAGTCGGCAACGTGATCGGCGTTCGCTCGGGAACCCGGGGCGACAGGGAATCGAAAAATGCAGTCGCGCTCAGCGCACACCTCGACACAGTTTTCGCCGCAGCGGTTTCGCACACGATCTCGCGGCACGGAAGCAGGCTGCAGGGACCGAGCGTTTCCGATAACGCCGCGGGAGTTGTGGCCCTGCTGGCGATCGCGGCCGCGTTGCAGCACACGAAAATCGACCATGCCGCGCCCGTCATATTTATTGGAAATGTAGGAGAAGAAGGCGAAGGCGATTTACGCGGGATGAGGCATATTTTTTTCCACTCGCCTTTCAAGGAAACGATCCGCTTCAGCCTGGTGCTGGATGGCGCGGGGTCTGACACGATCGTGGCCGAGGCGCTGGGCAGCCGTCGCTTTGAAGTAACGGTGCGCGGACCGGGCGGGCATTCGTGGAGCGATTTCGGAACACCGAATCCAATTTTCGCACTGGCCCGCGTGATTTCGATTTTCGCGCAGACTCCGATCTCTGCTTCCCCGAAGACAACATTCAATATTGGAGTGATTCAGGGTGGCACGTCGGTCAATTCCATCCCTGAATCTGCGAGCATGCGAGTGGATATCCGCTCGACGGCGATGTATGAAATGCAGCGGCTGGAATCGGCACTGCGCCATGCGGTAAGGGATTCGCTGGACGACCAATCTCAACTCGTTGCCGGAAAAGCTTTGGCATCGACCGGGCGCAAGCAGGCCCGATTGACAGCTGAGATCGCCATTATCGGGGACCGCCCAGCGGGCGAATTGCCATCGGGTGCGCGCATGTTGCCGGTTCTTCGCGCGGTGGACTCGTACATCGGCAATAGCGCGCAAGTGCAGAGGGCATCCACCGACGCCAACATCCCGCTCTCGATTGGGCGGGAAGCGCTTGCGATTGGCGCTGGCGGAACGGGCGGCGGCGCGCACACTTTACAAGAGTGGTTCGATTGCCAGGGCCGGGAGGTCGGGCTCAAGCGCATCCTTCTGACTGCGCTTACGCTAGCGTCGATCGGAGAAACGTCCGTTTGATCGCGCGGAACTTGTTGTCTCTCATCCTGCTGTCTTCGCTGGTTTCGATGCACGCGCAATCCGCTCCTGCGACGCGGCGCGCCGACACGATCTTTTTTCACGGAAACATATACACCGGGCTGGCTGGTCCCGGATCGTTTCATCCCACATTACGCGCGCAAGCGGTCGCGGTCCGCGGCGATCGCATCGAGGCGGTCGGATCCGACAGCGACGTAATGAAGTTGAAAGGCCCGAACACGCAGCTTGTCGATCTTGGCAGTCATTTCTTAATGCCCGGATTCAACGACGCTCACCTCCACCTGGCGAACGCCGGATTTCAGAGCCTGGAAGTAAATTTGGTTGGCACCAAATCGGTGGATGAATTTCGCGAGCGCATTCGCGCGAAAGTCGAAAGCTCGGCTCCGGGCGCGTGGATCGTGGGGCGAGGCTGGGACGAAACCCTGTGGCCGGTCCGCACGCTGCCCAGCCGTTGGGACATCGATGAAGTCACGACGGATCATCCGGTATTTTTGCAGCGGGTCGATGGCCACATGGCCGTCGCGAACACGCGCGCGTTGCAACTGGCCAGCGTCACGCCTGCGAGCAAAGATCCACAAGGCGGCGCCATTGATCGCGACGCGAACGGTGAACCGACCGGCATTCTCCGCGACACTGCATGGACAGCGGTTGCTGCGGTTGTTCCTTTGCCGACTGCGGAGCGGCGACGCCAGGGCATGGAGATTGCGCTGCGAGACCTGGCGCGATGGGGAATCACTTCCGCGCAGGACAATTCTCTTTGGGAAGATTTTCTTGCGCTGGAACAGATTGAACGCGACGGCAAGCTCACTGCGCGAGTCAGCGAGTGGTTGAATTTTGACGATCCGGTTGAGTTGTTGCGGCAGCACCGCGCGTCTCATCTGCATTCGGACCTGATGCTTCACACCGGAATGCTGAAAGGCTTCATGGACGGCTCGCTGGGTTCGCACACGGCGGCGTTGCTTCAGCCCTATGCCGACGACCCCGGCAACTCGGGCTTGCCGCGATACGAGCAGGCAAAGCTGACGGCCATGGCTGTCGAACGGGTGGACGCCGGCTTTCAGATTGGCTTTCACGCCATCGGCGATCGCGGCACGCAGATGGCGCTTAATGCATACGCCGAAGCAGAAAAAGATGCGGCCAGCAAGAAGATCAAGGCGGCCAACGGCGGCGGCGATTTCCGCTTGCGAATTGAGCACGCCCAGGTCACGAACCCGCAGCAGATTGCCGAATTCAAGCAGCTTCATGTGATTGCGTCCATGCAGCCGAGCCATTTGTTGACCGACATGAATTGGGCGGAGCAGCGTCTGGGAGAAAAGCGTGCGGCGGCATCGTATTCGTGGCTGAAATTTCTGGATAACGGCGTCGTGGTCGCGTTCGGCACGGATTATCCTGTCGAGCCGGTGAATCCGTTTCGCGGACTTTATTCGGCGGTCACGCGCAAGAGCGAAGATGGAAAGAAAGAATATTTTTCCGATCAGAAGCTGACGATTGACCAGGCCATTGCCGCTTACACCGTGGGGGCGGCATTTGCGGAATTTGAAGAATCGGAAAAAGGTACGCTGGCAGAGGGAAAATTGGCGGACCTGGTGGAACTGGACCGCGACATCACGGCGGTAAATCCGCCGGAAATTCTGGGGACACGCGTTCTGCGGACGGTGGTTGGCGGAAAAACAGTCTACGAAGCTCCGGCTAAAAACTAAAAACTCGGGCGGCTGCGGACCGGCCGAAACGGAATCATCACTACGGCTTCAAGCGGCACGGCGCTTCCATTCTTGGTTGCGGGACGAAAATGCCAGCGCGCTAACGCAGACCGGGCGTAATCGTCGAGGCGGTCGTCTACTCCGCGCAAGACGCGTACTTCGCCCACGCTACCATCGCTAAAAATCACAGCCCGCAGCGTGACCGTTCCGCCGATATTCTGGCGCATTAGTTCTGTCGGATAACCGGGATCGACTTCGTGTTCGGCAACGGGCGCAGATAGTTCGCCTTTGCCGTCTTCTTTTAATTCGGCAAAGTGGATCACCCAACTTCCGCCGCTGGAGTTGAGATTCGGCATGTTGATGGTCATCGCGTAAGAGCGGCGTCCGCCAAACACTTGCCGGTCAAGCTCTGAGGGATTATCGAAACTCGGGGCAGGTTCTGCGCGCGGAGGCCGCGCGTCCGCGACAATTTGCGAGGCGGAGGTTGACGACTTCGGCCCCGCGCCCACTTGAAGTCCTGAGGGAAGTCCGTCGGACTTGCTGCCTGCGGCGTTTGATGATGCGGTCTTTCCGGTTGTACTTTCGGGTGCGCCGCTTGCGCCGGGCTTTCCATCGGGAGTCGCGGCGAAACTTCCACGCCGGTTCCCTGCTGGGCTTTCCACTTTCGTCGAAGGCGCCAGCGGATGAATTCCTAAAGCAATCATTCTCGATCCGCTGGTTCCAGCCGCACCGGGCAACGAAGGCGGAGGCGGGACTGCGGCCACGCTTCCCAAAGATGGCTGCCCGCGGCGTGTGCTTTGTTCTTGCAGCGACACTTTAGGGGCGGGAGCGACCGGTTCGCTGCGTGCGATATTCAAGTCGCCCGTTCTTCGCGAACCGGAGAACGAAACGTCCGGAGCGGGCGCCACAACTGCGCTGTCGAGGTGCGCGGAGCGCTTCATTCGGTCGAGGCTTACATCCGGCGCGGGAGCGACAACGTCGGTGGTCAGCCGTGGAAGCTTGAGTTCGGCCGATGGGTGCGGGCTTGCGGAGACGGGCATCGACGCATCGGCCCATGAAACGACATTGGGCAGGGGAACTTCGCGCCGCAATTGAATCTTCGGTGGCGTGACAACGGTTTGCGTATGGTTGTCGGCTTCGGGCGGAACTGAAATGATCGGCTGCGCGGACTTAACGGGATCGCCCTTGCGAACGGTCCGTTTTTTCGCCACGCCGGTGTTCAGCGGCGGCAAATATTCCGCGGCATCGTAGTAGACAACATCGCGACTGGAAAACACGGCAGCCGGAATTACGCGCGACCGTGATGGCCACAATTGAAACATTCCTAGAACTGCGGCAATCGCCACAACGTGCCCTGCATAAGACTGGCCGAGACTTCGCCACGGCAACGGGCGCTCGACAAAGACGTCGGGCCAGAATTTAGCCGGCCAGGTCGTCAGTCGCAGCTTGGGTTGTTTGGGCGCGCTAATTAAATCGCGCAGATTGCGAAGAAAGACTTTGTGCGGAGCTTCCGCGACGAGAAGCAATTGCGGCGCTGGTATTTGCGCAGGCTCGGTGTTGGCTTTTACTTTGACCGCTAGTTTTCGTCGCATGCCGTGAGAGGATTTTTCCGGTGTTTTCTTCTTTTCAGTATAGATGCGCCGTCGTCACATTCGCGGTGCAGCGGAGACCTTTAAAAGCTTTCCATGTTCTAATACCCGTTATGGGAGCCCATCGCTTGCAGACGGTTTGCGCATTCGCAATCGTCGCAATTCTCATGTCAAGTCTTGCATTGGCCGCGCAGGATGCGCCACGAGCCGCAGCCACTTCCCCCAGCTACACGGGGATGTATTCGTTTCTCCGTGACGGAGAGTTCGTACAATTGAACGTCGAAAACGACGGCCGCCTCACCGGTTTCATCTCGCGATATGGCGATTCCGACAGCGATCGCGGAGTCTTTCTCGACCAATTTTTCAAGCAGGCAAAAATCGACGGCAATAAAGTGAGTTTCACGACGGCTGTGATTCACGACGTCTTCTTCGATTTTGCGGGAACGATTGAGCGCGGTGAGGGGAAGAGCCCAGGCGACGAGGCCTTTTATGTGATGAAAGGCACAATCACCGAGCACATGACGGACGGCGCTCAAAAGGCCACTGCGAAGTCGCACGAAGTTGCGTTCAAATCGTTTCCGCGCGAGCTTTCTTCGCCGCAATGATTCGCAACGCGGCGCGTGGCCGTGTCGTCCTGCTGGCGGCCACGGTTTTTCTTTCTTACGCTTACTTCTATCCCGCGGGAGGGTGGAACCAGAACTCGCGCTTCGATCTGGTGCGGGCGGTGCTAGAGCGCCACACGCTGAGCATTGACGCCTATCACGAGAATACGGGCGACAAAGCCCTCTCCAATTCTCATTTTTATTCCGATAAAGCCCCGGGGTTGGCGCTGCTTGCGTTGCCTGCGGCGGCGGTCACCCGGACAGCGCTGCCAGCATTCGGAGCCGATCCGTCGTCGCCGCGCGGATTGGTGGCGCTTTCGTATTTCAGTTCCCTGTTTGCTGTGGCGCTGCCCACCGCGCTCGCTTGCGCCTGCCTTTTTTGGATTGCGTTGCGCCTCGGCAGTTCGCAAAACGCGGCTGCATTCGCGGCGGTAGTTTTAGGATTGGCAAATCCTACCTGGGCTTACGCTGTGCTTTTTTGGGGACATGCACTCACCGGAGCGTGCCTGCTCTTTGCCTTCGGGGCGGCGCTTCTGCTTCGCGATCAACGAACGGCGAATCAAGTTTTCACCATTGGTCTCGCAGTCGGTCTAGCTGCCGGATGGGCGACCGTGTCGGAGTACCCTGCGCTACCGGCTTCTGCGATTGTTGCGATCTTTGCCATTTCTCTTTGCTGGCGAGAACACCGTCTAAGTTGCGTCTCTGGCGTTGCCATCGGCGCACTGTCGTGCGCTGCGGTGCTGCTGATTTATCAGCGAGCGGCCTTCGGTTCGGCGTTTCATCCCAGCTATTCTTACTACCAAAATGGCGCATTCCCGTGGATGCAGCGCGGTTACATGGGCCTTACCTATCCGCGACCGGACGTCATGTTGAAGCTGCTTTTCGGTTGCCGTCGGGGATTGTTTTTTGCCGCGCCGGTGCTGGCAGCGGCACCTTTCGGACTGCGAGCACTCACACGGAGAGCTGACTTGCGCGCCGCTGCGTATTGCGCATCGGCGATCGCGGCTTACTATTTTCTTTTCAACGCTTCGTTTTACGTCTGGCCGGGAGGATGGTCTTTCGGGCCGCGCTATCTCGGCGCGGGCATTCCCCTGCTGTGCGTTGGCCTCGCGCCGGCGTGGGATGCGGCACGCCCAACAGTCCGCAAACTCCTGATCGGGCTTGCAGTGATAAGTGCTTCGATTTCGTTGATGGCTGTTTCGACCACGCCCCAGCCGCCGGACGAATTCCGCTGCCCGCTGATGCAGCTATTCTGGCCATCGTTCTGGAGCGGGAACCTGTCAGTGAATAATGTGTCCATGCTCATTCCGGCTGAAGATACGGTGGGGTCGGTGCATGGCGCTTTCAATCTGGGTCAGCTTGCAGGGCTGCACGGTCTCGTCAGCCTGCTTCCGCTACTGCTTGGTTGGGCGGCCGCGTTGTTTGGGTGGCGGCGGCTTCGCGAAGAAGATAAAGCCGCAGTTAAAGCTTAGCCGTAGCTTCGAGCGCTGCCGCTTCTTTTTTGGCTTCGCGCAACGGGATGAAGTCGGTGTCGGCATTTTTCCAGATATCCAGCAATTGTTGATAGCTTTTTGCCGCGGCGAGCTTGTCGAAATGCGTTTGAGAGCGCGCAGTGCCGAAGAGACATAGGCCGTAATCGGGCGCTTGCGCCGACCCTTGACCGCCTTCGCCCAGAGCAAAGGCGCGGTAGCGAAGTCCTGTCGAAAAATCGATGACCGCCTGTTGCGGATTATTCAGCGACAACGAAGCAGCGCCCAGCAGATGAGGAGCCTTGCTGACCAGCAGATATGGCATAGCCGGAGACAAGGTCTCAGCCACATGCTCAGGATGATGCTGGGCGATCGCGATTGCGGCCTTCACTTCAGGCAAATAAATTTCGTTCACCAACGTGTTGGTCGGCGCGTCGGCAGCCATCTTCGTCGCTTGTTTTAGTGCGAGGTCGGCTTCTCCACACATTGCCAACGCCAAGGCAGCATCGGGGACGGTCGCCACCGATTGGTCGATGGCCAGTCCGTGATGTGCTGCGGCGCGCGCCCCGGCGCAATCGGAAACCAGGGCGTCATGCACCGCCTGGACCGCATAGATGCCACCAGCGGCATCGAGCAGATGCTGCTCTTCCGCTCTGCGGCCGCCGAGTTCCCAGTGTCTATCCGCTTCGTGCATTCGACCTTCGTAGTAATACAAAGTCGCCGCCGCGGCTTCAATGTTGAAACCGTCGGCGCGACCGATGGCCCATTGAATCTGCTTTTCCCAGTCGGGCCGGCCCGACAGGAAATCGTCAATCATCATGTTCTGGTGCGAGTTCGTATCGTCGCCGCCGCCTTGTTCGACGGCTTCTTTCAGATATCGTTCGGCTTCTGGCACCTGATCGATTTCAAGCAGAGTTCCCGCGACGTTGTTGGCGGCGACGTTGTCCCACTTGGCGATCTCCCAGGTTTTTTTGTATGCGGCTACACCCTCGTCCATTCGCCCGAGGAAAAGATAGACGCTGGCGATGTTGTTCCATGCGGCGGCATCGCGCGGATAGGTCGTGACGTAAATCTTGTAAGACTCGAGCGCCTTGGGCAGATCAAATTGCGCGGTGGCATACTGCGCCGCGATGTACATGCGCTCGCGCTCGGTGACGCGCTCGCGCAAGTCGTACGCTTTTTTCAAATGCTCCACGGCTTTGCTCAACGCCCCGGTGTTGCCGTAAGCGACGCCAAGCCGAGCGTAGGCCATGGCAAATGTTGGATCGAGGCGGATGGCGTCTTCGTAAAATGAAGTCGCCTGAGGAAAGTCGCGGCCCATGCGGTGCTCTTCTTCGCCCAGTGAAAATGCGTGGAAGGCCTGAAGCGAAGCGGTGGTCACGTTAGTGTAGGGCGTCGACAACTTCTGGATCGACGACAGCGACTCACCCAGCTTCGCGCGGATGGCGGTCGCAGCGGTCGAGACCGCTTGCAGCACTCCCGTTTTGTCGGGCGACGTGACTTGCTCACGCGCGAACACATCTCCAGTCGCGCAATTCACGCCGTTGATGGTGATTACATAAGAAGAGCCGAGGCTGAGGATCGCGCCGGTAAGATAAGCCTTCACGCCGAGGCGCTGGCCGATCTGCTGTGCCAACTCTGGCGTGATTTTTTGTTCTTTCTGCTGGCCGAGGTATTGCAGGTTGCTGTGCAGTTCCGCATCGCTGACCAACAGCAGCATGGGCGATTGCTCCAACTGGATCGCTAAAGCTTCTTTAAGCGTCGCGTCGAACACAGGATCGCCCGTCTGGTTGGTGAAGTCCGCAAGAATGATCTGGTCTTTTTCTGTGAGCTTGGGCGCACTGTGGTTGCGCCAATAGATTCCGCCGCCAACCAGGACCAGCAACACGATGACTGCGCCGACGATGAGTGGGAGCCGCGACGGACGCCTGCGCAGAAGATCGGGCAGCGCTGGGGCCGATGGAGATGAAGCCAAAACTGACTGCGCTGACGCTTGTGGCGACGAACCGGAGGCGACCGCCACTCCGCCCGAACTTGCGGGAAGCAAATCGTATCCGGAAAGAGGATCGATGGGCGCATGCGGAGCGCTGCGTGAGCTGTGCACGGCGATGCGTCCGGATTCGGAATCCCGTTTGAGACGCAACAATTCCGATTTGATGTCCGCTGCGTGCTGGTAACGCAGCTCGCGGTCTTTTTCGAGCGCACCATTGATGATGTCTTGCAGCTTTGCGGGTATGTCCGGGTTGAGCCGGATCGGGTCGGCGGGCGCGCGGTTCATGATGCCGTCAAAAATTACGCCGGAAGTTTCGCCGCGAAACGGCATTGCGCCGGTCGCCATTTCATACAGCACAATGCCGAAAGAAAAAAGATCGGTGCGCGCGTCCAGGGCTTTGCCGCGCACCTGCTCCGGCGACATGTAGGAAACCGTGCCCAGCGCCGAGCCGGGACTGGTGAGGTGTTGGTCGGTTGGCATCGTCGCCTGCGACGGGCTGGCTGGCGAAATTTCCGCGGCGGTCATCTTTGCGAGACCAAAGTCGAGGACCTTGGCATGGCCGCGCGAAGTCACAAAAATGTTTGCCGGCTTTATGTCGCGATGGACAATGCCTTTGCTGTGGGCCGCATCCAGCGCGTCGGCCACATCGATGGCGATGGTCAGCAGGCGGTCGATTTCCAGGGGACGGCCTTCGACCGTGTGCTTGAGCGTCCTGCCTTCGAGGTGTTCCATCACAATGAAAGCGCGGCCGTCTGCTTCGCCGATGTCGTAGATCGTGCAAATATTCGGATGGTTCAAGGCCGACGCAGCCTGCGCTTCGCGCTGGAAGCGGCTGAGCGCCTGCGCGTCCCGCGTGACTTCTTCAGGAAGGAATTTCAGGGCGACAAAACGATGCAGCCGCAGGTCTTCGGCTTTATAGACCACACCCATGCCGCCGCCGCCCAGCTTTTCAACTACGCGGTAATGGGAGAAAGTCTGGCCGATCATAGCGACGGAATGGCAGCGAAGCCATGTTAGGAGGGGTGGAGGGGGGAAGTCAACGCGGGGGGCGGGCGGGGGTTGCGCGGGGGTTGCGCGGGGGTTGCGCGGGGGTTGCGCGGGGGTTGCGCGGGGGTCCAAATTGACTAAGCTCCTGAGACTGGTTGAACAATGGGAGTCAGTGGCTCAGCCGGGGAGCGAGAAAGCCGATGAGTGAAATGGCGATTTTTCGGCAAGTTGAGGAGAAGGCGATTCTTCCGTAGGGCTTGGAGAGTTGGGTCACTGGGTCGGCTCAAGTTGCACATCTATTTTCAGACGGGCACCAGAAGCAACATGGACAGGCCTTCCCTTTCCAATACTGTCATTCCACTCACGAAATCCGTCTGAAGAAATGTGCAGCAGCAAGTCCTTGTCGGGAGGTATCAAAATGACGTGGTTCGAGGCGCAACTCATCGTGAGAAATGGGGATGCGGGGCTTTCCGGCAGCATCAATGCGACTCCCATTCCCGAGATTCCAGCGTCCGTTCTTTGATCCGTGAGGTTGATTTGAATGAAACCTGCTCTCGGGGGGAGCAAGACTCTCAATTCTGCTTCCGGGTGTTCCGGCGTTAGCTCAACTTCCTGTGGAGCAGTATCACCTGCTGGACCCGTACTAAAACTGGAGTATCCCTCGTCTTCATCGTCGCCGTAGACCGTATATCTTCCCCACCACGGAACGTTCTCAAACCGATATTCGCCAGCATCATTGGTCCTCGTGTGAGGAAGCGCTGCACCGAGAGGAACACCCAATGGATGCGCAGTTAGACCGATCCGCTTCGCTGGTTGTCCGTCCTGACCAATTGCGATTCCGTAGATGACTCCTTTGGGATGGGGTTCGTCATTCTGCTGCGCTGAAGCAGCGGCCAGCAGAAAAAGGCAGACGAAGACGAGTACTGACTTCACAATTTCGAGATGCTACCACGGTTCGGGGTGATGAGTTTGTCCATAACTGTCGAAAACAGGCGTTTTCGCTCGCTAAGAATTGGCGGACCAGGTCAATGATTGAAAAGGCGATTTTTCGTCAATCGTCAGGACGGAACTAACGGTTCAGCACCCCCGGCGGCTATGCTTATCTCCAGCGAGTTGCATTAAAAACCGGGCGGCTTCAGCAAAAGCCGTGTCTTGCGGAGAGGGTTGATAAGAATCAGGACACCATCGAACCGCAATGTGATATGTGGCGTTTTGTACGCCTTCCATGATAAAACCGCACGGCGTACCACTGTTTCTCAAGACGGCGCACAAGGGGTACCTCGCAGGGAATACCAGCGGCCTTGATTGGCCCGCAAGGGCATCGGAAGGGCAAATGAGTGAAAAGGCGATTTTTCGCCAGTTCATCTTTTCCCAGCGACTCCCTAGTTTCACCAAGCCGCCCCGATGTGTTTAATCGGTAGTGCGCTCGTTCTTCCTAGCAACGGCAACTACGTACTCGTGAGGATTCGTCACTTCAGATGGAAGCAGCAACCATGGTCCGAGCGCTGCCCCGTATTCATTCCCAGCTTGGTTTTGAGCTTCATGAAACGAGGAGTGCCAAGTGTCGCCACAGAACTCCCCGTTCCAGCGGTATCGGTAGAGCATCACAGAGGCTTTATCGACCACCGCCAAAATTACATTAGGAAAAGGCATAAATTGCCTTTTACCAGCTCTCACCCAGGAGTGAATGATTTGCTCTTGGTCGGCGATTGATTTGAGGAGTGCAAAGTACGCGATGTTTCCCATGTATTGAGACCATAATGAGCGAAAAGGCAATCTTTCGCCAACTATCATTCCATGCCGCGTAAAAACGCCTCTGCACGTTGGATAATCACGTCGCGTAGTTCGGGCGTGACCGATACCGACCAGTTTGGGTCAATGCCATCAATTCGCACGAAAGTGCGCAGTTCGGGCATGTGCAAGTGTGCGTGTTGTTGGAAGATGCCACAGACTTGCAGATAGCCTTCGTGGGGCTCCAGTGTGCGTTCCACGATTCGCTTCATCAACTGCTTGGCAGCGGTCGTTGCGTCTGATCTTTGCTGTGCGAATCGTTTCTTGCGACTCTGTATCTGCATAACCCAGTGACCGTAGCCCGACCTCAGTGATTTTAACGGATGGCCTAGGAAAACAGGTCTTCACGCTTTCGACCCCCAGTCAATGAGTGAAAAGGCGATATTTCAATAGGTTAACGAGTTTCACTTCTTCTCCTCGGCGTCCAACCGCCTGCATTCACCTGAGTGGTAGAGGATGGAAACGTAGCGATGGATTGGCATGCATCAATTATGGAGAAGACTAGCTAGGCCTGCACACAATTGTTGTAACCAGACCATTGGGCTCACCATAAGCTAGCTTTGTCGTCTGGTACCACTGCTGATAGCGCGGTAACTCATTCGCGCAATCGCCGTGAAGGACCACAGAAGGAACGTTCTGTCCGAGAGCCGCACACATGCCGGTAATGACAACCAGCATCCGCCTCGATATGTGTTTCACTGAAACCCTCACAATTACTCCCACTGAAATGACTAAAATGTATCACTCGGAAGGGGTCGGTCATTTTACGAAATCAGGCGTTTCCGCTCATCGAGCCTCAAATGAGTAGGGCGATTTTGCAACACCTACCGCAATAACCCCCTGATTTTCACCGCGAAGCCGTATAGGAATCCGACCGCACCAATCAGCAACCGTGAGCCAAAGCCCTTGATGGCCCATGAGGGCAGTCGGTTCCAAGGTAAACGTTGTGGTCTGGACTGACGCCTTTATCGTCCGTGGGGATTCTGAAGTATAGCCATGGCAGCAGAATATACCCCAGAATCGGAAGAGAAAAAGACCTAGACAGTTCGGTCGAAGAATCGTTCACCCACAAGTTGGAGGAAACGCGACTCCTATCTGGTTTCCCAGGTCGCGATACTCTGTTTTCCTGACCCAGCCTGGGATAGGCGCAACGAAAAAATTACCTTTTCAGCAGATCGACCGGTTCCCGCACGTCCGTGACCCGAAAATATCGCGCCAGCGCGGGATATTTCCTCGCCACCGACTCATACATGGCATACGCAACATTGCGATAGGAAAAATGACCGGCCGGCCCGCTGCGTAATTCTGAAATGTACAAGGTTTCGGCGAAGTCCATCTTGAAGAGCGTCCGCTTGCGAAAACCTAGAGGAATTGCATACTGCGCATTCTCTTCCGCCTCGAGGCCACCCGAATTTGCCAATCGGTCAATGGACTGGGCAGCCTTCATCATGGCCGCGTCATAACCAGCTCGCGCTCCGGCCGCGTTCAACTCCTCGGGAGCATCGTACCCGTGGCGCGTGGTGAAAGTCTGCTCGATCTGCACGCATCGCCGATGCCTGTGCATATCGCGAAAGCCGCCAATATCCATAAGGATGTCGAAGCGGAATTGCTGGCCCGCGCTAAACCCCCGCATGAGTTCGTCAAACCGTCCGCGATGCCGCATGCCCAATTCGATGATTTCGCTGCGGCGTACATCGCCCGCGGAACCGACCGCTTGCCGAATCTGGCGATAGGAATAGTGACAATATTGGTAAAGAAGAGTTGTTGCCATTTCGACTTCGAGATCGTCCTGATCCAGCAGGTCTACAACGGGAGCGGGCTCAATCGCCGCCCTCCCCATCAATTCTGCTGCGGCCTGCCGCAATTCCCGGCGCGTTTCTATCTCATAATTGCTGGGGTCGGCATATTTCACCAGGGTGGGAGCGACCCGCACTTCCCGCAACAGCTCCCGCTCGGCCTGCGCGCCCAGTTCGGGTGACACGGCGCGGATATCTTCCACCAGTTTGGCAAACGTGTCGCGATTGACGTTGTACGCGGGATTCAAGGCTGCCGATTTCAGAAGTGATCCCAAATCTCTCACTTCTTTGTGGGTATGCGAAAGCAACCGGGAGACCTGCGTCTCCAAAGTTCTCGCATTGACGATTTGCCCCAGCGAAGTATTGGCCGCCAGCGGCAGCAGGTAGCGTGCAAAGTCGAACGCCCGGGCCCGCAAGGTCCGCTCGTACGCGTCCGGCTTCATCTCCTCCGGTCTCGGAGTAATGCTGGCGAGATACTCGAACATCCGTTGCGAAATATTTTCGTATTCCGCAAAAAGTCCGACGATGGTTTCGCGATATAGCTTTGCGGCGTTCGGATCTGCGAACGCGGGCGAGTAGTAACCACTCTTGCGGAAATCCTGATAACGGGTGGAACGCTCCTGGCCGTCCCATCGGGTTTCATCGGCCACTGCGATTGCAGCCAGGATCGACAATTTCTCGATTGCCATGGAAATGTGGGCAAGGTCGGCGATCGAACGGTGGCCGTACTGAAAATAGAAAGTGTTGAGGAATTTTTCCGCTTTTTGGCTGCTGATCTCCTTCAGCGACTCTTTCATCGACAGCGCGGAGCGCGAATATTTCGCCATCGCATACGCCTGCACTTCCGGCTCAGCGCCAAAGACGGCAAAAACCTCGACCGTAGGCTTCTCGGGAAGGCCATCCCCGTGCAAACTGGCGGGTTTAGTCGCTTCGGGCATACAAACCTCGATTCAAGTGGGAACTCGAATATTACAATAAACTTTGCATCCGGCACTCACGTCCGTGGCCCATCGCGCGTGGCCCCTACCATCTTCAGCCTGGGTGATGTCGCAGGACTGGCATGATTTGCTGTTCGCCCATTGGCCGGTTGAAGCCGAAATTTTGCGGAACCTGGTGCCGAGAGAGTTGCCGCTCGACACATTCGACGGAAAGTGCTGGGTGGGAGTCGTTCCGTTCAGGATGAGCCGAATTCGACTCCGCGGAACTTTTGCACTACCCCGGCTTTCCGCATTTCCAGAGCTTAATGTGCGCACTTACGTGACGCTGCATGATCGACCGGGAGTTTATTTCTTCAGCCTCGATGCGAGCAGTCTGCCTGCCGTGAAGATTGCGCGTTCGCTCTACAAGTTACCTTATTACCATGCGGAAATGAGCTGCAAAGAAAGCGGAACAGAAATCTCCTACAACTCCGTGCGCCGGACAGGCGACGCCCGATTCGAAGCCCGTTACCGCCCTATTTCGGAAATTCAGGTCGCTACTCGCGGAAGTCTCGAGCATTGGCTCACTGAGCGGTATTGCTTGTACACAGTGCGTGGCCACGCCGTTTACCGGGCTGCCATTCATCATTTGCCCTGGCCACTACAGTCCGCCAATGTCAAAATCGAAACGAATACTGTCGCGCGAGCCGCTGGGATTGACCTTCCGGCGATCCCGCCGTTACTACACTTCGCAAAGAAACTAGAAGTCATGATTTGGCCCTTGCGCCGGATTGACTGAATGAGGGGCGTGGAGCGAACGCCATCGAGCTGATGAACGCTTTGAATACTCTCCGCTAACCTGCATCTATAATCTTGTGACATGACATCTGAAACCAAATCTCTCGCGGGTCACGTCGCGCTGGTCACCGGAGCGTCCCAAGGCATAGGCCGGGCGTGCGCTTTACGGTTAGCTAAAGATGGCGCCATCGTTGCCGTCGCCGCCCGCAACGACTCCAAGCTGGAAGAACTCGTGCAGCAGATCGCTTCTGAGGGTGGCAAGGCCGCGAGATTCGTGCTCGACGTCGCTGACGAAGAACAAATTAAATCCGCCTTCAAGGCTGCTATCGGCCAGCTAGGCAAAATCGATATTCTCGTCAACAACGCCGGCATCACGCGCGACCAACTTGCCATGCGGATGAAGCGCGCCGATTGGGACGCCGTCATCAGCACCAATCTTACTTCTGCTCATTTATGCACCCAACAAGTGATCAGTTCCATGCTGCGGCAGCGTTGGGGACGAATCATCAACATCACTTCGGTGTTCGGGCAGACAGGCCAAGCCGGCCAGGCGAATTACGCCGCTTCAAAGGCGGGATTGATCGGCCTCACGATGGCCATGGCTCGCGAACTCGCGTCCCGCAACATAACCTGCAACGCCATCGCTCCCGGATTCATCGAAACTGCAATGACCGCCGACCTTGGCGAAACTTTGAAACAGGATGCACTGAAGATGATTCCGCTCGGACGAGTAGGCACGCCCGACGAAATCGCGCACGCGGTCGCATTCCTTGCATCGGAACAAGCTGCGTACATCACCGGACACGTACTGAACGTCAACGGCGGCATGTTGATGGGGTAGTTTCGACACACTCTGTGACTATCGTCCCGGCGCAATCGAACGAGCAAATCGCCCAAGTGCGGGAGCTCTTTACGGAATACGCGGCTTCGCTCGGATTCAGCTTGTGCTTTCAATCGTTCGATACCGAGTTGGCAGAGCTGCCGGGGAAGTATGCACCGCCTGCCGGAAGGCTGTGGCTGGCGGAGTCAGGGGGCGAACCTGCGGGATGTGTGGCCCTTCGCCGACTGGAAGATGGTGTCTGCGAAATGAAGCGGCTGTATGTTCGTCCGCAGTTTCGTGGCAAGGGGATCGGAAGAATTTTGGCTGAAGCCATCTGTAAAGAAGCAAGTGCGGCCGGGTACGAGAAAATTCGTTTAGATACCGTAGAACCGATGATGCAATCGGCGGTCGAACTTTACCGAAGAATGGGATTTCGCGAAATCGCGCCCTACTGTTCCAATCCAATCGCGGGCGCGCTTTACATGGAACTTCAGCTATGAACGAAGGGGGATCATTTATGAAAGTCAAAGGGTTATCGTCGGTCGGGGCAGTTTTATTGTTCCTGGCAACGTCTTTGTTCGCAGCCGACACTTACAAGATCGATCCCGTTCACAGCGTTGTTGGTTTCACGGTTACTCATATGATGATCAGCAAAGTCACCGGCACCTTCACCGACTTTGGCGGAACGATCGTTTATGACGATAAGGACCCGGCGAAATGCTCGGTGGACGTTCAAATCAAAGCCGCGAGCGTGGACACCCGGAATTCGGGACGGGATTCCGACATCCGCAGCGATCATTTCTTCAACGCTGACAAATATCCGGAAATTACTTTCAAAAGCGACAAAGTCGAGAAGAGCGGAGATAGCTTCATCGCCCACGGGCAACTCAGTCTTCGCGGTGTCTCCAAAGAAGTCGCGATTCCGTTCACCATTGGAGGCTTTGCCAACATGCAAGGCAAAACCCGTTTGGGTGCTCAGGGCGGCCTCACCATCAACCGCCAGGATTACGGCGTTTCGTGGAACAAGACTCTCGACGGCGGCGGCGTGCTGGTGAGCGACGATGTGAAAATCGATCTCGCCGTCGAAGCTGTGAAACAATGACCTTCTTGAGGTGCACGATGCCGCGCAGACTCTCCCGAATGGTTCCGGTCGCTTTCGCCTTAGCCGCGTTATCAATTTCCGCCCTCGCGGCGACGACGAAGAACGTGTCTTACAAAAGCGGAGACGAGACCGTGCAAGGCGTCCTCTACAGCCCGGAAGGCAAAGGGCCGTTTCCCGGTATTGTCGTGATTCACGAATGGTGGGGCCTGAACGATTGGGTCAAAGATCAAGCTTCGAAACTCGCCGATCAAGGCTATGTCACTCTGGCGATCGACCTTTATCGTGGCAAGGTCGCGACGACTCCCGAGGTTGCACACGAACTGATGCGCGGCGTACCCAATGATCGTGCAAATCGCGATCTCCACGCGGCTGTCGAGTTCCTGAAAGCTCAACCGAGCGTGAAGAAAGACCGCATCGGCGCCATCGGATGGTGCATGGGCGGCGGCTATTCGCTTGATGTTGCATTGCAGGAACCTGATCTCGCGGCCGATGTCATCAACTACGGACATCTCGCCACCGAAAATTCGTCGCTGCGGAAAATCAACGCGCCGATCCTGGGCTTGTTTGGCGGCAAAGATCAAGGCATTCCTCCCGCCGATGTGAACGCCTTCGAGAAGCAGATGAAGGCTCTGGGAAAGAAAGTCGAAGTTCACATTTATCCCGACACCGGTCACGGCTTCCAAAATCCCGTCAACAAAGACGGCTACAATCAGGCCGATGCGGCGGACGCGTGGAAAAGGATTTCCGACTTCTTCGCTGCTAACCTAAAGATGTAGCGCGCCTCATCGAGGTTTAGTCCGGCTCAAGAACACGTCATTGGATGAGTCGCCGCCGAGGAAAACAAAGCTGCTGTCGGGCCGGTAGCAGAACGGCAGGCCCGCTTTAGTTTTTTCCTCGTCGTTCGAGTACGGTTCGATCGGATTTCCCTGGTAATCCACAACTTTCAACATTCCCGCTGAAGAATAGCGTCTGCACAGGCAACCAACAATTTCCCCTTGCCATTAGGTACATCTCTGGTTACTATGCAGAACGTCACTTAAACAACGCCATGGCCACACTCTCCATGAACATCGGCGAAACCATTCGCAACTACCGCCTGAACAAAGGCATGTCGCAAGGCGACATTGAGAAGCGAACAGGACTTCTGCGCTGCTATTTGTCGCGAGTGGAGAACGGCCACACCATCCCGTCGCTCGACACTCTCTCAAAAATTGCCGGGGCGATGGAGCTTCCGCTTTCGCAATTCTTTTCGGAATCCGGCCACACCAACGGCGCGAAGAGCCTGCCGCAGCTGTCTGAGGACGAAGTGCGCTTCCTCAGCCAGATTCGCCGTTACTCTGTCAGCCTCAACGACAGCGACCGGAAACTGGTGCTGGCGATGGTCAAGAAGATGGCCTCTAAGTAGTTCTATTCACTGATCACTATCCCCTGCCTTTAGAACTTTCGTGCTAGCCCTGCCGTGCCCAGCCGTTACCTCGCTTCCCCTCCCGTTCGGCCCTAGACTGATTGCCGGAGTGTTGCGTGACCATTGATGAAGAATTGAACGTGCTCGAAACGCAGCTGCGGCGGCTGAAGATCGAGTACGAGGCGTACTTCAGCAATCCCACCAAGCGTCCGCCCACCGACGTGGAGTGGAAGGTCCTGAGTTTGATCCGCAAGTTTAGCGATGGCGGGAGAATGTCATTCCCGCAGCGTTTTCGCTACAACGAAATGGCGCAGCGCTACGCGGCTTTCAGCGACTTGTGGCGCAAGAAGAGCCGCATCCGCGAAGAAGGATACCGCCGGCCTCAGGATGCGCTGCTGTCAGTAAGAGGAGTGCGTGTGGAAGGGGCAGCGCCGCCTTCAGGCCACAAAGCGTACGGCGTTGCGCGAGCCGCTGTCGGAACGGCACAGGAAGAAAAACCGTTCTCGGTGGAATGTTCCGACGTCTCCAGCGAAAGCGCACGGGTTGAGCAACTCTATGCAGCTTTGACAGAAGCGAAAACGAAAGCTGGGGAAAACGTCTCCGGCACCATCGAGAGCTTCACCTCATTCGTGGAAAAGAAGACCAGCCAGATCCGCAAGCAGTACGGATGCCATAGCGTGGAATACTCCGTCGAACTGCAGGACGGCCAGGTGCGCTTGAAAGCCAAAGCGAAAATCTAGCTTTCGGCTTCCCTATGCATGTCTTCGCCTGAGCGCCGCCACGATTTTTTGCGACCGAAAGGCCGCTCGAAAAATTGTACTCAAGCAAGTGGATATTCACTTGAATCCGACATTCAAACAACAAAATCTGGACCCGACGGAAACGTCGCGCAAAGCCAAGCTTCCGCTGCCGCGAGTCTAGACTGCGTGGCGGGGTTTGCGTTCCTTCAGGTTCTGCCTGATAAACTTCAAGTTCCTACTTTTCGCCATTTCCATGGGAGTCCGATTGTCAAAAATTGAACGCGCCATTTTGAGTGTCACCGATAAAACTGGCTTGGCGGATTTCGCCAGGAAGCTGGCTCAACATGGAGTCGAGCTGATTTCTACTGGCGGCACGGCGAAGCTTTTGCGCGATTCCGGGCTCACTGTTAAAGACATCTCAGAACACACGGGCTTTCCGGAAATGCTGGATGGGCGCGTCAAGACGCTTCATCCGAAGGTGCATGGCGGAATTCTGCATCGCCGCGACCTGCCTGGTCACCGTGCAGCAGTCGCCGAGCATGGGATTTCGCCGATCGACATGGTCGTGGTCAATCTCTACGCGTTCGAGAAGACCGCCGCGAAACCGGGCGTGCACTTCGAAGAGATTGTCGAAAACATCGATATTGGCGGACCTTCGATGATCCGCTCGGCCGCGAAGAATTTTCAGGACGTCGCCGTGGTTACTTCACCGTCCGACTACGACGCCATCGCCGACGAAATGAAAAAATCTGGCGGATCGATATCCAGGGAAACGAAATGGCGTCTCGCACAAAAAGCTTTTGCCACAACCGCCGCGTACGACTCCGCAATCGCTTCGACGCTCGAAGGTTTAAAGCCAGACGGCGGCAACCGTAACGCCGACGTATTCCCGGATACCCTGCGGCTCTCGTTCAATAAAATTATGGACCTTCGCTACGGCGAAAATCCTCACCAGAAAGCGGCGATGTATTCGGACGGCTCCGGCTCAGGAGTCGCGAATGCCCGCCAGCTTCAGGGAAAAGAACTGTCGTTCAACAACATCGTCGACCTTCAGGCGGCGTGGGATTTGGCTCAGGAATTCGAACAGACGGTCTGCGCGATCATCAAGCACACCAATCCAGCCGGAACGGCTACCGGCAAGACTTTGGCTGAAGCCTACAAGAAGGCGCTGGAGGCTGACCCGGTATCGGCGTTCGGCGGCGTGATCGGCGTCAATCGCCCCATCGACGCGGAAGCCGCCGAAGAAATGGCCAAGCTGTTTGTGGAAGTCATCGCCGCGCCGTCGTTTGATGAAGCCGCGAAAACGAAGTTTGCGGTGAAGAAAAATCTTCGCCTGGTGGAGATCACCGACAAACCGCAAAAATGGGTGATGAAAAATGTTTCCGGCGGAATTCTGGTTCAAGACAACGACGTGCGGCCGCTTACCGATGCCGACCTCAAAGTTGTAACCAATCGCACTCCGACGGAAGAAGAGAAACGCGCGTTGCTGTTCGCGTGGAAAGTCTGCAAACACGTAAAATCGAACGCCATTCTCTACGCGCGCGATGGACAAACCGTCGGCGTGGGCGCCGGACAAATGAGCCGCGTCGACTCAACCAAAATCGGCGCGATGAAAGCGGTGTTGCCGCTGAAAGGCACGGTCGCCGCGTCGGATGCGTTCTTCCCTTTTGCCGATGGAATCGAAGAAATCGCCAGAGTCGGCGCTACGGCGATCATTCAGCCGGGCGGGTCGGTCCGCGACGCTGAAGTGATCGAAGCTGCCAACCGTCACGGACTGGCGATGATCTTCACCGGCGTGCGCCACTTCCGCCACTAGCGCCGATGGTTTTCGTTCTCGACAACTACGACTCGTTCACCTACAACCTGGTGCAATATCTGGGCGAGTTGGGCGCGGAAGTTGTGGTGCGCCGCAACGATCAAGTGTCGGTAAGCGATGTGGCGAAGCTCCGCCCGGCGCGGATTCTGGTTTCGCCCGGGCCGTGTACTCCGCATGAAGCGGGGATCAGCGTGGAACTGATACGTCACTTCGCCGGCAAAGTGCCAGTGCTCGGCGTGTGCCTTGGCCATCAAGCGATCGGAGAGGCTTTCGGCGGCAAGGTCGTCCGCGCGAGCCACCTGATGCATGGCAAAACCAGCGCCGTGGTGCACGACAACAAAAGCATTTTTCAGGGACTGCCCATGCCGATGACCGCGACGCGTTACCACTCGCTTATCGTCGAAGATTCAAGCCTGCCGCCCGAACTCGAAGTCAGCGCTTGGACGAAAGAAAAAGACGGCACCCGCACGATCATGGGATTAAGACATGAGAAATTTTCGGTGGAAGGCGTACAGTTCCATCCAGAAAGCGTTCTAACGGAAGACGGGAGAAAGCTGATGAAGAATTGGCTGGACGGGTAGCTGGGCTAGCCGCTCTCATCCGCCGCGGCCGTCGACACTTTTGTGGAGCGAAAATTACTTCATTTGTAACTGTTGACAACAGACGGTTAGGGCAGGCAGCAACCTACCTGACACACATGTGCTCCTCGCGCTACTTTTGGTTGCCGTGACAGGGCTACTGTTCGTCGGCTGTGCTGTAGATTGCACAGTTTTTAACCAGATTCTCGCTAAACAGTTCTCTTGCTCCCCTATTGCGGCGTGCTTCTCCACAGCCATGTACCATCTTCGGACTCTTGGGCCTGCATCGGGAACTGCTCCTCTGTCGCCCACCATCTCCAAGCGGGTCGGTAGCGAACAAAGATCGTAACGCTAGCAGACTTCGGATTGTTCAACATGACCGCTTTGTCGCATGGCAAATCCATCTTGTGGCCAGGGGAAAGTACTGGAGCCTTAGAGGTCGGGAACGTAAAGGATATACCCGACACGAAAGCACCGCCTGTACTGATTGCGGAATCAATTCCGCACTCGGTTTCTATGTCGTAAACAGGAAGAGTCCCGTCATTCGTCAAATTAAAGGCGGTTCCCATTGGATCCTTAACACGGAGTGTGCCTGATGTCTGCACAGATAGTTTCGGCGCGAAACTCACAACCGTCAGGAAAGCGGAAAATATCCCAAGGGCACCAGCGAACAAGGCTAGAAATCTTCGCAATAGATTGTTTTTGGTACTTGGTTGCACCTTTGTTTTTGGGGGGTACTTTCCGCCTATCTTGGATACCTTTTGGGGTTTTATCTCTCGACATAAGATTATGCTTACCTTTAAAGAAGGGACAGGCAATGAAACAGCGCGAATATACCGAAGGCCCAGAGGCCCACGCAAATTTTGAGCGACTGGCGACCGCAATTTTATAGGCCAATCCGAAAAACGTGAACCTGTCCGCGCACATACATCTCGGTCTTGCTAACGATGTCATGGACAAAGCGGCGCTGCATTCCATTGTCATAAGCGACAGCGTTGTCCGTATAGACTGTGCTGCCGAACTTCTCACCCTCGCGCCTTCTCGACCGCTCTCAGCACCGCTTTCGCCTTGTTCATGCATTCCTGAAATTCGCTTTCGGGGTTGGAGTCGGCTACGATTCCGGCGCCGGCTTGCAGGTAGGCTTGCTTGCCCTGCATCAACATGGTGCGGATGGCGATGCAGGAATCCAGGTTACCGGCGAAATCCGCGTAGAGGACCGAGCCGCCGTAGACGCCGCGGCGCGTGGGCTCGAGTTCTTCGATGATCTGCATGGCGCGGACTTTGGGCGCTCCCGTTAGCGTGCCGGCGGGGAAGCAGGCGGCGAAAGCGTCGAGCGCGCTCAAGTCCGCGCGGAGCCTGCCTGCCAAAGCGGAGACGATGTGCATGACGTGCGAATAACGTTCCACATGCATCAGGTCGCGGACTTTTACCGAGCCGTATTCGCTGACGCGACCCAGATCGTTGCGGCCTAAATCGACCAGCATCACGTGCTCTGCGCGTTCTTTCTCGTCGGCGAGCATGGCCTCGGCAAGACGCTTGTCTTCGGCTTCGTCTTTTCCGCGGGGATGGGTACCTGCGATGGGACGGTAGTCCAGCTTGCGTCCGGCAACGCGGACGAGCATTTCTGGCGAAGACCCCAGCACATGCGTGTCTCCCATGCGCAGGAAATACATGTAGGGCGAAGGATTCACGGTGCGGAGCGCGCGGTAGATGTCGAACGGCGCGGCTTCTGGTTGAAAATCTAACCGCTGCGACAGGACTGCCTGGAAGATGTCGCCGGCGGCGATGTACTCGCGGGCTTTGGCCACGGATTCTAAAAACCGCTTGTGGCTGGTGCGCGGCTTAATCTTTAACTTTGCGCTTATGCGCTTTCTGGATCTCGGCGTCGGCCGGAACGAGGCCAGCTTGTTCTCAATCGCGGCGATATCTCGCAGCGCGCGGTCGTAAGCTTGGCGGGGGCTTTCCAGCGAGAGGTCGGCCGTGGCGATGATTTGAATCTCATGCCGTAAGTGGTCAAATGCCAGCACCCGGTCGAAAAACATCAAGCTGCAATCGGGCAGGTGAAGATCGTCCTGGGCGCGGTTGCCGATATTTTCCAACTGGCGGACGCTGTCGTAGGAGAAATAGCCGACAGCGCCACCTGAAAACGGCGGCAGCCCGGGAATGGTCGCCGGGCGATGCGATTCCAGAATCGATTTCAGGATATCGACGGAGCGGCCTTCACGATGTTCTCGTTTCTTTCCGCGGGTGATGACGGCCTTCGTTCCGGTCGCCTGCGCCGTCAGGTAGGGCTTGCATCCTAAGAATGTGTAGCGCCCGACCTGCTCGCCGCGCTCCACCGACTCGAACAGGAACGCGTCGGGTAAGGCGGCAGCCCCCCCTTTTTGCCGTTCCACCCCGGCGATCGCCATAAATGCCGACACGGGCGTGAGCAAGTCGGCAGCGACCGACTTCACCACGGGCACCAGAGTGTGGCCACGCGCCAGCCGCGAAAATTCCTTGAAATCCGAACTCAACATGACGGCCCATTATATTCAAGGCCGTCAGCCACCTGGGATGGAGTACACCAAGGTAACCGCCGTAACCAGCCTTTGAATTGACGGAATCTGCCACTGCATTGGAAGATGTAGCAACGTCCGAAATTGTTTCAACGGCACTTTATGCGGATCAAATTTTGGGGAGTGCGAGGGTCAACACCCACTCCCCATGCGGAAAACATGCGTTACGGCGGCAACACTTCCTGCGTGGAGGTGCGCGTCGGTGACGAGCTTTATATTTTCGACTGCGGCACGGGATTTCGCGCGCTGGGCCATGGCCTGCGCCACGAGTTCGCCGACCGGGCAGTCTCCGCGCACGTTTTCGTCTCGCATTTTCATTGGGACCACATTCAGGGATTACCCTTCTTTGGCCCGCTTTATGAGAAGCCGCAGAACCGTTTTGTGTTTCATTGCTCCAGCCGCACGCGCAGCTTGAAACGGGTGATGGAAGAGCAGATGGCGGCTCCGTATTTTCCCGTCGCGATGACGGAAATGAAAGCAAAGTACGACTTCTACAACATTGAAGAAGGCTCGCTCGAACTGGATGGCGTCACCGTCAAGACGGCGTGGCTCAATCATCCGCAGGGCTGCATGGGATTTCGGCTTGAAACGAAGGAAGGCACAGTCGTTTATGCCACCGACAACGAGCCCGGCGATGCTGAGTTCGACAAGAGCGTACGCAAGTTAGCCGCGGGCGCGGACGTCCTGATTTACGACGCACAATATCTACCCGATGAATACGCCGCGCGCCGTCGCGGATGGGGCCACAGCCACTGGCGTGAAGCGGTGAACGTGGTGATGGAAAGCGGCGCAAAAGAATTGATCCTGTTCCATCACGACCCCGAACACACCGACGCTTGCATCGATAACGTAGTGAAAGAAGCACGCAACCACTACGCTCGCGTGCGCGCCGCCGCCGAAGGCATGGAGATATCGCTCCCCTTCGCGGCCAAAGCTTCCGCAAAATAATTTTTGGTGGCGTTAACCTGTTCGCCGTTTTCTGTGCGGCGAGTGTCTCCGATCGTGCGGTCGTAAGGAAAAAGTTAAATTTCACCTCCTCGCGCGCTTGACCGCGCATCTCTGCCGCGCTAGTATCAACTCAAGTTTGCTCTTCATTGAGCAAACCTTGGATTTCATGAAGAGTGGCTGAGGGACGAGCCCTTAGACGCCACGACAACCGGATCGGAAGGCAACTTCTGGTCGCCCGGTGTCAACTCTCGCCCTGGTACAGGGGGAACATGAGATTCGAGGTGCCAGCATTTTTGCATCTCGTTCCTCTTTTCTCTCTTTTCGGGGAAAGAGGATTTTGTATTTTAGGTCGCTTTTCGGGCTCGTCCGCTGCCGCTCTTCTGGGAAGATTTTGCTTCCAGAAAAGAGACCTGCTCGATGAATTACGAATTGCGCTGCCGGGAGTGCCAAAAGAGCTGGGGGAACCAGCCTGGCTCCATTTGCACCGACTGTTTTTCGCCGCTTGAAGTTTTCTTCGATTACGACGCGGTTCGCCACAGCTTCACCCGCGAAAGCATCGCGCAGTGCGCGCCTAACATGTGGCGATATTCTCCGCTGCTTCCCTTGCCGGAAAATTTTCGGCCCAGCCTGCCCGTCGGATTTACGCCGCTGCTGGAAGCGCCGAAGCTGGCGAAGGAAATTGGCGGGAAAAACGTTTACATCAAGAACGATGCCGTGTGCCTGCCAACGCTCAGCTTTAAAGACCGTGTAGTCGCGGTTGCTTTGGCGCAGGCGCGAAGTTTCGGCTTGGACACTGTCGCGTGTTCTTCCACCGGCAACCTTGCGAATTCGGTGGCTGCGCAGGCGGCGCGGGGCGGTTTCAAGTCGTGGATATTCGTTCCTGCCGACCTCGAGCCTGCGAAAATCCTCGGAACGCAGGTTTTCGGCGCGAGGCTTGTCCGCATCGCGGGGAGTTACGACCAGGTCAATCGACTCTGTTCGCAGATCGCCGACGAGCGGCGCTGGGGATTCGTCAACGTAAACCTGCGGCCTTATTATGCCGAAGGCTCGAAGACGGTCGGATTCGAAATCGCTGAACAGCTCGGCTGGCGCCTGCCGGATAACGTCGTGGTCCCGATGGCGGGCGGATCGTTGATCACGAAAATCAAGAAAGCGTTTGACGAACTGATCCTGCTTGGTCTTGTCACGCCCAAGCCGGTGAAGTTTTTTGGAGCGCAAGCGACGGGATGCTCTCCGATTTCTACCGCAATCAAGGCGCATAGGGATGAGATCGAGCCGCAGAAAGCCGCGACCATCGCGCGTTCTCTCGCCATCGGAAATCCAGCTGACGGGCACTACGCGATCAAGGCGATCCTGAAGAGCGGAGGCTGGGCTGAAGATATCTCCGACGCCGAAGTAGTGAAATCGATTCAACTGCTGGCGGAAACAGAAGGCGTGTTCACAGAGACCGCTGGTGGCGTCACGGTCGGCTGCGCGGCGAAACTTTATCGCCAAGACCGCATTCTGCCGGATGAAACTACGGTTCTCTGCATTACTGGCAACGGGCTGAAGACGACCGATGTTCTGGTGGACAAATATCAGGCAGAGGCCGCGATCGCGCCGAAACTCAGCGAGTTCAATAAATATCTGGAAGCCGCACTCACTGGCGAAGTTGAGGCGGCAGAAACGGTAGGGGCATGAGTATGGCAATTACAGTGCAAATTCCGACAGCGCTGCGGCGGCTGACAGCGGGCGCAGCCAAATATGAATGTTCCGCGGAAAATCTCGATGGGTTATTTTCCGCACTGGACCAGCAGTTCCCCGACTTAAAGCCGCACCTACGAGACGAAGCGGGCGAGATCCGGCGCTTTCTTAACGTGTATGTGAATGAAGAAGACATTCGCTTCCTGGGCGGCGCTAATTACGCGTTTCAGGACGGAGATGAGGTCCTGCTGGTCCCGTCGATCGCGGGCGGGGCGAGATAAATTTCAGTGAGTGTCCCTCTTGAGCGGAATGACTGGACTTCTAGCAAGTCCAGTCGTGAAGTCGAAAGACCCTACGGTCTAGGCGAGCCTGCTTGGTGGGAAGCTCGTAGCTCAATACGCCTTAGCAAAGAAGTAAACCGTCATGCCTGCGCCGACGGCGATCACAAAGCGCCTGATCCAGAGTTGCGGGACGCGCTGGGCGTAATGCGCGCCGAAATATCCGCCGATAATTGCGCCCACGGTCATCGCGATCGCCTGCGGCCAATATACAGCTTTCGCAACCACGAATGTCACCACGGCGACGCCGTTGATGACGAATCCCATCACGCTTTTCAGCGCATTCATCGAATGGATGTCGGTCATCCCCAGCGTTGCCAGCATGGCGAGCATCACAATGCCCATGCCGCCGCCGAAATATCCGCCATAAATTGCGACACCAAACTGAAACGCCGCCGCGCCTGCAATCGCTGCGCTGGTCGCGTCATGGCTAATGCTCGAAGCGCGATTTCCGGCCAGCTTTTTGCCGAAGGCAAATAAAAGAGTCGCGCCCAGCGTTAACCAGGGCAGAACACGAAGAAAAGTGTGCGCGGGAGTCTTCAATAGAAGATAGGCGCCAAGAATGCCGCCGACAAAACTCACTGCTAACAATGGGAGGAAAACACGGCGCGGTACATCCAGACGATTGCGATATGCGCCGCCGCTGGCGGCTGCTCCCGTCCATAGGGCGACGGTGTTAGAAGCGTTGGCTGGAATCGGCGGCACGCCAACAAACAAGAGCGCGGGAAACGCGACAAAGCTGCCGCCTCCGGCCACGGAATTCAAGGCCCCGCCAATCACGCCGGCGACAAACAAGAAGATGGCGATGGCCAGAGTCAAGATTTATGTGTATCACACGCATTGAAAATCAGTAATGTTATTCGGATTAGCTGGCGGTGCTATTTGGCTTGCGCGCTGGGTCGATTATGTGGGAGATCCTTCGCTGCGCCTGAAAGACGGTACGCTCAGGAAGACGCCGTAGCGAGATTAAATGAGCAAAGTCGCGGCGCAACGAGGAGTTTGCTCAGTTAGCGGAAGCGCACGCCGGCGGACCGCACCCGCCCCTCGATGACCAATTTCCGGCAAGCACGTCAAACCAGTAACGAGGTGAACCCTATGTCAATCCCGCGCATCTGCATTTCTGTGATCTTCGCGATGGCGATGATTTCTCTAGCTTCCGCTCAAACGACACCGGCTAAGGCGTTCTGCACCGATCCACACCAGAAGCAGTTTGATTTTTGGATCGGCCAATGGGATTTATCGTGGCCGGGAGCCAAAGCGGGCGATGTTGCGCACGGCCACAATCACGTAACGCACCTGATGGATGGCTGCGTGGTCCAGGAAAATTTCGACGGCGGAGATACGAGCCCGATGCAGGGCATGAGCGTTTCGGTGTTCGACCTGCCAAGCGGCAAATGGAAGCAGACCTGGGTGGACAATCAGGGAGCCTATCTCGATTTCACCGGCGAGTTCCACGAAAAAGAGCGGGAGTTGATTCTTGCGCGGGAAGCCGCCAAACCCGATGGTTCGAAGATTCTTCAGCGCATGGTCTACAAGAACCTCTCGCCGAATGAATTTGACTGGAGCTGGGAACAGTCTTCCGACGGAGGCAAGACCTGGGTCGTGCAGTGGCCCATTCACTACAAGCGGCATGCGTGAGACATGCGGCGCCCCGGCGCCCGGTGCTAAATCGTTTCCAACTCCGCGACGGTCATTTCGTTTTGAACATTGCCGGTGTTGAGCGTGCCCTCGGGCTCGATCAATACGATGTGCGTTTCTTCCTCGGCCATCGGAAGATGATCGACTCCGCGCGGCACGATGAAAAACTCGCCGGGCTCGATGATCACATCGCGGTCGCGCAGCTTCATGATCAGTTTGCCCTTCACCACGAGAAAAAGCTCGTCCTCGTTGTCATGATGATGCCAGACGAACTCGCCCTGAATCTTGCTGATCTTCACCTGAGAGCCGTTGAATTCGCCAATGATTTTGGGACTCCAGTGTTCGGTGAAGCGGGAAAATTTTTCTGCGAGATTTACTTTGTCGGTCATTCTGAACCTCGATGGCCATGATCCCACGTCTCAAAATCGAGACGTGGGGCAGTCTCATCGCTAAAAACAATTTACTGAATCAACTCCCCGTTGCCGTTGCCCGGCGCGTCTTCCGGCGGAATCACTACTGCTGCCGCTACGCGGTCTCCGGTTTCGATGTTGAGTAAGCGGACGCCTTGAGCAGCGCGTCCTGATTCGCGGATGGTCTTCGATTCGATACGGATGATTTTGCCGTACTGGCTGATGAGCATCACTTCGGAATTTTCGTCCACCTGCGAGATGCTGACGACTTTGCCGTTGCGTTCGGTGGTCTTCACGTTGATGACGCCCTTGCCGCCGCGGTTGGTGAGGCGATATTCGTCAGCGGCAGTGCGCTTGCCATAACCGTTTTCGGTCACCGAAAGAATCAGCGAACCTTTCTTGGCCAGGTCAATCACGTCGCCTTCGGCTTTTTTAATCTCGACGCCCGGCTTGGTCGTGGTGGCCATGCCGACGATGTAGTCTTTATCGCCCAGGTTCATGCCGCGCACTCCGGTGGCGTTCCGGCCCATGGGGCGGACGTCGCTTTCTTCGAAGCGAATCGCCTGCCCGTCATGCGAAGCCAGGAACACAATCTGCAAGCCGTCGGTAACGCGCGCCGCGACCAATTCGTCGCCTTCTTCAATGTTGATCGCGATGATGCCCATCTGGCGCACATGCGAGAAGTCTTTCAGCGCGGTTTTCTTTACCGTGCCATTGTGGGTGGCGAAGAAAATGTAGCGGTCTTCGTCTTCGAGGCTGCGAACGGCGAGCATGGTGCGGACAGTTTCGCCAGCCTGCAAGCCGACCAGGTTGCCGACGTGCTTACCTTTTCCCGCGGCGCTGACGTCGGGGATTTCATAAACCTTCAGCCAGTAAACACGTCCCTTGTTGGTGAAGATCAGAATGTAAGCGTGGGTCGAAGCGATGAAAAGATGCTCGACAAAATCTTCTTCACGCGTCTTCATGCCGGTGCGGCCCATGCCGCCGCGGCGCTGGCTGCGGTAAGTAGAGATGGCCGTCCGCTTCATGTAGCCGGTATGGCTCACCGTCACCGCGACCTGCTCGTCGGCGATCAGGTCTTCGAGATGAATTTCCGCGGCTTCGTCTTCGATTACTGTGCGACGCTCATCACCGTAGAGCTTTTTTACTTCTTCCAGCTCTTTGATGATGACGTTACGCAGCTTCTTTTCGGAACTAAGAATCGATTCAAACTCGGCGATGTTGTTCCGGGTCAAGCCCAACTCTTTATTGATTTCATCAATTGAAAGCCGCGTCAGACGGTGCAGTTGCAGTTCGAGGATCGCATCGGCCTGAATGGCCGTGAACGGCTTTTCCGAATCGAGCTTGGGCGTACGCCCGGTCAGGTTGATATCAATCTTTTTGCCGCCAAAGTAAGCCACCAGGTTTTCGCGCGCATCGGCGCGGTTGGCGCTGGCGCGGATGATGGCAATCACGTTATCGAGGTGGTCGAGCGCCTTGAGGTAGCCTTCGAGAATGTGCTCGCGGTCTTTAGCTTTTTGCAACAGATACGCCGTGCGACGGCGTACTACGTCCACGCGATGGTTAATGAAATGCTGGATCGCCTGGATCAGCCCCATTTCTTTCGGCTGATTGTTCACCACGGCGAGGAAGATCATGCTGAAACCTTCCTGCATGGAAGTGTGCTTGTAGAGCTGGTTGAGCACGATCTGCGGCTCGGCGCCACGTTTCAGCTCGATCACAATCCGCATGCCGTCGCGGTCGCTCTCATCGCGGATATCGGAAATATCATCGACAACTTTGTCGTTCACCAGCGCCGCAATGCGCTCGATCAAGCGGGCTTTATTCACCTGATAGGGAATTTCGGTGACGATGATGGCTTCACGGTCTTTGTTGAACGTCTCAATGCCTGCCTTGGCGCGCATCATGAAGCGTCCGCGGCCAGTGCGGTAGGCCTCAAAGATTCCGGCCTTGCCGTGGATGATTCCCGCCGTCGGGAAATCCGGACCTTTCACTATCTTTAAAATTTCCGGCAACTGCGCCGCGGGATTATTCACCAGCGTGATGGTCGCATCCACAATCTCGGTGAGGTTGTGCGGGGGAATGTTGGTCGCCATGCCTACGGCGATTCCGTTCGATCCGTTCACCAGCAAGTTCGGAATGCGCGCGGGGAGGACGTCGGGCTCGACCTCGCTTCCGTCATAGTTGGGACGGAAGTCCACAGTGTCTTTATCCAGGTCTTCGAGCAGCGCGGTGGCAACCTGAGCCAATTTCGCTTCGGTGTAACGATCGGCCGCCGGCGGGTCTCCGTCGACCGAGCCAAAATTGCCCTGGCCGAAAATCAGGGGATAGCGCAAGCTCCACGGCTGCGCCAGCCGCACTAACGCGTCATACACGGCAAGATTTCCATGGGGATGGTACTTGCCCATCACGTCGCCGACGATTCTCGCGCACTTGCGCGTCGCCCGGTTGGGCGCAAGGCCCATCTGCTGCATGGTGTAAAGAATGCGGCGGTGTACAGGCTTCAGTCCGTCGCGGACGTCAGGCAGCGCGCGCCCGATGATCACCGACATCGAATAGTCGAGGTAGGACCGCTTCATCTCCTCTTCAATGTTGATGGGGACAATGTTCAGCGCGCCGGGATTTCCGCCTTCGCCCGGCGGCGGAGGAGTCAACGGCAATTCAGGATTTTGATCGTCAGCCATAAGGATTTATTGGGCTGGCCAAAGCCAGCTAAAGCGTTGCAATTTAAGGATGTTAAGTTGGAATGCGATAGTTGAAAGTATATCACGAAAAGCGCAAATCTCCCGGCGTTGATGGGCTGGGAACGTCTCGATTTTGTCGTCAGCCGCGTGACTGCAACATCTCGTTTGCTCCACGCAGTTCAGTGTTTTTGCCATCGCGGAAACAGGAATCCAGTTTCGCTTCGATACTGGCTATATTTTTCTCCAAATTCGGCAATCATTGCCGCTTCTTCCCTCTTTGCCTTCAACGTGTGCGCGACCAGAATCAGCGCGATGGCGGCGAGTCCCCGAAATTCGCCAATCGTTATCGCAGTACCGACCACGGCCATCAGCAGGCCGGTGTAGATGGGGTGGCGAATGTGTGCGTACGGGCCGCTGCGGATCAACTCGTGATCGCGCTTCACCTCGACCGCCGCGCTCCAGTTCTTTCCCAGCACGGCGCGAGCCCAAGTGGCGATTCCTGCGCCAGCAAATGTCAGGCCGATACCCAGCCATGCAAAACGCGGATCGGCCCCTAAAAAGCGCCGCCCCAGCAGTCCATTCTCGAAAGCGCGAGAAAACAACATGGCTAAAGAGAGCCCGAACAGCGCCAAAGTGAATGCGCGCGCTGCCAGCGGCTCTTTCTTCTTCGCGGACTTCACCCAAAAGCCTGTGATGAGCCACCAAATGCCCAGGCTGTACCAGGGTATCCATTCGATCTGCGATAGCGAACTGTTGTTCATTTTGCCTCCGCCCTTGCCATCCGCCTTAAACGGCGAATCCAGTCCAGCTCCAAATGAATGCGCTCGAGGATGAACTTGACGACCTCGGCTCCGTATTCATCCAGCACCAAGTTTTGCAGTAGCGCTCTCAGCTTCGGCTCACGTTGCGACAGGTAACTCTCGCGCCCGTCGAGAATGCGTTCACGATCAACGCGTTTCAGCAATTCGAACATTCCCGCGCGGACGACGAAGGCTTCGAAGGACTTCGCCTCGGTTAGGCCGAATTCGTTGAGCCTGTGAATCAGCGTGCTCTTGCCAAGCGCGGTCAGCGCGTAACGCTGGCGCGTCTGACCCCTCTCGCCAGCTGCCGCCTTCCTGGTCACCAATCCGCCGGAAGTGAAGCGCTTGAGCAACGGGTAGACGAGATTGCTATGGAGATTGTCCTGGCCGAGGAGAAATCCCGCTTCCTGCTTCAACTGATAGCCATGTTTAGGGGTTTCGAGAAGCGATGACAGGATGATTAGGTCAATCATGATAGTGTCATTATTTACCTATACACGGAATTTATCAAGAACTTTAATTTCCGACGAACCGTCTAACTACCCCACCGCCAAGCTGATCATCTGGAATGGTTTGCAGGTTGATGAATCCGGCACGGGTCTTGTAGAATCTATTTGTCCTCGTAAAGTTAGGAAAATTTCAATGAAACCATCCGTTCATCCCGCATATAACGAAATCCGCGTGCTTTGCGCCTGCGGCAACAGTTTCTCCACGCGTTCAACCCACAAAGGCGACATCCACGTGGAAATCTGCTCGAATTGCCATCCGTTCTTCACCGGCAAGCAGAAGCTGATGGATACCGCCGGACGCGTTGAGCGCTTCCGCCGCAAATACGCGAAAGCGGAACCGGCCAAGCCGGAGGCTGCAAAGAAGTAAGCTTTTGAAGCACACAAGCGAAAGCCTCCCTTAACTCGGGAGGCTTTTTCTTTCGGGGGATAGAATCAATAACGGTGCGTAAATACTTTCAAACTCCGGTGCCATCGGCCGCCCCTGATACGATTTCGGGCGCGGTTGTCCCTGCGCAGTTTGCGATCGGCAACGTCGAAATCTCTCCTGCGACCGTGCTCGCGCCGATGGCTGGCGTCACGGATACGGTCTTCCGGCGCTTCATTCGTAACCTTGGCGGATGCGGCCTCATCATGACCGAGTTCACTTCGGCGGACGGCGTGTTGCGCAAGAAAGACCAGAAGGCTAAACGCTACCTGCATTTTTACGAAGACGAGCACCCGATTTCGGCGCAGCTTTTCGGCAGCAACCCTGAAGTGATGGCGGAAGCCGCAAAGATGGTTGAGGGCCTCGGATTCGACATTGTCGACTTGAACCTCGGCTGTCCGGCAAAGAAAGTTGTGAAATGCAACGGGGGATCAGGCCTATTGCGCGACTTGCCCGCGATTGGCAAGATTTTCGAAGCCGTCCGCGCAGCTGTGACGATCCCTTTCACCGTGAAATTTCGCGCAGGATGGAGTGACGAAGAAATCGTCTGCGTCGAGTTGGCGAAGATGGCGGAAAACTGTGGCCTGGCCGCGGTCGCTCTGCACGCCCGTACTCGCGAACAGGGTTACAGCGGCAACGCCCGTTGGGATTGGATTGCCGCCGTCAAGCAAGCCGTGAAAATTCCCGTCATCGGCAACGGCGACATTCGCACGCCAGAGGACGCCTGCGCGATGGTGGCGCAAACCGGTTGCGACGCGGTGATGATCGGCCGCACCGCGCCGTCGAATCCCTGGATCTTTCGCCAGATCGCGCAGTATTGCGGGCATGATTATAGTCACGTGGGGACAGAAGTTCACGGCAGCCACAGCATCGAACGGGAAGTGCCCGACTTCAGTCGTGGCGAACGCGCCGCCTATCGCGTGAACGAATCGGATGCCCAGCGCGGCCACTTCGATCAGCCCACAGAAGCCGACCGCTATCAGATGATTCGCACGTATTTCGCCATGCTGATTGAAGAGGAACTCCCCGACGCAGAAGGCAAGATGAAGCAGTTCGCCTCTTGGTTCACGCATGGCGTCCCGGGCGGCGCGGGGTTACGGAAAGCAATTTACGAGTCTAAAAGCGCTCCGGATATTCTTAGCCGCGTGGAGGAGTTCTTCGAAGCGAGACTGGAACTGTGTGGTGCGGGTGCCTCGCCAGCGTCATAGCGGTTTGAACTGCCAAACTATGCTCTTGCATCCGTAATGCTCCACGTCTCGCTCTTCACAGCCCTTATATCGTCAGTTACTCGGGCTTCCTTAACCCCAGCTTCCCCTTCTCATCCTTCTCCAAGCAGGCCCAGGGGATTGCGGGATCGTGGGTGAACATGGTCAGCCATTTTTCTGGCAGGGCTTGAGCATAATAGCGCTTGCGGCTTTCGATGGTTTCTACAGGATAGAGGTCATACGCCATCACCCAGTTCAGCTCAATGTGCGCCGAAGTTGGAATCAGGTCGGAGATGTAGCAAGCAGTCTTTCCGCCGCTTTGCAAAATAATGGCTTGCATGTCGCGGGTGTGGCCGGGATAGACACGCACTGAAACGCCGGGAACAATTTCCTGGTCGCCGCGCAGCAGCGTCATCTGTCCGCTCTCGACCAGCGGATCGTAATTTTCCGTCAAATAGCTCGGCGAGTCGCGCTGATTCTGGTGCGCGTGTTCCCACTCGCCGTGTTGCGCATAGTATTTTGCCCTGGGAAAAGTCGCGCGGATGTTGGCGCCTTGCCTGACTGTGTTCCATCCGCAATGATCGAAATGCAAATGACTATTAATGACAATGTCGATGTCATCAGGCGCGATTCCGGCAGCGGAGAGGCTATCGATCAATTCCGCGGGCTGCCCGTAAAACTTCGCCATCTTCTCTGACAGCTTATTGCCGATCCCAGTTTCAATCAGGATTGTTTTTTCGCCGGTACGTACGACAACGGAATTCAATCCGGTGAGGACGAGATTTTTTTCATTGGATGGGGCTTTACGTTCCCACAGAAGTTTGGGGACGACGCCGAAAAATCCGCCACCGTCGAGGTAGTAATTGCCGTCGGAAACGGCGGTGAGTTCGAAGTCGCCAAGGTTCATTCGTTCCTCTTACGCGGCTGAGAGCAGATTTCTTGTTTCACTCGAAATGAAACTTTATGAAGAAATTTCTTGTATCGACCGCCTACTTCAGCTCCCGCTCAAAGTGATTTTCGATCAAGTGGAACAAATGCGTGTTCGCCGCGACGCCTGAAATTCCGTGGGTCATGTTCGGATAGATCATGAAGTCGAACTGCTTCCCTGCTTTGATCAGTTCGTCCGCCATTTGCACGCTGTTTTGGAAATGCACGTTGTCATCGCTCGTGCCGTGGACCAGCAACAGCGATCCATGCAGGCGGGAAGCGGCTTTCGGAAGCGTGTCGTCGTAGGCTTTGGCATTGTCTTTTGGCAATCCCATGTATCGTTCGGTGTAAATGGAATCGTAATTGTGCCAATCGGTGACCGGAGCACCCGACACGCCAGCTTTGAACGCGTCCGAATGGGTCATGGCATAGAGCGTCATTGAGCCGCCATAGCTCCATCCGAAGATGCCGACGCGGGCGCGGTCGAGTTGCGGCACTTCTTCAAACAATTGATCGAGCGCGGTGAGCTGATCTTTCAATTCAATCGCCCCGAACTGGTGCCGGATGACGGTTTGGAATTTCCGATCGCGCCCCGGAGTTCCGCGATTATCAACGGTGAATACCGCGAAGCCCTTCTGCGCGAGAATCTGGTCGAACAATGTGCCGGGGTTCCAGCCGTTCAGTACGGTTTGCCCGGCCGGGCCGCCATATATATTGACGATCAGCGGTACGCGAGCATTGCTGTTTCCCGCGGCGGGCAATAAAAGTTCGCCATAGAGGGTCGTCCCGTCGTCTGCTTTAAATTCAAGTTCCTTCGGAGGCAGCAGGCCGTATTCCGTCAGATCGCGCGCCTGCCAAACTTTCTGGCAAGCTCCGCCTGCCGAAGCGCAAAACGCAACTACGGGCGGTTTCAGGGTTGATGAAAAGCTGTCGGTGTAGTGTTTGCCGTCATCGGAAAAGTTGGAGTCGTGCGTTCCATCGCCCTGGCTGACCTGGGTCATCGCCGATCCGTCGAGCTTTACCGAATAAATCTGCTCTTGCCGCGGATCGCCCTTGTTGCAGGAAAAATAAACCTCGCCGGCTGCGTCATCCACCGCCTTCAGAGCAAGCACCTCGAAATTGCCTTCGGTGAGCTGTTTTTCCATCTTGGCGTCCGCCGCCAAGGGATTCTGCTTATCGAAGCTGTAAAGATAAAAATGACTGTTCCCGCTTCTCCAACTCGACCATAAGAAGCGGTCGCCAGATTTTAAGATTTTGAAATCGTCATTCACTTTCACCCAACACTCCGGGCAATTCTCGGTGAGCACCTTGCGCGATTTTCCCGAGCGCACGTCCACAAAATACAAGTCCATCGTGTCTTGATTGCGGTTCAGGACTTCGGCCCACAGAAATCCGTCGCCTGCCCAGCCAAAGCGCGGAACGTAAGTGTCGGCATCCGCGGTCAGGGTCAACCATTTCGGTTTGCCGCCTTTCGCCTCAATCACACCCAGGCGAACTTCTGGGTTGGGGTCGCCCGGCTGTGGATACTTCTCCATATCCACGGTCGAATGTACCGGCATCCAGTTCGTGATCGGATACGCTGGAACTCGCGTTTCGTTCGTCTGCAAGAACGCGATCCGCTTTCCGTCGGGCGACCAGAAATAATTGCTGCGGACTGCAAGCTCTTCAGCGTAGACCCAGTCGACTTCGCCATTCAAAATATTTCCGTCCTTGTCGGCGGTAAGTTCACGCTCGGCATTCTGCGCCACATCACGCACGAAAAGATTATGTTTACGCACATAAGCCAGGTGCGAACCGTCGGGCGAAAACTTCGGATCTTCGCTGGGCTCGGCTGCGGAAGTAAGCTGTACTCCGAGACCCTTATCCAGTCCGTAAAGCCAGAGCTGGCCTTGCGAATCGAACAGCAAGCTCTTCGAGTCTGGTGCCCATACATAGGCGGCAACGTGATATCGAGTGACACGTTCCTTCTCGCGTTCGTCCTTAATGGCGCTGGTGGGCGGGGCCAGCGTTCCCAGTTTGCTCTCGCTGACCAGGACTTTCTTCTCGCCAGTCGCGGCATCCATGTACCACAACTCGCCGTGCTCCCCGGCATCGTCGCGTTGCACAAATGACAGCTTGCTGTTGTCAGGACTCCACTTCAAGTCTTCCGGTCCGCGTCCGGTCACGCTACCTTCCGCGAAAACCGCTTCGATGGTGAGCGGCTTGGCTCCTGCCGTTTGCGCCAGGGAAGTTGGAATCGAGCCGAGCGACAGCGCGATCGATGCGAAAAGAATTGAACCGAATTGAACTCTAAGCGATGGCTTCACGAAAATATCTCCGTACTTCGGGCTGCATGGGGAAACATTGAAGTTTACACCGCCCCGCGCAAGGTCGCGCCCGAATCTTGAATTAGGTATGATTGGTGGTCGCGTTACCCGGTCTTCAATGCGCATAAAAAAACGTCTCCCGTTGGTTTTCGGGGTGCTGGCGGTCCTCGCAATCCTTGTGATTGCGGTCATTCTACGGAAACATGCGCCACCTGAGCCGGCCCGCCTGCTCCCCAGCGCGGATGGCTTTGTATACGTCAACGTCGGCTGGCTGCGGCGGCGAAGTTTCACCGGCGATTTGCCGCCTGTCTCGCACGATCCGGAATACGATCAATTCATCGCCGCCACGGGATTTGAATTCGAGCGCGATCTCGACACTGCGGCGCTGGCAATCCACTATCCCGCGACAATCGATCCGAAGGCAGCCAGCGGCGACGCCTCCGCTCCTGCGCGATTTACCGAGGTGCTCACCGGCAGAATCGATGGGGGACGGGTCTCTGCTTACTTGCGAAAGCAATCCAGCCAGGTCGATGTCTACAACTCGACCGACATTTACAACATTCCGCTGGAAGGAAGAACGCTTCGCGTCGCTTTGCTGGGCGTGGACACGGTTGCTGCGTCCAATCATCCCGACCCGCAAGTGATTCGGGGGATCATCGATCGCTCGCGAAAATTGGCGTCGCCGTTCGGGGGCCCGTCGCTTCTTCGCCAATATTTCAAGCACGTGCCGCTGGCGAGCCTTGGATGGGGAATCTTTCGCGCGGATGCGCCGTCAAGCGTGTCTACCAGTTCGGCCCTCGCTTCTCCGTTGAATTGGTCGTTTATTTTCGACAAGCCTGCCGTGGTGGTCGCGTCTGTGCGCTATCTGGGAAGCTTGCATTTGCGGGCTGTGGCCTACACCGAAAGCGACGCCGACGCCGCCCACGTCGCCGGCCAACTCGAAGCGTTCTTGAATATCTTCCGCTCGGCGGAAATCTCCCTAGGTGCGTCTGGCCCTGACCCCGATGTGAAAGCCCTCTTTGACAGCTTGCAGGTTGAGCAGCGGGGCAGCCGCGCCGAGCTTTCCGCGAATTTGCCCCCGCCGCTCTTGCGCAAACTGGTGGCAGAAGCTCCTTCGTCCGTGGTTGCGCCGCCGGTAACGCCAGCGCCAGCCAGTCCGACAGTCAGCAAACCGAAGCGATAATTTAGTGATATTGCGAACTACCGCGGTATTCAATTCCATCGAGTGCCTTTAACATAGTCACTCAGGCGACTCTCGCAATCTCGTTGCGAAGAGGGTACGCCGTAGGAGGTTTCTCATGGATCGGACCCGCTTGCATCGCTGCCTCACTCTGATCTTCGCGCTGACGTCGCTACTTCAGTTTGCTGACGCCCAGACTTCGGCAAAGAAAGACACAAAGCCCGCGCTACCGACGACGAAAGAACTCGTTGTCAACGGGCACGGCGTGGACGCTGGAGTGTTGCAGATCGACGGACATTCTTATGTCGACATGGAAGCATTCGCTCAAGCGACGGGCGCGTCGATTAGCGTGGAAAGCTCGCGCATCGTAATGACCTTGCCGGTCGCAGCCCCGACAGCGCAAGCGCCCGCACGAACTTCCGGACTATCTCGCGCATTTGCGCAGGCAGGAATCGCGTCGGTTTCCGATATGCGGGAATGGCGCGGCGGAATCGCTTCCGTCATTCGTTTCGGGGTGGCGGCGGGAAACTGGCTTGGCCCTTGGCTTCAGGATTATCAGGTGCGCGCGCAGAAGAGCTATGACCAGGCTGCGCTCGCCGCAAAAACGCCAGCGGACCGAAAGGCGACGGAGTTGTTGCGCAATGAGCTGACCAACGTCAAGCAGTGGGACACGCAGACCCAGGCCGCAATTCAGTCGTTGAATGCGGAACCAGCGGTCAATCCCAGCGCAACGGATAACGATCCGCTGCGAATTAAGATCGCGGATTGCAGTTCATTTCTGGCGTCGATGTTGGTAAGCGGAGAGTTCGCGGACAACGCCAATTGTCACTAGACTTCCGTCTATGTCTTCACGCCAACAGACTTTGCTTGAGTGAAAAGAAACAAGTAGTCGGGACCGCCGGCTTTCGAGTCTGTCCCTGACATATTGAATCCGCCGAAAGGATGCGCGCCGACCATCGCGCCGGTGCATTTCCGATTGATGTAGAGATTGCCTACATGGAATTCCCGGATCGCGCGATCGATCTTTTCCTGCGACTTGCTGTAGACCGCTCCAGTCAGTCCAAACTCTGTATCGTTGGCAATTTCAAGCGCATGGTCGAAATTCTTCGACTTAATCACCGCCAACACCGGGCCAAATATTTCTTCCTGCTCTAACTTCGATTTCGCAGGAATGTCGGCGATGACGGTCGGCTGCAAGAAATAGCCGTCACCTTCCACTCGCGCGCCTCCGGTGAGTAAGCGGCCGTCTTTCTTTCCCTGCTCGATGTATTCAAGGATCGATTTCATAGAACCTTCGTTGATCACCGCGCCCATGTTGGGGTTTTCTGTTGGATCTCCGATTGTGATCTTCTCAACCCTCGTCTTGAGCTTTTGCAGGAAGCTGTCATAAATGCGCTCGTCAATGATCGCGCGCGAACACGCGGAGCATTTCTGGCCTTGAAAGCCGAACGCCGCCTGAGCAACGCCTTCCACAGCAACGTCAACATCGGCGTCGGCGTCGACGATGATGGCGTCTTTGCCGCCCATTTCCAGGACGGTTCGCTTAATCCATATTTGTCCTGGCGCTTGAGTGGCCGCACTTTTGTTGATGTGCAGCCCCACTTCGCGCGATCCGGTGAAGGCCACATATCTGGTTTTCGGATGGGCGACGATCGCGTCGCCAAAACTCGCGCCTGCTCCCGGGCAGAAATTGACCACGCCGTCCGGCAGTCCGACCTCTTCGAGCAATTCCATAAATTTCGCCGCGATGGTGGGAGAATCGCTGGATGGCTTGAGGATGACGGTGTTGCCGCAGACAATCGAGGCCAGAGTCATGCCCGCCATGATCGCGCAGGGGAAATTCCACGGCGGAATCACTACGCCCACTCCGAGAGGAATGTAAAAGAGATGATCGTGCTCTCCCGGCAATTGCACCGGGGTTTGCGCCTTTGACAGGCGCAAAGCTTCGCGAGCGTAGAACTCGCAGAAATCGATGGTTTCGGCGAGGTCCCCATCGGCTTCAGCCCAGTTCTTGCTCACTTCAAAAACCAGCCATGCGCTAAACTCAAATTTCCGTTCGCGAATCAGATCTGCCGCGCGAAAAAGCAGGCTGGCACGCTCTTCCATTGGCCTCCGGCTCCAGGTCTCAAAAGCTTTTAACGCCGCCGACATCGCCGGTTCTACGTGCTCCCTGCCGGCTTTCTGGTGCAGGCCCACCACCTGCGACGGCTTCGCGGGATTGAGCGACTTGATCTTTCCCTCGGTCTTTTGGCGTTTGCCGCCGATGATCAGGTCGTATTCGCGGCCGAGTTGCCCGCGGACTTTATCGATTGCGGCGCGCATCTTGCGCGCGTTTTCCTCTTTGCTGAAATCGACAAAGGGTTCATTTACGAATGGGCCGGCATGAATGCTGATCTGGGGACGCGTGGGGGCTTCAAGAGTTGGCATAATGACCTCGGTTTTTTGATGCTTTTGACCTGAAGGAAGGAACACAGAAATTGTAGCACCGGCCGACGCTACGGCGTTTTGACCGCTTCTTCACGCGGTTGGTGGGTCATGGCTGCGGTGCGCTCGAGCTTGTCCCAGGCAAAACTTCCACCTTGAATTGCCCGCATCACTGTCTTGAACAGCACTGCCGAAAACACTTGCCGGTAGGCGAATCGCTGTAGCCATACCTGGCTTAACAGCCAACCATCTTCGCGGGCCTCGGGTTGTCGGCGTTCCAATGCGAAAGCGACCGCCGAAGTAACGAAGTCGATGACAAGAAAAGTGGCGAAAAAAGCGACCAGACGCCTGAAACTTGCCGGGTCAGTCGAGTCTGGATGAAAATATTTCTGCACGAAATAAGAAATCGCGCCCACGACAAACATGATGTCAATGAACGGCGAGACCAGCGGAAGCAAAATCTGAAACACAACAATGTTCGGCAGCGCCACCCAGCCCAGCGCTCCGCTGCGGGCGAAAGCTCCGCGATGTTTCCAGACGGCTTGCAGAATGCCGAACGACCAGCGGAACCTCTGCCTCATCAGGCCGTTCGCGTTGGTGGGAGCTTCTGTGTAGGCCAGTGCGAGATCCTCATATTCCACACGATAACCGAGCCGCAGGATCGCCATGGTCAGGTCCGCGTCTTCAGCAACGGTGTCGGTGTGGTAGCCGCCCGCTTCGCGAACGGCTGCGATTCTCCAGGCCCCGATTGCGCCGGGCACGACGCTGACCGCTCCCAGCGTATTCAGCGCGCGGCGTTCGAAATTTTGGCTGGTGATGTATTCCAGGGCCTGCCACCGCGTCCATAGATTCACACGATTGCCGACTTTGGCGTTGCCGGCAACGGCTCCAACTTTCGGGTCAATAAAATGTGGAACGAGTCGCGAGACAGCGTCCGGTGCAATCACCGTGTCGGCATCGATTCCTACAAAAATTTCTTCGTCCGAAAGACGTTCCAATCCAAAATTCAACGCCTCGGCTTTACCGGAATTCGGCTTCGTGAGGATCAACACTTCTCCGGAGCGTTGCTCTTCCCGGAACTCTGCGCGGGCAACATCGAGCGTGCCGTCGGTCGAGCCATCGTCAATCACGATCACGCGCATGTTCGGATACTTCAATGCGAGCACCGAACGAATCGTCCTCTCGATCACCTTTTCTTCGTTGTAAGCAGGCACGAGCACAGCAACTTTAGGTGCGAAGCTTGTCGAAACCGGACCTCCAACTTCGATGTGGTGCGGCGTGCGGAAACGGTCGTAAATCGCGAAGACACCAATGAAAAGCAGACGCCCAGTCATAAGCACGTCGCCCAAGAGAAAAACCCACATGATGAAAGCGGAGCTGGCGTCAAACAGCCAAAAACCGAACAGGGTCAGCCGCGCCGCCCACCGCTCATCGGTAGGAATCGGCGGCATCACATCGGCCATGGATTTCCCCAAAAGCTGATGGACGGGAACGATCTGTAGTCCTTTTGCCCGCGCCGCCTCGATGATCATGGGCACGGCCAACGCCGTCTGGCTGCGGTTGCCGCCGCCGTCGTGCATAAGAATGATGCTTCCGCAGAACCGGTCGTTGGGGGCGCATGGGGGTAAGTGTTCAATTACGCGGTCGGCAATAACCTTCGCTGTTGGCCGCGGATCGTTCCGCCAGTCGTTAGGATCGATTTTGTCGCCGATGGTTACATAGCCCATGTCCTGGGTGAACTCGAGCGGACGAACCTGGTCTTCGGTGTCGGGCTCGGCGTCGATCGAATACGGCGGGCGAAACAAAATTGTGCGTAGCCCTAAACGGCTGGCAAACAATTTTTCCGTGAGGTTTAGTTCGAGTTGCATGTAGCGCCCGGAGAGGTTGCTGATGTCCGGGTGGGTGAAGGTGTGATTGCCGATTTCGTGGCCTTCGCGGACGATGCGCGAAGCGATCGATCCGAATTTATCGGCCTGGATTCCGATCAGGAAGAAGGTGGCCGGCGCATGTTCTTTCTTCAGCGAATCCAAAATTTTGGGCGTCCACTCAGGATCGGGCCCGTCATCGAAGGTCAAGGCCACAGCGCCGGGATTGTAGCCATAGCGGCCCACGCGGTAGTTCTGCGGCAAGTTATCAAAATTTTCGTCAGTAATCAGGTTCGAGGAAGCGTCCACAGTGAGTGCCCGTTGTCCGTCGGCCGGACGCGCCTCGATGCGAAGGATTTCCCCCTGCCCTTCCATGTCAACATCCTGGCCCGGGGGGACGTCTTTTAATTTGTCGGTCGCTGCTGCTTCGCCCGGCACGTCCCAAACCTTCCAGATCGAGCGGTCTTCGGACCCCAACCTCCACAGCGCGAAAGTTTGTATTCCCAGGTTTTGTGCCGCGCGCATTTCATTCAGCGAGGTGACCGCATCCAGAAACCAGACGTCGTGGCGCAGGTCGTGCTCGTCGGAATACTCGATGTGAGGGTTGCTGCTGTCGCTGTCGAAATCAACATCGGCTTCCGAGTCGCGCGCCGTGGACCACGCGTCTTGCACCGAGACGTTGAAATTTTTCACTTCGGGCGGGAGCGCACCGGTTTTGGGTTTAGTTACCCAGTCGTATCCATAATTCGCGATCGCGCAGATCAGCTTGTCGAGCGGAATTGCTTTTTTCGCCGCCACCAAGTTGGCTGTAAACCATTCCTGTCCGGCGACCGGGCCCGGTTCGTGCTCGGGATCGTGCTGGTCGTAATTCATCAGCACAACCCCGTCGACTGCCGCAGCCACTGCGCCGTAAGGATATTCTTTGGTATTCGCGGGAGCGCTGACGTAGAGCTTCATTCCCTTAGCATGCAAATCAGACGCTACTTCGCCCAAAAGCTTCACGTACGAGGGATAGGCGGAGACGGGATAATCTTCGAAATCCATCATCAAGCCGCGATATTTGTCGCTGGCAAGAAACTGGCCGATCTGTTGCCGGAAATGAAAACGCGCGGAGGCGTTTTGCAGAAAACCACTGATGTCCAGCCAGTTTGATCCGTCGAAGTTATTCACCAGCGGAAACACTTCCATCCCGGTGTCTTCAGCTTTGAGGAACGGCATGACCTTCGAATCCACCGGCCTGACATCAGACCCATGGATCACGTCGAAAAAATCATTGGTCTGCTCATCGACTCCCTGGAGTCGTCCATCGGGAGTGAGAACGTGTAGCCATTCCGGATAGAGAAGATCGATCTGGTGCGCATATTCACGCAGGGAGGAGAAGCTCGCTGCATCCCAGGGAACATAGAACCCTGCGCGAATGCCTTCTGCCTGATTCAGTTTCACTTGCGATGGCGACGAGAGTGAGCGGCGATGGCCTCGTGCCAGCGCCAATTTCTTGCGGCGTTCCCTGGCTCTCTCTTTTTCCCGCTCTTTGAGAGCATGGTACGAGTGCTTCTGCATGGGCAGCAAAAGCTCTGGCAGCGGCTCATCCCGTAAAGCGGAGTACACAAAGAAGATAAGCAGCACGCTCACCACGACCGCTAATGCATCGAAGGCGCGGCGTAGCCGCCGCCACCGCGACTGCCGTGGATCATAAAAGATGGGCTTTGCCATGTTTACAGGGTCTAATTCATCCTAAGCTGCGAGAATTTGAGCGTCAAACTTGCAACTGCGTTCGAAGCGGATGCAGTATGCTATCCAGCATCGTGCGCAACCTTGTGCGCCAGCACCTGAGATTTTTTCTTGCCGCCACAGCTGCGGCTTTTTCGCTGCGCCTGATCTTCATCCTGCGCTTCTCGAAGATCACCGACGATTCGCTGATCTACGGGGACATCGCAAAGAATTGGCTATTGCACGGCGTCTACGGTCTCAGCGGCGCGGGAGACATTTCGCCAACCTATATACGGCTGCCCGGCTATCCCGCCTTTCTGGCGGCCATCTTCGCGATCTTTGGGATGGAGCATTATCACGCCGCAATGTTTGTGCAGATGTTTGTCGATGTCGCCACTTGCACAATCATCGCGGATATCGCTCGCCGCGCAATTTCAAATCGCGCGGCCCAGGCTGCCTTTCTACTGGCCGCCCTGTGCCCGTTTCTCGCCGATTACGTTTCCGCTCCTCTTACCGAAACCCTCGAGCTGTTTTTCACTGCCATCGCCCTCGACACGGCTGTTATCGGAATCGACCCTAACACCCGGCGTCGAATGCTCGCCTGGATCGGGTGCGGGTTGGCGGTGGGCGCGACCATGCTATTTCGACCTGACGGTGGAATTATCCTGGTTGCGGTCGAGGCGTTTCTCGTTGCGCGGTTGATGAAACATCTTCTGTCAGGTGATCGTTTTCAGCGCCGGGACATACGAGGTTGCTTGACGGAGATGTTCATTGTTGCTGTCTGCGCTTTCGCGCCGCTGGTTCCCTGGACCTTACGCAATTTCCACGTTTTCGGACAATTCGAACCGCTTGCCCCGCGCTACGCCAACGAAAAATATGAGTTCGTGCCGATGGGCTTCAATCGTTGGATGAAAACCTGGATTGCGGATTATTCCTCGACCGAAGCCGTCTACTGGAACGTTCCCGGCGACCGGGTTGATGCGAGCCTGCTTCCGTCACGCACGTTCGATTCTCCCGAACAGCGCCAACAGACATTACAACTCATCGCCGACTACAACCAATCGTTGGAGATCACCGAAGCAATCGATGCGAGGTTTGCGTCGCTGGCGGCGCAGCGAATTCGTTCTGCACCTCTTCGTTATTACCTTGGACTTCCGGCGCTGCGGATATTGGACATGTGGCTGCGTCCGCGCACCGAAAAATTGCCGTGCAACAGCCGATGGTGGGAGTTCGACGAGGACTTACCGTGGTTGACGTTGATGCTCGCGCTCGGCGTAATCAACCTCCTCTACATCGGCGCGGCAATCACCGGTGTCACCACTCGCGGTTTGACGGCGGCCTTCGTTCTTCTGCTCATGTTCGTGTTGCTGCGTTCCGCTTTCCTGGGCTCGCTGGAAAATCCGGAGCCGCGATACACGCTCGAGTGTTATCCCGCTGTTATCGTTTTTGCCAGCGCGTGGCTAGCGAAACTCGTCCGCACACCTGACTCCAAGTCAGCGCTCATAAACTCATAGCGCTGGTTCCGGAATTCTGTATACTTTCCGACCATAACCAATTAAACCGTTTTACTTCGCGTGCTGCGAGTGGTTCGCCGCTTGCATGGGTGCAGAGTAAGCCGGTTTTCAAAACGTATCGGGAGCCTTCAATGAGCCGCACTTCCGTCATTCCGCAGCGTTGGATCGCGATTTCCGCATCCCTGTTTTTTTTGATCTGCATCTGCTCGAACTCGTCCCACGCGCAAACTTTCGCAACCCTATCAGGGACGGTGAAGGACGCATCGGGTGCGGTCGTGGCCAGTGCGCCAGTGACTCTGACCAACAGCGGCACGAATATTGCAAAAACCATCAAGTCCGGCAGCGACGGCTCTTACTCGTTCACGCTCGTTCCGATTGGAACGTATCGTGTTTCGGTCGAGCAGTCCGGGTTTCGCAAATATGTTCGCGACGGCATCGTACTCAACGTGAACCAGAACGCGAAAGTGGATGTCGCCCTGACGGTCGGCGCCACCGACCAGGTTGTTGAGGTGACAGGCGACGTTACTCAGGTTGATACACTCAGCGCTACATTAGGCAGCGTCGAAACCGAGCGCCGAATCAACGACCTGCCGCTCGTTGAGCGTGATACGTTCCAGCTCGGATTGCTTCAGGCGGGCGTGTTTCCGCCGGACGAGGACGACGGTAGCGCAAATCCCTTCTCTGTAAGCGGAGCCCGTTCGGAATCCGTCAGTTTCATGATTGACGGCACCGACAACAACGATTTTCTAGGAAATAACGCCGTGGTCGATCCCAACCCGGATGCTGTAGCGGAATTTAAAATTCTGACGAACAATTACACGGCCGAATTTGGACGCAGCTCGGGCGGAATCGTCAATCAGGTTATCAAGTCCGGGACCAACCAATTTCACGGGGACGCGTTCGAGTTCTTCCGTAACGATGCGTTGAATGCTCGCAATTACTTTTTGCCGCAACGTACCCCGTTCAAGCGCAATACTTTCGGCGCAACTTTTGGCGGCCCGATCCGTAAAAACAAGACGTTCTTCTTTGTGGCCTATCAGGGTGTTCGTAAACATGAAGGAGCGGTCGCGCCCATCCTGCAAGTTCTGAGCCCGGCGGAACGCACTGGAAATTTCAGCGAGTTGCTGCCTTCCACCCAACTAGTCGATCCGACTACCGGGCTGAATTATCCGAACAACCAGGTTCCGGTGAACCCAGTGATCGCTAAGTACATCTCAAAATACTTGCCGTTGCCGAACCTGCCCAACAACAATTTCGTCGCTGCGCCCATCGCTTTTTTGCCCGATGACCAGGGAGTGGCGCGTCTAGATCACCGTATCGGTGATCGCGATTCGATCAATGCCTCTTACATCATCGATGATTTCAGGTCCAACTACCCATACGCTATTTTCAGCGGCGGAGCAACAGGCGGAAATGTGCCCGTGGGCTCAGGCTTCGATTCGCTCACCCGCTCGCAGCTTCTGTCGATTACATGGCTGCATACGTTCAATCCGAAAATTGTGAACGAGTTTATCTTTGGATCGAACCGAAATGCCAGCCTCACCGGAGTGCCACACGACACGACGGCTCCGTCGGCTCTGGGTTTCACCAACGTCAATCCAGACGATCCTGCAGGGGCGGCGCCTCCGATTTTAAGCACTCCATCTTTTACGCTTGGCCCGAATCCCCAAGGTCCGACAAAGATTCACGACGTCACGTTCCATTGGCAAGACAGCCTTTCAATCACGAGAGGACGGCACGACTTTAAAATTGGAACTGACATCCGCCGGGTTCGCAATAATTTGGACTTTGACTACCAGAACAACGGCGTGTTCGACTTCGCCAATCTCTATGCTCCGGGGCCGGGCGGATTAACAGGGAGTCCGCTGGCTGATTTTGTTGGCGGCTTTTACGACAACTTCCAGCAATTTTCTCGTGCGGTCTACGGAATCCGCACTTCGCAGCTTCATTTCTTTGGCGAGGATGCCTGGAAGATCTGGCCCGGATTCACCCTCAGCTACGGTTTGCGATATGAATACAACACGCCGCTCGAAGACCCGCATAGGCAGGTACAAGGCTATTTCCCGGGACAGCAATCTTCTGTCTTCCCGACCGCGCCGCAAGGAATTCTCTATGCGGGCGACCCCAATACCCCGAATCCGGGCCTGACCTACCCAGACCGGAATAATTTCGCGCCGCGAGTTGGTTTCGCGTGGGACATGATGGGCAACGCAAAGCTGGTCATGCGCGGCGGATTTGGAATCTTCTATGACATCGAAGACGGAGCGTTGAACGAGCAGTTCGGAGGCGAGGCTCCGTTCGGCAGCGTCATTAATTTATTTCCCAGCGACTACAGCACTGTGCCGGCTGGTGTGAACCCGGTCGCTGACCCGTACACAGCGTTTAGTTCTTCACCAAATCCGTTCCCCACTGGCGGCAAGGTCGGCTCAACCTTTGGCGTTCCTGCGGTTTCGTTCGCCTACGTCGTCGATCCTCACTTCCGCACGCCCTATTCAGAGAACGTCAACTACGGGTTCCAGTATCAGATCGCGCCAGACACAGTCATTGAAGCCGACTACGTCGGCAGTTTCAGCCGCAAGTCGATCGTGACAACGGATCTCAACGCTCCACTACCCAGCCTGCTGCAAGCGCAGAATGCCAACGGATTCCTGAATCCCGATTGCGCCCGCCCGTTGGCCGGATGTGCCAACGCCACCACCGACCCGAACGCAACTCCCACGGGCATTGTGCAGCTTTTCACTGACCTGAGCGCCGGTAATTCGAACAGCAATCAGTTTCAACTCACCGTCGACAAACGCTTGAGCCACGGCTTCAACATTCGCGGCGCATACACTTTGGCTAAGACCATCGACGACCAGTCGGGATTTCGCTACAACAGCTCGGTCTATTCCGACCCTTTCGATCACTCGTTTGACCGGGGACCGGCCAATTTTGACGTCAGACATCGACTTGTCATCAGCGGATTGTGGGAACTTGGCCTCGACCGGCCGTTCCGCGGCCGGAACGGCTTCATGCGACGGATCGCCGAAGGCTGGGAGGCCAGCGGAATCGCCAGCTTCCAGACCGGAACTCCGTTTTCCATCTTCTCCAACTCAAACTCCAGTCAGGAAAATATATTTTTTGATCGGGCAGACATCGCCGGGCCCTCTCATCTGTATGCTCCGCGCTCGCTTCACAGCTTTGACCCTTCGACTGCAAATTGTTTGGGCGCTCCCGTAACCAACGGGCATTTTTATTTCGACCCCACCGCTTACGATTGCGCCAACGTGCCGCTGTTTTCGTTTGGAAATTCGGGTAGGAATTTCCTGCGTGGGCCGGGACGCAACCAGTTCGATCTGACGATTGGACGTCATTTCAAATTCAGCGAAGCAAGATCGATCGAGTTCCGCGCCGAGTTCTTTAATGCATTCAACCATGCACAGTTCTTCAACCCAGATCACTTCGGGTTCGACGCGAATTTTGGCCAGATTACACAGGCTTTGGATCCGAGAATCATTCAACTGGCTCTTAAGTTTTATTTTTAACGGGAACGGAAAGCGACGCGCTAGCCAGCTGTGCGCCTGGGCAGAGAGAAAAGCAGATTCCTCGTCGCTCCGCTCCTCGGAATGACAAGGTTGGGGGCAGGAGTGTTTCCCGCACGCTTTCGCTTTAAGAGGTTTTTGACCTTACTCAGGGGCGGAAAACAGCGGGGAGTCGCTCATGCGGAATCGGGTGCGGACGTGCTCGGAGATGAGGGCGACCGCTTCGCGATTGGCCATGGGATCGGCCTGAGTCAGATATTTCATCGCGTCTACTAAAACCCGTTGCCCGTCCACGTACCTTGGGTCGGAAACGCGCTCACGAGTCTTGCGGCCCAAATTAGGAAGCACGGGGATGGTGAAAACTTTTGCCATTCAGGGTTAGTATCTTTCCCGATTATTTCGGAAGTATACCTTTCCTCACGGCAGTTTTCAGCATGAATCTTCAAATCGTTGCGATTTCGGTACTTAGTGGTAATACCCTAGTTGCCTGACTTGGTCACGGTTTCGGTTTTTGCGTTGGTCTTCAGCTTGAAAACCGAGTCGGCGATCTTCTTGTTGATGACTATGTCGGAATAATTCTGCTGCCGGTAATCGCCCGACGTTTCGTAGAGCTTTTGCCGCACCGATACCCCACGGTCGGGGTCGATCCACAACGCGATGTGGGGGAAATTGTTGCGAATCTTCTCGGACTTCGGCACCAGATCAAGCAAAGTGGCATTGACCTCGCCGACTTGCTCGGTTCCTTTATAAGTCACGTTGAATGATTTTTGAAGGTCCTGACCGGAACCGCCAAACCCCAACACCAGGAAGGTTTCGAAGTCGGCTCGATGCTGGCCCGCGTCGTAGACGGTAACTCGGTTGATCCCGGTTTCATAAAGCTCGATCTTGTCTCCCGTGAACAGCAGGTATTTGGGCGGCTTCGGATCCGACACGTCCGCAGCCATCTCGATACGGCTTCCTTCGCGGCGGAAATAAACTTTGCCTTTTTGCGTATCCTGATCGCCTGTGACTTTTTCAAACACCACCCACTCAAACGAGGCTTCGGTGGTATGGAACGCGGCGGCAGCCGTGTCCATTTTCTTGAGGATTTGATCAAGATTGCCTTGGCTTTGCGCGACCGCTGAAGAGATAAGCACTGACCCCGCGGCCCAGGCAAGGCCAGCGATCACAGCGCATTTTGGCAGCTTGTTCATTCGCGGTTAACCCAAACCCGGTACTTCACGACGTGTCCGGCGAAATTCTTCACCGGCTCATATTTCTTGATGCTCACACTACCTGAAATGGGCTCGATCACGTGCAGCAATTCGTTCCGGGTGTCGCTATCATTTGCCGCGGGAATCGCCGCGCTTTCAATCTCATACACGAACCCGCCATTGGGATCGGGCGTCACCAGCACCCCGGTTGGTTGCGGATTATGTTGAATTGGTTTGTCGTTGAAATTGATGACCCGCGGCGAGAGAAAAACGAAAAGCAGGATCAGCGTGACCATCACGTCGTATTGGATGGTTCCGCGTTCGTAGGACCACAGAACGTAGCCGCGAATTGTTCCCCAAACTTGGCCCATCGGTACTTCCGGTGCAGCCAACGCCGTCGGTGCTTGCGTTCTGCTCAAGCTCTGTTTTTACTCCTTGCGGGATTGATTGGCAACGCCCGCTAAAATTTCTGCGCGGTAATGCGGTCCGTCCCCATGTAAGGCTGCAATGCCTCGGGGACCAGGACGCTCCCGTCAGCCTGCTGATAGTTTTCCACAATTGCCACCCAGGTTCGCCCTACAGCCAAGGCGCTGCCATTGAGTGTGTGCACGAATTCACTCTTGCCCTTACCGTCGCGCTTGTAGCGGATATTCGCTCGCCGCGCCTGATAAGACTCGAAATTCGAGCAGGAAGATATTTCGCGAAACAACTGTTGCCCCGGCAGCCATACTTCGAGATCGTACGTTTTCGCCGACGATGGGCCCATGTCGCCGGTGCTGAGCGCCATCACCCGATAGTGCAATCCAAGCTTTTGCAGTACTTCTTCCGCGTCATGGGTCAATTTTTCCAGTTGCGCGTAAGAGTCTTCAGGCCGTGAGAACTTCACGAGTTCCACTTTCTGAAACTGGTGCTGCCGGATGATTCCGCGAACGTCTTTACCGTAAGATCCAGCTTCGCTGCGGAAGCACGGCGTGTAAGCCGTTAAAGAAATCGGCAAGCGTGAGCCATCGAGAACTTCATCGCGATAAAGATTCGTTACCGGAACCTCGGCGGTGGGAATGAGCCAGAAATCTTTATCGCCTTGGGGAACGCGGAATAAGTCGGACGCGAATTTCGGTAGTTGGCCGGTTCCATACATTGATTCCGAATTCACCATGTATGGCGGCAGGACCTCGGTGTAGCCGTGCTCTTTCGTGTGCAGATCGAGCATGAAGTTCGCCAGCGCCCGCTCAAGCCGCGCGCCCAGCGCCCAATAGACGGCAAATCGTGCTCCGGTCAACTTCACTGCGCGTTGCAGATCGAGTACGCCTAAGTGTTCACCCAACTCCCAATGCGCCTTCGGCGTGAAGTCGAATTTTGGGGCGCGTCCCCAACGCCTTGCTTCCACATTGTCGTCGGCGGTCTTGCCGATGGGAACCGATTCGTGCGGCAGGTTGGGAATTCCAACCAGAATTTCTCGCAGGCGTCCGTCATACTCGTCCGCCGCCCTTTCCAGTTCGGCGCTCTGTTCGCGAAGATTCTTGGTTTCAGCCAGCACGGCGGAAGCGTCTTTCCCGCTGGACTTCAACTTGGCAATTTCTTCGGAAAGCCGGTTGCGATGCGCTTTCAGGGTTTCCGCAGCCGCGATGGCCTGACGCCGCTGCGCATCCACCTGACCGAAATCGCGCAACGCATCGTCCGGATTCATGCCGCGCTGCCGCAGCTTGTCCTGCACCAACTCCAGGTTGTCGCGCACGAAACTCAGCTCAAGCATGGATCATTTACTTTATCGTAAAGAGAGGACGCCCGCCACGGCAGCTAACAGCTACAAGGTGCCCACCATCGCGGAATCGCGTAGCTTTTCTCCGCCGCGGTCGCCTGCTACATTTCGATAAATGGCGAGTACCTTGGCTGCCGAGGCGTCCCAGGAATACTTCTTGGCTTGTTGGTATCCGCGCTCTTTCAATTTTGTCCGAAGGGGTGGGTCCAGCAAAACTTTCAGAAGTGCGCGCATCATCTCAAAGACATTTTCCGGATTTACCAGCACCGCAGCGTCGCCAACGATTTCCGGGACGGATGAGACGTTCGAGGTGAGCACCGGCGTGCCGTGGGCCATCGCTTCCAGCGGCGGCAAGCCGAAGCCTTCGTATAATGACGGAAAAACGAACACTTTCGCCAGATCGTAGAAAATGCGAAGCACTTCGATGGGGACAAAAGCCAGAAAGCGAACGTCATTCTGCATGCCCGCACGTACGACGGTACGCCGCAAATCCGGATGCTTCGATAGCTCGTCGCCGATGATGATGAGCTTCAGATCGGGGTACTTCTCTTCTTTGTCCAATTCCGCTTTGAGCGCGGAAAAAGCCTCGATGATGCGTCCGATGTTTTTGTGCGGGCTGATCCGGCCCGCATAAAGCAGAAAGGGAGAGGTGATCTGATAACGTTCAGCCAGGAATTTTCGGTCGTATTCGTTGGCGTGTCCGTGCAGAAACCGCTCGTCAATCGCGTTGTGCACAACTTCAATGCGGCGCGGCGGAATGTCGAACATCTTTTCGATCTCGCCCTTGGTAAATTGCGAAACCGCCAGCACGCGCGAAGCGCCCTTGAATACCCGCCGGGTGGAATAGAAATGTAACGACCGCTTGAGGTTTGACCGTCCTTGCCCCCACGACATGTGCTCGAGAAGATCGTGGACCGTCATCACATAAGGGCACGGCAAATTTCTAGGAAGCCAAAACAGGTGGGGAATATGAACGAGGTCGCATTTCAGGCGCTTTAGAATGCTGCGGCAATCGAAGTAGCCTCGGCGGGTGGTGTCGCCGTCAAGCAGCTTAAAGGTCTTGAAGTTCGGCGGGAGGGGGCCGATCTCGTTGAATTTTTCTGGGGAGCCAATCAAGAAGTAGTCGGTCTCGTGATCGAGCCGGCCTAAGGCGCGAACGATGTTGCGGGTGTACGTGCCAACACCGAACTCCGTCATCCGCCGGACGTCGATGGCGACTCTCACAGAGGAAGGTTTACCACAGCGCACTGGCTACCGCACAAGAAATTCCGAGCGCATCCGCGCGGCGTCAGGCCCGCACTTCGCTACACCCGCACTTCCGCCTTCGCGCGCCGTTCCGAGTAGAGAGGAAACGCCTCCGCGAGGGACAGGACATCTTTTCTGATCCGCGCCAGCACTGCAGTCTCCGCCCGATGATGCAGCGCCTCGGAAATCCACTTGCCGACTTGCTTCATTTCGGGTTCTTTCATCCCGCGAGTGGTCAGCGCCGGGGAGCCGATGCGGATTCCACTTGGTTTCATCGGAGGGTTAGTGTCGAAGGGAATCGCATTCTTATTCACCGTAATGTGCGCATCGCCGAGAGCCTTTTCGGCTTCGCTGCCTAACATCCCCTTTGCGAACACATCGATCAACATCAGGTGCGTATCGGTTCCCCCCGAGATGATGCGGAAGCCTTCGTCCGCCAGAGTTGCCGCCAACACCTTCGCGTTGGCCACCACTTGCCGGGCATAATCACGGAAGTCTGGCTGCAATGCTTCGAGGAAGGCTACGGCTTTAGCGGCGATGATGTGAACGAGAGGTCCACCCTGCGCGCCGGGGAACACATATTTGTCGATAGCGGCAGCGAACTCCTGTCGCGACAAGATCAATCCTGCACGGGGCCCACGCAGAGTCTTGTGCGTCGTTGTTGTAACAATGTGGGCGTGAGGGACAGGCGATGGATGCGCTCCTCCAGCAACCAGTCCGGCGAAATGCGCCATGTCTACCAGAAATAGCGCACCGACTTTGTCGGCAATGCTTCTCATTCTTGCAAAGTCGATAATGCGGGGGTAGGCACTGCCCCCGCCGATAATCATTTTCGGATGCTCTTTTTCCGCCAATTTCTCGAGATCGTCGTAGTCGATGGTTTCCGTTTCCCTGGTCACTCCATAAGGCACGATCTTGTAGGTCTTTCCGGAAAAATTTAGCGGGTGCCCGTGCGTCAGGTGGCCGCCGTGCGCCAAGTTGAGCCCCAGGATTGTGTCTCCCGGCTTCAAGACTGCCGCATAGGCCTCCATATTCGCCGATGAACCGGAATGAGGCTGAACGTTCGCGTGTTCCGCGCCGAAAAGTTGCTTCGCACGATCTCGTGCCAGATTCTCGACTACGTCGGAAAATTCGCAGCCACCGTAGTAGCGTTTGCCGGGATAACCCTCCGCGTATTTGTTCGTGAAAACAGAACCTGCGGCTTCGAGAACGGCTTCGCTGACGAAGTTTTCCGAGGCGATCAGCTCCAGGCCCTCATGCTGACGGCGCGCTTCGTTGTCAATCGCAGTAGCTACTTCAGGGTCGACGGCGGATAGAGGCAGTGACATCGAATGTTTCATATCTGCTCCAGTTTACGCTTGTAGACATGGGGATTGTGCCGTTCCATGTAGCGGTCGGTTTTTGCAATAGCCGTGAAGCCAAATTTTTCGTACAAGCCGTGGGCGTCGCGAGTCAGCAGCGTCCAGCGCCGCAAGTGTTGCAGCCTCTCATGATTCATGATGCTTTCCATCATCCACTGCGACAGCCCTTTGCCACGGTGGGCTTCCAGCACGAAAACATCGCCGACGTAGGCAAAGGTTGCAAAGTCGCTCACCACTCGCGCGAAGGCAACCTGCTGATCGCTTTGATAGACGCCGAAACAAAGGGAATTTTCGATCGATCGGCGAACAACCTCCCGCGAAATTCCGGCAGCCCAGTAACTCGACGTAAGGAAGCCGTGAATCACGTCCAGATCCAGCTTGGCGGGATCCGTGCTCAATTCGTACTGGCCTTTGTGAAGAGTGACGTGCATCGATATCATCGGTCAAAAGCGCTGCGGAAGAAATTCGCCAGTTGCCATCCGTCCATGTATTTGAACGGCGTTTCGCCGGTTGTGTAGTGTCCGCAGGGCAATGCTACGACGCGGTGGTCCAGCCCACGGCGTTCGAACTCGGCAATCGTTTGCAGGGAGAACTCCGGCAGGAATGTGAGATCGTATTTCGCGTAAATCACCAACGACTTTCGCGGCCAGCGCGCGAATTTGTCGAAATATGACATCGGGCTGACGCATCGCCACAATTCCCGCAGGCGGTCGATGTCGAGCTGCGATTCGATCCCCTGCCGAATGTGGCGCGTCGACTGACCGTGCCAGACTACGTCCGCGACGTAGGTGGACGCGTGGTTGAAAGCTGCCGCGCGAATGCGCCGGTCATGCGCAGTCGCTAGAAAGGCATAGCAGGAACCCAGGCTGGTGCCAACGATTCCCAGATCGCTGTAACCCTGCTGTTCGAGCCAGTCATAGCAGCAGCGGACATCGATCACTGCCTGGCGGCAGGCGTCAATGGTTCGTCCGATGTTGGCAGACACCGCGTAGTCGGCACGCAAAATCTCAGCCGGGCGGCGAATGTCGTGATACGGCATGCTCAAGCGCAGCACGGACACGCCCAGCCAGTTCAGCATCTGGCACAGCGCGGTGTATGCGATGCCATCGGAATTCCAGTGGGGAAGAAGTACAACTGCGCGCTTAGTGGCCCCCTTTTGTTGCGCCTGAAACCATCGCGCATTGACCGCGTTATTTTCTGGGAATGGCGTTCGCACCGGGGAGGTGAAGCGCAGAAATTCGCCAAAAGTTCCGCGCACTTTTTCTTCCAGTTTCGGGTCGGGGACTTCGCGGGTGCTAAATACCTTGATCTCACGGCGCTCAAGCGCAAAATCTTTCGGCACCCGGTACCCGAAGAATTCATCGCTGGCAGGAATAATGCGGCGGTTATATTCCAGTAAATACTTTTCGCCGTCTTCCGGAACGTAGCCGGGGGCGTATCCGTTGCGGCATGGCCACTGTTGGGCCCACTCCACTCCCCACTCCAGGGGACGCACCACGCGGTTATTGTCCACCGACGTGAGACGGTGCTCCCAGTCATACATCCATTGAGCGTAGCGGGAAGGCATGCCTATCCAGAATAACAAACGCCGGCGGCAGGCGAGCGTTCGGCGGGCCGAAGAGGTTCACCCTTTATTCGGCGTATTTTCGCGGAACTCTCTTCGATATGTTGCAGAGAATTTCGTAGGGGATTGTGTTGGACATCTCGGCTTGCTCTTCCGCGGTCACCGAGAGGCTGCCGCTCGTTCCCAGCAGCACGACTTCGTCGCCGACACTGACGCCAGCGATTCCTGTGACGTCGACAAGCGTCAGATCCATCGAGATTCGGCCGACAATGGGAGCATAATTCTCGCGCACGATCACTCGGCCGCGCGAAGAGATCTGCCGGTTCAGGCCGTCGGCGTATCCCAACGGCAGCACGGCGATTCGCGAGGGCGCTTTGGTCGTGTAAGTTCCGCCGTAGCCGAGTTCCTGGTTCGCCGGCATATTTCGCAGCGAGAGAATGCGAGTCTTCCACGATAGCGCGGGTTTGAGAGCGAGGCGTAAATGGCTTCCGCTTACTTCCCTGCCTGCACGCTCGAAAGGAAGATAGAAACCATAGAGCGCCGCACCGGGGCGAATCATGGTATTCCAGGAGTCCGGGCGCGAAATCATCGCCGAGGTGTTGGCCATGTGCACCAGCGGAGGATCGAAACCCTGCTCTCGAATTTGCTGGTGGGCATTCTTGAACCGATCCGTCTGCGCGGACGCGGAAGGCGCGTCCAGCACCTCAGAAGAAGCGAGGTGAGTTGCGAGACCTTCTAATAGCAAATGTTTCGACGATCGCAGCGACGAATAGATCGCAGGCAACTCTTCCGGCGCGACACCGAGCCGACCCATTCCTGTATCGATCTTTAAGTGAACGGGAAAAAGCGCGTTGCCCAATCGCGACGCAGCCTTTTCGAGCAGCTCAATCTGCCCCGGTTCCCAGATCGTCGGAGTCAGGCCGAGCCGGGCGATTTCTTCTTCCTCGCCGCGCCAAAAACCGGTCATCAACAAAATCCGGCCGGCGATTCCAGCCTCGCGCAGCGGAATGGCTTCATCGAGTGAGGTCACCCCGAACCACGTAGCGCCTTCTTGCTCCAAAGCGCGAGCACATTCAATCGCGCCATGGCCATAGGCGTCGGCCTTCACGACCGAGCAAATCTCTACCTCAGCACCGACGTGCGCCTGCACCGTGCGAAAGTTGTGCCGCAGTGCCGAAAGCGACACATCAGCCCAGGTCGGACGGGTCGCGCTTCGTATTTTGCGTTCCACGGCGGAGGTCGTCACTAGCTGTGATTATATCGGTACGAAAAATGCGCGGGATGTTACCAGCGTACCTGTCTTGGCCTATCCGCCACTTAAGGTGAAGTTGACGGTCACGGTGGTTTCAACTTCGATGGGATCGCCATTCAGATAGTAAGGACGATATCGCCACTGCCGCACCGCATCGATCGCGGCGTTGATCAGCATCGCCGGACCGCTGATGGCTTGGAGATTCTCGATCATCCCCTCGCGGCTGATGACAGCGCGCAACTCAACTGTGCCCTGCACCCGGGCGAGGCGAGCAATCGCGGGATAGACGGGCTGCACCCGGCGCAGCAGATTTCCTTCCATCATGCGGGATATGCGCAACGGTTTGGTGGCCGCAGGCGGCGAAGCGAGTGTGACTAAAGCTGTACCGGTTGAGTTGGGTATTCCTACCGCGACGCTATTCGCGCCGTCAGGATCGTGGAAATCCAGTGCGGGCGGCGCTAACGGCTCCGGGTCGTTTTGGATGCCGATGGGCTTGTAGTTACGAACCACATTCAACACCGTTCCAAATCCGGGTCTGTTACTCGTGTGCGAAGTTGTAGCAACAGGCTGCATCACAGGGGCCGCAGGAACCACAAGCGGTGAAAACGAAAATATCTGCGGAATACCCTGCGAATAAAAAAGCGGGACGAGCAAGAGGATGCCGATCGCAATACCCTGCGCGGTAAACGAAAGCAGCGAGGCACGTGCTCTTTGAATCCGCGATGAACGGTGAGTTTCACAAAAAGAATCGGCAAACATATTCCACCTCCTAGCGGTGCAGTTAAAGACACCGCGAAGCACGTTCGCCGGCCGTAATTCCTCTTCCCCTTCAAAAATAAAATCAGGAACTTTCTCTGCGCCCGCAGTGTCCAGCACACGCTGTTGTCGCTCCGTGCGAGAACGCGCTGATGTCGGGTCTATAATCCCGATTGACCGAATGCGTTTTGAACTCTTCATCGCTTCACGCTACCTTCGTGCCAAACGCAGGCAGGCGTTCATCGGAGTCATCACCGCGATCTCGATCGTTGGCGTCGCGGCAGGGGTCGCGTCGCTCGTCGTCGCGCTGGCAATCAACAACGGATTCCGCCAGGACCTACAGGATCGCCTGCTCGGATCGACCTCGCACATCAATCTTTTGCGTGTTCAATCGGACGGCATCAGGGCGTGGCCTCCATTGATGGCGCGTCTGGCGACGCAGCCACATGTGGTTGCTGCCGCTCCAGTGATCTATGAACAAGTCCTGATTTCCCTTGGTCCCCGTGCCAGCGGCGCTGTGCTTAAAGGCATCATCCCGCAGGACGAACGCAAGGTCAGCGATCTGCTCAATAGCGTTAAGGAAGGCTCAGTCAATTCACTGGACACCCCCGCACCCCCTGCTGCTGCGCCGGCGGTCGAGCCACAATCTCCTGACGATCTGGCTGGAGTGGCTGCGCGCGTGGCAGCGATGCCTCCGATCATTCTGGGTAAGGATATGGCTGAGAGCCTCGGCGCGACGGTCGGTTCCGTGGTCCTCGTGACCAGTCCGCAGGGCGAACTCACACCGTTTGGACTTGTTCCCAAATACAGCCGCTTCCGCGTCTCGGGAATTCTCAGCTCCGGTTTTTTTGACTACGACAGCACCTGGGCTCTGGCGAGACTCGCGGATACGCAGCGGCTCTTTGGGCTCGACGATGAAGTGGCAGCCATTGAATTCAAGGTGGACGACATTTATCAGGCCGCAACGATTGCGAAAGCGATCGAGCAAGCAGCCGGCCCCGGCTTCATGACCACTAACTGGATGGAGCAGAACAAAGCCATCTTCCGCGCTTTGAAGCTCGAGCGCCTGGTCACGTTCATTACCATAGGACTGATCGTGTTCGTCGCCGCGCTCAACATTCTCATCTCACTCATCATGATGGTTATGGAAAAAACCCGCGACATTGCCGTACTCATGTCGATGGGCACGCGCAAATCCCAGGTGCGAAATATTTTTATCGCTCAAGGTCTGCTGATCGGAGTATTCGGGACAGCAATCGGACTCGTGCTCGGCTACGCGTTGTCTTGGGCTGGGGCGCACTACCGGCTCCTGGCTCTGGCTCCTGAGGTTTACTCGATCGATTACGTTCCATTTGCGCCGCGCGCATCGGATGGCATTCTGGTTGCCGCAGTGGCGATTGGCGTGTCCCTGATCGCAACGATTTATCCGTCATGGTCCGCGGCGCGCACCCGCCCCGCCGAATCATTGCGTTACGAATAAGTAAAGACGTGCGGTCATTTCCCTGCAGTTCGCTTTTGCAAACATGATTTAATTGGAAGGCAAGGGCCGCCTTAGCCCCTTGATGCCAGCGGGGACTTTGATGCATCTAACCACTAAGTTCGTGATGCGGGTCGAAGGCTTGGGTAAAGCCTTTCGCTCCGGAAAATCCGACCTTAAGCTCTTTGACAATTTGTCTTTCCAGTTAACGCAGGGAGAGATGGTGGCGATCGTGGGCGAATCGGGCGCGGGAAAGAGTACCCTACTTCACATCCTCAGCGCTCTTGATAGTGCTTCTTCCGGCAACGTATACTGCGCGCGGTTGCACGTGAATTCGCTATCCGAGAACGAAGCTGCCCGGTTCCGCAATCGCGAATTAGGTTTTGTGTGGCAGTTCCACTATCTGCTTCCAGAATTTACCGCGCTGGAGAATGCCGCGATGCCCCTGCTCATGCGAGGAGATCCGAAACCGGAATCCATGGCCAAAGCGGCGAACTGGTTGCGGGAAGTGGGTTTAGATGACCGGGCTCATCATCGCTCCGGCGAGCTTTCCGGCGGCGAGCAGCAGAGAGTGGCTCTCGCCAGGGCGCTAATCACCAACCCCGCTCTTTTGTTGGCGGATGAGCCGACCGGCGACCTGGATTCCCGCACCGCAGATTCGATCTTCGAGCTAATTGCTCGATTACATCGCGAACGCGGATTAACTTCTTTGATTGCCACGCACAATATTGCGTTCGCGCAACGATGTGACCGCGTTCTAAAGTTGGAAGGTGGAAAGCTGGAAGAGCTGGAGCCAGCGAGTTTGTCTGGCTAGAAGGACGAAATGGCATCAGTTGGGAACGCGACAAGTGAGTCGCGCAAGGGTTTCTTTAGTAATGAGCAAAGGAATTCGTACATCTTTTGTGCTATTGGGTTCCTGTACTGTTGGTTGCATAATGAGGTAAGGGCGGAGCTTCAGGAGGCCAGCGCTTTCTGCAAGTTCAGGGGGGACGGGTACCATGTTTGAACGCTATACGGAGAAGGCTAGGCGGGTCATATTTTTTGCCCGCTACGAGGCCAGCCAGTTCGGCTCTCCCTACATTGAGACCGAACATTTGTTGCTGGGCTTGTTGCGGGAGGATAAGGCCCTCACCAACCGATTTCTTCGTTCCCATGCTTCGGTCGAATCGATTCGCAAACAGATCGAAGCTCACACAACGATCCGAGAGAAGGTTTCGACTTCAGTTGACCTTCCTCTAAGCAACGAGTGCAAGCGCGTGCTCGCCTACGCCGCCGAAGAAGCGGAGCGCCTTTCGCACAAACACATTGGGACCGAGCATCTTCTTTTAGGTTTGCTGCGAGAAGAAAAATGCTTCGCCGCAGAGATTCTGCATGAACGCGGCCTGCGCCTGCCTGCGATTCGCGAGGAGCTTGCGCGTACCAGTCAGGAGAAATCGCAGCCGCAACGCCAGCGCGAGTCTTCCTTATTAAGCGAATTCTCTCGCGACCTTACACAGGCTGCGATGGATACGCAACTCGATCCGCTGGTTGGACGCGACGGAGAATTAGACCGCGTTATTCAAATTCTCTGCCGCCGGACGAAAAATAATCCGGTTCTGATTGGCGAACCGGGCGTCGGCAAGACCGCAATCGTGGAAGGTCTGGCTCAACGCATCGCCGATGGTGAAGTTCCTTCGTTTTTGGCCGATAAGCGCATCCTCGCTCTTGATCTTTCCTTGATCGTTGCGGGCACCAAGTATCGCGGTCAGTTCGAAGAACGGCTGAAGACCATCATGAAAGAGCTGATGGAATCGCAGAATTCCATCGTCTTTATTGATGAGTTGCACACCCTGGTCGGTGCAGGCTCGGCCGAAGGCTCTTTGGACGCTGCCAACATCCTGAAGCCCGCGCTTTCTCGCGGAGAGATTCAGTGCATCGGCGCAACCACGCCCGGCGAATATCGCAAGTCGATTGAGAAAGACCGGTCGCTTGAACGCCGCTTCCAGTCCGTGAAAGTTCCGCCTCCAAACGAGGAGGACGCAACCAAAATTCTGTTCGGCATTAAAGACCGCTACGAAAAGTTCCATGCGGTCACTTACACGGACGATTCCATCAACTTTGCGGTTTCGCACTCCAACCGCTACATTCCAGACCGGTTCCTTCCGGACAAGGCCATCGACTTAATCGATGAAGCCGGCGCCCGCGTAAAGTTGCGCCAGACTTCGCTTCCGGAAGAAATCACGGAAGTGCAGAAGCGGGTTAAATTCATCGTCCATCGCATGGAAAATGCGATTGCGAACCATGAGTTTGAGAAGGCACGCTTCTATTCCGATGAGGAACGCAAGGAACGTGAGAACCTGCGTGCCCTGCGCGAGAAATATCATCTCGATGAATCCGCCACCGGCGTTGTCGGTCGCGAAGACATCGAAGACGTGGTCTCTCGCTGGACCGGCGTGCCCATCACTTCGATCAAAGAAGAAGAGACGCAAAAGCTGCTTCGCATCGAAGAAGAGCTGCACCGGCGCGTGATTTCGCAGGACAAAGCCATCAGCGCTTTGGCCCGCGCTATTCGTCGCAGCCGCGCTGGACTGAAAAATCCCAACCGGCCCATCGGCTCGTTCCTGTTTTTGGGTCCGACCGGCGTAGGAAAGACCGAAGTCGCTCGAACCCTGGCGCATTTCATGTTCGGCAGCGAGAAATCGCTGATTCGCTTTGATATGTCCGAATTCATGGAAAAGCATTCGGTCTCGAAGCTGATCGGATCGCCTCCGGGATATGTGGGATACGAGGAAGGCGGCCAGCTGACTGAGCGCGTTAAACGTGCGCCGTATTCGGTGGTCTTGCTCGACGAAATCGAGAAAGCGCACCCCGATGTGTTCAACATCCTTTTGCAGGTTTTTGAAGACGGGCACCTCACGGACGGACTGGGCAATCGGGTTGACTTCAAAAATACGGTCATCATCATGACCTCGAATATCGGCGCACGCCATTTGCAACGCCGCGAGGGTCTCGGATTCCAGTCGGGAGCCGAAGACATGGTCGCCGAAAAGGTTGAAGACCTGGTCAAGGGCGAAGTTAAACGGACTTTCAATCCAGAGTTCCTCAATCGTCTGGATGAAGTCATTATCTTTAACGCCTTGACCGAAGGCGACCTGATCCAGATTCTCGAATTGCTGATTGGCCAGCTGAATGCCAATCTGGCGCAAAAGGCCATCACGGTCACGGTGACCGATGAAGCCGAGAAATGGATACTCAACCAGACGATGTCCGATCGCAGTTACGGCGCTCGACCGTTACGGCGGGCCCTGCAAAAGTACATCGAGGATCCGCTTTCCGAGGCGCTTATTCAGGGCACGATCACAACGCGGCCAGCATTCATCGAAGTCTTTCTTGACGGGAACAAGCTCTTCTATCGTCCCGTGGATTCGAAAGAGACTGAAGGCGTTTTGCTTTACGAGAGCTAAGTTAAACTTTCTACCGCGCCGTCGGCTTTTAGCTGGCGGCGTTTCTTTTTTGGTCTTGCACTTCACCTAAACCCGAGAACAGGTCAACAGCTACTTGGTCCAATCTTCGACTTTTAGTTTCTTTACATGTCGGAAGACGCGATTATGGCTGACCAGCGTGGTCGTTGTTGCGAGGGCGTGCGAAGCGATCATCAAATCGAGGTTGCCCAGCGGAGTACCTCGCTCTTCGAGTTCCGCACGCAGATCGGCATAACTCCGCGCTGTCGCGGAATCCCAGGGGAGCACTTCAACGCGAATGATAAATTCCTCGATTGCAAGTTTTAGACCCGAAGCTTCCGGCCGCCTGGCTGCGCCGCAACGCAACTCCGCCTCCGTCACCGCGGAAATCCCGACTTCGGCCATCGCGACGCGGATCAGCCGTTCGCGCAAGCGCGGGAAATTTCCTTTGATCACATAGTTGGCAATGTTGGTATCCAGGAGATAGCGAACCGGCACGGCTAGAACAGCTTTCGCTTCTGCGGCGGCTGATCGTGCCGCTCATCCAGATAGTCGCCGGGTATATCGACTGCCTTCACCTGGTCGAAAAAGCTTTGCCAGGAATTTGGACGGCGCGACAGGATCACGTCCCCGCTTGTCTCGTCGCGGCGAATAAAGACCTCATCGCCGTCAAACCGGAATTGGGACGGTAATCGTACGGCCTGGCTGCGACCATTGCGAAACAATTTGGCGGTGCGATTCATTAATCCTCGCGTGATAGACCATAGTATATACCATGCGAACCCCAGGGGAACCCTAACGCCCGGTTCGGTTCGGTAGAATCGGATAAGCATGCAAATCACCGTCTATTCCGCCCAGTGGTGCCCAGATTGCCGCGAAGCCAAGCGATTCCTCCAGGCGCATAGCCTTCCGTTCACCGAAGTCGACATCGAAACTACCCCTGGTGCAGCTGACGAAGTCGTCAAACAGACAGGAAAACGGGCCATACCCCAGTTTGTGATCGACGGCGAGTGGGTGCAGCCTTATCGGCCCGGGCGCGGATTTCTTTACGACGAAATGGCGAAACGGCTGGGAATTTCCGACCTCCAGTAATCTGCCGTCCATTGCCTTCCGTACCGTAGAAAATCTCGCGCTGCAAGCCGAGAATTAGCGAATTGCGCCGATCCCCCGCGGCCAGTTCGCTCTATGGACCCCAATCGGCTGCAATCCGACGAAGAACCTGTCTGCCGGACGTGGGAAGCCTTCGTTCATGGTCTGATCGCCGTATTTCTTCTGGCTGTCACTGCCGTAATTGTGCATTTCAGTTGGCCGTCCTCGAACCGCGTCCTGCAGGGTCAAGTCCAGCAGCTTTCGCATCAGGTCGAGGAACTCCAGCAAGAACAGGCCATGCCGGCGATGGTGCTCAATCGCTATCGCAATTCCATTTGCTACATTCATGGCATTTACCAGGTGACGTTCCCAGGCCGGAAGCCGTCAGTGCGCGTCAGGATTTCGGGCACTGGTTTCGTTGTCGCCAACGGCCTGCTCATCACCAATCGGCACGTCGCCCAGCCTTGGTACGGAGACGCGGAGTCCGAAGCTTTGATCGATAATGGCGCGGTACCTCGTCTCGAAAAACTTGTCGCATTTTTCCCGGGAATCGCGGAACCGATCGATATCACACCGATCGTGCTCGCACCTCACGGAGACCTGGCTGTGGTCAGGATCGAAGATTCGCAGGCGGTTCGCTTGCTCAGGCCCTTGCCTCTCGCGGAGAAGCCCTCTTTGCCCGGCGAGATCGTCGCTGTGGTCGGCTATCCGATGGGGATTCTTGGCATGGTCGCGAAGTCGCCTGAAGCTGTGTATCAGCGCCTCGCATTTCGGCGAGATGACCTTGGCGCAGCGAACGAATTGGCCGCGTTGTCGCTCATCCGCCCCTCGGCGACATACGGACATCTGGGAGATGTTGTGGGGGACAAATTAATCTACGACGCTCCCACAGCCCACGGCGGAAGCGGCGGTCCCGTTTTCAATTCTCAAGGCGAAGTCATCGGCGTAAACGCCGCGTTCATTGACGGATTCTCCGGTGGCACCATCGGAATGGCCGTTCAGGCGCTTCGTCCTCTAATCGCTCAAGCGAAAAAAATCCCGACCAGCTCTAAGCCTTAATCCCCAAGGGAGTCTGGCTCAACGGGCCGCGTGTTCTGGAGGTCTCCTTCGACTTCGCTCAGGGCAGGCTCTCGCCCCGCCGAAGGAAACGCCGGGGCTTCGGGATGACATCGCTAATGCGTGGCGGGCGATTCTCGAACCGATCCACAACGCTTCAGAGACTTAGTTTGCGCCGTTACACTCGGCTGGTATACGGTAAATAGTTTCGTACCCATTTCCTTATGCCTGACCGCGTAGAGCTGACATCGCCCTCGAAATCCCCCGTGCTCGCCTCCAAGGTGGATCCCACGTCCGCGCGCTTTGAAGCCAACATGCGCTTCTTGGCCGACATGGTTTCTCAAGTCCGCAACGAGGAAGAGACGATTCGCGAAGGCGGGGGCGCCAAAGCCATCGCCAGCCAGCACGATAAGCGGCGGCTGACAGCGCGGGAGCGCATCACCCTGCTGGTAGACCCTGCATCGTTCTTCGAGCTGGGTAGCTACGCCGCGTTTGGGATGTACCAGGAATGGGGTGGCGCTCCCTCGGCAGGCGTGATTACCGGCCTGGCGCGCATCCACACGCGATTGGTGATGATCATCGCCAACGATGCCACGGTCAAAGCTGGGGCATTCTTTCCGATGACCGCAAAAAAGGTCATCCGCGCGCAGAACATTGCCATCGAAAACCACATTCCCACGGTTTACCTCGTCGACTCCGCTGGCGTATTTCTGCCGTTGCAGGAAGATGTGTTTCCTGACACCGACGACTTTGGACGTGTGTTCAGGAACAACGCGGTGATGTCGGCGATGGGCATTCCGCAAATCGCTGCGATTATGGGCATGTGCGTGGCCGGCGGCGGTTATCTGCCGGTGATGTGCGATCACATTCTTATGACCGACGGCAGTGGCCTTTTTCTCGCTGGTCCAGCGCTGGTTCAAGCCGCTATCGGGCAGAAAATTTCCGCCGAAGAGCTGGGCGGGGCGGCGATGCATGCGGCGATCAGTGGAACCGTCGACTTTCGCGAACCCACAGACGAAGCCTGCCTCGAGCGGCTGCGCGCCATCATCGAAAAATGGGGATATCGGCGGCAGTCACCATGGGACCGGCGTAAGCCCGAGCCGCCCGCATTGGCCACCGAAGAGATTTACGGCATCTACGATTCTTCACCCGCGCGACCCTATGAGATGAAGGAGATCATTGGCCGCATTGTCGACGGCAGTTGTTTCGACGAATACAAGCCCGAGTACGGGAAGACTCTGATTTGCGGATACGCGCGCATCGGAGGATTCGCGGTCGGCATTGTCGCCAATCAGAAAATGCACGCGCAGGCGACCGACCATGAAGGCAAGAAGCGCGTCGAATTCGGCGGTGTCATCTATACGGAATCGGCGGAGAAAGCTGCCCGCTTCATCATGGACTGCAACCAAAACCTGGTTCCGCTCGTGTTCCTGCATGATGTCAACGGCTTCATGGTGGGCCGCGACGCCGAATGGAGCGGCATCATCAAGGCAGGTGCGAAGCTGGTGAATGCCGTGGCCAACTCGGTTGTGCCCAAGATCACCGTCATCATCGGCGGATCTTTTGGCGCCGGGCACTATGCCATGTGCGGCAAGGCTTATGATCCCCGGTTTGTATTTGCGTGGCCGACCGCCAGATACGCGGTCATGAGCGGCGAATCCGCCGCCGGCACGTTGGTTGAAATTAAAATCCGCCAGCTCGAACGCGGAGGCAAAAAGCTCAGCGAGGAAGAGCGCAAGGAATTGTTCGACTCGACCAAAAGAACCTACGACGAACAAACGGACCCGCGTTATGGCGCGGCAAGATTGTGGATCGACAGGATCATCGATCCAGCTGAGACGCGCGACGCCATCACTCATGCACTCGAAGCCGCAGCGTTAAATCCCGACGTTCCGGAGTTTAAGGTTGGAGTGCTCCAGACATGAGCGTTGCGGGCGACATCAAACTGGTCGAATGCCCACGTGACGCGTGGCAGGGGTTGCAGGGCCAAATTCCCTCGCACATCAAACTGGAGTATCTCCGCACCCTCATCAGCGCCGGATTCAAGCACATTGACGCAGTGTCATTCGTCTCTGCCAAGGCAGTCCCCCAGATGGCGGACTCCGAGGAAGTTCTCAAGGAACTTGATCCTCCGGATGATGTCGAGATCATCGGCATCGTCGTGAACGAGAAGGGCGCGGAGCGGGCGATCAAGACTCAGGCAGTCAGCACGTTGGGATTTCCCTACTCGGTTTCGCCAACTTTCCTGCAAAATAACCAGCGCCAAACACTCGAAGATGCGATCGAAGAACTCGAAAAAATCAGGAACAAAGCCGAAGAAGCTGGACTGGGAACTGTGGCCTACATTTCAATGGCGTTCGGGAATCCCTACGGTGACCAGTGGAATGTTGGCGAAGTTGTGGACGCCGTGGACCTGCTCGAATCGAGCGGAGTGCGTACGATATCGCTGGCTGACACCGTGGGTCTCGCTGGCCCTAAGCAAATCGGAGAGTTGGTCTCTGCAGTGATCTCAAAATATGACTTTCTTGAGATTGGGGTACACCTTCACAGCCGCCCCGATCAGGCTACAGAGAAAATTCTTGCCGCTTACGATGCTGGATGCAAGCGGTTCGACTCCGTACTCGGCGGTCTTGGTGGCTGCCCTTTTGCTCAGGACCAATTAATCGGCAACATCTCAACCGAAGCGGTCATCGCGGCGCTGTCGTCGCGCGGGGCGAAACTTCCTATTCTTAAACCGCTCGACACGCTGCTGCGCGCATCCGAAGGGATCGGCGCCCGTTACACCGAATCTCACACGGACGAGACCACCCGATGACTTTCAGCACTATCACGCTCGCCTTCAGCGGCCCTGTCGTCACCATCACGCTTAACCGTCCAGAGAAGCGCAATGCCATCAGCTTTCAGTTGGTCGATGAGTTGATGCAGGCGTTCGACGACACGGAAAAATCCGGGGCGCAATTAGTCGTGCTTACTGGCGCTGGAAAAGCCTTTTGCGCTGGGATGGACCTGGACGAACTCAAATCGCTCGCCGGAAAAACCCACGACGACAACGTGAAAGATTCGGCGCGCATGGCAGAGATGTTTCGCCGGCTGTACGAATTCCCTTTGCCGACTATCGCCGCCGTAAACGGCGCAGCAGTCGCGGGCGGCACTGGCCTGGCGACGATGTGCGACTTCACGTTGGCCGTGCCTGAAGCTAAATTCGGATATACGGAAGTGAGAATTGGTTTCGTGCCGGCGATTGTCTCGTCCATCCTTGTTTGGCAAGTTGGACACAAAATTGCCCGCGACCTTCTGCTCACCGGCCGCCTCTTCGATGCCAGCGAAGCGCATCGCTTCGGGCTGGTCAACGAAATCGTCGAACCGGCGCAACTGATGGCGAGAACCGAACAGTTGGCTGCGCAAATCCTAGCCAACAGCCCGTCATCCGTACAGGCGACCAAACGGCTGATCAACAGTTTTATCGCCCGTCAGCTCGACACTCAGATTGCTGAAGCCATCGAAGACAACGCCCGCATCCGCACCACGGCTGATTTCCGCGAAGGTGTCGGTTCATTCCTCGAAAAACGCAAGCCGGTGTGGACCGGAAAGTGACTGCGCTGCCCATTTGCGAGACTCGCGTCCGCGTTCGCTACGCCGAAACCGACCGCATGGGGGTCGTCTACCACGCGAATTATCTGGTGTGGTTCGAGGTGGGCCGGGTCGAATGGCTGCGTCAGATGGGATTCTCTTACCGCGAGATGGAGGAAAAAGACGATTGCGCGATCGCCGTCGTTGACGTGCATTGCCGCTACAAAGCGCCCGCCTTATATGACGAAGAGTTGATTGTCCGCACACGATTGAAAAATGTCCGGGAATGCATGGTGCATTTCGCCTATGAAGTCGTCCGCGCCACCGATGGTGTAGTTCTAGCCGAAGGGGACACGACCCATCTGGTCGTTGGACGCGATATGAAGGTCAAAGCCATTCCCGAAAAGTACATGGCTCCGTTTCGCAAAGCGGTCGGCCGCTAGATTAGTGTGGCGCGGGCGCCCTCGCCCGCGAGGCCGAGCTCCTTGTCGAATCTCTTCAACGCCTCGATACAAAAATCGATGTGTTCATCTAAATCGACTTCCAGATCGGACGCGCCGTTCACGATGTCGTCGCGATTCACTTTCCGCGCGAAGGCTTTGTCTTTCATTCTTTTCCGCACCGATCTGACGTCCACTTCGGCCAGCGATTTTCCCGGCTTGATCAGCGCTACAGCAGTGATGAATCCAGCCAACTCATCGCAAGCAAACAGCGCTTTCTCCATCTTGCTGTCCCGTGTCACCCCGGTATATTCCGCGTGAGAGAGAATGGCGCGGCGAATCTCATCGGAGTATCCGCGTTCTTTAAGAATCTCGTTGCCTTTATAGGGATGGTCGTCCAACGAAGGATAGCGATCGTAATCGAAATCGTGAAGCAGCCCAACGGTTCCCCACAGCTCTTCATCTCCGGAAAATTTCGCGGCGTAAGCGCGCATGCATGCCTCAACCGCAAGCGCATGTTTGCGCAAACTTTCCGATTGAGTGAACTCAGTTAGTAACCCCCACGCTTCGCTGCGTTTTATTGTTCTTTCCTGCATGTTTCCTTTATGAAACGCCAGTTATGCGAACTCTTTGCAATGCTCACGAGGTTCCTGCCCGCGATTTTACTTGACATTCACAGCCCCGATGACTCAAATTACGCAACAGATCGGAATTCACAAAAGAATTCCAGGAGAGCCCGCTCTGGCACTCCCAATACTCGATGGCTACAACACTTGCCCCGGTGGATTCGCGGGAAGTCGTCCGTTGCGATCACTGCCTGTTAGTTCAATTTCGTACAAATAACGACCTGTGCCGGCGGTGCCACGCCTCGTTGGATGAGGAAGAGCCGGAGCCAGTCGCCATTATGCCGTTGCCGGCAATCATCCCGCCCCCGGCGCACGGGCGCGGACATCTCCACCTCGCCTCCTCCATTCGCTCACTGCGCCTTCGCGGCGGCTTAAGCCAGCGGCAGCTTGCATTGCGAATGTCGGTGCCACGCACTTACGTTTCGAAAATCGAGAACGAAAAGGCGACACCTACGCTGTCATCGCTGGAGCGGCTCGCGCGCGCGCTCGAGGTCACCGTTCCCGATCTCCTGACCGGCGGGGAGCGCAACCGTCAGGATGAGGTCCGCGACCTGATGAAAGATCCGTTCATCGCGGAAATGATGCCGTTCGTATCGCAATTGAACGGTATGCAACTTTCCAGCGTGCTCACGCAGGTCCGCGACTTGACCGTGCGTCCGCGGCGCAGCGCATAGACTTTTTATCCGGGCATCACGCCAACTGCAAGCCGGGGCCGCAAGGTCCCGGTATTTTTATGTTTCCAGGCGGAATCGCGTTTCTGCGAGCCGGTACAAGCGCCGCCAAACCAACCTGTTCGTTGTCACCACCATCGCCGCCATGACCATCGTGGAAGCGATCAGCAGGGTAAAGTCTCCGCTGTCGGTAGCTCGGCTGATGGTGGCTCCGAGGCCAGTCGTGAAGTAAGTCTGGCCCTTGAAGTGGAAATACTCCGCAACAATGCTGGCGTTCCATGCGCCGCCCGAGGCTGTGACCAGCCCTGTGACTAAGTATGGAAAGATGCCGGGAAGAATCAACTTCCGCCACCGCTGCCAGCCGTTGATCTTGCAGATCAGGCATGCTTCCTTGAGATCGGTAGGAATCGCGATCGCGCCAGCAATGACGTTGAACAGCACATACCACTGCGTACCAAGCAGCAAAAGCACGATCGACCCTACGCCCAGTCCCCCGCCGAGCCGGATCAAGACCAGCAGTACCACCGGAAACAACGCGGTCGCCGGTACGGATGCAGCAATCTGCGCCAGCGGCTGCGCAATGCGCGCCAACTTAGGATTAAACCCAATCATCACACCCACGGGGATCGTCCACGCCGCGCCAATCAGCAAGGTGAGATTTACCCTCAAGAATGTTGCGCCCAGGCCCAGGGCAAGCTCACCAGCCTCAGCGTGCGTGATTCCGGTCAGCACCAGCGCGACCCTCACGAATGCGTACGCGATGGCCCCGATTGCCGCTAATCCAACGATGCGATACGCCCACAAAGCACTTGCGGATGTCGCGCGGGTCGTCTTCGGCTGATTGTGCTTCCGGGCAAAATATTCGGTGACGGATTCGCGTAGCGGCGAAAGCGCTCTCTTCCGCAGTTGCGCAAGGCTGCTCGAGTGCCCGATCATATCCAGCACCCATGACCGCGGAAGGTCGCTACTCTCCACTTGCTCAACTTTGAATTTTTCCGCCCACGCGATCACGGGTCTCCACAAAAATTGGTCCAGCAGCACGATGACGGCGACCATCGTAGCCACGCCCAACAGGATCGACCGTGTGTCGCCTTCGCTCGCGGCGGTCTGAAGATACGAACCCAGTCCCGGCAGCCGGAAATCGCGCGAGCCGAGCACAAACATTTCGCAGGCCATCAGGAAAAACCATCCGCCTGCCACCGACATCATCGAATTCCACACCAGCCCAATCGCCGCGTACGGCAGTTCGACTTCGATGAATCGTTGCCACCAACTAAAGTTGTAGATTCGCGCCGCTTCCCGCATCTCTCGCGGAATGCTCTTGAGCGATGCATAGAAACTGAACGCCATGTTCCACACTTGCCCGGTGAAGATGAGCAGGATCGCTCCTAGTTCGACTCCCAACTGGCGGCTGGGAAACAGCGCCACCATGGCCAGCATCACTCCGGGAAGGAAACTCAGGACTGGAATCGACTGCAATACGTCGAGCAGCGGAATCATGAATTTTTCCGCCTTGGGGTTGTAGGCCGCGACGTACCCATAGACCAAAGTGAACGCAAGACTGAGCGCATACGCGGCGCTGATGCGCAACAGCGAGAAGCCCGCATAGACGGGTAGGGCCCACAGGCGGTGTGAAATTTGTACTTCTGGGGTAATGGGCCCGAACCATGTGCGACCGACACTGATGAGGCCGTAGAAGAGCGCGAGACCCGCGCCAAACATCAAAACGTCGGGAAGCTGAGAAGTCTCAACCCGCGGCAGCAGGGACCACAGGCGGTAGGGCGTCAGGGCCGACGATCCCGGTTTCTTCGGGTTCACCGCTCCACCGCGATTACAGGAGTATGCTCCACGGAGGGCTCGGTCAAGACCAGCTTCTCATTCTCTGGATCGTGGTCGAAGATTTCCGCGTAGCGTCCCCAGTTCATCGCTGTTTCGAATTGCCGCTCCACTTCGGGGCCGCTGAAATGTTCGTCCAAAATATCGTGAAAAAATTCATCGGAGATGGAGTGATCTGCTTTGGCCTTTAGCACGCCCTCGATGCACTGCAGGATGGTCACATGCTTCAGGGCGGCCTCGCGAAAAAGCATCTTTCGGCCCTGAATGTCGGCCTCGGCAAACGCCAGCCCCTCAGGCGTCAGCTGCACATCACCCTCATTCAGCGTCGCGAAACCAAGAATCGTCGCGGACTCGACGATTGGCAGCAAGTCGTCCACGTCCATGCTGAGCTTGTCGGCGAGTCGATAAAGGTCGTCGTGACCGCCGCCATCGTTCAGAATCTCTACTAGTCCGCTGACGCCTCCGGTGCGGGCATGCGGCAGCATCTGATACTTCTGTTTCGGTGGACGCGTCGCAGCGCTGCTCACCTGACCCGGAATCGCCGCCGGCTCCGCGTCGGGCTGGGTCATGATTTTGTAAATGTAGTCAACGAACTCGACGAATTTTGCCGACTTCCTGTCGCGGGGATGCGGCAGCGGAATTTCAAAATCAGACCGGATGCGGCCGGGATTCTTGCCGAGCACGATCACTCGATCCGCGAGCAGTACCGATTCCTCAATGTTGTGGGTCACGACGAAGATGGCGCTGGTCGGCATCTTCTTGCTCAGCCAAAGTTCCAGCAGCTCCCCGCGTAATGTCTCTGCGGTCAAAACATCCAGCGCGGAGAACGGTTCGTCCATGAACAGGACTTCCGGCTCCACCACCAGTGCGCGGGCAAATCCAACTCGCTGCTTCATACCTCCAGAAAGCTCTTTCGGATACGCGGTCTCAAAACCATCGAGTCCGACGGTGTCGAGCATCTTCAAGGCCCGCTTGCGGCGCTCGATAGCGCCCACCCCTCGGGCTTCCAAGGGGGCCTCGACGTTCTGCAGAACATTCAACCACGGGAACAGGGCAAAGCTCTGGAAAACAATGGCCACATTCGGAGGTTGATTTCCAACCGGCTGGTTATGCCAAAGCACCTCGCCAGATGATGGAGTTGAAAGTCCCGTCAACATCCTGAGAAACGTTGACTTGCCAGAACCCGAAGGCCCCAGCAGGGCAATGATTTTTCCCGCCCGCACTTCCAGGTCGGTCGGAGCAATTACCTCGATTCGATTTCCGTCCGGCTGGGTGTAGAACTTCTCGACAGCACGAGCTTGGATGATGGCGTCAGACAAAGAAACTGGCTCCCGTTCGAACCGGCGTTTACACGATATTAGCCGCCAGCCGAAAAGTTGATTATTTCAGAGTGATTAAAAGCTGCCTCAAGCGGCAAAATCCGCTTGCTCTGGAATCGGAACCGGAACCGGCAGCCGGTCCGTGACGTCGGCAAGGTCAGCCAGGCGTTTCGCTAATTCCCTCGTCAAGAGGCCGGGTTTGAGCCGCCAACGATAATTTCCATCAGACTTACTGGGAACATTCATCCGCGCCTCGCTGCCAAGCCCCAGCACATCCTGGATAGGTACGACTGACAAGTCCGCAACGGACCCCTGAGCGGTGCGAATCAACGCCCAGTTCACGCCGTCATTGCTCTTTCCGGTTAGGGCTTCGACGGCGGCGCGCTCCCGCGGCGTTGCCGTTTCCCACCAGCCGAGGGCGGTGTCGTTGTCATGAGTGCCGGTGTAGATGACTCGATCGTGCGTCAGTTGGTGCGGGAGATAAATGTGCGCGCCCTTGTCCCCGAAGCCAAACTGCAAGACTGCCATGCCCGGAATCTGTATGTGATCGCGCAATGCGACCACGTCGGGAGTGATGAGTCCGAGGTCTTCGGCAAAGAAAGGCAAGTTGCCTAATTCGTTTTTCAGAGCGCGAAACAGGTCTTCGCCGGGCCCGTCCACCCAGCGGCCGTTGATCGCCGTCTGTTCATCGGCCGGAATCTCCCAGAATTGGGCGAACCCTCTGAAGTGGTCGAGGCGAATGTAGTCGCACGTCGTGGCAGCCCATCGTAGCCTTTGGATCCACCACTTGTAGCCCTGAGCCTTCATCGCCGGCCAGTCGTAGAGAGGATTGCCCCATCGCTGTCCGGTTGCGCTGAAAGCGTCTGGAGGCACGCCCGACACCACCTCCGGGGACATATCGCCCTTTAGCCGGTATAAATCCTGGTGCGACCACACATCCGCGCTATCGTGGTCCACAAAAATCGCAATATCGCCCATCACGCGAATCGAGCGCTCGGCACATGCCTGCCGCAATGACTTCCATTGCTCCCAAAAGAAGAATTGGATGACGCGGCCAATCTCCATCTTTTGTCCGTGTTCTTTGCGAGCGCCTTCGAGGGCCGCGGGATCGCGCCGCGCAACACCCTCGGGAAAAGCACTCCATGATTGCAGGTGGTGCTGCGTTCGTAGAGAGTCGTAGAGAACGAAGTCCTCGAGCCACCAACTGTTCTCCGATTTGAACTTCTCGAACCGCGCTCGGGGGGCAGCCGAAGCGGTTGTCAGGAAGTTGCTGGCCGCGCTTTGCAACAGTGGGGCCTTTCGCTCACGAACCCGACCGTAGTCGATCTGACCCGATGACTCCGGCAGAGACGCTGTGCTTTCCGCCTGAAGCCATCCGCGTTCAGCCAATCGCTCCAGACTGATGAGGAAGGGGTTTCCGGCGAAAGCCGACGTGGAAGAATACGGCGAATTGCTGTTCGCAGGTGGCCCTAGCGGAAGGACCTGCCACAACCCTTGCCTGGCCTCAGACAGAAAATCAAGGAACTCGTAAGCGGCCGGACCAAAGTCGCCGATCTCGCCGCGCGATGGCAGACACGTGGGGTGAAGAAGAATTCCGGTGGCGCGAGGAAATGACATCGGTCCTGGTCTTATCGATTCGTGATTTTGGAATTGCGGCTTCGCCTAAGCGCCCGGCTGCCCGCCCGGGGTTTTGGTCAGGTTGTTCATCTCGTTCTTATTGATCTTGATCGCACCAGACTTTTCCATCTGGTCGCGCAGGTTAGTGACAAACAAGCCAAACAGCTCACCTTGCTTGCTCTGCGCCAGCGTGTCTCGAATCTGGTCTTTCTTCGCTTCGTAATCCTGGGTCGTCGGCTCCTGCCGGTCGAGGATGGTCAATACAATGCCGTTATTGGCTGACGCGATCGGGCCGCTTATTTCGCCCGGCTTCATGCTGAAGGCCGTGGAAGCTTCGCCGGACATGGAACCGATATCTGGAACTTGTCCGTCTGGAGCCACGAAATCGCTCGTCTTGATCGTAGCTCCCAACTCTTTCGCCACTTTCTTCAAGTCGTGGTCTGCCTTCGCCCGATCCGCCAATTCCTGGGTTTTTTGAGTCAACAGCGTCTGCGACCTCTCCGTTTTGAAATCGGTCTCAACGCGGCTACGGATTTCATCGAATGTCGGCGTGGACGCGGGCTTGATCGCCTCCACTTGGTAGATCGCGAAACCCTGCGGAGTCTGCACCTGCTCCGGCGGAGCTTTCTCAGCTTGCCCAAACACTGCTTGCATAAACTGCGGGGAAGGCCCCACGCCCGGTAAAGCGTCGGTGCGGCCAATGAAGTCTGTGCTCACCACTTGCAGGCCCTTTGCGGCTGCGGCTTTTTCCAGTCCATCTTTACGCGCTTGTGCGAGCAGGGCGCTTGCTTGAGCAGCTGCGGCTTTGTCCACTTTTTGCTGCCGGATCGCCGGCTCGATCTGAGCCTTCACTTCGCCGGGCAACTTCAGGCGGGCATCCTGCTTGTCGTCAACATGAATGATGTGGAATCCGTATGTGCTTTGCACCAGGCCGCTGGTGCCGCCCTTGGGCAGTCCGAATGCAGCTTTCTCGAATTCTGGAACGGTTCGGCCTCGGCCGATCCAACCCAGTGCGCCGCCATCTTTGGCGCTCGCAGTATCTTCTGAATATTGACCTGCCAGCTTGGAGAAGTCCCCGCCGTTCTGGACCTGCTTCAACACGTCGTCAGCCTTCTTGCGCGCGTCCTCGACGCCCTTCGCGTCGACTTTTCCGTCTGCGGCGGGTAGCGGAGTCTTGATCAAAATGTGTCGGACGTTGACCTGCTCAGGGACGCGGTACTCGTCACGATGCTGGTCGTAGTAGGTCTGAACATCTTGGGGAGATACTTCCACCTGCGATGCCATTTTGGCCGAATCCACCAGAGCGTATTGAATTTTCCGCTTCTCGGGGTTCGCATTTTTGTAGCGCGTCGCCTGGTTTGCGTCGTAGAAAGACTTCAATTCCGCTTCCGCCGGATGAATTCCCTTCAGAATTTGATCTTTGCTCAGGACCGCGTACTCCAATTTCACTTTGACATTTCGTTTTTCAAATTCCTGGTGTACTTCGGTCGGGCTCACAGCTGCTCCGCCCGCGATCAGGTTGCGCAACTTTTCGAAGATGATCTGGTCTTTCACGCCTTGCTCAAAAAGCGGGACCGTCAAATCGTGCTGTTGCAACAACGATTCATACTGGTCTTGCCCGATGAAAACGCCGTTGGGGAAAAAAGTCTGCGACATCGGCCCGTGCTGCAATTCATCCCGAACTTCGTCATCGGTCGCACGCAATCCCAGCCGATTGCCTTCAGCTAAAATTGCTTTCTGGTCGATCAGGTTGTCGGCCGCGCGCTGTGCGAAAAATGGCAGCAGCGAGGCCATTTGCGCTCCGCCTTTTGGAAATTGCTGTTGCAACATTCCGCGCGCTTCGCGCTGGACTTCCAACGCGGTCACCTGATTGCCGCCGACGGTCGCTACGATTCCCGCTCCCGGCGCTCCGATGCCGAGACTCGCGCCGAGTCCGCCGGGGATCAACGTGATCACCATGGCGGCGCAGATCACCAGCAGCATTCCCCCAAGAATGATTTTCTTCAAAGGGCTGGGTGTTTGTAGGAATCGAATCATGGTGTTGGTCGCTTTCTCTTTAACAGTTTAGGAGTGCGTTGCGGAAAGCTCGATTATAAACCAAAGCCGGGAATGAGCCCGCTGCTTTGCGTTCGGGCCGCGTTCGCGGCGAAATGGAATCTTTGCATCCTAATATGTAGTCTAGAGGTGGGCTTTTGCTCGAAGGTACATGAAGTCTTTCTCACAATTTCTCTGCTGTCTGTTCGTTTGCGGTGTCGCAGTAGCGGCTGCACCGCTCCCGGCCAAGCCCACCGCCCCACCGGTGCTTCCCGATTCGTTTGGCGGATGGCAGATTGCGGCGACGCAAAGCAGCGCCGACCCGGCGGTTGCCGATTCCACGAACGCTTCAGTCCTCAAAGAATATGGCTTTCGCGATTTCCAGAACGCGACCTATTCTCGCGACAGCGCCGGCAAACTGACGGTTCGGGCAGCCCGTTTTGCCGACGCCAGCGGAGCCTACGGCGCGTTCACCTTCTATAAATCGCCGCAGATGTTGAACGAAAAAATCGGCGATCAGGCTTCGTCCTGGAACGAGCGCATCCTCTTTTACCGCGGCAACGTTCTAATTGACGCCGTTTTCCCCAAGTTGACCGCGATGTCGGCGTCTGAGTTGCGCGAACTTGCTGCGGACATCCCCGTGCCATCGGGAAACGAGGCAAACCTGCCGAGCCTGCCGACATACTTACCGAAGCAGTCCTATGAGAAAAACTCCGCAAAATACGTGCTCGGGCCTGCCGGACTCGACAAAATCGGAGCGCCTCTTCCCGCCAACCTGGTGGGATTCGATGCTGGCGCCGAAGTGGTGATGGGCAAGTACAATTCCGCGTCGGGCGAGGCGGTGCTGGTTTTGATTTCTTACCCCACACCCCAGATTGCCAACCAGCGGCTCGAGCAGTTACGGTCTGCCCAAAGTTCGCTTGGCAATGTGGCATTGAAACGAACCGGCCCGATCGTGGTCGCCGCCATCGGACCGTTCTCTTCCAGCGAAGCGAAGACTTTGCTCGGTTCCGTGAATTACGACGCCAACATCACGTGGAACGAGAACACATACTTCACTAAAAAAGATAATGTTGGGAATCTGGTCGTCAATATCATCATTCTGTGCGCCATCATCGGAGCGTTCGCCTTGATTACTGGTGTGGCATTTGGTGGGATTCGGGTGCTGGTCAAAAAGTTCTTCCCAGACCGCATTTTTGATCGTCCGGAGGATGTTGAGTTCATTTCGCTGCATCTGGAGCAGAACGCGCCGGAAAGCGCCGATGCGCCGCCCCAAAGCGGATAAGTCACTCGATTCAGGCGATTTAGTCTGGTTTGCGGGGATTTTGTCTCAAAATGATTCTTGCCCGTACCTTGTTAACCGATTTTTTAAGTTATTGATAATAAAGCTATTTATTTATCAAAAAGCAGTTGACACACCCCGTTTTCGCCCCATAAGATTTGCCCAGAAAGTTTTGGCGGTCTTTACCTCCGTTAGAACTATTCTCCCTTAAAAGAAGAGGCCGCCTTTTGCCGGGCGGCCTTTTCGTTTGTCGGATTGGTCACACACGAGTCAGTTCAATGGGATAGTGCGCAACGGAATCGGAACCCTTGCGAAGCGATCGACAACTGGAGGCTCTGCGGTTCGGATGCCCCCATCGCGCTCACAAGAAATTTTCGTTTCGCGTCGGTCGGCCCGGAACTAAGCGCTTGGTCAACCGGCCGCTTTCACCGTTGAACCCGGCTCCGCCTGGACCACAACTTCCACTTGTGCTCCTGGCTTCAGTTTCACCGGTTCACCATCCGCATCGGTCAACTTGTTCTCGATGCGAATCTCTTTATACAAATGGTCGGCTTGCTCAACGGCAATTTGCGCCTTTTCAGTTTCCTGCGGCATGCGGGGGGGATAATTTTCTCGACCGTACCTGTCAAACTTGTACTTGGTTTTTCTGTCATTGGAGGCTCCTGCCAGCGAATTGAACCGGGCTTTCCTTTGGCACAGGCTTTTTCCGCGCCTGAATTCACATCAAAATTTTTTCTTTGACTTTCGGACTTTGCAATTACCAAACTCGGTAGACATATCATACACGGCAGCGCAAGCCCCTAGATTCATTGGCATTTCGTAATTTCTGGTTGCGGGTTCGGACAGCGACTTCCAAGGGGCGCGGAGCACTTATAATGTAGTCTCATCTATTCGAGGAGTGAAAGTTATGTCCCCTGCCTACAACAGCAAGCGTCTCGTCCAGCTATCGCTTCTTGGTCTCTCGTTGGTCGCGACCCCGCTCTGGTCGCAGACGCCAGCCTCCAAACGCCATGCCGCAGGCGATACCCAACTGTCGGCCACCGGCGGAGAAGCCGCGCGCGGCAAGTATTTGGTCGAAAACGTGGCCATGTGCGGGCAATGCCACACGCCCCGCAATCCCGACGGCAGCCTGAATCGAAGCCAGTGGCTGCAAGGCGCGCCCGTGATCTTCATGCCGATGAGATCTGATGTCGACTGGCCCTTCAACGCGCCCAGAATCGGCGGGACGATGCCCGCTGACGATGCCGACATGGTGAAGCTCCTGACCACCGGCATCTGGAAGACCGGCAAGCCGCTCCGCCTGCCCATGATGCCATTCCGCATGAGCGAAGCCGACGCCAAGTCGATTGTGGCGTATCTGAAGTCGCTTCCTCCGCAGGATTGACGGCGGATTAGCCGCGCATCTGGGTTTAGAATGCGTGAGCCGACGTCGAAAGTCTGTCTGATAAACTTGGGGAGTTCAACCCAGAAGCCGACGTAGCTCAGTTGGTAGAGCAGCCGATTCGTAATCGGCAGGTCAGCGGTTCAAGTCCGCTCGTCGGCTCCAGTTTTCTTACCGATTGTCCCACTTGCTCTATCCGGCACGGCCCGATTTTCTGCTTTAAAATTGGTTCAATGTCAGGCCGCAACAACACATACCGTCCCCTGCTTGCGTTCGTTTGCGCTGGCTTTTTTTGCGCCACACAGGCCTTAGCCCAAGCTCCTCCAGGCAAGCCCGCTGCCGTCAAACCGGGTCAGGTGCATTTCGAAGATATCGCCAGGCAAGCGGGACTTTCCGCCGTCAACGTGTTCGGCGGCGACGCTCACAAAGAGTTCATCGTGGAATCCACGGGCAACGGCGCGATCATTTTCGACTATGACAACGATGGATGGCCGGACATTTTTCTCCCCAACGGCTCGACCGTAGAAGGCTTCCACAAAAACGCCGCCCCCACCGGCCATCTCTACCACAACAACCACGATGGCACGTTCACCGATACCACCGCTCACGCTGGGCTGGCGCGGTCCGGATGGGGCCAGGGCGGCTGCGTCGGCGATTACGACAATGACGGATCCCTCGACCTACTCGTCACGTACTGGGGACAGAACGCCCTCTACCATAACAACGGAGACGGCACCTTCACCGACGTCACAGCGAAAGCGGGCCTGAATACCTCGAAAGACGCATGGAGCACCGGTTGCAGCTTCGTCGACTTCGACCGCGACGGCAAAACGGACATTTTCCTGGTTCGCTACGTCGATTTTTCCTACGATTCGGTGCCCCCGTCGGCCCGCTGCCAGTGGAAGGGCATTAATGTGTTTTGCGGGCCGCGGGGGCTTAAGCCGGCCGCAAACTCTCTCTATCGCAACAATGGTGACGGAACCTTCACCGATGTGGCGCAGAAATCCGGCATTCTCGGAGCCAAGAATTGTTACGGGTTTACGTCTTTGACCGCCGACTTTGACCATGACGGCTGGCCCGACATTTACGTGGCCTGCGACTCGACCGCGAGCATTCTTTATCACAACAATCGCGACGGAACGTTCAGCGAGATTGGCGAAAATGCCGGCGTTGCCTACAACGAAGACGGCCATGAGCAGGCCGGAATGGGACTTTCCGCCGGCGATTTTACCCACAGCGGATTGGAAGACATCGTCAAAACGAATTTCAGCGACGACACCACCACGCTCTACCTCAACCGTGGTGGCAACAATTTTGACGATGTCACGTTTCGCGCCGGTCTTGCGCGGATCAAGACATGGCTAGGTTGGGGAGTGCAATTTTTTGACTTCGACAACAGCGGCTGGCCCGGAATTCTGATCGCCAACGGCCACGTATACCCTGAGGTAGAAGGCAAGTCTCTGGGGACGACCTATCGCCAGCCTAAGGTCGCCTACTATAACTTGCACGACGGCGCGTTCGCCAACATCACGGCCCAGGCCGGTTCCGCGCTCAGTGAAAGTCACTCCGGCCGCGGAATGGCGCTGGGAGACTTTTTCAACGACGGCCATCTCGAAGCACTCGTCAATAATATGAACGAACCGCCGTCGCTTTATTACAACACCGCCCCGGTGGGGAATTGGATCAGTCTCGAACTTGTCGGCGTCAAGTCGAACCGGGCAGCCCTGGGCGCGGCGGTCACATTGGAGCAGGGCGAGACCGGCGACAAGTACGAGAAAGAGGTCCGCAGCGGCGACGGCTACATTTCGCAAAGCGATCTGCGTTTACACTTTGGTCTCGGTAAAGCCTCCCGGGCTGACAAGCTGGTGATTCGCTGGCCGAGCGGCCTGGTCGAAACCCTGACGAACCTTGAGGCGAACCAATACTATCTCGTCAGGGAAGGCTCTGGGATCGACAAGAGTAAGACCCATGGAATCAGCCAGGTTCAGCATCGCGCGGCCAGTTCCGATGCGAAGTAGGCGCGCACTTTGGTTGCGGATATTGAACCCATCGATCCTTCTGCTATTTGGATCGACCTTGGCCAATGCGCAGCAACCGAGCCCCCTTCCGCAACCTTGCCTTGCACGCGCAGAAACTCCCTCGGAACTGTCGACTTTGTTGAACGCGGTTCAACGCAGCCCATCTGGGGCTGCATATCTGAACCTGGGCAAATTCTATTTGGAAGCAGACCGCCTTGCATGCGCCATTTCGACGCTTGAACAGTCGCTGAAGACCGGGCCCCAAAGCTGGAAGGCCCATTATTATCTGGCCCAGGCATCGCTGCGCGCCGGCGATCAGGAACGGGCCGAAAGCGAGATGGAAACCGCACACTCTCAGGGCGGCAACGCGATGCTTGATGTTTTGGATGCGGATCGGGTCCGGGCAGCGTCCATTGCCAGACTTCATGAAGCGGCAAATCAAGCGCTTGCTGCGGGAAATGCGGCCGCCGCTGCGGACGGCTACCGCAAAGCTCTGCAAATCAATCCTCGCGATCCTAAGTTGCGTTACAACCTGGCTGTCGCGCTCGGCGATCAGGGAGACTTTCCCGCGGAAGACATTGAGCTGAAAAAGGCGGTTGCGATTGATCCGAACCTGGCCGCCGCGCAAAACAAGCTCGGTGCGCTCGCCATGCAAAAACAGCAACCCACGGAAGCCGAGTCGCGCTTCAAAAAGGCGCTGGCAATCGACTCCTCGTTCGCCGAAGCGCAGGATAACCTGGGCGCACTTTACGCCCAGCAGGGCAAGAATTCAGAAGCAGATGCCCTCTTCCTACAAGCGATAGCTAACGACCCCAAGAATGCCAACGCGCTCGCCGACCTTGGCATGCTTCGGCTAAAAATTGGTAATGACGACCATGCGCTTTCCAATCTACAGAAAGCGGTCAGCCTCGAACCTGAATCTGCCTCTCTTCGTGTGGATTTGGGTGTAGGGCTCGAGCACCAAGCCAACCGGCCCGAAGCATTTCGTGAGTTTTCCGAGGCTGTCCGGCTTGATCAGGATCTGGCCGCCGCTCATTACAATTTGGGTCGGATGTTATTTGAGGACGGCAAGTACCCAGAAGCCGACAAAGAACTACGAACTGCCGTCCGCTTGCAGCCAAACTACGCCAGCGCCCTTTATTACCTGGCCGTGACCGCGCACCAACAAGATCAGGAAGACCGTTCCACCGAACTGCTGAAGAAAGTGATCGCTCTACGGCCCGATAATGCAGACGCGCAATACCTGCTGGGTCAAAATTTAGAGCACGCCGGTGACGTTCGCGGCGCAGTCGAGCATTGGAAAGCGGCGATTCAAGTCGACCCTAATTATTCCGCCGCCCTCCACAATCTGGCGCGGGCTCTCACAAAGCTTCACGATCCCGGCGCAAAAATTTACCAGGACCGGTTCGATGCTCAACTCAGGAACCAACAGATTACAGATCGCGCCACAGCCCTAGGCAATGTTGCTTTGGAAGCAGCGAAAGTAAAAGACTGGCCGCGGACGATCAAGCAGATGAACGAAGCGATAGAGATATGCGGAGATTGTTCTCTCAGCGCTCACTTACATAAGAATCTCGCACTGTTTTACGTGCAGATGGGAAACGTAGGCGAGGCGAGAAAAGCTCTCAATGAGGCTTTGCAGTTAGCGCCACAAGATAAAGAGATTGAAAGCGCTATCGCTTCGCTCCCCCCAAGCCAGTAGCGACTCGGACTTCCTATCTGCTCGCTTGGCTGGTGTTCAATTGCGCCAGCGCGCTCGCCAGCTCCCCTGGCTTGAAACCGAATGGGCCTGGTTTGCTCTTGTAGACAACCCGCCCGTGCGAGTCGATCAGGTAAATGCGGTCCGGCCAGCCGGTGTAAGCTCGCTCCGTCGAATTGCCGAATTCGTCGAGCACTGCGGGAAACTTCAGGCCCAGTTTGCGCACGCAGGCTCCGGCAATCATGGCTCGTTCTTCTTCATTTTTCGGACTGGCGAAAACTACTTTGTCCTTAAGGTTACTTTCCATTTGCCAGACATCGCTGGGATGGGCCTCTGTAATGTAGACGACCAGGAATTCGACCCGGTTCCCGTACTGCTCGTAGAGCTGGTTGAGGGCGGGAGCCTCCCGCCGAAACGGCGGTCAAGTGTAGCTGCCAAACACGAGCACGACGGGCTTCTGCGCATTGAGCGCTGCAAGCTGGACTTTGTCCGTCCGGTCAAGCTTCGCCAAAGAAAAATCTGGCGCGGCATCGCCTATATGCAGGCTTCCGGCGCGGGCTCGCGTCCACATCGTTTCGAATGGATAGAGAAGAAAGGGCACCGGCCCCGGCATCTTCGACATCACGCGGCCGAACTCTTCTGGAGTCTGGTTCATGCTGTGCCAGATGAAAACGCCGAAAGCGAGGTACACGATGGCCAGGCACAACGACGCACTCACAACAATCTTTTTGATTCGTTGCTTTCGATTGATTTCCATACCGCTCGACTTTACGGGGTCTCGATTGATTTTATTCCAAATCCGTTCAACTCTGCATTGACAGTACCGCTTCTTTGAATGTTCGCCCCCTGTGCTCATAGTTCTCGAACTGGTCGAAGCTAGCACAAGCCGGGGCCAGCAACACCACATCGCCGCGCGCGGCGGACAACGCCGCTTCGCGGACCGCATTCTCTAGCGTCTCAGCATGGACCAGCTTGGGCCCACCCTCCTGACTTGGCAAAATCTGCGATTCAATCTTCGACGCCGCCGACCCTATCGTGTACACGCACTTCACGCGCTCGCGCAGTAACGCATTGAGCAATCCGTAGTCGCTGCCTTTATCTTTGCCGCCGAGAATCAGGTGAATTTTACCGGGGAAAGACTCCAGGGCTTTGATCGTCGCGTCAACGTTCGTCGCCTTTGAATCGTTGTAATATTCGATTCCTTTCACCGTGGCTACAAACTCAAGCCGATGCTCAACCGCTTTAAATGTTCTTACTGCCTGGCGAATTTTCGCCGGATCGCAACCCAGCAACATGCCAACGCTCACGGCGGCGAGAATGTTTTCCAGATTGTGAGCGCCCTTCAGAGGAATGTCTGAAACCGGCATGATTTTCTGGACGCTATCTCCATCGCAAAACACGATGTACTCATCGCGCAGGAAGGCTCCGTTGCCGATTTCTCTTCGCCGGCTGAACCAAAATTGTTTTCCTCGTCCACGCTTTGCCACATCGACGCAGGTTGGATCGTCCGCATTCAGTACCGCAAAATCATCTTCCGTTTGGTTTTCAAAGATTCTCGCCTTAGCGTTCGTGTAGGCCTCGAACGTGCGATGGCGATCAAGGTGATCGGGCGTCACATTGAGCAGCACTGCTATTTTAGGGCGAAACGTACGAATCGTTTCCAGTTGAAAGCTTGAGACTTCGAGCACTACGAGCGTGTCGCTTTTGACGCCATCCACAAGTGAGATTGCCGGCGTTCCGATGTTGCCGCCGACAGCGACCGGCTTCCCGCACGTCCGAATAATCTCTCCCGCGAGAGTCGTCGTCGTCGTCTTGCCGTTTGACCCGGTGATTGCGACGATCGGCCCCTGAAGAAAATGCGCGGCCAGTTCGATCTCGCCAATCACGTCTTCACCCAGCGCGCGCGCTTGAACGAGAGGCGCAGCATCCACGGGAACACCAGGGCTGACCACGATCAGGTCTTGTCCGCGAAAAGTTCGCTCACCGTGGCCCCCGGTCTCAACGGTAATGCCCTGATCCAGCAGAAGAGGGATTTGTCGCCCCAATTCCTCCTGTGGCTTGCTGTCAGTGACTGTTACCTGCGCGCCGTGAGCTTTCAAAAACGACGCGGACGCCACGCCTGACTTGCCCAGCCCGACGACCAGCACGCGTTTGTTTTTCAATTCCATCGTCTTCATTTCAACACAACGGCGGTCGGTCGATGAGCACAGTTCGCCCGAGTACTCCGACAAACCTGACGGACAATTCCTATCTTAGTTTTAATGTAGTCAGCGCGAACAGCGCGAATATCAAAGACGCGATCCAGAAGCGGACGATGATTTTAGACTCCGACCAGCCCAGCAATTCGAAATGGTGATGCAATGGGGCCATCTTGAAAATTCTCTTCTTCCTGAGCTTGTATGATCCCACTTGCAGAATCACGGATAGCGCTTCTATGACGAATACCCCTCCGATAAATGGCAACAGCAGTTCCTGCTTGATCATCACAGCCACAGTTCCAATCGCTCCGCCCAGCGCCAGCGAACCTACGTCGCCCATGAAAACCTCGGCCGGATGCGCGTTATACCAGAGGAAGCCAATCGATGCGCCGACCATCGCTCCACAAAAGATCGTTAATTCGCCAACTTGCGGCATGCGTTGCAACTCGAGGTAAGTAGCGAAGGTGGCGTGACCGCTGACATAAGTCAGCACAGCGAGAGCTCCTGCGGCTATCACCGTGCATCCAATGGCCAGACCGTCCAGCCCGTCGGTCAGGTTCACGGCGTTGCTCGATCCCACAATCACAAGCACTACAAAAGCGATAAAGGGCAGAAAAGCCAGCGGCCAGAGAGCTGGATTTCGCAGCAGACTTTCAATCACGAGGTCCGGCCTGACTTGCTTCACAAATGGAACCACCAACTTAGTGGAGTAAAGTTCACGGGTCTGCATGGCGATCAGGGCGATCGCGATCAATACGCTGGCGGCGATTTGCAGGCCTATCTTGGCTTTGCTCGTCAAACCAAGATTGCGGCGATTCACGACTTTGATGTAATCATCGGCAAAGCCGATGGCGGCAAACGCGCAGGTCGAGAAAATTGCCACCCACACAAACCTGTTGGCGAGGTCCGCCCACAAAAGTGTCGGGATCACAATGGAAATGGCAATCAGCAGGCCGCCCATGGTCGGCGTGCCAGACTTTTTCTGGTGGGACTGCGGACCTTCTTCACGAATGTACTGACTGATCTGAAATTCGCGCAGCCGATTAATGACCAGGGGCCCGATCACCAGTCCCGTGAATAAAGCCGTCAGGCTGGCGAATGCAGTCCGAAATGTGAGGTATCGGAAGATGCGGAATGGCGGAAAATAATGATAAAGCTTCAGGTAGAGCAGCCAGTAAAGCAATCATCCTCCGTGCCTTGATTTTTACGAACTCGGCTTAGCGCCAGTGAGCGCTTGCCACGTTTCCAGTGCCCGCTCCAGTTTCACACCGCGAGACGCCTTGAGCAGGACTACATCTCCATCTTTCAATTCGCGCGCCATCCATTCTCCTGCGGCCTCGGGAGTTTCAACGAACTCCGCGCGCACTCCTTTTTTTGCTGCGGCCTCGACCATGAAAGCAGCCAAGCCGCGTACGCCTACAAGCACATCAATATTCTTTTCCGCCATGTGCTCGCCACATTCTGAATGTAATGCACTCCCCGCCGGCCCCAACTCCAGCATTTCGCCTGCAATCGCAATTCGGCGCCGCGCCGGCATCGACGATAGAGCAGCCACCATGGCGTCGAGCGCCTTTGGGTTGGAATTGTAGCAATCGTTGACCACGGTGATGTTGCCGAACTGAACTACCTGCCCGCGCTTTTCGGGCGCCTGCAGCGATTGCAATCCGGTGACTGCCTCAGCAAGGGTGAAACCCCGGTCTAACGCCACAGCCACAGCCGCGAGCGCGTTGTGGATATTGTGCGCTCCCACTAACGGCAGAGCAGCACGCTCTTTTGATCCTGCTGCGACAACGTCAAAGAGTGCCCCATTCGCGCCCTGGGACTCGATATTCTCGGCTCGAACGTTCGCGGAAATGTTCAATCCATATGTAATCACCTTCGCCCGCGAGTCTTTGCCAAACTGCGAAACGTACTTGTCGTCGGCGTTTAGCACCGCTACTCCTGACGCGGTCAGCGCTTCAATCAGTTCATACTTCGCGCGTGCAATCCCCTCGATTGAGTCGAAAAATTCGAGATGAACTGGCGCTACATTCGTCACGACGCCAACATCGGGCATAGCGATCTTCGCCAGGGCTGCAATTTCTCCGGCATGCGACATCCCCATTTCGATCACAGCGAGATCGTGCTCCGATTCGAGCTTGAGCAACATCAGCGGCAAGCCGAAATGGTTATTGAAGTTACCTTCCGATCTCATTACCGTAAATTTCGCCGCCAGAACGTGCGCGATGGCTTCTTTAGTGGTAGTTTTGCCCGCAGATCCGGTGACCGCAATCAGCGGTCGCCCCCACAAACGCCGCACCGCCGTCGCGAGCGTTTGCAACGCACGCAACGTGTCATCGACTTCAAGGCATTGCTCACCGTGAAACCGGCTCGCCTCATCTTTTCTGATTACTGCTGCGACGGCGCCCTTGGCGAGCGCCTGCTGAACGAAATCGTGGCCGTCGATTCGCTCGCCCTGGACCGCAAAAAATAACTGCCCCGGCAAAAGCGTTCGAGAGTCAATCGAATAAGCTTCGGCAACTGAGTTTCGGTCGAAATGTCCCCTCGCCGAAATGAATTCGGCAACGCGGGAAAGTGGCAGTTTCATTGTCTGGCCCCGTCGTGCTCCGAACACTCGTATCCGGCCACTCTCAGCGCTTGCCGCGCAGTTTCAACATCGTCAAACGGTCTTGTGCCTTCACGCGTCTGCTGGATTTTTTCGTGGCCTTTGCCCGCGATCAGAACGATGTCTCCCGCCGCAGCCCGGCCAACCGCTAAGGCAATTGCCTGTCGTCTGTCTGCTTCGATTTTGTAGTCCACACCTGTCTTTTGCAGTCCTACCAGCGCATCGTTAATGATCGAGATCGGATCTTCACTGCGCGGATTGTCCGATGTAATCACCACCAGATCGCTGCCCCGACCCGCTGCTTCACCCATAAGCGGACGCTTGCTGCGATCCCGGTCTCCGCCGCACCCGAACAAAGTGATGACTCTCCCTTTTTGTTCGGAATTCCGAATTAGCTCGCGGGCCAGAGCCGTCAGATTACGAAGCGCATCGTCCGTGTGCGCGTAGTCTATTGCCACTACAAATGGTTGGCCGCAATCCACCCGCTCAAAGCGGCCCGGAACGCTCGCTAATGCCCCGACGCCATCCGCAATCTCCTGCATCGTACAGCCTCGAGCATGAGAAACGGCTGCCGCGCACAGAACATTGTAGACATTCACTTTGCCAATCAAGCTGGAGAACGTCTCGATGTTGCCCGCAGGCGTGACCATTTGTAATTTTGTACCGAGCTTGGTGATCTCTGACTTCGCTACCCGAAAATCTCCCGTGTTCCATCCGTAGGTTGAGATCTGCGTCGGACTGGGAATCGACGCGGCCAGCTTCTGCCCGTAGGCATCGTCTACATTCAAGACCGCCATGCGTGGCGGGACGGTGCCACAGCCCTGAAATAAGCGCCGCTTCGCCTCAAAGTATTTGTCCATCGTATGGTGGTAGTCGAGGTGATCCCGCGTGAGGTTGGTGAACGCGGCTACGTCGAACCGAATTCCGGAGACCCGCTCTTGATCGAGCGCGTGGGACGAAACTTCCATGACCACCTCGCTCGCTTCGTACTCAACTGCGCTGGCGAAGATGCGGTTAAGCTCTAGAGACTCCGGCGTGGTGTGGGGCGCGGGAAGAGTTTTTCCCCCTACGTGATATTCGATCGTTCCAACGAGAGCCGTCTTGCGGTTTGCAGCGTTCAGAATCGCTTCGACAATGAAAGCTGTCGTGCTCTTGCCGTTGGTTCCGGTGATTCCGGTTATAGCCAGTCGATTCGCCGGATGCCGATAAAAATTGCCGCTAATCCCCGCCAGAGCTCGACGGCCATGTTCCACTTGCGCCCACGCTACTCCGGGCCGCCGCTGTTCGGTCAAGGAATCGGTCACCACCGCAACCGCGCCACTGGCAATCGCTTTATCGATGAACTTGTTGCCGTCGCTGCTTTCGCCGCGCATCGCGACGAATACGCTTCCCGGCTTCACATGCCTGGAGTCGTATTCAATTCCAGTTATGGCGGCATCGCCGTCCTGATAGTGGGGTTGGACTCCCGATAGCGCTGCGAGAAAATTCATCGGGACCTTAGGAGCGCTTCATGCCTCGCCGCGCAATGCCCGGTCATCGCGCAAATCGCACAACCACGCGCGATCCCGCGGTTACATGCGTTCCGGGCGGCGGCGACTGTTCCATTGCTTGCCCGCTTCCCGCCGAGTCCAGATCCAACCCATTCTCTTGCGCAAGTTCCACCGCGCTCCTCACGCTCTTGCCGAGAAATGAAGGGACGACGATGCCGCCTTGTTCGACATCGAGCACGACGGTCCTGCCGGCAGGAGAAGGCCCTGCGTCAGCATTTGTCTGAGTCTGCGTGGCCACGACGGGGCTGTCGCTTTTCCCGTCGGAATTACCCGTGGGTGCAATCTTTTCTATGAGCGCGGCGGGAACGATGCCCTGCGCCGATGTGGGCTTTTCAGTTCTGCCTGACTCCTTGCCTCGTCCAGCAGGCGGTTCGCTAGCATCCGCAATCTCGAGATTCGATCCCAAATGATCGGGCGCGCCCTCGGATAAATCTTCCTCTTTGATCTTCTGGCTGGCGAGCAAGACTTGCCGGCTTCGTGGCAGGTCGACATCGTGCGGCACGTGTAGATACTCAAGCACCTGTTGCGCAACTCGCTGAAAAACCGGCGCCGATACTTGTCCGCCCTGGTGCAACCCAACCGCCGAATCCAAAATCACAGCAACCACGATAGCTGGATTATTGATCGGCGCAAATCCCGCGAACGATGCGACATACTTGGTGCGGGAATAAGCGCCCGTTGCAGGATCGACCTTCTGTGCTGTTCCGGTTTTCCCTGCCGAGGAATAGCCCTCCAGGATCGCCTTGCGCGCCGTGCCCGTCAGCACCACCTGCTGCATCATTTGTTTCATTTGCGCGGCCGTGAGGCTTGAGATAACTCGATGTCCTTCCTGAGGATGAAATGCCACCATTTGCGGAGTTTCCTGCGGCGCGACCGTAGCTGCCACGATTCTTGGAGGCACAGCAACTCCATCGTTGGCGAAGGTAGAAACCAGGCTCGCCAGTTGCACCGGAGAGATGCCAATCTCCTGTCCCATTGAGATCGCGGCAATGGACACCTTCGACCAGCGATTGACCGGCTTGGTCATGCCTCGCGTCTCGCCGGGCAATTCCACGCCAGTTTGCTGGCCGAAACCGAAGGCGCGAATGTAACGATAAAATCGATCCGGTCCCAGCCTTAACGCAATTTTGATCGAGCCCACATCGCTCGACTTGGCCAAAACGTCGGTCACAGAAAGCAGCCCGTGCGGGCGGCTGTCTCGAATCCTCATTCCGTTGAAAACGATTGACCCCATCTGGCAATCGAACATTTCATTCGGATTCGTGACTTTCTCTTCCAGCGCAGCGGAGATCGTCACCAGCTTGAAAGTCGAGCCTGGTTCGTAAATGTCGCTGACCGCATGGTTCTTCAAACTGCCCGGCGTAATTTCCCGCGCCTGGTTTGGATTGAAGGTGGGCTGATTAGCGAGGGCGAGTATTTCGCCGGTGTGCGGATTTTCGACGATCACCGTTCCACTCACTGCATGCGTTTGCTCAATCGCCGCTGCCAGTTCCTTTTCCGCAATGTACTGAATCTGTTCGTCAATCGTTAAGACGACGTTTTGCCCCGGCTGCGGCTGTTGGTCGAGGCTCTGGAACGAATGGCGCCGGGCATCCACCGATAGCAGCATTTTGCCCGGTTTGCCGCTGAGCTGTGCATTATCTTCGCGTTCAATGCCGCCCAAGCCGGAATCGTCCATGCCGACGTATCCAAGAACCTGGGCCGCCAATTCACGCTTGGGGTAAAAACGCTTCGATTCTTTCTGGAAGAAAATTCCGCTCAGCCCAAGCTCTCGGATGCGCTGCGCTGTTTCTGGGTCCGCCTTCCGCGCGACCCAACAGAAGGTCTTAGCAGCCTGGCAGCGAGCCAGCAACTCCCGGGCATCGTCTTTTGTGATTCGTGAAATCAGGGAGATAGTCCCTGCCAGGTTGGGGATTTGCGAAGGAATCGCAAACGCTGAATCTACCGAAATCGAACCCGCCAATTCTTTTCCGGCGCGGTCGTAAATTACTCCCCGCTTTGCGGAAAGGTCGACCGTACGGTTTTCTTCGTGATCTTTCTTCTTCTGGAATTGGCCGTACTCGAATACTTGCAGTTGCACGAGCCGGAGGCAAATGCCCGCGCACCACAAAACGAGGACCGCACCCAGCGCGTAGAGCCTGAAATTCTTTCGCCCCGCATCTGCCGACATCGATTTCACCTTAAGACAAATATGGCGGCCCGCTAGGCCGCCTGATAACAATCCAGCCGCTACCCTGGGGCAATCACCGCAACGAGATCACCGAAATCGGGGCCGCGCTGGCCATCACAGCTGAGTTGCCGTCGCTAGAAGTGGCGTCAAGTCGGATCACCTGCCCAGCCTGCGGCGGTTGCATTCCAAATTGCCGAGCCAGCACATCAATACGGCCGGGGCTCTTCAGGGTAGATTCTTCCAATTGAAGAGCGCGGTTCAGGTCCGCCAGACTTTCTCGTTGGCTCTTCAGCGCTTCGATCTTGTATCCGTATTCAATCGCTTTGAAGTGCTGTAATGCGTAGCCCATCACCAGGATGAATAGGCAGCACAAAGCAAAGCCAAAATGTTTCATTTCCTTACCGCGGCGCGGGTCTTCGACCTTCACCAAACGCGTATTGTCGATCGACTTGGAGAAATAAATTTCAGGCGTGCCGGTCCAGCAGGATTTGCGTTGGCGGCGGGAGGGCATCGAAGAATTGAGCGCTACAGCCGACATTACGCGACTCCTGCCAATTCGGATTGAACTTCAAAAATTTGCTCGTCGCGCACTCCATCGGGGGCGAACACGGTGCTGTCGGCGAGATCTAGCATCGCCCGCACTTCGGCTCGCTCTACTGCGCCCATCAGTTGTTCCATCAAGGTGCCTGTGTACATAATTTCCGTGTGCATCTTTCCGTCTCCAGTTTTTGCTCTACCACAGAGCCTGGATACTTTACGGTCTAGATCTTTTCTGCTGCGCGCAACTTCGCGCTTCGCGATCGCGGATTGGAATCAACTTCCGCTTCCGCCGCCGTCACCGGTTTCTTTGTTAGCAGCCGGTAAGCGCCAATTTTCGATTGTTCTCGAAACGAATCTTTGACGATGCGATCTTCCAGCGAGTGGAAACTGATGATCACCACCCGCCCGCCGGGTTTCATTATTCGCGGCGCCGCTTCCAGCAGCCGCCGCAGATCGTCTAACTCTTGGTTTACGAATATTCGGAGTGCTTGAAAAGTTTTGGTCGCCGGATGAATTCTTCGTTCGGCCTGATTCATTGGCCGGGCCGCGGCTGATATGACATCCGCCAATTCTGCGGTAGATCGTATCGGCCGCGACCGGACAATGGCTCTGGCGATTCTCCGCGACCTCCTTTCCTCACCGAATTCGTAAATCAGGTTCGCGAGTGTAACCTCGTCCACCTCATTTACCACTTGTTCGGCGGTGCGCCCTTCATGCTGATTCATCCGCATGTCGAGCGGTCCATCCGCCTGAAAACTAAAGCCTCGCGCCGCGTTGTTCAGCTGCAAACTGCTGACGCCGATGTCGGCGATTAACCCGTCGATAGTCGCTGGTCGCTGTTCGCTCGCTACATCTGCAAACGAACCGTGCCGAAACGAAATCTTGGGCCAATCCACTTTCATGTCATCCCAAGCGAAGCTGGATGATTCGCCTTGCGAATCGTCCAGCGCAGTCGAGGGACCTTGTGTTATCAGCTTCTGCCGCGCGATTTCCAGCGCTGCCTGATCTTTATCGACCCCAATCAAATGTCCCGCTGCGCCGAGGCGTTTTGCGATTTCTAAGCTGTGCCCGCCCAAACCCAGCGTGGCGTCGATATAAGTCCCACCGCGCTTGATGGCTAGAAATTCGATCGCTTCTTGTAAAAGAACTGGAACGTGACCGCTTCCACGTCCAACCCCCTGAGGGGTATTTGTCAAACCCTCGCCCACTAGATGCCCAAGTCGTCGAGCGTCTTCTCATCGTCAGGCGTGAATTTCTCCTGTTCGATCTCGCCCTTGAACAACTCCAGATTGCGGATTTCGAGGTACGTCAAGTTGCCCAATACCGCGACTTCGCCCCTGATCTGTGCCGACTCCCGCAGCAGTTGCGGCATCAGCAGCCGTCCTTGCCCGTCCATCTCCACCACCTGGCCGTAATAGTTCACGCGGCTCAGAAACTTCTTTTTCGTGGGATTGAACGTCGACAGCGCCGCCAACTTCTGCTCGATCCGTTCCCATTCCTCGAAGGGATACACTTGTGCAACCTTGCCATCGAGGCTGGTGATGTAAAATTCCGCCTTGCTGTACTTCTCGTCGATCACCCGCTTGAATTCCGCGGGAACCTTGAGTCGCCCTTTTTCGTCGACGCGAGTTGGGTGATTGCCGCGAAACATGTGTCTGGCCCGTTACCGGGTGAAGAATTCGTTTGGCTATGACTGCTGCCAGAATCAGGGGAGGCAAAACTGTCAAAATGGCGTGCGTTTCAAGTTCTTTGGGCGTTTCTTCGGGGGTGTCAGCTGCAAATTTCACTGGCTCCTCGAACTTGTTGCTTCAACCCACTAACCTGATTGCGCTTACCACTTCGTTCCACTTTCATCCACATCTTACGCCTAACCTGTTTACTGTCAACGATAAAGTTCGAGGTAATCATTGTGAGACAGAGCGGGTCTTAGAAAATACCTTAAATTGTGGCTAACTGCCCTGATGACCGCTAGGGATGGTGTTTTACAATTTTATTCTTTCGCCTATTTTTCGCTTGCATGCCCAGCGGGAAGCCGGGAATTTGCCTGTGGAAAACTTGGGTGTCGATTAAAGCGAGATTAAAGGAATAGCAAATATTGGCGTTTTTTCCGTTTATGCGTTAGAAAACGGCTGTTCAAGCGACAAACTCTGTGGCGTGAACAACTCCGCGCCGCCGGCGGTGATGTGCATGTCATCCTCAAGCCGAATGCCAAACTCGCCCCTAATATAAATTCCGGGTTCGTCGCTGAACGTCATATTCGCCGCAGTGATGGTCGTGTTACCCCGCACGAGGTAGGGCCACTCATGGCCGTCCATACCCATCCCGTGGCCTAACCGATGGGTGAAATATTTGTAATCCGGCCCGTATCCGGCATCGATGATTACTTTTCTTGCCGCCGCGTCGATCGCCTGACATTCAATCCCAGGACGCGCCGTTTTCAACGCTTCGCTCTGCGCCCGATGCACGATCTCAAAGACGCTTTTCATCTTATCGGTCGGTTTGCCGAGAACGAACGTACGCGAGATGTCGGACTGATAGCCTTCCACGCTGCATCCGCCGTCCATCAGAACGATCGTCCCTTCGCGAATCACTTGCGGCGTAATCGAGCCGTGCGGGAACGCGGAAAATTCCCCCACCTGAACCTCCGCGCTACCGGAGAAACCAAGCTTCGTATGCGCCGCTTCAACCAGGTTCTCGAAATCCTGCTGGGTCATGCCCGGTTTCAAAGCGCGGTAACCCGCTTCGTAGGCTTTCAAGCTGACTTCCGCGGCGAGCCGCATTAAAGCGATTTCAGATTCACTCTTGATCATCCTGCACCCAGCGGTCACCGGCGTGCCGCTTACAACTTTTAGTTGCGGGGTTTCCCGCGCGATCCCGTTGCTGAACACAAACCGGACAGTCTCTTCAACGCCAACGGTTCCTGCCGCAATTCCTTTGTCTTTGAAACCCTGCGCAACCCGCTGATACGGATTTTCGTCTTCCTGCCAGACCCGAACATCCGCATTAGCGCTTTGCGGTGACTTCGCAATCTGCTCGTGCGCCCGCATCTCCTCGAACGCTGGGCACACAAAAAACGCATCGCCGCGGAGAGGCAACACCATGCCAAAAAGACGTTCGCCGCCCCACCAGCGAATGCCGGTGAAATAGCGCAAGGTTGTGCCTTCCATCAAGAACAAAGCATCCATGTGGTTAGCAGTCATCAGTTCGCGCGCTCGTTGCTGCCTTTTCGTTAGCTCTTCAACGGAAATCGGCGCGGCTTTCGACTTCATCGAGTTTAGACCCGCGAAAGAGGGTGGCGTCTCTCGCTGGCCCTGCCCGAACATCTGTGAAAAAGGAACTGCGGCCGCCATGGTTCCGACCGCGCTACTTCCAGTCAATAAAAATCTACGCCTTGAAAACATTCCACCCTCCTCTACGCACGCGAGATTATAGTTGGATCAGGACAAAATGGCGTGGGTTCTGAATTAACTCCCGGAAATCCACAGCCTGTGGGAAACATCCCGATTCCGTAACGTTTGGTTGTGTTGTACACTTGCGCCGCGCGGGGTAATCGGTTCCCGCAATTGAGGACACGAATGGAATTTCTGCATCGCAAACCGAAAGAACGCGAAACCCGCACGGGGCAGGACTGCGAATTCTGTTCCCGCCTTGATCCTGAGTTCAGTCAGCGCCGCCCAGTGGACAGGCTCGTCCATAGTGATGCCTCAATCGGCGCGTCGAGTCACTTGAGCGAGGACGGTTACGTGAAGCACCGCATGGTTGAACTTGCCGGCCGGTTAGGGATTGCTAAGTCGATTGGAAATCCCCATCAACGAGTCACTGCCGCCTAAGCCTGGGGATTTATATCCCCCTTCCACCATCCCTTTCGTGACTTGAACCGGCTTGCTGAAAAGTCGATCATGAACTGTCGTCTCGCCATGTCTTCGGCGTAACAATCCTACAACCGGAACATCATACCCGCATGGACGCGAACGAATTCGACCTCGCCGTGATCGGCAGCGGCCCCGCGGGACAAAAAGGCGCGATTTGCGCCGCTAAGCAGCGCAAAAAAGTTGCCATCATTGAACGCAAGAAAACAATGGGCGGCGTCTGCGTCCACACCGGCACAATTCCCAGCAAGACCCTGCGGGAAGCGGTTCTCTATCTAAGCGGCTTTCGCCAACGCACTTTTTATGGGCGAGGCTACGTCCTGAAAGATCGGATAGCGATGTCCGATCTCAGCTTTCGCGCACAAGCCGTCATGGCGCGCGAAGTGGAAGTTATCCGCGCCCAGCTTCGCCGCAATTTCGTGACCACCATCGAAGGCGAAGCGCGTTTCACCGGTCCGCACACTTTGGAAGTCCGCAGCGACGAGGCCGCTCAAACCATCACGGCGCGTAATGTTCTCATCGCCTGCGGCACGCGCCCCGCGCACGACGCCGATATCCCAATCGACGGAAAAAGAATCTTCGACTCCGATCAGGTATTTCTGCTGGAAGAACTTCCGCGAGAACTGGTGATCGTCGGGGCTGGCATCATCGGGCTTGAATACGCCTCGATGTTCGCCGCTTTGGGGGTTAAGGTCACATTGCTCGATCAGCGGCCAACGCTCATCGATTTTGTCGATCGTGAGATTGTAGAGAGCCTTTGCTTCCAATTACGCCAGCTGGGGACGGTGTTCCGGCTCGGAGAAAAAGTCGTTTCGATCGGCGTCGATCAGGAACGCGATCTGGTGGTAGCTAAGTTAGAAAGCGGCAAAACCGTCCGCGGACAGTGCCTGCTCTACACCGTTGGACGTCAAGCCAACAGCGACCAACTTAATCTCTCAGCGGCCGGCATTGAATCCGACGATCGCGGCAAGCTCACCACCAACGAACATTTTCAAACAGCGATTCCCCACATTTACGCAGCTGGGGACGTAATCGGATTTCCCTCTCTTGCCAGCACTTCGATGGAACAGGGTCGCCTCGCCAGTTGCCACATGTTCGGCAAACCGGGCAACATGCCTCCGCATTTAATTCCTTACGGCATTTACACCATTCCTGAAATCTCCATGGTCGGCCACACCGAAGAACAACTTACGCGCGACAGAATTCCCTACGAGGTTGGTCTCGCGCGTTACGCAGAACTGGCAAAAGGGCAAATGCTGGGTGACGACCAGGGAATGCTTAAGCTATTGTTCGATCCAACTTCGCTGAAATTGCTTGGGGTCCACGTGATCGGCGACCGCGCCGCCGAAATTGTTCACATCGGCCAGGTTTTGCTCACGCTGGGCGGATCGATCGAATATTTTCGCGACGCCGTGTTCAACTATCCCACGCTGGCGGAAGCTTACAAAGTTGCCGCGCTCGACGGGCTCAACAAGCTCTAGAAGCGATCATTCCATTCCCTCCCGATGTTGTTCACTTGAGTAACTCCAGTAACTTTCGCCACATCCAACTGTTTTGTTAGCGTTAAATGATCGACTGAGCAAATTCGCGTGTCCGTATCTTATGGACGAAACTCTCAAACCTAAAGCGGCCCCTGAAAATCTGCTCGAAACCCGGATCAAAGACCTTGGGCTGAAAATCGAGGGCTCTCCGCTCGACCGCTTTGTGCAGCGTCTTTATCAGGAACTCGAGGTCAAGAAGATCACGAAGTTTCGGCCTCTGTGCTATCTCAGCGATGAATGGGGTTGCCCGTCCGGCGAACCAGTGATCGGAATTCCGTTCTATCTCGCGCGGCTCGATCTTTCGCAGCTGGAAAAAGAAGTCAACGATCTGGAAGACTCGCATGAAGTGATGATGTACCTGCGGCACGAAGCCGGGCACGCCTTCAACTACGCTTACAAATTGCACCGCACCGAGGAATGGAAAAAGCTCTTCGGCCCTTTCCGCCGTCCTTACCATGACGATTACCGGCCCGTGCCTTTCTCGAAAAATTTCGTTCGGCATATGGCCGGGTGGTATGCGCAAAAGCATCCCGACGAAGATTTCGCGGAAACGTTTGCAGTGTGGCTCACGCCCCGTTCCGGCTGGAGAAAACGTTATCGGGGCTGGGGCGCGATGCCGAAATTACGCTACATGGATCGCATTGCCCGCGAACTCGGCGGTTCCGATCCCGTTCGCCGGCGTGGGCACACCGACATCACTGTGGATGAAATGGAAATGACGGTGGGCGAGTTTTATCAGCGAACGATCCAGCAGATTCCGATTGTGAATCTCGCCTTGGATGCAGACCTGTCTGACATTTTCAACGCGTCGCGTCGCCGCAAGACGGCTCGCGCGGCCAACGGTCTTCTCCGCGAACATCATAAGCTGATAGTCGACAAAGTCGCCTACTGGAGCGGTGTTCAGCGCCCACTCGTCAAGCGGCTTGTGGAAGTGATAGAGAAAAGAGTCGCAGAACTTGGCCTTGCTGCGGACAAAAACCGGCAATCTGAACACCTGGCCGACCTGACCGCCTATGCGACCGCCCTGGCCATGAGCCACATGGCGCACGGAAAGTTTGTGGAACCATGAGCCACTCACTCACAAACAAATCGTTGAAGATTGCGGTTCTTTACGACACTTGGGAAGACCCGGCTTATGCCGAGACCACTCCCATCGAAGTAGCCACCAGCAGCAAGCCGGGACGGAAAGTCCGCAAAGAGAAGAAAGAGAAAGAAGACCGCGAAGAAATTCTGCAAGCGTTGGAAAAACTAGGGCACGAACCTTTTTATCACCTGCTTGACGGCACTAATTCGTCTCTACTCGGGTTGGCGAAGTGCGGTGCCGAACTCGTTTTCAATCTCACTGAGTCTTATGCTGGCGACGACACCAAAGACATGAACATCGCTGCTTTTCTCGATCTGCTCGGCATCCCTTATACCGGAGCCGGGCCGCATGCCTGCCTGCTCGCCCAGGATAAGGCGCTCGCCAAGAAACTTTTCGCGTTCCATGGAATACGAAGCCCATTTTTCGCTACTTCTTATCGCGGAAAAATCGACCATGCCCACGACATCAAGTTTCCCCTGATCGTAAAGCCTTTATGGGAAGACGGATCGATCGGCATCGACGCCGGAGCAGTCGTCGACAGCATTAAAGAAATGATGGAGCGTATCGAATATATTCAAGACGAATTCGACAGCCCGGCGCTGATCGAAGAATACATCGAGGGGCGCGAGATTTACGGCGCGATCCTCGGCAGCTACGAATACGCGGAAGCCCTGCCGCTGGTGGAACTCGACCTCTCGAAGCTGCCTAAAGGCACTCCGCGAATAGCCAGTTACGACGTCAAGTTTGAGAAAGATACCCAGGCGCACAAGCTGACGAAGTCGGCTATCGCTGAAGATCTCGATGAGGAAACCACTGGCCTGCTTACCGAAACCGCTCTAGCCGCGTATGGTGCGGTCAAGCTTCGCGATTACGGACGCATCGACATGCGGCTATCGCCCAACGGCGACGTCTATGTAATCGAAGCGAATCCTAATCCGTGGCTCTCGAGCAAGCATGAGTTCGCGATGGCAGCGAAGGAATCGGGCAGAAGTTATACGAAACTTATCGGAGAGATTGTTGAGCTAACTTTGAGGCGCCAGGCCTACCGCACCGCCGCCGCCGCCCAACCTCAACAAACTTAACTCCGCCCTCAGCCGCGCCCGCGGGCCTTTTTGGCCGCAGTTGTCGTCGCCTTCCCTGCCGGCTTTTTCTTCCCTTCCATCTCGGCCAGGCTGGCTTTCAACGCGGACATCAAATCCACAACCGGCGCCAGTTTTTTCGGCTTTTCCACTTCTTCAATCTGGCCGCCTTCGAGTTTCGTCTCAATCATCTTCTTGAGGTTTTCCTGGAAGTCGTCATGATACTTCTCCGGGTCCCAGTCGGCGGACAAAGCTTCGATCAGCTGGTGCGCGACCTTAACTTCAGAATCTTTTAATTCGACGTCGGGCGCTCCGAAGCCTTCGACCTTTTTTACTTCTTCTTCGTAATACATCGTGTGCAGCATCATGCCGCCTTCATGCGGTCGCAGAAACACCGTGTATTCGCGGTTATGCATCGTCAGCTTGGCAATCGCGACGTATTCACTCTCTTCAAGCGCTTTGGTGAGCAGTGCGTAAGGCCTCCGCCCGGCTTCTTCGGGCAGCATGTAATACGACGACTCGAAGTACACCGGATCCACTTCGCTGGTCTTCACGAACTCGAGTATCTCCATGGTCTTGGCCGTCTTGGGCTCAATCTTCTTGATTTCTTCAGGCTCGACGACCACATATTCACCTTTGCGGTATTCGAAACCTTTGACGATGTCGCTGCGATCCACGACCTTGCCGTCGGCCAGGCAGACGTACTGCTGTTTAAGGCGCGAAAGGTCGTCGCGATGCAGCATGTTGAACGAAATGCTGGAGCTGCGCGCGCCAGAAAACAAGCGCACAGGCATGGAGATCAAGCCGAACGTCAGATAACCAGACCAAACCGAAGCTGCCATGGATTTACTCCGTCAATTTCACGAATCGCGAGCCTTCGCCAACGATTTTAGATCAACCACGCTGATTTGGATGCACGTACCCGCGCAGGCGGTAACCCAAAGTCCAAGCACGATGGCGAGGGCATGGAAGCCACGAGACACAACTGGCGGTAGTTACTAGAGTTGTTCGCGCTGGCGGCCCGGAGAGAATGGCGTACCCACGGGTACACGTCCCTCAGTACCTTGAACCAATCCTCTTAGTGGAACGAAAATTGACTGGTCGCTAGTTGGGCCGCATTCATTCACTTGATAGGGCTGGTCAATGAAATTCCGAACACTAAGTATCGGTTATGTTTTGGTTTTGGCAGTCTTCCTGTTCGCTCAACGGAAGACCGTCGCTCCTCAGCAGTCTTCTCTCCTTGCTAGTGCGCTTCCCTTGAATCTGGGTTCGAGTGCAGCTGCATCTGTGCTTGATCGACTTCCGCAGGACCGCATATCTGCTCCACTGGTGGTGCTAGATGTCCGATCACACGCCCGCGAAGATAGTCCCTACGAAATTTCAGTGAACGATATCGCGGATTGGGAACAGGAGCACGGAGAAATTCCCCCCGGCGCATTCGTGGTAGCGAGAACCGGTTCCGCGAAACGTGAACTGCCCGACTCGACCAGCACTCCAAAAAGCGCTCGCTACTCCGCCGACGCCGCTCTGTTCCTGATCGAAGGCCGCAATGTACTTGGTTTAGGAACCGAGGCGCCCGCGCCACATCCGGCGACGGTTCGCGGCGGTCGTGAGATTTACCAGCTTGCCAGCATTTCGAATCTCGATGCAGTCCCCGTGAGCGGGACGTTTGCGGTGCTCGCGAACCTCCAGTCCCATAAACCTGCGCTCTACGCACTGCTTCAATAGAGTCTGCGTCTCAACCCAACAATTTAAAATGCGCCGTTAGCTGCGCCGCTTTCATCATTTCCACTATGAGCGATCCGCGCTATCCGATTGGAAAATTCTCTTACAGCCATCCGCCCACGGATTCAGAACGGCACGATTTGATTGCCGACATCGAGCAACTGCCGGCAAATCTTCGCTCGGCGGTCGCTGACCTCACGCCCGCACAACTCGACACACCTTACCGCGACGGCGGATGGACTGTCCGTCAGGTCGTCCACCACGTTCCCGAAAGCCACATGAATGCCTACATCCGCTTCAAGTTGGCGCTTACCGAAGACGAACCTACGATCAAGCCTTACGAAGAAAATCTGTGGTCGGAATTGCCGGATGTAAAGGTCGTGCCAATCGAGGTTTCGCTGGCACTGCTGGACGCGCTGCACGTTCGCTTTGTCGAGGTCTTGCGGGGAATTACACCCAAAGAATGGAAACGGACATTTCGCCACCCCGACCAGGGCATCGTGTCGCTTGAAAAAAATCTCGCTCTATACTCGTGGCACGGACGCCATCACACCGCGCATGTTATCGAGCTTCGCAAGCGCATGGGGTGGTAGTGGCTCTTAGGGCTGGACATTGATGCCGAATTCAAACACTGCTTCTGTCTCAATCGGAGTATCTCCGCATTTTGCCGGATCGAAACGGAAATTTCGGTACGAATCAAGAATAGCCTGATCTAAGGAAGTGTCTAACCCTTTCACAAGCTTTAAATTTCTTGGTACGCCGTCAACTCCGATGATTGTATCTACGTAGACTATTCCCTTGATGTTTCGGGGATCACCTCGCGGTCTTGGAAGTTGCGGCGTGGCGAATTTGATAACAGAGTAGCTTTCCGGGTTCATGCAACCGGCTTGTCGATCTGCGTCTACGGGCGGGTCAAAAGTCTTCTGAGGAAAGACCATGTCCGCTTTTAATTCGGTGATCTGGATTCGTGCACTCGTGTTTCCAGAACTGCCCCCGAGTGTATGAGGCCCGAGTGTACGAGGAAAGATTTTAGATCCGACAGACTCAAAGTCAGAGTCTGCGGGCGGGTCGCCCCGCAGGAGATGGCCCCGTTAACATCGCTAATGCAAACATTTCGCTTGAAAGTACCCTGATCTCTTTTCCGCTTCAGTTCAATACACTGAGCGCTTATTCCCCGGATCTTCCTACGCTCGATCTTGCTGATTATTTCCTCGTGTTCGGGCAAAACCCACAGGGAGGATACAGACCGAGAAACAGGCACCGCGCCAAAACCCAATGTCGAGCGTAATGTTTCGATTTCCAAGGTGAAAAAAGTCTCGCTGCGCTTTACGTGGACGACGCCCTTCTGCCCGACGCGGATTTCGCCGTAATCCGGAAAGAGAATCTGTTCGCGCCACTGGTCTGGACCATTCCAGAAAAGTTCATAGGCGCCATTAATTTCTTTACCACTGCTATTTACGGTGACTACCGCCTTCAAGACGAATGACGGCAAAGCAAATATATTGGTTTTGTCAATCGCCGTCTGGATGAGCTGAGTACCCTCCTGCTGAAGCTTTGGATCAGCAGCGAAGACCAGTCTTGAAACGAGCAGAACCACGAAAACGGCGAGAGGAGCTTTCATTATGAATGGTATAGTACACAAAGCCGCTACACCGGAACGCCGAGCTTCCATAGCAAATAGCTCATCGCTTCCCGCAAAACTGATTCTGCCCTTGCGGAAAAAGCATGCGGCACGGAGTCCGGCCGGGGCGATACATACACCTGAACTCCTTCGTGCTCCAACATCCGGCGGATGCGGAACACATGGTACGCATCGCTTACCGCGATACAACTGTGCATGCCGTTGGTTCGCATGATCACACCCACGCGCAGCGCCGATTGAGCCGTGTCTGAACCTTGGGTTTCCGCGATCAGGTTGTCGTCCGGCACGCCACGATGCGCGAGGTAATCGTGCCCGACGCCGCCTTCGCTGTAGTTTGGGTCGTCGGCAGCACCGCCAGTCGTGATCACAACCGGCGCGAGATCGAGTTGGAACAATGAATATGCGTGGTCGAGCCGCGCTCGAAAGACCGGCGAAGGTTTTCCGGAATATTCAGCCGCGCCAAAAACGACGATCGCGTCCGCAGCACGCTGCTCCTGAAGCTTCGATTCCCTGACGATGCCGATGGCAGACAGCCCAATAAACACGATCGCCATCATCTCGGGCAGAAACGCCAGCATAATAATGGTGCGGCGTCTTGCTCCGAAGTCGGGCTGAAGGCTCATCCCTGGGCAAAGAATTCGGATATTTCCTGGGAAGGGATGGCGCCTTCCCGCATGACTTTCCAGCGTGCTTCCTCATCCGTAAGATCGATGATTGTGGACGCAACTTCGCGCGGGGACACTCCCCCGTCCACGATAATGCCGATGCGGTCGCCAAGTTGTTCGCGCACCGCGTCTGCCGTAGTGCATTCCGCTTCGCCGCTCAGGTTCGCCGAAGTCGCTGTGATGGGAATACTCGCTGCTTGCACCACCGCCAGAGAAATTTTGGAGTTCGGCACGCGCAACGCGACGTTGCCGGTGTTGGCTGTTACTTTCAATGGAAGACGCGACCCGGCCTTTACGATCATGGTGAGAGGCCCCGGCCAATATTTTTCCGCCAAGCGGTAAAACTCATCTGGCAGTTGCTTCGCCATCTCTTCCGCCTGGTCGACGCTTTCAATCAGCAGCGACAGCGGCTTGTGACGCGAGCGGGTCTTAATCTCGTATACCCGGTCCACTGCGCGAAGATTAAACGGATCGGCCGCCAATCCATAAAAAGTATCGGTCGGCATCCCAAGCACTTCCCCAGCACGAATTTGATCGGCTGCATACCGTACCAGCGAACTCTCCGGATTTTCACTGCTGATTTTTACGATTTCCGCACGCAATCCTTTTCCCTCTTCCACAAAAATCTGGTTTAAATGGCGAAAGCTAACATACCACGGAGCACCATTCGTCATGCAATCGGTTTTGGCCAGAAGCCAGCGCGAAACGGCAAACCGGGTATGATTTAGTGCGCAATATCGCCGGCATCAGAAAGCCTTTGAAAAAACCCTCTTCCATTCACGACCGTCTTCGACCAGTCGAGGGACGCAACAACTCCGTCGTCAAGGAACTGCGCCGCGCTTTTTTGGACGGTGATCTCACCCTCGACGGCCACTGTGCGATTGAAGGCATGCGGATTATCGAGGAGGCTATTCGCAGCGGGCTCAAATTCCGCGTAGTTTTCTTTCGGGAATCATCAGCGAACCGGGCCGAACGGCTACTGCCTCAGCTTGCCGCTCATGTAGAAACTTTACTTTTGCCGGACAAGCTGTTCGCCAGCGCAGTGCCCAGCGAGTCCCCGCAAGGGGTGGCCGCGTTGGTGAAGTGCAAGGCGTTTACGCTGGACGACGTCATCGCCTGCGCGTCGTCTGGCCCCCTCGTCTGTGTAGCCGGCGTTCAGGACCCCGGCAACCTGGGGACGATTCTTCGCTCGGCGGAAGCGTTCGGGGCCGGAGGCGCGCTTCTCGGCGAGGGTACGGCAAGCGTTTTCAATTCAAAAGTAATCCGTGCCTCGGCCGGATCGGTTTTTCGTTTGCCTATCTCCAAAGCCAAACTCGCCGAGGTTGTCCCGCAATTAAAATCTCAAGGCCTTCGTCTAGTTGCTACTTCATCGCACAAAAGCAAACCTCTGAGCGAAGCAACCCTTGACGGACGCTTTGCAATTTTCATCGGAAGCGAAGGTGCCGGCGTGCCTCGCGAGTTGCTGGTCAAAATGGACGAGAATGTCGCCATTCCCCACTCTCCCAACGTGGAATCCCTCAACGCGGGCGTCGCCGCCAGCATCGTACTGTATGAAATTTCGCGTCGTAAGAGCTGATTCACCATGAGCCTCTTCCAATCCATCCCAAGCGGGCCATCATCCCCCGACCGCAGCCGCCCACTCGCGGATCGCATGCGTCCTCGCACCCTGGAAGAGTACGTGGGCCAGGAACACCTCGTCGGGCCGGGCAAGCCTCTCCGTACGCAAATTGAAAACGATGACATTGGCTCTTTGATTTTTTGGGGACCTCCGGGCACCGGAAAGACTACGCTCGCCCAAATCATCGCGCAGATGACGAAGGCTGAATTCATCGAATTCTCGGCTGTTCTGGTAGGAATCAAGGAAATCAAGCAGGTGATGGCTGAGGCCGAACGCGCCAAGGAATATGGCACGCGCACCATCGTCTTCATTGACGAAATCCACCGCTTCAACAAAGCGCAACAGGATGCATTTCTGCCGCATGTCGAGAAGGGCAACATTCGCCTGATTGGCGCAACGACCGAAAACCCGTCGTTTGAAATCATTTCCGCACTGCTCTCCCGCAGCCGCGTTTACGTACTGAAGCCGCTGACCGAAGATCAAATCGTGATTCTGCTCAAACGCGCTCTTGCGGATAAAGACCGCGGCCTTGGCACACTCGGCCTCACAGCGTCGGCCGATGTGCTAGCGAGAATTGCCGCATACTCCAGCGGCGATGGACGCAGCGCCTACAACGCGCTTGAAGTCGCGGCCAGCCTGGCGAAGTCGGCGGCGAATCAAGCAGAAGTTTCGGGCGTCATCACGGAAGAAATCGTTCGCGAAGCTTTGCAAAAACGTGTGCTGCTTTATGACAAGGCTGGCGACGAACACTACAACCTGATTTCGGCGCTGCATAAGTCCGTTCGCAACAGCGATCCCGACGCCTCGCTCTATTGGCTCGCTCGCATGCTCGAGGCTGGAGAGGACCCGCAGTACATTGCACGGCGCGTGGTCCGCATGGCGGTCGAAGATATCGGCCTGGCCGAACCAAACGCGCTCGCGCTCTGCATGGCCGCCCGCGATGCCGTGCATTTTATCGGCATGCCGGAAGGCAATCTGGCGCTGGCTCAGGCCATCGTCTATCTTGCTATAGCGCCGAAATCAAACGCACTCTACACCGCGTATGGCGCAGTGCAACAAGATGTCGAGCAGACTGCGGCAGAGCCCGTTCCGCTCCATCTTCGTAACGCGCCCACCGGATTGATGAAGAACATCGGCTACGGCAAGGGATATGAATACGCGCACGACCTGGAAAACAAAGTTGCGGACATGCAATGCCTTCCCGATAACCTGCGCGATCGGCGCTATTATCAACCGACAAACGAGGGGATTGAGAAGCGGATTCGGGAGCGAATGGAAGAAATCAGGAAACGCCGCGAGAAATCGCCGGCGAAAGAGAAACCTTAGCCGAGCCGGGAGCGGTGCTCAACCAGAATGCACCGGTCCATCACTACAAAAATTCCAGCCGCCCGGGCTTTTGCCGCGGCTTTTTCGTGGACCACGCCCTCTTGCATCCAGATGGCGGGGGCTTTGATGCTGATCGCCTCATCGACAATTTCTTCCACAAATTCAGGACGCCGGAAAATATTGACGATGTCGATCTTCTCCGGAATGTCACGCAGCGTGGCGTAAGATTTCTCGCCTAACGCTTCGCCGATCGCCGGATTCACTGGAATGATTCGGTATCCCTGCGACTGCATGTAAGCCGACACTCCGTGACTCGGTCGCATGGGACTATCCGACAGCCCGACCACGGCAATCGTTTTCGCTCGCTTCAACATTTCGGCGATGAGATCGTTTGCGTGCATGTGTTCGTCAGATGCCGGGCACCTAAAAGCAGCGAGGGATCCGCTCCTAGCTTTTCTTCACCTGGATTCCCAGATCGCGCAACTGAGCGTCGCTCACTGGAGTCGGCGCGTCCATCATCAAATCCACAGCCCGCGCGGTTTTCGGGAATGGAATCACTTCCCGGAGGCTTTCCCCTCCAGCGAGAATCATTACGATTCGATCGAGCCCCAGCGCGATGCCGCCGTGCGGAGGCGTGCCATATTCGAGCGCCTCGAGAAAAAATCCGAAGCGAGAATGCGTTTCTTCTTCGCTCATGCCCAGCGCGCGGAAAATTTGGCTCTGAATATCCTGCCGGTGAATTCGTATCGAGCCAGACCCCAACTCTGTTCCGTTCAACACAACGTCATAAGCCAGGGCACGAATTTCTCCCAACGGCGATTTCGGATCGGTCACCGAATCCACGCCTGCCATGAGCTTCTCCATGTCATGCTCGTGCGGCGAAGTGAAAGGATGATGCGCCGCATTCCAGCGACCGTCCTGCTTGTCCCACTCGAACATGGGGAAGTCCGTGATCCATGCGAATTTGTAGTCCTTCGCCGGGTCGCCCGTCTTTTCGAACGCGCCATGCTTCGCGGCATATTTCTGCGCCAGGTCTAGCCGCAACATTCCGCACATCGCGCAGAACTGGAGCAGCGTCTGCTCGGCCACGGCGGGAACATCCGGCTTGTCGAGCGCGCCCGCGATCACCCACAGATCGCCCGCTTCAACTCTCGCAAACTTGGCGATCTTCTGCGCAATCGCCGGATAGTCTTTTGCGATGCGTTTTGGGTCGCTAATCAACTGCACAAAGTTCTGGCCTTGCACATGTTGATATGCGCCGTAAGTTCCAAGCGTGCGGCGCTCGGTGCCGGAAATCTCGCCTGCTTTCGGAATACGAATCGCTTGTATCGGAAGGTCGGCGCGTACTCGGAATTTCGCGGCAAATTCTTTCAATTCATCTGCCGTCAGCGCGTCTCGCACGTCCACCATCGCCGGCAGGCGCATGTCCGGTTTGTCGATGCCATACAAACGCATGGCCTCGTCGTAACTCATGCGCGGAAACGGCGTCTCAATTTCGTGCCCCGCCACTTTGAAAGCCGCAGTGAGAAAGCCTTCCACGATTTCCCACACCCGCTCTTGTTGCGGATACGACATCTCCAAATCAATCTGGGTAAATTCCGGCTGCCGGTCGGCGCGCAAGTCCTCGTCGCGGAAGCAACGCACAATCTGGAAATAACGATCGAATCCGGAGATCATCAGAATCTGCTTGAAGATCTGCGGCGACTGCGGCAGCGCATAAAAAGTCCCTGGCTGCACGCGACTCGGAACAAGGTAGTCACGCGCGCCCTCTGGCGTCGAGCGGGTCATGAACGGCGTTTCGATCTCGAAAAATTTCTGCCCCGAAAGATATTCGCGAATGGCCAGCGCAACTTTGTGGCGCAATTCGATGTTGTGCTGTAACGCGTCGCGGCGGAGGTCGATGTAGCGATATTTCAATCGCATTTCTTCGTTCGGAAGAACCGTGTCCCCGGGAAGAAAAGGCGGCTGTTTCGAGTCATTCAACAGACGCAGTTCATCCACCACGAGTTCCACTTCGCCAGTCGGCAGGTTCTTGTTGATGGTTTCAGCGTCGCGCCGCTTCACCGTTCCCGACGCGGCAATCACAAACTCGTTGCGCAGCGATTCCGCCTTGGCGTGCAACGCAGGATTGCGCTCTTTGTTGAAAACCAACTGCGTGACGCCAGATCGGTCACGCACGTCGATAAAAATCAGGTTGCCCAGATCGCGGCGCCGGTTCATCCATCCCATCAGGACAGCGTTTTTGCCTGCATCCGAAAGACGCAGTTCTCCGCACATCTGTGTCCGCCGCAAATCGCCTAAAAAATCGAGCAAAAAGTATTTCCTTCAGTCAGGGATGGGAGTAGAAAGCCGATTGGAGATTATAAACGGTGAGGCTCTGCCTGAGCACGGGGGTGATGGCGTCATCCTGAGAGCAGCCGCTTTTCAGGCGGAGCGATGGATTTCACGCCCCATCGACGCCGCGCGGAAGCCGAACCGAAGGATCGGGCAACCGCTATTCACTGACCACCATTGACTATCAAATTCCTTAATCCACGTGACGCGCCGGCGTGGCCTGCTCGAACTTTAGTGTCCACTTGCCATCCTGCTTCACCCACAAATCCGAATAGCGCTGGTATCGCGGGGCAAGTCCATCATCGCCTTCGGGCGCGTTGACGATCACGTTGTAGGTGACAATTGCGGAGTCGTCGTCAACGCTGACGAAAGTCGGCTCGTAAACGCTGTAATCTTTAAGCCATCCCTCGCGCGCGTCGTCGATGATTTCCTCTTGGCGATGGACCTTGGCATCGCTGCCCACCTGAACGAAGTCTTCCGCAAGCAAGCGTTTCAGCGCGGCCACGTCTTTCGTCTGTTGCGCCTCAAGCATGGCTTGTGACTTCGCCATCAGCTCGCGGCCCAGCGCAGAATTCGCGCTCGTCTCCTGCGCGGCGCATATCGCGCATCCTGCGAGGACAATCCCAAAAATACTCAGCTTCATCGCTTACCTCTCTAAATCGCCAGGATCTTTTCCGCCAGTTCGTTGCGCGAGACGGAAATTTGATTTCCGGTCGCCAATTCTTTCAAGGCGAACACATCGGCCTTCACTTCGTTTTCTCCGACAATCAAAATCTTGCGTGCGCCCAGTTTGTCTGCCGCTTCAAAAGATTTTTTCAGCCGGAACGTTTCGTCACCGAGTTCCGCGACGACCTGTTTGCCACGCAACTCCCTCGCCAACCGCGCCGCCTCTCTATTCATGCCCTCGCCGAGCGGAGCGATGTAGACATCCGGTTTTCGTTGGCTCGAAGCAGTTGATTCCGGCAACGACATCACTAATCGGTCTTCGCCTATGGCGAATCCAATTCCCGGAGCCGCAGGCCCTCCCAATGATTCCGAGAGTCCATCGTAGCGGCCGCCCCCGAGTATCGCATTCTGCGCGCCCAGTGCCCCATGCGTGAACTCGAACGCCGTTCGCGTGTAGTAGTCCAGTCCTCGCACCAGGCGGTCATTCAAAACAAACGGCACACCAACCGCCTTCAGGATTTCCTGGACCTGCTCAAAGTGCTTGCGGCATTCGTCGTCCAGATATTGGCTGATGCGCGGCAATTTTTCGATGATCGGTTGGTCCGCCGGAACTTTGCAATCGAACACGCGCAGCGGATTCGTCACCGCCCGACGTTGGCAATCGGCGCACATCTGCGGCGCAACCGGCTCCAGCGCTTTGCGCAGCGCTTCGTTGTAAGCGGCGCGGTCATTCTTGCAACCAACCGAGTTAAGCTCCAGCGTCCAACCGCTGATGCCAAGCTTATCGAGTAGAGTCGCGAGCAGTTCCAAAATTTCCGCATCGCGCGCCGGAGACTCGCTGCCCGCACTGGTAGGTCCGATCACTTCCGCGCCAATCTGAAAAAATTGCCGGTATCGCCCCTTCTGCGGACGCTCCCGCCGAAACTGCGGCCCAATGTAATAAAGCTTGCTAAGGCCCCGGTCCCAACGCTTGTGCTCGATGTAGGCACGCACGACACCGGCAGTGTTCTCGGGGCGAAGTGTAATCGACTGCCCATGATCGCTCTGGGCCCGCCCACGGTCTTCCCAGGTGTACATCTCTTTCGCTACAACATCGGTTTCTTCACCCACGGCCCGCGCGAAAAGCTCTGTCTCCTCGAAAATTGGCGTGCGGATTTCGTGGAAGTTGTAAGCCGCAAATACCTCGCGCACCATGGCTTCGACGAAGTTCCACTGCGCCGTATCCGGTGGCAGGAGATCGCGCGTTCCTCGCACAGCTTTAATCATGGGTTGGTCGTTAGCCTTTGGTCGTTGGAAAGAGCCAAGTGCCATCAAACTTGTCATTCTGAGCGAAGTGAGTTCATTCGCTCGCGAATGAACTCATGCAGTCGAAGAACCCCGTGCTTCCCTACTCCCTGCACGGACCCGTTGAGGCGTTCTCCTTAATCCTGATCCAGAGCGCGAACTCCCTGCCACGCCCCTCGCGCCTTTCCGGCTTTACAGGGATCTTTCGACTCCGCCTGAAATTCGCTTCGCGAATTTCATCCTCCGCTCAAGATGACAGTTTTAATTAGGCTTTCTTTCGTTCAAATATTCTTCTTTGTATCCCAAATAATTATTCGCATACCGCATGATGCTTTCGCTGTCTTTTTCTTCGAGCTTGCGGCGGAATTTGCCCGGCGAGCCCATCCATAGCGAGCCCGGTTCGACCACCGTTTTTTCCGGAATCAGCGTGCCCGCCGCAATAATCGAACCCGCGCCGATGCGCGCGCCGTTCAGAATGATCACGCCCATACCGATGAGGCAGCGGTCTTCAACGGTGCATCCGTGCAACGTCACCGCGTGGCCGACCGTCACAAAATCGCCCACCGTTACGCCATACTGCCCTTTCATTCCGTGCAAAACGCTACAGTCCTGGATGTTCGAGTTTGCCCCGACGCGGATTGCGTAAACATCGCCGCGAAGCACCGCGTTCATCCACACGCTCGAGTGTTCGCCCAGCGTCACGTCTCCAATGATTTGCGCGGACTCGTCGATGTAACAAGAGGACGGGATGACCGGAGTGAGTGTTTTGAAAGCTCGAATCATTTTTATGACCAGCGAAGATTTTGGAGTTCACCGCCAGAATCACACAAACAAGCAGAATCTCCAAATCAACCGGGTATGTAAATAGAACATGGCGTCATCCGAGAGCGGAGCCGCTTTTCAGGCGAAGCGATGGCCTGCCGTGGGCGAAGTTGAAGGTAGCTCAAGCTCAAACGGCCCAGCGCGCAAGCCTTAGTTGTCGGTAGGCTCGGGGACATCGGAGTCCGGCCCATGGGGCGTCTTGGGAGTTCGCGGAGTCTTACCGCCCGGCATCGGTGGAGGAGCCGAAGCAACCGAACTTCCCCGCCGGATTTCGATGCCGCCATGTTCGTTGCTGAGCGTCATGTGCGATCCCCCGTTTCCGACTGTGCCAGTGCCAATGCCCGTATCGTTGTCGTTATTTACTCTGAGGGAGTCGAAATCGGTTTCGATTTCGCCGTTGCGCGCACGGGCATCGAGCTGGAACCCGGCTTTTTCTGGAACGAAAATCTGGATGTCGCCGTTGCGATTCTGCACTTCCGTACTGCCCAGTTTGTTGATATGCGCTTCGACGGAACCATTTTCGTTTTGCAGCCGCAAGTCGCCGCTGACTCCGTCAATGCTCACATCCTTCGATCGCGTACTGAGACGCAGTGGGCCCACTATATCGTTGGCGTGCAAATCGCCGGAATCCAAATCGAGGTCTCCGTTCAGGCTGGCGAATTCCATGTCGGTGCGCGAAGTCTTGAACACCACCGATTTTGCAATCCGGCTCAGTTTCACGCTCTCGCTGAATTCCCCGTCCAAGTGTACGGAACCCTTCACGTCCTCAATGCTCACGTCGTTGGCATGGCCTTCGATGGTCACATCCGATGAGACTTGCGCCACTCGAGCGGACGTATTCTGCAAGCTCAACGTCACCTTGCCGTTGATGTCGGAAACAGAAACTTCGCCGTGCTGCGCGGTGATGTCGGCGTCGCCGTCGCGCCCGAGAATTGTGACGTCGCCGTGCCGGCTCGCAATTACTACCGATGCCTTGCGCGGAAGTGAAATATCCATGTCGGAAGTGACGCCATGGTCGCCTCCAACCTGAGTATTCGCGTTGACAGTCACCGTGTTGCCACTCACAGTTATCTGAGGCTTCGTTTCCTCGTTCCGCTTATCGGCCCCGGACTTGTTGTCATTCACAATCCGCTTGTGCACCGTCACGCGAATCTGCCCATCTTCCGACGCTGTGATGTTGACCGCTCCACGGTCGTTGACCACGTGCAGGCTCGATCCCGCGGCGAAGGCCTGCTGCACTTCATCCTCGTAGCTGAATGTATCGCCGAAAAGTTTGAAATTGTTGTCGTCAATCTGGATGTGGTCGCGCAGTTCGTCCCAGTCAAAATTTGAGGCCTTCGTGGCCGCGAGGCCAAATCCGATCAACAGAATCAGCAAAAATGCCCCGCCGATGCCGATTCCCGAAGATCGCACCCCAGCCCGCTGCGCCTGTTGATATTCGAAAATTTTTACCACTCCCCACAAGATCAGCAGTGCCGGCCAGTAATGCGCAAACCAATAGCCCAGCATGGGCCAGTGAATTACTCGCAGGTTTCCCAGCAGGAAAAAAATCCCCAGCACGATTAGAACGATAGGGCCAGCAAATGAACGCGGCGGATGCGCTGGGGGTATCTGGACGGGGCTAGCCACGATTCACCTCATCGCTCGACGTTGGGTTCACTTCTCCCGTTGGTGGATTTTGCAGCGGCGGAACTGGCCCCGCATTCCACCCGGCAGGGTTTTTCACTTCCAGCAATTTCACAGCGCCTATTGCGAGCAAGAGCAGAGGCCAGGTACGGTCGAAACCAGGCCCGTGCATGCGCCCCACCAGAAACAGCACTCCCAGCGTGATTAGCACGACAGAGCCGATCAGACTGCGGCGCATGGGTCTGCCCCACTTGTCGATCGCACCAGCAGGAGCATTTTTCCGGCGAACTAAAATGAACGCACCGATCCCGATCAAAACCAGGGGTAGGACAAAGTCCGCGTCGAAATCGAAAAGACCCGTGGTGCGGAACAGAAACAAGCATCCCAGCGCGATCAGGAGAATGGCCGCAGTGGGAATGCGCTGCGCCTGGGTTGGTTGAGGTTGGTACATGGGCGGCGTGCCGACACCGGGTGCAGGAGTGAATGCGGCAGACGTTGCCGCGCCGGCAGCGGCTTTCGATTCCCATCCGCCAAACATCGCTCCCATTCCAAACGGATCGGGCGCAGGCAATCCCGCGCGGATGGCATGTGCCGACTTCACCGCGTCAATTATCTGGTACACGTAAAAAAACGCGATGCCGACGCCCAGTACGGCGTTCAAGCCATCGTTGTTTACGACGGTTTCGCCCCAGATCAAAAGAGTCATCGTCACCAGGTGCCCCAGGCCCTTTGCATACTGGCCGGTGTAGACCGCGCCTACACCAAAGGGAAAGAATCCCGCGAGAATTCCAGCCAGCGCCGGATTCGGCCCACCGCCGGAAATTGGTGGTGGCAAAGTCGCCGTGGTTCCGACCGTCCCCACAGGCTGGTACGCCGCTTGTGGAGGATGCACCTCGCCCAATCTCTGCGCGAGACATTGCTCGCAATAGGTCACGCCTTGAACGTCGCGCGCGCAACTCGCGCACAACGGCTTGCCGCACACTCGGCAGAATTGTGAAGCCGTCACTTCCGTATGATTCGCGCAGTTCATGACAGCCTCCTGTATGTTTCGTCCAAATTCACTACAGGGGGATGACCGGGATTGAAAGCGAATAGCTCATCGCTCTCACCCTGGCTGTAGTTGCGTTCCTGCCTCTGTTCTGGTTCCTGGCTGGTGTCGTTGGTATGACGATTGTCTTTCTTGGCCGGCTCCGTTTCCGCGGGGGCCGTGGCCTTTTTGAACTCCCGCACGCGAGATTCGATTTCGTAGACGAAGCGAATGTTCTCGTAATATTTCACCACCCTGCCCGACGTTTCGTAGTAGTTGCGTTTCACCGCACTGGGACGAAGATCGGCGTGCCGGATGTCCCCCACTTTCACGCCCGCCAGACTCAGTGAGACCGAGAGCCCGAAGAACACCATGCCGAACGACATGACAAATCTCGGCTGGCGCATCAGGGCAAACATCGGCGCTGCGATCTCGCTGGACCATCGCTGCAAGCGATCGATCCACGAAACCTCTGCGCTTCGGAATCCTAGTTGCAAACGTGAAGTGTTTAAGCCGGTGGTCGCGACTAGAATGTTCGCCACCAGGTCGGCTGGCGGTTCCACCATTTCGAGAGATTTCAGCCAGTCGCGTCCGGCGGCTGCATCCGCAAAAAGCGGCCCGCAAGAAACGCAACTCAGGGTGTGTGCCTGGAATCTTTCGAGCTGCCCTCCGCTCAGTTTGCCTTCAATGGCATCCCCGAGTAGGGTGTCGAATTCGTTGCACGGCATTTTCTTTGGTTCCGGCATCACATCACCTGCCTATATGTACGTTGTAAGAGACGGGCAAGTTCCGCCCGTCCTCTATTTATTCTCGATTTCACGGTTCCCTCCGGGACTTTCAACACCATCGCAATGTCTTTGTAATCCATATCTTGCAGATCTCGCAGGATGACGGCCTCTCTTAACTCAGGCGACAATTTTTGTAACCCCTGGTGCACAAGCTCGCGCACCTCACGGGAGTGCACCCCGGAATCCGGCGGCGCCGCCTTATCCTCAAGGCGTTCGCTCATCGGAATTGCGTCCTCGTGCTCTGACGGCGCGGCATCCAGTGAGTCGGTAATCCGATCCTGCTTGGTCTTGCGAAAGTGGTCAACCAGCAGGTTTCGTGTCATCGTCGTGACCCACGTCATGAACGCGCCTTTTTGCAGATCGTAGGTGGCAAGAGTGCGGTGCACCTTGATGAACACCTCCTGCGTCAGGTCTTGCGCATCCTCCGCAGATCCGGCGAAGCGATAGCAAATGTTATAGATACGCCGATGATAGAGTTGGACGATTTCCTCCCAAGCTGAAGCGTCGCCCGCCACGCAGCGGCGGACCAGTAACGCGGCAACTTGAGCGTCTTCCACACTCACTCCCCGGAAATCGAATCAGGATGGCCGAGACTCGCCAACCTGCGCGTGCATTGACTAATACGGCTAAGCCACCGCAAAAGTTCTTGATTCTAAATGGAAACCACCGCATTGTAGCAGCCGGACGGCTCCTAATTCGTCGGCCAGATAAACCTGCCGCAGTCGTCGCAAGCCACGTGGTTAGAGCCGCATACGAGACTTTCTGCCCTAGCGTGCAAGATTAGATTTTTGTTGATCGCGGATAGAAAGCATTTACCATGATCAGCACTGGCGTCCGCCCCCCACCGGTCGAATGTCAACGAAGCGCCGGTAATTTACACAATTCCAAGATTCGTTTGGCGCGGTTGAGCCATGCCCATTTTAGGAACTCTCATGCGAATACGCACTGCTTCGCTTCTGCCCACCCTTGGCCTGATAGCGTTGTGCCTGCAAATTGCCGCGTGCGGTGGAACCGGTACCGGTTCCAGTGGTAACGGCGGGAGTGGTGGCGGAGGCAGCAATGCTCTGGCTGTATCCACGACCTCGTTGCCGAATGCCGGAGTCGGCGTAGCTTACTCCGCCTCGTTGCAAGCCAGCGGAGGCACCGCGCCATATACCTGGACACTCGCGTCCGGCATCCAGGGCATTCTGCCGCCGGGAATCGCGCTTAGCTCTGCCGGAGTTCTTACCGGCACTGCGACTGAACCCGGACAATTCGGCTCACTCGCCTTCGTCGTCAAAGATTCCTCAGGCACTACCGCAAATTCCAAAGCTCTGGGCATTGTTGTCAATCCCGCCACCTTGGCAGTGACCACCACTAACTTGCCTCAAGGCAGCGTGGGCGACACATACGTTGCCGGTTTAGCCAGCACCGGCGGAAATCCTCCGATCACATGGACGGTGAAATCTGGAACGCTTCCCGCTGGCCTGATGTTGGGCCAAGGCGGAACGATTTCCGGCGTGCCCACTGCGGGTGGAACTGCCACTCTCGTATTTCAAGCCACAGACTCGTCGTCTCCGGCTCAGACCGCGGCATCGCCCAGTCTTGCCCTTCAGATCATTCAGCCCTTCGCGATTTCCACCACATCGCTGCCCGGTGGACTCATCCATTCGCCATACACAGCAACCCTGCAAGCGGTGGGAGGAACTCCGCCATACAAGTGGGCAGCAAATCCATCGGGCGGACAATTGCCACCCGGCCTCAGTCTCAGTTCGAGCGGCGTCATCAGCGGCACTCCGAACACTGCTGGATTATTCAGCTCGCTTCTGTTCACGGTCACCGACGCCACCGGCGCGACTGCCAACAATAATCCGCATCCGTTCGGCATCAACATCACCGCTCTGCCGCTAATGATCACGACAACATCGTTGCCCATGGGAACAACGGGCACTGCCTACACAGGATTTCTGAGCAGCACCGGCGGCAATCCGCCGATCATGTGGTCGATCAAGTCAGGAACGCTGCCTCCCGGTTTAACTCTCGGCCAGGGCGGAGGCCTGCTCGGGTCGCCAACCACCGCCGGAAGCTACACGCTGGTATTCGAAGCTACGGATTCTTCTTCTCCGCCGCTGATGGCCACATCAATTCCGCTCACGATAAAAATCGTCGCCGGGTCATTAAGCGTGGTCACGACAAGCCTTCCCGATGGAACCGTCGGCATTCCTTACTCAGCCTCGCTTCGGGCCTCCGGAGGAACGCCGCCCTACAAGTGGACTTTCCTGCCAAATTCAGGGCCATTGCCTCCCGGATTGACGCTGTCTCCGACTGGCGACGGCGTGATCTCCGGCACTCCGGCTCTGGCTGGGACGCGCGGTACCACGTACATCGTCACGGATGCAGTTGGCAGCACTGCGCAATCGCAGAATCTAAACATCAACATCAACGCTGGAGCGCTTGCTGTCAGCACAACTGTTTTACCCACTGGCAACGCTGGCGTTGCTTACAACGCGATGCTCGAAGCCGCCGGAGGTGTTGCGCCTTATTCGTGGACGCTTTCGAGCGGAACGCTACCCGGAGGGATCGTTCTTGCCGGCAACGGCCAACTCTCTGGTACGCCGCCCGTGGGCAGCAGCAGTACGCTCGTGTTCCAGGTGAAAGACGGAAATGGAACCACCGCGAAATCTGGCTCGCTCACGCTTACGATTTCAGGCACGACTCTGATGGTGACCACTACATCGCTGCCGGATGGAACCGTCGGCGCTCCTTACAGCGCAATGCTCTCAGCCAGCGGAGGCGCGCCGCCCTACACTTGGTCGGTCGCCGGAACTCTTCCTCCGGGGATCTCGCTCGACACATCCAACGGAGTCATTTCTGGAACACCGTCCGCAGCGGGAACCTTCGACAATCTCGTTTTCACGGTGAAGGATTCAAGCCACGCAATTGCAAGTTCCGGTGATTTGACCCTGGTGATTTCCTACCCTGCATTCAGCGTGACCACAACCTCGCTGAAGGGCGACCTCGTCGGAAATCCCTACAACCAAACTTTGCAAGCGGTCGGTGGCGCGCCCCCGTATAGTTGGTCAACAAACAACCATCTACCGCTCGGCGTCACCCTCAATACGAACGGCACGCTTTCAGGCACGCCGGTCCTCGCCGGCCCCTACGGTCCGCTAATCTTCACCGCAAGCGACACGGTCGGCGACACGGCGACGTCCATTGGATTGTTCATTCAAATCACCGAAAACACCTGCGGCAGCGGTTCTGAAAACGCTTTCGGCAAATCGCCGGTGGCATTCCTGATTAAGGGTTTTGACAGCGGCGGCCATGTGACGCTGGCTGGTAGCTTCACTCCCAACGGCACCGGCGGAATCAGCAGCGGCGTCGAAGATGTAAACCGCAGCAGTCAGAGCGGCGGCAAGAAGCTGACAATCTCAAACGTCGGCAGTTCTTACAGTATCGGGTCCGACTATCGCGGATGCCTTACCCTCGCCACCTCTGACGGCAACTCAACCATGTTCCGATTCAGGCTGACCGGCTTCAGCGGCGCGGTGGCAACTGCCGGCCGAATCATTCAATTCGACGATGCCAGCGGCAACGGCACTCGCGGCTCGGGAATTCTGCGGCAGCAAAACACGGCATCATTCGCTGACGGCCTCGGCGGATCAACCGGAACCGCGCAGCTCGCCTTCCTGCTCACCGGCGGCAATTCCAGCGGACACTCCGGAATGGCAGGCTCGTTCACGTCCACGAAGACTGCGGTTTCGAATCTCGCCATCGATTCAGACGAAGCTGGTTCCGTGAAGAGCGGCTTGAGCGGCGGAAGCGGCGTCGTTACCACACCTGACTCTGCCACCGGACGCGGCACCGCGACCTTGAACGCATCTCCACTTTCGATCAACACGGTTTACTACCAGGTCGCCGACGATGAATTCATTTTCGTGTCGAACGATGCAGGAATGGTCAACCCGATCGCTGGCGGTGAAGCCCTCGCAACCGCCGGGCCGTTCGGTCCGATCGACCTCGTCAATTCGTTCATCTACTACACGGAGGGTGGCAAGAGCGGCAGCTCCACGGCTACAGTTGGAACCATGATGTTCGACGGATCTGCCGCCTACTCTGGCGGATATTTCCAGAACATGGCGGGTTCATCGTCCGGCACAACTGAAACTGCATTTTCAGGTTCCTACACCGTGAATTCCAGTACCGGTCGAATCACCTTCACCGGAAATATCGGGGCGGGCGCGGCTCCGGTCGGTTACGTGATCAACGATCCGAGCAATCCGGCTGCGTTCCTCGTGGGCACCGACAATTCCGCGACCTCGGGCTACCTGCAATTCCAAAGCAACTCGGGGTCCGTCAACCTCACGAATCTTTCTGGATCGTACGGCTTTGGCAGCGACGACAACGGCAGCAACGCCGCCACGAATGCTGTTGGAACCGTGTCGATCTCCAATAATAATCCGAACTTCACCTACACCGGAACGGACGACGTGAGCAGTTCTGGTGTAGGCGGTCTGGCGCCGAATCAAATGCTGTTCGCCATGCCTTTCACCTTCGCCTCCGACGGCACCGGCACTTTCGGCGTTTCCACCGAAGCGGTGACGGACGGCAACATCATTTACTACATCAACACCGCGCCCGCGGTGACCAGTCCAACGGTCAGCATAGTTTCGAAGTAGCGCAAATGGCCTACAAAACTTCGTCCGGGCGAAATAAAAATCCGCCGGACGACAGCAAACTCATTCAGATCGTCACCGCTGCCCTGGCCGAAACGGCCCATAAGAGCGGCGACTGGCTCGTCTGCCGTTCCGGATGCACGCAATGCTGCACCGGAGTCTTCGCCATCAATCAACTCGATGCTCACCGCCTTCGTCAAGGGCTCGCGTTGCTCGACACAACCGATCCCGAAAAGGCCGTAGCAGTGCGGCGGCGCGCCAAGCAGTCGGTTCAGCGATTGCAAGAGAATTTTCCCGGCGACCCCAAGACCGGACTTCTCGACCACAGCGAAGAGGCTCAAGCGCGTTTCGAAGAGTTTGGTAACGACGAGGTCTGCCCAGCACTCGATCCCAAGACAGGATTGTGCGATCTCTACGAGGCTCGTCCCATGACCTGCCGCGTCTTCGGGCCGCCGGTGCGTTCGGAAGATGGGGGGCTCGGCGTCTGCGAACTCTGCTACCACGGTGCCACAGACGAGCAGATCTCCGCCTGCGAGATGCATCCGGACCCCGATGAGATGGAAGAGAAATTACTGCGAAAATTAACGAGAGCGGTCGGTGAAGACCGGGACACGATCGTGGCCTATTGCTTAGGATATTAAAGCGACTTGTCATTGCGGTTCTTGGTCCGCGACAACCACACCGGCAAGCTGGGTACGGTCGTTTTTCCGCTGGATGTGAAATAGATCACGAGGACCGCCCTTCTTTGCTCTGCTTACCACCGAATCCTTCCTCTCCGCGCTGAATCTATATCACTTCCAGGAGATCTCCCCAATGTCGATTCGCCCCGTTAAGCGCCTTATCAAATCCAAGCCGACCATGGAAGGTGCTGGCGTGCATCTTCGCCGCGCTTTTGGTTTTGGCAACACCTCTGACTTCGATCCTTTTCTTTTGCTCGACGATTTTCGCAACGACGTTCCTGCGGATTATCTTGCCGGATTCCCCTGGCATCCGCATCGCGGCATTGAGACCATCACTTACGTCCTCGCGGGCACAGTCGAACACGGCGACAGCATGGGAAATCAGGGAGCGATCGCCGCTGGCGATGTGCAGTGGATGACCGCCGGTAGCGGCATTATCCATCAGGAGATGCCGAAGGGCGACCAGTCCGGGCAAATGCACGGATTTCAGCTCTGGGCGAACCTTCCGGCAGCGCTCAAGATGACGCCGCCGCGCTATCAGGAAGTGAAAGCCGCCGAAATTCCGATGATCACCGATGACGATGGAACACAAGTCCGGCTGGTTTGCGGAAATTTTTGGGGAAAGAAAGGTCCGGTGGATGGAATCGCCGCCGACCCGACCTACCTCGACGTTTCGGTTCCGCCGGGCAAACGAAAAACTTTGCCGATGGAAACTTCGCGGCACAGCTTTGCTTATGTATTTGCCGGATCGGGCAAGTTTTGCAACGCGTCCGCGCCGCTGGCCGTTCCCACCGAAGGCGTGCAGTGGTTGGAGACTACGCCGCCGACCGAAGCCGATAACCGTTCGCTGGTGCTCTTCGATAGCGGCGACGAAGTCTCAGTTCAGGCAGGGCAAGACGGCATCCGCTTCCTCCTGGTTTCAGGCAAGCCGCTACAGGAGCCCGTTGCGTGGTACGGCCCCATCGTCATGAACACGCAACAGCAACTTCAGCAGGCCTTCTCGGAACTGCAAGAGGGCACGTTCCTCAAGAAATAATCACAAGAAGTGTGGCGCGGGCGCCTTGGCCCGCGAACACTTGTCCACCAGGCCGCAAGGCTACAGCTTTCGCGCAGCCGCTTGGCGCGCCAAGATATTCTTGGCTTGAATATCGCCCTGGCCAGCTTCCTTAGCAGTTTGCACGGCGGTTTCGTTCGCCTCCTGAGCCGCGCTGGCGGCCGCACTTAGCGTCCTGGCCACGTTGCTGATCTGTACCGTCGCAGCCGGCGCAACCGCTGGCTGGGCTTTCGGCGGCGGCGCGGCCTGCGGTTTGGCCGCGACACTTTGCTCAACCACCGGACGAACATGACTCACATTTGAAATTGGACTAGCCATTTTGGATTCCTCCCATTGCTCTGATCGGCTGCGTTAGCAGAACCTTGAGTCGTTCCCGTTCGGAACTGTCCCGCCCCGGGCCAGATTCGCTACACTTCCCCCGTGCCTTCATCCGATGAAACTTCGCCGGGTTTGCTCGCCCGTGTAGCCCGAAGATCGGCCAGCGTTCTGTTGTTCTTCGTTGCCGTCTTAGCGAACCTGTGGGCTGCCGCCGCATTATTCTTTGACTTGCCCGCGCCAGCATTGCGAATTCCCGTCGCCATCTTGTATGCGATCGCGATCGGTGCTGCGCTTATCGTCCTGAAATCTCCTCGCGGAATGATTGCTTCTTTCATCGCATTCGCGCTCGTCGTCACCTGGTGGCTGTCCCTCAAGCCTTCGAACGATCGCAACTGGCAGCAAGATGTCGCGCAAACTGCGTGGACGGAAATTAACGGCGATCAGGTGACGATCCAAAACCTGCGCGATTTCGAATATCGCACCGAGTCGGACTACACTCCGCATTGGGAAACGCGCTCAGTCAATTTGTCGCATCTTCGTGGAGTGGACGTGTCCCTCATCCATTGGGGTTCGCCGTGGATCGCGCACGCCATCGTGAGCTTCGATTTCGGCGATCAGGGCTACGTCGCGATTTCCATCGAGACGCGAAAAGAAGTCGGCAAAACTTACTCCGCCATTCGCGGATTCTTCCGCTATTACGAACTGATCTACACTATCGCCGATGAGCGCGACGTCATCCGGCTGCGCACAAATTTTCGCCCCGGCCCGCACGGACAAGGCGAAGACGTCTACCTTTACCACACGAAAGCCACACCGCAGCAGGCCCAAGCCCTGTTTCTTGATTATCTGCGCCGCGCCAACCATCTGCGCGACCATCCCGAGTGGTACAACGCCCTCACCAACAATTGCACCACGAACATTTCCCTGCACGTGGTCGATGCCGGTGAGAACGGTTTCTCTCGCTGGGATTGGCGAATTCTTTTGAGCGGCCGCGCCGACGAAATGCTCTACGAACACGGGAACCTGGCTGGTGACTTGCCTTTTACGGAACTGCAACGCCGTGCCTACATCAACCCGGTAGCCCGTGCAGCCGACGACGCGCCGGATTTCTCGAAGATCATCCGTAAGGGCAGGCCGGGGTTTGAATAGTTAGTATTTCCCATTGTCATTCCGAGCAAGCCGGAACGCGCGCGCGCGACCGAGGGCCTGCCCTGAGTGAAGTCGAATGGAATCTGCTGTTCCGTTCTCCGAAAATCGGCATCTATATAGGACACGCTATGACAACCGACGACACCATTTCGATCTCACCGAACTGGAAGTTTTACGCCGCGCTGGGTTTAGCCCTGGCTGCCGACGCTCTACAGATCGCGATCTTCCCCCTGTTCGCCGCCGGTGCCGCGTCGCCCGCGGACGACATTCTCGATGTCGGCGTCGGCGCAGCCATGATCTACCTGCTCGGCCTGCACTGGGAATTTCTGCCATCTTTTCTCGGCAAACTGCTGCCTGGAGTCGACTTCGTCCCCTTCTGGACGCTCGCCGTTGCCAACGTCTATCGCAAGTCCAAGCGCATGATCATCGACGCGGAACCTAAGATTCAGCCCACACTCAAGAGTCCGGAGCGATTGTAAGTAATCGATTTCGGACGCGGCGACACTTTGCCGGCGGCGTTTGCGCCACCTTGCCGTTTGCTATACTCGGCCCCTGTGTTTCGAGACATCTTGACTGCCCTGAGCCGGGGAGTCGTTTTAAAGCGGCGGCTTCCACGCGAATTCGCTTCGGCCCCGCTGTTTGTCACGCCCGAGTCGTCGTTGGCGTTTTGGCGTCGCGACGTCGCACGCGTCGACCCTTTTCTGCTATCGATGGTGCGCGAATTAGTTCGCCCGGCGATGACTGTATGGGACATCGGCGCAAATGTCGGATTATTTTCTTTCGCCGCCGCGGCGCTCGGAGCGAACGTGATCGCGGTCGAGCCCGATGCCTGGCTGGCGAATTTGATGCAGCGCTCGGCGCTGCTCAACAAATTGCCCGTAACCGTACTGCCAGCGTCGGTTTCCGATCGTCAGGGAATTTCCCATCTGCGAGTCTCAGAACATGGGCGCGCGTCAAACTCGCTGACCAGAACCGGCCGTGGACAAGCAGTCGTCAGCGTCTCGCTGGATTGGCTCCTCGATCACTTCCCCGCTCCTGATGTCGTAAAAATCGATGTTGAGGGCGCGGAGTACGCAGTCTTGACCGGCGCGCGAAAAGTATTGCAGGCCCGTCCGGTGATTTTCTGCGAGGTTAACGATCATCACGACGCAATCGCAGAACTGTTCGGTGAAGCGAATTACGAGTTTTACGCTGCGCGGGAGGCGAATCGCCAACCCTTGCGCCGTCCCTCCCGCGACACTCTAGCCGTTCCCTCGTAGGAACGCTAGCCGGGCCCCCAAAACCCGCCACTGGCTCATCCGTCCGCAACCACACCGGCGCTGGTTACTGCTGATCGTGTCCCGATTCCGTTAGCGCATATCCAGGCAATGCCGCGTGAGCAGCCAAGCCGTAAATTGCGGGGATCCTCGGCTGGTCGCGGCTCACATCGAGATTGAAAAAAACTCAAGATGCGAGAGACTTGATATAATCGGCTCGTTTTGTGGGACACGCCATGATGACTCGGCCGCACTGTTTGACGAATTTCGTCCCGTTCTTGCTCTGCCTGGCCGCCACAACTGCTTCGGCTCAAACCTTCACCATTCTTCATGACTTCAGCGGGCCGAACGGAGCCATCCCCAGCGGTGCTCTTGTTCAAGGCACGGATGGGAACATTTATGGAACGACGCTCACTGGCGGACACAACTTCCCAAATGGGGAAGGCACACTTTTCAAGATTACGCCGACCGGGATTTTGAGCAAGCTGCACGATTTTTGCTTGGAACCGAACTGCACGGACGGCTCCCTTCCTCAAGGAATGATTCTGCTGCCAAACGGCTCTTTTTTGGGGAGCACCTACCAAGGTGGCATCGGCAACCCTCCCTACGAGAATTACGGGGGTGGCAGCGTCTTTAATTTCCTGCCGCCCGGCAAGCTAGCCGTTTTGCACGATTTCTGCACAAAGGTAATCGGGTCGTCGTGCCCCGACGGCGATGCCCCTTTGGCAGTTCCAGTTCCGAGCTTCGAGGGCAGTTACTTCGGTACAACCATGTTCGGCGGTAGTCTGAACTGTGAGCCCGGAGGACCCTATGTCGGATGCGGAGTGATTTTTAAGATGAACCCCACGGGGAGTGTTGTTCCTCTTCATTATTTCGCAGGCCCACCTACCGAAGGCACGTATCCCGAAGCAGCATTGATTCAAGCCACTGACGGAAATTTCTACGGTACAACCGCTTATGGCGGGTCCAGCGATGATGGAACAATTTTCAAGATTACACCCGGGGGTGAATTTACGACTGTCCACAGGTTTAGTGGGTCAGACGGCTCGAACCCCTTCTCGGCGCTGCTGCAGGCCTCCGATGGGAATTTATACGGTACCGCGTCGAGCGGCGGGACAGGCGGTCACGGCACGGTTTTCAGGCTTACCCCTCAAGGCTCCCTGAGTACGATTCACAACTTCAGTGGAGCGGACGGCGAACAACCCTTCGCAGGGTTAATTCAAGCGTCCGACGGCCTCTTGTACGGATCCACCGACACAGGATTCAATAATGGCGGAGTGATTTTCAGGGTCGGGCTGGACGGGGCGTTCGCGATCGAGCATAGCATTAAAGAAGGTTACAGGGCGGATAATACCCTCCTTCAAGCCACTAACGGCACCTTCTACGGTTCGACGCTTTACGGCGGGAATGGCGGTCAAGGGCTGATTTTCAGCCTCAGTCTAAACCTCCAGCCGTTTGTGAGCCTGGTTAGGAGTTTTGGCAAAGTGGGGCAAATCTGCCCGCTGCTCGGACAAGGATTTCTGAATGCTAATCGAGTTACCCTTAATGGGCTCCCCGCGAGTTTCACGGTTGTTTCCGATTCTTTCATGCAAATTACAGTACCGTCGGGTGCGACTTCGGGGTACATCACGGTCATCATGTCGGGCGGCACACTAACTAGCAATGCACCGTTTCGCGTCATCCCTTAGATCCAGCGAACTGCTGCGACAGATACGCGACTATCTCCGTGTGGCCCTCATGTTCGGCCCAACCCTCAGGAGTTGCGCCCCACAGAACATCCTTCAAGTCGAGTCTCGCGCCGTGCTCGACCAGCAGGCGGACCACTTCGCCGTGGCCAAACCCTGACGCCTGATGTAACGGAGTCGTGTGAGAGTGTCCGCCAACGGGGTTGTAGCGATTGGGATCTTCGCCCGCATCGAGCAGCATCCGCACAATTGCGACTCGGCCGAATTGGGCCGCCAAAGCCAGCGCCAGGTGGCGATCATCGCTGCTCGCCGCCGTGATTTGGCGTCGAGCGTCATTAGTGCGTCCGAGGGCGGCGGCCATAGGCAAGTCCAGTTTCGCACCGTGTGCGAGCAGGGCTTCAACCGATGCGAATTCTCCGTGCAACGCCGCCACGCGCGCCGCGCTGGCCGCATCTGCGCCGTGCTGGCAAAGCAGATCGATCAATGGCAATTGCTTGCCACACTCGCGCGCCACGCTGCTTGAAGCGACCAGCCCGAGTGTTTCGTTTAGTGAAGACGGGGTCACCCCCGCATCGATGATGACTTTCGCCACCGCGACAATGTTGTCGGGCATGCGGCCACGGCGCGTAGGATTTTCCGCAATAAATTCCAGCAGTGTTGGATCACGAAAATAGTTCCCGCCTTCGAAAACAACCTGTTGTCGCGACAGATTGAGATGACGTTTCAGGTGCGCTTGCAATCCCGGTGCGTCTCCCGCGTCGAGCAGCTCAACCGCCCGCCGGAAGTCTGCGTCTTCTATTCGATCGTGATGTCGCAAACTGAGTTGATCGGCCAGCGTCGACTTGTCGATGTGCCGTTTTAGCCGGGTCCAGCTTGAAAACCCGTGTTCTCGCGCAATCGTAAGCTGCGCGTCGCTGAGAGTCAGGTGCGCGGCAAAGATGTCAGAATCGCTGGCGCCACTGAACCGCGGATGGAATTCGCGGAGCCGCTGAGCCGCGTCCATGCGGCCCGCGGCATGCGCCCGCAGCAAATCTTTCGCTTGATATTTGAGGTGTTCGAGGTTGGGATGCGATGGGAGGCTTCTTACCGGCACGGTGAACTTCCTTTCGTGGGCCCGAGGTCCGCATTTACGGGCAGAAAGTAAGTTCTAAAAGTCGAGTTGTAGAAAAATCGGGTGGACTTCTGTCCTTTCCGCGGACCGGATGCGCCCCACGCGCTAGCCGATAGTAGCACGCCGGGCCAGCTGCGTAATTCTTGGCCCATGCCGTACTAGGGCTGGCGGCCTATTCAAGCCGTTCTTTGGCTTGAGTGGGGCATTTCCACGGCTGTGCATAGCTTCCCTTCGGAGCGCTGGCGCTTTCGCGCCGTCCATTCAGACTCAATCTCAATCAAGCCCTCCTGCCCGTTGCGGAATGAACGAAGCTACTCCACTGCCAGTCCTCAGGACGCTCGCACAACCCTCGCACGACCGGATTGCGATGAATGTACCGCAGCTTCTCAACAAACTGCGCTTCGTTGCGGACATTGAAGTCGTAATATCGCTTTTGCCAAAAGTGCTCGGCCTCGCCAATCAGCCGCCGCGACACGCCTTGTTTGAGCGACTTGATGGCGTCGGCAAGCGTTCCGCGCTTGGGCTCACTCAGAAGCAAGTGAACGTGGTCCGGCATGACGACGTATCCGTACATGCAAAGATCAAAACCGACGCGCACGCGCTCGAGGCCGACTTCGAACATGCGTTTGGCCGTAGTAAACGAAGAGCGCCGCCGGTGCACGACCCACTCAAGCCAAAAAACGGCTTGAATGGGCCACCGGCCGCGGGAAATCCTGACTTTGGCGTGGCACTAGAAGCAAATTTTTGTCGCTGTGCAGATCTTAACCGTGTCTTGTCAAGGTTATGCTTCCGTCCTCACAGCTATGCCACGATCTTAAAAACCGAGGCACTCCACAGTCGGCGGTACCCTTGCTACAGCCGGGTTCGCCCTCGGCAGAACGACCTTCTGACAATTACGGAATCCGTGTGATCATCCTGGCACTAACAACAGGACTACGGCTCAACCTTATAGAGCGTGACCATTCCGGTCATCATGTGATCGTCGATGTGGCAGTGATACATCCATGTGCCCGGATTATCGGGGATCATATCGGCCGTAAGCATTTCTGCCTGCGCCACGCTCAACACGTCTGTGCGGTGTCCCTTTGCTAGCACCACATTGCCGTGCCAGTGTGGCGTGTGAGCGTTGATCAAGCCTCCAAGGGTAGTGATATACCATCGCACGTGCTCTCCCTTTTTCATCGTCATCATGGGGCCGTTAGCGAACATGTAGCCATTGACAGACGATCGGAAGCTCTCGGAGATGAACCCAGTTCCAAACAGCGAGAAAAGGCCATCGGCATCTGTAGGCTTTCCGTCCAACGTGTTGACCCCCTTTGGATCGCCGGTATAGGCATGGATGTTCTGGTCGAGATACCAACTCACGTTTTCATCGAAGATCATGAAGAGATTAACGAATTCACGATCGACATCTTTCGGGCTGCCGTCGGGCCGGGCCATCCCGCGAGCAGTCACAATGATAGGACCAATAAGACCGCTATTCACGTCCCGTTGCTCATTGGCGTGAGAATGATAAAGCCAGATGATGGAACTGCCGTCGGCCGGTCCCGGTCCGGCGCGTTCGGGAACTTCCCATACATAGGTATGTGTTTGCCCGGGGGCCACCACAGAATTGGCTTTATCGGCTGCCGTAGAACCGTCATCGTAAACGGACCCTTCCGAAGCTTTGTCGTAGAAGACACCGTGGGGATGCATGCTGTAGGGCTTCGTTGCATTGTTCCTAAAGACGACCCGTATCGTGTCGCCGACTTCGGCCCGCAAAACCGGACCAAGAATTCCGAGATGCTGCCACTCTGGCGTTCGCGGCTTCAGGCTCTTGAAAGTTCCGTCGGTATATTCACGGTAGACGGCCTTCCGGTAGATCTTGCCGATGCTGTGCGGCCCTCTTTGCATGAAGGTCGCCGGGTAGCCTTCAAACTTCATGCCCATCATTTTATTGAGCCCGTCGGGGGCGTAGTCCCATTCGACTTCATCGGCTGCGACATAATAAGTTCGAGTCTTGCCCGCAGGATCGGACTTCTGGGCTTGAGCCGCCACAAACCCGATAAGCGCTAGGCCGACACACAACGTTTTGATGACCAAAAGTCGAAGCACTAGAGTTCTCCTCTCAAGTTATAGCTGTCGTTCGTTCATTGCCGAAGAAGGATTCGTCACCCGTGCCAGTAATGTCTTCGATCGAAAATACGAGGCAATTGCAACCAGAAGAGTCGCCTTCATTACCGCCGTCGGACCGGAATTCGAGCGCAACATAGAACGCCTTATTCCTCGGAATCACATCAGTCAGAACGGAACATTCCCAGACCCGTCACTCGTCTATTTACAGTTGTACGAAGAACGCCACCCTCCGATCCAGTGCTTTCGTGGTTCGGGTCTGAGTTCCATGCAGAGCTGATGCACGAAGAATGAGCGCAGCAATTGTCAGACTGCGACCGTCCTATGTCAATTCCCCGAATGGATGAAATGGAAAAATCAGCCGCATAGGCAGATTTCTGCCGTCCTTATTGGGCCGTTGGCGGGTGGCCCAGCTTTACGTTTGTTTGTAAAGCTGGGGGCGGCAAGGTCGGCAGTCACAGCTGTTTCTTGTCGGGCATCGGGTAGGCTGTCATCGTGTCCGATCATCACACGCGCTACTATGGTACACGTGATCCGCATTACATCACGTGTAGTTGCTATCGTCGGCAGCCCTGGCTGGCCAGCCCGCAGCGCAGCAGGGGTTGTTCGCGGTCGGCGCCATACACGTATGGCAGGCGCGCTTCTATGACTTCAATGTGCGGACGGCGCGCAAACGAATCGAGAAGCTGCGCTACATGCACGAGAATCCCGTGAAACGCGGACTAGTGAAGGACCCCGGGCAGTGGCGCTGGAGCAGCTATCGGAGTTACGCTTTCGGAGAGCCGTGCGCAGTGCGAATCAATCAATGGGGCGAAGCCAGCATGAAAATCTCGCAGCAGGCAGCATGAATCCCCAGCTTTACAAAAAACGTAAAGCTGGGCCACCCCGCCCGCGAAGAGCCCCGATGGTGCACGACCCACTCAAGCCAAAAAACGGCTTGAATGGGCCACCGGCCCCGCGATGGTAACAGGAGAGGAAAACAGGATGACTAGCAATAGCGGAAATACCACCCCCGTTGAGAGTTCGACATCGCCGCTGACACGGCTTGTCTATGTAATGGCGTCAGCCATTGTCGTAACTCAGAGTTTTGCCACCTACTTTGTCGCACAGTTGAAACAACCAGTGCCGACTGAAGCGGCGCATTTTTACAATTGGGAACTCCTGGTCAAGTATGCCTACCCTCTAGAGCTCTTGGTCTACGCCATCGTGACGCTTTTCATTATCTTGGCCTACAAACCGATCGAGGAAGTTCTTCAAGGATATGAACACCTTACGTCCGGACGCAGAGGCTGGGGTTGGAAAATGAGCGCTGGACTCCTATCAGGAATTGCGGTCGCAATAATAACATTTCCGGTCTCTTCGCGAGGAGACGTTGGAGCTAAGTTGATTGCGCAATACATTTCGCATGCGATATTCTTGTCTCCCTTCGAAATCATCGTTCTTCTATCGCTACTTACAATTGTGCCGCTTACTGGCGAGATGGTGTTTCGAGGAATAGTTTTCAGAACGCTTCTTGGGTATGTCAGTTTGCCCGCAGCAATAATCGTCAGCTCGCTGCTTTTTGCAAACTTATGGCCCGTACTTAGTCCTATAGCGGCAGTCATACTCAGCATCGTGTCATGTGTCTTATACTATCGTATGAATAGCTTGCTTCCCTCGATCATAGCTAGTGCTGTTGCGCCTATATGCTCCGGCAGTCTTCTATTGTGGCGCGCGCTTAGCGCATCCAGGTAGAGCATCGCGGCGGCTGGATCGAGATGATGGGCGGGTAGGCCCAGCTTTACGTTGTTTGTAAAGCTGGGGCGGCAAGGTCGGCAGTCACAGCTTTTCTTGTCGGGCATCGGGTAGGCTGTCATCGATGTCCAATCATCCCACGCGCTACTATGGCTGGTGGCCCATTCAAGCCGTACTTTGGCTTGAGTGGGGCATTTCCACGGCTGCGCATAGCTTCCTTTCGGGGCGTTGGCGCTTTCGCGCCGTCCATTCGGACTCAATCTCAACGTCGCCCTCCTGCCCCGTTTCGTAATGAACGAAGCTACTCCACTGCCAGTCCTCAGGACGCTCACACAACCCTCGCACGACCGGATTGCGATGAATATACCGCAGCTTCTCCACGAACTGCGCCTCGTTGCGTTTTGCCGGGGCCAGCAAGGTGACCTTATTGCTGGGTATTTTGTTGGCCATTAATAACGCGCGCCAAGTCTTGATGATCAATTTGGAAGACGATCGAGAGTGCATCTCCCTGCCCTCGTACCAAGACGTAGGTTGCGGATGCATCCACGTGTTTGCTGCCGGATGAATTACCTAGCTTCATCCTCCATACCACGGTGGCAAGCAGATATTTGGAATCTAGGGGCTTCGATTCCACAGTCTGAAGTTGGGTTTCAGAAAGACCCATCGAAGAAAAGGACATCTTCATTTTGGGGACGACCTTGAGAAAGTCCTCGTTCTTGATCGTTTGCACGCCATTAGGTCCGCCAAACATGAACATATCCGCGTACAAGCTGCCGATCGCGGACACATCAGATGAGGAGTTTGCTTTCTCATACTGCAAGAAGAACTCTTTGACTCGTTGATTCATATTTCCCTCACTTTTGTGCCCAGTGATCCGGTCAACAACATTGTTGATCTCGGATTTCGGGGCTGTCTTTGCGAGAAGGAGGTTGTTATAACCACGATCCCGCTGATGATCGCCGCACGAACTCCGCGGGCCGGCCCAACTTGACTTCCGCTCGCCTCGCGACGGAGGACACCTTTTTTGCGATCTTAGCAAAGGATGGGCAAGAGGAAGGAAGGTCCTGCAAATTCCCGCTCATGCGCTTGTGCGAATGCGACAATGCCTCGGCCGCTCGCGTCCGTGGTGCCCAGCTTTGCAACGAACGCAAAACTGGGGCAGCCGTTGCAGTGGCTGAGGCAGCAAAAATCAAACTTTGGCCAGTCGCCATTCCTTCCCGCCGGCGCTTGCCCGCCATTCCGTCCCGCCTGTACCATAGAGGTTCACAGCTTTTCCCCTTTCAATCAGGAGGCTTCATGGCTACCGACGTTCTCACTGCTCCGGCGCGGCTCGGTTCGGCGACGAAAACCAAGGTCTACAAGAATTTCATTGACGGCGAGTGGGTGAACTCCTCCACCGGTGAGACCTTCGAGAACCGTAACCCTGCCGACACCCGCGATGTGGTCGGAATCTTCCAGCGGTCCGGCAAAGCGGACGTTTCTGCCGCCATCGCCGCCGCCGAGCGCGCTTTCGCACGATGGCGACTGGTACCCGCTCCGCGCCGCGCGGAAATCGTTTTCACCGCCGCCGAAATGCTGCTGGAACGCAAAGAAGACGCCGCCCGCGACATGACCCGCGAGATGGGCAAAATTCTTAAAGAGACGCGCGGCGACGTACAGGAAGCGGTCGATTGCGCCTACTACATGGCTGGCGAAGGCCGCCGCCTTTTCGGCGCTCACACTCCTTCTGAGTTGCCGAATAAATTTGCCATGGCCATGCGCCAACCGATCGGCGTGTGCGGCATGATTGCTCCGTGGAATTTTCCGATGGCGATTCCTTCCTGGAAGCTGCTGCCCGCAATCGTCTGCGGCAACACCTGCGTGATCAAGCCGGCGGAAGACACGCCGCTTTCCACGTTCAACCTGGTTCGCGTGCTCATGGACGCGGGCCTGCCCAAAGGCGTCATCAACGTTGTAAGCGGATTCGGTCCTGAAGCCGGCGCGCCTATCGTCGACGACCCGCGCGTGCGGGCCGTGTCATTCACCGGATCGAGCGAAGTCGGACGCATGATTGGCGCCAACGCCGGCAAGCAGCTGAAACATTGCTCGCTTGAGCTGGGCGGAAAAAACCCCATGATCGTGCTCGATGACGCGAACCTCGACCTCGCCATTGAAGGCGGACTCTGGGGCGCGTTCGGCACCACCGGCCAGCGTTGCACAGCGACCAGCCGCATCATTGTTCAGAAGGGTGTCTACAACCAGTTCGTCGAACGCTTCGTCGAACGTGCGCGCCGCTTGCGTGTGGGCAACGGACTCGACGAAACTACCGACATGGGTCCGGCCATTAACGAAACCCAACTGCTCGGCGACCTGAAATATGTGGACATCGGCAAGGGCGAAGGCGCAACTTTGAAATCGGGCGGCAACCGCCTCGACACCGGCGATTTCGCGCACGGCTATTTTATGGAGCCAACCGTATTCACCGACGTAGACCCGAAAATGCGTATCGCTCAGGAAGAAATCTTCGGCCCCGTCGTTGGCATTATTCCCTGCGAAGGTTTCGAAGATGCAGTCCGCATCGCGAATGATATCGAGTACGGACTTTCATCGTCGCTTTACACAAAAGACATCAACCGGGCTTTCGCGGCGATTCGCGATTTGGATGCCGGCATTACCTACATCAATGCGCCCACGATCGGGGCCGAAGTCCATCTGCCGTTCGGCGGAGTGAAGTCAACCGGCAACGGCCACCGCGAGGGCGGCATCGGTGCAATCGACTTTTTCTCCACCTGGAAAGCCGTATACGTGGATTATTCAAACAGCCTTCAGCGAGCGCAGATCGACCGAGGCGAGTAGATCGAATTTGTAATTCTGCAATTTGATAATTGGGTAAGTTGAAGTCTCGACTTCGATTTTCTTTGTGCTTCTGCGGTGAGAGGTTCTAACAAATGACGCCCGTCACTCAGCTTCGTGAAATTGCCGCCGCCAAGCGGCTCGATAATGTCCGCTACGCGATCCGCGACCTTGCCTGCTTTGCTGATGAAGTCACCAAGCAGGGCCACAAGGTGCTACCGCTCAACGTCGGCGATCCGCTGGCTTTCGATTTTGCAACTCCGCCCTACCTCATCGAGGCTGTCTACAAAGCCATGCGCGACGGCAAGAACGGGTACTGCCCCTCGTCGGGCATCAAGCCCGCCCTCGACGCCATCCGCCGCGAAGCGGAAACGAAAAAGGGCATCCGCAATATTCAGGATATTTTCATCACCACCGGGGTCAGCGAGACTGTCGACGTTTGCCTGACCGCGCTGTTGAATCCCGGCGAAGACGTGTTGACGCCCTGCCCCGACTATCCTCTTTACTCCGCCGTGCTCGCGAAAATCGGCGCGTCCGTCAACACCTATTACCTGAACGAAGAAGACGGCTGGCAGCCCGATCTCGAGGACATCAGGCGCAAAATTACTCCGCGCACCCGTGGCATCGTGCTCATCAATCCCAACAATCCGACTGGCGCGGTTTGCTCGCGGCAAATGCTGGAAAAAATTGCGGAGATTGCTCGCGAACATAACCTGCTGGTTTTCGCCGATGAAATTTACGACAAGCTGATGATCGACGACGATGAGCACATCCCATTTGCTTCGATCGCGCCCGATCTTCCTGTAGTCACTTTCGGAGGAATGTCGAAAAATTATCTCGTTCCCGGATGGCGTGTCGGATGGGGCATCGTTTCCGGCGAAGCTGCAGTCGTCGGCTCTTATGCCGAAGGCGTCAATCGCCTGCTGCGCGCGCGCTTATGCGCAAATCACCCCGAGCAATGGGCGATCGCTCCTGCGCTCGATGGTCCGCAGGATCACCTGCCGGAAGTCTTGCGCAAGCTGAAATCGCGACGCGATCTCACCGTTGCCTGGGCGGAAAAAACTCCGCGTGTGAGTTGCGTGCCGCCGCGCGGCGCTTTCTACGCCTTCCCGAAGATCGACATCCCCGAAGGGGATGACGTTTTTGTGCGCGAGCTGATTCTGCAGAAACATGTGATGGTCGTACATGGCTCCGGCTTCGGACAGAAACCCGGCTCGCAGCACTTCCGCATCGTATTCCTTCCGGATGAAGCCACGCTGACCAAGGCCTACACCTCGATCGGGGACCTGTTAAGAGAAAGATATAGCTAAAGGGCCGAGCAGGAAGGTCAGATCACAACCGCTTCCTGATATTCCCCAAACACTTTCCTCAGCGTGTCGGAAATTTCTCCAACCGTCGAGTATGCCTCGACAGCGGTTAAAATGCGCGGCATTAAATTTGCCCCGCAGCGCGCCGCTTCTTCCACCTGCTTAAGAGAAGCCGCCCAGGTTGCGCCGTCGCGTTTCGCACGCAAAGCGCTCAACCGCTCCACCTGCTTGCGCTCAAGCGATTCGTCGATCCGCTGGAGCGGAATCTCCTTTTCGCTTTCCGTCGTAAAGCGGTTCACGCCGACGACGATGGCCTCGCCACGGTCTACCTGTTGCTGATATTCATACGCGGCATTCTGAATTTCTTGCTGCACGAATCCGCGCTCAATCGCGCGCAGCATCCCTCCAAGCGCATCGATCTTCTCGAGATAAACGTTGGCCCGGGCTTCCAATTCGTTGGTCAGCCACTCGATGTAATACGAACCGCCCACCGGATCGATCGCGTTCGGTACGCCTGATTCGTAAGCCACAACCTGCTGTGTGCGCAATGCAATGCGCGCCGCCTGTTCCGTCGGAAGCGCGAGCGCTTCGTCGTAGCCATTTGTGTGCAGCGATTGCGTTCCTCCCAAAACTGCAGCCATCGCCTGCAACGCAGTGCGCACAATATTGTTTTCCGGTTGCTGCGCGGTGAGGGTTGAACCGGCGGTCTGGGTGTGGAAACGCAGCATCCACGATTTCGGATTCTTCGCGCCAAATTTTTCCTGCATGATCTTCGCCCACATGCGGCGCGCCGCGCGAAACTTCGCAATTTCTTCCAGAAAGTTGCTATGCGCGTTAAAGAAAAACGACAGCCGCGGAGCGAATTTGTCGACGTCCAATCCCGCATCGATCGCGGCCTGCACATAGGCGATGCCATTGCCCAGTGTGAACGCGATTTCCTGCACAGCGGACGATCCCGCTTCCCGCATGTGGTATCCGGAGATCGAAATCGTGTTCCACTCCGGCAGGTTATCGTTTGTCCAGGCAAACAAATCGGTGATGATGCGCATGGCCTGCGGAATCGGATAAATATACGTTCCCCGCGCGATGTATTCCTTCAGCACGTCGTTCTGCACGGTGCCTGAAAGCTTCCGCGTGTCCCCGCCCTGCCTTCGCGCCACTGCAACATACAGAGCCAGCAGAATCGCGGCGCTCGCGTTGATCGTCATCGACGTCGACACCTTCGTCAGTTCGATGCCATCGAACAGGCGCTGCATATCTTCGATCGAGTCGATCGCCACCCCAACCTTGCCGACTTCTCCAACCGCCAGCGGATTGTCGGAATCGAGACCAATTTGCGTGGGAAGATCGAACGCCACCGACAGACCTGTAGTTCCGTGGGACAGCAAATATTTGTAGCGCTTGTTCGATTCTTCGGCGTCTCCCATGCCCGCGTATTGCCGCATCGTCCACAACCGGCCGCGGTACATGGTCGGCTGAACGCCACGGGTGTAGGGGAAATCTCCCGGATACCCCTCTTCGGCATTCCACCGTCCCAACTGTTCGGGACCATACAGGGGCGAGATGGGAATTTGCGAAGAAGTTTCTGGATTCTGCTCGAAATTATTGGAGAGATCGCTCAATTTTTTCGCAGTCATCGGCGCACCTTAGTTCGGCCCTTTTTCTTCCACACGCGCCAAAAAGAGCTGAACCCGAACCAGGCAAATAACCCGGCGAAGGCCGCTGTAATCAGGAGGTGACCAAGCGAGCTCTTTCCCGCCGAAAATTTGCTGTATTCATGGATGAGCGCGATGAGGCCAATCACCGCAAACGACAGAAAAGTAAAGCCCGTGACCTCAATCCACAACTCGTGCAGCACCGATCCCAGATGGGCGGTTGTGGCTTTGAATCCGATCGTTAGTGCATTCCAGGTACGGGTCCGCCCCACCTGCTTTGCCGCGATTCGCGCCGCAATACCCGCCTTTTTCGCAGCCGAGACGTTGCCCATGTATCGATTTTAGCAAGATTGATTTATCAGGACTTCGCCGCCATCCGGGAGTACAATTACGCGAGTCGCGGGCCAGTCGGGTTGAAGCCCAAAGGGCCTGTCCTGCATCCAATAACTAACGCGGTCAGTCCCGGGGGAAGCGTGGATCAAGAACTGAAACAGCTGATGAAGGAATTAGGGGAAGCCATCAACGAATCGCTCGCCGACTCCGACGCTATCGCGGAAGTTGTGTCGCGTATTAAAGATGGCGGATACGATATTTTCCTGGTTCTTGAAGCGACTATCGGCGTCAGCAAACCCGGCGACAAGACTGCAAATAAGACTTCACTGGTCACCACATTGAGCAGCAATCCCGAATTTCGCGTCAATGACCAGGACCTCAAGTTCCTGAAATCATTGCGCATTAAGATTGAGGAAGACGCCGCTTAGCGACTTCCGCTCAAATCTTCAGGCTGACCAGCGACTTGCATCCTTTTTACTTCTTTTAACAATCTCGCGGGTGACAGGGGGAACTTTCGCCCGTCTATACCCGTAATACAGACAGGAGCTAGCAATGCTTACCATTGATATTGAAAAGACGGCAGAAGTAGCAATCGCGCGCTGCGGCGGACGACTCGTTCGCGGTGAGGAATTGAACGCTCTTCGCGATGCAGTGGTTACCGAAAAAGAGATTCGCGTCATCATGCTCGATCTATCGGAAGTGACCATGCTCGACGCCGGCGGCCTCACCGCACTCGTCGTGCTGCACGAATGGGCGTCGAACCGCGGTGTGCGCATGCAGATCGTGAACCCCTCGCAATTTGTTTGCGAAGTGTTGACGCGCACTGGGCTCGATCAGATTTTTGAGGTATCTACCTTCGATTACGCGCTGTGGGTCTTGAGCGGACTGGAATGCTCGAGGCACGCAGCCGCGTGTTGATCGCTGCACTCCGCAATTAAAGCGTCTCCATCCACGCAAACTGCGCGCACCGGAATCCAGCGGTTGGGTTCGTGAATCCCGCGCAATCTGACCTTCAAAAAATTATCGGCCAGCGCTTCGGTAAATTTCTCTTCCTCTCCGCCTCTTACAGTGTCAAGAGTGATTGCGGGAATTGACCGCCCCGCGAAAGACTGCATGAAGTCGCGTTTTTTCTTTGCAGCCAGATTGCGCAGAACCTGGTTTCGCTCGCGCGCGATCTCCACCGGAACTTGCCCAGCCATCGTTGCCGATGCAGTGCCCGGACGCGGCGAATAGGTGAATACATGCAGATAGGTGACCGGTAAATCTTCAATCAGGCTGCGTGTCGCATCGAAATCCGACTCTGTTTCACCGGGAAAACCCGTCATCACGTCGGCCCCGATCGCCGCCTCCGGCATAGCCGCGCGAATCTTCTCGATTTTCTCGCGGTAATGCCAGGGGCGATACTTGCGATGCATCGCCCGCAGAATTTTGTCGCTGCCGGATTGCAACGGCACGTGTGCATGCTTGGCGATGCGTCGCGAGCCGGCAACCAGCGCAATCAGTTCGTCGCTCCAATCCATCGGTTCCACTGAGCTGATGCGCAGTTTCTCCAAGTCGGTTTCCGCCAAAATCGCACGAACCAGCGTTTCGAAGCGTTGACTATCTTTAAGGTCGCGTCCCCATCGACCGAGGTTGATTCCCGAAATCACAACTTCGCGGTATCCCGCTTCGACCAGCGAGTTCACCTCTTGAACCACGCGCGGTAGAGGTAGCGACCGGCTGTGGCCGCGTACTGAGGGAATTACACAAAACGAACACCGGTTGTCGCAGCCATCCTGTACTTTCAGGTTCGGGCGCGTTCGCCCTCGCGATGCTTCGAACACGGGCGCTGCCAGCAATTCAGTGTGCGCAAAAATGTCGGACACAAATATATTGCTAGGGGTGTTTGCTTCCGAAAGAGATTCCAGCGCCACGAAATTCTGAAGGGTTACGCTGCCCGCCGCCAACGCGAATTCAGCCAGCTGATGTTTGTGCGAGTTTCCGATCACGCGGAAGACGCCCGGTAACGACGCAATCTCCTCCGGCGCGCGTTGCGCGTAACAGCCGGTCACCACGATTTTGCATTCTGGGTTTTCGCGGTGGATGCGGCGGATCGCCGCCCGTGCATCCTGGTCGGCCGATGCGGTCACCGTGCAGGTATTGAGCACAGCGAACTCCGCCGACGCGCCTTCCTGGACGGCCGTCAGGCCTGACTCCAGCAGCTGCCGCTCAATGGCGGCTCCGTCGGCTTGGGTCGCCCTGCATCCGAAATTTTCAACGTGGAAGGTTGCCACCAACCTAGTTTAGCGGAAGGAACACCGAGAGCAGAAGCGAGCTAATGTTTTTGGCTATTCTGATTTTCGCGCGCAGCCCTTGACGCTCCGGCAACATCGCCCACGGCGTCGTTGCAGTCGGTCCCGCCCCAGCAGTTCGAAACCGTGCTGCCGTTGGTGCCGTCCTGAATCAACTGCGCCTGAAACTTCATGCTGCCGCCCGCCGCCACCAAATTCCTTTGCCACGGGTTGTAGCCAACCGAACGAACGGTCAGAATATGCGCCCCAGGCGCAAGCCCCACCAGCGCCGGAGTATTGGAAATGAATTTGCCGTCGACATTGACTTCCGCAAATGCCGGGGTCGACGTAATTTCTACCCGGGTCAAGTCTTGTTCCGGCAGGTGTTCCGCCGACAGCTGAAAGTGCGCAGTCGCGAGGCTCGAGTCGCCGGACACATAGACGGTAAGTTCACTGCCCGGGACAAAAGCCGCCACGTTGCCGTCCACAGAGTTGTCGGCCGCGAACACCGCTGGTGAATTTGCTTTATCTGCGCGCAGCGGCACAGTCTCTCCATCGGCCAGCCTCACCAGATCAACGCGAATCGCGAGCTTGCTTTCTTTGATCTTGCCCTTTCGTAGCATTGCTTCCACTACCGTCGCCGAAGCGCTTCCACCCCGCGCGACCACAAGCTTGTTCTCTAGCATGACCTCCTTAACTACTTCGAGGGACAGTTTGTCTCCCACCTGAGCGGAAGCGGCGGACAAGGTTTTCGTAATGCGAAGCCGCACCGGAGTTCCGTCCCGCAGGACAACCGTATCCTGGGCCGGATCCTGTCCCAACGCAGCCGCCGCGAACATCGCCCCGACAAGCGCAAGTTCTGCCAACTCAAAAAAATATCGTCGCATCGAAATACTCCGAAGCGGAAACATCCGCCGCACGCTCGATTTTTACAGTTTGCCCGTTCCGGCGAAAGTTACAGCGGTAACGCCGCGAGCGGGTGAACAAGGCGGGATAGAGCCTTCCTACTCCTTGCGAGCTGTGGTCGTCCGGATGTAAAGTTCCGGTGCTCGATGAATCCAAACTCTTTTGAGGGCTGCCCGCCATGAAAGTTCCCTTCCTTCTGATCCTTCTTCTACTCACTTTCTGTTTTGCAGCGGTCGCAGCCCAGGTTCCGTCATCTCAACCGTTAGCTGTTCTGACCGCCTCAGATGGTCAAGCCGGGGATGGCCTTGGCGCCCGTGTCGCCACCGACAATCAAGGCGCTGTGTTCGGGTATGCGATCAACGCTAAGGGGCCGGCGATTTATGTCTATCAAGAGCCTGCCGGGGGATGGCAAAGCATGACCCAGACCGCCGTGCTTCAGCTTCCTCCATCGGGCGTTGTCGGATTCCTTTCCGCCAGCAACGACACTCTGGTGGTTTCACTCCTCAATCTTGGCCCCTATGGATCTCTTTATGTTTTCGTAAAGCCGGCCTCGGGATGGGCTGACACCAACACGCCTACCGCTGTGCTTCAACCCACCGTTGGGGATGCCAGCTATCGCACCGTTGCAATCAGCGGCAACACGATCGCTGCAGGCGAAACCGGCTGCCTCGGCAACGGCGACTTCTACGGCGGCACCGTCGTGGTGTTCCAGAAACCTTCGATGGGCTGGCAGAATATGTCTCAAACCGCCGTACTGCAACCATCCGACAGCTCTCCGTGCGACAACTTCGGCGATTCTGTCTCCGCCAGCGGCAACACGGTGGTCGTGGGTGCGGACCGCGCGGGCGAAGTTCCGCCTTCCCTGCCCGGCAGGGTCTACGTTTTCGTCGAACCGTCCGCCGGTTGGGCCAACATGTCGCAAACCGCCGAACTTCGTTCATCGCGGGACCTTCCTGCCAACCTACTTGGCGCAGCCGCCACCATCGGCGGCAACACAATCTTCGCCACAGGCGTTTACCAAAAAGCGTTCAATATTTTCGTGTTTCAAAAACCCGCGGGAGGCTGGATTGACTCCACCCAAAACGCATTGCTGACGGGTGCCAACGATGGCGCTCTCGCGACCAACCCCGATGCATCATTCGTCGCCGACGGTTTCGGCGCGCTGAACGGAATCCCTGCCGTACAGGTTTACGGGGAAGGCTCCAACGGTTGGCGGAATGAATCGAAGCCCACTTACACATTCAGCGGAAATTCAGGCTCCGGTTTTGGCGTCGATGTCGCGGCCAGCGCTAATCTTCTCACAGCCGGGGAGCCCGGCGCGAACATCAACGGCAACGCCGGACAAGGCGCAATTTACCTGTTCGGGCGGTGACCAACAACGGTTCGGTGGTTTATTAAAGGAGAAAAAATTATGCGAAGCAACTCGCGGCGTACTCTCGCCGCCTGCCTACTGACCGTCCTGTCCGTCATAGGTTTGAGCGCAGCATCCTACGCGCAAGACACAGAATCGACGCTCTACACATTCCTCAACGGAAACGATGGCGGCGCCCCAAACTCTCCTCTGATCGCGGATGCAAGCGGCAATCTCTACGGCGTGACTTACGGCGGCGTCGGTAATCGCGGAACCGTATTCGAACTCTCGCCCAACGGTGCGGGTGGTTGGAACCAAGCAACGATCTATGAGTTCACAGCGCCGACCAGTGGCGCTGGACCCTCGGGCAGCCTTGTCTTCGATTCGGCGGGCAATCTTTACGGCACAACCGCTCAGGGCGGAATATTATCTGGATGTTTCGGATCTGGATGCGGTGTGATCTACAAGCTTTCCCCCAACGGATCTGGCCCCTGGATTGAAACAGTGCTGTACGCGTTTTCCGGCACCACGGACGGCGCATTCCCAAATGGTTACCTGATCTTTGATCCGGCCGGAAATCTTTACGGAACGGCGTTCTCAGGCGGCAACACGCAGACGATCTGCGACGGCGATCCCGGCTGCGGAGTCGTATTTGAATTGTCCCCGCAAGGTGGCTCTTGGAACGAAACCGTCTTGTACGCGTTTGGCGGCAGAAATGACGGCGCCAATCCGTCAGAGAAGCTTTTGCGGACCTCATCGGGAATTCTTGCCAGCTCAACCCAATACGGCGGCGCAAATCATGTTGGCGTCGTGTTCGCCATTACGCCGCAAAAAACTGGCATGTGGAAAGAATCGATTTTGCATACTTTCGGTGGCTCTCCCGACGGCGCCAATGGCGGCCCTGTCGTGAATGACACCGCTGGAAATATTTACGGCCTTACCTACACCGGCGGAAATAAAGGCGGCGGAACGATCTACAAGCTGTCCCACAACTCCTCCGGCTGGAAGGAGAGCATCATTCAATCCTTCGACCGCGTTGCTGAAGGTCTCCAACCCAGCGGCTTGACCATCGATTCCACTGGTCATCTTTACGGCACAACCCTTCAAGGCGGAACTCTCGCCGGAAACTGCCAGTCCCGCCAGAATCCCAATGGATGCGGAATCGACTTCGAGTTCACTCAGAGCCAATCGGGCACGTGGACGGAAAAGGTGTTGTACGTATTCACCGACGGGGCAGACGGCGATGAACCTCATGGTTTGCTGCGGATGGCAAATGGCGACCTGTTCGGAGCTGCCGAATTCGGCGGAACTGCGGGCGTTGGAACGGTCTATAAGCTCGTCCCTTAGTCTGTAAATCCGCTTCAACTTAGCAGAAAAAGGGCGGGAGGTTTGCAACTCTCCCGCCCGATTTTTTTGCGCTGACTTGATTTAGGTTTACTGCTGCGGCGGGGGAGCGGGCTGCGCCGGTCCGTTGCTGTCCGACTGTGCCGCGCCGCCCTTCAGCATCGGATCGGGTAGCGGGTCCCCGCTCTTCGCCAGTTCGGTTTTCACTTCAACTTTCTGGTTCGCCAGTGGATTGATGTCGGTCTCAAAGCTGTTATATCCGGGCAACGCCACGCGAATGTGGTGCGTGCCAGGTGCAACCAGCATCGCTTTGCCGACACCAGAAAATTCGCCAGCGTGTCCGGCGAATTGCCCATCGACAAAAACCGCCGCCCGGTCCGGTTTAATGTCGACCTTCACCGTGGCCGTTTGTTTGGGCATCGCTCCGCTCACGCCCTTCACCATCGACACCTGAATGACTTGGGTTTGGCCTGGTTGCACGGACAAGGTTTGCGAAAAATCCTGATACCCGTTTTGCCGCACCACAATCGAGTGGTCACCCGGCAATAGCATCACCTTCTTCGTACCCTTCAATTCTTTCAGATACCCAACGTATTGGCCGTCCACCCATACGCCAGAGGTCTTGTCGACCTTCGTTTTTCCCTGAAATTGAATTGACCCCATAACGGTATTGTTTTCCGCCATCGAAAGGGTCGCCGCTAAACACACGAAAGCCAGAATCAGCTTCCACGTTCCGGAACGCTTTTCGTTCGCAATCATGATCCACTCTCCTTAACAATCTTTCCGTTCAGGCACGATCCGCCAGAACCTTGATTTTCTATTTAGTAATTGTGTCAATCAGATGCAAATAACGCGATTCGCGTTTCTCGCTGGGGATCACAATGAGACAACCCATACACGAAAATCTTTACGATGAGATTTTTTCCACCCTGCAATCTTCTTGAACGAGAAATGCCTTTACACTCTTAGCTCATGGATCATCTCGCTCAACATGATTTGATGGTGATATTTCTGGCACTCGCCGCGTTGCTGGGCGCGGCCAAAGCGGCGGGCGAGCTGGTCAAGAAATTCAATCAGCCGTCCGTGCTGGGTGAAATCATCGCCGGGATTTTGTTGGGCCCGACCGTTCTCGGACATTTCAAGCCGGAAATATTCGCCCTGCTATTTCCGACTCATGGTCCCGTAGCTTTCGTGCTCGAAGGAGTAACCGCCATCAGCGTGGTCTTCTTCCTGCTCACGGCGGGAATCGAAATCGATCTCACCAGCATCTTCCGCCAAGGCAAGAGCGCGCTGCTCGTCAGCTCATTTGGCGTCATCATCCCATTTGCCTTCGGCTTTTTTGCAGCCGCTGTTTTTCCTCGATTTCTTGGCGCTGATGTTGGCACCGATCATTTGGTCTTTGCCCTGTTTATCGGCACGGCGCTTTCCATCTCGGCGCTTCCTGTTGTGGCGCGCATTCTCATGGACCTCGGCCTCCTAAAGACCGAGATGGGCACCGTCGTCATGTCGTCTGCCATGTTCGACGACCTGGTCGGCTGGATCCTCTTCGGCCTGGTGCTCGGCATGATGAATCCCGGCCACGCCGCTCATGGCTTGCGCCACACCATCATTCTCGTGCTCGGCTTCGCCATCGTCATGCTGACGCTGGGGCGCTGGCTCGTCGACAAGCTGCTGCCTCACATCCAGGCCCACACCACCTGGCCCGGCGGGGTGCTTGGGTTCGTGTTTTCGCTCACGCTCGCATCAGCAGCCTTCGCCGAATATGCCGGCATCCACGCCGTGTTCGGGGCCTTCATCACCGGCGCGGCAGTCGGCGAGTCCAAGCATTTTCGCGAGCGCACTGCCGAGCACATCCACGAAATCGTCACCAACGTTTTTGCGCCGCTCTTTTTTGCCAGCATTGGGCTGCACACAAATTTCGTCGCCAACTTCCATTTGGAAGTTACAGCCGTAATTCTCGGCGTCGCCTGTCTTGGCAAAGTGATCGGCGCAGGCTGGGGCGCGCGCCTCGGCGGCATGGACACGCGCACCGCCATCGGCGTTGGCCTCGCCATGAATGCGCGTGGCGCCATGGAAATGATTCTCGGTATTCTCGCTCTACAAGCGGGATTGATTCGCGAGCCCATGTTTGTCGCGCTCGTCGTCATGGCGCTGGTCACCTCGCTCATCTCCGCCCCTGCCATTCGCCTTCTCATCAAGGGCAAGAAATCGATTTGCCTGAAAGATACGGTGAAGAGTGAACTTTTTCTCACCAACCTGACCAGTGACACGAGAAATGGCGTCCTGAAAGAAATGTGCGATATCGCCGCGCCCCTGGTCGGCAACGCGCCGGAGCGCTTTCTACGCCTGCTCAATAATCGCGAGCGGGTGGCCAGTAGCGGATGGCGTCACAGCGTAGCGGTTCCCAACGCTCGAGTCGACGGACTGCTCGAACCCCTCGTCGTCATCGGAAAAACAGAAAAAGGCGTGGATTTCGATTCGCGCGATGGCAGGCCCGCCCGCTTGATCGTAATGATCCTCACGCCCGACAATTCATCGCAACAGGACTTGCTCGCCGACGCCGGACGCATGTTCAGCAAAAAGGAAGTCGTCGATCGCACCCTCGCCGCCACCAACTTCGTCGAACTTGTAGCAGTCCTAAATGCGCCAGTCAGATAACGATGGAATTTGATGGGCGCCCCATTCCTTCGCGCACTTTGCGAAGGGGCGGGTGGAGCAACGACTAAGGCGTCATCTTCCCCGTACTCAAGTAATCCTGCGGAGGGACGCCGAATGCATCCGCCACGCGATTGAAGAACGCGAACATCGCCGTGATATACACCGCTTCCGCAATCTGGTCTTCCTTCCATCCCAAATCACGCAGCCGTTGAACATCTTCGTGCGTGGAACGATAAGCGGCATTGGTGATCAACTCTACATAGCCCATCAGGCCGCGTTCAGCCGCGGAGAGATCGGCTTCATCCAACCTGCCTTCCATGATCGCGGCTACGGATTTTTCTGTGGCTCCCTGAACACGCAGGAAGTAGGCATGACTGTCCAGTCAATACGGGCAGCGATTCAGGAACGAAACATAGCTCGCGATCATTTCTTTGTGACGACGAGATAAGTGCCCTTCCGAAAAATGCACCGTGTTGGAAAAGTCCACCACCTGGCGCAAAAAATCCGGACGCGCCCCAAAGCACTTGATAATTCCCGGTACCTGCTTGCGCCCGGATTTCTCCCGCCAAAAGTCGTAAGCCGCCGCAGTCTCACCGAGGGCTTCGGCATCTTCGGTAATTCGAATCTTCGTCATCGCTTCTCGCTACCTGTTACTCCAATATAAACCGGGTTATGTTCAGCCGTGTCCGTGTGTCATCATGAAAGCGGTGTGCAATGGATCAATCCTCACCGACCTCGGCGACTGAACCGTTAGATTTCAAAATCCTATCCGCGGACGAACAATCCCGCAGATCTCTCGCTTTTCTCGACGCGATGCGCCGTCGGCGCACCGTGCGTGAATTTTCCAGCACACCGGTCCCGTTTGAGTTGATCGAGTCGGCAATCCGCGTCGCCGCCACGGCCCCATCTGGAGCCAACCAGCAGCCTTGGAAATTTGTTGTAGTCTCGTCGCCTGAAGTCAAAACTAAAATCCGCAAAGCCGCGGAGGCGGAAGAAAAAGAATTCTACGAGCACCGCGCTCCCAACGAATGGCTGCAAGCGCTCGCGCCGCTCGGCACCGATTGGCGAAAGCCCTTTCTCGAAGTTGCGCCGCATTTGATCGTAGTCTTCCGCGTCGACTACGGATTAAGCGCCGATGACAACGGCCTGCCCGTCAAGAACAAGCACTATTACGTGACGGAGTCGGTCGGCATCGCTTGCGGCATGTTGCTCTCTGCGCTGCACCTCTCCGGGTTGGCAACACTGACGCACACGCCGAGTCCTATGGGCTTTCTGTGCAAGATCCTGAACCGCCCGCCCAACGAGAAGCCTTTTCTTCTGGTCCCCGTCGGCTTCCCGGCGGACGGCGCCACGGTCCCGCGCATCCACAAGAAGTCCCTTTCCGAAGTCCTCGAAATTGTCTAAGGTCACATCCTGAACGATTTCCGGCTCCTTTACGCAGTCTGCGAAGGTACGGGGTTCTATGTCAGTTCGATCAAAATGCTAAAAAGCGAAGAACCCAAGTAGCCGCGTAAGCCCTGCTCTAGCTAGGGTAGAACGCGGAACGCGGTGCTGCTCGATAAGGTCTGACCGGAAGTTTTCACCCTGACTGTGCCCGTCGTCGCCCCGGAAGGCACGCGAGTCAGGATCAACGACGGGGACTTGACGACGTACTGGGCTGGAATGCCATTAAACGTGACGCTGATCGCGCCGGTGAGTGCAGTTCCGAGAATTGCTACGCGGGCTTCAGCCATTCGTCAAAACACTTCCCGTCGCTGGAAGATTAAATTCAACATCCCTGCATCCAGTAACTTGCTCTCCTTGACCCCGCCGCACGTTCAGCGTAAGCTCCGCACCGGGTTCAATTGCTGAACTCGATGGCCAATCGCTAGTCAAACTTAAGGAGACAACTAACGTGAAGCGAACCAGGTTAATGATGGGTTGTGCGATTTTGTGTGTAGCTTTTTCCAGTCTGCTGATCGCGCAGGCGAACCCGCTGATCGGGTCGTGGAAGCTCAATACTGAAAAATCGAAATACCCTGCCGGCATGGCGCCAAAGAGCATGATGCGGACGGTGGCGGCCGACGGCGACAACGTGAAGTACAGCTACGAAGGGATGGGCCCTGACGGAGCTGCGGAGAAATTCGAATTCTCGGTCAAGTATGACGGTAAGGACTACGAAGTCACGGGCAATGGCGCGCCATATGGAGCGGACCATATTGTGATCAAAAAGGTCAACTCCCACATGTTCTCGGCAATCTTGAAGAAAGATGGCAAGCAGGTGGGTACCAGCAGCGTGACAGTATCGCATGACGGGAAGACCACGACCATCGCGAGCAAAGGTATGGACGCGAAGGGAAATCCAATGAAATCAACGTCGGTTTACGATAAGCAATAGAGCGTTCGAGTTGCGGCCAGCGGTACGGAAGATATCCGCCGCTGGCCGACTTTTTAGTGTCATCATCGGGCCGACCGAAACCACTGTAGGCCGAAAGTCCCTATCCGCCCGGTTCTCCAAGCCTCTGAACCTCATTTTTTCTTGCCATTTCCCTCCAAAGCCGATATCGTTTTTCAGGATGGAGTAATACCGCCGTCACGGTTTCTCCGCTGACCCGCTCGATTCACCCCCCAGGTCGAGAACCTCCGGAGCCGCAAAGATTTCCCCTGCACGTGTTTGTCTCTGTCGGACCACGTGTCGCTCAGCGGGCGATTTCTGTCCCTGGCCTCACCACCCCGAAAGCTGTCAGGTTCAGTTCCGCGAAAATCAAGATTCCCAGACGAGGCGAAGCGATTCATGACGATCCCAATGATTCAGGTAGTGCCTGCTAAAACTCGAAAGACCCTTTCCGTCCTAGCTTTGACCGGGCTTTGTGCCGTCATCCTTTCTCTACCTGCCTCCGCGCAGCAACTTGCTGGCAGCGCCGTTCGCGGCCAGGTCACACTTAACGGTTATTGGGGATACATCCTCAACCAAAGTCAGAACACGATTCCGACGTCTGGTTACATAAACGCCCGCATCCCAGAGCAGCCGCTGGTCACGGGCAATAGCTCGGTTTGGTACCAGCGCACGCTGAACGTCCCCTCCACGTGGGCGCAGTCTGGACGCAGCTTCTTCATCGAACTCGAACGTGCCGGTCACTACTCAGCCGTGTACGTCAACGGACAAAAAATGGGCGAGCACTTCGGCCAGTTCAGCCCCTTCGAAGTTGACGTCACCAGCGCCATCGTCGCGGGGCAAACGAACACCATCAACGTTTACGTCCATAAAGCTGACACAACTTACGTTCGCGCTAACTACAACCTCAATCAAAGCTCCTGCCCTATCAGCAATCCTGATTGCATGGGCAACGCTTACCGCGGCTCGGCTCCGAATGCGGCGCAACGCAACTGGGTTGGCCTGGTCGGCGACATTACATTCTCCTGGCGTCCCACCGAGCACGTCACCGACGTGTTCCCGATCACTTCCGTGCGCAACTGGACCCTCACCTCGCAAGTCTCCGTGACGGACGCGACATCCAATGCGACCGTGCAGGAAACAGTGCTTGACGGTTCCACTCCTGTTCTAACTCTTCCCCCAGCAACGGTCGTCTCTGGGGTGGCCACTCTTGAAGTGCCTTGGACCACTCCTGTCCTTTGGGGACCCGCGCCCTACGGTCAAGCGAAGCTTTATATGCTCCAGACGCAGTTGCTCGAATCCGGCGTGGTAGTCGATACGATTTATACGAAGTTCGGTTTCCGCGAAACCTGGGATGTCGGCAAGACCACTTACCTCAACGGAATTCCTTTGTGGTCTGCAGGAAACTTCTTCCTCAAACTCGCGCCCGTTCAGTACGTGAACGACCGTCGCGCTCAAGCGTTTCAGCTGTGGGTCTTGCAGCAAACCGGCTTCAACATGATTGAGAGCCACTGGGACACCGCGGGCCGTCCTTTGCTTGATATGGCTGACGAGATGGGAATGCTGGTGGTCGGTTCATTCTACTGCGATGGCCGCCCCATCGGCGAGTCCGAAGTCGACAGTGTATCTGGTTGGACTAATTGGATGTCCAGCACCGCCACATCCTGGACGCAGGAAGTTCGCCACCACCCTTCGATTATCTTCTGGCGTCCGACCGACGTCCTTCCTGGGGGTGTTAATCAGAGCCAGGCGTGGCCCCCAATCGACGCTGCGGTACGCGCCGCCGATCCCAGCGCACGAGTCGTCGCCGACGGCACCGACATGGACACTTGGGTAGAAAATATCGAAACCGGCCAGAACGTTTGCGACAATGGCAATGCCTTCGTACAAAAGTTGGCGGGAGAAACCAAGCCGCTGTTCGTTCGTGAAATTGCAGGAAAGCTAAACGAGCCATGCGTCCCTGCGTTCTTCAACACTTTCTACCAAGAGGCCTACCAAGGAGGGAGCAACGGATTGTTGCTGGCGCTTCCTGCAACCGCCAACCAGAACTTCGTCCCCAAATGGTTCAGCATCAGCGGGCAGGGCAACCGTCCCACAAACCCGCAAGCCATGCCCAACTGGAACACCCAACAATTCCTACCGACCTCAGTCGGTACTCAATTCGCTACGCTGTATGAAACTTACTTCCAGCCGACCCTGCTGAACACCAGCCCCACCTCGGGTGACTACCAAGCCGTAGCGTTGCCACCGGGAGTACAGTCCGCGTTTCTGGTTCCTCTCGATGGCGATGCCAACCCCGTTGGCGTGATTGTCGCCGAAGACGGCAGCGGCACGGCCTGGTTCGTAACACCGCAACCCGGCAACTATGCCCTCAACTACACCTCAAACGGACAGGATGTAGTCCAGAACGTAACCGTCTCCGCCCCGGCCCCGTTCTAGAAACAGGCCGGCATCCCGCTCCTTCGCGCACCTTGCGAGGGGCGGGGTTTTTCTTTGGTCACGGAGAAAACAGGGTCTTCATCCTGGTTGAGTTGCGCACGACAGGGCGGGTTTTTATCGCGTCGACGGTCGCCCGCTACTAAGGGTGACCAGAACACAACACACGATGGCTCCTGCAGGCAACTTATTCAACCTCAAAATCCGCGCTACGGGACAATGTGGATTGCCCAGCGGAATCCATCGCCTTGAGTTGTACCCGATAAGATCCCGCGCCCAGTTCAGAAACCGGCAGCTTCAATCCAATCGGAATCATTAATGCCCCGGTTTGCATATACGAAGTGGCATTGTCAATCCCCGCATCGACCTTGGCTTTGCCGGTCTTGAGGTCCGTAATCTTGAGCGCGAGCGTGACCTTCGGTGGATTCGGGGCGATTAGCGCGGGGGCGTACATTTCCACGTAGATCGTCGCGTTGTCAGTCACCTTGAAACGATTGCTGGAGGATGGCGTGAATTGCATCCCTCGGGCGATCAGTGGTGTTTTGTTTTCCAGTAGTTCAGAATCCAGACCTGTTGAGAGTTCCTTCGATGGTGTGACTTGATCGCATAGCGCCAGCGCGCTGAGACCAAACTGCTTCGGACCGTACCCTTGTATTACAAGAGGCGTCTCGATCTTGCCGAAACTCTCGTTCCCTGAGCTGAACACGACGCGCAGGTTGTATCTACCGGATGCGATCTCAAATTGGTTCTCGTAATGCACCGGCTTTTTTTGGAACTCCTCAACCTGCTTCTTATCTTCGAAATCAAAATTCACCGTGTCGCTGAAACGCGCTACCGGCGCGCCATCCGGATTGTATGCAATCCCAAGCACATTGATCGTGGCGTGCTGTTTGCCTTTCACTTTGTCAAATTTCAACGCGGTAGCCGGAACATCCATGGCCAGATTCACTCTCGCCGTGTTCGGCGCGGTGTAGAAATACGGCGCTTCGAGAGTCGCATTTACATTGCCCGGCAATTCCGCGGACGCCCTGGTCTCGAGAGTTTTCTCCACCGGATCTCCCGCCAGTAGATCGAGCGGCTTCACATTGCAATAACCGCTGCGCGACCGCACCGCCGCTCCCTTGGTTTCGACTTTCACCCGCAAGCTGTGGCAACTTCCTTCAGGAGTAGTGCCCGGATGATACCCAAGCAAGTAGTACTGCGCCTGGTCTCTCGCGATTTTTTCCATCCCTCCCAGCAGGTCGTTCGTATTCAGGATTACGAATCCGCCTGTTCCTTCCGCGAGTTCATAAAGCGGTTGCTGATTGTCGGTCGCGTTCGCCGGAAAATCCGGCACAATCGCGCGAGGCTGCGTGAAGATCGGCGCCCCGGAATTAGTGGGATAGGCGCCAGGGTAGGCGCCAGGGCCGCCGCCTCGCGACCCGCCCCCCGGAACTCCGCCTGTCGGCCCGTGTCCTCCGCCACCAGCAGGACCACCGCCGCCGACGTGCCCACCGCCGCCACCCGTCCCTCCACCGCCGCCATGACCGCCACCACCGCCGCCACCGTGCTGCCCGACAAAAACTAGGCGTGCTGTTTGTTTGCCAGTGTAAGTGAAGGTCGCGGGGATTACCTGCGGCACATGGGGCTTTAAAGCAGGCGCACCGTGCAATCTCGAATGCGGTCCCGCGTTCATGTTTACATCCGGCGCGACCAAGCCCCGAACGTCTATCGGATAGACGGCTACATTGGCTTTGTTGCAGGAATCGATGACTGCGGTGAGCTGCGCTTTTGCTTCCGGCGTCAGAGGAAAGCCCTCTGTGAGCATCACCACGCTCTTTCGTCCCGGAACCGACGCCAGACCTTTGGCCAGGTCGCGCAACGCGGTCGCCACACTTTGAATTGCAAATCCCTGCTGCAAACCATCCAATGGAGAAGGCCCACCCAGTGAAGCCACTTGAATCGGATCCTGATTCAAGGTGACGTGTGAAGTTCTGAATCCGGCGGCAACTTTTTTCAGCAAAGCCCCGTCCGCGGTAAAGTTTTGCGTGATGTGAACCTGCCCGCCATACTCCGCGATGGCAATCAACCGGTTCGGTCCAGCGTTTGCGTCCAGGAACTTGGCCGCTGCATCGCGCGCTTTCGCCTGCCCCGCAAAATCCATGCTGGAATTGTCGAAGAACAAGACCATGTACTGCGGCTTGGAATGTTCCGGTCCGCCACCCGCTTGCTCGAACGAAAAACTGCTGATCGCCTGTTCCTTGTTATCCTCGAATACTTTGAAATCCTTGGCCGTCAAATCCCGCAGGGGATTGCCTTTCTTGTCCACCACCACAGCATCGACCAAGACTTCGCGGGTTTCTGACTTAATTGTAGGAAAAGCCTCAGGCCGAGAGGGCGTCGCGGTCGGCTGATCTTGGGCCACAGATAGCAAAGCGAGAAAGATTGCGGATGGAGCCAGCACGAATTTTAAAGACATAACTCACCTCAAAGCACTTCTTCGCGGCCGATCAAAGATTACGGAATCTCCACTGCCCCATTCTGCGCCGACATCTGCCCTTCGGCATCGCGCACCACAACCCGCACCAGATAGCTGCCGGGTTTCGCATCGAAACTGGTCTTCATCGTGATGCCATGGTCGAGCTTAGCCGCCAGGGTTTCGTCTTTGAAGCGAAACGTCAAGACCTTCTGATTCCCTTGGATAAACGTTCCGTTGCGGTCGAACAAAGCCGATACAACCGTCAACTCATCGCCGTTGCGGCCTTCGATTTTGTGGAACGGCAAATGCCTCACATCCAGATGGGCAAGCACCGTCAACCTTGCTTCCGCGTCACCAGTCTTGAAAAACTGCGTGTGCAGATCAAGTGGCACTTCACGCAACTCTTCCTGAGAGAAGATCGCATCTTGAATTTGCTGTTTGGCGTCTTCAGCTGGATCGGCCGCATGTTTGGGAGCGTAGTAGCCCTTGCGAGTCTGCAGCGTCAACTTCTGCTCCGACTTGATAGACACCTTCAAGGCATGAAAACTTCCATCCGGCTTAAGATTTTGCGGTGCAAAACCAATCATGTAGAAATATTCGGGCGTTTCTGCCACGCGCTTCAATCCTTCATCGAGGTCGTTGCTGTTGTGGAAGTACACGCCGCCCGTTGCATCGGCCAATGAGCTGAGTATTTCTGCGTCAGCAAAAGCTTCCTGGCTGTCGTAGGTCGAGCGATACGCGGCCGACAGGGAATCTACCGGCCCGGTTTGGCTCGCATCCCCGCCCGGAATTTGAGCAAACAAACCGCGTGCGTCCAAACTGCTGATGATGGCTTGCGACCGCAGCGCCCGGTCCACGGTCTCAGCAAACGAATATCCAAGCTCGGGAATCAGAAAGCCCGGCGACACCAAAACGATTGATCGCTGTCCCGGCATGAGCGATAGTCGATCCACGACCTCCTTCAATCTCTGTAAAGTTATCCTGCTTTCCTGGTTTCCGCGTTCGAGCGAAAGACGCGCTTCTGCGGTCGTCATTGCTGCTGCTGCGCTTTGGGCTGTTGAAACCAAGCCACTCGGATTGGCCGCTGTCGCGGGCACCGACAGCGATGGGTTGCAACTCAGTGCATCCGAGATGGCCAACCCTTCAGCGAAGCGATCGTCTTTGTTTACGATGAGGTCGGCCATGTAGTAGCTGATATTAGGGCAATCCTTAATTTCAGTTCCCGTTATAGGGTTTGGTTTAAGGGTCAGCAAGGTTTCATGCAGCTTCGCCCGGTCGTCGGTGTAGTCAATGCCGACCTTACCTGAAGTTGTAAAGATCGCCGCGCGATCTGTGGGACGAAGCGTCGCGAGATGCCGCTCCGCAGCCTCTCGCACCTTGGTAAGATCCCCGAACTGCAGGTGAATGTCGTCGAATAAGTACGCGACAAAACGCTCTGGCACCGCAGCATTGACTGGAGCAGTTGCATCTACCCCAGCTTCTTGCGAGGACTTTAGCGCCTTCGCCGCCCTGGCTCCGGCTTGCTCCACAGAAAAATGGGTGATTGTTTGTGGCTTGCCCTTGTCAAAAAGCTGGAAATCCTCTTTGGTCAAGTTTCCGACAGCATTTCCCTTCTGGTCGCGCGCCACCACCCGCACCAAAACTTCTTTTACATTCACTTTGAAGGTTGGGCTCGACTCCTGCGTCGCCATCTCACTCGTATTGCCAGCGGCGGCTGGCTGAGTTTGCCCGGAGGCGGTCAGCGTAAGAAGAATAAAGATTGCCGCCCCATAGAGAATCGAAGACCCCGGGCGTCTAAACGGACTCAAGCAGGACGAACTCATTTTCGGTAATCCTTCTTGCGGGGCTGCCCACACGGGGAGCCGCAAGCCTGGCGATTATCCTTTACCCGGGGAGGCCGGTCGGAATCACGCTCGGTGCTCAGAATCATAGACCTTTCTCTCCGCTTTCGCCAATATGGCGTCCGCCGCGTATTCACGCCATGTGCTAGTATTTCGCTTTGTTTTGAGCGGGAACGCAACCTCTTTAGTTTCCGTGCATCTCAGCGTGGTTGCGGTGTTGAAGGCGTAACACTGGCTATCCTAATGAAAGATACCCTCGGAGTTTTGTTGGCGGGAGGAGCAGGCGAGCGACTTTTCCCGCTCACGCGCGATCGCGCCAAGCCTGCCGTCACGTTCGGCGGCATCTACCGCATCATTGATATAACCCTCTCCAACTGCATCAATTCCGACCTTCGCCGCGTTTACATTCTTACCCAATACAAAGCGCTTTCACTCAATCGCCATATTCGCGAAGGCTGGAACATTCTCGGCCGCGAAGTCGGCGAGTTCGTCGAAGTGCTTCCTCCGATGAAGCGCGTGAGCGAGCAGTGGTACCAGGGCACCGCGGATGCCGTCTACCAAAACATTTATTCCATCGGCTCCGAGCAGCCAAAATACGTCCTGATCCTATCTGGCGACCACATCTACAAAATGAATTATGGCCTGATGCAGCGCCAACATTCTCAATCCGGCGCGGACGTCACCCTGGCCACCATTCAGATCGATCCCGATGAAGTTTCACGCTTCGGAGTGGTTGAAATCGACAGCGACAGCCGTGTCAACGGCTTCGAGGAAAAGCCCAAGCAAACTGCGCTGCGTTCTCCTTACAATCCGGAAAAAGTTTCGGCTTCGATGGGGATTTATCTCTTCAACACCGACGTGTTGATTCCGGCTCTGCTAAAAGATGCGGAAGATCCGAACTCAAGCCACGATTTCGGCAAAGACATTCTGCCGCGAATGGTGAAAGATTATCGCGTCTATTCCTTCGACTTCGTCGACGAAAACAAGAAAGAAGCCCAATATTGGCGCGATGTGGGAACGCTGGAAGCCTATTACGAAGCCAATATGGATATCGTCGCGGTGTCGCCGGTGTTCAACCTATACGACGACCATTGGCCGATCCGCACCCACCAGCGTCAATATCCGCCGGCAAAATTCGTTTTCGCCGAAACCGGACGCACTGGCACCGCACTCGACTCCATCGTGTCAGCAGGCTGCATCGTTTCTGGCAGCTCGGTAAAGAGCAGTGTGATTTCGCCCGACGTTCGTATCAATTCTTACAGTGAGATCGAATCGAGCATTCTATTTACCCATGTGAATGTCGGACGGCATTGCCGCATTCGCCGCGCCATCATCGATCGCGATGTACACATTCCTGAGGGGACGACGATCGGCTACGACCCCGAAGCCGACCGCCAACGCTATTTCGTCACCGACAGCGGCATCACCGTCGTGACCCGCGACTATTCGCTATTCGAGAACCCCGTAAGCGTCGACTACTTCACCAGCGAGTAGCGTAGGGCGGATATTTCTGTCGTATGCCTGGCCTTCGATCCTCGTATTAGGGCAAGGCTTCAGCCGTGCCGATTGGCAACAGCTTGATATCGCCGCCCCCACGGGCGCCGGGCGCGACGAAGAAATTATCGAGCGCGACGGCGAGGTCAGAGATAGAATTTGACGCGATGAGCATTCCCGACTACCAGAGCCTTATGTTGCCCTTGCTCAAGCAGCTCGGCGACCAACAACAACATCCTCTTTCAAGCGTAATTGACGCGCTTGCAACAGAATTTGGGCTCAGCGACATCGAAAGACGCGAGCTGCTCCCCAGCGGCCGTCAGTCCATCCTCAACAATCGAGTTGGATGGGCCCGGACATATATGAAGAGGGCCGGCTTGCTTTCTTCTCCAAAACGGGGAGTCCTTCAGATCACAGATCGAGGGATTCGGGTAGTTAAGGAAAACCCTCAACGAGTCGACAATAAAGTGCTCCGTCATTTCCCTGAGTTCCTCGACTTCCAAAAGGCTAAAAACGAATTGGAGTCGGATGGCGAACCCGCCGCCGTTGCGGAGCGACTTGACCCCCAAGAGAGCATCGAAGAGTCGTACCAATTCATTCGTAAACAGCTATCCGCTGAGCTATTAGCCCTTATAAAAGCTCGCTCGCCATTGTTTTTCGAAGAGCTCGTAGTGGAGTTGCTACTAAAAATGGGATATGGCGGGTCCAGACGTGATTTTGGTCAGGCGATCGGAAAGCCCGGCGACGGCGGCATCGATGGAGTCATCAAGGAGGATAAGCTGGGGCTTGACAACGTTTATCTCCAGGCAAAGCGCTGGGCCGACGGGCAGGTGGGCAGCAAGGAGATTCAAGCGTTTGTGGGTGCACTACATGGCAGGAAAGCTCACAAGGGAGTTTTTATAACCACCAGTGGATTCTCTCAACCGGCCCGCGACTACGCGCAGGGAATACAGGACAAAATAGTTTTAATCGACGGCCAAATGCTCGCCGAGCTGCTGATCGATCACGGCGTAGGTGTCTCCACTGAAGCAACGTACGAGGTCAAGAGGATCGACTCTGACTACTTTTCTGAAGACTAAAGCGTGCACGAAAAGAACCCGCGCAAATATTCACGCAGCTGATCGCGCACCCGCCGGAAGGCGGCGATTCTTAATTCTTCCGTCCCAATAACCGCTGCGGGATCGTCAAAACTGCGATGCATCCTCACCGTCCCGCCGGAAAATATTGGACAGCTTTCCTTGGCGATGTCGCAGACAGTCAACACATAGTCGAAACTCTGCCCGGCGAATTCGTCCACATGCTTGGACCGGTGCGCGCTCAAGTCAATTCCGATTTCTTTCATCACCGCGATCGCTTCCGGGCGAACCTGGCTCGGCTTGGTTCCTGCGCTGAAGACTTCGAAGCGATCGCCGGCATCGTGCCGTAGCAAACCTTCCGCCATCTGGCTGCGGGCGGAATTGCCCGTACACAATATCAGCACTCTCTGTTTCTTGGGATCGCTCACGATGTGGCGCTTTCCAGAGTGTTGCCGGAGCCCATCCAGCGAAAGAAGCCGAACGCCACACCCGCTGCAAACAGTTGGACTGCGATGAAACCCGGAGCATCCGCCGGGCGAATCCCTGCAAACGTATCGCTAGCCGCGCGCGCCAGCGTGACCGCCGGATTTGCAAACGACGTCGATGCGGTGAACCAGTATGCTGCGGTTATGTAAGTTCCAACCGCGTATGCAGCGGCAGCCGGGCGGAAACGCGAACATCCCCAAATGACAAGAAGCAATCCGAAGGTCGCGACGAATTCGCTGAACAACTGCGATGCGCCATGACGCTCGTGACGCGATGCGAAAAAAACGGGCAGGATGAACATCGCATGTGCAGCCGCAACGCCGGCAAATGCTCCGGCGATTTGCCCGGCGGCATAAGCTGCCGCTTCCCGAGGAGACAGCGCACCCTGCATCCAGGCGAAAAGAGTCACTGCAGGATTGAAGTGTGCACCGGAAATTGGCCCCAACGCGAGAATCAGCGCAACCAGAATCGCGCCAGTCGCGAGCGTATTCGCGAGCAGCGCGACGGCAACGTTTCCTCCAGCGAGGCGTTCGCCCATGATTCCCGAGCCGACGACGCCAGCCAGCAAGAACGCGGTCCCGAGCGCCTCAGCTACAACACGTCGGACCACAGCAGGCCTCCCGCTTCGGTTTGACTCCACGCACGAACGCACTCATGAATTTGCCATCGATCTGCGGGGCGATAGCGTCCACATCAAGCCCCTGCACAGAGAGAAATTCGCGAGCATCCTCCACGCGATAGACACGCGTCGGCTCTAGTTCAATCTGCTCGAAGCCTGCTGCTGTTAGTTTGCTGCGGTATTCGTTCTCTTCGAGCGCTCCCGCCACACAGCCCACCCACAACAAAACGCTTTTGCGGATTTCCGGAAGCATCTCGCCTCGTGTCACTACGTCCGAGACCGCAAAGCGCCCGCCCGGCTTGAGCACCCGAAATGCCTCCCGCAAGACTTTGCCTTTATCGGCGGAAAGATTGATCACGCAGTTCGAGATGACGACATCGACGGAATTATCTGGCAGCGGTATGTTTTCGATCTCGCCTTTCAGAAACTCCACATTTTCAATTCCAGACTTGTGCTGGTTCTCTCGCGCCAACGCCAACATTTCGTCCGTCATGTCGAGTCCATACGCCTTGCCGGATGGCCCCACTCGTTTCGCCGAAAGCAGAACGTCAATTCCGCCGCCCGAACCCAAATCGAGCACGACCTCGCCCTCACTTAACTTTGCCAGCGCCGTCGGATTTCCGCATCCCAGCGAAGCAAGCAGCGCCTCTTCTGGAATCTGACCCGCCTGCGCGGAATCGTACAAGTTCGATGTAATCGGATCGCATCCCCCGATTGCGGACGAGGCTCCGCAGCACGAATTGCCGGTAGTCCCTACCCGCAATGCAGCTGCGCCATATTTTTCCTTCACGATTTCCTTGATTCCCGCTTCACTCATACAACCTCCATTTTGCCGATTTGTACGATCTTGTTTTGCGGCACCGCCCGGTTCCGGGTGCAGCACTCCGCGTATAAAAATCCAAGCAATTCCTGTAACGCCTCGGCGTTCGCGGTGTAGCGCTGGAATGTGCTCTCGCGCTGCACGTTCACCAGGCCTTCTGTCTTCAACTTGTCGAGGTGATGCGACAGCGTAGAATTCGGGATTTCCAGTTCCTCCTGAATCTCTCCAACCACCATCCCCTCCGGATGCGCCGACAACAAAAGTTGCATGATCCGCAGCCGTGGCTCTGTGCCCATCGCCGAAAACATGTCCGCGTACTGCGCGACTTTGTCAACGCTCTCACGTTTCATATTTCCATATTTGCAGAAATAAGGGAATGTGTCAACGAAGATTACCCCGCGTGTTAAAACGACCACAGCGGTGGCCACACGAGAATCAGCACGATACGAGAGTTTCGCGACAAGGCCGCCGGCCTGTTCCGCTCCAAGGATCCCGTCCTGGTCACTCGAAGAGGCAAGTTAGCCGGCGTGTTCTTCCCTCTGGGGTTGATGCAAGAACCGCTAGGACTCGACGTTTCCTTCGTGACATTTCGCCGCATATCCCCACAGGCCTTATTGAAGCCAGTCGCAATGCTATTGCATCAAATACGCTGAATCCCTTCATATACAGCCAGATATCATCGTTTGAGGAAAAAAATCATGAGCTCAACCAAAGCCTACGCAGCACCCAAGTCCAAAACTCCACTCGCTCCTTTTTCATTCGATCGCCGCGAACCCGGCGAGCACGACGTCTTGATCGACATCAAATTCTGCGGCATCTGCCACTCTGACATTCATCAGGCGCGTGGCGAATGGAACGAATTCATGCCTGAGCCGTCGATTTTCCCCATGGTGCCGGGCCACGAAATCGCTGGCGTCGTGAAATCCGTCGGCAGCAAAGTTACGAAATACAAGGTTGGCGATAAAGTTGGCGTTGGCTGCTTCGTCGATTCATGCCGAAAGTGTCCCGAATGTAAGCGGGACCTTGAGCAATACTGCGCGGTGGGCATGAATCAGACCTACAATGGCCGCGAAAAAGATGGATCGCCCACCTATGGCGGATATTCTGAGCGCATTGTGGTGGACGAAAACTACGTCCTGCGCATTCCAGAAAATTTGCCACTCGACGCCAGTGCGCCGTTACTATGCGCTGGAATCACTCTTTATTCTCCGCTGCGCCACTGGAATGCGGGCCCCGGCAAAAAAGTTGCGATCGTCGGCCTCGGCGGCTTAGGGCACATGGGAGTGAAACTCGCGCACGCCATGGGCGCGGAAGTCACGGTTCTGAGCCAAACGCTGCGCAAGCAGGAAGATGGCAAACGCTTGGGCGCGGACCATTTCCATGCGACTTCCGATCCCGCGACATTCGAGAAACTCCAGCGGACCTTTGACCTGATCATCTGCACGGTTTCCGCGGACATCAACTGGGAGCAATATCTTATGTTGCTGAAAGTCGATGGCGCCATGGTCCTGGTCGGCGCTCCCGAGAAGCGCGTTCCGCTGGGCGCATTCCCGTTAATTGGCGGGCGCAAAAGCCTCGCCGGATCTGGAATCGGGGGCATCAAAGAGACGCAGGAAATGCTCGACTTCTGCGGCAAACACGGAATCACCTGCGACATCGAAGTCGTCCCTATCCAGAAGGTGAACGAGGCCTACGAACGCGTGCTTAAGAGCGATGTCCGGTACCGTTTCGTGATCGACATTGCTTCGTTAAATCGCGCATAAAACCGCCTAATCCGCGTCGTTCACGCCGCTCCCGGTCGTTTGTCTTTTGATTTGGAGCGGCGTATATTGATGAAGGGACTGTTGTGTAGTGATCGCTTTGTCGGAACACACCAGTGGGCGCAAGCCCACTTTTTGTTTCCTCAAAAATCGACATAGGTAAATTTTCGGCAAGTTGTTGTTTTCATGGCATTTGACATTGAAAAGGTGCGCGGAATTGTAGATCGCGTGGCGATTTCGGCAGGGCTCGAGGTTGTGGATCTGGAGTTGCGCGGCGGGGGCAAAGCGCGGATGTTGCGCGTCTTCATCGACAAGCCCGGCGGCGTCACTCACGAGGACTGTGCCAGGCTCAGCCGCGAAGTGGGAACGATCCTGGACGTGGAAGATGTGGTTCCAGGGAATGCCTACACGCTTGAGGTTTCATCGCCCGGGCTTGATCGCAAGCTGGCGCGCGCAGCAGAGTTTGAGAAGTTTGTTGGCAGCCGCGTCAAGTTGACCACGCGAACTCCGGTGAACAATGCGCGGCATTTTGAGGGCAGGCTTGAAAGTTTCGCCGACGGACGGTTGATGCTGGATTTATCTCCAGCCAAGCGGACAACTAAGCCAGCGACGGAAGTCTCAAAGCAGGAAATCGAGTTCTCGAACATCGAGAAGGCGAATTTAGTTCCAGAGTTTTAAATTATGGCAAGCGAGCTCTATAACACTATCGATGCGCTGAGTAAAGAGAAGGGCATTGACCCGCAAATCGTGGTCACTGCTGTCGAAGACGCCATCGTGGTCGCGACTCGAAAGTATTACAAGACCCAGGAAAATCTACGCGCCGAGCTCGATAAGAACACGGGCAAGATCCGGGCGTACGCAGTCAAAACCGTAGTCGAAACTCCGGAGCTAGTGGAAGACCCTGTCCAACAGATGAGTCTCGCCGACGCCCGCAAGCTGAACCCGGAAATCGAAGTCGGCGGAGAGCTTCACTTCCCCAAAGAAACCGAAGGCATCCTCGGCCGCATTGCCGCGCAACTCGCGAAACAGGTGATCTTCCAGAAAGTTCGCGAAGCCGAACGCGACACCGTCTACAACGACTACATTGGGCGCGTCGGCGAAATCGTCAACGCTACAGTGAAGCGCATCGAAGGCCCGGACGCCATCTTCGACCTCGGGAAGACCGAAGCCAAGATGGGCCGCAAAGAACAGTCGCGCCTCGAATCGTTTGCCATTGGCGAGCGTGTGCGTGTCGTGATCGTGCGAGTCGACAGGGCTTCGAAGGGCCCGGCGGTCATCGTGTCCCGCTCGGCGCCTGAGCTGGTACAACATTTGTTCCAGACCGAAGTGCCCGAAATCTACGACGGAACCGTCGTCATCCGCGCCATCGCGCGTGAAGCGGGTGAGCGCACAAAAATCGCCGTCATGTCGAAAGACAAAGACGTGGACGCCGTAGGCGCTTGCGTCGGCATGAAGGGCATGCGCGTGCAATCGATTATCCGCGAGCTGCGCGGTGAAAAAATCGACATCATCGAGTATCACGAAGATGCCGTGACCTTCGCCGAAAAAGCGTTGCAACCGGCGAAAGTCAGCCGCGTGTCTGTCGTTGACAGCGCCGGCAAGCACCTCGAAGTCGTTGTCGATGACAGCCAGCTTTCACTCGCCATCGGCAAGAAAGGCCAGAACGTACGCTTGGCCGCGAAGCTGCTCGGCTGGAAGATCGACATCAAAAGCGAAGAAGAAAAGCGCCAGGAAGTCGAGGACCAGATGTCCGCGATGGCCCCGGCGCCGACCACTCCGCTCGAAAGTGTTCCCGGCCTTGGCGACGGTCTCGTCGAGAAGCTCGGAGAAGCGGGCATCACCACGGTTGAAGCTCTCGCCGACATGACTCCTGAGCAGTTGGAAGCCATCGAAGGCATCGGCCCCAAAACAGTGGAAAAAATAAGTCTGGCGGTGAATAATTACTTCGCGAGCCTCGAAGGGGCCGAGGTCGCCGCCGAACCCACGGCAGAAACATTAGCCGAGGGCGAAGTACCGGTTGGCGAAATGCCCGAAGTCGAAAATGCGGTGTCGCTCGAAGCTTCTTCTGAAGCTGTTGCTGGCGAAGCGCCTGAAGGCGAAGCGTCCGCTACTGAAGAAGGCACTCGGGCAACTGAAGCAATCGGACAAGCGGAAGATGGCGCAGAAGTCGCACCCGAAACCGCTCTCGAAGACGCTGCGAAAAAGGAATAAAATGCGTGCACACGCAGTGCGGCGCAAGAAACTGACACCGTGGGGTTGATATGAAGACTTAGCGGAAAGTCCGGAGATGAGGGTGGATGAGTAAGATTCGCATAAACGATCTCGCCAGAGAATTGGAAGTCAAGAGCAAGGCCATTCTGGATTCGCTCACTGAAGTGGGCATCACGGAAAAAAAGAGCCATTCCAGCTCGCTCGAAGACCACGAAGCAGACAAGGTCCGCCGCTACCTCGGCGCACCCGGTGAAGCCTCATCGTCCGCAAAATCCTCGCGCTCCTCGAAGCCTGAGCCTGAGGGCATCAAGACCAAGATTGATCTTTCCAATATTTCCAAGCCGGGCGACGTGCTAAAAGCTATCATTAGCAAGCAGCAGCCTGCGGCAGCGCCCTCACCGACGCCGCGACCGATTGCGGTAAATCCTCCCGCGGAAGCGAAGCCTGCCGCGCCAATCGCTGCTAGCCCTGCGCCGACCGCCCCAACTACATCACCAACTCCGGCAGCCGCCACGCCAGCGCCGAAATTCGTAGTACCAAATCACGCCGAGCGTCCGACTTTTTCAGTGCCGCCTCCGGCCGCAAAAGCTCCACCACAACCGCCGCCGGTCGCAGCCGCTCCCCCTTCAGCTCCAATTGCTGCTGCGCCGCCATCGGCATCTGCGCCAGCCGCGCCGACAGCTTCGACTGCGCCGCGCCCCGGAGTTCCAATCGCGCAGCGTCCCACGGCTCCGCCGCCGCGCATGATTGTGCCTCAAACTGGTCCGCGCCCGGTTTACAAAGCTCCGATTTCTCAAGCCGGACCGGCAGCGCAAGGCGGATTTCCACCGCGTCCCGCGCCCGGTCGCCCAGTTCCCGGCCAGCCAATTTTTCAACGCCGCCCGATGGGGACCGCGCCCGGCGCAGCTCGACCTCCGTTGCGTCCCGGCGAACGCCGGCCCATGCATCCCACGCGTCAGTCGCCCACCGGAGCGCGTCCGCTCGGCGTAGGCCCCGGGGCTCCGCCACCTGGAATGGCGACTCCGCGACCCGGCAGCCGCCCCGGCGGTCCCGCTCGCAGGCCAGGTCAGCGCTACGTTCCTCGCGGAATCAAAGAAGGCCCAATGAAGGGATACACCCCGCCACCGCGGGCATCCCTTTCCAATGAGCCGATGCCGATCACGCGCACCATCACCATCAACGAAGGCATCAGCGTCAAAGACCTCGCCGAGAAGATTGAGATTCGCGCGAAAGATCTCATCGCCCGCTTGCTTGCCCGCGGCGTCTTTGCCACCATCAACCAAACGCTCGACACCGAACTGGCAAGCGAGATGGCGCGCTTCTTCGGAGCTGAGACCAACGTCATCAGTTTTGAAGAGCAGAACGCAAAAGACATTGCCTCGGGAACGACCGCCGAAGAAGGCGCTCCCACCGAAGGCGCCCCGCGTCCACCCGTGGTCACCATCATGGGTCACGTGGACCACGGCAAAACCACATTGCTCGATTCGATTCGTTCCACTGACGTAGCCGGCGGCGAAGCCGGAGGCATCACCCAGCACATCGGCGCCTACAAAGTCACCGTGCAGGACAAGAACTCTCCCGCATACGGCCGCCAGATCGTGTTCCTGGATACGCCGGGCCACGAAGCTTTCACCCGCATGCGTTCGCGCGGAGCCAAAGCCACCGACATCGTCGTGCTGGTCGTCGCCGCCGATGACGGCGTTATGCCCCAGACACTCGAAGCCATCGATCACGCCCACGCTGCCGAAGTGCCGATCATCGTTGCAGTCAACAAAGTCGACAAGCCCGGCTCGCTTCCCGAGCGCGTCAAGAAACAACTCGCCGACCGCGGTCTCATGCCCGAAGATTGGGGCGGCACCACCGTTTTCGTCGACGTTTCCGCCAAGCAGAAGACCAACCTGAACCTGCTCATGGAAATGATCTGCCTGGTGGCTGATCTTCAGGAACTCAAGGCTTCCGCCGACCGGCCCGCTACCGGAGTCGTCCTCGAAGCCAAGCTTGATCGCGGTCGCGGCCCGGTCGCGACTCTGCTCGTGCAAAACGGCACACTGCGTACTGGCGACAACTTTGTCGTCGGCAACGTCTACGGCAAGATTCGCGCCATGTTTGACGATCGCGGACATTCGCTTGAAGAAGCGCCGCCATCGACTCCCGTCGAAATTCTTGGCATGGAAAGCCTGGCCCAAGCTGGAGATCAATTCGTCGTCGTCGCCGATCGCGACAAGGCCCGCGGCATCTCCGAATACCGCGAAGGCAAAGCCCGCGAAGCCACGCTGGCCAAGAGTTCCCGCGTTTCGCTGGAAGGACTCGCCGATCAACTCAAGAGAGACGGCATGAAGGAACTCAACGTCATCCTCAAAGCTGACGTTGGCGGTTCCGTCGAAGTTCTTAGTGATTTGCTGAGTCGACTCTCGAACGAGAAAGTCGCGCTTAAGCTACTGCGCGCCGGAGTCGGCGCAATCACCGAAGGCGACGTGCTTCTGGCTTCGGCCTCGAACGCCGTCATCATCGGATTCAACGTGCGCCCCGAACGCAAAGCCCAGGAAGTTGCTGACCAGGAGAAGGTCGACATCCGCCTGCACTCGATCATTTACGAGCTTCAGGACGAGATCAAGCGCGCCATGACCGGCCTCCTCGATCCGACTTTCAAGGAAACATACCAGGGCCGTGCGCAGGTCAAGGAAACATTCCGCATTCCCAGAATCGGCACCATCGCCGGCTGCTCTGTAATGGACGGAGTAATCAAGCGCGATTCCGACGTTCGATTGCTGCGCGACAACACCGTAGTCTTCACCGGCAAAGTCGGATCCTTGCGCCGCTTCAAGGACGATGCCAGCCAGGTCACCAATGGCATGGAGTGCGGCATTTCCATCGCCAACTACGGCGACATCAAGGCCGGCGACATCATAGAAGCCTTCGTCACCGAGAAAGTCGCCGCCGAAGCAATTGCGTAGAGTATGTTGTGGCTGGCGAATAGAAATCGCCAGCCGCAGCTTCCTCCCATATTCACATGATTGCGTTCCTGACGCTCGAACTTCACATTGAGGCAGCGCAGTCCCTCAAAGAGCGCCGCCAGGTTGTTCGTAGCATCAAAGACCGGCTGCGCGCCACCTTTAACATCGCCATCGCGGAACTCGACGCTGCCGAATTGTGGAACCGCGCCACTATCGGAATCGTCAGCGTATCCGCATCCCGCGACTACCTCGACGGACTGATGAAAAACGTCGAACGCGCCGCCACCAGATTCGCCAACAACCAAGGCGCAGAAGTTGCCGACTCGTTCGTCGAATTTTTGTAGCGCCACGCAGCCGCCGCGACAACAGCGTCATCCTGAGCGCAGCCATCCTTCAGGCGAAGGGAAGGATCTCCCTAAACCGGAAGCGGCGCGTCAGCCAACCAACCGCCCCGCCTTAGCGTCACTCCGCCTTTTCTGATATGCTCAATAGTTTTATCCGAGGCAATTCTTGGAAAACCGTGGTCAGAAGTATCATCGCGAACGGCTGGCTCAGTCTTTGCGCGAGGAAATCGAAACTATCATTGAAGGCGAGCTGGCCGATCCTCGTATCGGGCTGGCCAGCGTGAGCAATGTGGCGTTGGCCAGCGATTCCCGCTCGGCCCGCATCTACATTACCGTTGCCGGCGACGACCACGACGCCGAGCGGACCCTGAAGGGTCTGATGGCCGCCGCCGCATTTGTGCGCCGCGAAGTCGCCGAGCGCCTCCACCTGCGCCGACCGCCCGAATTGCACTTTCAGGTTGACCGCTCCGGCCAGGCGGCCGCGCGCGTGGACGAATTGTTGAAGCGGGCCGCCTCGCGCCGCCCCCGTGACCGCGAACTGTAAAGAACATGTTGAACGACGTTTTGCGACATATCGCGCAGCGGGACCGCTTCCTGCTCACCTCGCATGCTCGTCCCGATGGCGACGCCGTCGGCTCGACGCTTGCCTGCTGCGAGGTTCTGCGAGCTATGGGCAAACGCGCTGAAGTTGTGCTGCATGACGGCGTTCCCCGCGTCTACCGCACACTTCCCTTTGCCGATCAGGCGGCCCAAGCCGAACGCATCGGTTCGGGATACGAAGCCGCGATCATCCTCGAATGTGACAGCGTGCAGCGCACCCGCTTACTCGGGCTCGAAGAACATTTCCTGATCAGCATCGACCACCACCTGAGCGGACGCCCCTTCGCCAACGTTAATTGGATCGACCCCAAGGCGGTCGCCACCGCCGAGATGATCTACCGGCTCGCGCTTGAGGCCGGAGTAAAAGTTTCCCCCGACATGGCTACCTGCTTATACACGGCCCTCATCACCGATACCGGATCGTTCATGTATGAAGGGACCAACGAAAACACGTTTGCTCTCGCGCAGGAATTGGTCCGAGCTGGGGCCGACCCTGCGCGTTGCGCCCGCAATATTTATTTCGCTCATTCCACCGCCAAGATGCGCTTGCTGGGAGCGGCGCTCGCCAACCTTCAGCGAGAAGGTTCGCTCGCCTGGTTCTGGGTCACGCAGGCGCAGATGCGCCAGTTCGGCGCTCGCGAAGAGGATTGCGAAGGCCTCGTGAACTACGCGCTTTCCATTCAGGATGTCGACGTGGCGGCATTCTTCCGCGAGCAGCCCGACGGACGTTTTCGCGTCAGCCTGCGCAGCAAAGGCGGATTGAACGTCGCTCACGTGGCCGAAGAGTTCGGCGGCGGCGGACACCAGTGCGCCAGCGGTTGCGCGGTCGACGGTCCATTGCCCGCAGCCTCAGCCAAAATTCTCGAGCGTCTGCGCAGCAACTCTTCCGTGCAATAGAATCCTCAAACGACTTCATTATGGAAATTTCCACGATCCGGCAAGCTGCGTCTTTCCTTGGCGCCATGATCATTCTCGCCGCGTACGTCGGCCACCAGATGAAATGGATGGATTCCGATAAGCCCGCTTATAATTTGCTCAACGCCGTCGGCTCGGCCATTCTCGCCTACATCGCGCTGCATCCGTTCCAATTGGGATTCGTCGTCCTAGAAGCCACATGGGCCGTCCTCAGCATTTACGTTCTTGCACGAGGAAAAAAGCGCGCGTGACCTCCGAAGCCACAAAAGCTTCGACACTCGCGCGGGAAGTTTTTCTGCTCGCCGCCTTTTGCGGATTTCTCTTCTTTTTCGGTCTCGGATCTTTCGGATTAATCGGCGCCGACGAACCCCGCTATGCCCAGGTGGCCCGGGAAATGCTGGCTCATCACGACTGGGTCACGCCCACTCTCGGCGGCGTACCGTGGCTGGAAAAACCTCCGCTCTACTACTGGCAGGCGATGATGTCATTTCGCATTCTCGGAGTAACAGACTTCGCCGCCCGCCTGCCATCCGCGCTCGACGCTTCTGCGTTCGTATTTGCCGCATACTTCTTTCTGCGCCGCTTTCGTCCCGGATATTCGCTCGACGGCGCGCTCATCTGCGCGTCCAGCGCCGCCATGATCGGCTTCGCCCGCGCCGCGTCTACCGATATGCCCCTCGCTGCGATGTTGGGCGTCGCCATGCTGTCCTGGTACGCTTGGCGCGAGAGTTCAAACCGCGTCCACCTTCTAACGTTCTACGCTTTCCTTGCGCTGGGCTCTCTCGCCAAAGGCCCCATCGCTCCATTTCTTGCGGCTGTGCTTCTCGGCGGCTTCGCGCTGGCAACGCGAGACTTTTCCCTCATCCGTCGCACCCTCTATGTGCCGGGAATTTTGCTTTTCTTCGTCATCGCCCTTCCCTGGTACATCGCGGTCCAGATCAAGAACCCGGACTTCTTCCGCATTTTCATCCTCGAACACAACCTCGCGCGGTTTGGCACAAATCTCTATCGCCACAAAGAACCCTTCTGGTATTACATTCCGGTCGCGCTGGTCTGCTTTGTACCCTGGGCGATTTTCTTGATTGCCAGTTCTGTCGCGGCTGTAAAAAATTGGCTGAAAGCGACCAAAGAGCGCCAACCGCTGACGCCAGACCTCGCATGGAACATTTTCCTTCTCCTCTGGATCGTCGTCCCCATCGCATTCTTCTCGCTGTCGCAATCGAAGCTCCCAGGATACATTCTGCCCGCCATTCCTCCCGGCACGCTTCTGCTCGCTGAATTCGTCCGCCAAAAATTACGGAGTGACTCCTCTTACAGAAATCCGGTCGTTATCGCGCTGCATGCTGTTCTCGCGGCCGCGGTGATCGCTCCCGCGCTGATGGTCCGCTACATCGTTGAACAACATCACATGCCGTGGAACCGGCCCGCGGCCACTTCCGTGGCCATCGCCGCGGTTACCGCCATCTGCATCATGTTGGCCCTTCGCGGACGACTCGGCCTCCGCAGCCTTCGAACCGCCACGCTCATCCCCATCGTTCTCGCGGTCTGGATTTCCCTTCGCCTTGGTGGCCCCTCCGTTGACGACGCTCTTTCCGCAAGACCAATCGCAAGACATGTAGCTCCGGTCGCGATGCCGGTTGCCGTTCTTCATACCTCTCGCGAAATCCAATTCGGCTTGGCCTTCTATCGCAACTCGGTCATCGCCCGCTACGAATCGGGCGAAGTGCCGTCCCAGCCACACATTGTGATCGCTCCGTCTGCCTGGTCCGCCAACATTCAGGATTACGTTCCTGGCCGCCGCGTCCTTTTCACCGGCCATTTCGCCCCGCAAAACATGGACTTTTTCCTCGTTTCGGGCCAGTAGGCCCACTCATTGTTGCTTCCGCGTGTTCTTTCGTTTGTCTACATCCTTTAAACAAAATAGACTCGCAATACTGTCTTTTCGTTGCGAAGACCTTCGCTTTTCAGGAGCTTAGTGGAGATTCTCGATCTCCGTCATTTCCGGTCGGACGATTTGCGTCCCCTGTTAGAGGACGAGGCCCGCGTATGGTCGCGCCTGCTTGACTGGGACTACCAAAGCTCGGCCGAAATGATCATGCGCTACGTGGACACGAAAATCCTGCCCGGATACGCCGCCGTCGAGCGCGGCCGCATCTTCGGATATTCGTTCTTCGTCTACGAAGGCAGTAAAGGCGTTCTTGGCGATCTATTCGTGACCAACGGAGAGCGCCTGCCCAAGCCCCACGATGTCGAGTTGCAACTGCTCACCCACGTCATCGAGACCCTTCAGCAATCGCCCGGAATTCACCGCATTGAAGCACAGCTTCTCGCGCACGAAACCGGGACGGTAGCGCAGCCTTTCCTTCAGCAGGGCTTCTCGCGTCATCCGCGGCTATTTATGGTGCTGCCGTTAAGTGCGCCGCCTAAACCTTCTCACGCTTTACACGGAGAGGTCGAAATCCACCCGTGGAGCGAGCCCGACTATCAGCCCGCGGCCGCGCTGATCACTTCCGCATACCGCGGACACGTCGACGCCGAAGTCAACGACCAGTACCGCACGCTGGCGGGATCTTTACGTTTCTTGAACAACATCGTCCGCTTCCCCGGCTGCGGAACCTTTGACGCCGCATCGTCTTTCGTCGCCGTGGTCAAAGGTACCCCGCATCTCGCTGGAGTGATCCTGTGCTCGCGCGTCCGTCCGGACGTGGGCCATGTCACTCAGGTTTGTGTTTTGCCGGAATATCGCTCTCACGGCATCGGTGAAGCCCTGCTTGACGCAGCTTCTTCCAGCCTGCTCCGCCATAAATGCACACTGCTCTCTCTTACCGTGACTGAAGCCAATTTCCGGGCCGTCGAACTCTACCAGCGTTTGGGGTTCGAGTCCCGCCGTGTTTTCGACGCTTTCGTGTGGCAGCAATGAGTGGCGCAAAATCCTCTTGGAGAAAATCCCGGCCCTCATTCAGCGGCCATCACGCGTAAATGACAAATCCGCCCGCAAACCCAGCCTTTAAACGCCGCTTTCCCCGTTATCCCGTGGACGTGCGCGTCGACATCACCGTTTTTCGCGACGGCAACAACACTTCGTTTTGGGGGCGTTCAACGGAAATCAGCGAAGACGGCGTCGGTTGCACCCTCACCGGAGAAATCGAATCCGGGGAAGTCGTGTGGATGAACATCGCCCTTCCCTTGTCCACGAACCCGGTGAAACTTCGGGCGCTGGTGCGATACCGCAGCGGTCTACGCCACGGTTTCGAGTTCCTGACTCGCAGCCCCGAGCAGCGTCGGATACTGCAACGCACCTGCGAAATGCTGGCGGCCAAGGGATGATCTCGCATCTAAAGTGGATAAACCAGCAACTTTTTTCCGGGTTAGGGGTTTCATTCCCCGGATTGCTAAACGTCATTTCAATTGAATCGCTTGCGCCAAATCGGAACCACCAAATCGCACAGGTAATTTACATTCAAGGAGCCGCGCGGCCGTTGCCGACCATATTATGAACAAGTTCATTCTTCTGCCTGTCACCCTGTTCGCGCTATTGTTTGCCATCGGATGCGGTTCCGGATCCAGCGGCCCCGCTCCAAAGCCAGTAGGAAACTTTACAAACGCGAGCCTCAGCGGCTCCTATGCGTACGTTCTGAGCGGCGTAGATATCGGCAACAATTTCGCGCCTTACCGTGAAGCCGGCGTGTTCACCGCCGACGGCAACGGCAACATAACCGGAACCGACGACTTCACTGAAAATTCCAGTATTGGCACCTCGCCCACGACTGGGCAGTACTCGATCAACGCAGATGGCACCGGAACGCTGGCGCTCACGTTCACCAATTCGAATCCGCTCACCACATTTACTTTCAGCGTCACCTTGTCGAGTTCCAGCAAGCTCTATTTGATCGAAGAAGACACTCTGAACACCTACGGCGTCGCGGAACTGCAAAACACTTCCGCCATTGCGACTACCCCGAGCGGAACATTCGTGTTCAAGATGCACCCGGTCGCCAGTACCCTGGGCTTGACCAGCATGGTCGGACAAATGTCCATCGCCAGCGGAGCGATTACCGGCACCGCTGACATCGAACGTGGCGCGGCATTCCAGGCGAGTTCCGCGTTGACCGGATCAGTCAGCGCCCCCGATGCCACCGGACGCGGTACCGGTACCTTCACCGACGCGGGCGGCATCATCACCAATTTCATGTATTACGTTGTCGATGGAAATAACCTGCGCTTCCTGCTGAATGGCACGTCCGCAGCCAACACCACCACCGGAGTCGGCCTTGGCCGCGCCGAAGCTCAGACCGGAGGTCCATTTTCGGCCACTTCGTTCGCTGGTAATTACGCTTTCGGAAGCCGCGGTGACGATGCCACTTATCTCAACGGCGTGAATACTGTGGGAACATTCACTGCTGGCAATGGCACGCTGACCGGCGGCGCTTACGACTCCGTGGCTGACGGAACTTCGATTGCCACCGGCACCGCTTTCGGCGGAACCTACGCCGTAGACCCAACCGGACGCGTCACCGTTTCCCTGTCTCCGTTTCTCGGCTCGACGTCGCAGCAGATTTACTGGCTTGTCAGCCCCTCGCGCGCCTATAGCATTTCGATGGATTCCACCAAAGCCGAAGACGGCACGATCGACTTGCAGCAGGGGACGTTCTCAAATTCTTCCATCAGCGGTCAATACGCCTTCGTGATGGACGGCTCGAACCTGAACAATAGTCCGCCGCAAATTGATCGCGTAGGTTGGATCAATGGCGACGGGAACGGAAACATGAACCTCTTTGAGGGCGTGAACGTCGCGGCCACAAGCCCTCCGTTCAACACCACCGGGACGTTGACGGGGACTTACACGGTGGGTTCAAATGGCCGCGCCACCGCGACGATTGCCCTTGGCACCTTCTCGCAAAACAATAACGACCTGGTGTTCTACCTGGTTTCACCGAGCAAAGCCTATCTGCTCCAGAACGATCCCGGCGTCGAAGTCATCGGGTCGATGGACGTCCAGTAGGAGTCAGTCAGAAAGAAAAGAGCGCGTCCAAAAAACGCGCTCTTTTTTGGCTGCCTCATATTTGGGGTCGGCATTGGGGTGGGGCAGTGCTTCAGCGCTGCAATTATGCGGGGGGTGAACGCGGCCTCAGCCGCTGAAGGTTCCAAAACAAATCAGAGTCCCGAGGTGTTGTTGGAAACATTCATCTCGGCCAGTAGCTCGCGTTCGACCCTCGCCGACCTGCTTTCGTCGCTGCTTTGCAGCAGCTACGCGCGATCTGGGCTCGGGCTCCGGGCTCACCGCCAACCGGACAAACCTTACCAACGCCTCGGAACTCTATCCTGCCTTCAACAGTGTTTCTTGTTCGCCTCAACCAGCGCTTTGCTATAGACCCTTGCTCGCCCTCTCTCCATGACCTTGCGATCCGGATTGTGACTTCGCTTGGGCCCCGGACGCCGCACCAACCGGGAAAACTTCAGAAGCTGTCAAAGAACAATCTTGTTGTACTCTTTTCATTTTTTGAGTCAACAAAAATTATGCGCTGCTATCTGCTTGCGCCACAATCGAGTGCAGGCCGCCCACAGCCCCGTGCCGCACGATCGGTGCAATGGCTGCCAAGTTTCATGTTGGCAATCTCTCGCGGCACCAGTTTTCCCGCGTCTCGTCGACCTAGCAAAATTCGCTTCGCCAGCATCAATTGTGAATATCTTGCCGAATACCGCTCTGGACAAGGCTTTTGCAAAATTACATTCGATCCTTGTCATTCCGAATCCGCTTGAGCGGCAAGGAATCTGCTTTCATTCGAGTCCCATCCGCCCACAGCGGTGCTCCAAGGTTTATAATCACTCGCATCCGCGGCCATCGCCGCCAGGAGAAATCATGTCCGCCGCCATCCCCGAGAAATATCAAGACCTGTTCACCAAGCGCGCTTTCGCCAGTCTCGGAACGATCATGCCGGATGGCCGCCCGCAGGTAACCCCCGTCTGGTGCGACTATCAGGACGGCATGGTCATCTTCAACTCTGCCAAGGACCGCCAGAAAGACCGCAATGTCCGCCGCGATCCGCGCATTTCCATGGCGATCATCGATCCTGATAATCCTTATCGCTATCTCGAAATTCGCGGACGGGTCGTCGAAATCACCGAGCAAGGCGCAGCCGAACACATCGACAAGATGGCCAAAAAATACCTTGGCGTGGATAAATATCCCTACGGCAAGCCCGGCGAAGTCCGCGTGCTCTACAAGATTCAGCCCGAACACACATCCATGATGGGCTAACGCTTACGAAGCAGCGTTCGGTTGCGTCTTTGGCAGCAACTTCATGCAATCAGTGTCCCTCGAATCCGAGACCGTAACCGCCCTCGATGTGAACTGGGTGCGCGACCAGTTTCCTTCGCTCCGCCAATCTGTAAACGGCCGCCCGGCAGTTTTCCTTGACGGCCCCGGCGGAACTCAGGTTCCCCAGCGCGTGATCGACGCCATCTCCGGATATCTTTCCGCCGATAACGCCAACACCGGCGGGGCCTTCGCCACCAGCCACCGCAGCGATGCCATTCTCGCGGAAGCCCGTTGCGCCATGGCGGACTTTCTCAACTGCTCTGCGGACGAAATCGTTTTCGGGGCTAATATGACGGCCCTCACTTTCGCCATCAGCCGCGCCATCGGCCGCGACCTCAACCCCGGTGACGAAATCCTGCTCACTCGCCTCGACCATGACGCAAACTTCGCCCCCTGGAAAGCCCTCGAAGAGCGCGGCGTCACCATAAAAATTGCGGAGATCAACCTAGCCGATTGCACGCTCGACATGAACGACTTCGCGAGCAAAGTCACCAGCAAGACGAAGCTGATTGCGGTGGGCATGGCCTCCAACGCCGTCGGAACTATCAATCCGTTGCCCGAGATCATCCGCCTCGCGAAGCGTGTCGGTGCTCTCACCTACATCGACGCCGTCCACTACGCGCCCCACGGATTGATCGACGTTCAAGCCCTCGATTGTGACTTCCTGGTTTGCTCGACCTATAAATTCTTCGGCCCGCATATGGGCGTTCTTTTCGGCAAGCGCGAGCATCTTCGTAGCCTCAAGCCTTACAAAGTCCGCGCCAGCTCGAACGAAGCTCCACACCGCTGGGAGTGGGGAACGCTGAATCACGAATGTATCGCTGGTATAGCGGCGTGCGTGGATTACGTCTCCGACTTAGGGCGGCATTCAATCCCCGCCGTCAGTTCGCGTCGCGAAGCCATCGTCTCCGCGTTCGAGGCCATTCACACGCACGAGCGCAAGCTGATGGAAATCCTCATCGCAGGATTGCAGAAAATTTCCGGACTCACGCTGTACGGAATTGCCGATCCCGCGCGCTTCGCCGAACGCTGCCCTACGATCGCCGTCCGCATTGCAGGACGCACCCCGCTCGAACTCGCCACGCGTCTCGGCGACCGCGGATTCTTTACCTGGGACGGCAACTTCTACGCCATCAATCTCACTGAGCGCTTAGGCGTCGAAAAAGACGGAGGCTTCTTGCGCATCGGCCTCGCCCACTACAACACATCAGAAGAAATAGACCGCCTACTCGCCGCGATGAAAGAAATCGCCTAGGGCAATTCTCTTGTGGGGCGGGCGCCTCGCCCGCCGAACCAAAAATCCTGTCATTTCGAGTGAGCCAGAGCGCGATCGATGGCGAATCGAGAAACCTTGTGTTCACCCGCGCCGCAATTCCTGTACTTCGCTTCCCTTTGCCAGCAGCACTACATCCGCCATGCCGACAAACAATCCGTGCTCAACCACCCCCGGCATATCGGACAACTTCCGCGCCAATGCTTCAGGCCCTCGAATCTCCCCGAAACCACAATCCAAAATGTGATGCCCTTCGTCGCTGACGAACACGCTACCATCCGCGCGTAGCCGCACTTTCACCGTTGCGCCAAGTTCACCAATTCTTTTCGCCACCAAAGCCTGCGCAAACGGAATCACTTCCACCGGCAGCGGAAATTTTCCTAACACTGCGACCTGCTTGCTCGAGTCCGCCATGATCACCACCTGGCGCGATGCCGAAGCCACAACTTTTTCCCGCAACAACGCCCCGCCGCCGCCCTTAATCAAATTCAGCGCTGGATCGAATTCATCCGCGCCATCGACCGTCACGTCAATCTGCTGCACTTCGTCGAGCGTCGTTAGCGGAATATTCAAGCTGGCCGCGAGATCGCGCGTCCCCGTCGAAGTCGGAATGCACCGCACTTTCCATCCTTCGCGTACGCGCTCCGCCAGAAATCGCAACAGATAAGCCGCAGTCGAGCCCGTGCCCAGCCCGATAACCATTCCGTCGCGCAAAAACGTCATGCTCGCGCCCGCAGCGGCTTCTTTTTCTTGATTGCTCTTCAGGTTTGGCATGGCGAAGGATCCGGCATCGCGAACGGCTACTCTACCGCTTTCGCCAGCAACGCGCCAATCCCAGAAATATTCGCCATGAGATTGTCGGGAATGCCGTGCCGCCTTTTCAGGTATTGAGGGTCGGTGTAGGTCACCAGCGTCTTGCCGTCTTCTTCTTCCGCAACCAGCGCTCTCAGCGGCAGATCAATCGCCAGCGACGGACGCGCCACCATCAGTGGCGTACCCGCCTTGGGGCTTCCGAAGATAACCACTTTCGTCGGGCGCATTTTCAGCCCGGCCTTTTCCGCTTCCCCGCTGTGGTCAACCACATAAAACACCGTCACGCCCTTGCTCTGGGCAAATGCTTCAATCTTGGCCACAGTCTCATCCACCGGATCAGGGCTTTCAAGCGATATCAGGTCCTGCTCCGCGCTCATGCTAGCCAGCCCTCTCTTCCCACTCCCGCCCGCAGGTGGCACACTTCCACGAATCCTGCTTCACCGGAATCGGCATTCCCAAGTACGCGCTGGCATAGGCGATCGGCTTGTTCAGCGATTCGTAGGCTATGTCCAGAGAGCAACACCGCGGACACCTCGGCTGCTCAAACTTTTCGCTGCCTTGAAAATCAAATTTTTCGGGGATCGGCTGGTCCAGCACTTCAAGCGCAAGTTCCTCATCCCGCGGATACACCTGCAACTTGATTCCGCCGACGAAGTTGGAAATGAACCAATCCATCCGCACGATATTGTCGTCAGCCAAAAAGCATTGGATGCCCGCCGACTCTATCAGCCCTTTCGCCAGCAACGCCTCAGGCAAATCGCGGAATTTTCGGATCGTTTTCAGGTCCTGCAGCTCAAGCATGCTCACCGGCGCACTTGCCGCGCGCGTGAAATGCAGATCGCGGCGCTCAATCTCCGCTTCCAGCGTCTGCCGCGCGACTTCCGTCAACGTGTGAGCATGATCGTCTAATTCGTCCAGTTGTCCGTCCGTCATCCCGGCATAGACGCCCGCCAGGCGCTTCCGTTCATCTTCTCGATCGCTGGTCGGCATGAAGCAAAATCATACCCCAAACCGAAACGCCCGGCAGAAGCGTCACGCGGGCACTGGCGCAAAGAAGAACGGCCCACGCTTTGGAAGCCGTGGGCCGTCCGGTGGTCTGGTTGAAATTGACCAAGAGGTGGTCACTCTATATGACCTCTCCGGCACAATTCGGGTCCCGGCGCGACCTAACGCCGGGCGGTTTGAACCGTAACTCTCCGGTTCGTGCTGTGAATGGTTGGCCTTGCGGCGCAATCTATCCGCGCCTCAAGGACCTTAGAGCAACCAGCTCTAAGTCTCAGCCACCTCACCTGGTCTAGGATTACTACAACTGCCTGAATCAGAACTTGTCATCCGACCACCTCCTTTCCGGTGTAAGCCCAGATTAGTACGAAATTAGTTCCCGCGCAAGAGTCAGGTGCGCGACTGATTGAACAGGATTCAATTCGGCTGTGGCGGATATATTTTGGAAGAAAAAACCGGGCGAGCGAGTTCAGAAAAGAGGTTGGAGTTGTGAAAAATTACTGCCGCGGCGCGTAATAACCTTGCCGGGCGCGTACTTGAAGGTCTTTTTTCAGCGCGGTGATTTGAATGGAACGATACCGTCCGTCCGCATCGAAATCCGCGGGATGATACGAGATCACATACTGGCTGCGCAATTCGTCCTCGATCGCAGCGAATGAATTCTTGATGTCTTTCATTTTGAAGGGGAAGAATGCTCGGCCGCCGGTCGCATCTGCAAGTCGTTGCAGAGTCTTGTCGCCGCGCAGGACCAATCCGCTGTCGTCCGTGGAAATTGCGAAGATCATTACTTCCGCACGTTGCGCCATTTCAATGGCTTGCGCCGCCGACACTTCGCTCTGATTGTCTTCGCCGTCGCTGACCACGATAATCGCGCGCCGCTCCGGCCGATCGCTCGATGTGGCTGCATTCAATTTGCTCTTGCAGGCGCTGTAAACTGCGTCGTATAGCGCAGTTCCGCCGCCATCGTGCAACCGCTGAACTCCGGTCTGCAACAAGTGCACGTCGTCGGTAAAGTCCTGCATGATCTGGTTGTGCGAGTTGAATCCCATCACGAACGCGCGATCAAATCCCGGACGCACCGTTTTCTGCAAAAAGGTCACTGCGGCATCCTGCTCAAATCCGAAACGGCCTTGGACTGACCCACTCGTGTCAACTAAAAGGCCCAGCCGCAACGGCAATTCCGTATCGCGGCGGAATCCAACCACCGCTTGCGGCGGTTTGTGATCGTCCAGCACTGAAAAGTCGTTCTCACCCAAATCCCGGACAAACTTGCCATGCTTGTCAGTCGCGGAAAACAACACATGGACTTCATCCACTCGCTGCCTGATCGTCAGCACCGAATCGTTAAAATTTCCGCTGTCCGTGGTTGCCGCGAACGCCAGACTTGGCCCCGGATAGCTCGACTGCGCCACCAGCGCGGACGGTCCCGCGAGCAGCATCGAGATAAAAAATACCGATTTGGTGTACTTCATTCCCAAAAATGTCACGCTTTTAGCGCTAAGTCCTTATAAACGCTTAGCTACCAAATTACATGCAAGTCACGTGCCGCGGTTCCCGGCGCTCTTGACGCCGTTCCCAACTCTAGCCAACTCCTTTCCCATCCGAAAGTTACAAAAGGAGCACTCCCTCTCGTTGTAGTATGGCGTGTGTGGCGCGGACGCCCCGTCCGCGGCTGTTGATTTGTGTAGCGCGGATCCCCCGTCCGCGTCCTTCGATTTTCTTTGATTCCGATGAAGCTAGAATGACCCGTGCCCAGAAATCAGTCCAACATCACCCGCTGCCCCTGGGCCACGAACGACCTCTCCGTCCGCTACCACGATGAAGAATGGGGACGGCCCGTCCACGATGACCGCCGGTTGTTCGAATTCCTGATTCTTGAGGGCGCCCAGGCCGGGCTCAGTTGGGATACCATCCTGCGCAAACGCGAAAATTACCGCGAAGCATTCGACAATTTCGACGCCGCCAGAATCGCAAAATACGGCCAGCGGAAAATCGACTCGCTGATGAAAAATCCGGGAATCATTCGCAACCAACTCAAAATTCGCTCCGCCATCCAGAACGCGCAATCGTTCTTACGGGTCTGCGAACAGCGCGGTTCTTTCGACCGCTACATCTGGCAGTTCGTGGACGGACGCCCCATCGTCAACTCGCCGCGCACCAGCAAGCAGGTTCCCGCCAGTACTCCGCTCTCCGACGCCATGAGCAAGGCCCTCAAAAAAGACGGATTCAATTTCGTCGGATCCACCATCTGCTACGCCTTCATGCAAGCCACCGGCATGGTCAACGATCACTTGGTCACATGTTTCCGCTACAGCAAACCTCAGGAAATGCGACGAAGCCAGGTTTCTCCTTTAGACGTTAGACGTTGAACCACTGCCTTAACTTCACTCTCGGTGGAATAGGCACCGATCAAGACTTCGGACTCTTCAGTTCCCACGCGACGGTTCACAAACCACAGAAGGTTTCGTTCATTTCAATACCCGGTCGACGAGTTTAGAAGAAGGAGTTCTTGCTAGTTCCCCTTGTAAACCACCCCGCCCTTCATCACGAAATCTACTTTCTCAAGCACACCCACATCCGCCAGCGGATCGCCGCTGACCGCTACAATGTCCGCATACTTCCCTGCTTCCACCGTCCCGACCATATCCTGCATCCGTAATAACTCGGACGCCCGCGTCGTCGCAGCAGCGATCGCCTGTTGCGGGCTCATCCCCCACTTCACCATGTAGGCAAACTCTTTCGCCGGATTCACCGTCCACGCAAAGCCGCCCGCATCCGTGCCAAATGCAATCTTCACTCCTGCCGACAGCGCCCGCCGGAAAGTTGCTTCGTGGATCTTCGCCATTTCCAGCCAGACCTTCGCGCCTTCCGCAGCCCTGCCCTCAGCGACATATTCACCCACAAAAATCGTCGGCACATACCAGGTTCCATGTGCCAACATCGTCTTTACGTCGCCATCCGCAATGTAGTTGCCGTGTTCAATCGAGTCGACGCCGGCTTCCACCGAATTGTGCACACCGTTTAACGCCATCGCGTGCGAAGCGACCGGATGACCTTCCCTGTGCGCCTCATCCACAATCGCTTTGAGTTCGTCGAGCGTGAAAGTGGGAATGTCGTCCAGCACGCCGTCTTCCCGCACTCGATAGCTGCGATCGCTGTAGACCTTAATCCAGTCCGCTCCATAACTAATCTGCTCTCGCACCGCCCTCCGGCCTTCGTCGGGCCCATCCACTAGTTGCACTCCATGCGGCACCGCGACCTGCGGCGCAAAACCTTGTAAAGGATAAGCCCCGGTCACATCCATTGCCCGCGTCGCGACCCGCATCCTCGGCCCCGGTATCACGCCATTTTCAATCGCCTTTTTTACGTCCACGTCCGCATATCCCGCGCCTTCGGTTTCCAGGTCGCGAATCGTTGTGAATCCATATTCCAGGGCGCGCCGCGCGTTCACCGTAGCAAGAATCGTCCGATATTCCGGCGATTGCTTCAGCAATTGAACTTCATAGTCTTCCGTGGTGACGTCGCCTTGCAGAAGCAAATGCGTGTGCGTATCTATCAATCCGGGAAGGCACGTTTCTTTGGATAGATCGATCACGTCCGTGCCAGCCGCGGCAGCCGCGCCGACCTCGGCGATTTTATCTCCCGAAACTCGCACCACAACGTTCTTCCGCGCGGCTCCGCCCTTACCATCGAGCAAATTCCCGCAGCGCAAATAAACCGATGGCGCAGCGGACTGCGCAGCCGCGCTTCCCGCCAGCAAAAAAATCAAAACAATTTTCATGAGTTCTCCATCCAAAACGAATCCGCGGTTGACATTCACTAGCCACGATTCGCTATTCACTGACCACTGCTTTCTGCCTATCCTGTGCATGCTCTGTGGAAATGATCGCCGCTGAGTCTAGCAGATTTTCTTCTGTTACCTAAAGGACATGGATATCTCGTTTTGGCGTGGCGTTGACACATGTCGCCGCGCGATCCGCTTCCGGGAAAATCGTCCGCGATTTTTCCGCATATGCACCATCTTTGTGGAATTGACCCTGCCGCTTTTCGCGCATACAGTTCCATCTCGCTTTCAAATAATTTAATGGGCAACGCGCAATCGTCGCCTGCAAAATATTCTTCCCTCCCCCAAGGGTGAATGTGGTGAAAAAATTGGAAGATTGGCAAACCTATCGCACTCGTTTTCTGGTCTCAGCTAAACAACTCGCTTCTCCCCTGAAGTTTTCCGACAATCTCGGCCGGGAGCACTGTGGAATCGCCGGCGATTATCTCGTCGAATCCTCCGACGGAATTTTCCGTATCGCTCCCCGTCAACTCTTCGAGGACATTTATGTCCCAGTCGAGCGAGACCTACTTCGCGACTCTAACGGCGAGCCTGAAACGGACCAGATTTTTCCGGTTCACCACGCTAAAGCGTTAGCTTCCTGAATCAAGAAATGGCGAGAACTTGTCGACCAAAACCAGACCAGCGATATCGGCGGCTCAACTGCAAATTCGACGCACGCAGATAGTTGCGGAAGTCCGATTTAGGGAAGAGTGCGCCCTGCAAGCAGCTACTACCGAAAACTCAGGAATCCGACCGGTTATTTGCACAAAATACAATATATTGCGGCGCCCTCTTGACAGCCCCTACATACGGGCGTACTGTGTGAATCCCAAGGGTTATTTTTTCGCAGGGAACGGACCAAATTTTGCGGTATTTGCCGGACGAACGTGGTGCCTGAATCGGCCTGTTTTCGTCCCGCAAGCGGTCAGTCTTGCCTGTCTCTTCCTCCCCAGAGGCAGGGCAGCCGCCGTCCGGACGGGTTCGAAGATCGAGTGAAGATCATCTAATTATCAGGGGAAAGTAAGGAGCTTTCATGGAAGCCTTAGCCCAACTAGTGAACGATTCCCTTGCCCGCCACGGGGTCGAAGCTGCCTCCAGCTCCGGCCGCATTCGCTGGTCTGAATGGTTCCATTGCCAGGACAGCCTGGGCGCCCTTTTCGTTCCCAGCAAACCCGGCCTGCTCGCCTTGAGCGAAGAACTGATTCCGCCCGGCGAAACCGTCGGCGCAAAGAGAATGTTGGTGCTGTTCCACATTAGCGAGGCGAGCGACCTCGGTCTGACCTTGGGTCGGCTATTGCTTACCGGTCCAGACCGCCAACGAGTTTCGAGTTCAAAATGCTTTGCGCGTTATGCGGTGATTGAAGACGGATCCCGACGCCAAGCCGCTCTGAACTCTTTCGACCGCTGGCTGGCCGAAAGCTCCGATACCAGCCGCCAGATTGAAACCCCCGAAGCCGCCTTCGGTTAAGCGGGGAGCGTCGGGCGGGTGGGTAGAGAAACAGAATAGAGTCCCGCGGGGACGGCACGAAAACAGACGCCTTTAGGCGGCAAAAAAACGTCCCATAAGAATTCGCGGCTTGAGCCGCTGTGGTAAACCGCTAACGCGGAGCAACGAACCAGGAGAACAACACAATGCCCGAAGTCAGCACCGGAGCCCCCTCCGTCGCCTCTACCGTCAAAACTCCCACCCCACAGATAACCACAGGACTGAGCTTCCGGCGGCTCTTCACCAAGCTCGGCGTCTCCCCTTACGACGAGATCGAATGGGAACTTCGCACCGCTCAGATCACCGACGCCAAGGGCAACGTGATCTTCGAGCAGAAAGACGTTGAAACTCCTAAAGATTGGTCGATGACCGCCACCAACATTGTGGCCTCAAAATATCTGCACGGCACCCTCGACACGCCGGAGCGCGAATCCGGCGTACGCGCGCTCGTGACCCGGGTCGCCGACACCATCAGCAAATGGGGCAACTCGCAGGGCTATTTCAAGACCAACGAAGACGCCGCCACGTTTGACGACGAACTCTCATTCATTCTGCTGCGCCAATACGCAGCCTTCAATTCGCCCGTATGGTTCAACGTCGGCTGCGACCGCATCGAGCCCAATTCTGACGCGCAGAACTGGCACTGGAACCCCGCTGTCGGCCGCGTCGAATTCGGCGTCACTGGATACAAAACGCCGCAATGCTCTGCCTGCTTCATCAACTCAGTGAAGGATTCTCTAGATTCCATCCTGACCCTCGCCAAGACGGAAGGCATGCTATTCAAGTGGGGATCGGGCACCGGGACCAACCTTTCCTCGCTGCGCTCTTCGACCGAGCAGCTCAGCGGCGGAGGCACGGCCAGCGGTCCGCTCAGCTTCATGAAGGGCTTTGACGCTTTCGCCGGAGTCATCAAGTCCGGCGGAAAGACGCGTCGCGCCGCCAAGATGGTCATCCTAAATGTCGACCACCCGGACATCATCGACTTCATCGAGTGCAAGCAAAAAGAAGAAGCGAAAGCCCACGCTTTGGTCGACGCCGGATACGACGGGTCGTCCCCCGATTCCGAGGCGTATTCCTCCATCTTCTTCCAGAACGCCAACAACTCCGTTCGCGTGACCGACGACTTCATGTACGCCGTCCTGCGCGACACCGATTTCTCCACTCGCGCCATTCGCGACGGACGTCCCATGCACACCTTCAAAGCTAAAGACCTGCTCGGAAAGGTTTCCGAAGCCACCTGGCATTGCGGGGACCCCGGCATGCAATACGATTCCACCGTCAACCGCTGGCACACTTCGAAGAACACCGCGCGCATCAATGCCTCGAACCCGTGCAGCGAATACATGTTTCTCGACGATTCGGCCTGCAATCTCTCCAGCCTGAATTTGCTGAAGTTTGCGCCTAACGGATCCTTCGACGTGGAATCCTATCGCCATGCCGTCGACATCCTCATCACCGCGCAGGAAATTCTCGTCGACAACGCCGGATATCCCACCGAGATGATCGGCAAGAATTCTCACGACTACCGTCCTCTCGGTTTGGGTTATGCAAATCTGGGCGCGCTGCTCATGGCCGCGGGCCTTCCCTACGATTCCGACGCCGGACGCGATTACGCTTCCTGCGTTACTGCCATCATGTGCGGACAAGCCTATCTTCAGTCGTCGCGCATCGCCGAACTCTGCCCTCCGCTGGTTCCCGCAACCGAGCCCACGCAGAAAGGCCTCGCGGAAACAAATCTCGGCAGCTCGATTAATTCAAATCAGGTTATGCCCGGAGGCGCTTGCCCCGGCTGGTACATCAACCGCGAACCGTTCCTCGACGTGATCCGCATGCACCGCGCTTCCGTCAACAACATCAACAAGGCCAATGTGCCTGCCGCAGTTTTCGAAGCCTCCAAGCAATGCTGGGACGAAGCCCTCGCTCACGGCGAAAAGTTCGGCTACCGCAATGCCCAGGTCACCGTGCTCGCCCCCACCGGCACTATCGGCTTCATGATGGATTGCGACACCACCGGCATCGAGCCCGATCTAGCGCTCGTGAAATACAAGAAGCTGGTCGGCGGCGGCATGATCAAAATCGTCAACCAGACCGTTCCTACGGCGCTCTTCAAGCTTTCTTACACTCACGATCAGACCGACGCCATCGTCAGCTACATCGACGCGACTGGAACCATCGAAGGCGCGCCCCACATCAAGGACGAACACCTGGCCGTCTTCGATTGCTCATTCAAGCCGTCGAAAGGCACCCGTTCGATTCACTACATGGGTCACCTCAAGATGATGGCTGCCGCGCAGCCATTCATTTCCGGCGCAATTTCTAAGACCGTAAACCTGCCCAACAACGCGACGGTGGATGACATCAGCGAAACCTACATCCAAGCGTGGAAGCTGGGCCTCAAAGCCGTCGCCGTCTATCGCGACGGATGCAAACAATCGCAACCCTTGTCTACTGCTGGATCGAAAACTGCGAACTCATCCAAAGACGACGCACGGGCATCTGCCGCCAGTGCATGAAGAAAATCTCAACGCGTCCGCCACGCGCCGTCCGCAACAAGCTTCAGGAAGAGCGCGCATCCATCACGCACAAGTTCAACATCGGCGGCCACGAAGGCTACATCACCGTCGGACTTTATCCTGACGGGGATCCTGGCGAACTCTTCATCAAGATGGCCAAAGAAGGGTCCACCGTCAGCGGCCTCATGGATAGTTTCGCTCTGGCCATCTCCATCGCTCTGCAACACGGAGTGCCTCTGAAGCTGCTATGCGAAAAGTTCGCGCACACCCGCTTCGAGCCCAGCGGCTGGACCAGCAACACGGAAATCGGATACGCCAAGTCGATCATGGATTACATCTTCCGCTGGCTCCAGCTGCGCTTCCTCAGCGGCCAGCAGCAGATGCTGTTCGAAAACTATCGTACGAGGACGGCAAGTCAGCTGCCTTCTCCTGAAATGGGAGATCAGGGACTGCGTGCACCGTCGCAAGCCAGCGGATCCGTTCATGCCGCCGACCAACTGCGCGACATTGTCGACCTCGGGGACGCTCCCAGTTGCAGCTTCTGCGGCAGCATCATGACCCGCAACGGAAGCTGCTACCGCTGCGGAAGCTGCGGCAGCACCAGCGGCTGCAGCTAAAGCGATAAGGAGGATGTATGAGCAACAATCATTGTAACGACGGTTTGGATGGCCGATGCAGAGATGCTGACGGAGAAATCCGTCACAAGCGTGGCGATACCCTCGTCGGAACGCTTCGAGAAACATACGGTGATGACTTCGCCTCTGGTTTCCGGAGCGATGCTAGACTCGACATGGTTCTGAATGAAACAGGCGCTAACTCTCTCAGCGAGCTTCTGAGAGAACGAAAATAGCTTGTTACAAAGAAGCGGGCTGACTCTCGCGATCTGCGTACGTCGCACATGCTACGCTGCGTCCTTGGAACTCCGTAAGGTGTATCAGGTTGTGACCGATCAGCGCGCCGCAAAGCTCCATCAATTGCGAGTAATCGATGAGTCCGGAGAGGACTATTTATATCAGGAGGACTATTTTGTTCCAATCAAATTGCCGCAAGCAGCAGAACGAGCCGTACTCGGCGCAATTTGATTTATGAAGCGGTAATCGTTAAGCCTCCTCCAGTATTGTCATTCCGAGGAGCGTAGCGACGAGGAATCTGCATTTGCTTTTTGTTTAGGCATGGCTTGAGCCATGTAGGGGATCCAACAAGCTTCTTCGTCTCAAGGCGGTAGAAGCGTAGCCAAAAATTTAAGACGTACCTGAGGGAGTCACGGCACGCCGTGGCTCTTTTTTGATTTAGCAAGCGAGTTTAAACATGATTCAAAAACAATTGTCGGAAATCATAGAAGCTGATTTGCTCGCGTTAATAAACAACAAAGTGGCTGAAGGGCGCACAATCGAATACAAACGAGACCTTCCAAGCAGCAGCGATTCCGATAAGAAAGAATTTCTTGCCGATGTTTCCTCACTTGCGAACACCTCCGGCGGAGATCTTTTATTTGGTATGAGCGAGGACTCGGGCTTTCCGACGGAGTTACTGGGAATCGAACTAAACGACCGCGATCAGACCCTCCTCCGTCTTGAAAATATTTTGACCTGCGGCCTAAGTCCACGCATTCGTTATCAGATTAGAGACGTTGAAGTCAATGCTGGAAAGAAGGCTCTAATTATTCGAGTTGATCGAAGCTGGTCAGGACCGCACCGTGTCGTATATCAGGGCTCCGACAAGTTTTTCGGTCGAAATTCCGCTGGCAAATACCCACTCGATGTAAATGAGCTACGCACAGCATTCACGCTGTCGAGTTCAGTGACTGAACGGATTCGCGCTTTCCGAAGCGATCGCATTATCGCTTTGTCAAATAACGAAGCGCCAGTGCCTTTTGTCGACGACCCGAAGATCGTTCTCCATTGCATCCCAGTCGAATCGTTTGCTAGCCAGGCACAATACAACGTTTTACCCCTCTACAAGAATCCGATGCTTTTCGGCCGATGGGAGGTTCCTCGTGGAATCAGCGGCTAAATCTTGAAGGCGTTTTGGCCACAATATGCCTGAGCCCTGTTCCACTTATACGCAGGTTTACAGAACCGGGATCGTTGAGGTCGTTCGGGGAAATTTGCTAGCGCACGAATATAAAGGGCAGCGAATAATCCCAAGTATTGCGTATGAGCGAGAGATATTTCAATATTTGCCTGAATGTTTCAAGATTATCAGGACGTTGGGTTCAAACGCGCCCGTCGCCGTGGGTCTTACGCTTATCGGAACACGGGGCTTAATAATGGCTACGGATAACCATGGGCTAAATTGGGGTCTTCCTATAAGTCAAAATATAATCACATTGCCAGAGACTGTAGTGGAAGACCTGGCAACTCCAACTGGCAAAATTCTTAAACCATTGTTGGATCTCGTCTGGAACGCATGTGGGAAGGCTGGTCTATCAATTTTGACGCGGAAGGAAACTGGATTGACCGCAGATAAGCCGCGCTCCACGGGGCCTCGATATCAAGATGAAGGTAGGCAGGCGGTTCAGTTTAGGGTGATTCCATGCAGCGCCCCGTCCGACGTGTAGGTTATCCCTACGACCAAGTCCATGGCCAGCTCTAATGGTGAAGGAGCGTTTTATTTAGGGACATTTTTCCGCCGTACCGAAAGCTCGTGGCACATTTGAAGAAACGATAGTTATTAGATTAGGAGCTTGTTAAGATGTTGCCATGCTAACCGCACAAGAACAGGGTGAGGGGATTGCGATGGAGAAGCTCCAGCGAAATACGAGCGGCGAGCATGCGACCACGACGGATGTTTATTTTTCAGCCGACGTTGAAACAGATGGCCCGATACCTGGCCCGTTCTCCATTTTGTCGTTTGGACTCGTGTATGCCGGGAGTTTTGACGGGAAGCGCTTCATGCCGCCACAGGACTACGCACAAACTTTTTACCGCGAGCTAAAGCCCATTTCAGAGAACTATCAGGAAGAAGCGCTTCGGGTTAACGGTTTGGATCGGAACAGACTCTTGCGAAAGGGTGCATCGCCGTATCAGCGATGACCGAGACTAGGCTTTGGATTGAGAGCATCGCGCGCAATGCAAAACCAGTTTTGGTGGCGTATCCTCTGAGTTTCGACTGGTCGTGGCTCTATTGGTATTTCGTCCACTTTACGACGGAGGGTTCGCCGTTCAACCACTCACTTTGTTTTGATATTAAAACGGCCTTCGCAGTGAAAGCAGGCATTCCGATAGCAGAAGCGGGAAATCCAAGTTATTGCCAGAACTCCGACCACAGGGGAAACACACGCACCATGCTCTTGAAGATGCTGTAGAGCAGGCAGAGATATTTGCGAATGTTTTTCAATGGGAGGGAACTCGTGGGCGAACTCCTTACAGACGGCGGGCAAAAACTGCCAAGACAATCGAAAAACTCAGACAAGACCTCAAACCAGCGGAATCGCTTTGCGGCGACAATGCATGCGTGTACGTGACAGGTTCCTTCGGGCGAGGGGAAGCAGGGGGCTATAGTGACTTGGATCTCTTTATCGTCAGTCACGGTACGCGCAAAGACCCAGCGCTTTCTCGCTTGGACGAAATCCTGGTAAAAGCAGATCTTATCGAAACCACCAAGAAGCACGGCCTTCCCGAATTCTCCGGCGACGGCCAATACTTAGTTGGGCACACTCTTACAGAATTGGTCGGACTCTTGGTACGCCGGAAGATGATGTCGAAAACACTTTTACCGCTCGCCTCTTACTCTTGCTCGAGAGTTTTCCGCTCATAGGGGAGCCGGCCTACCACCAAATTACCGACGAAGTCATTGCCGCCTATTGGAAGGACTATGTGGGGCATAAGAACGATTTCATGCCTGCCTTCCTTGCCAACGATGTGCTGCGGATGTGGAGAACATTTTGTGTGAACTACG
>CAVYTO010000007.1:0-22372 GCA_963771505.1 Terriglobia bacterium
AGTCAGAGAAATCTGATTGGCCTTTTCCTTTTACATTCAAATGTGGCGTGGGCGCCCTCGCCCGCGAAAAGCTAGGAGATCACAAACAATACCGGCAGGCCTGAGTCCTAATATACTCACAGCCAACGATAGTCTTTCGGCCTCGTCACCAACCCTGCCTTCACCGGATTTTGCCGGATGTATTCGCACTTCTCTTTAAGGCTTTCATCTGATCGCAGGATGTGATCAAAAGACCCTTCTTCCCACTGCGCGGTCGCATTCTTTAAGCACTGCATGATTTCGACCAGCGGATGCGGCCAGCACTTTTCGTCGCGCAGCGGGCTCAGCAGTAAGTGAACATGGTAGGGCAATCACGACGACAGCAAGCAGCTTTACTCTGTTCCCGTCCTCGCGCAAGCAGTGTTCCAGGATTAAATCGCGGGCATTTTCTGGCAGCGGGATGCGTCCGCTTGTACTGAACGTGACGAACATAGCGGCATCGGCCATCTGCAAATGTGGCAAGCGTCGACGGTAATCGTACTTTCCTAATGCCTCTGAGATGTGTTGCACCTGATCTCCCTCACTGAATAGCAAAGCTAGACCAAACCCAACATTCAGTCGGTGACGACGGAACATCCGTCAGGATGGGGATGCAGGGTGGCGCGGGAGCGCCGCGAAAAGGCGTGTAAGCGGAAGAAAACATCGGTGGCTGGATCCTTGACCGTAATTCCCATCAGCCTTGAAGGACTCTCGTGCCACCAGCCTTTCGCGGGCGAGGGCGCCCGCGCCACACAGATAGTAGAAACTGACCAAGCGAAAGCGCCACCCAGTGAAAGGTGGCGCTCGAACTCACACTTTCGGCCGCAGTCTGCTATGCAGCTTTTCGAGATTTTGTCGCCGAACCGAAAAGTTCGATCATTGCCTGGTTGAAAGCAGGAATGTCGTCAGGCTTTCTGCTCGTGACGAGGCCCTGATCACTTATCACTTCTTCGTCAGCCCAATCCGCACCGGCGTTTTTCAGGTCGGTTTTCAACGAAGGCCACGACGTGATCTTGCGGCCTTTCGCATGACCGGTTTCAATGATCGTCCACGGGCCGTGACAAATCGCCGCGACTGGCTTCTTAGCTTCGAAAAAGCCTTTTACGAACGCGACCGCTTCCGGCGTCATGCGAAGTTTGTCGGGATTCATCACCCCGCCGGGCAGCAACAAGGCGTCGAAGTCTTCGGCTTTCGCTTTTGCCAAAGGCAAATCCACTTTCACTTCCTTGCCCCAGTCCTTAGTTTCCCAGCCTCGTATTTTGCCTTCTTCAGGCGAAACGACCGAAGTTTTTGCCCCCGCATCGTCTAGGGCCTTGCGAGGCTTCTCGAGTTCGGACTGCTCAAATCCATTGCAAGCGAGGATGGCGACTTTCAGATTGTCCAGTTTCATAAATTCCTCCAAAATTTGGTTGAGTGAATGATATGGCTCTGTGATTGCCGCGGACGGGCTGAGGTTGCCCTCGACTTTTACCACTGAGGTCGACCGCGCTAACGGTTTGGCTGCGTAGCATCCAGCGCCAGGTTCAGCTGTAGGATGTTGACTCGGGGTTCGCCGAGTAGGCCGAACTGACGGGCCGTTGTGTTTTCCTGGACGAGCCGACGAACTTCGGCTTCCGGCAAGCGCCGCTCGTTGGCGATTCGTGGAACCTGAAACTCCGCCGCGGCAGGCGAGATATCGGGATCGAGTCCGGAAGCGGACGTGGTGACCAGATCAACCGGGACCGGGAGCTTCGAATTTTCTTTTTGCAGGGCGGAGACTGAACCCTGCACCCGATCGATAAGAATTTTGTTAGTCGGGCCCAGTTGCGAGCCATTGGAATTGGCAGCGTCGTAGCCGCTGCCTGCGGCCGACGGTCGCGGATGGAAGTAGCCGGGTCCAACAAAGGCTTGCCCGATGATTCGCGATCCCAGGACCTGTGCGTCGCGAATAATCAACTGGCCGTTGGCCTTATCTTTAAAGAGAAGTTGTGCCAGTCCCGTAACCAGCAGGGGATACGCGATGCCCAAGAGCACTGTGGTTGCGAGCGTCATCAAAATGGATGTGATCAAGTTTTTCTTCACGAGATCCGCCTCATGCCATGCCCACATGTGTGATCACAAGATCGATCAATTTGATTCCAACGAAAGGCACCGCAATTCCACCCACCCCATAGACGAGCAAATTTTGCCGCAGCAGTCTCGCCGCGCCTGTAGCGCGATACTTCACGCCTCTCAAGGCTAAGGGAACGAGCGCGATGATGATCAGCGCGTTGAAAATTACGGCCGACAACACAGCCGATTGCGGGGTCTTCAGGTTCATGATGTTGAGTGCGTTCAGCACGGGAAATGTCCCGGCAAACATCGCCGGAATGATGGCGAAATATTTCGCGACGTCGTTGGCGATCGAGAAAGTCGTGAGCGCTCCACGCGTCATGAGTAACTGCTTGCCGATTTCAACGATCTCGATGAGCTTGGTCGGGTTGGAATCCAGGTCGACCATATTGCCCGCTTCTTTCGCGGCCTGGGTTCCGGTATTCATCGCCACGCCGACATCCGCCTGCGCCAGCGCGGGAGCGTCGTTGGTTCCGTCTCCGGTCATAGCGACCAGTTTGCCTTCACCTTGTTCGCGGCGAATCAAATCCATCTTTTCTTTCGGCGTAGCTTCTGCGAGGAAGTCGTCGACGCCTGCTTCTCTTGCAATGGCAGCCGCCGTTAGCGGATTGTCACCCGTGATCATCACTGTCTTGATTCCCATAGCACGAAGCTGGTCGAAGCGGTCACGCATGCCGCCCTTCACAATGTCTTTCAGGTGGATAACCCCAAGCGCGCGGCGGTTTTCTGCAACCACCAGAGGCGTTCCGCCTGAACGCGCGATTTGCTCAACCGATGCCTGCACTTCTTTCGGCAAGACAGTCTGGTGTTGGCGCAAATAATTGGTGATCGCGTCGACCGAACCCTTGCGGATCTCGCGGCCGTCCATGTTCACGCCGGACATCCGGGTCTGTGCTGTGAACGGAATGAATTCCGCTTCATGGGCAGCCAATTCGCGGCCGCGCAATCCGTAACGTTCTTTGGCCAGCACAACGATCGAACGGCCCTCCGGCGTTTCATCTGACAAAGACGATAACTGCGCGGCGTCCGCCATTTGTGCTTCTGTGATTCCCGGCGCGCAGACAAATTCATCGGCTTGGCGATTGCCCAGCGTGATGGTGCCAGTTTTATCGAGCAGAAGTGTATTGACGTCTCCCGCGGCCTCGACGGCCCGACCCGACATGGCCAAAACATTGTGCTGCACCAGGCGATCCATGCCGGCGATGCCAATAGCGGATAGCAGGCCGCCTATGGTGGTTGGAATTAAACAAACGAGTAACGAGACCAGCACGAACACCGTCTGCGGAGATCCCGCATAAATGGCGAAAGGTTGCAGGGTGACAACTGCAAGCAAAAATAAGATCGTCAATCCTGCGAGCAGGATGTTCAGCGCGATTTCGTTTGGCGTTTTCTGCCGCTCCGCACCTTCAACCAGGGCGATCATGCGATCTAAGAATGTTTCACCGGGATTCGACGTGATCTTGACCTTGAGCCAATCCGAAAGCACGCGCGTCCCGCCGGTGACCGCTGAGCGGTCTCCTCCGGCTTCGCGAATTACGGGTGCCGACTCGCCGGTTATTGCCGACTCGTCAACCGACGCTACGCCCTCGAGAATTTCGCCGTCGCTGGGAATCAATTCATTCGCTGCAACCATCACCACATCGCCGGCGCGAAGTTTCGAGCTTGGGCAATCTTCTTTTGCTCCGTTCGGAAGCAACTTGTGCGCCATGGTTTCGGCCCGCGCCTTGCGAAGCGAATCCGCCTGCGCCTTGCCTCGACCCTCCGCCATGGCTTCGGCGAAATTTGCGAACAGCACCGTGAACCACAGCCACAGCGTGATTTGCAGATTGAACCCGAAGTTGCCTTGATGACGCATGCCGTCATACGCAAGCAGCACAGTTGTGATCACGCTGCCGACTTCGACCACGAACATGACTGGATTTTTCATCATGTTGCGCGGATCGAGTTTTCGCACGGAATCGAGCAGCGCGCCTCGTAAGATTTTTGTGTCCCAAATCGATTTGGATTGTTTATCGGCCATGGTTCGTCAGAAGGTCTTGCCCGCTTGCATCTGTAAGTGCTCAAGAATCGGGCCAAGGCTCAACGCCGGGAAGAAAGTTAGAGCGCCCACAATCACAATCACGCCCACCAGCAAAACGCTAAACAGAGGAGTTGTCACCGGGAACGTGCCCAGCGAGGGCGGAACGTATTTCTTGGACGCCAGATTCCCCGCGATCGCAAGCATCGGGATGATCATGAAAAACCGGCCGATGAGCATGGTGATGCCGCCGGAAATGTTGTACCAGGGCGTGTTGCCGTTCAAACCGCCGAATGCCGAGCCATTGTTTCCCGCCATGGAGGTGAATGCGTAGAGAATCTGCGTAAGGCCGTGCGGCCCCGGATTGCTGATGCTGGACGTTCCGAAGCCCGTCACTGAGGAGATCGCTGCGAGGACTAAGATCACGACGGGAAACACGAGCGTGACCAGCATCGCCATCTTTACGTCATAGGATTCGATTTTCTTTCCCAGATATTCCGGAGTTCGTCCCACCATGAGGCCGGCAATAAAAACCGCCAGCACAACGTAGATCAGAACTCCATACAAACCGGCGCCGACCCCGCCGAAGACGACTTCGCTCAACATGATGTTGACCAGCGGCACCATTCCGCCCAGCGGCGTGTAGGAATCGTGCCAGCCGTTGATCGCGCCGCAACTTGCGTCCGTCGTCACGGTTGCGAATAATGTCGACCCCGCGATTCCGAAGCGTACTTCCTTGCCTTCCATGTTGCCGCCGGATTGAGTCACGCTGGCGCGTTGATCGACTCCATGCAGCAATGGATTTCCCTGCGACTCGGCCCAGTATGCGGCAGTCACACCGATTAGAAAGAGAAACGCCATCGCGCCCCAGACCGCCCATCCATGTTGCTGCGATCCGGTCATGCGTCCGAGCGTGTAAGTGAGCCCGGCGGGAATCGCGAAAATGAAAAGCATCTCCAGGTAGTTGCTGAATGGCGTTGGATTTTCGAATGGATGCGCGCTATTGGCATTAAAAAATCCGCCGCCATTGGTGCCAATTTCCTTGATCGCCTCCTGCGAAGCTACCGGGCCTTGAGCGATTGTCTGGATGCTCACTGTGTCCATGACGGGCTTTCCGTCCTGGCCCATCACAGGTTTTCCATCCGAACCATTTTTTTGCACCTGCTGCGGCTCGACCAGTTTCGCGATGTCATAAGGGCGCAAATTCTGGACCACGCCTTGCGACACCAAGAGCAACGATCCGACGATGCACATGGGAAGCAGTATCCACAGCGTTGCCCGCGTCATGTCTACCCAAAAATTACCGATTGTCTCTTGTTCACGGCGCGCGATGCCGCGGATGAACGCAATCGCGAGGGCGATGCCAACCGCGGCAGAAGTGAAGTTGTGATACGCGAGACCGGCCATTTGCGTGAAGTAACTCATGGCGGCTTCGCCCGCATAGTTTTGCCAGTTCGTATTCGTGGTGAACGATGCTGCGGTGTTAAAGGCCAGCGCTTGCGGGACAGCCGCGAGCTTCTGCGGATTCCACGGGAGAACTTGTTGCAGCCGCTCGATTAAATACAACGCCAGCATGGAGACGCCGCTGAACATCAACATGGCCACGCCATATTCCGTCCATCGCATCTCGTTCTGTTCGTCGACGCCTGTGAGCTTGTAGAGAAGCCCTTCCAGCGGCCGCGCAATCGGATCAAGAAAAGTTTTCTCGCGATTGAAAACCTTCGCCATGAATGTGCCCAGCGGTTTGGTGACGGCAAAGATGATCGCAAGGTAGAGAAGAATTTGTATCCATCCGTTCGCGGTCATCAGAATTTCTCCGGCATGAGCAGGGCGTAAACCAGATATGCCATCAATACGAAGCAGATCGCGAGCATGATCATCGATTCGACATTCATATGCTTATCTCAGCGAATCCGGTCGCAGAATCGAATGTATCCAATCGCCGCCACAAAAAAAGCGATTGAGATTGCGACAAAAATCAGATCGTCCATAAAAAGTCTCGTCGAAAGTCTCTAAAACTTAACTAACAGCGACAGGTCGATCCGGTTTTCGTCTTTCACGAGGTCCGGCGCCCATCCGGGAACGACCGACCCTGGTGTCCCCGTATTTCCGCCGGGTGGCGTGATTCCGCCTTTGCCCGAAAAGTAAGGGACGTTCGCGGCGCGGTGATCGAACTCCCAGCGAAACGTAATGTACTGGCTGGGCATGTAATCGAATGTGGCGGAAGCGTCCCAAGCCTTGTAGGGGTCGCCCGGATTCTCCGTGAAGTAGCTGGTTCCGGAGGTCGCGTTGGCCCCATTGATCGGTGGCAGCAGCACCAGATAGCGGCCGGGATTGTTGATTTTTCCTCCGCCCAGCGTGAGGCCATACCGGTCTTTGTCGAACCACAGGCGGTTGTAGAGCATGAAGCCGAGGAAATCCTGCTTCGGGCCCTTTGCGGAGTTGCCGTAGCAACTGACGCCGCCGCCATGCTCACAGCCCAGGTCGCCGGTGAGAGAGAATGCCGCCTTGTCGATCGTCCTCTCAGGGTGGTCGTAGTATTTGACCTGCACACTGTCGTCAGTGTGGTAGCGCACGCGTCCCGGCGTGTTCAAGGCGTCTTCGCCGAGGGCATATTGGTTTCCAAGAATCGATAGCCAGCCGTTCGGCCGCCACAAGATTTGGCCGCCAATGCCCGGACGATTGTTGAACCTCCCGTAGGATTGCCATCCGTTTACAAACCAGGGTTCGATTTTCAGGTGTTCGGTGGGAAATATCTGCACTCGCATTCCGGTGAAGAACCAAGGGGTGTTCGATGACACATACGACGGTTGGTAGGCCCAATTGTCGAAGTTGTAGTAGCTGAAGAGACCAACGTAGGAAACAAAAATTCCCGCGTCAACGTTGATACCGTGCAAGGTGTTGATGTGATAGCCGCCGTAGGCTTCGGACAGGTAGCGGTAAGCGTCGGCAAGGTCCCATTGGCCGCGCGACGGGCTGGCATCATTCCGCGGCGTTGTTGTGGAGTAGAGCCCGAACTGGGTCATCAAACGAGCCCGGACGTTGTCGTAATGAAAGTCGCCGCCAACGCCGAGTTGCGTCACCTGGAATTCGTTTGACCGGAACACCTCGCTGGACCCGCCGATGGTGTCGTCCTTGGGATGATTTAAGTCGTAGATGTAGTCAACATCGGCGCGAATCTCCGGTGTAAAGAATTTCGAGTCAAAGGCCGGAGTTTTGGTTCGTGGAGTGCCGTTGAGCCAGGTCCAGTCGGCAAACGCGAAGGGTTCAGCTTTGGCCGGTTTCTGTGGAGCGCCGGCATCCTGGGTTGACACAGTCGCCTCGCCCACGGGACTTCCGCTCGACGGAGCTACATTCGGCTGGGCAGCTACAGGGCTCGGATGTGCTTCAGTCCGGCTTTTTAGTTCAGCTTCCAGCGCCTCGATGCGTTTCTTCATCGTGGCCAATTCTTCCTGAATCGCAGCGGATGAGGGATCGCTTGCTGCTTTAGTTCCCGAGGTTTCACTGTCCTGCGCCAACAGACTGTTCTGTGGAATCGCAAACGCGACACTGCAAGCGACTAACAGGCACAAATGATTTCGATACGTGACCATGAAAAGCTTCTCTCTTCCTCATCGGCCCGCTCGAACAAACCGCGAGTCCGCAGTGGCCATCGAAAAGGCTATCTGCCGAGGCATAAAAATGGCGTAAAGAAGATATGGAAAAGTTATAAAAGTGGAGTAATGCGACCTAAGTGGAAGAATCGAGGCCAGGTTCGAAGCGGTAGCCGATCCAGGGTTCGGTCACGATGTAGCGCGGCGAGGAGGTTTCGGGCTCGAGTTTCTTGCGCAGGTGGCGGACAAACACGCGCAGATATTCCACCTGCTCGGTGCTTTGCCCACCCCATATCGCCCCAAGCAGAGCCCGATGAGTCACGACCTTACCCGCGTGACGCGCCAAGTAAAGAAGAAGATCAAACTCTTTCGGCGTCAGGCGAACTTCAACATCTTTCACCAGCACTTTATGCGCAGCTGAGTCGATGGAAAAATCTCCCACCCGAATGACCGGTGAACCGTCGTCCGCGGCCGGTTGCCGGCGCAGGCTGGCGCGGACCCGGGCCAACAATTCTTCCATGCCGAACGGCTTGGTCACGTAGTCGTCGGCGCCTGCATCCAATGCCTGCACCTTGATTTTCTCTTCGCCCCTCACCGAGAGAATAATTATCGGTACTTGACTCGACTGCCGGACACGTCGGCAAAGCTGCAAGCCGTCCATATTGGGCATGGATAAATCTGTAATCACGAGGTCTGGCGTCCAGTCTTTCATGATCTCCAACGCGGTCTCGCCGTCATTGGCCACGCGGATGTCGTAGTTCTGGTTCCCCAGGCTGGTCCGCAATACGCGTGTGATTTGTGGCTCATCGTCGACTACCAGGATGTGCCTGCGCTCGTTCATGCAAATCTTCAAGACGGTTCCTGCTTCACGATGTGCACGTCCACTTGCGGAGAGTCGCGCAGGAATTTGTGTATGGCAGAGAGGTAAAGATATCTGCGCCACCCGGTGGTTGCAGAATGTCCGAAAACTACCTGGGTGATGTGCTTTTCGCGAACGAACTCCGAAACAACTTCGGCCACGCTGCTCCCTTCGCGCTTGTTGATCTCCGCGCCGACATTTTGGGCAAATTGAAAATTCGCAGCCAATGACTTCTGGCTCGATCCGTCATCGTCTTGGCCCATGTCGACATAAACGACGCAGAGTTCGCCATCCAGAGCTTGCGCCATTCGCGCGCCCCGGGCGATGAGATATTGCGCATCGGGATTGGAACTGATGCACACGGCAATGCGCTCGCGGATGGGAACGCTCGCGTGGGCATCGTCTTTCTCGCGAAACGATTCCAGGTTTTGATCGACGGCATGCGCGACCTGCCGCAGCGCCAGTTCCCGCAAGGCGATCAAGTTTCCTTCACGGAAAAAATTACTGAGCGCGCGGTCGACGCGTTCCTGCGGATAAATGTCGCCCCGCCGCATCCGGCTCTGTAACGCCTGCGGAGTGAGGTCCGCCATTACGACTTCGTTGACGCGCTTCAGCACCCAATCCGGCACGGTTTCGCGTACGTGGATTCCGGTTACGCCAAGCACAGTTGGCGTAACGCTCTCGACGTGCTGGATGTTCATCGTGGAAAGCACGTCAATGCCGGCATCGAGCAGTTCGAACACATCTTCATAGCGCTTGGCATGCTTGCTGCCTTCGATGTTGGTGTGGGCCAATTCGTCCACAATTGCGACGTGCGGTTTTCGCGCCAGGATGGCATCGACGTCCATTTCGTCGAAGACGGTTCCTTTGTACTCACGCTCAATCCGCGGGACGCTCTCAAGTTGGGCGGCCAATTCGCCAACCGCTTTGCGGCCGTGCGTTTCCACTACGCCGATTACCACGTCTTCCCCGCGTCCGTGACGGCGAAGCGCCTCGCTGAGCATGCTGTAGGTTTTGCCCACGCCCGGCGCATAACCCATGAACAGCTTGAAAATGCCGGTTTTCTTTCCGGGCGTCGTTTCCTGCAACCATTGATCGGGAGTTCTTGACATCGCGCCTATTCTCTTCCAGACTGCTACGAATTGTCGAACCTCGGCTACAATCGGCTTCGTGAAGTTCGGCGCAAATAAGCGTGCGGGTTATGTTGCGGCCGCGTTCGCCGTAGCCGGGGTCGCACTCATCTACCACTCACTCCTGAACGTTAACCCCACTACGGTGGCCCTTACGTTTTTGGTGGAAGTGCTGGTGGTGTCGGCTATTTGGGGACTTCGGCACGCCGTTCTGACTTCCGTTCTCGCGACTCTCGCTTTCAATTACTTCTTTCTCCCGCCGATCGGGACTTTCACGATTGCCGATCCGCAGAATTGGGCGGCGCTGGTCGCTTTCCTGATCACCGCCGTGGTTGCCAGCGAGCTTTCCGACCGGGCACAGCGCGAAGCGCGCAACGCAAACGAGCGCCGCGCCGAAGTTGAACGTTTGTACTCGTTCAGCCAGTTGCTGCTTTCGAGCGAAAAGCTGGCTGAGCTACTCAATCTGATTCCGCGCTATCTCGTCGAATCGTTTGGATTCAAGGCTGCCGCGATCTTTCTCGCCAACCGTTCGGACATCTATCGGTCCTCGCCCGCGAATGACGGATTAGAAGCGCATGATCTGCAACTCGCCAGCCTTCGAGGCGAACTGAAAATCATTCCTGCATCCGGCTTGGCCTTTCTTCCACTACGCATGGGAGTGCGCTCTGTGGGGAGCTTGGGGATCGTGGGGTTGTCCCCTTCCCGCCAGACGTTGGAAGCCATGGGGTCGCTGATTGCCATCGCCATCGAGCGTGCCGGAACCATTGAGAAGCTGGGTCGCGCCGAAGCGTCGCGCGAAAGCGAACAACTGCGCACTGCGCTGCTCGATTCGGTGACCCACGAATTCCGAACTCCGCTCACGTCCATCAAAGCGTCGGTGACGACCCTGCTTGGATCCGGCGGACTCGATCCAAGCCAGCAGCACGAACTCTTAAGCGTCATCAACGAGGAAAGCGACCGCCTGAATCGGCTGGTCGGCGAAGCCGCAAAGATGGCACAGCTCGATGCGGAAAACATCCAATTTTCTCTCGAGCCGAATTCGGTTTCCCAGGCGATTGAAGATGCGATCCATGCCGCAGAATCACTGCTGGGCAGGCGTTCCGTCGAAATGCACGTTCCCGCCAACTTGCCGAATGGACGTTTTGATCCGGACGGAATTAAGGAAGTAATGCATCAATTGTTGCAGAACGCCGCGAAGTACTCCGGACCCGATGCGCCGGTTCACATCACGGCCGAGGAAAAGAATGGGATGATCACTGTGAGTGTCGCCGACCGCGGGCCCGGCATCGACGATTTCGAGCAGTCGCTCATCTTCGACAAATTTTATCGCGGCCACAATCACCGCTTTCAGGTCCAGGGCACGGGTATGGGGCTGGCAATCGCCCGCTCGATCGTTGAGGCGCATGGCGGCCACATCGGGGTGACCAGCCAACCCGGCCACGGCTCGGTGTTCTATTTCACACTGCCCGCCGCGTGATCTGCTTTAGGTCTGCGTTCGTTTCTTCTGCCAAATCATCTCTACCGCGCTGCCCACCGTGTACATCTGGTCCATGGACTCGGATTGAATCTCGATGTCGAAGGCGTCTTCGGTGGCCAACACCAGATCCACCAGCTTTACGCTGTTCAGTGCCAGGTCGGAAATCAGCGAAGTCTGATCGGTTATGGCACGGGTGGCATCGACGAAGGACAAGACGAGCGTAATGAATGATTGTCTAATCTGGTCGCGAGTTTGCATTCGCACCTCGTGGCGATCAAGTCACATTTCGCGCAAGCGTTCGCCGACGCAAAAAGTTTGGCCTTGCATCCTTAACTAGATTTGACTTTTTAGGGATCGCCGCTAGGCGTCAAGGCAAGAAAATTCCTCTCGCTCTTGGCGCAGCACGCGTAAAAAAACTGGAGCGTGGCGCTGCGTTGGCTCCAGGTCACTGTGTTTGCTACTTTGATCTTCGCTACCTTAAGGGAACCTTAACCGAACGCTACAGTGTTGAGCTGGCTACGGCGCCAACTTCATGCGCCGCAGCACGGCTGCGTAGCGAGGATCGGAATGAAGGCCGTCGAACATCGGGCCTTTAATAAAGGCGGAAAGAACGGCAGGAACTTCAGAGAGCGCGGCGTCGATGTGGCGGAAGGCCTCGTCATTCTTGCCCAACTGTGCGTAGGCAACAGCCATCAGCGCATGACGGTCCGGGAAAAGTTGAATGTAAGCCTGCCAGAACGACTCCTTACTGTCGGCGATCTTCATCTTCTGTGCCCTGGCATCACAACCGTTTAATTGCTGTCTGGCGAATGCAAAATTGCCCATGTAGGCTTCGAACTCCGCTGAGCGGCACAACCCTTGCACGAAATTCGGATCGATTTCCGCAGTCTTCTTCATCTGCTCACGGGCTTCATTAAAACGCCGGGCAATGAAAAACGCCGCCCCGTAGTTGGTATTGATGATTCCCGATAACGGATCGAGCGCAAGCGCTTTGCGAAACTCCGCCAGAGATTCATCGTAACGCTGGCGCCCCAGCAAGCTGAGATATGCATAGAGATAGTGCGCGTTCGCGTCGTTGGGATTGCCGTCGATGGCAAGATGAAACTCGCTTTCGGCCACGGACCAGTTCATTTCGCGCGTATCCACAACAGCCAGCGCAAGGTGGGCTTCGCTCGACGCAGGGTCTAACTCTAACCCTTTTTCGGCTTCTTCTCTGCCTTCTGGCAGGGCAGCCGCTTCGGCCGGCGGCAAGTAACTCTGCGCCAGCGTATATGCAAAAGCCAGCGACACCCACGCGTGGGCGTAGTTGGGATCCAGCGCAACTGCCCGCCGAAGATCCGCCACCGCCTGCCGGATGCTTGCTTCAGTCCGCTGATTCAGGTGAAATCTTCCCTGTAGGTACTCCTGATAGGCTTCCTGATTTTGGGTTCCCGGACTAACGATCTTTGCGGCTTTCTCGTTGCCGACCTGGGGCTGCAGCTTTGCGGTGATCTCTCGCGCAATGTCGCCTTGCAGCGAAGAGACGTCCGCCATCTTGCGCGTGAATTGCTGGCCCCAAATTTGCGATCCGTCGCTCACTTTCACAAGTTCCGCCTGAATGCTGACGTTGTCGCCTTGCTGGACGACCCGCCCGGTCACAACGGCGTCCACTTTGAGCGTGTTGCCCACTTGCTGCGGATCGTTGTCTTTACCTTTGAAGCGAAAAACGGTACTGCGGGCCATCACCCGAAGCGGCTGTACCTGAGACAAGTCGTTGATCACGCCTTCGGTGATGCCGTCCGCAAGATAATCGTTCGCACTCGGGGTTGCTGCGCTGGGAATGTCGTCGGTGAAGGGAAGTACTGCGAGACTCTTGATAGCGGCATGGTTGTTCGTCATGCCGAGTTTGAGCCCAACTGCCAGTGCAGCAATCAGAAGCACCGCAGCGCCGATGCCGATCCACAGATTGCGCTTCGAAGCTGGCGGCACAATCTGACTGTGCGACGAAATGCTCGCCCCGCCAGTGATCGCGGAGGAACCTGGGTCGGCAGCAAGGTTCAATCCGCTGCGACTGGAACTGGTGTCGCGTTGCAGTCGGCGCAGGTCCGCGCCCATTTCCGATGCATGCTGATAGCGCATGCTGCGGTCTTTTTCGAGGGCCTTGCAGATCACTTCTTCGAGCTTCGGCGGAAGGTCAGGGTTAAATCGCAGCGCCGAAACCGGGCTGGAATCCAGAATTGCCTTGAAGATGACGCCGGAACTTTCGCCGCGAAACGGTAAAATTCCGGTCGCCATTTCGTAAAGCATGGCGCCGAAAGAAAACAAATCCGTTCGCGCGTCTAGCTCTTTCGCGCGAACTTGCTCGGGCGACATGTAGGCGACCGTGCCCAGCGTCGAACCGGGACTGGTGAGGTGCTGATCGACGACGCTGCGCGTGTTCCCCGCTTCAAGGCTGGTGGCTGAAGTCACGGGCGCATCGATTTTTGCTAATCCAAAATCAAGCACTTTCGCGTGCCCGCGCCCGGTCACAAAAATGTTCGCCGGCTTGATGTCGCGATGGACGATGCCCTTCGAATGTGCGGCATCGAGCGCGTCCGCAATCTCGATTGCAAGCGAAAGCAGTGTTTCGGTGTCCATTGGACTTCCGCCGATGCGGTGCTTGAGCGTGGCCCCGTCCAGAAACTCCATGGCGATGAAGGCCTTGCCGTCTTCGCCGATGTCGTAGATGGTGCAGATGTTGGGATGGTTCAACGCCGATGCGGCTTTAGCTTCGCGGCGGAACCGCTCGAGCGCCTGGCGGTCGCGGGCCACTTCCGCCGGCAGGAATTTTAGCGCGACAAAGCGATCGAGTCGAGTGTCCTGGGCCTTGTATACGACGCCCATCCCGCCCCCGCCCAGCATTTCGAGGACCCGGTAATGGGAAATCGTTTCGCCAATCATCAGGCACGAATCTTACTTGGGGCGGCAAGCAAGGTCAATGGACTTGCGGAGTAGTGCGACTCGTGTTCGATTTTCAGGATCCGAAGCGCGAAAAGTGCTGACTCATTCCATCTCGAAGGTAAGCCATTGCAACTTGCCCTCGCGCTCGATCTGGAGGGCCACAGAGTCGCCGGGCTTGAGTTCCGCGACGGCTCGATGCAATGAATCGAGAGAGCCGATGAGGTGACGGTTGACCGCGTAGATGACATCCCCCGTGGTTAAGCCGGTGACCGGCCCGGAGATTTGAGCGGTCCGCGCTACCACCACCACCCCGGAATCGCGCCGCAGCGTTCCCACAGCCGAACGCAGTTGCTCGTTCGTCAGGTCCAGCCCGAGGATGCCCAGTTTTGAAATCACATTCGCCTCGGAATTCGCCAGGCTCACGATTGCGTCCATCTGATCGGTCATTTCGAGCACCGGAATGTGCAAAGTCTCCCGTTGATCTCCGCGCAACACTACGAGCTTCAGCACTTCGTCGAGGGGATGCAAATAAAGCGCAGCGGTGAAGGCGGGGAGAGTGTCGATGACGCGATCGTCCGCACTTAAAACGATATCGCCAATCTTCAATCCCGCTGAATCGGCTGGACCGCCGGGTGTAACATCGTCGATGACCACGCCCCAGCTGCGCGGTAGTCCCAAAGCGTCGGCCAGATCCGGCGTAATGGTTTGTGCTCCGGCTTTCACTTCCACACGGTGGACGTGGCCATATTTCCGCAGGCTTCGATACACGAACTTTACAACTCTCGATGGGATAGCGAACCCCAGCCCTTCGCTGCCGCCGCCCTGCGAAAAAATCAGCGTGTTGATGCCAACGACGAATCCATCGATGTCAATGAGCGGACCGCCGCTGTTGCCGGGATTGATAGGCGCATCGGTTTGCAGGAAAACCATCGGGCTGTCGGGATCCGGTTGGCGCGAAACCGAGCTGATGACGCCCATGGTGGCCGTATCCTCCAATCCTTCCGGACTGCCGATGGCGAACACCAGTTGACCTTGTCGCACACGCCGACCGGCCCCGAACGCAAGCGTGGGCAAGCCGGTTGTATCAACCTTCAGCAAAGCCAGATCGCTCTCTTTGTGGACTCCAATCAGCTTGGCGTCAAGCACGCGCTGTTTGCCGATCGGTGCAACCTGGCTCGGATCTGACGACACTGTCGACAAAACCACGCGTATACGCTGTGCCCCCTCCACGACGTGAGCGTTCGTCATGATGTAGCCGTCAGAATCGACGATGACGCCGGAACCGATGGCATGTTGTCGCGCGATCAGCGCTGTCTCATTGCGGCCATTGTGGTCAAGCGGGCCATATCCGTTGACCAGTATCTGGACCACCGCAGGCGATACTTTCGCGACCAGTGCTTCAAAAGCGGAATTCAGGTGTGCCAGAGTTTCCCGGTCCTGGGCTGCCAGCTGCTCGGCGCTCTTGTCGGACTGCGTCTTTTCCGCTTTGGGCTGCTCTGGTTTCGCTGGCGCGGGCGACTGTTGCGCCGACAGCGATAACACACTTAAAGACAACAACATCGTCGACAGCGCGCGGGAAAATGGCAACATAAGAATGGCTCCTGGAAGAGTTTCTATTGTGGCAGAAAAACGGAAATTCGGGCGATTCGCCCCTGCAAACCCCAATTGCGGCGGGGGAACCCAAGTGTCCACTCTTGGCACATCGGTTTCCCGCCTTTAAGAGAGGCCCAATCCATGATATAAGGACGGGGTACGAAAATCGCTGAACTCCCTGTCAGGAGAGGCCTCCCGGAGCCTTTGTCAGAAGGCAAAAGCGGGCCGTGACGCGAGGAGGGTGTGTGTCGGAAGCCAGAACGGGGAAGCGCTTTCCCTTGGAACTGCCCATTAAGTTCCATAAGGAAGATGAAAATTCGGAACACAGCGGAATGACCGGCAATTTGAGCGCGGCCGGGGTTTACATCAAGGCCGATGCCTCACTGGAGATCGGTTCCACGGTCGAATTCGAGATAGCCCTGCCCCCTGAAGTAACCGGAGGCAAGGAAACCGTGACGGTGCAGTGTAAGGGCCGAGTGGTGCGCAAGGACGCGCCGTCGGGCGATGCGGAGGCCCAAGGCGTGGCCTGCGTGATCGATTCCTACGATTTCGTTCGCCAATCCTAAAGAGGATTACGCAAATGTTGAAACTTATTCTGGCCGACAATCAGGCAATTTTTCGAGCGGGAATCGCCAAAGTATTGGCAGTGGAAGACGAGATGCGGATTGTCGCGCAAGCGCAGACTCCCGATCAGATGTTCATGGCTTTGGACAAGTTCCGCGCCGCGGTCCTCGTGGTCGCAGGCGGTTTCCACAACGACTTCATCGGCATCGTGCAAGGCGCCGGCAAGGTGAAGACCAAAGTCATTGTGCTGGCCGACACTGGCGAGAGCGCCCAGAAGTATATGGGCGCGGGCGCCCAGGCGGTGGTCTATCGCAACGTCACCAGCCCGGCGCTAGTGGATTGCGTCCGCAAAGTGGCGCGCGGCGACACGTGGGTGCAGGACATCGCAGTGCCCAGCGAACTCACCGAAAACGACATGGTCGGACTGCGGGTTCGCGACCGGCTCACAGCGAAAGAGCTTCGCATCGTGGCCTTGATCGTCCAGGGTTACAAGAATAAGGAAATCGCGACGCAGCTTGGGACCACCGAGCAGGTGATCAAGAATTATTTGCGGAACGTTTACGACAAGATCGGCGTTTCGGATCGGCTGGAGCTGGCGCTGTTCACGATCCACCACCGGATATTGAACGAGGCGGCAGCAGCCACGGCGGCGGCGGCAATTCCGCAACCGCAGGCGGGCGTCATTTCGTAGCAATTGGTTGAAAGCATTGAGAGACCGCCCGAAGAGGTGGTCTTTTTTTTGTTGGCCCAATCCCTAGCGGCGAGTTTGCTCGGGAATTTTGTAACCCTTTGGATATACGACGAGGCAACGCCTGCTGCCTTCTCCCTGACTTTCCGTTTGCAGATCTTCGTGGCCGCGCAAGGCCAAATGCACGATCCGACGCTCGCGAGATGACATCGGCGAGAATTCGTAAGGCGTTTTCATTTTGCGGACGCGGTCTGCGGCAACTCCGGCGGCGATTCGCAGTTCCTCAATCCGCAGGGAACGATGGTTGTTGCAGTCGAACGAAATCTTTTCGTGCTCATTGCCCGGCAGGTGCAGCATTTCTATGGCGAGCAATTCGATGGCTCGCAGTAACTCTCCGCCGCGTTCTAGCAAAAGGGAAGAGTCTGGGCCCGTGAAGTCCACCAATATCTCGGGATGTTCCCAATCACGTTCTTCGGGCAGCGGCGGATCGACCGTGATCCGGTATTTCAGTCGCAGTCCGCCGAGGCGCACCACTCCGCTGAGGAATTGGTTGATCTTATTGGCTGCGGCAATCTTGTCGGGAATCGGCATAGCGTATTTCTGACGACAGTAGTCTACTTATCTTTTTTTCTGGCGCGCTTTAAGGCCATTTCACGCATCTCGCGGCCCAGGCTCGTCTTGTTCATGATGGACTGCTGGGCCAACGCGATCAGGTTTCCTTCCGACCAGTAGAGGCACAATCCAGCAGCCAAATTCCAGCTGATAACTCCCAGCATCACCGGCATCATCAGGTTCATCACCTTCTGCTGCGACGGATCCATGCCGGCTTGCGGCGTCATGCGCTGTGTGAACAGCATGGTGATGATAATCCCAATAGGCAGAATGTGCCACGGGTCGGCCGACGAGAGATCGCGGACCCACAGCCAGTGCGCGTGGCGCAAGTCGAGCGCAGCGCCCAGCATGCTGTAGTAGGCGAAAAGGAAAGGCATTTGGATGACAAGCGGCAAACATCCGCCCACGGGGCTGACGCCCTGGTTCTTCATCAGCGCGCCGATTTCGATGTTCATCTCCTGGCGGCGCGGATCGCGCACAGCGTACTTCTTGTACTTATCTTTGATCGCGTTCATCTGCGGCTGAATGCGCTGCATTTTCAGCGCGGACTTCATGCTGGAAATTCTCAACGGCAGCAGGACCAGGTTGATGATGAGCGTCTGGATGCAAATCGCCCAGCCCCAATTGTGGATGATGTGTTCGTAAATCCAGTGGAGCCACAGGAACAAGGGCCGCGCGATGATACGAAAGAACCCGAAATTGACCAGTCCGCGAAGGTCGGCGTCAGCTCCGGAGATTCCGGGCACGGAAATTGACTCCACCGAATCGAGCGCCTTAGGACCAACATACACGCGCTGCACGGTGGGGCCGCGGGGATCGCCGGCGGCTATACCCAGCACTTCGACCTTCGTGGTTTCGGAATTGAGGTTGGACGCATCTTTCGGGACATCCAAACCGTTTCGCAAGGTGACAGCGGCGGCGTTGAGCGGATCGGCGGGAATGAAGACCGCCGCGAAATATTGGTCGACAACGGCAGTCCAATTAAACGGGCCCTGAAGCGTGGCGCCGCTGCTGACCTTCTTTGTGTCCAGCCGCTCGATCTTGTCGTTGTATTGATAATTGATCTGGCTGAAATACGAAGAGGTTCGCCCATAGGACTTCTGCGCGCCACGGGTGCCGGGAGTGGTCTGATCGCCGAATCCGGCAGGCCATGTAGTGTAGGCCGGGATCGTCGTACCCTTTGATGCGACCGAGGTTTCGACGCCGATCACATAGCTGTCGTCGAAGTGGAAGGTCTTACGCACGACTAGGTCCTGGTCGGCGTATTCAAAACTCAGATCGCCCGGCGCGGACAGCGTGCCGCTTCCCGACGATGTGTAGAGAGCTGAAGTCAGCCGATTGCGGACACTTTCGTCGTATGTCCACAGCGAGAACGGATAGCCGTATTTTTCCGACGCAACGGAATTGACCAGTTCGAGTGGCTTGCCGGCATCGTCGTCAAATTTTTTGAGGATCCACGACTTCACCAGCGCCCCGCGATTGGTGAAAGTGATGCGGTAGTAGGAATTTTCTACGACGGTCTCAGACTCGGCGGCGGCCTGCTTCGCCGAAACTGGCTCTCCTGCGGCGGCCATGGCGGGACTTGCTGCCGGGGAATTGACCGGTGCCGCGTTCGGCTGGACGTTTGCCGCTTGCTCGGTGTGCGGCACTGGGGACGGTTGCGGTAAATATTTTTTCAGCAAGGGCTGCGAGAGCAGGATGACGATAAACGTCAACGCAAAAACGAGAAGCAGGCGCTTCTCCATTCCCGGCTCTTGCTGCGGATTTTTAAAATCAGGCAATTCGACGCCTCTTCATACTTTAACCAATCTCAGCGAATTCTCACTTGCCCGCTGCCGCAACCGGATCGTAGCCGCCCTTTACAAAAGGATGGCAGCGCAATACCCGGCGCAAGGCCATCCATCCGCCCTTGATTGCGCCATGCTGCTCGACTGCTTCCATCGCGTACTCGGAGCAGGAAGGCACATATCTGCACGCCGGGCCAAACATCGGCGAGACGACGGCTTTGTATGTCCGCAAAAGCGCCAGCGTCGCACGTTTGCCGAAGTCGCGAGCAGAATTCATTTTGTGTTCCCGACCGCTTGCGCGGACGATTTGTTCACCACTTGCATGGCGCGAGCCAGTTCGGTTTTGATCTCGTCGAAATCCGCTTGCAGCAGCGATTTCTTCGGATTGACGACAATATCCACCTGCACTTCGGCCAGTCCCAGCAGCCGGACTGCTTCGCGCAAGCGCCGCTTCATGCGGTTGCGCTGCACCGCCCCGCCCAAGGCCCGGCCAACTGTGAATCCGATTCGCGCGCCGCCGCCATTCGGGCGCGGCAGGTAAAACACTGTCATGTGCTTCGCGAAATGCCGTTTCCCCTGCTTGTATACCCGCTCGAAATCGGCATGTACCAGCAGCCGGGAAGCCTTCGAAAGGGCTGGCTTCCGCTGTGAAGACAGACTGCTACCGCCATTGGGAGCGTTCCCGACCGCCATTTACTGTCCAAACTCGGAATGGTAGATCAAGACAATTCCGGAAATACGGGAGGTACCACTACTCGCGGAAACCGGCCTTTACTGCCACGCGTTTGCGGCCTTTGGCGCGACGCCGCGATATGACGGCCGCGCCGTTCTTGGTCTTCATGCGCGTGCGAAAGCCATGCGTCTTTGCGCGACGGCGCCGATTAGGTTGGAAAGTGCGCTTAGGCATGAAACTGGATGCTCCTGACTCGATTAATAGCGAAAAGACAAGCTATGAGTATAAATGAGCAGATGCAGACGGGCAAACCGGGCCGCGGGCTACGTATGGGAAATTCGGCCTGCACCTCCCAACGAGCTTGTCATTCCGAGCCATTCGTAGTCGCGCAGCGACCAGAATGAGCATAGGAATCTCGTTATTCCCTCCGTGAACGGGGTGCAGCCACTTCGCTGTGGTACACCGCCGGGACAACCTCCACGCTATAATCACGGGCATTCATGGATGCCCCCACCCGTGCGTCGGACCTCCACAGACGGCCCATCCAGCCTGATCTTCAATCGAGCGGGGAAATTCAACGAGCAAAAAACTTGCACACTATGCAGAGTATAAGGAGCAACGTAGAATTGTGGCATTTTGGAGGTCAAAAGGAATGTCTACTCGCATACAACGCCGACCGCGGCAGCCGACATTCTGGTCTAGATTTTTAGACCTCGACCGCCCCGCTCAAGCCCCACACGGCCAAAGTGCTGCTTGAATGGCTACCCGCCCTGCTACGACTGGAAGCACTAGGACAAGGACCACCAAATGCGGAAGGGGTCTACCAGAAAACCACAGCCGGACGCGCCCGGCCCGCCGGTCAAGAACTACATCACGCGGAACGGGCTCGAGCGACTTAAAGAAGAGCATCGGTTTCTGCTCACCCGCGAGCGTCCGGCAGTGACGGAGGTGGTGGCGTGGGCCACCGGGAACGGCGATCGCAGTGAAAACGCCGACTATCAGTACGGCAAGCGGCGGCTGCGGCAGATCGATGGCCGGATTCGCTTTCTCACCAAGCGAATCGAAGCCGCGGAAGTGGTGGACCCGGAAGCTCTGCGAACGGGTCAGGCGGCGGCGAGGGCATTCTTCGGTGCGACCGTGCGCTATGCCAATGCCGCGGGAGCCGAGCGAGTGGTGAGCATTGTTGGCACCGACGAGGTCGATCTTAATCGCAACCACATCAGTTGGGTGTCACCTCTGGGGCGCGCGTTGATGAAGTCGGCAGCCGGAGACAGCGTAGTCCTGCAACTGCCGGGCGGCACAGAGTCCCTGACCGTGCTGGAAGTGCGCTACGAGGCATTGCTGTGGAACCGTTCCGTGAACAGCCGGTTCCGAGGCCTCGGCAAAGGGACGCCCTCGATGAGCCAGGAATTTTTCCTAGAAAGTTGCGGTACAACTTACTTTTCGCGACTCCGTTTTACAAATCGAGTGTGATCCATGCTGGGGCGTGGTCGCTCGCATTTTCTTGGCCACGGGCCCATCGGTCGACACCGCCGTCCACCAGCCGATCTGACAAATTCGGTGACAGCAGAAAGTGATCGAGCCGCATGCCCTTGTCTTTCTGCCAGCGTTCAAATTTGTAATCCCAGAATGTCCAGAGCGGCCCGTCCGGATGCAGCTTCCGCATGGCGTCGGTCCAGCCTTGAGCCAGCAACCGCGCAAAAGCCTGCCGGCTCTTAGGTTGGATCAACGCGTTGTTATCCAACGACCGCGTCGGATAGATGTCCTGCGGCGTCGGGACAACGTTGTAGTCACCGGCCAGCACCACGGGTGCTCCGCTCGCCATGAGTTCGGCGGCGTGGGCAATGAGGCGCTCAAACCAGGCCAGCTTGTAATTGAATTTCGGTCCTGGCTGCGGATTCCCATTAGGAAGATAGATGGAAGTGCTCAGGACTCCCTGAACCGCCGCTTCGATGTAGCGAGCTTGCCGGTCTTCATGATTCACGGCGTCATCCCGAAGGCCCGCGTCTTTACCAGCGGGCCGAGGGATCTCCCCGGCACACAGTGTCGTAGCGGGAGATCCCTTCGACCAGCTAAAACGCCATCAGAATTTAAAACCGACCCACTAGGCAAGCTGGTGCGAGTCAGCACGGGAGCGTGGTTTCGCGCGAGAATGGCCACGCCGTTACAGGAGCGCTCCCCTAGCCAGACCGCTTCGTATCCGAGAGCCCGAAGGGCTTTCACGGGGAAAGGCTTGCTGCTCGGCCTTGAGCTCTTGAGAACTAACCACGTCCGGTTCAGCTTTCGCTAACCAAGCCAGAAGGTTGTCGAGCCGCTTATTGATGTTGTTAATGTTGAAGGTCGCGACTTTC